>NZ_JBBHZK010000001.1:0-1492461 GCF_049843555.1 Methyloversatilis sp. MC4-4
CGGTGCGACGAACGCGGATGCCAGCTCGCAGGTGCAGCATCGAATGATCGCCAAACTTGGTCGATCGGATTACCAGGCGTAAGGCTCAGAGCGTTGCGTGCTGTGTTATCCTAGAAAGCTATCCGCGATCGCGGAATTTCATACAATCACGCCTAATTTTTCCCTACGATTCAAGGACATTCGCTAATGGCGCAGAACACCTCACCCGTGAACACACTCGAGCGGAAGATCAACATGTCGGTGGTTGCCGCGGATGTCGAAAAGAGCGTTGCGGTTCGCCTTGCGCGGATGGCGCGCACGGTCAAGATGCCCGGCTTCCGCCCGGGCAAGGTGCCGATGAAGATCGTCGAACAGCAATACTCGGCGCAAGCTCGCTCCGAGGCGTTCACCGAAGCCGTTCAGCAAGCTTTCGGCGCCGCAGTGCGCGAGCAGAACCTCCGCGTTGCCGGGTTCCCGAAGATCGAACCCGCAGAATCCACCGAACCTGGCAAGGTTTTCTTCAGTGCTACCTTCGAGGTGTACCCGGAGATCGTTGCGGCGGACCTCAGCGGCAAGACGCTCGAGCGCTCGGTATTGACCGTCGGAGATGCGGAGGTCGAAAAGACGCTCGAAGTTCTGCGTAAGCAGCGTGTCAGCTACGCTGCTGCGGATAAGGCTGCCGCCAAGGATGATCGGATTGTCATGGACTTCCGCGGAACGCGGGAAGGCGAAGCTTTCGACGGCGGCACCGCGGAAGACTTCCCTGTCGTTCTTGGTGCGGGCGCGCTGTTGCCCGAGTTCGAGACGAATGTCGAAGGCTTGAAGGCGGGCGATTCCAAGACGTTCTCGCTGACCTTCCCCGAGGACTATCAGGCAAAGGATCTGGCCGGTACGACGGTTCAGTTCGAGGTCAAGATCAAGTCGGTGGAGGCCCCGGTGCTCCCTGAGCTTTCCGCCGATTTCGCGAAGTCCCTCGGTGTTCCGTCCGGCGACGTCGAACAGCTCAAGGCGGACGTCAAGTCCAACCTGGAACGTGAAGTCAAGAAGCGCCTGCAGGCACGCGTCAAGAACGAGGTCATGAATCTGCTGCTCGAAACGCATGAGTTTGACGTGCCGAGCGCGCTGGTCGAGCAGGAGTCGCAGCGCATGGCGGAAGAAGCGCGTGCAAATCTTGCCTCGCGCGGCATGAACGTGAAGGACATTCCGGTCGAGCCGGCATGGTTTGCCGATCAGGCTGTGCGCCGTGTCCGTCTCGGCCTCGTTGTTGCCGAGATCGTCAAGAAGAACGAGCTGTATGCGAAGCCGGAACAAATCCGCGCCGTGGTGGAAGAGCAGGCTCAAAGTTATGAAGATCCCGCCGATGTCGTTCGCTGGTACTACAGCGATACGCAACGTCTGGCACAAGTCGAAGCGCTCGTTGTCGAAGACAACGTGGTCGACTGGGTACTGGGCGTCGCAACGGTGTCGGACAAGGCTGTCGAGTTTGACGACCTGATGGCAACGAACTGATCGGTACGACGTGTCGGGTCCGATGCTTGCTTGTATGAATACGAGAGGCCGCACCGGCGGCCTCGTCCGGGAGAGTATCGAATGATGTCGGAAACTGTCGGTCTGGGCATGGTGCCCATGGTCATCGAGCAAAGTGGTCGGGGCGAGCGCGCTTACGACATTTACTCGCGTCTGCTGCGTGAACGCGTGGTGTTCCTGGTCGGACCCGTGAATGACACAACGGCCAACCTGATCGTTGCGCAGTTGCTGTTCCTTGAATCCGAGAATCCGGACAAGGACATCTTCTTCTACATCAACTCGCCGGGCGGCTCGGTTACTGCGGGCTTGTCGATCTACGACACGATGCAGTTCATCAAGCCGGACGTGTCTACGCTGTGTATCGGTCAGGCCGCCAGTATGGGCGCGTTCCTGCTGTCGGCCGGTGCGAAGGGCAAGCGCTTCTGCCTGCCGAACTCGCGCGTGATGATTCATCAACCGATGGGCGGTTTTCAGGGGCAGGCGTCGGACATCGAAATCCACGCCCGGGAAATCCTGACGCTGCGCGCCAAGCTGAACAACATCATGGCGCACCACACCGGTCAGCCGATAGAAACAATCGAACGCGACACGGATCGCGACAATTTCCTTTCGGCGGAACAGGCGCGCGAGTACGGCATTATTGATAAGGTACTGACAACGCGGGCGGAGAGTGCCGCCTGAGTGCGGGTGTCCGCATGCAACGCAGGTGTACCTGTCAAGTTTGGAGTTGAGTCATGACCGACAAGAAATCGGGTTCCGAAAAGCTGCTCTACTGCTCGTTCTGCGGGAAGAGTCAGCATGAAGTGAAGAAGCTCATCGCCGGGCCGTCGGTCTTCATCTGCGACGAATGCATCGATCTGTGCAACGACATCATTCGAGACGAAATCAGCAGCGAGCAGGCGGGCAAGAGTGCGCGCGGTGATCTGCCGTCGCCGAAGGAGATCTGCGAGATTCTCGATCAGTACGTGATCGGGCAATCGCCGGCCAAGCGCATTCTCGCGGTTGCCGTCTACAACCATTACAAGCGCCTGCGCCACATGTCGCGCAAGGACGAGGTCGAACTGTCGAAGAGCAACATCCTGCTCGTCGGTCCGACCGGGTCGGGCAAGACGCTGCTCGCGCAGACGCTTGCGCGCCTGCTCAATGTGCCCTTCGTGATGGCGGACGCCACGACGCTGACCGAAGCGGGCTACGTCGGCGAAGACGTCGAGAACATCATCCAGAAGTTGCTGCAGAAGTGCGACTACGAAGTCGAGCGCGCGCAGCAGGGCATCGTCTACATCGACGAAATCGACAAGATTTCGCGCAAATCCGACAACCCGTCGATCACTCGCGACGTATCGGGCGAGGGCGTGCAGCAAGCGCTGCTCAAGCTGATCGAGGGCACGGTCGCCAGCGTGCCGCCGCAAGGCGGTCGCAAGCACCCGAACCAGGACTTCGTTCAGGTCGATACGACCAACATCCTGTTCATCTGCGGTGGCGCGTTCGACGGTCTGGAGAAGGTCATTCGCAATCGCACCGAGCAGGTTGGCATCGGCTTCGGTGCCGAGGTGAAGAGCCGCGATAACCGCAGCACCGGTGAGGCGCTGCGCAATGTCGAACCTGAGGATCTGATCAAGTTCGGCCTGATTCCCGAGTTCGTTGGCCGTCTTCCGGTCGTTGCGACGCTGCAGGAACTGGACGAGGAAGCGCTGATCCAGATCCTGATCGAGCCGAAGAACGCGCTGATCAAGCAGTACCAGAAGCTGTTCCAGATGGAAGGCGTCGAGCTCGAGGTGCGCCCGGGTGCGCTGCAGGCGATCGCCCGCAAGGCACTGAAGCGCAAGACCGGGGCACGTGGTCTGCGCAGCATCATCGAGTCGGCACTGCTGGACACGATGTACGAACTGCCGGGCATCGAGAATGTCGCAAAGGTGGTGATCGACGAGGGCGTGATCGACGGCGAGACCAAGCCGATCATGCTGTTCGCCGACCAACCCAAGGTGTCCGGTTCGAACTGATACCCGCGCGTCGGTTTGCGCGCTGCGCGGGTGCCGGAGCCGGGGCGGCTTGATTCGGGAAGTGCCGCCCCAATCTGTCTGACACTGTCGCGTTAAGGAATAGCAATGTCCAGCCTCCAAACCGTTCCCGAGCAACTCGAACTGCCGCTTCTGCCACTGCGGGACGTCGTCGTCTTCCCGCACATGGTGATCCCGCTGTTCGTCGGTCGCCCGAAATCCATCAAGGCGCTCGAGTCGGCCATGGAAGCCGGCAAGAGCATCCTGCTGGTGGCACAGAAGTCTGCCGCCAAGGATGAGCCGAATCCCGAAGATCTCTACCGTATTGGCTGCGTTGCCAACATCCTGCAGATGCTCAAGCTGCCGGACGGCACCGTGAAGGTGCTTGTCGAAGGCACGCAGCGTGCGACGGTCGAGGATATCGTCGATATCAAGACGCTGTTCATGGCCCAAGTCACCACGGTGCCTGCCGTCGAGCAGACCTCGCACGAAATCGAGGCGATGCGGCGCGCGCTGATCAGCCAATTTGATCAGTACGTCAAGTTGAACAAGAAGATTCCGCCGGAAATCCTGACCTCGCTGTCCAGCATCGAGGAAGCGGGCCGTCTGGCGGATACGGTGGCTGCGCACTTGCCGCTCAAGCTCGAGCAGAAGCAGGACATCCTTGAGCTGTTCGGTACGGCCGAGCGCATCGAGCGCCTGCTGTCGCAGCTGGAAACCGAACTCGACATCCTGCAGGTCGAGAAGCGCATCCGCGGCCGCGTGAAGCGGCAGATGGAGAAGAGCCAGCGCGAGTACTACCTGAACGAGCAGGTCAAGGCCATCCAGAAGGAACTGGGCGAGGGCGAGGACGGCGCCGATCTCGAGGAGATCGAGAAGAAGATCAAGGCCGCCGGCATGACCAAGGAAGCCATCGCCAAGGCGCAGTCCGAGCTGAAGAAGCTCAAGCTGATGTCGCCGATGTCGGCCGAGGCGACCGTTGTGCGCAATTTCATCGAGACGCTGGTCGGCCTGCCGTGGCGCAAGAAGTCGCGCATTTCGAAGGATCTGGCCGAAGCCGAGAAGATTCTCGACAAGGACCACTACGGTCTGGAGAAGGTGAAGGAACGCATCCTCGAGTACCTGGCGGTGCAGCAACGCGTCGACAAGCTGAAGGCGCCCATCCTGTGTCTGGTCGGCCCTCCGGGTGTCGGCAAGACCTCGCTCGGCCAGTCGATCGCCAAGGCGACCAACCGCAAGTTCGTGCGGATGGCGCTGGGCGGTGTGCGCGACGAAGCTGAAATCCGTGGCCACCGTCGCACCTACATCGGTTCGATGCCGGGCAAGATCCTGCAGAACATGACCAAGGTCGCGGTGAAGAACCCGCTCTTCCTGCTCGACGAGGTCGACAAGATGGGGCAGGACTTCCGCGGCGACCCGTCGTCGGCACTGCTCGAAGTGCTCGATCCGGAGCAGAACTCGACTTTCGTCGACCACTACGTCGAGGTCGAGTACGACCTGTCGGACGTGATGTTCGTCGCGACTGCCAACTCGCTGAACATTCCGGCGCCGCTTCTCGACCGGATGGAAGTGATCCGGCTGTCGGGCTACACCGAAGAAGAGAAGGTCAACATCTGCCAGCGCTATCTCGTGCCGAAGCAGATGAAGAACAACGGCCTGAAGAAGGAAGAGCTGTCGGTCACCGAAGACGCGCTGCGCGATATCGTGCGCTACTACACCCGCGAGGCCGGCGTGCGGGCGCTCGAACGTGAAGTGTCCAAGATCTGCCGCAAGGTGGTGAAGGGCCTGGTGATGCGCAAGCGTTCATCCAAGGTGATCGTCAACGCGAAGAACCTCGACAAGTTCCTCGGCGTGCGTCGCTACACCTTCGGCATCGCCGAGAAGGACAATCAGGTCGGACAGGTGACCGGTCTGGCCTGGACCGAAGTCGGCGGTGAACTGCTGACCATCGAAGTCGCGACCATGCCGGGCAAGGGCGCGGTGCAGCGTACCGGCTCGCTCGGCGACGTGATGAAGGAATCGGTCGAGGCTGCGCGCTCGGTGGTGCGCTCGCGCGCACGTCGCCTGGGCATCAAGGACGAGGTGTTCGAGAAGTCCGATCTGCACGTGCACTTCCCGGAAGGCGCGACGCCCAAGGACGGTCCGTCGGCGGGCATCGCGATCACCACCGCTCTGGTGTCTGCGCTGACCGGCATCCCGGTCCGTGCGGACGTCGCGATGACCGGCGAGATCACGCTGCGTGGCGAGGTGCTGGGCATTGGTGGCTTGAAGGAGAAGCTGCTCGCGGCGGTACGCGGCGGCATCCATACGGCGCTGATTCCGCAGGAGAACGTGAAGGACCTCGCGGACATGCCTGACACGCTTAAGAACTCGATCGAGATCGTGGCGGTGAAGTGGATCGACGACGTGCTCGAGCGCGCGCTCGAGCGCAAGCCCGATCCACTGCCCGAGGCCGATCCGGCAACCGTGGTCGCCAAGGTCGAGGAACCCGCAGCGGCCGGCTCGGTCGTTACGCACTGATCGCTGCCTGACAACAGCCCGCGAACCGCCTCTTGTGAGGTATTATCGCGGGCTGTTTTTTGCAGCGACCTTCAGGCAGCGGGTGCTTAGCTCAGTTGGTAGAGCGTCGCCCTTACAAGGCGAATGTCGGCGGTTCGAGCCCGTCAGCACCCACCAGTCCCTGCCTCGTTGCCCCGCAAAACTGGAGTGGTAGTTCAGTTGGTTAGAATACCGGCCTGTCACGCCGGGGGTCGCGGGTTCGAGTCCCGTCCACTCCGCCAAAACTGACAGCGGGCGAACGGTTGTTCGCCTTTTTCATTTCCTGCGCCCGAAAAGCCCGGGCTCCGCGAAAGGTTCCTATGTTCGATGCAGTCCGCAACAACAAGCGCGTGGTCCAGGCCGTCCTGTTGCTGATGGTGTTGCCCTTCGCCTTCTTCGGCGTCGAGTCCTACATGAACAACGATGCGGTGCGCGAGGACGCAGCGGTCGTTGGCAAGCTGAAGATCGCTCCGGAAGAGTTCGAACAGGCGCTGCGTGATCAGACCGATCGCCTGCGCGACATGGCGGGCGAACAGTTCGACCCGAAAATGATGGAAACGCCGCAGGCGCGTGCGCAGACGCTCGACGGCCTGGTGAGCCAGCGCATCCTGCTGCAGGAGGCGCAGCGTCAGCACATGACGGTTTCCGATGCGCGCATGAGCCAGATCATCGCCGGCGTTCCCGGTTTCCAGATCGACGGCAAGTTTTCCGAAGCACGCTTCGACCAGGTTGCCCAGACGCAGGGCTACAGCCGCGACGGCCTGCTCGCCCGCATCCGTCAGGATCTGGTGATCCGCCAGCTGTACACCGGGGTCGCCGGCAGTTCCTTCGTGCCGGCCTCGCTTGCCCGTCGCTGGGCACAGATGCAGCAGGAAGAGCGCGAGGTCAGCGAAGCCATCATCACCCCGTTCGAGTTCATCGAGCAGTTCAAGATCACGCCGGAGCAGGTGCGCAAGTACTACGACGACAATCAGAAGGAGTTCTCGGTCCCGGAGCAGGTCAAGGTCGAGTATCTCGTGCTCAGCGAAGCCGCGCTTGCGGCGGCACAGGAGGTCAGCGAGGAAGAGGTGCGCAAGACCTTCGAAGCCAACCAGTCGCGCTACATGCAGGGCGAGGAACGCAAGGCGCGCCATATCCTGCTGACCGTCGACGCGGGCGCCAGCGCCGAAGATCGCAAGGCGGTCAAGGCCAAGGCCGAGGCCCTGCAGAAGACGGTCAAGGCCGATCCGTCGAAATTCGCCGAACTGGCCAAGGCCAACTCCGAAGATCCGGGCTCGAAGGACAATGGCGGCGATCTGGGCTTCTTCGGCCGCGGCACCATGGTGAAGCCGTTCGAGGAGGCCGCTTTCGCGTTGAAGAAGGGCGAAGTCAGCGGTGTCGTCGAGACCGATTTCGGTTACCACATCATCCAGGTCGAGGACGTTCGCGGCGGTCAGGGCAAAACGCTCGAGCAGGCACGCGCGGAGATTACCGACGATCTGAAGAAGCAGGCGGCCCGTCGGCGCTTTGCCGAACTGGCGGAAACCTTCAGCAATACCGTCTATGAGCAGGCCGACAGTCTTGCACCGGCTGCCGAAAAGCTTGGTCTGCAGGTGAAGACCAGCCCGCTGATCCCCAAGGGGCTGCTGATGCCGGCGCCGTTCGACAACGAGAAGCTACGTGAGGCGATCTTTTCGGAAGATGCGGTCAAGAACCGTCGCAACACGCAGGCGATCGAGACCGCGTCGAACACCCTGGTGTCGGCGCGCGTGATCGAACAGCTGCCGCCGTCGATCAAACCCTTCGAAACAGTGCAGGCCGACATCGAGAAGAAGCTGGGCTTCGAAGCGGGCCGCAAGATGGCGCTGGAGCGGGGCGAAGCGTCGCTCGCCAAGCTGCGTGCCGGCGAGGAGGCGCCGCTGAATTGGTCGCCGCCGCAGGACATCTCGCGCGCCCAGGCGCAGGGTCCGGCCGCCACTATGGTGCGCGCCATCTTCAATGCACCGGCCAACAAGCTGCCAGCCTATCTGGGCTTCCCGATGGATAACGGTGGTTTTGCGATCTTCCGCATCACCGCCGTCAAGCAGCCGAAGGAAGCGCTCGATCCCGCGCGCGTCGAAGCGATCAAGGCGCAACTCGAACAGACCGTGTCGCAGGACGATTTCGCCGCCTATCTTGCCTCGCTGCGCAAGGAGTATCCGGTGACCGTCAATCGCAAACTGATCGACAACGCCAAGCAGCCCTGAGCGCGGGCAGCTTGAACAAGAAGGCCACCTCGAGGGTGGCCTTTTTTTCGTCCCTAAGGTTCCGGCCGATGTTCCGGCCTACGTTCAGGCGTAGGCGGCGGGGTCGGGCGCGTTGCGCAGACCGGTCAGGAAGGTGTCGACCAGCCAGGGCGCCCGGGCGCGCAGGTCGAAATCGCGGCGTTCTATCCAGCTGCGCATCAGCCCACCGATGAAGGCGTGCATGGCCTCGGCGGTCTCTTTCGGCGGCAGGTGCGCCGGCAACTGGCCCTGGCGCACGGCCGCCGCGAAGACCACTTCCAGCATGGACAGGCAGCGCGTGTGCGTTTCCAGCTCGCGCGAGCGCAGGCGATCGAAGTCGGGGCCGCCATCGAGCTTGCAGAACTTGATCTCGAACACCGACTGCACGCGCTCGCACTCGGCCAGCATGCGCAGCACGTGGATTGCGTCGTTGCGCAGATAGCCCAGCGGATCGTTGCCGGGGTCGGCCGCCAGATCGCTGAGCATGGCCTGCATCGGCGTGCTCACGCGTTCGCATACAGCTTCGAAAATGTCGGCCTTGTTCTCGAAATGCCAATACACGGCGCCGCGCGTATGACCGGCGCTCTTGGCGATGTCGTCCAGCGTGGTGCTGGCGACCCCCTTTTCGCGGAAGCAGCGCTCCGCCGCGTCGAGCAACTGAATGCGCGTCGCTTCGGCTTCTTCCTTGGTGCGTCTGACCATATGAGCTGTAAGGGATTTATACAAACAGACGTGAATGTATATTTTCTTCGCGCCCGCGTCAAAGTGGTGCAACAAGCTGCGAGGCGCGCAGCGTAACAGCGGCCATCGCAGCGTGCATGGCAAAAAGCTTGAAACGACGTACTGTCGGCGATGCCTGGCGCGGCATGGCGCCGGGACAAAAGAAAAGGGCCCAGACCGTGAGGTCTGAGCCCTGAATGTGGTGGGCAGTAGTGGGATCGAACCACTGACCCCCGCCGTGTGAAGGCGGTGCTCTACCGCTGAGCTAACTGCCCTGTATTCGTGACAGGGCGCGAATACTAGCCGGTGAACGTCGGCACGTCAAATGCTGTTGTGCGACGCGCTACAATCGCGCGCTCACTTTTACGTGTCTCCTGCCATGTCCCAGGTCGTTCGTACCCGTTTCGCCCCCAGCCCCACTGGTTATCTGCACATCGGCGGCGCCCGCACCGCGCTGTTCTCGTGGGCCTATGCACGCCGGCATGGCGGCCAGTTCATCCTGCGCATCGAAGATACCGACGTCGCGCGCTCGACCCCGGAGGCCGTGCAGGCGATTCTCGATGGCATGAAGTGGCTGGATCTGGGCCATGACGAGGGCCCGTTCTACCAGATGCAGCGCATGGATCGTTACAAGGCGGTGATCGCTCAGATGCTGGAGCAGGGCCACGCCTACCGCTGCTACACCACGCCCGAGGAACTCGATGCGCTGCGCGAACGTCAGCGCGCCAACAACGAGAAGCCGCGTTACGACGGACGCTGGCGCCCGGCGCCCGGCAAGACGCTGCCGGCACCGCCGGCCGGCGTGCAGCCGGTCATCCGCTTCTGCAATCCGCTGGAGGGCGTCGTCGCCTGGGACGATCAGGTGAAGGGCCGCATCGCCATCGCCAACGAGGAGCTGGATGACCTCATCATCGCCCGCGCCGACGGTACGCCCACCTACAATTTCTGCGTCTGCGTCGACGACTGGGACATGGGCATCACCCACGTCATCCGCGGCGACGATCACGTGAACAACACGCCGCGCCAGATCAACATCCTGCGCGCACTCGGTGCCACGGTGCCGCAATACGCGCATCTGTCGATGATCCTCGGCGACGACGGTCAGAAGCTGTCCAAGCGTCATGGCGCGGTCAGCGTGATGCAGTACGACGAAGACGGCTACCTGCCGGAGGCGGTGATCAACTATCTGGCGCGTCTTGGCTGGAGCCACGGCGACGACGAAATCTTCTCGCGCGAGCAGTTCGTGCAGTGGTTCGATCTCGACCACATCACGCCGTCGGCGGCCCAGTTCAACACTGAAAAGCTGCGCTGGCTCAACGCCCATTACATGAAGCAGGCGGACAACGCATGGCTGGCCGCCGACGTCGCAAGCCGGCTGGCACGCCGCGGTGTCGACCCGGAAACCGGGCCCTCGCTCGAGCCGCTGATCGCGCTGTACAAGGATCGCGTGTCCACGCTGGTCGAACTGGCCGATGCGCTCGAAGCCTTCTACATCGACCTGCACGTGGCGCCCGAACTGCTCGCCCAGCATCTGACCGACCCTGCACGCGAGGCGCTGCGCAAGCTGTCCGCCCGCCTCGAAGCGGCCGCCTGGGACAAGGCCGCGCTGTCCGCCGCGATCAAGGAAACCTGTACCGAGTGCGGCCTGAAGATGCCGCAGGTCGCGATTCCGCTGCGCGTGGCGCTGCTCGGCCAGCCGCAGACGCCGTCGATCGACGCGGTGCTCGAAGCCTTCGGCCGCGAGCGCGTGCTCGCCCGGCTGAGCCGCGTGCTCTGATCCGGTCACCGTGCGCGGATCATCTGCGCACGGGCATCCCCGATGAGTGGCGCCGGCAGGTCCTGAACGGCCCCGCGCATCGTCCATCGGTCGGGGTGGTTCTCGTCTTGCATCGGGCATAGACTGAAGACGGATCCGCCGCTTCGAGGCTGAAGCGCGGACAGTCTGATGTCACAGTCCGGTACGGGCCATGAACCGCATCTTCATCAGCTACCGCAGTGCCGATGGGGCCAAGGACGCCAGCCGGCTGGCCGACGACCTCGGTCGCGTTTTCGGTGCTGACCATGTGTTCCTCGACCGGCAGGATCTGCGCGGCGGCAGCAGCTGGCGGCAGGAGATCGAGCGCGCCATCGGCCACCGGCCCATCGTGCTGCTGCTGGTGACGCCCGGTTTCGCCGGCGCGCGTCACGCTGACGGGCGGCTGCGCATCGACGACCCCGATGATCCCGTGCGCATGGAAATCCAGTCGGCCATCGACGCCGGCGCAGTGCTGATGCCACTGCGCGTCGATGGAACGCCGATGCCGTCGGCCGCCAGCCTGCCCGAACCCCTGCGCGTCATCACCGAGCGCCACGCGCTGCCGCTGCGCACCGACGACTGGACCCGCCTCGATCTGCCGCGCATCGTCGCCGACATCGAGCGGCTGGGCGTGCCGCGCAGCGGCGTCACTGTGGCGGAGGGCGTGCGGCCGGTGCGCAGCAATGCACGTCGCTGGGCGCTTGCCGCCGTGGGCGTGCTGGCGATCACCGCGCTCGTCCGCCTTGCCGTCGAGGACGACGCCGAGCTGCCGCTGCCGCCCACCGCGGCCGGCGTCGACACCGCCACGCCGTCGCCGCCGGAGGACGCCACACAGCCGGTGGCTGCACTCGCCACCGACCGGCCATCGCTCGAAGGCCGCTGGCTGCTCACCACGCAGAACGGCGAGCGCATTCCACTGCACCTGCGTCACCGTGACGACCGGCTGTCACTGCGCTCCGAGCCGGTGCGCGTCGACAACGACCCGGAATGGCGCGACTACATCGCGTCGCTTGCCGCGATGGAGGGGCCGCCGCTCACCCATATCGTGTTTACCGCCGAGGGCGCCGTGTTCGGCGACCTCGCCGATCTTGCCGTGCGTGTCGTCAGCGCCGACGGCAGCTTTCTCGTCGACAGCGGCAATCTCACGCTGCGTATCGGCCCGGAGCGCCGCGTGCTGGCCGGCAAGGTCGAACTGAACAGTGGCGAACAGAATACGGTCGTGCTGTCGCGCCGACCCTGAACCGAGGAGACGGAATATGAGTGCAGCCCGATACCGCATACGCGGCACCGTCAGCGACGCGGCCACGCCGGACGCCGGCGCCGGTGTCGCGGTGCTGCACGGCCGCCGGCTGATTCCCGGCCGCGCCCGCGACGGCGTGACCGGCGAGCTGGAGGTGGCGGCCGACGAGGTCGTGCGTATCGAACTCGACAACGGCTTTGTGCTGTGGAGCCGCGCCGACGACCTGGTGCGCGAACACGGCCATCGCTCGGTATCGCGCGACGGCGACAGCGCCTGGGAATTCGACGCGCTCGACACCGCGGCGACCGCGCCGGCGTCGCGCGGTCTGCTCGGGTTGGGCATCCGCGTGCTCGACTTCTTCGGCATCGATCTGAAGAAGAAGTCGGCCGCGGCGCTTGGCAAGTGGTTCGAGGAAAAGCGGCTCAGCCGCGCGCCCGGCGTCTATCACTGCACGCTCGACGCCTTCGCGCTGACGCCGCTGGCCGCGCGCGCAGCCATCGCCGCCGACGCCGGTCCGCTGCTGGTTTTCCTGCATGGCACCGGTTCGAGTTGCGAAGGCAGCTTCGGCGGACTGTGGGACGCCGCCAATCGCGAGGGCGCCGCGCTGCGTCGCCGGCTGACTGCGCGTTACGGCGAGCGCGTGTTCGCGCTCGAACACCGTTCGCTGACCGAGAGCCCGATCAGCAATGCGCTGGCGCTTGCCAAGCGCCTGCCCAAGGGGACGGAGCTGCATCTGGTCAGTCATTCGCGCGGTGGCATGGTGGGCGAACTGATGTGCCTGGGCGAATGTCGCGGGCTGGACGCGGTCGTCGGCCGGCTCGATGAACTGTTCGCCGCCGACCGCACGCTGGCCGAGCAGATCGGCCTCGGCGCGCTCGACGATGCCGCTGAGGCGGCGCGCCACGCCGCCTATCAGGCCGATCGTGCGGATCTGGCGGCGCTGCTGGCGGAGCTGAAAGCCAAGCAGTTCCGCGTCAGCCGCTTCGTCCGCGTCGCCTGCCCGGCGCGCGGTACCACGCTGGCGTCGGGCCGCCTCGACCGCTGGCTGTCGGTGCTCGACTTCGTGTCCGGCAAGGCGCTGTTCGGCGACGCCGTCGACTTCCTGCTCGCCGTGGTGAAGGAACGCACGGATCCGCGCACGTTGCCCGGTGCCGAGGCGATGATGCCCGGCTCGGCGCTGACCCGGCTGCTCAATCACGCAGAACTCGAGACCGCTGCCGACCTCACGGTGATCGCCGGCGACGTCGAGGGCGAATCGCTGTGGCAGAAGATCAAGCTGCTTGCCACCGACTGGTTCTACGGTGCCGACCACGATCTGGTGGTGAATACCGGATCGATGAGCGGCGGGCTGCGCCGTCCGGTGAATGGCGCGCGCTTCGGTCGCGACGCGGGCGCTCAGGTCAATCATTTCCGCTACTTCGTCAACGAGAAGAGCGTGCGCTGGCTGGCCGCCGGCCTGCTGCGCGTCGAGGGTGACGATGCCGGTTTCCAGCCGATCGCCGAGGCGCCGCACGATCCGCCGCGCTGGCGCAGCGCGCTGGCGCGCAGCCAGAGTGCCGCCGAACCGCGGCCGCTGGCGGTGGTGTTGCCGGGCACCATGGGCAGCGAGCTGAGCGTCGACGGCGAGCGCGTCTGGTTGGACTATCTCGCGCTGTTCAAGGGTGGACTCAAGCGCCTGCACATGGCGGCGGCGCAGGTCGAGCCGGGCGGACTGGTCGATCAGTTCTACGGGCCGCTGCTCGAATTCCTTGCGCGCAGTCACCGCGTCGAATTCTTCGCCTACGACTGGCGCCAGTCGGTGCGCGCTGCCGCAGCGCGGCTGGCCGAGCGGCTGGAGGCGGTGGTCGCGCGCGCTGAAGCCGAGCAGCAACCGGTGCACATCGTCGCCCACTCGATGGGCGGACTGGTGGTGCGCGCGCTGATGAGCGACGGCGGTCGCGGTGCGGCCGTGTGGGCACGCATCACCCGGCTGCCGGGCAGCCGATTCCTGATGCTCGGTACACCGAACGCCGGCTCGCACGAGGCGGTGCGCTGGCTCACCGGCCACAATCCGACGCAGGCGCGTCTTGCGCTGCTCGACTTCACGCAGAGCACCACCGACATCATCGACCTGGTGCGCACCTACCCAGGCCTGCTCGAACTGCTGCCCTTTGCCGACAGCGATCCGGACTTCGCCGACGTGGCGCGCTGGGAGGCGCTGCGCAAGCAGCTCGGCGCGCGCTGGAAGCCGGCCGACGCGAAAACACTGAAGTCCGCGCGCGACACCTGGACGCAGCTGAAGGCGATCGCGGTCGATACGCGCGTTGTCCGCTACGTGGCCGGTTGCCAGCCGGCCACCGTCATCGACTACCGCGTCGACGATGTCGATGACCCCTGGCCGCTTGGCCGCAAGCGCATCGACTTCGTTGCGACCGCGCGTGGCGATGGCACGGTGAGCTGGGCCTCCGGCGCGCTGCCCGGCGTGCCGATGTGGTACGCCGAAGACACCGCGCACGACTTCCTGTGCGCGCAGACGCGCGCCTTCGACGGCTACCTCGACATCCTGACCACCGGCAGCACGACCCGGCTGCCGTCGGCGCCGCCGGCCAGCGCGCGCACGGGCGGCGCTGGCGAGGAGCTGTTCGTGCTGAAGCCGCTGCCGCCGGCCGACGGCATTCCGCAGGCGGCCGACATCGCCAGCTTCGGCTTCGGCGGCGGGACGCCGCCGCGTCGTGTCGAGCGCAGCACGCGCACGCCGATCACCGTGCGCGTGCGCCACTGCGAACTGAGCTATGCGCGCCACCCAGTGATGGTCGGACACTATGCCGGCGATACCATCGTCAGTGCCGAGGCGAGCATGGACCGGCGCATGCACGGTGCGCTGTCGCGCAGCCTGCAGCTGGGGCGCTATCCGGGGGCAGCAGGCACTCACGGCATCTTCATTCCGCGCGAAATGCACCAGCACCCGCAGGGCGCCATCGTGGTCGGCCTGGGCGAGGTGGGTGAGCTGAGCCCGGGGCTGCTGCAGGACGGCGTGCGCCGCGCGCTGCTCGATCTTGCACTGCAGGTGATCGAGTGGCCGGACGAGCGCTTCGGCGCGGCCGACGCGACGCGCAGCATCTGCGTGTCCACGCTGCTGGTCGGCACCGGTGCCGGCGGCATGCGCACGCGCGATTCGGTCGAGTCCATCCTGCGCGGCACCGGCGACGCCCAGCGCGCGCTGCGCGAGGGGGCGCTCGCCGGTCGCGTCGTCATCGGCGAGGTCGAATTCATTGAGCTGTACGAGGACATCGCCATCCAGGCCGCTGGCGCATTGCGCGAGGTGGTCGATGGCCCGCTGGCCGGCGACTTCGTATGGCCGGAACAGGTGCTCGGCCAGGGGCACGGTGGGCGTCGTCGCGTCTGCTTCGACGAGGACGCGAGCTGGTGGCACCGCCTGGAGATATCCCACGACGCGCGTCGCGACGAACTGCGCTTCATCGCGCTGACCGACCGCGCGCGTGCCGAAATCAGCCTGGTCGGCGGCCAGCTGCAGCAGGTCGATGCCTTCGTCAGCCAGGCCTGCCGCTCCTGCGCCGCCGATGCCGACACGTCGCGCACGCTGTTCGAAATGCTGCTGCCGCACCGGATGAAGCAGCTGGCCCCGGAGCGGCGCAGCGTGGTGCTGCTGGTCGACGAGGTGTCCGGCCGTTTCCCGTGGGAACTGCTGGAGGACCGTTGGCAGGCCGGTCAGCGTCCGCCGGCCGTGGCCTCCGGCATGCTGCGCCAGCTGCGCACGTCGCAGTATCGCGAGCGACCGCTGGGTGCGACACGCGCCAGCGCACTGGTGATCGGCGATCCGGCGCCGCTGGGCCGCGGGTTTTCCGCACTGCCGGATGCCGCCGCCGAGGCGCGTGCGGTGGCCGGCGTACTGTCGTCCGGCGGTTGCGCGGTCACCGAGCTGATCCACGCCGAAGGTCGCGCCATCATGGCGGCGCTGCACCAGGACGCATGGCGCATCCTGCATCTGGCCGGCCACGGCGTTCACGAGTACGTGGTGCCCACCACCACGCCGGCGGAGGGCGGCGGCGGCACCCGCAAGGTGTCCGGCATGGTGATCGGCGACGGCTGGTTCCTGACGCCCGGCGACGTCGAGCAGATGCGCTACGTGCCGGAACTGGTGTTCATCAACTGCTGCCATCTCGGCAATACCGGCGGCGCCGATGCCGCCGGTTCACCCGACCTCAATCGACTGGCCGCAAACCTGGCGGCGCAGTTCATCCGCATGGGCGTGCGCGCCGTCGTCGCCGCAGGCTGGGCGGTCGATGACGCCGCCGCGCGCTGTTTCGCCGAAACCCTGTACGGCAGCCTGCTTGATGGCCGTGGCTTCGGCGACGCGGTGCGCATCGCGCGCGAGGCGACCTGGACCCGTCACCCGAAGGTGAATACCTGGGGCGCCTACCAGTGTTACGGCGATCCGGATTACCGCCTCGACCCGACCGGCCCGGCGCGCCGCGACAGCGCGCCGCCGCCCTTCACTACACCGTCGGAACTGGTGGTGCAGATCGACAACCGCAGCAGCGCGCTGATGAGCGGCGGCGCCGCGGCGAACGGTGGCGATGCCGATCCGTCGGCCTGGCTCGACGGCTACACCGCGCGCGTGCCGGCGGCCGCCCGTGCCGCCTGGCTGGCGCGCGCCGATGTCGCCGCGGCGATCGGTCTCTGTTTCGGCGAGTCCGGCCATTACGCGCTGGCGGCGCAGTGGCTGGACCGCGCGCGCGAGGCTGACGACGGTGATTGCCCGCTGCGCGTGCTCGAGCAGTCGGCCAATTTCAGGGTTCGGGCGGCCGACGACGAGTGGGCGCTGATGCGCGAGAAGCGCGGTGACGTAACCGACCTGGTTGCTGGCATCCGGCGCGCCATCGCCGACCTCGAACTGCTGACGCCGTCGGCCAAGCGTTGCGCGCTGCTCGGCAGTGCGCACAAGCGGCTGGCCTGGATGCTGGATGGCGAGGCGCGGCTGGCGGCGCTGGCCGACATGGCGAAGCACTACGGGCGGGCGTTCGAGCTGGCCGCGCGCAACGAGGGGCAGACCGTGGACAGCTATGCCTTCGTCAATCTGTGGACGGCGCGACTGCTGCATGCGCGGCTGAGCGGTGCGGTACTGCCGGCGGATGACGCGCGCACCGTCCGCGACGGATGCGAGCGCGTGCAGCGCGATGCCGCCGCCCACCCCCATCCGGACTTCTGGAGTACGGCCGTGGTCGGCGACTGCGAACTGCTGTGCGCCTTGCTCGACGGGCGACTGGCTGCCGCCGAACAGGCGAGCATCGTCGGCGCCTATCGCGCCGCCTTCGCCCGCGGCGGCAGCGCACGAGAACGCGCGTCGGTGCTCGATCAGGTCGATTTCCTGATCGATCTGGGCGTGCTGCGCAGCGGCCTGAAAAAGGTGCGTGAGGCGCTCGGCGCCTGACGCGGGCTCAAGGAGGACACATGGCCAGCGGACTGAAGTACGCGGACGACTACCTGATCGGCGGCCCGGCGCGCGCACGCGTCACGCCCAACTTCCTGTTGACGGAATACGCGCGCGCCGACGGCACGGTGCGCGTGCATCGCGAACTGCTGGCGGCCGTGCAGCGGGTACGCGACGAACTCGGGACGGGCGTCAGCATTGCCGGCGTTGCGCCGCGCGGCGGTCTGGGCGCCGGGATCGAAGGGCGTTTCGTCTGGCTGAAGGCGGCCGACCCGGTGGCGCTGGCCGACGCTGCCCACCGTGTCGCGCGCGACGGCTGGCTGGCGCGGGTCGAGCCGCGCGGCGACCTGATCTATGCCGAGATGCACGATCCGTCGAAGTTGCCGGCGCTGGCCGCCGAGCGTGCGCTCGACCTGGCGATCGCGGTGACGGCGGCGTTCGAAACCCGGGGCGACCCCTATCTGCAGGTGACCGGCAACTTCGACGGCGCCGGTCTGTCCTTCGGGCCGCTGCAGGTCAATCTGGGCACCGGCACGCTGCAGGCGCTGTTCCGCCGTTTCGCCGCGCGCGACGAGGCCGCGCTGCGCGCCTGTTTCGGCGCGCTGTGGGACGAATGGCAGCGCATGCTGCGGTTGCCGTCGCGCGCCGCGCAGGTGCGCTGGGCCGACGCGCTGAGCCGCGGCCCGCGCAAGGCCGGTTTCGATCCGGCGTGGACGCAGGCGCTGCAGGCGGTCGGACGGCAGCCGGTGTTCCGCGCCGAATGGCTGCGCTACGCCTACGATACCTACGGTCGCAAGCTGGTCGTCGCGCTGGCCTGGCTGAAGGGCGTACGGCCGATACCGATACGCAATTTCCGCTGTCTGGCCGCGCTGTTCGACCTCTGCGTGCAGCAGGGCAGCCTGGACAAGGCGCACGCCGCCATCCGCCGGCGCATCGAGCGGGAGAACCCGCAGGACGAGTTCGCGCTGACCCGGATCGCGGTCGAGGAGCGGGGCCGGACCGCCAATGCGCAGTGGCGCGCCGACTGCATCAGTCGCCGGTTGTGCATTCTCGAGCGCGAGCCGGTCAGGGTGATCGAATCCGGCCAGAGCGCGCAGCGCGACAATCCGCAGCTCCATCTGCTGCGCAACGCGCCGGTGCATCAGATGGAGCGCTGGCTCGCCTGAACTGGGGCCGGCACACCGGCTGTAACGGATTTATCGCAGACGGCGTGCAGGCGTCGCTTAAACTCGGGCGCTTCCGACATCCTTTCAGGTTTCCGTCATGTCCCTGCAGCCCGTCATCCTGTGCGGCGGTTCCGGCACCCGCCTGTGGCCCCTTTCGCGCGAACGCTACCCGAAACAGCTGCTGCCGCTCGATGGTGACAACACGCTGCTGCAGGACACCGCGCTGCGCGCCGGCGCGCCCGGCATCGAACTGGCGGCGCCACTGGTGGTGTGCAACGAGGAATACCGCTTCCTGACGGCCGAACAGCTGCGTCAGATCGGCGTGCATCCGGCCGCGCTGCTGCTCGAACCGGTCGGCCGCAATACCGCGCCGGCGCTGGCACTGGCCGCGCTGGCCGCAGCCGGCCCCGACACCGTGCTGCTGGTGATGCCGTCTGACCACGTCATCCGTGACACGGCGGCGTTCCGCGATGCGGTGGCCATCGGTGCCGCCCAGGCGCAGCAGGGCGCGGTGGTCACCTTCGGCATCACGCCGGACCGCGCCGAAACCGGTTACGGCTACATCAAGGTGGGTGCCGCACTGGCCGGCAGCCCGGCGCGCACGCTGGACCGCTTCGTCGAGAAGCCGGACGCGCCGACCGCGCAGTCCTACCTGGAAAGCGGCAACTATCTGTGGAACGCCGGCATCTTCATGATGAAGGCCAGCGTCGCGCTGGATCTGCTCAAGCGTTTCCGCCCGGACATCGAGGCGGCCAGCCGCGCCGCCTACGAGGGCGGCGCGGCCGATCGCGACTTCTACCGGGTCGACAAGGCGGCGTTTGCCGCCTGCCCGTCGGACTCGATCGACTACGCCATCATGGAACCGCTGGCCGCCGGCGAACCGCGCGTGGCGCCGGCGGTGGTCGTCCCGCTGGACGCCGGCTGGTCCGACGTTGGCGCCTGGGATGCGCTGTGGCAGGTTGCCGACAAGGACGCCGACGGCAACGTGGCGCGTGGCGACGTGCTGCTGCAGGACACCTCCGGCAGTCTGGTGTTCGCCGAAACGCGCATGGTGAGCTGCCTCGGCCTGAAGGACGTGGTGGTGGTCGAAACCAGCGACGCGGTCATGGTGGCGGCCAAGGACCGCACCCAGGACGTCAAGCGCATTGTGACCGAACTGAAGGCGCGCAAGCGGCCGGAGGCGGAAAACCACCGCAAGGTGTATCGCCCGTGGGGCTATTACGATTCGATCGACGCCGGTCCGCGCTTCCAGGTGAAGCGCATCGTCGTTAATCCGGGTGCCTCGCTGTCGCTGCAGATGCACCACCACCGCGCCGAACACTGGATCGTGGTCAGCGGAACCGCGCGCGTGACCTGCGGCGACAACGTGCTGCTGCTGTCGGAGAACCAGTCCACCTACATTCCGCTGGGCACCACGCACCGGCTGGAGAACCCGGGCAAGCTGCCGCTGGAAATGATCGAGGTGCAGTCCGGCAGCTATCTGGGCGAGGACGACATCGTCCGCTTCGAGGACACCTACGGTCGCAAGTGAGGGCGCCGGCCCGCGCGAGCGGGCCGTGTCGCCGGATCAGACGACGAAGGTTTCCAGCCGCTGCCGCATCGACTGCGACAGCGCGTTCATCGCGTCGGCCGCGTGGCTGACCTGACGCACCGCCGCGCTGTTGTGCTCGCTCATGCCGGCGATGCGCTCGACCTGTTGCGCGATGCTTTCGCTGGCGCTGGTCTGTTCGCGCAGCGCGCGTGAAATCTCATCGGTGGCACCGACAGCATTGCGCGATTCGCTCTTGATATCGTCCATCGCCTGCGCCGCCTGCTGCGTCGAACTGCCGATGTGATCGAACTGCGACACCAGTTCCTGCATGCTGGTACGGGTCTGCTCGGTCACCGACTGCACGTTGCCAACCACGCTGTCGATCTGTTTGGTCGCTTCGGTCGTGCGCTCGGCCAGTTTGCGCACCTCGTCGGCCACCACCGCGAAACCGCGGCCCTGTTCGCCGGCGCGTGCGGCCTCGATCGCGGCGTTGAGCGCCAGCAGATTGGTCTGGTCGGCGATGCCCTTGATGGTGCCGGCGATCTCGCCGATCTGTTCCACCTGGCGGCTCAGTTCTTCCATGCCGCCGGCGGCCGCCTGTACGTCGACCGCGGCGTCGCGCATCGACGATGCGGTGGTTTCGATCACGTTGCCGCCAAAGTCTGCGCGTTCGAGCGAACTGCGTGATACGTCGCGCGCGTGACCGGCACTTTCGCTGACATGGGCGACGCTGACGGCGAGCTGTTCGGCTGCCGCCGCCATGTTCGAGGTCGAATCGTTCTGCTGCGCCACGGCGCCGGCCAGCGTGTCGACCGAACCGTGCAGCGAAGAGGAGTGGCTGGCGACCTGCTGTGCGTTGTCGCGCATCGACTTCAGTGTCGATTGCAACTCGGCGAAAAGGGCATTGATCGACGCGCCGGCCGCCGACAGTTCGTCGCCACGGTTGTCCGGAGCGCGCACGGTCAGGTCCATTCGCGTCCGCGCCTGTCCGAGCGCGCCCTGCAGCGACGACAGGCTGGTGGTCAGGCGACGCAGCGTCAGCACGATACCGGCGATCAGCACCACTGACAGCACGGCGATGGCGACGGCGAGCGTGATCAGGCCTGTGCGGTAGAGCGCACTGGTGCGGGCACGCGTGTCGTCACCCAGCGCCTTCACGTCCTGTTCGATCAGCCGGGTCAGCGCGGTCATCGCTTCGGTCGCGCTGCGGTCTATGCCTTTCACCGCACGATCGACCTTTTTCCCCGATTCGGGGTCGGCCGCGTCGAAATTCTTCAGTGCCGCGACGTAGCGCTCATGCATGGCGGCGTGGGCGGCAGCCAGAGCCTTCACTTCCGCGACACGTGGCGATCCTTCGGCCTGCAGGCGACCGGAGATGTCGCCCAGACGGGATGACACCTCCTGTGCGTGCTTTTCGAAACTCTTGCTGTAGCGCTGGAACTGCTCGACGTCGTTGCCGCGGATCAGGATGTTCTTCCATTCCTGCACCTGGGTCTTGAAGTCGATGCTGGCGTTCTGCACGTCGAGGCCGATGGCGACGGTGCGCTGCAGACGCGCAAGATCCTCGCCGACGCCGCGGTCGAGTCGGTAGAGCTGCAGCAGGCCGAAGCCGCCGGCCGCAAGCAGCCCGGCGAGGGCGACGAAGCCGAGGGCCAGCAGGCGGCCGCGCAGTGTTTTCAGTCCGTTCATGTCGGGCACTCCAGAGGCAAGTGCCTGAATATCGGAAAAAAACGTGAATTCTTTACGGTTCGATACGGCCGCGTTGGCGAGACCTACTTGCGCTTGATCAGGCCGGCGACGCCGGCGGCGATCAGCAGGGCCGGCCACCAGGTGCCGAACAGTTCGGCCAGCTCGCGCAGCGAAAAAAGATTGAGGTTGGACGCCAGCAGCAGTGCGCCGATGGCGATGAGGCCGATCGATCCGATCATTGAGTGTCCTTGTTGTCCGGGGCGGTCCACACCGCGATGGTATTCCGTCCCGCTGCCTTTGCCGCGTACATCGCCTGATCGGCACGGGCGACCAGGGTGTCGAAGTCGTCGCCGTGGTCCGGGCACATCACGACGCCCAGGCTGGCGGATATCTGCGCCTGCCCCTGTTCGAGCGGGAACGGTTCGCCGAGACGCAGCCGTATTTTATCCGCCACCGCGCATGCGGCCTCGATCGAACCGGTTTCCGGCAGCAGGGCGACGAACTCATCGCCGCCGTGGCGGGCCAGCGTATCGGCTGCGCGCAGGCAGGCGAGCATGCGGCGGCTCGCTTCGATCAGTACCTCGTCGCCAGCGTGATGCCCCATGCGGTCGTTCACCTCCTTGAAGTGGTCGAGGTCGATGAACAGCAGACAGAAACGCCGCCGGTAACGCTTGGCGGACGCCAGCGTCCGGTTCAGCCGCTCCACCAGCAGCGAGCGGTTGGGCAGGCCGGTCAGGCTGTCATGCGTGGCCAGCCAGGCGATCCTCGCCTCGTCTGCCTTGCGTTCGCTGATGTCGGCCATGACGATGATGGCGCCGGTGACGCGGCCGGCGCTGTCGGTGCGCGGCACGCCGGAGGCGAGGACGGCGACTTCGCCGCGGTCGCGGCTCTGCAGCGTCAGTTCCATGCGTACGGTGTCGCCCCCGAGCAGCGCATCTGCCATCGACTGCAGTGCGTGCCGGTTGCCGTCGAAGGCCAGTTCGCCGAGCGAGCGGCCGCCGACGTCGCGCGCGTCGAGGTTGAGCATCCGGTGCAGGCCCGGGTTGGCGTATTCGATATGGCCCCGTGCGTCGAGCGCGAGGATGCTCTCGCCGGACAGGTTGACCAGCGTCGAGTACAGCGCTTCGCTGCGCGCCAGCGAAGCGCCCAGCTCGGCCAGCCGCGCAGCCCGGCGGCGGGCCAGTCCGAGACTGGCGGTGAGTGCTACTACGAGCGCGCCGAACAGTACGACCAGCGCCAGTTCGGTGTGCCAGCGATCAAGGTCGGCCGCCGCCTCCCGCCGTTGCTCGAACACCAGCAACCAGCGTCGCCCGTCGATGTCGCGCGAGATGGAATGCGTCGGCGCGTCGAAGCGGACCGGATCCGTCCCATGGCTGTCGAACAGCAGCGCCTCCGGCTCGGCGGCGCCGCCGTCGTAGATGCGCAGGCGCAAGGAGGGTTGCATGCGGCCGAGTGTGCCGGCCATCAGGTCGAGCATGCGGAAGGGGCTGTAGACCCAGCCGCTGAGCGCCGCTGCGCGTTCCGCCTCGGTGCCGGTGGGCAGGCCGCGGCGGTAGGCGGGCAGATAGAGCAGTACGCCGGTCTGGATGTCGCGGTCAGCTTCCTGGATCAGCCTGACCTTGCCGGTCAGCGCCGCTTCGCCGGTGCGACGGGCGCGCTGCATCGCCTCGCGGCGTACCGGCTCGGACAGCATGTCGAACGAAAAGGCGCGCTGGTTGCGCCAGTCCTGCGGCTCCAGATAGACGATGCTGCTGTACTCGGGACGTTCGCCCGGCGGACGGATGTCGTAATCGCGGAGGCCGCGGGCGCGCATCGACGCGATGTGGGTGTCCAGATCCTCCGCCTTCACGTAGGCGGAGAAGCCGACGCCCTGTATGCCGGGAAAGTCCTCCTGCAGCGACAGTGCGCCGACATAGGTCTTCCAGTCCTCGTGCGTGACCTCGTCCGATGCGTCGAACAGCGCGCGTGCGCCGCGCAGTACCTGACGGTAGGCGCGCATGCGTTGTTCGACCTGCTGCGTGATGTCGCGCGCCTCGAAGGCCAGACGTTCGTCGACGCGCTCGCGGTGCCGACGGTCCATCTCGTTCCACACCAGATAGACGGCCAGCGTCGCGCCGAGCGTGGCAAGCAGCACGGGCAGACCGATCTGCCAGACAGAACGGTCCGTCGAAGCTCGCGTGTCGGGCGCTGCGCTCATGTCGAGTATTGAACCTGCATTTTCCGGGCGTGTCACCAAGGTCGGGGCGGCGGGCTAGGGTCTGTTGCCATTGAATCGCGGGCCGCGCGCGAATTCCGATGCGTCCGGATCAAGGCGGGCCGACGCCGGCTGACTGGCCGTCAGGCCAGGAGGCCCAACGCGGAGCTGGGCGCATCGGGACTCGCGCCCTCCGGGTTTGCAGCGTGCGAGGCACGGACTGCGTTGCGCTTCTTGTCGAGACGGCCAGTCTCGACTTCGTCGCACGCCTTGCCCGTGTCTCGCGCGCTGCAAACGCGGTTCGCGATTCAATGGCAACAGACCCTAGGGCCGCAGTGACCTTTCTGGTGCGTCAAGGACTTATCGACAGCAGGCGGCCGGTCTTGACCCCTCCGGTCCGCTTGGCGCCTGTGCCCCGGCTTATACTTGCGCCCTTTCCCTGTCGGTGCAGTTGCAGAAAATGGCCCAATACGTGATGTCCATGCTCCGCGTGAGCAAGGTGGTACCCCCGAAGCGCACGATCATCAAGGACATATCGCTGTCCTTCTTCCCCGGCGCCAAGATCGGCCTGCTCGGCCTGAACGGCTCGGGCAAGTCGACGGTGCTGCGCATCATGGCCAATGCCGACCGCGAGTACGACGGCGAGGTCCAGCACCAGCCGGGCGTGCGCATCGGCTATCTGCCGCAGGAACCTGAACTCGATCCGGACAAGACGGTGAAGGAAGAGGTCGAGTCCGGCCTCGGCGAAATCGTCGAGGCGCGGCAGAAGCTGGAACAGATCTACGCCGCCTACGCTGAGCCGGACGCCGATTTCGACAAGCTGGCGGAAGAGCAGGCGAAGTACGAGGCCGTGCTGGCGGCCGCCGGTTCTGACGTCGAGACGCAGATGGAAATCGCCGCCGACGCGCTGCGCCTGCCGCCCTGGGATGCGAAGATCGGCCCGCTGTCTGGCGGCGAGAAGCGTCGCGTGGCGCTGTGCAAGCTGCTGCTGTCCAAACCGGACATGCTGCTGCTGGACGAGCCGACCAACCATCTGGACGCCGAATCGGTGGACTGGCTGGAGCAGTTCCTGGTGCGCTTCCCGGGCACCGTGGTGGCGGTGACGCACGACCGCTACTTCCTCGACAACGCGGCCGAGTGGATCCTCGAACTGGACCGTGGCCACGGCATTCCGTGGAAGGGTAATTACTCCAGCTGGCTGGACCAGAAGGGTGAGCGGCTGCGCCAGGAAGAGTCACAGGAATCGGCGCGGCAGAAGGCGCTGGCGACCGAACTGGAGTGGGTGCGCGGCAACCCGAAGGCGCGCCAGGCCAAGAGCAAGGCGCGTCTGGCCCGCTACGAGGAAATGAGCAGCGTCGAGTACCAGAAGCGCAACGAAACGCACGAAATCTTCATCCCGCCGGGCGAGCGCCTGGGCGACAAGGTGATCGAGTTCCACAACGTTTCGAAGGGCTTCGGCGACCGCCTGCTGATCGACAACCTGAGCTTCAGCATTCCGCCGGGCGCCATCGTCGGTGTGATCGGCCCGAACGGCGCCGGCAAATCGACGCTGTTCCGGATGATCCAGGGCAAGGACACGCCGGATTCGGGCGAAATCGTGGTCGGCCCGACGGTCAAGATCGCCGCCGTCGACCAGACCCGCGACGGGCTGGATGGCACGAAGACGGTGTTCGAGGCGGTGTCCGACGGGGCCGACATCCTGACCGTCGGTCGCTTCGAAATGCCCAGCCGCGCCTATATCGGCCGCTTCAACTTCAAGGGCGGCGACCAGCAGAAGATCGTCGGCAACCTGTCGGGCGGCGAACGCGGCCGGCTGCACCTGGCCAAGACGCTGATTTCCGGCGGCAACGTGCTGCTGCTCGACGAACCGTCGAACGACCTCGACGTGGAAACGCTGCGTGCGCTGGAAGACGCGCTGCTCGAGTTCTCCGGCTGCGTGCTCGTCACCTCGCACGACCGCTGGTTCCTCGACCGCATCGCCACCCACATCCTGGCGGCGGAGGGCGATTCGCAATGGACCTTCTTCAACGGCAACTACCAGGAATACGAGGCCGACAAGAAGAAACGCCTCGGCGAAGAGGGCGCCAAACCGAAGCGCATCCGCTACAAGCCGATCAGTCGCTGATCACGCAGCGGTTGCGCCCGTCGGACTTCGCGCGATAGAGCGCGAAGTCCGCCCGTTCCACCGCGTGTTCGATCGATTCCCCGGGGCGGAACTGGGCCAGTCCAGCCGAGAACGTGACCGCGGCCGCGTCGGCGGTGACCAGCCGGGTCTGCGCCAGCGCCGCGCGCACGCGCGCCATCGATTGATCGGCCTTCTTTACCGGCGTGTCGGGTAGCAGCACGAGGAACTCCTCGCCGCCCCAGCGCGCCAGCACATCGGACTCGCGCAGCGCACCGGTCGCGGTGTCGGCGAAGCGCTGCAGCACGATGTCACCCGCCTTGTGTCCGTAGTTGTCGTTGACGCGCTTGAAGTGGTCGAGATCGATCAGGCAGACGGAGAGCGGCGAGCCGTTCCGCTCTGCGCCGCGGGCCAGTTGCGCGAACAGGTCGGTGGCGTAACGGCGGTTGGGCAGTCCGGTCAGCACGTCGCGCGTGGCCAGTTCCTGGATGCGGCTCAGCGCCGCCTCCAGTTCGTTGCGCTGGGTGCGCAGGCGGGCCCGGATGGCCAGCAACTGTTCGCTCAGCTGGCCCATGACTGCGAGGACGACGGCCGTCAGCACGAAGTGCACCCACTCCACCTGGAACGGGTAGTCATCCGGGCGCAGCGTGGACAGCGTGAACATCGTCAGCCCGGTGCCGACGACGACGCATCCGTTGTAGATGCGGCGTCCCGTGCGGTCGAGATTGAAGATGCTGAACACGAGGGTGAGCGCGAGCAGCATCAGCAGCGAACCGCGGACCGGCGTGAACACGATGTAGGCGGCGGTGATCCAGGCGCCCGCCGCCATGACCTGCAGGAAGGTGAGCGAAGGATCGCGAAACCGCAGGTTCAGCCCGCTGCGCAGCGTGGTGTAGACGACCACCATCCACACGATCATGCCGCCCTGCAGCAGGCGGGTCGCGACCGGGTCGGCCATGTCGTGCGCCAGCGCGTATTCGGCCAGACCAAGGCATACCACGTACACCAGCATGGACGTGAATGCGCGGGATATGCGCAGGCGCTGTCGCGGCTCGTCGTCCAGCACCAGACTCAACAGACGCCTTGACGTGTGCCCGGGCGGGGGCACGTCTCGCTGCGGGTGAGGCCCGTCGTTTTCCTTGTCCATTCGTTCCTCGTCCGGAATGCCCTGCCTGCCGCGGCGTTGCGGCAGACGGTGTGCGCATTTCATTCGCGTCGGGATTCAGACTAGCGCCGCCGGCCGGCGTTGTCGCTGCGCGAGGTCAAGTCTCGGGATGTCGAAAGGTGTCTGTCCGTGAACAAGAGTTTCGCCGCTCGGGCGCTGCGCCGGATCAGCCGGGAGCTCGCTCCGGCGTAGGCTTTCGTGTTGTCCCCCGGTTCGACGCGGCGCACCCGCGGTCGCCTGTTCGAGACTGTCGACGGACCGGATTCGGCGATACCTGCCGGAAAGGCGGGCTTGAGCCCGTGTGCCGCCGGGATTGCGCGGGCTTCAGTTTGCGGCAGCGGGGGCGTACGCTTCGCGTTTTCCGGGCCGCGCCGTGCGGCCCCACCGGGAGCCAGGACGATGATGCGAACCTTCTGCGCGGCCGCGCTAGCCAGCCTGTGCCTGAGCGCGCCTGCGCGGGCCGTAGACGTGGTGTTCGACTACCGCTACGACAGCGGTGGCTTCTTCACCGACGACCGACGTGCCGTGCTCGACGACGTTGCACGCTTGTTCAGCAGCAATCTGGACGACACGCTGGCGGCCATCGCGCCCACCGGCGACGACGTGTTCCAGGCCCGCATCTTCGATCCGGTCGATCCGCTGAACAGTACGGTGCTGGTGCCCGGGCTGACGGTGGCCGCCGACGAGATCCGCATCTTCGTTGGCGCGCGCGCCTTCTCCGGGCAGACGCTGGGTGTGGGCGGGCCCGGTTTTCACGTGGCGGGCGGCAGCGGCGACTTCGTTGCGCTGGCCGACGGGCGTGGCGAGCCGGGGGCATTGGCGTCGCCGCCCACCGATTTCGCGCCCTGGGGCGGCACCATCACCTTCGGCACCAACGTCGGCTGGTACGCCGACGACGATGTCGGCACCGTCGAGAACTTCGCCGGGCTGTTCGATCTGTACACGGTGGCGGCGCACGAGACGGCGCACGTGCTGGGCATAGGCACCGCCGACAGCTGGTTCGCCCAGGTCAGCAACCGCAGCTTCATCGGCGCCAGCGCGACCGCGGTCGACGACGGTGTCGCGCCGCTGCTGCGCAACGACGGTAGTGACGCGCACTTCGATACCTCGCTGCGGGCCGGCGCGAACGGCGTGGACCAGGTGCCGCTGCTGTCGCCGGTCATTCCCGCCGGCGCGCGCCGCTACATGACCGAACTCGACTGGGCGGCGCTGCGCGACATAGGCTGGGAGGTTGCCAGCCTGCAGGCGACCGTGCCGGCGCCGATACCCGAGCCGGCCACCTGGGGCCTGATGGCGGGCGGCCTGTTGCTGGTGGGCGCGGCCGCCCGACGCCGTGCGGCCTGATGCCGCGGCGCGCCCGCTGCACGCGGCGGTAAAGTCCGGCGCAGGATTGCCGAAAACAGGGGACGTCAATCTCCTGTGCGCGGCCGCATGTCCGAAACGATGAAGATCCAGGCAGAGGCCACGGTGGTTCCTGCCGGCAGCGACCCGGCAGCCGTCGTTCCGGCCGCCGAGGTGCGCGCCTCGCCTGGCGTGACCGGCCGTCGCCGTCTGGTGCTGATGCTGGGCCTGCTGCTCGCGCTTGGCTTTCTGGCCAATACGCTGCTGAGCTACTCGGTGTCGAAGCGAGAGATCCAGCGCTCCATCGTCGAGAACGAACTGCCGCTGACCTCCGACACCATCTATTCGGAGATCCAGAAGGATCTGATCCGGCCGGTGTTCGTGTCGTCAGTGATGGCCGGCGACACCTTCGTCCGCGACTGGGTGCTGCAGGGCGAACGCGACGTGCCGGCGATGACCAAGTTTCTCGGCGAAATCCGCACGCGCTACGGCACCTTCACCAGCTTTTTCGTATCGGAAGCGACCCGCAACTACTATCACCCGGACGGCGTGCTGCGCCGGGTGGAGCAGGGCAGCGAACGCGATGCTTGGTATTTCCGTTCGCGCGACCTCGATGCGCCGTACGAAATCAACGTCGATTCCGACACCGCTTCGCCCGACACGCTGACCGTATTCGTCAATTACCGCGTGTTCGACTACGCCGGCAAGACGGTGGGCGTGACCGGCGTCGGCCTCACCGTCGACACGGTGCGGCGGCTGCTGTCCGGCTACCAGCAGCGCTATCACCGCGGCGTCTATTTCGTCGACCGCAGCGGCAACATCGTGCTGTACGGCGACCAGCCCTCGCACGGCACGCTGCGCATCGGCGAGGTCGAAGGCCTGGGCGACATCGCGCACGAGGTGCTGGCCCGCGACAGCGGTTCCTACCAGTACCGCGAGGGCGGCAAGGACTACCTGCTCAATGTGCGCTACGTGCCGGAGCTGGACTGGTACCTGTTCGTCGAAAAGGTCGAGAACGAGGCGCTGGCCGACATCCGCCGCACGCTCTACATCAACCTGCTCATCTGCGCACTGGTGACGGCGGCGGTGCTGTGGCTCGCCAGCCTGACGCTGAGTGGCTACCAGCGCCGGCTGGAGCAGATGGCCACCACCGACCGGCTGACCGGCCTGCTCAACCGTCACGCCTTCGAAATCATGCTCGAACACGCGGTGGCCGAGGTGCAGCGCAGCCGCCGTCCGTCGGCCGTGCTGCTGATCGACATCGATCACTTCAAGTCGCTGAACGACCGCTACGGTCATCTGGCCGGCGACCGCATGATCGAGCACGTCGGCGCGCTGATACGCAGCGGCCTGCGCGCATCCGATATGGCCTGCCGCTGGGGCGGCGAGGAATTCCTGGTGGTGCTGAAGGACTGCGCAGCCGACGACGCGCGCCAGCGGGCGGAAACCCTGCGTGCGCTGATCGGCGCCAGCCCGCTGCCGATCGGTAGCGCGGCAGTGACGGCGACGGTCAGTGTCGGCGTCACCGCCTTCGCCGACGACGATACGCCGGTGCGGCTGGTCGACCGTGCCGACCGCGCGTTGTACGCGGCCAAGGGCGACGGCCGTGATCGCGTGGCGATGGCCTGAGGCGCAGGATCGGGGATAATCCCGCCTTTCCCGCAGGCCCTGCATCATGAACGCCGACCGTCGCACACTCGAACTGCTCGCGCCCGCCAAGAACGCCGATTTCGGCATCGAGGCGATCAACCATGGCGCCGACGCCGTCTACATCGGCGGCCCGTCCTTCGGTGCGCGCAAGGGCGCCGACAACGACATCGCCGACATCGCCCGCCTGTGCACGCACGCGCACCGCTACCACGCGCGCGTGCTGACGGCCTTCAACACGATATTGCGCGACGACGAGCTGGAACCGGCCCGCCGCGCCATCTGGCAGCTGTACGACGCCGGCGTGGACGCGCTCATCGTGCAGGACATGGCGTTGCTTGAAATGGATCTGCCGCCGATACAGCTACACGCCAGCACGCAGACCGACATCCGCGACGCGGCCAAGGCGCGCTTCCTGCAGGACGTCGGCTTCACGCAGATCGTGTTGGCACGCGAAATGACGCTGGAGGACGTGCGCAAGGTGGCGGCGAACACCTCCTGTACGCTCGAATACTTCGTGCACGGCGCGCTGTGCGTCGCCTTCAGCGGCCAGTGCTTCATCAGCCACGCGCATACCGGCCGCAGCGCCAACCGCGGCGAATGCTCGCAGGCCTGTCGTCTGCCGTACACGCTGACCGATGCCCAGGGCCGGGTGGTGGCGCACGACAAGCATCTGCTGTCGATGAAGGACAACGACCAGTCGGCCAATATGCGTGCGCTGATCGATGCCGGCGTGTCCTCGTTCAAGATCGAGGGCCGGCTGAAGGACCTCGGCTACGTGAAGAACATCACCGCCCACTACAGCACGCTGCTGAACGGACTGCTGGCCGATCTGCCGGGCTACCGCCGCGCCTCCAGCGGCCGCTGCACCTACACCTTCGAGCCGCAGCCGGAAAAGACCTTCAACCGCGGCTCGACTGATTACTTCGCCAACGGCCGCCAGCACGGCATCGAGGCCTTCGAGTCGCCGAGCTTCGTCGGCGAGGAAGCGGCGACGATCAGCAAGGTGGCGGCTGACCACATCGAGGTCGAGGCCGAGGTCGACATCCACAACGGCGACGGCCTGAGCTACTACGACAGCCACCGCGAACTGATGGGCCTGCGCATCAACGTCGCGCAGGGCCGCAAGCTCTACCCGAACGCGATGCCTGACGATCTGAAGCCGGGCATGACGCTGTACCGCAACCGCGACCAGGCTTTCGAACGCGCGCTGGAGAAGAAGTCGGCCGACCGCCGCATCCGCGCCGACCTGCGCTTCGAGGAAACCGCGGACGGCTTCGCACTGACGATGACCGACGAGGACGGCGTCAGCGCCCGGGTCGAGCTGGTGCACGACAAGCAGCCGGCGCGTGACGCCGAACGGGCGCTGTCCGGCATCCGCGACAGCCTGGGCAAGCTGGGCAACACGCTGTTCGAAGCGGGCGACATCGCGATCGATCTGCCGGAGGCGCGCTTCCTGCCGGCGTCGGCCCTGAACGGCCTGCGCCGCGACGCGGTGGCGCTGCTGGAGACGAAGCGCATCGCCGCTCATCAGCGACCACAGCCCGGCGTGCCGGTCGAACCGCCGGTGCGTTTCACCGACACCGAACTGTCCTATCTGGCCAATGTGTACAACGAGAAGGCGCGCGCCTTCTACCGCAAGCATGGCGTGGAACTGATCGCCGACGCCTACGAGGCGAACCAGGAACTGGGCGAGGTGTCGCTGATGATCACCAAGCACTGCCTGCGCTTCAGCCACAACCTGTGCCCGAAGGAACTGAAGGAGTACGACCTGCGCGGCATGGTGAAGGCCGAGCCGATGACGCTGATGAACGGCAACGACAAGCTCACGCTGCGTTTCGACTGCAAGAAATGCGAAATGCACGTGGTCGGCCGCATCCGCAAGAACGTGCTGAAGGCGCAGCCGGTACCGGTCACCTTTCACCGCAGCGCGCCGGAAGGCGTCAAGGTGACACGCTCGGCGCGCTGATCGCCCTCAACCTTGCGTGCCCGCATGCCGCTGACAAGACCAGGCGGGCATTGCCCGCGCCGATAGATCGCGATCCGACGTCATACCGACCATCATGCAGAATTCAGCGCCGCACTGTCCGTCCTGCCGCGTGCCGATGAAGGTGCACCGCTTCAAGAATCACGGCGGCGAGGACATGGAACTCGACATCTGCTGGCACTGCCAGGGTATCTGGTTCGACACTTTCGAGAACCTGCAGCTGTCGCCGGGCTCGGTCAACGAACTGTTCAAGCAACTGCACGCGCACCGCGACGAAATGCAGCATCCGGTCGCCAACGTGATGGCCTGCCCGCGCTGCAGCCGCAAGCTCGACAAGGGCTACGATCTGGTGCGCAGCGGGCGTTACATGACCTACCGCTGCCCGGAGAAGCACGGCCGCTACAGCAGCTTTTCGTCCTTCATGGTCGAGAAGGGCTTCGTGCGGCAGATGACGACGGCCGAAATCGCCGACCTGGCGAAGCGGGTCGGCGCCATCTATTGCACCGGCTGCGGGGCGCCGGTCGACATCCGCAAGGACCACGCCTGCCCGCACTGCCGCTCGGCCTTTTCGCTGCTCGATCCGGACGCCGTCGAGAACGCGCTGAAGGGCTACCACCAGGCGGAAGTGAAGCGCACCACGCGCGACCCGGTGTCGATGGCCGACGCCATTGTCGAGAGCGAGCGCACACGCGCCCGCGCCGACCGGCAGCGCCAGATCGAAGGCGCTCGCGATGCCGGCGGCCTGGACGTGGCCGACCTGCTGGTGGCCGGCGTCGGCCTCGTGTGGAAGGTGCTTACCCGCTGAACGCGGGCGCGCTCACGGCGCCGGTCGGCCGGATTGTTCGGCCTTGGCCGCCGCGGCCGCATCCTCGTCCATGTGCCGCTTGAAGAAGCGGCCGAACCAGATGCTCATGAAGATGACGATGGCGATCACCACCAGGCTCATCAGCCCGTAGTCGGTCGACAGCAGATCGGACAGCGCTTTCATGATTCCCTCCCTTTCGACGTGTTTTCGTCATTGAAGCGCCGGCCGGGTCATGACGGGCTGATGCAGGTCAACCGGGCGCCTGCTTGCCCGCCACCCAGGACAGCAATCCGGTCAGGAAGCGCCACACGCGCGGCAGCAGCCACAGCATGAGCAGAACGAAGAAGGCGAGCAGCACCAGGAAGAACACCGGGTAGGCGAAGGCCAGCCACAGTCCGCCGACCGCGAGGCCGTCCTCGCTGGTCGAGGCGAGTACGTTGCTGACGGGCTCGGGCGAGGCGTTGATCGCCACCCGGCTGCCGGCCTTGGTCAGGTGAGTGGCGCCGGTCAGCGTGCCGCCGAGCAGCGCGCCGGCCAGCACCACCGGCGTGCTCTGATCGGCCAGTGCCCAGGCGGCAAGCAGCGCACCGGCCGGAATGCGAATGAAGGTGTGCAGACCGTCCCACAGGCTGTCCAGCGCCGGCACCTTGTCGGCGAAGAACTCGACGCACAGCATGAAACCGGCGGCGGCCAGCACCAGCGGGTGTTCCAGCACGTCCAGCTCGCCGGGCAGTTCGACCCATTCCATCCGCCCCGCCAGACCGGCGAGAAAGATGACGGCGTACAGCCGCAGGCCGCTGGCCCAGGCGAGGCCGGCGGCGGCGGCAATGGCTTCGGTCAGGTCCATGGCGTGGGCATCGCTTCGGTTATCGGGCGTCGCGCTCGCATGCCCGACTGGCATGCGGCACTCGATCTTCATGCTAGCCGAAGCGCGCGGGGCCGAACAGCGCCGCCTCAGGCGAGCGCACCCGTCAGCGCCATCAACGCGCCGGCAGCGGCCAGTGCTGCCGAGGACCTCAGCGTGAGCGCAGGCCACGCATTCACCATCGGGACGAACAGGCTGCCGCCGACCATCCAGGCGGTCAGCACCAGCACGCTGCCGGCCATCGGGCCACTGGTCGCAATCGCCAGCAGCAGTTGCGCCAGTGCGCTCGCCAGCGCCAGTTGCCGACCGTGCTCGATCAGCCAGCGCGGCGGCGCAGCATCGGCGACGGCGCGTGCGTTGCCGGCGGCGAACAGCGCGGCGACCGGCACAGCACCAGTCAGCGCGAGTCCGCATTCGGTCAGGCCGGCGATCATGTGGCCGCGCCTGTCGCGGGCAGCGCCCGTCCGCCCAAGGGGCGCGCGCACAGCAGCGCGGTCAGCGCCAGCGCGGCCAGCACCGGGCGATCGGCGGCGAGGGCGAGCCAGCCGAGCAGGGCGCTGCCGATCAGCCATGCGATCCGGGCCGGGCCGCGGAACCAGCTGACCAGGGACAGCGCCGGCAGCAGCACGAAGAAGGCGAGGAGCATGCCGGTGTGGCCGGCACCGCGGCCGTCACCGCCGGTCTGGGCAATGTGGAAGCTTTCGACGAAACAGGCTGCGAGCACCCACCAGGGCAGGCCGTTCATGCAGCGACGCAGCAGGGTGGTGCGGCGCGCTCTGGCGGGTGCCCGCGCGGATGCAGTACCCGCGCGGGGCAGCAGCATTGCGCCAGCGGAGCAGGCCAGTGCCGTTGCGGCACAGACGGCGGCCATGGCGCCGGCCTGCGGCGCATGCTGCAGCAGGCCGCTCAGTGCGACCGTCGCGCTGCCGACGGCGTTGCCGTACAGGCCGCGCCGCCAGACCGCAACGGGCTGTGTGGCCCGCGCAGTCAGCGTCGTCAGCAGCAGCCAGAACAGGATGAACAGCCATGGGCCCAGGCCCTGATTGCCTGGCAGCAGTTCGAGACGGCGGCCGAGCCACAGGCTGGTCGCGGCACAGAGCAGCAGCGCAGTCGGTGCGGCGGTCAGCAGTGCCGCCATGATGCGGTTAAACAAGGCGTTCTCCAGCCATGGCCGAACTGTGGGCGGCGTCGCCCGAGCGGTGCTGCTGGCGGCGTCGGTCGGCCCAGATCACGGTACCGCTGATGGCCAGGCCGGCAGCGCTGAGACCGAGCACGCAATACAGCGCCTTGAGCATGAGGCCGCCGAAATCGCCGAAGTGCAGCGGCTCCATCCAGCCGTCGAAGCGGCTCCAGAATCCGCGTTGGCGCGGGTCGCGCAGGTCGAGCGTGCGGCCGTCCGCGCCGGCGTAGCTGACGCGGGCGCTGCTGATCAGTTGCTGCGGCAGGTCGCCGGAGATGGTGACGACGGCATCGGCGCGCTGAGCGTTGCGCAGCGAGATCGTTTCCGGCTCCAGTCCGGGCAGGTCGCGACGCGCCTGAAGCAGCAGTGCGTCCAGCGACTGCAGGGGTTGTTTGCGCGCGTCCTTCGGCAGCGCGACCGCGGGGTCGGCGCCGCCGCTGAGGTAACGCCAGCTCTGTTCGAACACCGGTGCGAGGCCGAGCCAGCATCCGGTGAAGGCGATGAGCAGATGGAAGGCGAGGCCCCAGATGGCGGACGCCTTGTGCAGGTCGGACGCGGCCAGCCGGCTGCTGCGGCGCCAGCGCACCGTGAACAGTTCGCGCATGATCTTACGGTGAATCACGATGCCGGTCAGTGCCAGCACCAGCATGACGGCACCGAGAAAGCCGACGATCCAGCGCGGCGCGAAGAACAGGAACACGTGCATCATGCGCACGAATTGCCCCAGTTCGCTGTCCACCGGGCCGATGACGGTCGCGTGGCCGGCGTCGACGGCGATCTTGCTGCGCAGACCGTTCTCATGCCGCACCTGCGCGAAGTAGGCCGGACTGGTGTCGGTCGGCAGCACGATGTTCTCTACCTTGCTGCCGGGCAGCGCGCTCTGCACGGCCGCCAGAACGGCCTGTGGCCCGACCGGCGATTGCGCATGTTCGAGATGGCGCAGCGACGGATTGCCCCACAGGTCGATCTCGTGCTTGAACACCGCCAGCGCGCCCGATGTGCAGATCACGAACAGCAGCAGGCCGGTGACAATGCCGGCCCACGAGTGCACCGTGAACAGCAGGGTGAGCGTGCGTTGCGAAGCCACACTCAGAAGTCCAGCGTGACCGACGCCAGCACGCGGCGCGGGTCGCCGAGCGGAATGACGTTGTTGTTGAGGCCGCCGGCGAAGTAGTCGCGGTCGAACAGGTTCTTCGCGATCAGGCTCAGCCGGTAACCTTGGCCGATATAGCTCACGCTGGCGTCGAACACGGTGTAGTCGGGAATCGTGTAGGCGAAGCTGTAGCCCTGTTTCTCGCTCTCGTAGCGCAGCCCGGCACCGAGGCCGAGACCGGTCAGTGCGCCGCTGCGCACGCGGTACTGCGCCCACAGCGAGGCGCTGTGGCGCGGCACGTTGTCCAGCGGCTTGCCGATATTGGCCGTATTGACGTCACGCACCACTTCGCCATCGGTGTTGGCGTAGGCGGCCGACAGGTTCCAGCCATTGCGCAGGTCGGCCAGCAGTTCCAGTTCGTAGCCGCGCGTGCGCTGCTCGCCGATCAGGATGTAGAAGCCGGGGTTTGAGGCGTCGCTCGCGCGCACGTCCTGCCGTTCGAGGTCGAAGTGGGCGACGGTCGCCTGGATGCGCCCTTGCGCGAAGCTGAACTTGACGCCGACTTCGGTCTGTTTGCCGCTCTCGGGCTTCACCGCCTGTCCGCTCACCGAATATCCGCCCTGCGGCAGAAAGGATTCGGCGTAGCTCACGTACGGCGACACGCCGTCGATCACTTCGTAGATCAGGCCGGCGCTGCCGGTGGTGGTTGCGTAGTTCTCGTCGGTGATCGAGGTACCGGTGAGCACATTGGTCGAATCGACCGAGGCCCAGTCGCGGCGCAGCGTGACCGACGCATTCAGCCTGTCGGTCAGACGTACCTGGTCGCGCAGGTAGACGCCGGTGTAGCGGATGGTTTCGTCGAGATCGGTCAGCGGCGTGCTGCCGCAATTGACTGTCGCGCCATAGACCGGGGTGTAGACGTTCAGCGCGGCGACGGTGCACCGGGTCGTCGTTTCGCGTTTGGCGTGGTGGTTGGTGTCCACGCCAGCGAGCACCGTATGCCGCATCGTGCCGATGTCGAAGGCGCGTGTCAGGTGCGTGTCGAGGCCGTAGCCGTGGCCGCGGAAATCCTGCAGCGTGCCCTGACGGTTCAGCAGGCGGTTGTTCGCCTGCAGACCCGAACCGGCGACGGCGACCAGGCGCCCGTCCATGTCGTAGTCCTGCCAGCGGAAGTTCTGCCGCAGTGTCCAGCCACTGTCGAAGCGATGCTCCAGCGCGTAGCCGATGCGCGCCTGGCTGGCTTCGTAGGGCCCGAAGCCGGGTTCGCCGATGAACAGGCTGCGGTCCACGCGGCCGTTCGGGTTCGGGAGTACAGAGCCGCGCACCGGCAGCCCCTGTTGCCGGACGTACTCGCGCGTCTGGAAGCTGGTCAGTATCGTGAAGTCGGTGCGCGTGCCGAGGTCGAGCGACATCGACGGCGCGATCCAGCGGTTCTTGTAATAGACGAAGTCGGTCGGGTCGTCGCTGTTGAGCATCAGGCCGTTGATGCGCACTGCGCTGCGGCCGGTGTCGGACAGCGGACGCCCGAAGTCGAAGGTGAACTGGCGGAAGTTGTCGCTGCCGCCGGTGAGGGCGACCTCGGTGAACGCCTCCGCCCGCGGGCGCTTGCTGACCATATTGACCATGCCGCCCGGCTGCACCAGACCGAAGTTCACCGAGGCCGGGCCCTTCAGCACCTCGATGCGCTCGGCGCCAAAGGTTTCCTGCGCGACCCGCGCGTCCATCTCTACCCTGAGGCCATCGACGTAGACCGATTCGGTCGCGCGCTGGCCGCGGATGATGAAGTCGTCCCAGCCACGGCGACCGTAGTAGCCGGACACCACGCCGGCCACGCCCTGCAACGCGTCGGTCAGCGACTGCACGCCGCGCGCATTCATCTGTTCGCGGGTCACGACGGTGACCGACTGTGCGGTCTCGTTCAGCGGCAGATCGGACTTCAAGGTGCTGCTGCTTGCCTTGCGCGCCGTGAAGCCGATGTCGCCAGCGGCGTCGACGCGGACGGCAGGCAGGGTTGCGACCGCGTCTTCGGCAGAGGCGAGCGGGGCGAGCAGCGCGGCGATCGAGGCCGCGAGAAGATGAAGCGGAAGGCGCAGCGGCAGGATTGGGGCAGTCATGGCTATTTGTTTTAATGCGTACGAGAATGATTCTTGTTAATTATCTCGGAAATGCTGCCGCGAAGTGAACTCTTTTGTCTCGCCCTGTCATTGCCCTTGAGCAACCCGCCTCATACTTGTTGCTATAGTTAGGTTCCTTATGATATTGTTCCGTACATGCTCCAGGTACGCGATCTTCCGACCCCCGACATCCTGCGTCGCTTTGCGCAGCGCTATCCGGACGCCGATGTCAGCGCCGTCACCGGCTTTCTGACGCTGCTGCGTACGGCGACCGAGCTGTCGCAGGCCCTCGATGCCTTCCTGGCGCGGCACGGTCTGCTGCAGGGGCGGTGGTGGGTGCTCATCCTGCTGTTCCGCGAGGAAACGCTGGAATCCTCACCGTCGGTGCTGGCGGAGAAGGCCGGCGTGACGCGGGCGACGATGACCGGTCTGATCGATGGACTGGAGCGCGACGGTCTGGTGCAGCGCGTGTTCGACACCGCCGACCGCCGGCGCACCACAGTGCGACTGACCCCGGCGGGGCAGGGCGTGCTCGACACCGTGATGCCGGATTACTACCGGCGGGTGCGCACGCTGATGGCCGGGCTGGACGAGAACCAGCGCGTGCTGCTGCAGTCGATGCTGGGCGCCGTGCATGCTGGGCTCGATGCATTCACGTGACCCGTAAAAAAATTTGCCCGAATAGTTAGCCTCCGTATCAACCCTGCACACCGAAAGGATATTGAAATGACCCAGAGCGCACTCCAGACCGCCATTGCCGACATCAACACCCGCTGGGACGCCGCCTTCAACCGCGGCGACGCCGCAGCCGTCGCCGCGCTGTACGACGCCGAAGCGGCCGTGCTGCCCGCCGGTGGCGACGCGGCCATTGGCCCGGCGGCCATCCAGGCGCTGTTTGCCGGTGCCATCGCCAGTGGCATCCACAACCACCGCATCGAACTGCATGCGGTCGCCGGCGACGACGCGCTCGCCACCCAGCGCGGCCGCTGGAGCGCGCAGGCGAAGAACGCCGATGGCGAACTGCAGACCTTCTCCGGCCACATCACCGTGGTCTATCGCCGCCAGCCCGATGGCAATTGGCGCGCGCTGACCCATACCTGGAACTGAGGAGCACCGGCATGAATACCCGCTCGCCGTCGCTGCGCGCGGTCGCCGCCCTGCTGCTGCTGGCGGTGATCTGGGGCTACAACTGGGTGGTCATGAAGATCGCGCTGGTCGACATGGACGCCTTCCAGTTCGGCGCCTGGCGCACCTTCGGCGGCGCGCTCAGCCTGTTCGCGCTGATGGCGGTGCTGCGCCGGCCGTTCCGGCCACAGCACCTGCCCTGGGTGGCGACGATGGGCGTGCTGCAGACCACCGGCTTCACCGGACTGATCATCCTCGCGCTGGTCAGCGGCGGCGCCGGCAAGACGGCGGTGCTCACCTACACCATGCCTTTCTGGGTCATGGTGTTTGCCTGGCCGCTATTGGGCGAGCGGCTGCACGGCTGGCAGTGGCCGTCGGCGGTCGCCACGCTGGCCGGCCTGCTGTTCATCCTCGATCCGGCGCATCTGGGGGGCGACCTGACCAGCATGGCGCTGGCCACCTGTGCCGGCGCGCTGTGGGCGCTGGCGGTCATCGTCGCCAAGCGTCTGCAGATCCGTGCACCGGACATCGACCTGCTGTCGATGACGGCCTGGCAGATGCTGTTCGGTTCTTTGCCGCTGGTCGCCTTCGCGCTGTTCTGGCCGGCGCGGGAAGCGAACTGGACGCCGTCGCTGATCGGCGCGCTCGGCTTCAACATCGTGCTGGCGAATGCACTGGCCTGGCTGCTGTGGCTGTACGCGCTGCGCCGGCTGTCGGCCGGGACCACCAGCATGGTGTCGCTGCTGACGCCGGTGATCGGCGTGCTGGCGGCGGCGCTGCAGCTGGGCGAACGGCCGCTGGCGAACGAACTGACCGGCATGCTGCTGATCGGCGTCGGCCTGCTGCTGCTGTCGGTCGAAGGCCTGCGTCGGCGTCGTGCGCAGATTTCTCCGACCTCGACTGCATCCGGAAACGCCTCCCGCGCGTAGACAGGGCACACAGGGTGCCAGCGCTGCAGACGCGATGCAGCGCTGGTACCCGTTCAACCACCCGTGCCATGCGAGGAGTTATCCGATGAAGAAGAATCTGCTGTCCGCACTCGTTCTCGGGGCGCTGGTCGCCGGCTGCAGCCAGATGGGCAGCACGCCGGTCGCCCGGCTCGACGACGGCCAGTTGCCGCTGCCGACCGACTACAAGTCCTGGCCCGCTTTCCTGACCGCGGTACAGCGCGAGGACGTCAAACAGATACGCGACATCTACATGAACGCGGATGCGAAGAAGGGCAGTGCCGAAAAGGGCTTTCCCGACGGATCGGTGTTCGTGATGGAGAACTGGTCAGTCAAGCTCGATGCCGACGGCAAGGCGGTCAAGGGCGCCGACGGCAAGCTGGTGAAGGACAAGCTGGCCGCCGTATTCGTCATGGGCAAGAACGCCGGCTGGGGCGGCACCGTGCCGGAGGCGCAGCGCAACGGCAACTGGATCTATTCCGCGTTCAAGGGCAATGGCGAGCTGAACGGCGACGCGAAGTACGACACCTGTCGCGGCTGCCATGCTCCGCTGAAGGACAAGGATTTCGTGTTCCGCTATGACGAACACTTCGCCGCGGTGAAGGCCGGAAAGTACTGATCCGTCGCCCGCGCTTCACAGCGCCAGCCGGCCGGCGGCACGCACGCCGCCGCGGCGGTCCGGCTGCACGACGATGGCCTCGCCCATCGCGAGGTTGTCGCCGGTCAGCGCCAGCACGTTCACCTGATGCGTCACCAGCGCAACCCGCAGTCCGTCGTCGAGCGCCGCGATCCACTGGCGCAGCGCCGCGGTCTGCCGCTCGCGTTCACCCTGGCCCGCGAAGAAGGAATTCAGCGCCGGCAACACCTCCACCTGCAGTTCCGGAAACATCTCCTTCGCGGTATCGATGCAGCGGCACCAGGCGCTGCTGTACACCGCGTCCATCTTCACGTCGCGCGCCCGTAGCGCCTCGCCTGCCGCGCGAGCCTGCGCGCGGCCGCCTGCGGACAGGTTGCGCTGAGTGCTGCAGTCATCGAGGCGAAAGCCCGGCGGATCGCCTATGCCGGGCTCCGTCAGCGCATGACGCAGCAGCAGGGCGCCGCCCGAGCGCAGCGCGTCCAGCGCGATTCCGTTGCCGGCGTGCGCGCCGGCCGGTCGCAGCATCAGGCAGCCGAGCGCCTGGAGGGCGTGACGTCTGTTCATGGGCGGCGAGCCAAAGTAAGGACTTGGGCTGTCGACCGGTCATACTCGTGGCAGTTTCCGGCCGGCCGCGAGGCACCACGGGTGAGCCGAACTGAAACCTCCTGACGACGAGAGGCAAAGATGAAATCGAGCAAAGCGGTGATTGCGACGGTGCTGTGCGCGCTGATGAGTGCGCTGCCCGCGCAGGCCGATCCCTTGTCCGGCGTTAGATCCATCGTGCTCACCAATGCCAGCGGAGGGCGCGAAGTGATCGGTCAGGTGGTGTTTGCACCGTTGGGCGACGGCCGCTCCTCCTTCAAGGTGACGCTGGACTCGCGGCTGGAAGAGTACTTCCTCGCGATGCGACCCTTCCGCTGTCTGACCGGGCCGACACAGCGCCTGTGCAGCTTTCCGGTCGAACGTGAGCCGCAGGTGGTCAGCGCGGGCGATCTGGTGCCGCTGGAATACGCGCTGATGTTCATGCGCACCGCGCCGGCCTCGCTGCACATCGATCCGTTCAACGGTGTGTACTATCGTATGAAGGTGGTTGGCGAGCGCATCGAAGGTCGGGTGCACGACGTCGATATGGACCCCTTCATCACACCGGACAGCGTGCCGGCGGAACGGCGTACGCGGCCGCTGCGTGACGCCGACCTGAGCGCGGGTGACCCGAGGTCGCACTGGTTGCCGACGCTGCTGATCGAGTAGGGCGGTGTAGCCCACCCACTCGTGCGTCGTTCAGTCAGGGTTCAAGCAAGGACACTGTCCGCCGTTAACGGACCATTGTCGAACCAAGGCTGGCATCGATGCCCCCCTTGCATGGCCGTGATGTTGAGTATCCACCGTCTCGCGACGCAGGCGTCGTCGCGAGACGGCTGCGCGCGCTCATCGTCGAGGACAACCCGGTCGACGAACTGCTGGTGCTGGCCAAGCTTCGCGCCGCGGGCTTTGCCGTCGAACACTGCCGCGTAGACAGCGTGGCCGCGCTCGAAGTGGCGCTGCGCGAGCTGCACTGGGACATCGTGATTTCCGACTACGTGCTGCCCGACTGCGACGGTCTGGACGTGCTGACCGTGGTCCGGCGCATGCAACCCGATCTGCCCTTCATCCTGGTGTCGGGCGGCATCGGCGAGGCGGTCGCCGTCGATGCCATGCGCGCCGGCGCGCAGGACTACCTGCTCAAGCAGAACCTGCTGCGCCTCGGCGCCGTGGTTGATCGCGAACTGACCAAGTCGGCCACCGCCCGCGCACTGCGTGCCGAACGGCAGAAGCTGCGCGAGAGCGAACTGCGGCTGCACAGCATTCTGGCCACGCTGGAAGACATCATCTGGTCGATCGAGCTGCCGTCGCAGAAGCTGGTCTATCTGAACCCGTCGGCCGAAGCCATCTACGGCGTGAGCGCTGAGGCCTTCCTCCACGGTGAGGTCGACTGGCTGGACATGGTGCATCCGGACGACCGCGCACGCATGCTGCGCTCGCTGAAGGAGGCCACCACCAGCGGCAGCCTGACCACCGAGTACCGCGTTGTCCGGCCCGATGGCGAAGTGCGCTGGATACTCGACCGGGCGCGCGTGGTGTTCAACGAGCACGGTGCGCGCATACGCCTCGACGGCATCGCCCGCGACGTGACGCAGCAGCGCAGCAGCGAAGCCAAGCTGCGTCAGGCCGCCCACTTCGACGTGCTGACCGGCCTGCCCAACCGCATCCTGCTGAACGAGCGGCTGCAGAAGGCGATCGACGCCGCGATCGACACCGACGCGATGATGGCGGTCGTGTTCATCGACCTCGACCGTTTCAAGATCGTCAACGACAGCATGGGGCACGACGCCGGCGACGAACTGCTGCGCGTGCTGTCGCGTCGCCTGTCGCAGCGGGTGCGCGCCAGCGACACGGTAGCGCGCTTGGGCGGCGACGAGTTCGTGGTGCTGCTGCCGGAGATCCGCCAGGCGCAGGACGCGCAGGCCGTATGCGAACAGATGCTGGGCGCGCTGGCGCCGCCGGTGTCGATACGGAATCACGACATCCACTGCACCGCCAGCATGGGTGTGGCGGTGTTTCCGCGCGACGGCCGCGACGTGGCGACGCTGCTGCGCCATGCCGACGCCGCGATGTACCGCGCCAAGCAGGCGGGGCGGAACACGATCCGTTTTCACGAGCCGGACCAGAACGCCGCCTCCGGTGTGCTGCGCTTGGAAGCCGAACTGCACACCGCGCTGGCGCAGGAGCAGTTCGAGCTGCACTTCCAGCCGCAGGTCGATCTGCTGAACGGGCGCCGCGTCATCGGCTTCGAGGCCCTGGTGCGCTGGCGCCATCCGGAACGCGGGCTGGTATCGCCACTCGACTTCATACCGCTGGCCGAGGAAACGGGCCTCATCGTGCCACTCGGACAGTGGGTGCTGCGCCGAGCCTGCGAGCAGGGCAAGCTGTGGGCGGAACGCTTCGACCCGGAACTGCGGGTGGCGGTCAATGTGTCGGCGCGGCAGTTCGTCGGCAGCGACATCGTGCGTACCGTGTCGCGCGAACTCGAGCGCAGCGGCCTGTCGCCGCGCAATCTCGAACTGGAACTGACCGAATCGATGCTGATGCACAACATCGGCCAGACGGTGAAGCTTCTCGGCGACCTCAAGCGGCTGGGCGTCGCGGTCGCCATCGACGATTTCGGCACCGGCTATTCCAGCCTCGCCTACCTCAGGCGCTTTCCGATCGACGTGCTGAAGATAGACGCGTCCTTCGTGCGTGACATCGGCCACGACGCCGATGACGCCGCCATCTGCGCCTGCATACTCGCGATGGCCGGTTCCCTGCGCATCGAGGCCGTCGCCGAGGGCGTCGAAACCGAAGACCAGCTGGCCTTCCTGCGCGAGCAGGGCTGCCGCATCGGTCAGGGCTATCTGTTCGGCAAACCGATGCCGGCGGACGAGGCGACCGCGCTGCTGGCGCGCGGCGCCGCCTGACCGCTCAGTTCACCGGCATCACGAACTCCGGCCCCTTCGAACCGCTGTCCGGCCAGCGCTGCATGATGCTCTTGTAGCGGGTGTAGAAGCGCACCCCCTCTTCGCCGTAGGCGTGCAGGTCACCGAACAGGCTCTGCTTCCAGCCGCCGAAGGAATGCCAGGCCATGGGCACCGGGATCGGGACGTTGATGCCCACCATGCCCGCTTCGATGCGCTGGCCGAATTCGCGCGCAGCGGCTCCGTCGCGGGTGTACAGCGACACGCCGTTGCCGTACTCGTGGCTGTTCACCAGTGCGATCGCGTCCGCGAGGTTTGCCGCGCGCACGACGCACAGCACCGGGCCGAAGATTTCCTCCTTCCAGATGCGCATCGCCGGCGTGACGCGATCGAACAGCGTGGCGCCGAGGAAGAAACCCTGTTCGCGGCCGGCCACCGTGTGGCGGCGGCCGTCGAGCACCAGCTGCGCACCTTCGGCGACGCCAGCGTCGATCAGCGACACGATGCGTTCGCGGTGGGCGGCGGTCACCACCGGACCCATGTCGGTGCCGTCGGCTTCGCCGTCGCCGATGTTCAGCTTCTGCGCGCGCATCCGCACCGCCTCGACCAGCGCGTCGGCGATGTCGCCGACCGCCACCGCGACCGAAATCGCCATGCAGCGCTCGCCGGCCGAACCGTAGGCGGCGCCGATCAGCGCGTCGGCCGCCTGGTCGAGGTCGGCGTCCGGCATGACCACCATGTGGTTCTTCGCGCCGCCCAGCGCCTGCGCACGCTTGCCGTGCTTCGCCGCCGTCTCGTAGATGTGACGGGCGATCGGCGTCGAGCCGACGAAGCTCACCGCGCGCACGTCCGGGTGTTCGAGCAGCGCATCGACCGCGACGCGGTCGCCCTGCAGCACGTTGAATACGCCGTCCGGCAGGCCGGCGTCGCGGAACAGTTCGGCAGTCAGCAGCGACGGCGACGGGTCGCGTTCGGACGGCTTCAGGATGAAGCTGTTGCCGCAGGCCAGCGCGACCGGCGTCATCCACATCGGGACCATGAAGGGGAAGTTGAACGGCGTGATGCCGGCGACCACTCCGAGCGGCATGCGCTGGCTCCAGTTGGCGATGCCGCCGCCGACGTGGTCGGAATACTGACCTTTGAGCAACTGCGGAATGCCGCAGGCGAATTCGATCACTTCCAGCCCGCGCTGCACTTCGCCCTGTGCGTCCGGGAAGGTCTTGCCGTGTTCGCGCGTGATCAGTCGCGCGATGTCGGCGCTGTGCCGCTCGACCAGTTCCTTCATCCGGAACAGCACGCGCGCCCGGCGCTGCGGCGCCAGCGCGCCCCAGGCCGGCTGCGCGGCAGCGGCACTGGCGACCGCGCGGCTCACGTCCGCATCGGACGCCAGCAGCACCTGCCTGGCCACCTGTCCGTGCGCCGGATCGAACACGTCGGCGCTGCGGGTGCTGTCCAGCGCGCTGCGCTGGCCGTCGATCCAGTGGGTGAGGGTGTCGGAGGTGGGCGTATTCATCGTCTTTCGGAGCCTGCGTTGAAAGACGATATTGTGCGCCCGTGCGCGGCTGCGGTCTGCGTGCAGTGCGTCAGCGCAGCCGTCCCTTGCCGCCGGCGCTCAGTCGAACCAGTCGCGTCGCATCGAGCGTACCGAGCCGTCGCGCGCGTTGATATGCACGTCCCACTCCTTGCCCGCGGTGTCGATCAGTTCGAACTCGTAATCGTAGTCGTCGCTCATGAAGCGGCGTTCGAGGTCGGCTTCGATCACCGTGCCCGGCTTGGCGGCGAGCGCCTTGGCGGTCGCATCTTCCAGCGAGATGAGCTTCATCGCCTCGGCGATGGCGCGCATCTTCGGCAGATCGTCGTCGTCGGCGAAGGCAGGCGGTGCGAGCAGGGCAGCGAGCAGCGTGGTGGCGATCAGGACGTTCTTCATGGCCGTACTCCTTCGGGTGAGGGCGCGTCGAGCGCCATGCGTGACGGCAGATGCACGGTGACGCGCAGTCCGCCGAGGACCGGTGACGGTCCGAATTCGAGTGCGCCGCCATAGCTGTCGACCAGGTCGCGCACGATGGACAGGCCGAGGCCGTGGCCCGGTTTCGTCTCGTCCGCGCGGAAGCCGCGCGCGCTGAGTGATTCGAGTTGTTCGGGCGCGCAGCCCGGGCCGTCGTCCTCGATCAGCAGCTTGAGGTCCGCGCCACGTTCGACCGACAGCCGCACGCGGCGGCGGCACCAGGCGCAGGCGTTGTCCATCAGGTTGCCGAGCAGCTCCATCAGGTCTTCCGCGTCCATTGCCAGCGTGACGTCGGCAGCGATGTCGAGCGCGATGTCCGGCGAGCGTTCGCCGTGCAGGATGGCCAGCGTGGCCGCCAGCCGCTCGGCTGCGTCGCGCAGGTCGCTGCGCCGCGCCGGATGGGTGCCGCCCATCAGTCGCGCGCGGCGCAGTTCGCGCTCGATGGCGCGGCGCATCAGTTCGGTACTGTCGGTCATGCGCTGCTGCAGTTCGGGGTGGGCCGCCATCGCCGGCGATTCGGCCACCTGCAGCAGCACCGCCAGCCGCGTCTTCAGAGCGTGCGCCAGGTTGCCGAGCGCGTCGCGCGAGCGCTGCGAGCGGCGCAGCAGCATGCCGAGCAGCGCGTTGAACTGATCGACCAGCGGCGCGATCTCGTCCGGCAGCGCGACGTCGAGCCGCTCGCGTTCGCCGCGTTCGAGCGCCTGCATCTGCGCGCGCAGCGTATCGAGCGGCGCCAGCGAACGGCGCACCACCCACTGCTGTACGGCCAGCACGAGCGCGACCACGGTCAGCGTCAGCACGCCATACAGCAGATGCCACTCGCGCAGCCCGGCACGCAGCGCCGACAGGTCTTCGGCAACCAGTATGCGCACCGACTGGCCGCGCTTTTCGTAGCGCGCCGACAGCAGCCACAGCGACTGTCCCTGCGGGCCGGCAGCCTCGCTCTGCGCGATGCGCTCGCTGCCGGCGGATGGCAGGGCCAGCGTGCCGTCCCACAGCGAGCGCGACGAAATGTCGTCACCGCCGTCGATCACGATGCGGAAGTAATGGCCGGAGAAGGGCTGACGGTATTCGCCGCCCACGCGCGCGTCGTCGAGCAGCAGCGGTGCGCCGGCGTCGCCGTCGAGCGCCGCCAGCAGGTTCTCGGCGTCGCGCTCCAGTCGCTGGGCCAGTTGCGCCTTGAGCAGGCGTTCGATGGCGATGCCGGCGAGCAGCCACTGCAGGCCGGCCAGCAGTACGAAGCTGATCGCCAGGCCGGCGGCAAGACGGGTGCGCAGCGCGTACTTCACGGCGCCTCCGGGGCGTCGAACACGTAGCCCTGACCGCGCCGCGTCTGTATCCAGTCGCGCCCTATCTTGCGGCGCAAGCGCGTGATGTGGGCTTCGATGACATTGCTGTCGTGATCGGTGGCGTGGTCATACAGGTGTTCGTTCAGGCGCTGCTGCGAAAGCACCTGGCCGGCGTGCAGCATGAAGCAGCGCAGCAGGCGGAATTCGATGCTGCTCAGTTCTATCGGGGCGCCGCCATCGAGTGCCGCGCTCTGCGTCGCTTCGTCGAGCCTCAAGGGGCCGCGTGCCAGCGGGCCCGGCGCGCGGCGTGCCGCACTGCGCTTCAGCACGGCGGCGATGCGCGCCAGCAGTTCCTCGCTGTGGAAGGGCTTGCAGACGTAGTCGTCGGCGCCGGCGTTGAGCACCTCGACCTTTTCCTGCCAGGTGTCGCGCGCGGTCAGCACCACCACCGGCATCGCGCGCCGCGCGTCGCGCCACTGGCGCAGCACGTCGACGCCGTTGCGCCGCGGCAGACCGAGATCGAGTATCACGAGGTCGTAGTCGATGGCTTCCGCCGACAGCTGCGCGAACACGCCGTCGGTCGCGACGTCGACCGCGTAGCCGGCGCGTTCGAGCAGCGGCTTCAGTCCGGCAACCAGTGTTTCGTCGTCTTCGGCCAGCAACAGGCGCATGTCAGTCGTCCTGCTCCATCTTCAGCAGTGCGCCGGTGCGTGCATCCAGCTTCAGTTCCCACACGCGGCCGGCGTCGTCGAGTATCTCGGCTTCATACACCCAGATGCCTTTCTTCTGTTCGAGTTCGATGTCGATCAGCTTGCCCGGCTTTTCTGCGCGCGCGCGTTCGGCGATCTTCTCCAGCGGCAGGATGTCGCCGCGCTGGCTCAGTGCGCGTGCCTGCTGTTGGTCGTCGCCGGCCAGCGTGTCGGGCGCGTGCAGCAGCACGACACCGGCGGCGGATACGACGAGCACGGCGGGCAGCAAAACGAAAAGTGCGATGCGTTTCAGGTTCATGCCCCCAGTGTAGGGAAGGAAGCTGAAATCACGCTGAAAGCGCGCTATTTCTTGCGCAGCATATGCCGGCTCACCCGTTCGCCGGCCAGGCCGATCATCAGCCGCACCATGCCGTAGGCGATCCAGCGCAGCAGCCGTTCGTGCAGTGGGCGGGTCTTCCACTGGCGGTGCCGCAACTCGCGTCCGCCGTGGCGGGCGGCGGCGCGCAGGCTCTGGCGCAGTTCGTTGGCGAAGCCGATGTCGTGCACGACGATATTGGCTTCGCGCGCCAGCATCAGGCTGAAGGGGTCGATGTTGCTGGAGCCGACGGTGGCCCAGTGCTGGTCGATCACCGCCGCCTTGGCGTGCAGGAAGCTGCGCCGGTATTCGAAGATGCGTATGCCCTGCGACAGCAGCGAGCCGTACAGCGCCTGCGAGGCGTAATGAAGCAGCGCGTACTCGACGCGCCCCTGCAGGATGAGCGTCACCTTGACGCCGCGCGCGGCGGCGGCGATCAGCGCCTGCCGGAAGCGCCGGCCGGGCAGGAAGTAGGCATTGGCGATCAGCACCTCCTCGAAGGCGCCGTCTATCGCCTGCAGGTAGGCGTTCTCGATGTCATGCCGGTGGCGCAGGTTGTCGCGCACCAGCAGCGCTGCACGCATCTTCCCGGTGTGACGGTTGGCGTAGCGGCTGGTGCGCGGCAGGCGCGGCCGGAACTGCAACGTCGCCCAGGCGACGCGCTCCCACAGCTTCTGGCATTCGAGGTGCATGCGCGCCACCAGCGGCCCGCGCACGCGTACCGCGTAGTCGAAGCGTGGCGGCGTGTGGCCGGGCGTGTGCATGTCGTCGATGATGTTGATGCCGCCAACGAAACCGGTCTGTGCGTCGACCACCACCATCTTGCGGTGCATGCGGCGCAGACGGTTGCGGCGGAAACTCATGCGGCCGACTTCCGGGCGGAACATCAGCACATGCACGCCGGCGGCTTCGAGTGCGCTCTGGTGCGTGACCTCGAAGTCGCGCGCGCCGAATCCATCGACCAGCACGCGAACCCGCACGCCACGTTGCGCTGCGCGCGCCAGTGCGGCGGCGATGCGGCGCCCGGTGTCGTCGTCGTCGAAGATATAGGTTTCGAGGAAGATTTCGCTGTGCGCGCGGTCGATCGCTTCTTCCAGCGCCGGGAAGTACTGCATGCCGCACACCAGCAGCTGGATGTCGTTGCCGGGCAGCAGACGGGTCATCGCGTCGGCAGGACCAAACGTGCGGTCAGCGCGGCGTGATCCGACACGCGCGACCAGGGCGGCCCGGAGTGCAGCTTCACCTCGCGTACGTCGACGCCGCGCACGTAGATGCGGTCCAGCCGCAGCAGCGGAAAGGCGGCGGGAAAGCTGCGCGCGGGGCGGCCGTGCATGACGCTGTGCGCCTCGTGCAGACCGAGTGCGCGCGACCATTGCTCTTCGGCCCGGTTGTACCAGTCGTTGAAGTCGCCAGCGACGATGAGGCCGTCCTCCGCCGGGATGGTGCGGCGGATGTGCTCGGCCAGCATCGCGTACTGCTGGCGTCGCCCGCGCGCGGTCAGGCCGAGGTGCACGCACAGCGCGTGCACGCGGTGGGCGCCGTCCGGTTCGATCACGCAGTGCAGCAGGCCACGCTGCTCGAAACGATGCGCCGACACGTCGACGTTGCCGCTCTGCGAGATCGGGTGTCGCGACAGGATGGCGTTGCCGTGGTGGCCGTGGTCATAGACCGCATTGCGGCCGTAGGCGGTGGCCGGCCACATCTGGTCGGCGAGGAATTCGTACTGCGGCTCGGTCGGCCAGTCGGCGTGGCGCTCGGCGTGACCGTGGTGCTGACCCTGCACCTCCTGCAGGAACACCAGATCGGCGCCGAATGCGTGCAGGCGTTCGCGCAGTTCGTGGATCACCATGCGGCGATTGAACTGCGAAAACCCCTTGTGGATGTTCCAGGTGCAGATGCGCAGTTCGGTCATGAGGTGAGCGGGTGGCCGCGCACTTCGTCGGCCAGCTTCAACATGTGGCGGCAGAATGCCGGGTCCTCGCCGCGCAGCAGCATCAGCAGTTCGGCATGGAAGGCGTCGCGCGCCAGCCATTCGCGCATGTAGTCGTCCCACGAGGCCCAGCGCCGCGCCGCCAGCCCGTCGGGTTCGTCGGTCCAGGCGACCAGATAGGCGCGCTCGAACAGCGAAATGAGCATCTGGTGGATGGTCTGCATGCGCCGGCGCTGCTCGTCGCTGAGCTGTTCCGGCGCATGGTTCTCGCGCAGCGGCAGGTCGGGGTTGGCGAGCACGATCTTCAGGAAGTCGATGTAGGCGTCCGACAGCATCTGGTACGCCTCTTCGTCCTCGTTGTCGCGCTCGCGCCGCTGCTGATAGATGAAGGTGATGACGGCAAGCGGCAGGCCCAGTGTCGTCACGACATAGCTGGCAAGTTCCCAGGCCTGCATCCAGTCCATGAAGCGGAAGACCTTATGGCGAAGCAGCCAGCATGCGGTCCATCGCGAGCTTGGCGGGCACGGCCTCGTGCGCGGGCACGCTGATGCGATTCACGACATTGCCCTCGACCAGATTTTCGAGCGTCCACGCCAGATGCTGTGGGTCGATGCGCTGCATGGTCGAGCACATGCAGACGGTGGGCGCCATGAACTGCACCGTCTTGCCCTCGTGCTTCACTTCGTCGGCGAGGCGATTCACCAGATTCAGTTCGGTGCCCACCAGCCACTTGGTGCCGGGCGCGCCGGCCTTCACCGTCTTCAGGATGTATTCGGTCGAGCCGACGAAGTCCGACTGGCGGCACACCTCGAAAGCGCTTTCCGGGTGGGAGATGACGATGCCGTCCGGATTCTGGTTGCGCCAGCGCAGGATGTGCGAGGGCTGGAACATCTGGTGCACCGAACAGTGACCCTTCCACAGCAGGATCTTCGCCTTCGCCACCTGTTCGGCGGTGAGGCCGCCGTTCTCCAGATCGGGGTCCCACACCAGCATGTCCGCAAGCGGAATGCCCATGTTGTAGCCGGTCCAGCGGCCGAGGTGCTGGTCGGGGAAGAACAGCACCTTCTCGCGCCGCGCCAGCGACCATTCGAGAATGCTGCCGCAGTTCGACGAGGTGCACACGATGCCGCCGTGCTCGCCGCAGAAGGCCTTCAGGTCGGCCGCCGAGTTGATGTAGGTGACCGGCGTGAAGGTGTTGTCCGGGTCGTCGCCGAGCAGGCCACGCAGTTCGCGCCAGCAGCGCTCGACCTTGGCGAGGTTGGCCATGTCGGCCATCGAACAGCCGGCGGCGAGGTCGGGCAGGATGGCGATCTGCTCCGGCTTGGACATGATGTCCGCCACCTCGGCCATGAAGTGCACGCCGCAGAACACGATGTACTCGGCATCGGTCTGGCTGGCCAGACGCGACAGCTTGAGCGAGTCACCGGTCAGATCAGCGTGGCGATAGACGTCCTCGCGCTGGTAGTGGTGACCGAGGATGACCGCGCGCTTGCCCAGCTTTTCGCGCGCGGCAAGGATGCGCGCCTGCGCCTGTTCGTCGGCAAGTGCGTTGAAGCGGTCGAAACTGATGGTGGCGACTTGCATGCGGTGTCCTTGAACTGCGTTCAGCCCTGGTGCCAGGGCAGTCCGGCCTTGCGCCAGCCGCCAACCGTATTGCGGTGGCCATTGGCGTCGGCGTCACCCTCGAAGCCTTCGAGGATGTTGTAGGCGTTGCTGTAACCGGCTTCGGCCGCGGCCGCGGCCGCGCCATGCGAACGTCCGCCACTGCGGCACAGGAACATCACCAGCGCCTCCGGATCGACCTGGTGCTTCAGCTGGGTCAGGAAATCCGGGTTGCGCTGACCGTTGGACGTATTCCATTCGATCTGCACCGAATCCGGCACCTCGCCGACCCATTGCCATTCGGCCGACGTGCGCACGTCAACGATGCGGGCGCCGGGGGCCAGTTTCAACAGTTCGTGTGCTTCGGTCGGTGTGACCGCGCCGGCATAGGGCAGTTGCAGCTGTTGCGCGCGCTCGCGCGCGAGTCCGAGGATTTGTCCGAGTGTTGCCATGGCGTACGCCCATCTATTGAATGGACGGAAGTATATAGCGCGCCATTCCTGCGGACAGAAAGGCACCGAAGTGGTGCATTGTGTTTGTCGATATCCCTATGTTGGTGCATTGCTGCGCCTGTTTTGTGCATGTCACCGGCCGCAAGCCCGCATGTGGCACAATCACAAGGTTGAAATGATCGCGTGGCACGGGTTCTGCTTCAGGCCGCGCAGCAGGAAAAGTCGCAGCCGGGGCGTACCCTCGATCGGGTCGTTCGCCATGGCTGCGCCGGAGCTGTCGTCGGACACCGGCGACGGCTCGTCGTGACCCTTCAAGCCGACTGTTGCACATACATACCTCGTAGGAGAGATTCATGACCACCGCGAAGCAGGTTCTCGACATCATCAAGGAAAAGGAAGTCAAGTTCGTCGACTTCCGTTTCACCGACACCCGTGGCAAGGAACAGCACGTCGGCGTGCCCATCAGCGCGTTCGGCGAAGACAAGTTCACCGAAGGTCACGCGTTTGATGGTTCGTCGATCGCCGGCTGGAAGGGCATCCAGGCTTCCGACATGCTGCTGATGCCGGATCCGGAAACCGCCTTCATCGACCCGTTCTTCGACGAAACCACGCTGGTCATCAGCTGCGACGTGGTCGAACCGTCGGACGGCAAGGGCTACGACCGTGACCCGCGCTCGATCGCCAAGCGCGCCGAGGCCTACCTGAAGTCCTCCGGCCTGGGCGACACCGCCTACTTCGGTCCGGAACCCGAATTCTTCATCTTCGACAGCGTCGAGTGGAACATCGACATGTCGGGCTGCCGCGTGCAGATCTTCTCGGAAGAGGCCGCCTGGTCGTCGGGCGAGAAGTTCGAGAGCGGCAACACCGGTCACCGTCCGGCAGTGAAGGGCGGCTACTTCCCGGTTCCGCCGGTCGATTCGCACAACGACATCCGTGCCGCCATGGTGCTGGCACTGGAAGCCGTCGGCATCCCGGTCGAAGTGCATCACCACGAAGTGGCGACCGCCGGCCAGAACGAGATCGGCACCAAGTTCAACACCCTGGTCCGCCGCGCCGACTGGACGCAGACGCTGAAGTACATCGTGCACAACGTCGCCCACAGCTACGGCAAGACCGCGACCTTCATGCCCAAGCCCATCGTCGGTGACAACGGCTCTGGCATGCACGTTCACCAGTCGATCTGGAAGGACGGCAAGAACCTGTTCGCGGGCAACGGCTACGCCGGCCTGTCCGAGTTCGCGCTGTACTACATCGGCGGCATCATCAAGCACGCCAAGGCGCTGAACGCGATCACCAACCCGGGTACCAACTCGTACAAGCGTCTGGTTCCGCACTACGAAGCACCGGTCAAGCTGGCCTACTCGGCGCGTAACCGTTCGGCTTCGATCCGCATTCCGCACGTGGCCAGCGACAAGGCCCGTCGCATCGAAACCCGCTTCCCGGATCCGCTGGCCAACCCCTACCTGTGCTTCGCCGCGCTGATGATGGCGGGTCTGGACGGCGTGCAGAACAAGATCCACCCGGGCGACCCGGCTGACAAGAACCTGTACGACCTGCCGCCGGAAGAGGACAAGCTCATCCCGACCGTCTGCGCCAGCCTCGACGAAGCACTGGCCGCGCTGGAAGCCGACCACGCCTTCCTGACCAAGGGTGGCGTGTTCTCGGAAGACTTCATCGCTGCCTACATCGAACTGAAGATGGGCGAAGTCAACCGCACCCGCATGACGACCCACCCGGTCGAGTTCGAGATGTACTACAGCCTCTGATCCGGTTTTCCGGAACGCGTGTCGGCGAAAGCCGCACGCGTGGCGTTGAAGGTCGGGACGGCATGTGCGTTCCGGCCCGAGAAAAAGGACGGCAACTTGCCGTCCTTTTTCATTGTCACTGCGCGGGCGGGCGTCCTACACTCGCCCGGCAATGACCCGATCCGTTCTGGTGACCCACATGCTCCGAGGTTTCAACCGCATCCTGATTGCCACCGCGGCCGCGCTTGCGGCCCTGCCCGTCTCGGCTGACGTCTACAAGTGCGTCGATGCCGATGGTCACGTCACCTATACCAACGACAAGTCGCGTGCGCGCGGCTGCAAGCTGCTGTCCAGCGAAATGCCGGTCAGTTCGGTGCCCGGGCCGGCGGCGACGCAGCCCAAGCCGGCGGCCCCGTCGGGCGGCTTCCCGAGCGTCAGCGGCGACCAGCAGAAGGCGCGCGACAGCGAACGCCGGCGCATACTCGAAGCCGAACTCGACACCGAAACGAAGAATCTCGAAGCGGCGCGCAAGGCGCTCACCGAGGGCGAAGCGGTGCGACTGGGCGATGAACGCAACTACCAGAAGTATCTCGATCGCATCCAGGGGCTCAAGGACAATGTCGCTCTGCACGAACGCAACGTCGACGCGCTGCGCAAGGAGATTTCCAAACTGCCCTGAGCGTCCCGCGCTCCGGCGCATCGGCCCTGGCGCGCTTCTTGCGTAATCTGGCGCCATGAGCCTGCCTTCGCCCCGTACCCCTACCCGCGTCTGGCCCGACCGCTTCAACGGGCTCGAACTTCTCGCCAGCGCGGTCGCGCTGCTCGACGCGGAACGCAACATCGTCTATCTGAATCCGGCCGCGGAAAATCTGTTCGCGGTCAGTTCGTCAAAGCTGGTCGGCAAGCACTGCGAACGCCTGATCGGCCCCGATCACGGCCTGGACACCGCACTGGACAATGCGCTGGCCAAGGACTGGAGCTATACCGGCCACAACCTCACTGTGCAGCGTCTGCTCGGCGGTCCGCTGCAGCTCGACTGCACGGTGTCGCCGGTGCATGCCGATGCCGCTCGCATCCTGCTCGAGTTCCGTCCGATCGACCAGCAACTGCGCGTTGCGCGCGAGGAACAGCTGCTGCAGCAGCAACAGGCCAACCGCGAGCTGATCCGCAACCTCGCGCATGAAATCAAGAACCCGCTGGGTGGCATCCGCGGGGCCGCACAGCTGCTGGAGGGCGAACTGGAGCGGCCCGATCAGCGCGAGTACACGCAGGTCATCATCAAGGAATCGGACCGCCTGCAGGATCTGATGAATCGGCTGCTGCATTCGCACCGTGCGATGCAGGTCAGTTCGGTCAGCGTGCACGAGGTGCTGGAGCGCGTGCGCCTGCTGATCGGCGCCGAATTCCCGAAGGTGGCGGTGCAGCGCGACTATGACACCAGCCTGCCCGATCTGGTGGCCGACCGCGAACAGCTGATCCAGGTGGTGCTCAATATCGCCCGCAACGCGGCGCAGGCGATGCAGGGCGACGGCGTGATCCGGCTGCGTACGCGCGCCTACCGCCAGGCCACGCTGGTGAAGCGGCGCCACAAGCTGGCACTCGAATTGCAAGTGATCGACAACGGCCCCGGCATCCCGGAGGAGCTGCTCGATCGCATCTTCTATCCGCTGGTGTCCGGCCGCGATGGCGGCACCGGCCTCGGGCTGACGCTGGCGCAGAGCTTCGTGCACCAGCACCACGGCACCATCGAGGTGCAGAGCCGGCCCGGCCATACAGTTTTCACAATACTTCTGCCCTTCAAGCAGGGCACGACGGAGAAACCATGAATCCGGTCTGGATCGTCGACGACGACCGCTCGATACGATGGGTGCTGGAAAAGGCCCTTGCACGCGAGTCCATTCCCTTTGAAGCCTATTCCACCGCGCAGGAGGCGCTCGATGCGCTCGACGCCGGTGGCCAGCCGCAGGTGCTGGTGTCCGACATCCGCATGCCGGGCGAGTCCGGACTGTCTCTGCTGGAGAAGGTGAAGGCGCGTCACCCCAGTCTGCCGGTCATCATCATGACCGCGTATTCGGATCTCGACAGCGCGGTCGCCGCCTTCCAGGGCGGTGCCTTCGAATACCTGCCCAAGCCTTTCGACGTCGACCACGCGATCGAACTCGTCCGGCGTGCAATCGAGGAAAGCATGCACCAGGGTGGGGCGCCGGCGGAAGCCGACATGGCGCCGGAAATCCTCGGCAAGGCGGCGTCGATGCAGGACGTGTTCCGTGCCATCGGCCGGCTCGCCCAAAGTCACGCCACGGTGCTGATCAACGGCGAGTCGGGGACCGGCAAGGAACTGGTGGCGCGTGCGCTGCACCGGCACAGTCCGCGCCGCGAAGCGCCCTTCATCGCGATCAACACCGCCGCCATCCCGCGCGATCTGCTCGAATCCGAACTGTTCGGCCACGAACGCGGCGCTTTTACCGGTGCCACCGCGACGCGGCGCGGCCGCTTCGAACAGGCCGACGGCGGCACGCTCTTCCTCGACGAAATTGGCGACATGCCGCCGGAACTGCAGACCCGTCTGCTGCGCGTGCTGTCCGACGGCCACTTCTACCGTGTCGGCGGCCACTCGCCGATCAAGTCGAACGTGCGCGTCATTGCGGCTACCCACCAGAACCTCGAAGACCGGGTGAAGCAGGGCCTGTTCCGCGAGGACCTTTTCCACCGGCTGAACGTAATCCGGCTGCGCATTCCGCCGCTGCGCGAGCGACGCGAGGACATCGTGCTGCTGGCCCAGCACTTCATGACGAAGAGCGCGCAGGAACTGGGCGTAGATGCCAAGCGCCTGTCCGAACCGGCGATGCGCTACCTGCAGGGCCTGGATTTCCCGGGCAACGTGCGCCAGCTGGAGAACCTGTGCCACTGGCTCACCGTGATGGCACCCGGCCAGACGGTGGACGTGAAGGACCTGCCGGCCGAACTGCGCGCCCAGCCGGCGCGTGAAGTGACCGGCGACTGGGTCGCTTCGCTCGCCGCCGAGGTCGATCGCCTGATCGCGCTGAAGCAGCCGGCACTGTTCGACCATCTGGTGCAGGAGTTCGAGCGCACGCTGATCCGCCGCGCGCTGGCCAGCACCGGCGGCCGCCGCATCGAGTCGGCGCAGCTGCTGGGCATCGGGCGCAACACCATCACGCGCAAGATCCAGGAGCTGAACATCGAAGGCGGACGCGACGCCGACGGCGACAGCGAGTGAGTGCGCAGCCGGGCGTCTGCCCGGCTGCGCGGCTACAATCCGCCGCATGATTGCCGACGACGCCTCCACTCTCGCCGAAGCACTGCGCGACCGCGCACCCTCCGTACCCGCCGACTGGCGTGTCGACGTCTGTGCGCGCACCGAAAGCACCAACAGCGACCTGCTGGAACGCCGCGACGGCGTGCCGTGCGCGCTGTTCGCGCTGGCGCAGACCGGTGGCCGTGGTCGCCGTGGCCGCAGCTGGACGGCGCTGCCTGGCGACAGCCTCACCTTCTCGCTGCGCGTGCGCTTCGACGGTCGCGCCGACCGGTTGTCCGGTCTCAGCCTGGCGGTCGGCGTCGCGCTGGCCGAGGCGCTGACGGCGCAGGGTTTCGATGGGCTGGCACTGAAGTGGCCGAACGACCTGATGCGCGCGACCGGGCAGGGCGCCGGCAAGCTGGGCGGCGTGCTGATCGAACTGGCGTCGACGCCGACGCATACCGACGCGGTGATCGGCGTCGGAATCAATCTGGCGCCGCCGCCGTCCGGCCACTACGCGCTGCCGACAGCCGCCCTGTTCGACGGCACGCCGCCGCAGCCGGACTGGCTGCGCATCGCCGCCGCCGCACTCGACGCGCTGGCCGCAGCGCTGCCGGTATTTGCCGCGCAGGGTTTCTCTGCCTTCGCCGAGCGCTGGAACCGACTCAATCTGCATGCCGGGTGTGCGGTCGAGGTCGAAGGTGAAATGCGCGCGCTGGGCGGCCTGTGCGTCGGTGCCGACGCCGACGGCGCGCTGCTGCTCGACTGTGGTGACCGCATCGAGCGCGTGCTGGCGGGTGACGTGTCGCTGCGCGCGCCGGTCCGGAACTGATTCCATGGTGCTGCTGATCGATGCCGGCAACAGCCGGATCAAATGGGCGTGGCTGCAGGGCGACGCACCGGGTACCGAATCGGGCATCGACGTTGCCGACATCGATGGCGCGCCGCTCGCCTCGGCCTGGCGCAACGCGACGGCCGCGGTCTATACCTGCGTCGCCGGTGACGCGGTCGATGCCGCGCTGCGCGCCGCGCTGCCGTCCGGCTGTGTGGCGCATCGCGTGCAGTCGCAGTCGGCGGCCTGCGGCATCACCAATATGTATGCGACGCCGTCACGCCTCGGCGCCGACCGCTGGGCGGCGCTCATCGGCGCGCGCACGCTGGAGCGCGGTCCGCTCGTGGTGGCGACCGCGGGTACCGCCACCACGGTCGACGTGCTCGACGCCGACGACCGCTTTCTCGGGGGCTACATCCTGCCTGGCCTGCACCTGATGCTCGAGTCGCTGGCGCGCAACACGGCCGGTCTGCCGCACGCACAGGGTGCGCCGGTCGAGTGGCCGCGCAATACCGACGATGCCATCCACAACGGCTGCGCCGGCGCCCAGGCGGCGTTGATCGAGCGCGTGCAGGCGCGGCTGGGCGCCGATGCCACCATCCTGCTGTCGGGTGGCGGTGCCGAGGCGCTGTCGCCCTATCTGGCCTGCGCCCATCGCCGCGTCGACAATCTGGTGCTGCGCGGGCTGGCCCGCGTTGCGGCGGATGTGATGAAATGACGGATCACTGCTTCGCGCTGCGTCCGTCATTGCACTGATACCGATGCGTCTCGCCTTCCTCCTCCTGCTGTTGATCAATATCGCGCTGTGGCCCTTTGCGTCCGGCATGCTGGCGCTGGGCAATGACGGCGCCGAGCCCTTGCGCCTGACCAGCCAGATCGATCCCGAGCGCATCCGCATCGTTCCGGTCGGTGGTGGCGCAGCGGCGCCGGTGGTGGCCATTGCGCCGGTCGTCGCGAGCGAGCCGGCCACAGACGCCGAAGCGACGCCGGCCGCCGTCTGTCGCGTGCTGGCCGGCTTCACCCGCGAGCAGGCCGACCCGTTCGTCGCCCGCGCGCGCGAGGCCTACCCGGCAGTGCAAGTCACTGAAAGCGAGCAGCCGGGCAGCCCGTCGTGGTGGGTGCATATACCCGATCTCGCGACACGCCAGCTGGCCGATCGCAAGCAGGCTGAACTGCGCGCGCTGGGCGTGCGCGAGATGGCGCTGATGCCGGACGCCGACGGTCAGAAGTTCGCCATCTCGCTCGGCCTGTTCAAGACCGAAACGGCGGCGAAGGAACTGATGTCCAGCCTGAACGGGCAGGGGGTGCGCAGCGCGCGCATCGCGATGCGCGAGGGCAAGGCCGGACGCCTGCGCCTGGAACTGCGCGGCAGCGACACCGAACTGACGGCATTGCTGGCCGAGCCGCTGGCGACCGTCGACGGCGTCGAGCCGGCGGACTGCCCATGACTTTCGTGGTCGGTCTGACCGGCGGCATCGGCAGCGGCAAGTCGACGGTGGCCGACCTGTTCGTCGCGCACGGAGCCGGACTGGTCGATACCGATGCCATCGCGCACGCGCTGACCGCACCGGGCGGCGCCGCGATCGAGCCGCTGCGCGCGACCTTCGGCGACGACTTCATCGCTGCCGATGGCGCGCTCGACCGCGCCCGCATGCGTGCACACGTATTCGCCGACCCGTCCGCCCGCAGCCGGCTCGAAGCGCTGCTGCATCCGCTGATCCGCGCCGAATCCCGCCGCCGGGTCGAGGCCAGCGACGCACCTTATGTCGTGCTGGCCGTACCGCTGCTGGTCGAGGCCGGCAACTGGCGCGAGCGCTGCGACCGCGTACTGGTCGTCGATTGCCCGGTCGATCAGCAGCGCGCGCGCGCGATGGCGCGCAGCGGCCTGTCGGCCGACGAGGCGGACCGCATCATCGCCGCCCAGGCGACGCGGGCGCAGCGGCTGGCGGCGGCCGACGACGTGATCGACAACAGCGGTCCGGCGCAGACGCTGCCGGCCCGGGTCGACGCGCTGCATCGTCGCTATCTGACACTGGCTGCAGCAGAAAAGCCCGCCGGAGCGTTGTGACTGTGCGGCTTTTCGGTCAGAATCATCAGAATTTGCTTGAACTTGTGCCGGACAAGCCCCTGTGATCACTTACGAATATCCTCTGAACGAGCGCATACGCACGCTGTTGCGCCTGGAGGATCTGTTCGAGCGCACGCAGCATTTCATGCGCAGCGACGGGGCGCACGAACACCATGTCGCACTGGTGAGTCTGTTCGAAATCCTCGAAGTCGCGTCGCGGGCCGATCTGAAGGTCGATCTGGTGCAGGAGCTCGAGCGCCAGCGCCAGACGCTGATGTCCTTCCGCAACAACCCCGACATTTCCGAAGAGGCGCTGTCTGGCGCGCTGTACGAGATCGAGCAGGCCAGTGCCGCGCTGCTCGCGATGGCCGGCAAGATCGGTCAGTACCTGCGCGAGAACGAGTGGCTGATGAGCATCAAGAGCCGCGCCGCGATTCCGGGCGGGCTGTGCGAATTCGATCTGCCGTCCTACCACTACTGGCGGCATCGCGAGGCGTCGGCGCGGCAGGCCGATCTGGCCAGCTGGCTGAACCCGATGCTGCCCATCCGTGACGGTCTCACCATCGTGCTGCGCCTGCTGCGTGCCAGCGGGCGGCCGGAGCGGCAGATCGCCGGCAATGGCGCGTTCCAGATGATGATGGGTGGCAAGTCGGCGCAGATGCTGCGCCTGCGCGTGCCGCTGAACGAGCCCTTCACACCCGAGATCAGCGCCAACAAGTACGCGCTGAACATCCGCTTTATCGCGCACGGCGGCCACGCCCGTCCGCGCGTCACCGACACCGACGTCGGCTTCGAACTGACCTTCTGCAATCTGTGAGTACGTCCGCAACACCCCCCGCCGGCCGCATGGTGGTCTGCCCGCGCTGTGGCGAACCCGCGCTGTACGCACCCTCCAACCCGGCACGACCCTTCTGCAGCATGCGCTGCAAGCAGATCGACCTCGGTGCCTGGGCGAACGAGGAATACCGCGTCCCCGACACCACGCCCGAGCTGCCGCAGGACGACGACCCAGTCTGAGCCTGGGTTCTGTGGGAGGGGTCTTCTGACCCCGACAGCAGCCTGCATCAGAGCCGGCGGACCGCAGCGGCCGTGTCGCGGCCAAGGCCGCTCCCACGAAAGCACGCTCGATCCGCCGTCGAGGCCGACTACTCGAGCCTGAACACGACCGGCAGCAGCAGTTCACGTGCACCGCCGGCGTCGATGCGGCCGATCTGGTGGGCGGCGTCGAGGGCGGCGCGGTCGAGCAGCGGGTGACCGCTGCCGGCCAGCACGGCGGCGTCGATCACGCGGCCCGAGTCGTCGAGCACCAGACGCAGTCTCACTTCGCCTTCGAGCCCGCGGTCTATCGCTTCCTGCGGATAGAACACGTGCTTGTTCAGCTGCCGTTGCGCGCGTTCGCGCGCCCGGGCGCTGGCGACCGGAGCTGCGCGCGGCGCAGCCACGACGGCCGGCGCCGGCGGCGCCTCGTCGGCGCGCTCGCTGCGCGTGTCCTTCAGCAGTGGGGTAGCCGCAGGCGGCTCCGGCTGCGTTTCGGCCGGACGCGGCGCGAGCAGACGGGCCTGCAGTCGCTCGACCGTCGGCGCCGCCGGCGCGTCGGACGCGTGGGGCCAGAGCAGCAGAGCGGCGTGCAGCAGTGCGGACAGTGCAAGTGCGAAAGGAAGTTTCAGGCGGGACAAACCGTCAGGCGGGGTCGGTAAACTCCTTCCCATTTTGCCGCAGCCGCGCCGGCGCGGCTGTGGCCCTCACAAGGACTCACGATTTGAATGCAGCCGCACGCGCGCTGATCACCGTCAGCGCAGCCTTCTTCATGGCATCGGCACAGGCCGAACTGCCCGATCCTTCACGCTTCGGACGGGCGATGGAGATGGGCGACATCCGTTCCGCGTCCCGCTGGCTGGACGAAGGGCTGCCGCCCGATTTCGAGGCCGACGTCACCGGCAGCGGACTGATGATCGCGGCGGCCGAGGGCAATATCCGGCTGATGGAGCTGTTCGTCGAGCGCGGCGCCAATATCGACTACGTCAGCCGCATCGGTGAGCAGGCGATCGCCCTGGCGGCGTGGAAGGGCCACCAGCGGGCGGTCGAGTGGCTGATCGAGCGCGGTGCGTCGCTCAATCCGCCGGACAAGACCTGGAGCGCGCTGCATTACGCCGCCTTCGCCGGCAAGACGCGCATCGTCGATTTGCTGCTGCGTCACGGCGCGAAGCTGGACGCGCGTGCGCCGAATCTGGCGACGCCGCTGATGATGGCGGTGCGCGAGGGCAACGAGGCCATCGTGAAGGCGCTGGTCGACGCTGGCGCCAGCACCACCGCGGTGTCCGATCGTGGCGAGAACGCGCTGGCCTGGGCGCTGCGCTACAACCGGTTGAAGATCGCGACGCTGGTGGCACCGCAGGAGAACGTGGCCGAGGCGGTCAGCGCACCGCCGGTGGCCGCACCGACGCCGCCGCCGCAGGCATCGATCCCGGCGCCACCCGAAGTGAGCGAACTGCTGAACAAGCTGCGTCAGGCCGAGGCCCAGGGCAAGCCGACCGAAGCATTGCGCCGCCAGTTCATGGCGGCAGTCGAGCGCCATCGCAAGGCGTCGGCGAAACAGACGGTGAAGGCGCCGCCGTCGGCGCTGGTCATCTCGGCGAAACGTGGCAAGGCCGGTGCCGAGCGCGCCGAACTGGTCGCCGGCGGGGCTACGCCGGCAGTACAGACCCTGGCCGAGGACGCTGGCGCGGTCGACATCCTGCGCGCCATCCAGGCGGCGCAGGCGAAAGGGCAGCCGACCGAAGAACTGCGCCGCCGCTTCAGGACCGAGGTGGACAAGCTCCGGCAGTCAGCGCAGTGACCGCCGCGTGATGCGACAGGAACACCCGGCCGCCCAGATGGGGCAGCAGGTCGGTGCGTTCCAGCTTGTCCATCACCGGCCCCTTCACTTCCGACAGGTGCAGCAGCACCCCCATGTCCTTCAGACGGTGCACCACGCTCTCCAGCATTTCGAGCGCGCTGGCGTCGATGTCGTTGACTGCCGAACACATCAGCACCACGTTGCGCACTGACGGTTGCGCGGCCACCAGCGCCAGGATGCGGTCCTCCACCTGGCGTGCGTTCATGAAGTTCAGACCTTCGTCGACGCGCAGGCCGATCAGCGACGGATCGGTATCGACCGCGTGGCGCTCGACGTTGCGGTAGTGCTCGGTACCGGGTACCCGGCCGACCACCGCCATGTGCGGGCGGCTGGCGTGCCACAGGTGATTCAGCAGCGTCAGCACGACGCCGGCGCTGACGCCGGCTTCCACGCCGAACAGCAGGGTGACGACCAGCGTCGTGGCGGCAGCCAGGAAGTCGGGTGGCGAACTGCGCCATGTCCTGCGCAGCGTGTCGGCATCGACCAGAGTCAGGATGGCCACGACGATGGTGGCGGCCAGCGTGGCCTGCGGCAGATAGTGCAGCGCCGGTGTCAGCGTCAGGGACGCCAGCGCGATGCCGACGGCGGTGAACGCGCCGGCCGCCGGCGTCGCCGCACCGGCGTCGAAATTGACCACCGAACGCGACAGCCCGCCGGTTACCGGATAGCCGCCGGTTGCCGCCGCCGCCAGATTGGCCGCGCCGAGGCCGATCAGCTCCTGGTCCGGCTCGATGCGCAGCCGGCGCTTGGCGGCGAAGGTCTGTGCCACCGACACCGATTCGACGAAACCGATGATGCTGATCAGCAGCGCCGGCAGCGCCAGCTGCGACAGCAGCGCCGGATCGAGTGAGGGCATCGTCAGCGGTGGCAGCCCGGCCGGAATGTCGCCCACCTTGCGCACGCCCGCCTCGTCCAGTTGCAGCGCCCACATCAGCAGCGTGCTGCCGAGCACGGCCAGCACCGGCCCGGCCTTGGCACAGGTATCGGCGGTGCGCGCCCCGGCGCCGAGCCGCACGAGCAATGGCTTGAGGCGCGTGCGCGTCCAGTAGAGGAAGGCCAGTACGGCGGCGCCGAGCGCCGCGGTCGGCAGATGGGTGGCGGGCAGCCCGGTGAGCAGAGGCGGCAGCAGTTCCGGCAGCGTGTCGCCGTCGGCGCGTATGCCCAGCAGGTGCTTGAGCTGGCTCAGCGTGATCAGCAGCGCGGACGCGGTGAGAAAGCCCGACACCACCGGGTGGCTCAGGAAGCTGGCGAGAAAGCCCAGCCGCAGCACACCCATCGCGATGAGCATGACGCCGGACAGCGCGGCCAGCGTCAGCGCCGCCTGCAGCCGCGCCGCCTCGTCGGCGATGCCCAGTCCGCCGACTGCCGCCGCCGTCATCAGCGACACCACCGCAACCGGGCCGACCGACAGCGCGTGACTGCTGCCGAACAGTGCGTAGGCGAACAGCGGTGCGATGCTCGCGTACAGACCGATGTGCGGCGGCAGGCCGGCGAGCTGGGCGTAGGCCAGGCTCTGCGGGATCAGCATCAGCGTCACGATGAGCGAAGCCAGCAGGTCGGCGCCGAAGGCCGGGCGGTCGTAGCGCGGTGCCCAGTCGAGCACCGGCAGCCAGCGCGCCAGACCGCGCACGCGGCGGGCCGGTGCGTGCGTGGCCTTCCGTGCGGCCTGGCCGTCGGTGTGCGAAGTTCCGGTGTTCACGGCGTCGATTGTGCCGCGCCCGCTGGCCTTCGCGTCAGAGCGCATCGAGCGGAATCTTCAGATAACGCGTGCCATTGTCCTCGGGCGGCGGCAGATGGCCGGCGCGCATGTTCACCTGCACCGACGGCAGGATGAGCACCGGCATGTCCAGCGTCGCGTCGCGCGCGGTGCGCATGGCGACGAAGTCGTCCTCCGATATGCCGTCATGCACGTGGATGTTGTGCGCGCGTTCGTCGGCCACCGTCGTTTCCCAGCGCGGCGCGCGGCCGTCCGGCATGTAGTCGTGACACATGAACAGCCGGGTTTCCGGCGGCAGCGCGAGCAGCGTGCGGATGGAGCGATACAGCGTGCGCGCATCCCCGCCCGGGAAGTCGCAGCGTGCGGTGCCATAGTCCGGCATGAACAGCGTGTCGCCGACGAAGGCGGCGTCCTCGATCAGGTAGGACATGCAGGCCGGCGTGTGCCCCGGCGTATGCAGTGCGCGCGCCTGCAGGCTGCCTATCTTGAAGGTTTCGCCATCGCGGAACAGATGGTCGAACTGGCTGCCGTCGCGTTCGAATTCGGTGCCGGCGTTGAACAGCTTGCCGAACACCCGCTGCACGGTGACGATGTGTTCGCCGATGCCCAGCCGGCCGCCCAGTTGCTGCTTGATCCACGGTGCGGCCGACAGGTGGTCGGCATGGACGTGGGTTTCCAGTATCCATTCCAGCCGCGCGCCCAGTTCGCGTACGCGGGCGACGATGCGGTCGGCCGACGCGGTCGAGGTGCGCCCGGACTTGGGGTCGTAGTCGAGCACGCTGTCGACCACGGCGCAGGCCAGGGTGGCGCGGTCGAACACGATGTAGCTCACCGTGTTGGTTGCTTCGTCGAAGAAGCTTTCGATCTGCAGGCTGTCTCGGGTCATGGGTCGGTTCTTCCTCGTGTGCGGCCGGAATGCCGTCCGGCGCTGCGGTACGGGACGATGTATAGCCTCTCTGCCGTCTCCCGATCCGTAACCTAGGTCACCCTGCGCCGTGCCACGGGGGTCATCGTGCCCCGGTAACGGCCCCGAAGGGGTAGGCTCCAGCTTGGTCAAGATGTGCGGCCGCCGGCCGATAACAAGGGGTCACCGGTGCGCACGCGGCGGCCCCGTCCTGTCGACGGATCCGATGCCGGATGCCCCGCGCCAAAGAGAATACAGCCGATGCAGGAACCACCGTTCGAACAGGACACCGTTGCCTTCCAGCGCCGCTTCGTCGCGCTGGTCGCGATCTGGCTCGTCCTTTGTGCGCTGGTTACGCTGTTCGCGGCGCGCAGTGCCAGCCACGAATACCTGCTCGACGCGCAGGCGCGCAGCGCGCTGCGCCTGGACAGCCTGAACGAATCGCTGTCCTCCACCTTCCGTCAGCTGGCCGCATTGCCGGTGACCCTGGCGCGGCAGGATGCGCTGCAGAAGTATCTGGCGGCGCAGGCGGGCGAACAGGCGATCCGCGCGCTGCCGCCCGGTCCGGCGCTCCGGCAGCATCTGATGGAACGGCGCGACGCGCTCGGCGTGAGCAGCCTGCTCAACGCCGTCGCGCAGGATTTCAATCTCGGGCTGGTCTATCTGCTGGACGCCGACGGCAATGCCATCGCCGACAGCGGTTTCCACCTGCCGTACGCGGTGCTCGGGCTCAATTACGCCGATCGCGAGTACTTCCGTCAGGCGGTCGACGGCGGGATCGGCCTGCAGTACCTGATGGGGCGCACGACGAATGTGCCCGGCTTCTACTTCTCGGCGCGCGTGGACGTGGTCGGGCGCCCGCCCGGCGTACTCGTGCTGAAGCAGGACGCCGAGACGATGCGCCATCTGTTCGGCGGCTACGACCAGCTGGCACTGATGGCCGACAACAACGGCGTGATCGTGCTGGGGTCGCCGCCCGAGCTGGTGCTCAAGCGCTTCGCGCCAGCGATCGACGATCCGATCGACGACGCCACGCTGAAGGCGCGCTATGGCGTGGTACCGCCGGTGCTGCCGTGGCAGGGCGACGAAACCCGGCTGGACGACGAGACGACGGTGCATCTGCAGGTGGTGGACGGCCTGCGCCATCTGGTGCTCGGACGCGCGATGGACGACTCGCCCTACACCGTCTGGGTGCTGCTCCCGCTGCGCGAGGAGGCGGCCCTGTGGCGGCGTCACATCGCCGGCGGCCTCGTGGTCGGCCTGCTCGGACTCGCGCTGATCGCGCTGTGGTTCCGGCGCGAACGGCAGAATATCGACACCCAGCGCACGCGCCGCGAACTGCTCGAACTGGCCAATGCGCTGCCGCTCACCGTGTTCCGCTATCACCGCCCGCTCGGCCGCGGCGGACGCTTCGCCTTCCTCGGTCATGGCGTCGAGGCACTGTTCGGGCGGACGGCGGAGAAAGTCGCGGAGGACCCGGGCGCGCTGTGGCGCGCCTGCGGCATCGACGACGACAGCCCGCCGGTGCGCTCGCGTGAACTGCAGGTGCGTACGCCGTCCGGTCCGCGCTGGCTGCGCGTGGACAGCACGCCGATGCCCGACGGCCGCGGCGGTACGATCTACAACGGCTACTGGCTCGACATCACCGAACGCAAGCTCGGCGAAGCCAAGTTCCGCGCGCTGTTCGAGCACTCCTTCGACAGCTATTTCTTCTACGACGAGGACGATGGCGTCATCAGCTGCAACCCGGCCACGCTTGCGCTGTTCGGCCTGCCGTCGGAAGAGGCGCTGCGTGGCCGCGTGCCGTGGAAAACGCCACTGTCGCCGGAGCGCCAGCCCGACGGCGAATCGAGCGCCGTCGCCGCGCGCCGTCTGCTGTCGGACGCCAGCGAGGCGGGGCGACCGCAGATGCGCGAATGGCAGTTTGCCGGCGCCGGCGATCGCGTCTTCACGGTCGAACTGGCGGTCATCCCCATCCAGCAGGGCGCGCGCCGGCTGTACTGCCTGATCGCGCACGACGTGACGCTGAAGAAGGAAGCCGAGGCCGCGATGCTGCGCGCGCGCGATGCCGCCGAGGCGGCGGCGCAGCTGAAGTCCAGCTTCCTCGCCAACATGTCGCACGAAATCCGCACGCCGATGAATGCCATCCTCGGCATGACACATCTGGCGCTGCGCGACGACATGTCGCCGCGCCAGCGCAATTACATCGAGAAGGCACACCGCTCGGCGCACGGCCTGCTGGCCATCCTGAACGACATCCTCGATCTGTCGAAGATCGAGTCCGGCCGTCTCGACATCGAGCACATCGACTTCCGCCTCGACGCGGTGATCAACCACATGGTGGACGTGATCGGTATCCGGGCTGAGGAGAAGGGGCTGGAACTGCTGTTCAGCGCCGAACCCGGGCTGCCCACGGCGCTGATCGGCGACCCGGTGCGACTCGGTCAGGTACTGATCAATCTCGGCAGCAACGCGATCAAGTTCACCGAGCACGGCGACGTGATCATCGGCGTCGAACTGAAGGCGCGCGACGAGCGTGCGGTCGAACTGCACTTCACGGTGCGGGATTCCGGCATCGGCATGGACGAGGCGCAGATCGCGCGCCTGTTCCAGCCCTTCACCCAGGCCGACAGCTCGATCACCCGCCGTTACGGCGGCACCGGCCTCGGGCTCACCATTTCGCGCCAGCTGGTCGAACTGATGGGCGGCCGCATCTGGGTGGACAGCGAACCCGGCCGCGGCTCGACCTTTCACTTCACCGCCCGCTTCGGCCTGCAGGCCAGCGCCGACGCCGTACCCGAGCGCCTGCCCGACACCATGCCCGGCTCGCACGTGCTGGTGGTCGATGACCACCCGGGCGCGCGCGATGTACTGGCGGCACTCTGTCGCGGCATCGGCCTCGAAGTCGACGTCGCCAGCGGTGGCGACGAGGCGCTGGACATGCTGGCCGCCGACGAAGGTCGGCACGGTCTCATGCTGATCGACTGGAAGATGCCCGGCATGGACGGCGTACGCCTCGCCGAGGAATTGCGGCGACGCTGGCCGCAGCGCAGCATGCGGCTCATTCTGGTCACTGCGCTGGGCCGCGACGACGTCGCTACACAGTCGGCCGGCCGCCATTTCGAAGCGGTGCTGCACAAGCCGGTCACCCCGTCGGCGCTGCTCGACGCGGTATCGCAGGCCTACGGCCGGCGCGCCGACGCACACGCCCCGACGCCCGGCGACGAACGGCTGGAAGCCAGCATGGCGGCGGTAGCCGGTGCCCGCGTGCTGCTGGTCGAGGACAACGAACTGAACCAGGAGCTGGCGCACGACCTGCTCGAGCGCGCCGGCGTCGAGGTGGTGATCGCCGGCGACGGTCAGCAGGCGGTCGACCTGCTGGCTGGCGGCAGCCGCTTCGATGCGGTGCTGATGGACTGCCAGATGCCGGTGATGGACGGCTATACCGCAACCCGCACGCTGCGCGGCCTGCCCGGTCTGCAGAACCTGCCGGTGATCGCGATGACGGCCAGCGTGCTGGAGGCGGACCGCGCGCGCATGTACGACTGCGGCATGAACGACTGCATTCCCAAGCCGCTCGACGTGCCGCAGATGTTCGCCACGCTGGCGCGCTGGGTCCATCCGCAGCCCGGTGCCGACAGGCAGTCCGGCGCGGCGGCGCCGGCGGCGCCCGACGACGCGGTGCCCGCGCTGCCCGGTATCGACACCGCGGCCGGGCTGGCGCACTGCATGGGCAAGCCGCAGCTGTACCGGCGCGTGCTGCGCGCCTTCCTGCGCGGACAGCGCGATTTCGCCGCGCAGTTCGACGAGGCGCGCCGTGGACCGGACACGCAGGCGGCGGCGCGGCTGGCGCACACGCTGCGCGGCCTGGCCGGCACCGTGGGCGCGCACACGCTGCACGGGCTGGCATCGGAACTGGAAGGGCTGCTGGCGCGCGAATCGGCCGACGCCGACATCGACGCCGCGGCGACGGCACTCACCCGCGAGCTCGATGCGCTGATCGGCTCACTGCTGCCACATCCGTGGGTGGCCGACGAGGCCGTCGCCGACGGTGCACCGCCCGACCCCCGCCAGCTGGTGGAGCCCTTGCGCGCACTGGCGCAACTGATCGCCGACAGCGACGCCGAAGCGGTGGCACGCGCGCTCGAGCTGCAGCGCCTGCTGGCTGGATCATCGCTGGAGTCGCTGGCCGCCTCGCTCGGCGACGCGCTGAAGCGCTACGACTTCGACCAGGCGAACGCCTGGCTGACCGCGCTGTACGAGCGCGCCGGCGTCCAGTCCTGAGGTCTCAGGCCGGTTGGGCGGCGCCTTCGCCGCTGTCGCCCGGTTCGGCCACCGGCACGTCGACGTCGGTCATCGGGCCGTGCGTGTCGGCGTAGGTGGCGTTGATGCGCAGCATGTCCGGCAGCACCGACGGCAGCACCGCCATCAGTGCCGGGTCGAAGTGCAGGCCGGTGTTGCGACCCATCACCTGCAGCGTTTCGTCGATGGGCAACGCCGGTTTGTAGGGGCGCGCGGTCATCAGTGCGTCGAACACGTCGGCAATCGCGACGATGCGGCCGAACAGCGGAATGTCCTCACCGATCAGGCCGCGCGGATAACCGCTGCCGTCGAAGCGCTCGTGGTGGGTGAGGGCGATGGTGCGCGCGGTCTGCAGCAGTTCGTCGTCGTGCTCGCCGATGATTTCGGCGCCGATCTCCGGGTGCTGACGCATCACCGCCCATTCGGCCTTGTTCAGCGGGCCCGGTTTCAGCAGCACGGCGTCGGGAATGCCGATCTTGCCGATGTCGTGCATCGACGCCGTGTTGAACAGCAGTTCGGTCGCCTCCGGTCCGAGGCCGATCGCCTGCGCGATCAGCCGCGCGTAATAGCTCATGCGGATGACGTGATTGCCGGTCTCGTTGTCGCGAAATTCGGCGGCGCGGCCGAGCCGGCGGATGATCTGCTGGCGTGACGCGAACAGTTCGGCGGTGCGCTCGCGTACGCGGTCTTCCAGCGCCCGCGTCTGGTCGTACAGCGCCAGATGGGTGCGCACCCGCGCGGCGACGATGGGCGGGCTGATCGGCTTGGTGATGTAGTCGACGGCGCCCACCTCCAGCCCGAGGCGTTCGTCCTCGATCGAGGTCATCGCGGTGACGAAGATGATGGGAATGCCGCGCCGGTCCGGGTTGGCCTTGATGCGACGGCAGACGTCGTAACCGTTCATGCCGGGCATCATGATGTCGAGCAGGATGAGGTCGGGCGGCTCGGTCGAATTGACGATGGCCAGCGCCTTCTCGCCGCTGGTGGCCACCTTGACCCGGTAGTCCTGGCGCAGCAGGGCGCTCAGCAGGTCGATGTTTTCCGGCGTGTCGTCGGCAACCAGTATGGTCTGTCGGGTCGTCCGCCCCGCGCTCTGATCTGCGTCCGTCACCATCGTCTCCTGTGATCAGGCCCTAAGCCTTCGGCATGTTAATCACGGTTCGCTGATATCGGAACACCTGCGGTCGATGCAGTTCCCGCCCTGCGCGGGATGTACGGACGAAAAAAAACGGCGGGGACACCGCCGTTTTTCCTGTTGCAGCCGCGTATCAGCGGTTGGCAACGTACATCGTGATCTCGAAGCCGAAACGCAGGTCGGTGGCCTTCGGGGTTTCCCAGTTCATATCTCTCTCCGTCATGTTGTACTTCTTGAAAAACACAGCGGTTGCCGTGTCTGGATCAGAGTATGGACAGGGAGCGAAGGTGCGACCTCCAGCCGCCGCTGAAAACCGGGTCATGATTTTCATGACCCGGTGACGCCTCACTCCTTCGGCGCCGACTTCGGCTGGATGATGGCGCGCACGCGCTTGGACTGGTCTCCAGCCGACGGCACCGACTTGGCGTCGCCCGAATTGGTGACCGTGTAGTTCTCGCTGATCGAGTTGTACTCGATGTACTGGCCGCGCACTTCGTCGCCGCCGCTCTTTACGTGGGCGCGCACGAAGAAGCGGGTGATTTCGGTCTTGGCGTCGTGCTCGATGCGCTCCGCCTCGCCCTCCATCCACAGGTCCTGGCCCTCGCGCTTCTGGCGGAAGCGGGCGAGGCCGCCTTCGCCGCCGGTGGCCACACCCTTCTGGTAGCCGGTGGCGTCCTGGGTCACCACGACGCGGTTGGCCTTGATGGTGAGCGTGCCCTGGGTGAACACCACGTTGCCCTCGAAGGTGTGCGTGCGGGTGCGGTCATCGACCGTCACCTTGTCCGCTTCCAGATTGACCGGCTTTTCGCGGTCGGCGCGCTCGGCGCGGGCGGGCGTGCTCAGGCCGGCGGCCAGCACGAGGTTGAGCAGGATCAGGCCGGTGAGGGCAGGGCGCAGAGTCATGGGCGGCGGGTTCTTTCGAGGGTGGCTTTGACGCGCGATTCGAGTATGTAGGTCTGTTTGACGCGGTCGGCGACCATGCCGACGCCGTGGGCGACCGATTTGCCCTGCGTCAGCTTCACCGGCTTGTCGGTGCGGGCGATCTCGTCGTCCGGGTACACGTTCAGCACGCTGGTTTCCAGCGTCATCTCGGGATTGCCGGGACTGGCCTCGCGCAGCACGCGCACATTGTCGCGCAGGATGGCTTCCTTGCCATCCTTCATCAGCTGGGCACGGTCGGCGCTGATGCGGGTCGGCGACTGCTTGCCGCGGTAGAGCAGCAAGGGCTGGTCCAGTTCGGTGGTGTCGTCGTCCGGGTAGTGACGCAGCTGCTGCGCGGTCAGCGTGTGCTGCACCTGGCCGGTGGGGTCGAAGCGGCGCACGGTGAAGTTGTCGACGATCACGTCCGGGTCGTGTCTGAGCTTGCCGGAGGACGGGCGGTCGTCGACGCGCGTGGCGCGATCCAGCCACATGGTCAGGCCGACCAGCAGGATCAGGATCAGCAGCGGCAGTGCCTGCTGGACGTTGCGCTGAAGGTTCAACGCAGGCAGTCCTGCAGCAGCGCGTCGAGCGCGCCGCGGGCGTCGAGCAGGTATTCGCAGACTTCGCGCACGGCGCCGCGGCCGCCGTCGGCTTCGGCCACCCAAGAGACGTGCTGGCGTACGAAGAAGTGGGCGTTGGCCGGCGCGGCCGAGAAGCCGCAGGCGCGCAGCACCGGCAGGTCGACGATGTCGTCGCCCATGTAGCCGCAGTGCTCCATCGCGATACCGCGTTCGGCCGCCAGTTCGCGCATCGCCTCACGCTTGTTCTCGACGCCGAGCAGCGCGGTGGTGATGCCGAGGTTGGCGGCGCGGTGACGTACCGCGGGCGAAGAACGCCCGGAAATGATGACCACCTCGACGCCGGCGCTGGCCAGCATCTTCAGACCGTGGCCATCCAGCGTGTTGAAGCCCTTCAGCGAATCGCCGTCCGGGCCGAACCAGATGGTGCCGTCGGTCATCACGCCGTCGACGTCGAAGCCCATCAGGCGAACGTTGCGGGCGGCATCGAGTACGGAGGTTTCGCTCATATCACCTTGGCCTGCATCAGGTCGTGCATGGTCAGCGCGCCGGCCAGCGCGCCGTGTTCGTCGAGCACCAGCAGCTGGTTCACGCGCTGCGTCTCCATCAGGTCGGCCGCTTCGGCCGCCAGCCGGCCGGCCGGAATGGTGCGCGGGTGGCGGCTCATCACGTCGGCCACCGGCACGGTGCGCACGTCGCCCAGGCGGTCGATGGCGCGGCGCAGGTCGCCGTCGGTAAACACGCCGGCGACAGCGCCAGCGTCGTCGAGCACCACGGTCATGCCCATGCCGCCGCGGGTCACCTGCAGCAGCGCTTCGGTGACGGTGGCGGCGACGCCGACACTGGGCACCGCGTCGCGGGCGCGCATCACGTCGCGCACGTGGGTGAGCAGGCGGCGGCCGAGTGCACCACCCGGGTGGCTGCGCGCGAAGTCGTCCTCGCGGAAGCCGCGTGCCTCCAGCAGTGCAACGGCCAGCGCGTCACCCAGCGCCAGCGCGCAGGTGGTGCTGGCGGTCGGGGCGAGGTTGAGCGGACAGGCTTCGATCGCCACGCCAGCGTCCAGATGCACGTCGGCCAGCGTGGCCAGCGTCGATGCGGGCTTGCCGGTCATCGCGATGGTGCGGCCACCCTGGCGGCGCACCAGCGGCACGATGGCCAGCAGTTCGGCGGTTTCGCCGGAATTGGACAGCGCGATCAGCACGTCGTCGCGGTGGATCATGCCGAGGTCGCCGTGCAGCGCTTCCGCCGCATGGACGAAATAGGCCGGCGTGCCGGTGCTGGCCATGGTGGCGGCGATCTTGCGCGCGATGTGGCCAGACTTGCCCAGCCCGCTGACGATGACGCGCCCCGGGCTGTCGAGAATCAGCCGCACCGCCGCTGCGAATTCGTCGCCGAGGCGCGCCGACAGCGCTTCGAGCGCGCTGCCTTCGATGGCGAGCACGCGGCGGGCGCAGGCCAGGATGTCTTCGTTCTTCGGTGGGGCAGGCTGTGTCATGCGCGGGGCGGGGTGTGCGGAGGCGTGTAATCGCCCGTACTACGGGCGCAGGAACGATCGGTTATGATCGGCGCGGATTATAACAACCTGCTCCGACAGGCGGCCGCTCCCGGAAAGCGCTGACGGCCGAACACATCGTCACCATGTCTGCCCTCGAGCTGGTTCTACTGCTGCTCACCGCTTCGGTGCTGGTGGTCGGCCTCTTCCGCAGTATCGGCCTGCCGCCGATACTGGGCTATCTGCTGGTGGGGGCGCTGGCCGGCCCGCACGCACTGGCCTTCATTCCCGATACCGACGAAGCGCGCCACTTTGCCGAATACGGCATCGTTTTCCTGATGTTCTCCATCGGGCTTGAATTCTCGCTGCCCAAGCTGTTCTCGATGAAGCGGCTGGTGTTCGGCCTGGGCGCCGCCCAGGTCGCGTTCAGCGTGCTCGGCGTGGTCAGCTTCGCCTGGCTGTTCGGTCTCGGATTCAAGGGCGCGATCGCGGTCGGCGGCGCCATCGCGATGTCGTCGACGGCAGTGCTGATCAAGCTGCTGGTCGAGCGGCTGGAGCTCGATTCGGCGCACGGCCGACAGGTGGTGGGCGTGCTGCTGTTCCAGGATCTGGCGGTCGTGCCCTTCCTGGTGGTGATCCCGGTGCTGGCGCTGGGCGCCGAGGAAAGCGTCGAGGCGCTGGGGCTGGCCGCGGTGAAGGCGGCGGTGGCGCTGACCCTCATCCTCTATCTCGGCCCGCGGCTGATGCAGCGCTGGTTCCACATCGTGGCCAGGCGCAAGTCGCCCGAACTGTTCATGTTGAACGTGCTGCTGGTGACGCTGGGCATGGCCTTCGCCACCGAGGTGGCCGGCCTGTCGCTGGCGCTGGGCGCCTTCCTGGCCGGCATGCTGATTTCGGAGACGCAGTATCGCTACCAGGTGGAAGAGGACATCAAGCCCTTCCGCGACGTGCTGCTCGGGCTGTTCTTCGTCACCATCGGCATGAAGCTCAACCTCGCGCTGGTGTTTTCCGAGCTGTTCTTCGTGCTGGTGACGGTGCTGTTCATTCTGGTCGGCAAGTTCGCGGTGGCCGCCGCCGCCTCGCGTTTCTTCGGTTCTTCGCCCGGCAATGCGCTGCGCGTCGGCCTGTGGCTGTGCGCCGGCGGCGAATTCGGCTTCGTGCTGATGGCGCTGGCCGATTCCGCCCACCTGATTCCCGACCGCATCCTGCAGATCGTGCTCGCCTCGCTGCTGCTCACGCTGCTCGTCGCGCCGATACTGGCTCATTACGCCGACCGCATCGTGCTGCGGCTGGTGCCGTCCGAATGGCTGCTGCGCTCGATGCAGCTGACCTCGATCGCCGCCCAGTCGCTGGCAACCGACGGCCACGCCATCGTCTGCGGTTACGGCCGCAACGGCCAGTACCTCGGCCGCTTCCTTGAAAACGAGGGCATTTCGTTCATCGCGCTCGACCTCGACCCGGAGCGCGTACGCGAGGCGGCGGCGGCGGGCGAAACGGTGGTATTCGGCGACGCCGGCCGACGCGAAACGCTGATTGCCGCGGGTATTGCGCGGGCGTCCATTGTCGTCGTCACCTTCGTCGATACCGATGCGGCGATGCGGGTGATCCGTCTGGCCAACGAATTGCGCGCCGACATACCGGTGGTGGTGCGCACCTTCGACGAGCGCGACTACGACAAGCTGTCGGCTGCCGGCGCCACCGAGGTGGTGCCGGAATCGCTGGAATCGTCGCTGATGCTGGCCACGCACGCGCTGGTGCTGCTGGGCGTGCCGCTGGCGCGGGTGCTCAAGCGCATCCGCCAGTTGCGCGGCGACCGCTACCACCTGCTGCGCGGCCTGTATCGCGGTGCCGAGCATCTGGCTGAGGAGGCGGTCAGCGAGGCGCAGCACAAGCGGCTGCACTCGGTGGCGCTGGCGCCCGGCGCCTGGGCCATCGGCCACCGCATCGACGAATTCCATTTCGAGGACGTGCGGGTCGAGGTCAGCGCGATACGCCGGCGCGGCATCCGGGCGCTCGAACCCAGTTCCGACCTGGCCTTCGAGAATGGCGACGTGGTGGTGCTGCTCGGTGAGCCGGCCGAACTGGCGCGGGCGGAATCGAAGCTACTGAAGGGTTAGTCGAGGCAGGAAACGGGCGGCGGATGCCGCCCGGCGGGACGGTCAATAGGCGACGCAGACCGTATACAGATCGCTGCTGTTACGTTCGAGGTCCGGCGTGATTTCGATCGCGGTACCGGTGGCCGCCCCAGCGCCACTGACCTGGGCCATCGCGCGCACATTGCCGGTGTTGGTGGCGCCGTCGTCCATGGTCGAGTCGACCTGGCGGGCAAGTCGGGCGGAAATGCCGTCCGAGCAGATGAAGAAGGCGCCGGTCATTACTACCGAGGCGGAACTGGAGGAGGTCGCCGAGGTGGTACCGACGCTGATCGGCACGGCGCCGGTGATGCCGATGCGGCCGTTGTCGGCGTTTCTCGGGTAGTAATTGCTGGTGGCACTGGTATCGCTGGTGTCGCTGGTGCCGGTCAGCAGATTGGCCCTGCGCAGGTGCTGCCAGACGAGGAAGGATTCGTCGGTCGCAGTGGTCGAGTTCCAGTTGCCGCCGATGCGGCCGTTGCCGCGGGCTTCGCCGGACGGGCTGCTGGCGTTCGCGCCGGCAACGTGCTGGGTGGCGGCCGGATCGTCGCCCGGCATGAAGCGGAAGCGGTCCTGGTAGGCATACACGGCGGTCGATATCGTGCGGAAATCATTGACCAGACTTTTCGCCTTGGCGCTGTTGATCAGTTCCTGACCCTTCAGCACGCCGCCGAGCAGCAGACCGATAATGACCAGAACGATGGCAATTTCGACCAGTGTGAAACCGTTTTGCGTGGATCTCATGAAAGTTCTCCTTGATAGCCACACCACTGCACGATCCGTGCCCATTGCCGCCTTCCTGCAGCGGCGGTGTGCATCATGCTGAATCCGATACAGTTTTTTTCCTTGTCGGGGCGATCGGGCTGCGCAGATGCGTCAGCCCGCGCCGCGCGGTCGCCGCGAACTGACCGTATCTCGACAGGTCCGTCATGTTCCGGTCACTTGCATGGCGGCCCGGTCGAGCGTCGACGCGCGGGCAGGGCGCAGCGGTGAGCCCGCGCGACGCGGCGCCGCAGACGCCACGCCTGCCCGACTGGCTGACGCGCGTACGGCCCTGGCTGCTGCTGTGCGTGCTGGCCAGTCTGCACGGCCTGCTGTGGATCGGCGATGACTTGACGGTGGCGCGGGTTGCACTGCTGTCGCACATCGGCCTGCTGCTGATATGGCAGCCTCTGGTCGGCGCGCAGAGCAGGCTGAACGCCCGCGCCCTGATCCTGCTCGCCGTCGCGGTGCTTGCGATGGTCGTGTTCTATGGGCCGGCGGTGCTCAGCCTGTGGATGCTGCTGCTGGCCGGCCTGGTCGGCGGCAAGGTGTTCTTTTCGACCTCGCGCGGGCCGCGCATCTATTACCTCGGTGCGCTCGCCTATCTGATCACCGCGCTGTTTACCGTCGCCCTGCCGCGCGCGCTGCCGCCCGGGCTGTCACTGCCCGCCGGCATCGACACCCTGGGCCTGTGGCTGTCGCCGCTGGCGCTGACCGTCATGCTCGCCGTGCCCGGCCACGAACGCGCCGACCGCGACCGCGAAGTGCTGGATTTCGTGTCCGGCCTGTTCGTGCTGCTGCTGTTGGCGGTACTGGCGCTGGGCACGCTGGCCGCCATGCTGATCGCTGGCGTCGACTATCTGCGCGCCTTGCTCGGCACGCTGACCGTACTGGCCGCGATGCTGATGCTGCTCAGCTGGGCGTGGAATCCGCGCGGCGGTTTCGGCGGCCTGGGCGTGGCCTTCACCCGCTACGTGCTGTCGCTGGCGCTGCCCTATGAACGATGGCTGGAGAGCCTGGCCGCGCTGGCGGAGGAGGACGGCCGACCGGAGGATTTCGTCGCCCGCGCCGCCAACCGCCTGTCGGCGCTGCCGCTGGTTGCCGGTGGCGAGTGGCGCACGCGTGGCGGGGGCCGTGCGCATGAAGGCCAGTTCGGCCGACGCGGTGCCCAGCGCTACGACTTCGAGCACCCGCTGCTCGAACTGGCTATCTTCACGCAGCGGCCGCTGTCCGGTGGGCTGGTGTGGCATTTCAATCTGCTGGTGCAACTGCTCGGCCAGTTCTATCAGGCCCGCCTGCGCGCTGAGGAACTGCGCCGCCTGAGCTACCTGTCGGCCATCCATGACACCGGTGCGCGCCTTACGCACGACGTGAAGAACCTGCTGCAGTCGCTGAACACGCTGTGCTACGCCGCGCGCGAAGCCGACGGCCCGGACGCGGCGGAGCGCGCCAACGCGCTGCTGGCGCGCCAGTTGCCGGTGATCACCGCGCGGCTCGAAGCGACGCTCGACAAACTGCGTCGGCCGCAGCCGGCCGATGGCGAATGGATGCCGGCGCCGGAGTGGCTGCAGTCGATGTCCGCCCGTTTCGCCGGTCACGGCGTGACGGTCGAGGGCGCGACCGAACCCGACCTGTGGCTGCCCGGCGCGCTGTATACGACGGTCGCTGAAAACCTGATCGCCAACGCGCTGCACAAGCGGCAGACCGAGCCGGGCATCGCCATCGTGATGCGGCTGGGTGGCGAGCGCCTGTCGGTCGAGGACAGCGGCAGCGTGATTGCGCCGGCGCTCGCCGATTCGCTGCTGCGCGAGCCGGTGAGCTCGGCGGCCGGGCTGGGCGTCGGGCTCTACCAGGCGGCCAAGCAGGCGCAGGCGGCCGGCTTCGCACTGCGGCTGGACCACAACCACGAGGGCTGCGTGCGCTTCGCGCTCGAGCCGGCGCCGCGTCCGCTCAGTGCGCCGGGCTGAGTGCGGCGCGCAGCGCGTCAATGCGTTCCCGGTTCACGCCGAAGTCGTAATGACCGCTGCGCGCGCCGCTGCGGAAGCGGATGACGCGCGCATCGGCATCGATGACGAATTCCGCGGCGTCCACGAAGCCGAACACGCGCGAGCGGAACTCCGCGGCGATGAAGCCCGGCTCTTCGCGCGTGATCGTGCTGCGCGCTTGTGCGGCGATCGCTCGGCGCAGTGCGTCCTGTGCCTCGGCCACCGTGCCTGCGAACGGTATCGGTGCCATCTGCGCCTTGCCGGAGGCCTCGGTCGACACGCAGTTCGGCTTGTCGGGGCAGGGGGTCAGCGCGGGCGGCGCGGCGAGCGCCGCGGCCGAAAGCATTGCGAACACCAGGGCAGGCGCGACCTTCATGACTGTCCTCGTGCGCGCAGCCACGCGACGACGTCGGCCGCATTGCGGTCGGGCGGGAACACCGGGTAGAACACCTTGACGATGCGCGCCGCGTCGGCGATCAGCGTGAGCCGGCGGTACAGCAGGCGACCGTCGACCTCGAACACCGGCAGTGACAGTGCGTCGCGCAGCGCGAGGTCGCCGTCGCTGAGCAGCGGGAAGGGCAGATGCAGACGCGTGGCCGCCTCGCGCTGATAGTCGCTGTCCTGCGTGCTCAGGCCGAACACGCCGGCGCCGAGCGCCGCCAGTTCGGTGTGGTGATCACGGAAGGCGCAGGACTGCGGCGTGCAGCCGCGCGCGCCGGGTATCGCGTCCCAGCCCTCGGGCAGCGGAACGCCGGGGCGGCCGGTCATCGGGTAGATGTAGATCACCTGCAGGCCGGGCAGCGTCGACAGATGCACCGTGCGGCCGTCGGTCGCCGGCAGCGCGAGTGCCGGCAGGAGCCGGCCTTCGAGGTGGGCGGCAGCGCCGTCGTCGGTCGGCACCGGCAGGTCGGCGGGGAGTGTGGTCAGCTGCGCGGTCAGCGGGGCGGTCATTCTGGCAGTTCCCAGTGCGGATTCCAGGCCACCTCCCACAGATGGCCGTCGGGATCGGCGAAGTAGCCGGCGTAGCCACCCCAGAAGGTGTCGCGGGCGGGCTTGACGATGCGGCCACCGGCGGCCTTTGCTTCCGCCATCAGCGCATCGACCTCGGCTTTCGACGCGACGTTGTGCGCCAGTGAGAAGCCGGCCGGGTCGGCCGCGCCGGCGGTGATGCCGGCGTCCTCGGCGAGGCTGGTACGCGGCCACAGCGCAAGCTTCAGCCCGGGCTGCAGATCGAAGAAAGCCACCGCGCCGTGTTCGTGCTCGGCGCCGACGATGCCTTCAGTCAGCCAGCCGAGCCCGTCGCGGTAAAAGGCGACGGCGCGCACCAGGTCGTCGGTGCCCAGCGTGATCAGCGTGATGCGTGGCTTCAAAGTGCGCGCCCGTCGTAATGCTTCACCGGCAGCGATTCGATGTCGACGTCGTCGAGACAGCGCACATTGATCGCCGCGCTCTGCACGCCGTCCGGCCGCGTACCCTCGCCGAAGGGGTGGATGCCGCAGTGCGGACAGAAGCGGTGCTTGATCACGTGCTTGTTGAACGAGTAGCTCGCCATGTCGGATTCGGACGTCTTCAGTTTCAGCGCCGCGCGTGGCACGAACCACATCAGCGCGCCCTTGCGCCGGCAGATCGAACAGTTGCAGGCGACGACGCCCGTCAGTTCACCGCCGAGCTCGCGATCGATCTCGAAGGCGATCCGCCCGCAGTGGCAGCTTCCGGTGTAGTTCATGCAGGTCTCCTTGCAGTGCGGCCCGGTCTTCGCGATGGAAGCGCCGGGCCGATGAGCCTCGATGTCAGCAGACCCTAGAGCAATTCCTTCGGAATGTTGCCGCCGTTCTCGGCGAGTTTCTGCAGCACGGTCTTGTGCAGCCACAGATTCATCTGCGCCGAGTCGCCCATCTTGTCCTGCGGGCAGCCCAGCTCGGTCGCCAGCGTCTTGCGCGCGTCCAGGCTGCTGTCCAGGCCGAGCAGCTTCATCAGGTCGACGATGGACACCTTCCAGTTCAGCTTCTGCGTATTGGCCGCGGCCAGCGCCTCCAGCTTCGATACGACATCGACCTCGGAAATCGCCACGGGTGCAGGCGTAGCCGGCGCAGCCGGTGCGGCGACGGGGGCCGATGCCGGTGCGGGTGCAGGCGCGGCAGCCGCAGGTGCATCGTCCTTCTTGCCGAAACCGAGCTTTTCCAGAATGGTGTTGAACAGGCCCATGACGGATTCCTCTCTATGCAGGTGAGTGAAGCCCCCGGAGGTACGCGTGGAGCCCGGGCGGCTAGCCCGGTGTCGGGCGTGGGGGCGGGCGATGCATCCGGCGTGAGGCCGGGTCAGGCGGGTTCATGCTAACAGCCTTGCGCGTCGACCGTCACCCTGCAGCGCGGCCCGTCGTGCAGGCCTACCTTCAGTCGCTGGGCATCGCGCTCATGTCCATGTACGACAGTTCCCAGATGTGGCCGTCCGGGTCTTCGAAGCCGTGGCCGTACATGAAGCCGAGGTCCTGCGGCGCACGCCGCACCGCGCCGCCCGCGGCTTTCGCCTTCGCCACCAGCTCATCGACCGCCGCCCGGCTATCGCGCGACAGGCAGACCAGCACTTCGGTGCTCCTGTGCGCGTCGGCGATCGGCTTGTCGGTGAAGCCGGCAAAGAAGGGCTCGGTCAGCAGCATGACGTAGATGGTGTCCGACACCACCATACAGGCGGCCTTGTCGTCCGAGAACTGCGGATTGAAGTTGAAGCCGAGCGCGGCGAAGAAAGCCTTCGAGCGTTCGAGATCCTTGACCGGCAGATTGACGTAGATGTGCTGGGGCATGTGCTTCTCCTCGATTGGGCGGCGGGGCATCCGCCGCATTGCAGGGTCGACGAAGCAGGCGCGCGCGAATCGACAGGCCGGCCTCTCGGTCCTTCATCTCCGGATGGTCAGGGCTTCGTTGTGCGCGGTGCCCACGCCATATTCATGTACAGCGTGCCGCCTTCCAGCTCGTCCAGCATCTGTGCCAGGCGCTTGCGCTTCGTCGCGTCGAGCCGGGCGCGGGCGATCCAGCCGAGATAGTCGTTCTGCTGGTAGGGCGGTCGCGCCCTGTAGGCGGCCCACAGTCCGCGCGCATCGAGCGCTGCGCGGACGAAATCGGGCATCGGGTTGGGCGGGCGCTTCAGCATGCATCCTCCTTCGCCGGGCAGCGTTGATCGGATGAGTGCCGACGGCGCTGCACTGCTTCGCCGTGAGGGCATACTCCCCAGCGAGTGCCGTGTGGTGCAGCGATTGTTCCGCAGGCGGCGCATGAACGCTGCATGCGCAGGCGTGCGGCCATCGATAGGAAGCCATGCAGTTGCCGTCGGACCGGTGAGCAGACCTCGCGCCGGATCAGCCGACGGTGGCTGCCGCAAGGGAGCGAACCGTGGAGTCACAGGACGACGTACTGGTCGCCAATCGGGTGATGCTGGTGCATTTCGACAGCTACAGCACCGCGCTCGTGTTCGCGAAATGGAACGATACGCTGCTGCTGCCGGCACCGCTTCCGCCGTCGGCCGAAATGATGTCCGCGCCCGCCGCCGACGCGGCGGACGACGGCGAGGCAGTGAAAGCAGCGGCCATCGCACGGCTGGGCCTAAACCCGGCCGAAGTGGTGCGGGCCGGCGATTTCAATCACTGGGTGTCGACTGCAGACGGCCCGGTCAGGGTGCATCTGCTGCGCTTCACCACCTTTGAGGCGCCCAAGGCCGCACTCGAACCGCACGGCGGCGTGTTCCGTCCGATCAGCGCGCTGCGCGGCGGCACGCCGGTGGAACTGCTGCTGGCGCGCGAGGTGTTCAATCTGATCGTCGGCGCGGGCGGCGGCAGAGCCTGAACTGGGGTGCGAGTTGCGACACGCGACCAACGTCGCCATCGGCTGCACGTGCGTGTTGGCGCTTTCGGTCGCGCTCGATCACTCGTCGGCGGGTTCTTGTAGGAGCGGTCTTCTGACCGCGACCCGGCAGAGAAACCGCGCCGGCCTCAACCATCAGGGCGCCATCGCCGCAACGAAGCGCACGATTTCCTTATTGACGATGTCCGGATGCGTCACCGGCGCCATGTGCCCCAGCCCGGCGAATTCGACTACCTTCACCTTCGGCAGCCGCGGGATCAGCGCGCGTGCCACCGCGTGCACCGACTCGGGCGACGACGCGCCGAGCATGTAGAGCACGGGCATATCCAGCGCGGCGAACGCATCAAGCGGCGTCGGCTCGGTGGTCAGCGCGTGCGCCCAGCGCCGCACATTGCGCATCGATTCCGCGACCGCCTGCTGGCGCGGCTCGGGCATCGCCGCAAGGCTGCCATCGCCCATCCAGTAGTCGATGAAATGGTGCGCCGCTTCGTGAAGGTCACCGGCTTCCAGTGCAGCCACCGACGCCGCCACTGCAGCGTGTATGCCCCCGGTGCAGTTCGGCTGCGGCTGCTGCGCGTCGACCACGGCGAACAGCGTGGGCTCGTAGATCGCCAGCGCACGCACGCGCTCCGGCCAGGTCAGGGCGGCGATCAGCGCCACCGCTGCGCCGTAGGAATGGCCGACCAGCACGAAGGATTCGCCCGCCTGGTCGAACACCGGCGCCAGGAAATCGACTTCGTCGCGCAGCGCGATCCGGCTGTCCGAAGGCCAGTCCGGACTGCGGCCGGCGCCATACAGGTCCGGCGCGAGCACCCGGTGACGGGCGGACAGCGCGTCGCCCAGGTCGCGCCATTGCGACGACGTGCTCGCGTTCGCATGCAGGCAGATCACCGCCGGACCGGCGCCGGTCGTGCGGACATGCGGGGTGGCCGTGGTCATCGCGCGCTCCGCCGGGGGATCGCAGCCGTGGCTAGAAGGTCGCCGCCATCGCCCGGGCCCGTGCTGCTGCCTCGGCGCGCGAACCGGCGTCGACCTCCGGGCCGTACAGCGTCTTCTGCACGACGATGTGGCCGACCTCGGTGATGCCGACCATGCGCAGCCACAGGTCGAGATACTGGCGCTGCAGATCCCACTCCGATGACTTCAGCGCGTCCGGCGCGTCACCCACCTCCACGCCGCGCGCCAGCACCAGCATCGCCTTGCAGTGGCCGAGCGTACCGAGCTGGCCCCGTTCGTCGAAGGTGAACAGCAGGTCCTTCTGCGACACCACGTCGATCAGCTGCTTCAGCTTGTACGGAATGGAGTAGTTCCACATCGGTGCGCTGATGACCAGCCGGTCCGCCTTCTGGAAGCGCGCCGCCAGCGCCCGGATCTGCGCCCAGGCCGTTGCCTGTTCGTCGGTCAGCGGCGTACCGGTGAGGCCGGCGTACTTCGCATCCAGCGCCGCGCCGTCGAATTCGGGCATAGCCTCGGACCACACATCCAGCACATCCACCGTGCCGTCGGGGTGCGCCGCCTGCCAGGCGTCGATGAAGGCGCGCGCGACCTCAATGGAGGCCGAGCGCTGTTTGCGGGGGGAGGATTCGATGTGGAGGAGGTGGGGCATGCGGGGCTCCGGCGACGGATCGGGTTCAGCCGGCATTCTCAGCCGCGTGACGCCGGCGGCGCAACAGCGCCGCCACCATGATCGCCACGACTATAAGGTTGAGCGCCAGCGCGCCGACACCGAGCACATTCACGCCGTGCCATAGGCCGACGATCTCGAACGGGACGTAGATCGCCCCGCTGACGGCGGCCAGCACTTCGGCCCACGCCGCGTGGCGATAGAGACCCCAGGCCTCAGCGAAGCGCAGGGCGGCATAGCCCCCCGCACCGACCGCAAGCAGCGTGAGGTTCGTGTTGTCGAGATGGGTGGCCGCGTCGACGAAGATGTGCGGATAGGTGGAGGCCGGATTCAGGTGCAGATGCGCCAGAAGACGGAGGGCGGCGTCGTGCAGGCTCGCGTGGACCCACAGCAGCAGGCCCGACGCGCCGATCAGCGCCAGTACGCCCTTCAGGGCCTCGAAGGTGGCGACGACCGCGAGCGCCCGCCGGTCTCGCGAGGAGGGTGGGTGCATCGAGCCCGACTTACCCGGGCTGATGGCTGACGATACGGAACGTGATGCCATCGCGGTTACGGAAAGGCGCGCCGTCGTGGTGAGCGGGTTTCTCCGGGCGCAGGCCAGGCGGGACGTCGCCGCGGCTGCCCTGGCGCAGCGCATCGGTGACCGGTCGGTGGAAGATCATCGCGCGCTCGAAGTCGGACGTGCCGACCATGACATGGGAAAGCATCACGTCGCGCCTCAGCCGCCGCTGATCACCGCGTCCGGGATCCGGTAGTGCTCGTAGTCATTCACGTCGATCAGCCATGCATCGCCCTCCCTGCCGGTCTGCACGCGGGGGGCATCGCCGTCGGCGCTCACCGTGCCACCGACGAAGCGGAGCACGCGCCGGAAGCCGCCGGGCGGTGTCAGGTGCACTTCGGCGTTGCCGGGCGCGCCGCGGATCACGCCGAAGTCGCACCGGGCGGACGCAGCGGGCGCCGCACCCATCGAACAGGGGACCTGACCGGTGGCATGGTAGGGCGTGCCGGCGACCCGGGCATCGCTCGCCGGCGCACGGCCCAGCGAGGGTGCGCTCTGTCCGCTGCCGGTGATGCCGACGGTCAGCGCGTAGCGCGCCGTCTCGTTGCGGCGCGCGGCACTGCGCATCAGATAGACCCGTACCGTGTACTCGCCATCGGACGCCAGCTGCCCGGTCCATTCCGTGCCCTGGGTGGAGCCGATGAAGATCGCTTCGTCGCGCGAATCGGGTGGCAGCACATTGAAGTAGTTCGCCGTGTGGCCGGCCTCGAGCCTGACGCTCAGCGTCTGTCCGGCGCGGGCCCGCAGGCGGTAGTCGACGATGCGGTCACACTTGAGTGTTCCGGTCAGCGTGACCGACGAAGCACCCTTTGCGAAACGCACCGGAACGGATTCGATGGTGTCCGCGGCCCAGACGCTGGCCGGGAGCAGGGCGCAGGCCATCACGAAGCGGACGAACAGACTCCACATCGCAAATTTCCTCCTCACTGCTGGAAATCGGACTGACCGGAACGGACACGACGCGCTGACGGACGGACCGCCGCGACACCGATGAGCGCGCCGCAGCCGGTACGACGGGTCAGCAATTGCCCTTCTTCGCCTGACCGGGCGGACAGAAGCCGCCGCCCGGGCCGCTGCGACCCGGATCGACGATGACGGCACCCGACGGCGTGTAGACCGCGCAGCCGACGAGGGACGACGTGAGCGCAAACAGGACGATCAGTGACTTCATGTGTTCAGTCTTTCGGGGTGTCGATGCGCGCCAGTGTAGCCGCGACGGGCAGTGCGCAGACGTCGGGTAGGACGCGCCTGACACGGTGCCGTTCCAGGGCTGCCATCACTCCGGTTCGGTTTGTGAGAGGGTGACTGATCGCAGGCTACCCGCCGCTTCGATCACCGGAAAGCGGCCGCGCATGAGCGCGTGAGCGCGGCCAGGATTCAGGGCGAGAGGGGAAACACGGGGCAACAAGAGATTGAGACGCCTGGAACGCGCATCTCGCGGAACGAAAGCGTGGTCCGTCCCCATATCTACAAATTGCGTAGAGCCATACGAAGTGCCGTCTGTCCCCTTCCATTTCAGTCAATAGGGGAACCCGAGTACGGCTGCTCCAGGAAGCGCTGGCCACCCTCCGTTCTAGATGAAGCGGCATACCGCTTCGTCCAGAACAGGCAGGCCATTTGCCGGATTGGGGCTAGATCCGGCGCTGGCGTGAAGCGAGACGCGCGGCGATGACCAACAGGCCCGCAGTTCCGAGTACGAATGGCGCGGGCTCCGGAACCGGCGCTGCCGCGATCAGGTAGCCCGCCGTCAGCCTGCGGGATTTGCCCGGAGCAATGTCTTCACTCGCTGCTGTCCAGCATGACTCGTTCATGCAGAAGCTCTCGGCGCTGGCTGGAAACCACTGTGTGGCGATGGTCCCTGGGGACGCGTTGAAGTGAACGTAGATATCCATTCGGAACCAGCCTGCGTCCGTGAAATCCGGCCCGGTGCTGTCGCTGAAAGCCAAGGTTCCCTGGGGCGCATGCATGCCCCAGGTGCCTGCAGTGGACACATAGTGACGCCCTGCCTGTGTCGGGCCATCGGTCGTACGGATGTCGATGTCGTGAAAGGTTTCCGTGTCGCTGTCGTATGTGAACGACCCGTAGGCGGTAGCCGCGTCACTGAACTGGAAATCCACGAGTTCCCACCTGACCGGTGCTGCGCTCGCGCTGGATGAGGCCAGGAACAGGAGAGCGGCATAGAGGGCCTTTTTCATTCTCAATCCTTTCTGGGGCGTGACAGGAGGATGCTTGCGCCCGAACATCAAGGCGCGATGGAACGGATCAGGACTTCCGGATTCCTGCATCCGCACAAAGATCGTTCGGCAGGTATGCCGTATGAATCGCGCAGCATAATCGGCTATCGACAGGGCTGCCGCAATCAGCCATTTGTCGTGGTTGCAATGCTCAAGGCATCTATGCAGGTGTGGTCCGGCGCGGATGTCTGTGTGACCTCCAGGGCTGCCTGGAAGCCCGGCCCGCGCTTCCTGTGCTTCATGGGATGGGCGCCGCCTCCTGTCCCCGTCGGTCGTGCCCTGCGCGCATGGACCGGGAGGTCGCGGAGTTGAACGTCCGGAGGCGGCTTACTCCGCCAGCGGCTCCAGCAGCGCCGCCAGATCGTTCTCGCCGAATTTCTCCAGCGCCGCTTCGTCGTTGCCGAGGATGCCTTCGGCCAGGGCGGCTTTCTTTTCCTGCAGAGCGACGATGCGTTCTTCGATGCTGCCGGCGACGATGAGCTTGTAGACGAACACCGGCTTGTCCTGGCCGATGCGGTGGGCGCGGTCGCTGGCCTGGTTTTCGGCCGCGGGGTTCCACCAGGGGTCGTAGTGGATCACGGTGTCGGCGGCGGTGAGGTTGAGGCCGACGCCGCCGGCTTTGAGGCTGATCAGGAACACCGGCACCGTGCCCTCCTGGAAGCGGCGCACCACCGCCTCGCGGTTCTGCGTGTCGCCAGTCAGCATGACGCAGCCAATGCCGGCTTCGACCAGCTGTTCGTGAATCAGGTCGAGCATGCCGGTGAATTGCGAGAACACCAGCACCTTGCGACCTTCGGCCAGCAGGTTCTCCAGCATGTCCATCAGCAGGTCGAGCTTGGCCCGTTCCTTCACGCGGGCGGCGCTGTCGGTCTTCAGCAGGCGCGGGTCGCAGCACACCTGGCGCAGCTTGAGCAGCGCGTCGAGGATGACGATGCGTGCGCGGGCGAAACCGCGGGTGGCGATTTCGTCGCGCACGCGCTTGTCCATCGCGGCGCGCACGGTTTCGTACAGGTCGCGCTGGCGGCCGGTCAGTTCCACCGTGCGCAGCACTTCGGTTTTCGGTGGCAGGTCGGCGGCGACGTCGTCCTTGCGCCGGCGCAGGATGAAGGGGGCGACGCGACGCGCCAGCAGCTCGCGCCGTATGGGGTCGCCGTGCTTTTCGATCGGCGTACGCCAGGTGCGCGTGAAATCCTTCTGTTCGCCGAGGAAGCCGGGCAGCAGGAAGTCGAACTGCGCCCACAGTTCGCCGAGGTGGTTTTCCAGCGGCGTGCCGGTCAGGCACAGCCGGTGCCGCGCGCGCAGCAGGCGCACCGCACGGGCGGCCTGGCTGCCCGCGTTCTTCACCGTCTGCGCTTCGTCGAGGATGAGCAGGTGGTAGTCGTGCGCGGCCAGCTTTTCGTGGTCGCGCCACAGCAGCGGGTAGGTGGTGAGGCAGACGTCGTGCTCGGGCACCTGGGCGAAGCGCTCGCCGCGGTCCGGGCCGTGCAGTTTGAGCACGCGCAGTTCGGGCGCGAAGCGGGTGGCTTCGCGCTGCCAGTTGAACACCAGCGAGGTCGGCAGCACGACCAGCGCCGGGCGGTCGAGCCGGCCGGCTCGTTTTTCGGTCAGCAGGTGGGCCAGCGTCTGCGCGGTCTTGCCCAGGCCCATGTCGTCGGCGAGGATGCCGCCGAGGTCGTGCGCGCGCAGGTGCTGCAGCCAGGCCAGACCTTCGCGCTGGTAGGGGCGCAGTTCGATGCCGAAGCCTTCCGGCGCGTCGACCGGCGCCACGCCGTGCATGCCGCGCAGGCGCTCGACCCACTGTTCGAGCGGCTTGAAGCCTTCGCGCGTCCACTTCGCATCGAGCGCTTCGGCCAGCCGCGGCGCGTCCATGCGCGACACCTGCAGTGCGCCGCCGGCCGGGCTGTCAAACAGGTCGACCAGCGTGCGCGCCAGCGGCTTGATGCGGCCGGCTGGCACGATGATGCGTTCGCCTTCGGCGGTGAACAGATCGGTCGTGTCCTCGTCGCGCATGCGGTCGAGCGCGATCGGGTCCAACCAGCGGCCGTCGCGCTTGAACAGCGCGTGCAGCAGCGGCGCGAGGTCGAGCCGGCGGCCACCGACGTCGATGCCGAGCGACAGTTCGAGCCAGCCGTTCTCGTTCTCGTCCAGCTCGGCGTGCCACTCATCGACCACCAGCACGCGGTGGCGGAAGTCCGGCGGGCACTCGATCTGCCAGCCGGCACGGGTGAGGCGGCCGGCGGCGTCGCCGAAGAAGCGCGCCCAGGCTTCTTCGCTCTCCAGGCCGAGCGCGCCGACCGGCAGCGATTCGTACATCTGCAGCCAGCGCGCCTGCACCGGCGCGAAGCCGACTTCGCCGAGCAAGGCCAGCGCCGCCTGTTCGGCCGCGCTGTCGCGCTTCACGCGCACCGCGCGGCCGTTGGGCAGCGTCGCCAGGTCGGAGCTGTCGGTAGCGGCGAACTTCGCCTGGCCGTAGCTGAGCGCGACCGTGGCGATGTCGTACAGCGCGTGGCCGAGCGCCTTGTCGTAGCGGCGGTGCGGCTTCACGTGCCATACCGGCAGGCTGGCGAACTTCAGTACCGGGCGCAGCGCCTCTTCGATCAGCGGCAGGCTGGCGGCGTCGCGCCCCAGCGGCGACGGCAGCGCGGGCGCGGCCTGGGCCAGCGCCTCGGCCACCAGCGGCAGTTCGGCGGTGGTGAGCAGCGGAAGTTCGAGTACCGCCTGCACTGCTTCGCGCGCCGGGTGGGTGATTTCGCCGGCCCGTCCGCGGGCGACGTCGAGATACCAGGGCGGGTCGGTCGGCAGCGTCCAGTCGGCCGGCGGCGTGCAGGCGAGCAGGGCGCGCACGCCGAGCTTTTCGGTCTGCCATTCGAGCTGACCGACGCGCGCTTCGCCCGGCTTCAGCGGACGCGCGTCGTCGCTGCCCTCGTCGGCGCGCACGAAGCAGCGGCCGGTGTCGAGTGCGGCGCGCAGCACGGCGAGGCCGTCGGCGCCGCGCAGTTCGAACGGCACGAACACGCTGGTCGCGCGTTTGCGTATCGCGTCGCGCAGCGTGCGGAACACCGGCAGATCGTTGTCCTGCACGAAGGCGGGCGGCTTCAGCAGCGCCTGTTCGAAGTTGAACCAGGGCTGGCTGTCGCCGCCCGGCGTGCTGTCGCGGCCGGCGCGGTCGGTGAGTCTGGCCTTGAGCAGGCGCAGGTCGGCCGGCTGGCTGCCGCGCGGCGTGATCAGATAGGCGATCGATTCCTTGGGTGTGGCGCGCTTGCGCGAGGCGCCCGTCGGTTCTTCGCTCAGGCGCTTCTGCAGCGTCTGCGCCCAGCGCAGCACCTCGGCGCGCGGGCGCTCGATCAGTTCGCCTTGCTTCTTCGCCGCCAGCAGCAGGCCGACCGCGTGCTTGCAGCGGTTGCCGACCGGGCAGGAACAGCGGGTGGCGATCTCCAGCGTGCGCTCGCCGAAGTATTCGCGCCGCTCCAGCCGCACCGTCACCTGGTAGGGCTGCGGCCGGGTGCCACGCACCAGCGCGCGCAGTGTCGGCCCCTGCACGTCGATGTCGCCGACCCGCGTCACGTACTGGCTGCCGCGCACGATGGTGTCTTCGGAGAACATTTCTCCGAGCATCCGGTTGTCGAGCTGGGACAGCAGGCGGGTCAGTTCCATCGCGGGCGAGGCACGGCAGCCAAAAAAATGGACGCGGGATTGTAAACCCTGCGCCCCGTCGTGCCATGAAACTGCGGTGTCAGCTGCGCGGCCGGATGCCCCGGTCGTGTGCGGTCAGTGCCGCCGTCGGTGTCCAGCTGACGTGCTGGTGCAGCAGGCCGGCGGCGCCGCGCGCCCGATCGGGGTCGCGCGCCACCACGGCCACTACGCCCTGACCCCCGGCTTCGACATGCACCCCCATGCCGCGGTATTGCGTGGTCAGCGTGCGCACGCGACTGTCCTTCTGCGGCATCAGCAGCACGGTGGCCGGACCGTCCGGCGTGTCGAACACGATGTGCCAGCCGGTGCCACCGGGAACCGGGCAGAGCTTCACGTAGCGCACGGCGGCGAGCGGCACCTTCACCTCGGCGCCGAAGCTTTCCAGTACCTGGGCGACGCGCTGCGGTTCGATCAGGCGGGTGCTCATCAGCGCCTCCGGCTCGTGCATCACGTGCTCGACCGCCAGCGCGACATGTTCTCGATCAGGCGCGGCGTGCCAGTACTGCACGCCCAGTCCGAGGCTGAACACGACGCTGGCGGCCAGTGCCCACAGCTTGAACGGAGAACGGGTGCGCGCCCGACTGCCGACCAGGATGCGCTCGGCCAGACCGTCCGGCACGTCGAGCGCCACCGTCTGCTGCAGCATGCGTTCGCCGGCGTTCACGCGGCGCGAGAAGGTCTGGCAGGCCGGGCAGGCGATCAGGTGTTCCTCGGCCGCCTCGGTCAGGCGGCGCGGGTCGGCCAGCTTTTCGCGGCGGAAGTCGATGCAGTTGAAAGTCATGTTCTTGTCGTCGAAGCTGCTCACGATTCGGCCCTCCGCGCCGGCTGGCCGGTCAGTGCGCTGCGCAGCGCCTGACGGGCGCGGGTCAGACGGGTCATCACCGCACCTTCGGTGGTGTCCAGCATGTCGGCGATTTCGGCGCACGAAAAGCCGCCCAGCGCCTGCAGCACCAGCGGTTCGCGCAGCGTCAGCGGCAGGCTGCCGAGCAGGTTTTCCATTTCAAAAAGCTCTATCGGTTCGTGGTCGGCGGCGATCTGCAGGTCTTCCAGTTCGACGTCGACGTAGTCGAACTGCTTGCGCTCATACAGCCGCGCGTGTTCGCGGCGCACGATGGTGATGAGCCAGCTCTTGGTGGCGGCGGAATCCTTGATGTCGTCCCACGATTTCCACGCGCGGGCGAAGGTTTCCTGCACCAGGTCCTCGGCGACGAACTTGTCGCGGCACAGCCACCAGGCGAAGCGGTACAGATCCGGGCTGAAGGCCCGCACCGCCTGTTCGAAGCTCTTGCGTTTACTGAATCCGAGTATCACGACATCGTCCGTGTGTGCGCTGACAACCCTGAAGACCGGGAGGCATGGAGCAACCTTACATCGCTTCCACAGGAATCGCGCGCGTCCGATGGCGGGGGCCGGGGGTGCGTGGGAGGGGGCTTCTGACCCCGACAGCGGCGCTTGTTCGCGCGTGGCGAGCCGGGCAGCGTCTATCCGGCCATCCGCTCCAGCCAGTCGACCACCGCGGCATCGCTGCTGAAGTCGTCGACGGCGCGCACCGGCAACTCCGGTGCACGCTCGGCCAGCATGCGCGCGAGGGCGTTGCAGGGGCCGATTTCGAGCACGGCCTCGGGTGCGTATTCGAGCACGGTGTCCATGCAGGTGGACCAGGCGATGGTCTGTGCGACCTGGGCAGTCAGCGCGCGCACTGCATCGGCGGCGTCGCGCTGTACGCGGCCGTCGATGCCGGCGATGACCGGAACGGACAGGCGGGCGTCGGCCCACGGCGCGAGTGCTTCGGCCAGCGGCGCCTGTGCGGCGGCGAGCAGCGGGGTGTGCGACGGCGTGCGAACCGCGAGGCGCACGCAGCGCCGGGCGCCGTGCCTGGGCAGAGTGTGTTCGAGCTCGATCAGCGCAGTGCGTGCGCCGCCAACGACGAAGTGGGCGTCGCCGTTGTGGATGGCGATGCTGCAGCCGCTGCCGTCGAGCGCTGCGCGCAACGCGGCTTCGGTCAGGCCCTGCACGGCGAGCAGGCCAGACGGCTGTGCCGTGGCGGCGTCCATCAGTGCGGCGCGCCGGGCGGCCAGATCGAACCAGTCCTTCAGCGGCAGACCGCGCGCGACCGCGAACGCGCTCAGTTCGCCCAGCGAGTAACCGGCGAACAGCAGCGGCCGCGGCAGCCGCTGCGCGAGGCGGCGCCAGCGCAGCGCGTGCAGTGCACTGATTACGACCTGTGCGGTGACGTTGCTGGCCAGATCGTTGTCGCGCAACGCGTCGAGTGCCGGCAGCCGGGCGCGCGTTTCCGCGTCGGCGCGCAGTTCGGACAGGTGCTCTGCCGTCTGTCCGCCCTGTCCGCTGAACAGCACGATCAGCCTCATTCCGGACACTCCAGCTCATGCAGGAACAGCGTCACCGCAAGCAGATCGGCGGCGCCGCCCGGACTGAGCCGGCGGGCGACGAAGGAGTCGTGCGTGGCCTGCGCCCGCGCGATCCAGTCGTCGGCGAACACGCCGCCCGCTTCAATGAAGGAAAGTGCTGCGGCCTGTGCGTAGGCGAGACCGATGCGGCCGCCGCGCCACAGCAGATTGCTGTCGTCCAGCCGCGCGATCAGCACGAACAGCGCCTGCACCGCAGCGCGGGTTTGGCGGTCGTCACCCGATGTGGCAAGCACTTCGTGCATCGCAGGCAGCGCAGCGCCGATCACGTCGGGAAAACCAGCGGCCGCCTGTTCGCGTGCGCCGGTCGTGCCGTGGCGGCGGGCGACGCGCAGGCCGTGACTGTCGGCCTGTGGCGTACCGTCGGCCGGTCGCGCGGCGAGAATGTCGGCGCCCCAGCAGCGGGCGACGGTGTGCGCGACGTGCCCGGCGGTGGTCGTTCCGCCCTGCGCAGCGACGCGCCCGGCGGCGGCGCACAGCAGGCCGAGGTTGAAGATGGCGCCGCGGTGGGTGTTGATGCCGCCGGTGGCGGCCAGCATCTGCGTTTCGGCGGCCAGCCCGAGCGACTGCAGCGTGGCGAATCCGGCGCCGTCGGCACCAGCGTGCGCGATGTCGCGGAAATAGTGGCGCAGCGCGAACAGACTGCGGAAGAAGGTCGACATGTCCATGTCGTCGTGGCTGCCGTTGTCGACCGGGCTGACCAGGCCCGGCTTGGGCGCGAGCGCGACCTCGCGGTAGAGGCTGCGCACGGCGAGCCGGCCGATGCGCTCGCAGTCGACTGCGGCGCGTGCAGCAGCGATCCGTGCAGGTGCGTTCATGCCGCGCGGCTCCGTGCCGGCCACAGCGCTGCGACGTCGATCAGCGCGACGTCGTCGTCCGATTTCGCCAGCACGCGACGCGGGCCGCTGCCATCGAACGCGGCCGCCAGTTCGCGCCACGCCACCGCGTGCGCGCCGCAGCGGATCTCGCCGTCGAGGCGCAGCGCGCCGTCGGCGTCACGCAGCAGCTCGAGCAGCGAGGGCAGGGGCGCGGGGCCTTCGAGGTCGAACAGCAGATCGAGGTCGCTGTCGGCGCGCAGACAGGGCTCGCCACTGAGCGACTGCCACAGCAGCGAACCGTAGACGCGCGGCGCGATGCCAAGCGCGGTGCAGCGCTCGGCGAACGCATGCAGCGACGGTCGGTGCGCGGCCGGCAGCGTGTCGACCAGCGTGTCGAGCGGTGGTGGCGGCGTGCTGCGTTCGACGTCGGTGCGCGCCGCGGTCAGCGATACGCGGCGGCGCTCGCCGGTGCCGGGCAGTGTGAGCCCGAGCCGCAGGCGGTCGGCGGACAGGCCGTCGCCGCGCGCGCTGACCAGCGGCCTGCCGGCCTTGCGCCAGGCTTCGACATCGGCGGCAGCGGCTGCGCTGCAGGCGGTGAGATCCACCGCCGCACCGGCGCGCAGCCAGACCAGGTCGTGACGGCGCAGGCGGCGCATGGTCAGGCGTCGAGCGGGACGCCGGCCACGCGTTCGGCCACCGGCTGCGCCAGCGTGCGGCCGCCGCGTTCGCGTCCGAGTGCGGCGCGGCGGTCCTCACCGCCCGCTTCGGCGATGGCCTGCTGCAGCGCCTGCGGCCAGTCGTCGGCGTCGGACCACAGCGCGTGGATGGCGCCCATGCGTGCGTAGTTGCTCGCACCCGGCGCGAACACCGGCGAACTCTGCGCCAGCGCTTCCAGCCGCTCGGGCGCGATCTTGGTCACGCGCGCCATCGCGCGCAGATCCATCACCTTCACCTGGGCGTCGGGCAGTGCGCAGATGCGATCGGCCAGCAGGCCGAAGGCGAGGAAGCCGCCGCTGACCGCTTCGCCGTGGATCAGCGTCACCAGCCGGTGTCCGCTGCGGCGGGCGAGGTCGACGCAGCGCGCCATGTGGGCGAAATAGCCGTTCAGACCCAGCAATTCCTCATGGCGCGACAGCGCCTGACCCTGGGTCGAGGCGATGAACACGATGGGGCGCGGATCGCCGCCCGCCTGGTCGGTGCGCACTGCGTCGAGCACCGCCTGCGACAGCTTCAGTGCCATGTCGGTGGTGAGGGCGGCACGGTCGCGGGTGCCGATCACGTGCACGCGGCCGGTGGCCGATACGGCGTGGCCGGCGAGGTTGTGGCCGTCGAAGGCGACCGTGTGGCCGGCCGGAAACAGGCGGTCGAGCAGGGCGTTCATGCGGCCTCCGTCGGCGAGAGAGGTGCGAGCAGGCGGTTGAAATCGGCCGCGTCCAGCATCGGGATGACGGCGGGGTCGGGCAGGCCGAGCGCGCGCCAGATATCCAGTCCGTCGCGCGCGTCGGCGTGGCGTGCGGCGCGCTGCGTCAGCGCCTGCTGGTCGGCGGCGAGTGCGGCGAGGTCGCGCGCAGGGACTGGCCTTGCCAGCAAGGTGCGTGCGGCATCGCGGAAGGCGGCGACGTCGTCGTCCACCAGCAGTGCGGCGTCGCCGAGGCTGCGCCGGAGCTTGCCGCCGGTCACCCGCCACACCAGTGCGCGGTCCTTCGAATCGAATTCGTCCACGCCCTTCACCGTCTCGATCACTTCCGGGCCGGACAGGCCGAGCCGGCCTTCTTCCGACATGACCAGTGCGTCGCACAGCCGGGCGACGATGCCCATGCCGCCGAAGGCACCGCACGATCCGCCGATCAGGCCGTACACCGGGATGCCCTCCGCGCGTGCGGCGAGCAGTGCGCGCATCAGTTCGGAGATCGCGATCAGGCCGGCATTGGCTTCGTGCAGCCGCACGCCGCCGGAGTCGATGGCGAGCAGCACCGCCGCTGGCCGTGTGCGACGCGCACGCTCGAACAGACCGCGCAGCTTGGCGCCGTGGATTTCGCCGACGGCACCGCCATTGAATTCGCCCTGCTGGGCGCCGACCAGTACCGGGCGGCCGTCGAGCGTCGCTTCGCCGACGACGACACCGTCGTCGAAGGCGACCGGCAGGTCGAGCACCGCCAGATGCGGGCTGGTGAGCCGTTCGTGCGGACCGCACAGTTCGCGGAAGCTGCCGGCGTCAACCAGGCCAGCGATGCGGGCGCGGGCATCCGCTTCGAACCAGGAGTGTCTGTGCAGGCGGCTCATGCGCGGTCCTCCAGCGCTTCCAACGCCTGGTCGAAGCGCAGGCTCACTACGGCCGGCGTGGCGCCGGCGTCGTTGATCGCGAGGGCGAGGCCGCCGGCGGCGTGGCGGGCGACCGCGTCGGCGAGCACCGCTTCCCAGGTGTCGCGGAAGCCGTGTGCCGAAGTGTTCACTTCGATGTCGCAGCGGTCGGCCATGCTGCCGCGGTCGACCAGGATTTCGAGGTTGCCGGAGGACACGACGCCGCACAGCGCGGCGGCCGCGTCGGCGCGCGCGCAGGGCGTGCTCGGCAGCGAGAGGGTGAAGCGTTCCATGTCGGGTCTCCGTTCACCAGTTGCGGAAGCGGCGCGGCGGGTCGTACAGGCCGCCGGAGGCGCGCACGAGATCCTTGATGCTGCGCGCGGCGAGCAGATCGCGCGTGGCGTCGCGCTTGTCGATGCCGATGTCTTCCGGGCGGCGGATCACGCCGCGGTCGCGCAGGTTCTCCACCATGCGCGCGTCGCGCGCGCGGCCCACCGGGGTGTAGCCGGCCACACCGCGTATCGCCTGTTCGCGTTCGGCGGCGCTGCGGCACAGCAGCAGGTTGGCGATGCCTTCTTCGGTCACGATGTGGGTCACGTCGTCGCCGTGGATCATGATGGGCGGCAGGTCCATGCCCATGTCCTCCATCAGCTGCCAAGCGTCGAGCCTGTCGACGAAGGCCGGCGCCATGTGTTCGCGGAAGGTTTCCACCGTCTGCACCACCAGCTTCTGGCCGCGCGTGGCGATGGCGTCGCCTGCGCGCTCGCGGCCGGCGCGCAGCCAGGCCGGACTGGCATGGCGCCGCCCGCGCGCGTCCGAGCCCATGTTCGGCGCACCGCCGAAGCCGGCGATGCGCCCCAGCGTGGCGGTCGAACTGTTGCCGGCAAGATCGATCTGCAGCGTCGAGCCGATGAACATGTCGCAGGCGTACAGGCCGGCGGTCTGGCAGAAGGCGCGGTTGGACCGCATGCTGCCGTCACGGCCAGTGAAGAACACGTCGGAGCGGGCGGCGACGTAGTTCTCCATGCCGACTTCGGAGCCGAAGCTGTGCACCGATTCGACGAAGCCCGCCTCGATCGCCGGGATCAGCGTCGGGTGCGGGTTCAGTGCCCAGTGGCTGCAGATCTTGCCGCGCAGGCCCAGCGATTCGGCATAGGTGGGCAGCAGCAGTTCGATCGCCGCTGTGTCGAAGCCGATGCCGTGGTTCAGGCGCTGCACGCCGTATTCGGCGTAGATGCCCTTGATCGCCATCATCGCCATCAGCACCTGGATTTCGGTGATCTGCGCCGGGTCGCGGGTGAACAGCGGTTCGATGTAGTTGGGGCGCGGGGCGACGACGAAGGCGTCGGTCCAGTCGGCCGGAATGTCGACGCGCGGCAGACGGTCGAGCCTCTCGTTCACCTGCGCGATGACGATGCCGTGGCGGAAGGCGGTCGCCTCGACGATGGCCGGCGTGTCCTCGGTGTTCGGGCCGAGGTAGAGGTTGCCGTCGGCGTCCGCCGCCTGCGCGGCGATCAGGCACACGTCGGGCGTCAGATCGACGAAGTAGCGGCCGAACAGTTCGAGGTAGGTGTGGATGGCGCCGATGGCGATGCGCCGTTCCTCGACCAGTCGCGCCAGCCGGTTCGCCTGTGGGCCGGAGAAGGAGAAGTCGAGCCGGTTCGCGATGCCGCGCTCGAACACGTCGATGTGCGCCGGCAGCGCCAGCACCGACTGCACCATGTGCAGATCGTGCAGGCGCTCGGGCGAGCAGTCGGCCAGCGATTCGGCGAGGAAGTCGGCCTGCTTCTGGTTGTTGCCTTCGAGGCAGACGCGGTCGCCCGGCTCGATCGCCGCTTCCAGCGCGGCGACGATGTCGGCCGCGGCGATTTCGCGGCCGCGGGTCAGCGGCGCCAGCCGTTCGAGCCGGCGCGCCCGGCGCGCCGCACGTTGATTCCAGGGCGCGCCCATACTCAGCTCCCCTGGTAGTGGTCGGGCAGCCACATCGCGATGCCCGGCATCAGGCACAGCAGCAGCACCGCCAGCAGCATGAGCCAGATGAAGGGCAGCACGCCCTTCATGATGGCCTTGAGCGGAATGTCGGGTGCGATGCCGTTGATGACGAACAGATTCAGGCCAACCGGCGGCGTGACCAGACCGGCTTCCAGCATGATGGTCATGATGACGCCGAACCAGATCAGGTCGAAGCCGTGCGTGTTCAGCGCCGGCAGGATGATGGGCGTCACCATCAGGATGATGGCCACCGGCGGCAGGAAGAAGCCGAGCACCAGCAGCAGCACGCACACCGCGAGGAAGAAGCCCCACTTGCCGATCGGCAGCGTCACCAGCCATTGCGCCGCTTCCTGCGTGATGTTGAGGTTGCTCATCACCCAGGTGTAGAGGAAGGACATGCCGATGATCATCATGATCATGCAGCTTTCCTTCACCGTGCCGTTAAGGATGACCTTGAGGTCGGCCCAGCGGTAGCACTTGTAGATGGTCATCACCATCAGCAGCGAGAAGAAGGCGCCGATGCCGGCCACTTCCGACGGCGTCGCCCAGCCGCCGTACAGCGCGATCATGACGATGGCGATGACGGCGAGGAAGGGCGCGAAGCGCGGCAGCGATTCCAGACGTTCCGCCCAGCTGTAATGCTCCTCCTGCAGCAGCGCGTGCGAACCGTCGCCACCGGCGTCGGCCGACGCGCGCGCCTGCGCCTTTTCCTTCTTGTAGCGCCACATGACGTAGAGCGCGAACAGCAGCGTCAGCAGCAGCCCCGGACCGACACCGGCCATGAACAGCTTGCCGATCGACTGTTCAGTGGCCAGGCCGTAGAGGATGAGCGTCAGGCTGGGCGGGATCAGGATGCCCAGCGTGCCGCCGGCGGCGATCAGGCCGGTGGACAGGCCATCGGAGTAGCCGCGGCTGCGCATCTGCGGAATGCCCGAGCTGCCGATGGCCGAGCAGGTGGCCGGGCTGGAGCCGCACATTGCCGAGAAAACCGAACAGGCCAGGGTGTTGGCGACACCGAGGCCGCCCGGCACGCGGTAGAGCCAGCGATTCAGCGAAGCGTAGAGGTCTTCGCCGGCGCGCGACTTGCCGATCGCCGCGCCCATCAGCACGAACAGCGGGATAGTGAGCAGCGTGAAGTTGTCGAGTTCGGCGTAGATGGTTTCGGTCACCAGTGCCAGCGACGACAGCGGCATGAAGAACAGCATGAACAGCAGGGCCACGCCACCGAGCGCGAAGGCGATCGGCATGCCCGAGAACAGGCCGACGAAGGTGGCGACGGCGAACAGCAGAGACAGTGTGAGCATGTCCATGTCAGGCCTCCTTGCGGCGCAGTGTCTGCAGCGCCAGTTCGAGTGTCAGCGTGGTCATGCCGAGCGCGACGAAGAGATACGGAATCCACAGTTTCGGGCCCCACAGCGAGGAGCTGGTCTTGCCGTCGGCCCAGGCTTCGTGGAAGAACTCCCAGGCGTTGAAGGCAACGAAGCCGCAGAAGGCGAAGGTGAGTACGTCGGCCAGCTTCTGCCGCAGCCGGTTGATGCCGGCGGGCAGCATGGTGTCGAGCAGGTCGATCGCCACATGGCCGCGTTCGGCCTGGGTGTGGGCCGCACTCATGAAGGTGGAAATGATGAGCAGCATGACGCACAGCTCGATTTCCCAGTCGGTGGGCCACTTGAGCCAGTAGCGCACCGCGACCTGCCACACCAGGATGCCGGCCGCCACGATGATGACGACGCCCGACAGATAGGCGGCAAGCCGGTTGAACCGGCGCAGCGCGCCGGCAATCAGCGAGAACATGATGGAACCCTCCCCAGGCCGGTCGCGTTACTTGACCGAAGTGGCCATGTCCATCCAGGCCTTGCCGTCCTTCACTTTCTCGGCAAAGTCCTTCCACGAGGTCTTCTGGGCGAGCGCGCGCCACTGGTTGAACGCGGCCTCGTCCATGTCCACCACCTTGATGCCGGCCTTGGCGAACACTTCGGCGGCGCGCTCGTCGTCCTTCTTCGCCTCTTCCATCGCGAACTTCTCCAGGCTCAGGCCGACCTCGACCAGCACCTTCTGCTGTTCGGGCGTGAGCTTGTTGAAGGTGTTCATCGAAATGAGCAGCGGTTCGAACATGTACCAGAAGCTGTGATCGCGACCGGTGGTGAAGGACTTCGACGTTTCGTACAGGCGGAAGCTGATGTGCGAGGTGGAGGAGGTCAGTGCGGCGTCGAGCACCTTGGACTGCATGCCACTGTAGATCTCGTTCGACGGCACGTTGGTGATGGCGGCGCCGGCTTCCTTCAGCATCACGTCCATTTCGCGGCTGCCGCCACGGAACTTGCTGCCCTTCACGTCGGCCGGGGCGACCATGGGCTGTCCGGCCGAGGCGATGCCGCCGGCTTGCCACACCCAGGTCAGGATCTTCATGCCCTTTTCTTCCAGATGCTTTTCGAGCCGCTGGCCAATGGGCGAGGTACGCCAGCGCAGGCCCTGCTCGTAGGAGGTGATCAGCGCCGGCATCAGCGTCAGATTCACTTCCGGCACCTCGCCGCCGCCGTAGGCCAGCGGAAGGACCGACATGTCCAGCACACCCTTGCGCAGCGCGCCGAACTGGGTGTTGGTCTTCATCAGCGAATTGCCGGGATAGACGGTGATCTTGACCTGACCCTGGGTGCGCTTCTCGACTTCGGCGGCAAACTGCTTGGCGAGGCGGTCGCGGAAGTCACCGTCGGGTGTGGTGGCGGCAGGGAACTGGTGCGAAAGCTTCAGGGTGGTCTGGGCAAACGCCGGCTGGGCGGCGCCCAGGCCGAGGGCCAGCAGGGATGCGGAAAGGGTGGTCGCGACAAAGCCGCGCAGGACGGAACGGCGCTGGGATTTCATGCAAGTCTCCTCCAGTCGATTGGATGCATGGTGGTGATGCCGCGCCCCCTTGTTTTGTTCGGTGGGGGCTGATACGCGGCGGATACGTCAGATCAGTTCATGTATGTAGAAAAGTCAAACGTGTATACACGATAGGATTCGGTGTATTCAGAGTCAAGCTTTGTCTATACTTTTTTGTAATGAGCAAGGAGCCCGACATGGATCACGCCCCGGCGCCACTGCGCCTGTCCGAACAGCTGTGCGAAAAGATCGAGGAACAGATCGTCACGGGCGCGCTGCGCCCCGGTGCCCGCCTCGACGAGCAGGAGCTGGCGGCTGAATTCGGCGTGTCGCGCACGCCGATACGCGAGGCGCTGATCCAGCTGGCGTCGGCCGGTCTGGTCGATACGCGCCCGAGGCGGGGCGCGGTGGTGGCCGAGATCGAGCCACACCGCCTGTGCGAAATGTTCGACGTGATGGCCGAACTGGAAGCGATGTGCGCCCGGCTGGCGGCGCGCCGCATCACCGAGGACGAGATCGCGTCGCTGCGCGCGGCGCACCAGGCCTGCGAGGCCGCCCGCGACGCCGACAACCCGGACGCCTACTACTGGCTCAACGAACTGTTCCACCGCCAGATATATATGGCGAGCCACAACGGCTTTCTCGCCGAGCAGGCGATCAGCCTGCACCGCCGGCTGCGTCCCTACCGCCGGCTGCAGCTGCGCGTGCGCAACCGGATGAAAGTTTCCTACTCCGAGCACCAGTCCATCGTGGATGCCATCGTCGCAGGCGAGGGCGACTTGGCGGCCGACCGCATTCGCGGCCACATCCAGGTGCAGGGTGAGCGCTTCACCGATCTGGTGGCGTCGGTCAGGCAGCTCAGCGCGGCCGGCGCCTGACGCGAAGCTGCGGCGTCGCCTTGTACAAGGCCACGCAGCACGCCATAATCCGCGGCATGCGCCCGACGATCATCATTCCCGCCCCGTATTCCGGCCTGCGCTGGCGCAAGCCTGCCGCCTGAACCGCCCTCCCGGCACGCCCTGCGTGCGACCCAGCCCTCCCTTCACCATCCGCCCGTCGTCGCGGGCCGTGTCTGTCCGTGCGCCGGATGCCGCGAAGGTTGAGAATGCTCCGAAACACGGCCATCGGAAGAAGCCACCATGCTGTTGATGATCGACAATTACGACTCCTTCACCTACAACCTCGTCCAGTACTTCGGCGAGCTCGGCGAGGACGTGCGCGTGTTCCGCAATGACGAGATCACGCTGGAACAGATAGACGCGCTGAAGCCGGACCACATCGTGGTGTCGCCCGGCCCCTGCTCGCCGAACGAGGCGGGGGTGTCGGTGCCGCTGATCAAGGCCTTTGCCGGCAAGTACCCCATCCTCGGCGTCTGCCTCGGCCACCAGAGCATCGGCGCGGCCTTCGGCGGCGACGTCGTGCACGCCAAGGTGGTGATGCACGGCAAGACCGCCGCCATCCATCATCTGGACAAGGGCATGTTCCGCGGTCTGCCCAATCCGTTCACCGCCATCCGCTACCACTCGCTGGCGGTGTCACGCGACACGCTGCCGGACTGCCTCGAAGTGACTGCCTGGACCGACGACGGCGAAATCATGGGCATGCGGCACAAGACGCTGGCCATCGAGGGCGTGCAGTTTCATCCGGAATCCATCCTGACCGAGCACGGTCATCAGATGCTGAAGAACTTCCTCGACGAGTGGAGGGCCGGCGCATGAGCTTCACCCCGAAACAGGCGCTCGAACGCGTGATCGAGCACCGCGAAATCTTCCGCGACGAAATGACCGCACTGATGCGTCAGATCATGACCGGCGAGGTGTCGCCGACGCTGATCGCCGCCATCCTGATCGGTCTGCGGGTAAAGAAGGAAACAGTGGGCGAGATCGCCGCCGCGGCAATGGTGATGCGCGAACTGTCGATGAAGGTGCCGGTGGACAACACCCAGACCCTGGTCGACACCTGCGGCACCGGCGGCGACGGTGCCCACACCTTCAATATATCCACCGCGTCGATGTTCGTCGCCGCGGCGGCCGGCGCGCGCGTGGCCAAGCACGGCGGGCGCGCCAGTTCGTCGCAGAGCGGTTCGGCCGACGTGCTGGAAGCGCTGGGCGTCAATCTGAACCTGACGCCGGCCCAGGTTTCGACCTGCATCGAACAGGTGGGCGTGGGTTTCATGTTCGCGCCCAATCACCACAGCGCGATGAAGCACGCGGCGCCGGTACGGCGCGAACTGGGCGTGCGCACCATGTTCAACATCCTCGGCCCGCTGACCAATCCGGCCGGGGCGGCCAACCAGGTGATGGGTGTGTTCCACGCCGATCTGGTCGGCATCCTGGCGCGCGTGCTGAAGGAACTGGGCTCGCGCAACGTGATGGTGGTGCATGGTCGAGACGGGCTGGACGAGCTGTCGATCAGCGGCGACACCTTCGTCGGCGAACTGCGCGACGGCGAGGTGAAGGAATACACCGTACATCCGTCCGACTTCGGGCTGGCGGTGCACGCGCTCGACACGCTGCGCGTGGCCGACGTGCAGGCCTCGCGCGACATGCTGCTGGCCGCACTCGACGGCACGCTCCCGCCGGCGCGCGACATCGTGCTGCTCAATGCCGGCGCCAGCCTCTACGTGTCTGGTGTGGCGGACAGCCTGCGCAACGGCGTCGACCGGGCGCGCGAAGCCATCGAATCGGGCGCGGCGCGGCAGGGTCTCGACAAGCTGGTCGAGCTGTCGCGCTCGTTCGCGAACTGAGGCCGCCCATGTCCGACATCCTGCAGAAAATCCTCGCCACCAAGCGCGAGGAAATCGCCAGCGGTCTTGCCGCGGAAACGATGGCAGCGCTGCGCGCGCGGGCCGACGCGCAGACGCCCACGCGAGATTTCGTCGCCGCACTGAAGACGCGCGTGGCGGCAAAGAAGCCGGCGGTGATTGCCGAAGTGAAGAAGGCCAGCCCGTCCAAGGGCGTGCTGCGCGCCGACTTCCGGCCGGCCGACATCGCCCGCTCGTACGAGGCCGGGGGCGCGGCCTGCCTGTCGGTGCTGACCGACCGCCAGTACTTCCAGGGCAGTCCGGACTATCTGGTCGAGGCGCGCGCCGCCTGCAGCCTGCCGGTGCTGCGCAAGGATTTCATCATCGACCCGTATCAGGTGGTCGAGGCGCGGGCGATGGGCGCGGACTGCATCCTGCTGATCGTCGCCGCCTTCCTGCCGCCTTCGGGCGAAGCCGACGCGGCGCAGCAGGCCCGCGCGGTCGCCGACATGCGCGCGCTCGAGTCGCTGGCGACGGAACTGGGCATGGCGGTGCTGGTGGAAAGCCACGACGCCGGCGAGCTGGACCTCGCGCTGCAGCTGGATACGCCGCTGATGGGCATCAACAACCGCAGCCTGCGCACCTTCGAGGTATCGCTCGACTTCACGCTGTCGCAGCTCGAGCGCATTCCGGCCGACCGCGTGGTCATCACCGAAAGCGGCATCCTCGCAACGGAACACGTCGCGGCCATGCGGGCCCGCGACGTGCATGCCTTCCTGGTGGGCGAGGCATTCATGCGCGCCGCCGACCCGGGGGCCGAGCTGGCGCGCCTGTTCGACATCGCCTGAGCGGATTCAGCCGCGCGTCGCTTCCGGCGCGCGCGGGCCGTCGCCGTGGCGGTGCTTGCCATGGTGGCCGTGGCGACCACCCATGCTGGCCAGCGACTTTGCCGCTTCCTTGCGTTGTGCCGGCGTCAGCACTTCGGCCAGATCGGCCATCGTGCGCGTCATCACCTTCGACGCTTCGTCCATCTGCGCATGGCGGGCGGCGCGCTGCTGCTCGATCTGGCCGCGGTCTATCGTGTCGGCCGACAGCAGCGCCAGCATCTGCTGACGGTCGTCCGAGTGACCGGCGTGCAGCTTCTTCATTTCCTCGCCGGACGCCTTGACGATCTCGCGGGCGCGCGCTTTCTGTTCCTCGCTGGCGCCGACCTTCGTGAACACGCGCTCGACCATCTGTTCCATGCGCTGGCCCATCGCTTCGGGCCCGTGGTGGCGCTCACCGTGCTTCACCGGGTGGGCACCGCCCTCGGCGCCCGGATGGGCCTGTGCCGGCAGATTGACGGCAACCAGTCCGGCCAGTGCACCGGCGGTGGCAAGACCGGCAAACCAGCGGCCGCGGACAGATGATTTTTCAGGGGTTTTCATGTTCGGTATCTCCGTTCGCCGGAACGCTCCGGCAGCGAGGCCAGCTTGTGCCGCTGCTGTGAACCCTGATTTCGAGTGGCGTAACCATTTGTAAAGGTTGACGCCCGGAACGTGATTCCGGCACCGGCGTTCGAGTTGCGGGCGAAATGGGCGACGTTGCTCTGCAACGACGGCGTGACCCACGCCGCATCCCAGTATTGGCGCGGGTTTCCGTCGATTTGCTGCGGTATGATCAATCGCAGATACCGTCTCAAGAACGGCCGATAAACCAAAGAGGTCAGCGCCGGGCTCAGGCCCGGCGTCCAATAACATCGTCCAGTCCGCATGACAGCCCCCGCCGCCCGCGCGATCGACTGTGCCATGCTGTCCGGTCTGCCTTCGCTGCCGCTTCTCGCGGACGTGGCACTCGGACTGCGTGCGCTGCCGGCCGGCGTTCCGTCCCTCAATGCGCTGTTGCGCCACGATCCGGCCTGGGTGCTGCGCCTGCTGCGCGCGTCGCAGCTGATCGCCACGCCCGCCGGCGACGGCGGCGCGGGGCGGCGCATCGACGCGGTGATCGACGCCTGTGGACATGCGCTGATACAGGTGGCGTTGCTCGACGGCCGCGCGCGCGTCAAGCGCAGCGGCGTCGATCTTGCCGGACACCACGCGTTCTGGGCGCACTCCATACTGAGCGCCGAAATCGCCCGCGAACTGGCTGCTGCGGGCGGTCGCTGCGATCCGGACGAGAGCTTCATCGCCGGCCTGCTGCTCGACGTCGCGTTGCCGCTGCTGGCGGCGGCACCCGGTGGTGGCGAGCGGCACGCGCACCGGCCGACCGAACACGAACTGGCCGCGTTCGAAACCGCCTATGGCGGCGAACATCACGGCGAGGTCGGCGCCGCGCTGCTGTCTGCCGAATGGTCGGCCGGACTGGCGGATGCGCTGCGCTTCTCACACGCCGACGGCGGGCTCTTCGTCGATGCACCCGAGCACCTGCGCCTGGCGCGTGCCGCCGAGGAACTGGCGGGTGGCGGTGCCACCGACACGTCGCAGCAACGGGCGCTCGCACAACGTCTGACCGGCCTGTCGGCCGATGCGCTCGACAGCGCGCTGCAGGCGGCGCACAGCCGCGCGCTTGAACGCTGCCGGCTGGTCGAGGTGGACGCTGCCGACACGCTGCTTCCGGTCGGTGCGCCCTATCGTCCGACCTTCGGCATCGCCGACGCGCAGCCGGACGACAGCGCCGCGCTGACCGGCTTCGCCCGCGCCGGGCTGTTCGGCCAGGTGTATGCGCGGGGCGACGAGTCCGCGCTGTGGACGATGCTGAAGCTGGCGTCGGCCTTGCTGCTCGACCTGCCAGCGCCGCAGATACTGCGAGCCGGGCAGGGCGGCAGCGCCTTCATGCCCATCGCGGAGCAGGGCGACGTGGTTCAGCGCATCGACCTCGCGCAGGCGGGGCTGGAGGGCGTCTGGCGCCAGCTTTCGTCCGGCGCGGCCTGGCTGTGCAGCGACGCGCGCGAGGCCGCTGCGCTGCCGGTCAGCCTGCAGCGCCTGCTGCGCGTGTCACCCGGGCAGACCGGCCTGATCCAGCCGCTGTGCAGCGAAGCCGGCGTCGAGGCGCTCGCGCTCTACCACTTCCCGGCCAGTTTCACGCCCGCGCTGATGCGTCGCGGCGACGAACTGCGCGCGCTGGCCGACGGGGCCGGCCGGGCCCTGCACCAGCAGCAGCTGCGTCTGCGCGAACTGGACGAACTTCGGCAGGGCATGGCCGAGCAGTACGCCGTACATGCCCGCCAGTTGCGCGCCGACCTGCACACGCCGCTCGGCCTGATGCGGCACCAGATCAAGTCGATGCGCCTGAAGATGGGCGCCGATTCGATGGTCGATTCCGAACTGACGGTGTTCGGCGACCAGATCGAGCGCATCGACACCGTGCTGCGTCAGTTCGAGGGCCGTCCGCCCGACGTGTCGGCCGACGCCCAGCGCATCGACCTCAATCAGCTGATGGAACAGACGGTGGCCGAGGTCGAGGAGCGCGTGCTGCGGGCCCGCTCGATCTCGACCGAACTGCATCTCGACGCGGCGCTGCCGCCGCTGCACCTGCCGCTCGGCGTGCTGCGCGAGCTGCTGCACGCGCTGCTGGCGATCAGCGCCGAACAGGTCGGCACCTCCGGTCGCATTGCGGTCAGCACGGCCGAAGGTCTGAACCTCAATGGCGCGCTGTTCGTCGAGGTCCGGGTACGCGATTTCGGCCGCGGCATGGACGCCGGACGGGTGGCGGGGCTGTTCGCCCCGGACGGCAGCGGCGGCAACCGGGCGACGCCGGCGCACGCGCTGGCGCTGGCCCGCTCGCTCGGCGGTTCGCTGTCGTGCAAGAGCGCGGTCGGTCAGGGCACCGTGTTCCAGCTGCTGCTGCCGCGCACTACCCGTCGCCCGGCAGCGGCGGGGGCCGTTCCGCTCTGACCGTCAGGCCGCCTTCCAGCGGCTGTTGGCGTTCACATGCTGGGCGAGGAAATCCATCTGGTCCGCCAGGATGTTGCGGTTGCTGAGAATGAGGTACTCGGCCTTGTTCGGCACGTAGGGCGCGTACATCAGCTGCATCCGCGCCTGCTCGGGCGTGCGGCCGCTCTTGCGCTGGTTGCAGGGCCGGCAGCAGGTCACCACGTTCATCCACAGGTCGCGGCCACCCTGCGACACCGGCACGATGTGGTCGCGCGTAAGCTTCTGGTACGAGAACTCGCCGCCGCAGTAGCCGCAGATCGAGCGGTCGCGGTGGAACAGTTCGCGGTTGTTCAGCGGCGGCACGGCCGTCTGCAGCTTGTGCGCGTGGCTGCGTCCCTTGATCGCGATGATGCTGTTGGTGCGGATGAAGGACTGTTCGCCGGTGACGCGATTGATGCCGCCGCGGATTTCGAACTCGTGACTGCCGGCCACCCAGGCCACCAGATCCTTGGAGTGATAGAACACGGCATGCTGCCAGCTGACCCAGCGGTGCGGAACGCCGTTGGCGTCGAGGGTCAGTATCCACGGGTGCGACGGGCGTCGCACTTCGTAAACTATGCTCCGGGGTGGGTGCTCCAGCATGATCGTCTTACGCGTCCTCGGTCTGAAATCGGTCAGTCGAAGTGAAACGTGTGTCGTCACGCATCCGCCCGGCGACGCGGGAAACGTTGCCGCGCAAGGTGCTCGGACACTTTAGCAAAGGAAGATGAATTTGCAACCGCGTCAATCGTTTGCGACGCATCGTTCCCTCGGCTGTGCACTGGCGCTGTCGGCCCTGCTGCACCTGCTTGTTTTCTGGCCGCTGCCGTCCGCGGCGCCGCAGCCCAGCCACAGCGTGTTACGGCTGGCGCTGAAGCCGGTCGGCCACAGCGCCTCGCCGGCGGAGGACAGCGCGACTGTGGGGACGGGCGTGGTGGCGGCCGAGCCCCGCCCGGCGCCGGTCTCGGCCCCCGGAACCCCCGTCGCGGCTGGGCGCACGCCGTCGCCGGTCGCCGAGCCAGCGCTGCCGGCACCGGGCGAGGACGCATTGCGGGCGTTGCGCTACGCGCTGGCGCGGGCGGTCGTTGCCGACGGATGGGCGACGGAGGGGCGCGCCGCGTCGATGTCGGTGCAGTTGCACGTACTGGCGCGGCGGGTGGTCGGCGTCGATCTCGCGCGCAGCAGCGGCCGTGACGAGGTCGACGCGGCGGTGCTGGCCGCCTTCAAGGCAGCGGCCGGGCGGGCCGTAATACCGGCGTCGCTTCCGGCGCACGGGTTTACCGTCGAACTCGAGCTGGAAGCGGGAGATGCCGCCCGTTCCGATGATGCCGAGCCACCGCTACCCGGTTGAACCTTCGACACCGTCAGCAGCGCACCTGCTGACGGCAGAAGCTGTCCATCGCGACCACCCGCGTGGTCGCGCCGACCGGCTTCATCGCGCGGTCGCCGCCGTGATCCAGCGCCAGCCGGAAGCCGAAACTCTGGAAGAAGCGGTCGAACACGTCTGCGCCCAGCGTGGCGACGGCCACCAGTTCGTCACGTTCGGCCGCATATTCGAGCACGATGCCGGCCAGTGGCTGCGGCGCCGGGCCTTCGAGTACGCGCGCGCCAGCGGCCGGATCGAACTGGCTGTGCTCGGAACAGCAGTGGATCACGCGGGCGCGGCGGCTGTGTGCAGTCGCTTCGTCACGGTAGGAGATGAAACTGATGTCCCGTGTCGGATGCGTGAGCTTGTGCGAGCATATGGCCGAGTAGGCGACGATGGACTGGGCCCGGCCGACGCCGCCGGGCCAGTCGTACTGTTGCCCGTCGGCGGTACGCAGCTTCGTCGTGCCGTTGACCTTCCTGCCCAGATCCAGCAGGAAACAGGGCGTGGCCGGATACGGCCACTGGAATACATAATTGACGCCCGGCTTGAGCGAGGACGCCTTCAGCGGCCGACCTTCGCTGTCGGTCAGCACGCTGCGCGGGTATTCCCGCGCCACGGCGGCGCGCGCGGGCAGGTTCAGTCCGGCCAGTCCGCAGGCGGCGCTGCACGCGGCGACAAAGCTGCGTCTTTCCATCATCACGCTCCACAGGAAACATTCGTGCGGCAGTCGTTGAAAACTAGAAAGTGCCGCCGCGGTAGTCAAGCCGGCCGGAGACAGAATTGAGCACGCCGCCGCAGTCGCTGCCGTCGCCGTCGGAGCCGGCCGATCCGTCGGCCGGGCGCGCTCGCGCGCCGGGGCACGGGTTTGTGGTCAATCTGCTGATCGCCGTCGCCTACTGCCTGCTCGCCGCTCTCAGCTTCCGGCTGCGCGACGTTGCGTCGGGTCAGATGCCGATGTGGGCGCCGATGGGGCTCGCCCTGTTCGCGCTGCTGCAGGGCGGCACGCGCTGGCTGCCCGGCGTGGTCGTCGGCGTGCTTGCGTCGGCGGTGCTGGCGCGTCAGGGCGCGGCGATGATCGTGCTCTTCTCCGCCGGCCAGATCCTTGCGCCGTGGGCCGGTGCGGTGCTGCTGCGCCGCCTGACCGTGCAACCGACCGATCTGCTCGAACGCACCGATGGCGCGCTCAAGCTGATGGCCGTGATCTATCTGATGGCGGTGCCCAGTGCCGTGGCGACACTGACCGGCAGCGTGCTGACGCACGGCGTGCCGCCCGAGCGCTGGCTGGAGATCGGCTCCACCGCCTGGCTCGGTGACGCGCTCGGCGCCATCGTCACCGTGCTGCCGCTGCTGGCCTGGGGCGCGCGCCGGCCGCTGCAGCAGCTCACGCGCCGCCTGCCCGAGCAGATCGTTGTCGTCGGCGCGCTGATGGCCCTGCTCAGCGTCACCTTCGCCGGTGTCGCGCTGCTGCCGGATCCGATGCTGCAGCTCTACGTCGCGCTGCCGCTGGTCGTGTGGGTGGCGCTGCGTTTCCCGCCGCGCGTCGGCTGGACCGCTTTCCTGATCACTTCGATGATGGCGCTGGCCGGCACCGCCAACGGCACGTCGCCGTTCAGCCCGCACCCGATGCAGGTGCAGCTGCTGGTGCTGCATGGGCTGATCATGCTGACCGCAGCGACCGCGCTGTTCATCGGCGCCGCGATGTCGGAGAAGCAGGCGGCCCGACGCGCGCTGCGCGAGCGCGAATCGCATTTCCGCGCGCTGACCCTGCTGTCGGCCGACTGGCACTGGGAACTGGACGCCGAACTGCGCTATCACCGGCTGCCGGACGAACTGACCGACGCACACTTCGGTGACACCGAACTGGATGGCTGCGCGCCGTGGGAGATTTCCGGCGAGGAAGCGCTGACCCAGCCCTGGGGCCTGCTGCGGCAGACACTGGAACGGCACGAAGCCTTCCGCGATTTCCTGTCGCGCCGCCGTGACGGTTCGCGCTGGCGCTACCTCGCCTCGTCCGGTGAACCGGTGTTCGATGCGTCCGGCGCCTTTTCCGGCTATCGCGGCGTCAGCCGCGACATCACCGCCGAAATGCAGGCGCGCGAGGCGCTGCGCGAAGAGGAGTTCCGCCTGCGCGCGCTGGTCGATGCGCTGCCCGACCTGATCGTGCTGAAGGACAGGCACCTGCGCTGGCGCCTGGCCAACCGCGCGCTGCTCGACACGCGTTGCCTGAAGAAGACGGCCTGGCTGGGGGCGACCAGCGAGGAACTGGCAGCGCATCTGCCCTCTCTGTCCGACGTGCTGCTGCACAACCACGCCATCGCACAGGAGGTCGCCCGCACCTGCAAGCCGCATTTCGAGGAACAGGTGGTCGACCTGGCCGGCAACGATCCGCGCGTCTACGACGTCAGCATCATTCCGCTGGTCGATGACGACGGTGCCTTCAATGGTCTGGTGTCGGTACGCCGCGACGTGACCGCGCAGCGCGAGGCGGCGCGCATACAGACCGAGCACGTGCAAAGTGTGCAGTCGCAGAACGACGAACTGGAACGACGTGTCGGCGCGCGCACCGCGGCGCTGGAAGCGGCGGTCAAAGAGCTGGAGGCCTTCAGCTATTCGGTGTCGCACGACCTGCGCGCACCGCTGCGTGCGCTCGACGGTTTTTCGCGACTGCTGGTCGAGGACTACGGCGATCTGCTGGACGAGCAAGGGCGCGAATACCTCGCGCGCATCCGTCGCAACAGCCAGCGCATGGGCGAACTGATCGACGACCTGCTCGAACTGTCGCGCGTGTCGCGCGCCGAGGTGCGCCGCACGCTGACCAATCTGTCGGACGTCGCCCGCGACATCGCGCGCGAACTCGATGCCGAGGCGCCGTCACGACAGGTGCAGTGGGTGATTCCGGAAGGCCTGTGGGTGGACGCCGATCCCGGCCTCGCCCGCATCGTGCTGGAAAACCTGCTGCGCAACGCGTGGAAGTTCACCCGACTGCAGCCGCAGCCGCGCATCGAGATCGGACAGTCCCGGCTGGGCGAACAGACCGCCTATTACGTGCGCGACAACGGCGCCGGCTTCGACATGGCGTACGTCGGGCGCCTGTTCGCGCCCTTCCAGCGCCTGCACAACAATCGCGAATACGACGGCAGCGGCATCGGTCTGGCCATCGTGCAGCGCATCATCCGGCTGCATGGCGGCCGCGTCGCGGCCGAGGGCGTGCCAGGGCAGGGGGCGACCTTCAGCTTCAGCTTCGGCGCCGCCGCCGAAGCGGTCGAGGCCTGAGCCGGCGCAGTCGCTCAGCCGGCCGCTGCCGGCAGCGTGAAGTGATGAACGCCGAAGCTGCCTTGCCGGCGCTCCTCGAAAAAGGTGCGCAAGGTGAGCGACACGCTGCGGAAGGCCAGTTCGTCCCACGGGATGTCGGCCTCGCCGAACAGCTTCACCTCCAGTGATTCGGTGCCCGGCGCGAAATCGAGGTCGAGCAGCCGCGCGCGGAACAGCAGGTGGATCTGGTCGATGAAGGGCACGCTGACCATCGTGTAGGGCGCCAGCAGTTCGACCCGCGCGCAGGCCTCTTCGCGCGTCTCGCGCATCGCGCCCTCGGCGGCGCTCTCTCCGTTCTCCATGAAGCCGGCAGGCAGCGTCCAGTAGCCATGGCGCGGCTCGATCGCCCGCCGGCACAGCATCACCTTGTCTTCCCACACCGGCAGCGTACCGACCACCATGCGCGGGTTCTGATAATGAATGCTGCCGCAGGCCGGGCAGACGTGGCGCGGGCGGTTGTCGCCGGCCGGAACGCGCAGTTCGACCTCGCTGCCGCAATGGGCGCAGTACTTCATGTGTCGGGTGGCAAAGCCGTGTTGCTGAGCAGGCCACGAGTGTAGCGCCGCCCCCGGCGGATGCGCATGGGGTGGCCGGTTTTTTGCTGCTGCCCTCAAGTCGGGAGACTCCCCGGCCGTAAGGAAAGCCAATGCCGATTGATTCGGGGCGGTCACGCGCGCGCCGCCTCGTTGCAACGGTTGCTGCACAGCCCGGATTCACGAATGAATGACCTGATCGATACACGCCGCTTCCAGGAAATAAAGGCCGCGGGCGAATTGCCGTCGCCCAAGGGCATCGCCTTGTCGATCGCCCGCATGAGCCAGCGCGGTGACGCCTCGCTGGCTGAACTGGCCCGGCTGATCCAGGGTGATCCGGCACTGGTCGGGCGTCTGGTACGTGCCGCCAACGGCACGCTGCCGCAGGGCTCGCGGCCGGTGGTCGCGCTGCGCGATGCGCTGGCGGTGCTTGGTATGGCGGCGGTGCGCAACCTGGCGCTGGGCTTCTCGCTGATTTCGAGCAACGGCGAAGGTCTTTGCCGCAGCTTCCCCTACACACGCTTCTGGACCGGCTCGGTCATCCGCGCCATCGCGATGCAGAAGATCGTCATGCGACTGCGCAGCGCCGGTGTCGAGGAGAGCTTCAGCGTCGGCCTGCTGTCGGGGGTCGGCGCCCTCGGTCTGGCCAGCGTGTTTCCGGTGCAGTATTCGCGCGTGCTCGACGAAGCGCGCGGCGACCCGGCCTGCCTGCTCGAACAGGAGCGCCAGGCGTTCGCGATGACCCACGTCGAACTGAGTGCGGCGATGCTGCTCGACTGGGGCATGCCGCGCTTCTTCGTCGCCGCGGTGCTGGGCCACGAGTCGGCACTGAGCGCGCCGGTTGATCCGGGCTCGCGCGAATACGGTCTGACGATGGCACTGGGCCTGGCCCGCGCCATCGAGAGCGCCTGCATGGCTGATGAAGCCAGCCGGGCGCAAAGTCTGGACGCCGCGCGCGCGCTGGCGGCGCGCATGGAGTGGGTGCCGGAACAGGTGTCCGCGCTGTGCGAGGAAGTCGCCCTCGACTGGAAGGACTGGTCGCAGATGCTGCCGGTCGATGCCTACGCCTTGCCCAGCCTGGACGGACTGGCCGACACGCTGGTGCCGGCTCCGCCGCCCGTCCCGGCCGCGCCGCCAGCGCCGGCAGCGCAGCAGGCGGCCAACGACGCGCCGGGCAGCGAAGGCTTGCGCGTGCTGGTGGTGGAGGACGACGCGGCCACCCGGCTGACACTGCAGACCTTGCTGGTACGCGGCGGCTATCAGGTCGCGGTGGCCGAGGACGGCGTACGCGGCATGGATCTGGCGCTCGAGTTCCAGCCGCACATCATGGTGGTCGACTGGGTGATGCCGCAGATGAACGGCCTCGAACTGACGCGCACGCTGCGCCAGACCCGCATGGGCCGCAACATCTACATCATCCTGCTCACCAGTCACGAAGAGGATCAGCGCTTGATCGAGGCCTTCGAATCGGGCGTCGATGACTACATGGTCAAGCCGCTGCGGCCGCGCGTGCTCGAAGCGCGGCTGCGTGCAGGTCAGCGTCTGGTGCGCATGCAGCGCGAACTGGAGAGCGAGCGCGAGGAAATCCGCCGTTACGCAGCCGAACTGGGCGTGAGCAACCGCCGGCTGCAGGAGGTCGCGTTGACCGACGCGCTGACCGGCTTCCCGAACCGCCGCTACGCGATGAGCCGCATCGCTCAGGAATGGGCGATCGCGCAACGCAGTGAGCGCCCGCTGTCCTGCCTTCTGATCGACATCGATCACTTCCGTCAGATCAATGAAACCTACGGTCGGGACGTCGCCGATCAGGTGCTGGAACAGACCGCCCGGGCGATCCGCGAGTGCATGCGCGCGCAGGACGTGGTGTGCCGCACCGGCGGCGACGAGTTCCTGATCATCTGCCCGGACACCGATCTCGAACAGGCGATGGCCTGCGCGCAGCGCGTGTGCGCCGGCGTCGCCGCGGCACCGGTGCAGGCCGGTCGCCTGCGCCTGACCAGTTCGATCAGCATCGGCGTGGCCGAGCGCCTGCCGGCCATGCCGGACGCCGACGCGCTGCTCACTTTCGCCGACCAGGCGCTGGTCGCGGCCAAGAGTGCCGGGCGCAACCGGGCGCACGCGGCGGAATGGGCGGTGAACAGGTCCTAATCCCCCCTCAACCGAAAGGGTAAAGAGAGACTTTTGCCCGCATCCGGCAAAAGTCGTTGCTCAAGTTTCGGCAGATCTTGCCGTCCATTGATCCCGTTGATCGTGCTCACGACCCGGAATGAAGTGGATGGACCGTCACTCTGACAAGATGGGAGGGTTCAGAACCATCAAGGTATTGATGGTCGAGGACAATGAAGACGATGTCTTCCTGCTGAACGCTCAACTGAGCGCACGCGGGCTGGACACGTATTCCGAGCGCGTGGACAGCGCCGGCGATCTCGCCCGCGCGCTGGAAGAGCGTGAATGGGATCTGGTCATTTCCGACCACGCCATGCCCGGCTTCGATTCGGCGTCTGCGCTCGAGGTCGTGCGCCGCAGCGGGCGCGACATTCCCTTCATCATCTACTCGGGCAAGATTTCCGACCACATGGCCTTCTCGGCCATGCGCAACGGCGTTGCCGACTACGTCCAGAAGGGCAATATCGCCCGCCTGGTGCCGGTGATCGAACGCGAACTGCGCGGCGTCGAGACGCGACGCGCGGTGCAGACGGCGGACGCGCGCATCCATGCGCTGGCCTTCTTCGACACGCTGTCGGCACTGCCCAACCAGACCCTGCTGCGCGCGCAGATCGACGACTGGCTCGACACCGCCCGCCGCAGCGTCGAAGCCAGCCACGCTACGCTGATGGTGGTGGACATCGACCGCTTCCTGCGCATCAACACCAGCTTCGGTTACGAGGCGGGCAACGCGGTGCTGCGCGAAGCGGTGCGCCGGCTGATAGAGCGCGCCGGCGATGGTGCGATGATCGCCCGCCTCAGCGGTGACCGCTTCTGCGTGTTCGCGCCGGCCTGCACCACGCGTGCGCTGGCATCGGCACTTGCGCAGCGGCTGATGGACGCCTTTTCCACCCCGATCATCAAGGACGGCCTCGAACTGTTCCTGACCGCTTCGGTCGGCGTGGCGATGACGCCGGACGATGGCGACGATGCGCAGTCCCTGATCATGAATGCCGAAGCGGCAATGGCCAGCGCGAAGCGCTCCGGCGGCAACGGCATGAGCTTCTACGCGCGTGAGATGAGCGCCAGCTCGGCCGAGAAGCTGGTGCTGGAAACGCACCTGCGGCACGCGGTGCAGCGCGGCGAACTGTTCCTGAACTACCAGCCCATCCTGAATGGCGTGACCGGCCGCCCTTCCGGCGTGGAGGCGCTGCTGCGCTGGAAGCATCCGCAGCGCGGCGTCGTGTCGCCGGACCGTTTCATTCCGCTGGCCGACGAATCCGGACTCATCGTCGAGATCGGCGCCTGGGTCATGCGCGAAGCCTGCAGCCAGGGCAGGCTGTGGCACGAACAGGGCATGACCGACCTGTCGATGTCGGTGAACGTGTCCGCGGTGCAGTTCGCCCAGCCACGGCTGCTGGAAACCGTGCGTACCACGCTGGAAGACACTGGTTTTCCGCCGGACAAGCTGGTGCTCGAAATCACCGAATCGGTGCTGATGAAGGACGCCGAAACGACCATCGGCATGCTGAAGGCGCTGAAGAACATGGGCGTCCGCATCTCGATGGACGACTTCGGCACCGGCTATTCCTCGCTGTCCTACCTGAAGCGCTTTCCGATCGACATCGTCAAGATCGACAAGTCCTTCGTCCGCGACATCAACGAGGACGAGGACGACGCCGCCATCATCCGCGTCATCATCGCGCTGGCCCGCAGCCTGCGCCTGACCACGGTGGCGGAGGGCGTGGAAACGCCAGAACAGCTGGGCTTCCTGATGCGCGAGCAGTGCGACCGCTTCCAGGGCTATTTCTTCTCGCGACCGGTGGACGCCGACGTGCTCTGCGCCCGCATCCTGGACGGCTCACTTCTGATTTAAGTTTTTCCGGGCGCTGCCGTTACCTGCCCTGTCCGCCCGATTTTCAGGGTGGCACTCCCCGTACACGCCCGAAATGTAAGAATTTTTCTTACAGGATTTCGTTCGCCCCTTCGTACAGCAAGTTTCGCCAGCCCCTGATTGGGCATCGGCGCCCCTCTCGGCAGAATGCATCCCACACACAGGCGCACTCTGCACCTGCTCCAAGGAGGGATCGAGGCATGAAGACGACCGGCTTGCTCAACGAGATTCGCGAACTGAATCTTGCCTATCTGATGCTCGCTCAGCAGATGATCCGCGAGGACCGCGATGCAGCGATGTTCCGCCTCGGTGTCAGCGAGGAAGTCGCCGGCATGATCGAGTCGCTCTCCCCGGCACAGGTCCTGAAGATGGCCAGCGCCAACATGATGCTGTGCCGCCTGCGTTTCGACGACCGCGTCCTGCTCGGCCTGTTGTCCAGCCACGGTCGTGACGCATCGACCTCCCACCTGCACGCGACCATCCTGGCCTGCGCGCAGCCGGTCGAAGCGGTTTCCTGAGTCAGGGAGTCAAGGTCATGAAAAACAAGAGCATCGTTTCCGAAGGTCGCGAAATCGCGCTGGCGGTGAACCTGATCCAGCTGGGCGCCCGCCTGCAGCTGCTGGAAGCCGAAACCCATCTGTCGCGTGAGCGTCTGCTCAAGCTGTACAAGGAAGTGAAGGGCGTGTCGCCGCCGAAGGGCATGCTGCCTTTCTCGACCGACTGGTTCATGACCTGGCAGCCGAACATTCACGCTTCGCTGTTCATGTCCTTCTTCAGTTTCTTCAAGCAGAACACCGGTCTCAACCAGCTGGACTGCATCGTCAAGGCATTCAAGCTCTACCAGGAACACGTGCAGACGCACGACATGGAAGAGGTGCTGAGTCTCACCCGCGCCTGGACGCTGGTGCGCTTCTTCGACGCCAAGCTGCTGCAGCACACGAAGTGCACCTGCTGCGGCGGCCACTTCGTGGCGCACGCCTACGACCCGAAGGCCAGCTATGTCTGCGGCCTGTGCAACATTCCCGCACGCGCCGGCAAGACGCGCCGTGCCCGCGAGGCGCTGATCGCCGCCTGATCCGTTTTCTCTCTCCTGTCTGACCTCCTCCTTGCGCGAGCAAGGAGCTCGCCGCTGCGGGGCAACCCGCAGCGGCATTTTTTTGTGCGTCGGGTGCTGTTCACCTGCGCAGCAGACTTGGTCAAGTTTCCTGAGGTGGTGCCGTTAGACCAGCAGGCACGCAGTGATTGATGCCCCGAACATCCGTCATACACAGGGAAATTCCATGTTTCTGATCATCGGCTACGTGATCATCCTTGCCGCTTCGGTCGGCACCTACGCACTGCACGGCAGTCTGGCCGCGCTGTGGGTGCCCGCCGAGTACGTCGCCATCTTCGGTCTGATGATCGGTGGCTTCGTGGCTGGCAACGGCATGGCTGCAATCAAGGCGACGGTGGCCGCGCTGCCGTCGGTATTCAAGGGTTCGTCCTACAACAAGGCCTTCTACGTGGACGTGCTGGCCATGCTGTACGAAATCCTGGCCAAGGTGCGCAAGGAAGGGCTGATGTCGATCGAAGCCGACGTCGAGAATCCCGAATCCAGCCCCATCTTCTCCAAGTACCCCAACTTTCTCGCCGACCACCACGCGGTGGACTTCCTGACCGATTACCTGCGGATGATGGTGGGCGGCAACCTGAACGCCTTCGAGATCGCCGACCTGATGGACGCCGAGATCGAAACCCACCACTCCGAGCAGCATGTCGCCGTGCATTGCGTGTCGAAGATGGCCGACGGCGTGCCGGCCTTCGGCATCGTCGTCGCGGTGATGGGTGTGGTGAACGTGATGGGCTCGGTCGGTCAGCCGCCGGCCGTGCTGGGCAAGATGATCGGCGGCGCGCTGGTCGGCACCTTCCTCGGCATCCTGCTCTCCTACGGTTTCGTCGCGCCGATCGCCTCCCAGCTCGAACAGAAGATGGAAGAGGGCGGCAAGATCTACGAGTGCATGAAGGTGGTGCTGCTGGCCAGCATGAACGGCTACGCGCCGCAGGTGGCGATCGAGTTCGGCCGCAAGGTGCTGTACTCGCCGGACCGCCCCAGCTTCAAGGAGCTGGAGGACGAAGTGAAGAGCCGCAAGGGCAAGTGAGCGGGCGCATCGCTCATCTCCTGACCTCCTCATCCACCATCGGTTGAATCATGTCCGACGATACCCAGCAGCCAATCATCGTCAAGAAGATCAAGAAGGGCGGCGGCGGTGCGCACGGCGGCGCATGGAAGATCGCCTACGCCGACTTCGTGACCGCGATGATGGCCTTCTTCCTGCTGATGTGGCTGCTCGGTTCGACCGCGCAGGGCGACCTCGAAGGGATTGCCGAGTACTTCGAGAACCCGCTGAAGGTGGCGCAGCAGGGCGGCTCCGGATCGGGCGACAGTTCGAGCGTCATCCAGGGCGGTGGACGCGACCTGACGCGGCAGGCCGGTCAGGTGAAGTACGGCGCGGTCGAGACCAAGCAGCGGTCGATCAATCTCAGCGCCAGCAGCGAAGACCAGAAGTCCGAGGAGATGAAGCGCGAGCAGCAGCGCCAGGAACGCGTCAAGCTGATCGAGCTGAAGAGCCAGATAGAGGCGCGCATCGAAGCCAATCCCGACCTGCGCCCCTTCCGCAACCAGCTCATGCTGGACGTGACGTCCGAAGGGCTGCGCATCCAGATCGTCGACGAGCAGAACCGGCCGATGTTCGCCTCGGCCAGTGACCGGCTGCAGCCTTATACCCAGGTCATCCTGCGCGAGATCGGCCTCATCCTGAACCAGGTCGACAACCGCGTCTTCCTGTCCGGGCATACCGACGCCAAGCCTTTTGCCGGCGGCATCGGCGGCTTTTCCAACTGGGAGCTGTCGTCCAACCGCGCCAACGCGTCGCGGCGCGAACTGATCGCCGGCGGCATGGACCCGGACAAGGTGCTGCGGGTGGTGGGCATGAGTTCCATCATTCCATTCGACAAGGACGACCCGTTCAACCCGATCAACCGTCGCATCAGCATCATCGTGCTGAACCGCGACACCGAGCAGGCGATGCTGTCGGACGGACGTTCGGTCAACGTCGAGGACGTGGCCGGAGCGGCGGGCGCGGTCGCGCCGCCCTGATCAAGTTTCACCCCGTATCGCCGTAAAGATCGAAGTCAGTCCGTATCGTTGCCCATCGATGCCCGATGTCATGAAAATAAAACCGATCGCTCTTGTTGCCGCCTGGACCGGATCCGCAGTGTGTGCCGGTACCGCCGCCCTGCTGGCGCCGCAGTCCATGCTGCCCGTGCTGGCGGCCGTTGCCGCTGCCGCGATGCTGTGGACGCTGACGATGCTGCTGTCCGGTCGTCCGGCACTGGAAACACCGGATGAGGCACACGGCGTCAGGGCCGAACCCGACGCTGCGCATCAGCGGGTGGTGGGCAGCTCCGACTCGGTTCATGACCAGTGCAGTCGGATGAACGAGGAGCTGACGCGCGTGCAGCAGCTGCTCCATGAAGCGATCACCGGTCTGACCCAGAGCTTCCACAACATGCATGGCGAAACCACGAGCCAGCGCGAGACGGCGATGGCGCTGACCGGCGGCGACGGCAGCCAGCAGTTCGACTTCGCGCGCTTCGTCGATGAAACCTCCGGCACCATGCAGCGCGTCGTCGATAGCGTGGTTCACAACAGCAAGCTGGGAATGGAACTGGTCGAGCTGACCGAGGGCATCGCCCGCGAAACCGAGAGCGTGCGCGCATTGCTCGGCGAGATCGGCGGCATTTCCAAACAGACCAATCTGCTCGCACTGAATGCGGCGATCGAAGCAGCGCGCGCCGGCGAGGCGGGCCGCGGCTTTGCGGTGGTGGCTGATGAGGTGCGCGACCTCTCGGCGCGCACCAGCGACTTCAGCCAGCAGATCGTCACCCTGGTCGATCGGGTCCAGGCCAATGTGAAGATGACCGAATCGGCGCTCGCCAACATGGCCGGCCAGGACATGACCTTCGCGCTGGAGTCGAAGACGCGCGTCGAAACCGTCGTGCGCGGCCTCGAAATGCTGCATCAGCGCCGCCAGCAGTCCATCGTCGATCTCGGCGCGTCGGTCGAACGTGTGGATCAGGCGGTGGCACACGCCGTGACCTCGCTGCAGTTCCAGGACATGACCGCGCAGCTGATCGGCCACGTACAGAAGCGCATCGGCGCGATCGACGGCGTGTGCGCCAGCGTGCGCGAACTGTCGCGTGCGGCGGCGCTGGGCAACGCATCACCCGAACTTGCACAGCGTGTCGATGACGCGCTGGCGCATCTGGCGGTTGTAGACAGCACGAATCCGGTGGCCCAAAAGGCCTACCAAGAAGGCGAAATAGAACTGTTCTGAAGGAGAAGTACCATGGCAAAGACCGTGCTTGCGATCGACGATTCCGCGTCGATCCGCCAGATGGTGGCATTCACGCTGAAGAGCTCGGGATACGAGGTGATCGAGGCCGTCGACGGTCAGGACGGTCTGGACAAGGCCAAGGCCAAGTCGGTCAACCTGGTGCTGACCGACCAGAACATGCCGCGCATGGATGGCCTGACGCTGATCCGCAACCTGCGCAGCATGGCGCAATACAAGGCCACGCCCATCCTGATGCTGACCACCGAATCGTCCGATGCGATGAAGGCCCAGGGGCGCGCCGCCGGCGCGACCGGCTGGCTGGTCAAACCCTTCGACCCGCAGAAGCTGGTCGAGGTGGTGAAGAAAGTCATCGGCTGATCCACCCTTACCTGGCGCGGGGAGACAGTCCATGACGGTGGACATGAGCCAGTTCTACCAGGTGTTCTTCGAGGAAGCGGCGGAGCATCTGGCGAACATGGAGCAGATGCTGCTCGACATCGATCTGCAGAGCATCGATGACGAAGAAATGAACGCGATCTTCCGCGCCGCCCATTCGATCAAGGGCAGTGCGGGCACTTTCGGCTTTCACGACCTCGCCCAGGTCACGCACGAACTCGAAACCCTGCTCGACCGCGTGCGCAAGCACGAGGTCGTCATGACGGCGGCGATGGTCGACGCCTCGCTCGAAGCAGGCGACCTGCTGCGCGACCTGGTGGCGGCGCATCGTGGCGAGGGCGCGGCCGACATGGCACGCGTGGCCGAGGTGTGTGCGTCGATCAAGCGCCTGTATAGCGATCCGGTATCGGTTGCCGACGAGGACCCGCAGCCGGTGTCGGCGGCGGCGCTGCCGTCCAGTTTCCGTTTCAGTTTCATGCTGCCGCAGAGCTGCGCCGATGCGGCTGGCGTGATGGAGAACATGAGTGCCGAGCTCGAAGCGCTCGGCAGCCGCGTCGTGGACGTGTCGATCGATGCCGCCGGTCGCTGGCAGTGCCTGCTGGGCGGCCGTGTCGACGCCGTCGCAGTGCGCGACATCGTCGAGTTCATCGCCAGCCCCGGCAGCTACGCCGAGGGCGAAGCGGCATCCGCACCGGCTGCTGCTGCCGACGACGCGTGGGGGTTGTTCGACGCGACGCCGGCCACGCAAGACGATGCCGGCGACAGCAGTTACGGCTTCTTCGATGCTCCGGCACCCGTTGCTGCGGATGCGCAGGACGACAGCTTCGGCTTCTTCGACGCCGCACCGGGTGTGCCGACCACGGCCGCGCCGCAAACGGCTGCGGTGGACGACAGTTTCGGGCTGTTCGAGCCGCTGCCGGTCGAATCCGCCGCGGTGCTGCCGCTGGCGGCGCAGCCGGTAGCCAAGTCGGGCGCACCGGCTGCCGACAGTGCGCCGGAGCCGGCAAAGCCCGCAGCAGCAACGCGGACTGCCAAGACGACGGGCGGCGACACCTCCATCCGTGTCGGCGTCGACAAGGTGGACCAGATCATCAATCTGGTCGGCGAGCTGGTGATCACGCAGGCCATGCTGGCGTCGGCTGCATCCAAGCTCGACCCGGTCGAGTTCGAGCGCCTGATGAATGGCGTCCAGCAGCTCGAACGCAATACACGCGACCTGCAGGAATCGGTCATGTCCATCCGCATGCTGCCGATGTCCACCGTGTTCTCGCGTTTTCCGCGCGTCGTGCGCGACCTGTCGCAGAAGCTGGGCAAGCAGGTGCGTCTGGTGCTTGCCGGCGAATCGACCGAGCTGGACAAGGGGCTGATCGAGCGCATCGCCGATCCGCTCACCCACCTGGTGCGCAACAGCCTGGATCACGGCATCGAAACGCCGGACGTGCGCGAGGCGCGCGGCAAGCCGCGCGAGGGCACGATCACGCTGAAGGCTTCGCACCAGAGCGGCAACATCGTCATCGAGGTCGGTGACGACGGCGCCGGCCTGAACCGCGAGCGCATCCTGTCCAAGGCACGCGAGCGCGGCCTGCCGGTCAGCGACGGCATGAGCGACCAGGAGGTCTGGGGACTCATCTTCGAAGCCGGCTTCTCGACCGCCGATCAGGTGACCGAGGTGTCCGGCCGCGGCGTCGGCATGGACGTCGTGAAGAAGAACATCACCGCGATGGGCGGCCGCGTCGACATCGAATCGATGACCGGCGTCGGCACCCGCATGACGGTGCGCCTGCCGCTGACGCTGGCCATCCTCGACGGCATGTCCGTCGCCGTTGGCGCTGACACCTACATCGTGCCGCTTAACTACGTGGTCGAATCGCTGCAGCCGACCGCGGCGATGATCAAGAGCGTTGGCGGCGAGCCGCGGCTGGTGCAGGTACGCAACGAGTACCTGAACATCCTGACGCTGAGGGACGCGCTCGGCCTCGCCGGCGGCACCACGGATCTCGAACGCGGCATCCTGGTCGTGCTCGAGGCGGATGGCGGCAAGATCGCGCTGTTCGTCGATGAACTGGTCGGTCAGCACCAGGTGGTGATCAAGAGCCTGGAGGCGAACTATCGCAAGGTGGTTGGCATTTCCGGCGCCACCATCATGGGCGATGGCCACGTCGGGCTCATTCTCGACGTGCCGTCGCTGGTCGAATCGGCACGCGGCAGGCTGGCCGCCGCCGCCTGATCCGCGTCCTGCTGGATGCCCCACCTGCCAGCGATCGGGTGGGGACATCCTCGTCGTTCTCCCGTCTTGCGTACCCGCAAAATTAGGTGCTTCCCAGCCTCAAGGCGCCCGCCTTGCATGCCGTTACAACTTCAGTAATCGCAGCGAGGGAGCAGAAGATGATGCAGGCGGCGCAGGCGGTGTCGCACCGGCCGGACGACGGCGCGGAGGGTAGTTACGCCCAGGAGTACCTCACCTTCACGCTGGGTGAGGAGGAGTACGCAATCGATATTCTCAAGGTGCAGGAGATCCGCGGCTACGACGCGGTCACCAGCATTGCGCACGCACCCCCCTTTATCAAGGGTGTGATCAATCTGCGCGGCACCATCGTTCCCATTGTCGACCTGCGCATCAAGTTCGGTGTCGGCGTCGTCGAATACACACCGTTCACGGTCACCATCATCCTGAATGTCGGCGGTCGTGTCGTCGGCATGGTGGTCGATTCGGTGTCCGACGTGCTTGCGCTCGAATCGTCGAAGATCCTGCCGGCACCGGAATTCTCGTCCAGCCTAGACACCCGCTACATCCATGGTCTGGGTTCCATCGACGAGCGGATGCTCATCGTCGTCGATATCGAAAAGCTCATGCTGTCGGCCGACATGGCGTTGGTCGACGATCAGGTTCACTGAAGGTGGCACACATGGATTCCTCCAACGCATCCCCGGCCGCCGCGCGCGGCCTGACCGTCCAGCAGCGGCTGATGGTCATCGTTGCCGCCAGTCTGGCCGGCATCCTGCTGCTGGCCGCGGTACTGCTGGCCGGCATGCGCAGCACCATGATCGAGGACCGCAAGAACGCCGCGCGCTTCGCGGTCGAATCGGCCTGGGGCGTCGTCGATGCCTTCCACAAGCGCGCATTGTCCGGCGAACTGACGCAGGAGGAGGCGCGCAAGCAGGCGATGAACACGCTGCGCACGATGCGCTACAACGGCGAGGACTATTTCTGGATCAACGATTTCGGTCCGCGCATGGTCATGCACCCGACCAAGCCGGAGCTCGACGGCAAGGATCTCAGCGGTTCGAAGGACCCGAACGGCAAGGCGCTGTTCGTCGAATTCGTCGCCGTGGCCAAGGCGAGCGGCGCCGGCTTCGTCGATTACCAGTGGCCGCGGCCGGGCGCCGACAAGCCGGTGGACAAGGTGTCCTATGTGCGCCAGTTCGAGCCCTGGGGCTGGATCGTCGGTTCCGGCATCTATGTTGATGACGTGAATGCGCTGGTGCTGAAGGAAGCGGTCCGTGTCGCGCTGATCGCGCTGCTGATCGCCGCGGTGATCGGTGTGATCGGCGTGCGACTCGGTCGCAGCATCGCCGGCCGCCTGCGCATCGCCGGCGGCCACGCCAACGAGATTGCGTCAGGCGTGCTCGACCGCCGCATCGATGCGGGAGCGCAGGATGAAGTCGGTCAGCTGATGTCGGCGCTGGAGCGCATGCGCACCGATCTGCAGGCGCGCGCGGAGCGCGAGCGGGTAATCGCCGAGGAGAACCTGCGCGCGCGCACCGCGCTCGACTTCGTCACCACCAATGTGCGCATCGCCGACAACGACGGCAAGGTGCTGTACGCCAACCGCGCGATGCACGGCACGGTGACCCGCATCGCTGACGAACTGCGTCGTCACATCCCCGGCTTCTCGCTGGAGAACTTCATCGGTTGCAATATTTCGGCGATCTGCACCAATCCGGACTTCGTGCGCAAGTCGAGGACGACAGCGGACGGCTATCGCGCTGAACTCGTCATTGGCCGCAACGTGTTCGAGCTGGTATCGACGCCGATCATCGGCGAATCGGGCGAACGCATCGGTACGGTTGGCGAATGGATAGACCGCACCGAAGAGGTGGCGATCGAGCAGCAGGTGACCGACGTGGTCGCGGCCGCCGGACAGGGTGATTTCACGCAGCGGCTGTCGGTCGACGACAAGCAGGGCTTCTTCCGCCAACTGGCCGAAGGGCTCAACGGCCTGGTCGAACAGGTGTCGGTCAGCCTGTCAGACGTGGCGACGGTACTGAGCGGTGTATCTGGCGGCGATCTGACTCGGCGCATCGATCGCAACTACAGCGGCCTGTTCGGGCAACTCAAGGACGACACGAACACGACGGTCGAGAAGCTGCGCGAAGTGGTTGGCCGGATCAAGGATTCGACCGAAGCGATCAACACGGCGGCACGGGAGATCGCGGCGGGCAACAGTGACCTGAGTTCGCGCACCGAAGAGCAGGCGAGCTCGCTGGAAGAGACGGCGAGTTCGATGGAAGAGCTGAACGCGACGGTGAAGCAAAACGCGGAAAGTGCGCAGAAGGCGAACGAGCTGGGTCGTCAGAGCAACGAAGCGGTGATGCGCGGCGCGGAGACGGTGAAGCGGGTGGTGTCGACGATGTCGGACATCCAGGACTCGAGCCGGAAGATCGCGGACATCATCGGCGTGATCGACTCGATCGCGTTCCAGACCAACATCCTTGCGCTGAACGCGGCGGTGGAAGCGGCGCGCGCGGGCGAACAGGGTCGTGGTTTTGCGGTGGTGGCGAGCGAGGTTCGCAACCTCGCGCAGCGCAGTGCGCAGGCGGCGAAGGAGATCAAGGGGCTGATCGCCGACTCGGTGGAGCGTGTCGATGGCGGCGCGCGACTGGTGGCGGAGGCGGGCGCGACGATGGAACAGGTGGTCGACAGCTTCCGTCAGGTGACGGGTCTGGTGACCGACATTGCGTCGGCGAGCCAGGAGCAGTCGTCGGGGATTGCGCAGGTGACGCAGGCGGTGAGCCAGATGGACGGGGTGACGCAGCAGAACGCGGCACTGGTGGAACAGGCAGCGGCGGCGGCGGAAAGTCTGGAAGAGCAGGCGCGTTCGCTGATGCGCGCGGTGGGTCAGTTCAAGCTGGACGAGGGTGGTCGTGTGACTGCCTCGTTCGAGGCGGCGCGCGAGGCGGCGAACAGCGAGCCGGTGCTGCCGCGTTCGCGCGGCGGTGCGCTGGGCAAGGTCAAGCGCATTGCGCCGACGGCGCAGCCGGCCTTCGCCGAAGAGGAATGGGAAGAGTTCTGAACGCGCGGCCAGACCACGCGACACATCGATCAGCAGGGAGGCAGGAGAGTACGTCATGCGCAACAACTCGCCGGTGACCGGGCGTGAGGTCGAACTGACCGAGCGACACAATCTCGTGTCGCGTACCGATCTGCAGGGGCGGATCACCTTCGCGAATCGCGATTTCGTCGAAGTGAGCGGTTTTGACGAGGCCGGGCTGGTCGGCCAGCCGCACAACATCGTGCGTCACCCCGACATGCCGCGCGAAGCGTTCGACGATATGTGGCGCTGCCTGAAGGCGGAGCGCCCGTGGACCGGTCTGGTCAAGAACCGCTGCAAGAACGGCGATCATTACTGGGTGCTTGCGAACGCGACGCCGCTGCTGGAGAACGGCGTGGTGACCGGCTACATCTCGGTGCGCACGCGCGCGTCGCGCGAGCAGATCGCCGCGGCCGAGAGCGCCTATCGTGCCTTCCGTGAAGGTCAGGCCAAGGGCCTGGCGATCCGCGATGGCGTGGTGGTCCGGACCGGTTTCTCGCCGACACGTCTTGTTGCCGGCCTGAGCATCAAGGCGCGCATGTTCGCCATCGTCGGCATTCTCGGCCTGGCGATGGCGGGTATCGCCGCCACCGGCATGCAGGCGCTGCAGAACAATGAAGCCACGCTGAGTGTGGTCTACAACGATCGTGTGGTGCCGACCCAGCAGCTCAAGGTGGTTGCCGACATGTATGCGGTGAACATCGTCGATACCGCGCACAAGGTGCGCAACGGCAACATCGACTTCGCCGCCGGCAGCAAGAATCTCGAGCAGGCGCGCGATGCCATCGGAAAGAACTGGGACAGCTACCGCGCCAGCCAGATGACGGCGGAGGAAAAGACGCTGGTCGATCAGGCCGTGCCGCTGATGAAGACCGCCGACGCGTCGATCGAGCGGCTGGCCGCCATCATGGCGAGCAAGGACATGGCGGCGCTGACCGCCTATACGGTGCAGGACCTGTATCCGGTGATCGACCCCATCTCCGGCAAGATCAGCGAACTGGTCGATCTGCAGATCCGCGTTGCCGGCTCCGAAATCGAGCGCGTGCGCAGCGAGTCGTCGTCGGCTTTCGCCGTCATGGCGACCCTGCTTTCCGTGGGCGTGCTGATCGCCGCGGTCGGCGCCTGGCTGCTGCTGCGCTCGATACTGCGGCCGATCGCCGACGTGAAGGCAATTGTCCGTCGCATGGCGGAGGGCCGGCTCGACGTCGAGGTCGATACCACGCGCCGCGACGAGATGGTCGCCATCCTCGATGCGATGAAGACGATGAAGATCAAGCTCGGCGCCGACATGGCCGAAGAGCGCCGTGTGGCCGACGAGAACCTGCGCATCCGCGAGGCGCTCGATTCGGTCACCACCAATGTGCGCATCGCCGATCCGAACGGCAAGGTGCTGTACGCGAACAAGACGCTGCTCGATACGCTGCGCCGCACTGAAGCGGACATCCGCAGGAAGCTGCCGCAGTTCTCGGCCGAGCGCTTCGTTGGCAGCGACATCACGGTGTTCTATGACGATCCGGAAGCGGCGCGTCGCCGCCTTGCTTCGCTGGCCAGCACCGTCAGGAGTGAAATCGTCATCGGCGGCCGCCTCTACCAGCTCACGACCAGCCCGATCACCAATGCCGCAGGTCAGCGGCTCGGCTCGGTCGGCGAATGGCTGGACCGCACCGACGAGGCGGCCATCGAGAAAGCGGTGACCGACCTGGTGCGCAGCGCCGGCAACGGCGACTTCTCGCAGCGCCTGACGGTGGACGGCAAGCAGGGCTTCTTCCGTCAGTTGGCCGAAGGTCTCAACGGTCTGGTGCAGCAGGTTTCCGACGGTCTGGCTGATGTTGCCAACGTGCTCAACGCGATGGCCAGTGGCGACCTGAACCGCAAGATCGAGCGCGAATACGCCGGCACCTTCGCCCAGCTGAAGGACGACACGAACACGACGGTCGAGAAGCTGCGCGAAGTGGTCGGCCGGATCAAGGATTCGACGGAAGCGATCAATACGGCGGCGCGGGAGATCACGGCGGGCAACAGTGACCTGAGTTCGCGCACCGAAGAGCAGGCGAGCTCGCTGGAAGAGACGGCGAGTTCGATGGAAGAGCTGAACGCGACGGTGAAGCAGAACGCGGAAAGTGCGCAGAAGGCGAACGAGCTGGGTCGCCAGAGCAACGAAGCGGTGATGCGCGGCGCGGAGACGGTGAAGCGGGTGGTGTCGACGATGTCGGACATCCAGGACTCGAGCCGGAAGATCGCGGACATCATCGGCGTGATCGACTCGATCGCGTTCCAGACCAACATCCTTGCGCTGAACGCGGCGGTGGAAGCGGCGCGCGCGGGCGAACAGGGTCGTGGTTTTGCGGTGGTGGCGAGCGAGGTTCGCAACCTCGCGCAGCGCAGTGCGCAGGCGGCGAAGGAGATCAAGGGGCTGATCGCCGACTCGGTGGAGCGTGTCGATGGCGGCGCGCGACTGGTGGCGGAGGCGGGCGCGACGATGGAACAGGTGGTCGACAGCTTCCGTCAGGTGACGGGTCTGGTGACCGACATTGCGTCGGCGAGCCAGGAGCAGTCGTCGGGGATTGCGCAGGTGACGCAGGCGGTGAGCCAGATGGACGGGGTGACGCAGCAGAACGCGGCGCTGGTGGAACAGGCAGCGGCGGCGGCGGAAAGTCTGGAAGAGCAGGCGCGTTCGCTGATGCGCGCGGTGGGTCAGTTCAAGCTGGACGAGGGTGGTCGTGTGACCGCCTCGTTCGAGGCGGCGCGCGAGGCGGCGAACAGCGAGCCGGTGCTGCCGCGTTCGCGTGGTGGTGCGCTGGGCAAGGTCAAGCGCATTGCGCCGACGGCGCAGGCGGCCCTCGCCGAAGAGGACTGGGAAGAGTTCTGAACGCAGGCAATCACTGAATTGTCGTTCCACATGGAATCTGCATCGTGAACACAGGCAGCAAGGCAAGCATGGCCACGCACTCGGCAGCGCAGATTACGCGCCAGCTGTCCGAAGTGAAGACACTGACCGGCAGCACGCGCGAGTTCAGCTTCACGCGCGAGGACTTCGATCGCATCGCGAAGATGATTCACCAGTACGCCGGCATCTCGTTGTCGCCGATCAAGTTCGACATGGTGTACAGCCGGCTGGCTCGCCGGCTGCGCGCCACCGGCGATGCGACCTTTGCCGACTACATCCGCCGGCTGGAGCGCAACGACCGCACCGAATGGGAAACCTTCGTCAATTCGCTCACGACCAACCTCACCTCCTTCTTCCGTGAGGCGCACCACTTCGATCTGCTGAAGCAGCATCTGACCAAGCTGGGCAAGCCGAATGCGCGCATCTGGTGCAGCGCCGCCTCGACCGGCGAGGAACCGTATTCGATCGCCATCACCTGTTGCGAGCTGTACGGCACGATGACGCCACCGGTCGAAATCATTGCCTCCGACATCGACACCCAGGTGCTGGCGCAGGGCCAGGCGGGCGTCTATGGCGAAGAACGCATCGAGAAGCTGTCGCCGGAACTGGTGCGCAAATACTTCCTGCGCGGTACCGGAAGCCGCTCGGGTGAGGTGAGGGTGCGTCCGGAACTGCAGCGGCTGATCCGCTTCACCCGGGTGAACCTGCTCGAACCGAACTGGCCGGTACGCGGGCCGCTGGAAGCCATCTTCTGCCGCAACGTCATGATCTATTTCGACAAGCCCACGCAGTACGGCATCCTCAAGCGTTACGTGCCGCTGCTGCGACCTGACGGGCTGCTGTTTGCGGGCCACTCGGAGAGCTTCTCGCACGCGGTCGACCTGTTCCGCAATCTCGGAAGGACGGTTTATGCGCGTGCTGACGGCGGTCGGTAATCACGGCCCGGGCCTGATCGAACATCAGGCGGCGCAGCGCTACTACGATCGCAACTTCTCGCGCGAAGCGGTCAAGATCCTGCCCGGCGAATTCTTCGTCACCACGCGCGACATGTTGCTGGTGACGGTGCTCGGCTCCTGCGTCGCCGCCTGCATCCGCGATCCCGAGCGCGGCATCGGCGGCATGAATCATTTCATGCTGCCGGACGCCGGCAGCGGCGTCATGAGCCGTTCGGCACGCTACGGTGCCTACGCGATGGAACTGCTGGTGAACGAACTGATCAAGGCCGGGGCACGTCGCTCGGCGCTGCAGGCCAAGGTGTTCGGCGGCGGACGCGTCATGGCGACGCTGGCCAATGCCAATGTCGGCGAGCGCAACGCCGATTTCGTGCTCGACTATCTGGCCAACGAGGGTATTCCGGTGCTGGCGCAGGATCTGCTGGACAGTCATGCACGAAAGATCTACTTCTTCCCGCACGCCGGGCGTGTGCTGATGAAGAAGCTTGCCCGCGTGAACAACGATACGCTGGCGCGCCGCGAACGCGAGTACCAGGAAAGACTCGCCCGCGACGACGCATCGGGCGACATCGAATTGTTCTCCTGATCGGGGGCACGGAGGAGCATGGAATGAAGATCAGGGTTCTGGTGGTCGACGATTCCGCGGTGATGCGGGCGGTGCTGACCGAGATCATCAATCAGGCGCCCGACATGGAAGTCGTGGGCACGGCGCCCGATGCGGCGGTGGCCCGGCAGAAGGTGAAGGAGACCTCGCCCGACGTGCTCACGCTGGACGTCGAGATGCCGAACATGAACGGCCTGGAATTCCTCGACAAGGTGATGCGGCTGCGTCCGATGCCGGTCATCATGATTTCAAGCCAGACCGCGCAGGGGTCGGAAACCACGCTGCAGGCGCTCGAACTGGGCGCCGTCGACTACGTGGCCAAGCCACGCGGATCGCTGGCCGGGCTGCCGATCAGCTATGCGCAGGAAATACACGAGAAAATCCGCGCGGCCTACGGCGCGCGACTGAAAGTGCTGCGCGCCGCACCGGCCGAGCCGGCGCCCGCCGCCGCCGCGCGGCCAGCGCCCGCCACCGCCACGTCGGCCTGGGGTGACCGCATCGTCTGCATCGGCGCCTCCACGGGTGGCACCGAAGCGATCAAGGAAGTGCTGTGCCGCCTGCCGGCGAACGTGCCGGGCATCGTGATGGTGCAGCACATGCCTGAAATGTTCACCGCGAGCTTTGCCCGCCGCCTCGATTCGCTGGCCCGTGTCCGCGTCAAGGAGGCGGAGCAGGGCGAGCGCATCCTGCCCGGCCATGCCTATCTGGCGCCCGGGCATTCGCATCTGGAAATCCGTCGCAGCGGCACCGGCTATGTCTGTGAACTGCTGCAGACGCCGCCTTACAACAGGCACCGGCCGGCGGTGGACGTGCTGTTCAATTCGGCTGCCCAGCACGCACGCGGCAGTGCGGTCGCCGCCTTGCTGACCGGCATGGGCAAGGACGGCGCCCAGGGCATGCTGGCCATGCGCCGTGCCGGCGCCTGGACCATAGGGCAGGACCAGGAAAGCTGCGTCGTATATGGCATGCCGCGCGAGGCAGCGCAGATCGGCGCCTGCTGCGAGGTGGCGCCACTGACCCAGGTGGCCGAGCGCATCGTCGCCGCATTGCAGGGCGGGCGCCGGCTCGCGGCTCACGGATGAGCCGTCGCCGCGTCGTTCATTCAACCACTCACTGATCAAGACCACGCATGGAAATCCGCACCTCCGTCATCGACCGACTTGCCCGCATCTCGCTGGGTGGCCGCTTCGACTTTTCTTCGCATCGCGCATTCCGTGAAACCACCGAGCGCATGATGGCGGGCGACGCCATCGACACGCTGGAAATCGACCTCTCTGCGGTGACCTATCTCGACAGCTCGGCGCTGGGCATGCTGCTGATGCTGCGCGACAAGGCACGCGCCGCCCATTGCGTGGTGCGGCTCGTGAACTGCAGTGCGCCGGTACGCCAGGTCATCGAGGTCGCCAATTTCCAGAAGCTGTTCACCATCACCTGAGGCTGGCCGGACCTTAGCCGAGGCCTTGCCACGCCAAGCGTCTCAAGTTCGGACGCTTCAGGTCGTAACTCTCTTCACCACGGACAGGCACACGATGCCCAGGGTCCGACCGTGCCGCGCGGGCGATGGGGCTTGCGCGACGCGGAAAGACCCTTACCGGACAGGAGAGGAACGATGACAACAAGCAAGCGCGCAGCGACGCGCAGCATTTTGCCCTGGCTGGGCCTTTTTTCCGCACTGCTGATCACCCACCTCGGCCTTTACGCGTACAGCGCATCGGCCTTCACCCTGAGCGGCGCACTGATTGCCGCGGCCCTGGCCGCGACGGGGGCTTTCATTGCACGCACAACGGCCGTCCTGATGTTCGAGCGTCCGCTCGAAACCATGGTCGCCGGTCTCGAACAAGCCCGCATGTCGGGCGATCTCACCTATCGTCTCGACGCGCGTGGCGGCGGTGCGCTGCCGCGACTGGCAGAGAGCTACAACCGCCTGGTCACCGAGTTCAGCGCGGCGATGGCCAAGATGCTGTTCACCTCGCAGCGCTTGCAGGACACCTGCAGCGGCCTCGGCAAGGGGGCGGAGCGCGTCGCTGGCTCGGCCGAGCAGCAATGCGCTGCCTCGCAGGCCGCCAGCGGCGACGTCGGCAACATGAAGATGAGCATGGAGACGGCGACCGAAGCGGCCGCCGGCACCGTGGACGATGCCACTCGATCGCGCGAGCTGTCGCAGAAGGGCGCGCAGGTGGTCAGTCGCGTCGCCGAGGAGATGGCGCGCGTTGCCGGCAGCGTGTCGGAAAGCGCGCGCCAGATCGAACATCTGGGCAAGCGCTCGGAAGAGATCGGCTCGGTCGTGCAGGTGATCCGCGAGATCGCCGACCAGACCAATCTGCTGGCACTGAACGCGGCCATCGAGGCGGCGCGCGCCGGCGAACAGGGCCGCGGTTTCGCGGTCGTGGCCGACGAGGTGCGCAAGCTGGCCGAGCGCACGGCGGCGTCCACCGGTCAGATCCATTCGATGATTTCCGCCGTGCAGCGCGAAACCGCCGACGCTGCGTCGGTCATCCGCGCCAGCGCGGTCGAGGCGCGCACCGGCGCCGACTTGACCAGCGAGGCGGTGGCCACGCTGGAAAGCATCCGCGAATGTGCCGACGCGACGCTGGAGCGCGTGGGCGGTACGGTCGAAGCCATGCGTCAGAACCGGGCGCTGGGCGAACAGGTCGAGCAGCACGTGCAGCGCATTTTCGCGATGGCGGAATCGAATCGCGAGGTGTCCAGTTCGACCGCCGCCGAGGCGTCGCGGCTGGACGTGCTGTCGAGCAATCTGGCCGAGCTGTCGCAGGTGTTCCGTCTCGGCAGCTACGGCGAACAGGCTGTGGCTGCGCATGCCCGCATGCCGGACATCGTGGCCGATGCGGCGCAGCGGATCGGTGCCTGTCTGGAGGCGGCGGTCAAGCGCGGCGAAATCAGGATGGAGGACCTGTTCGACGAGAACTACCAGCCCATCGCCGGTACCAAGCCGACCAAGTACAGCAACAAGTTCGACGCGCTGACGGACCGACTCTTCCCGGCGATCCAGGAACCGCTGCTCGACCGGCACGCCGGCCTGATCTACGCCGGTGCGGTCGACCGCAAGGGCTATTTCCCGACGCACAACAAGCGCTTCTCGCAGCCGCTGACCGGCGACGAGAAGAAGGACATCGCCGGCAACCGCACCAAGCGCATCTTCGACGACCCGGTCGGACGTCGCTGCGGTGCGCACAGCCAGCCTTTCCTGATCCAGACCTATCGCCGCGACACCGGCGAGGTGGTGCACGACATTTCGGCACCCATCTTCGTCGGCGGTCGGCAATGGGGCGGCTTCCGCATCGGCTACGCGGCCTGAACCGCCGCCGGCACGCGGTAGGGACGACGGGGCGCCTGCGGGCGCCCCGTTGCATTTGATTCACGTCAAATGAATGCTGCATTGCAGAAAGTCCCCTCAACCCGGGTATCACGCTGCCGTAACTGACTCAGGCGGGTCGTGAAGGGGTGTCGACCCCGGGGAGCCCGCCTCGACACCGTATCCGGCCAATGCACGCAGTGCCGCGCGCCCCGGCCGACCGAGGAGAAACCATGAACGCCCTGCTTTTCCCCGCCCGCGCCCTGATGTCGCGCCTGCGGTTCGCTCCGAAGATGATGCTCGTGATGGGCATCCTGCTGGCCATGCTGGCGGCACTTGCCACCACTGTCGCCATGTCCCGTCTGGACAGTCTGCGCATGATGGAACGCGAGCACATCGGCGCCGAGTATCTGCGTGCGTTGCTGGTCACGATGACCGCCGTGCAGCAGCACCGCGGACTGTCGTCGGCAATGCTCAATGGCGACGCCTCGCAGGCACCCAAGGTTGACGCCAAGGCGGCCGAGGTCGCACGCGGCCTCGACACGCTGAAGGCGCTGAATGCCGCCCATCCGGAACTGCTCGTGCAGCAGGCGCAGATCGAACGCCTGTCCGGGGAGTGGACGGCGGTGCGGCAGCAGATGAGCGGCTCGACCGGCGCGGCCAACTTTGCCCGCCACTCGACGATGATCGACACGCTGCTGAACGACTTCCGCTCGGTGTCCGATCAGTCGGGCATGAGCTTCGATCCCTATCCCGATACCTTCACGCTGGTCGAGGCCGCGGTGAACGTCGCGCCCTTCACCGTCGAGAATCTGGCACGGCTGCGCGGCCGTGCCGCGTCGATCAGTGCGCGCGGCACGGTGACGCCCGACGAGGCGATCGAACTGGGCGCGCTGCTGCAGCTGGCCGCCCGCCGCGTCGCTGCGATGGATCGGGTGAATGAACGCGTACGCAGCTTCGCGCCCGAACACGCACCGCGCGTTGCTGCCGAGATCGACAAGCTGCGTGCCGCCTTTGCTTCGACCGCCGAAATGCTGAATGCGTCGCTGAAGGCGCAGCGCTTCGATCTGCCGCCGGCCGAGGTGTTTGCCCGGGCTTCGGTGCCGGTCGAGGCGTCGGTCGGCACCATGACCGTACTGCTCGACACCGCCGACCTCGGCATCAATGCGCATTCGGAGCGACTGATGGTCGATCTGACGCTGACCTGCGTGCTGCTCGCCGCCGGCCTGCTGCTGTCGGTCTATCTGGCGCTCGGCCTGTACGCGTCGCTGAAGGATGCGATCGGCCACACGATAGACGGTGGCCGTCGTCTGGCCGAAGGCGATCTGACGGCGCGCATCCGGGTCGCCAGCCAGGACGAGTTCGGCGACATCGCCAACAGCTTCAACAGCATGGCCGACAGCCTGTCCGGTCTGATCGCCCGCGTGAAGTCGTCGGCCGGTGAGGTCAGCCAGGTCACGATGGCGCTGGCCAGTGCAACCCAGCAGATCAGCGAGGCCTCGGCCGGCCAGAGCCAGTCGGCGTCCGCCATGGCAGCCACGATCGAGGAACTGTCGGTGTCGATCAACAGCGTGTCCGACAGTGCGGCGGAAATGCGCCGCCACGCCGAATCGAGCCGCGAAGAAGCGGCCCAGGGCCACCATGCGATCGACGCTGTAAGTCATGAACTGGATGCGGTCGGCCACGTGGTGGGCGAGATTTCGCAGGCGGCCGGCGCCTTCATCGAAAGCACCCGTGCCATCGGCGACATGACCCGTCAGGTGAAGGACATCGCCGAACAGACCAATCTGCTGGCGTTGAACGCGGCCATCGAGGCGGCGCGGGCCGGCGAGCAGGGCCGCGGCTTCGCGGTCGTGGCCGACGAGGTGCGCAAGCTGGCCGAGAAGTCGGCGGTGTCGGCACAGCAGATCGAAGAAGTGACGCGCGCGCTCGATGCCCGCGCCGGCGGCGTCGAGAGCGTGGTGCGCCGTGGCGTGCAGGCGATCGACAATTCCCGTAACCAGCTGTCGCAGGTCGTCGGCGCGCTCGGTCGTGCTGCCGATGCAGCGGCCTCGACTTCGCAGGGCATTTCCGGCATCGCCGAATCGGTCAGCGAACAGACCATCGCCAGCCACGACGTGGCGCGCTCGGTCGAGCAGATCGCGCAGATGAGCGAAGAGAACAGCTCGGCCATCACCGCCATGGCCAATGAGGCGCAGCACCTGCGCGCGCTGGCCATGGGGCTCGAAGAGGCGGGCGCACGCTTCCGCGTCTGAGTGCATCGCAACATCGCGAAAAGCCCGTACCGGCATGCCGGTACGGGCTTTTCTGCTTTCCGAGGTGCGTGCCCGGCAGGTACCGTGAGATTTCCTTACTTCGAGCAGGGATATAACTTAAGTCTTACACCCTGAGGGCGTTATTCCCTTGCGATCGCAGCTCTGCGCCGACCGTGTCCGGTGAGCCCGGGCAACTTCATACGTCCAGCATGCTGGAGACGACAGGGGAGAAAAGAACATGTTCCGGAACAAAGGCAGGCAACTTGAAGCGCGTCTCGGTGAATGTGAAATACGGGCGGCTGCGGCGAAAGCACTGATCGATGCCATCGACCGCTCGATGGCCATCATCGAGTTCGAACCGGACGGCAAGGTGATCGGAGCGAACGCCAACTTCGCCCGTGTGATGGGCTATGCAGCGTCCGAGCTTCCGGGCATGCACCACCGGAGCTTCTGTCAGCCCTCATATGCGTCGTCGAAGTCCTATTCCGACATGTGGGCCCGCCTGGCGCGAGGTGATTTCGTGTCCGGCCGCTTTCCGCGGGTCGCCCGCGACGGTCGTGAAATCTGGCTCGAAGCCAGCTACAACCCCGTGCTGGGCGCCGACGGCCGGGTGGTGAAGGTGGTCAAGGTGGCCAGCGACATCACCGACAAGGTGCGGGCCGAGAGCGAAGCCACCGCCTTGCTCAACGCGATCAATCGTTCGATGGCAGTCATTTCCTTCACCCCCGACGGCACCATCCTCGACGCCAATGCCAACTTCCTCAAGACCGTCGGGTACACCAAGGAGGAGATCGTCGGCCGCCACCACCGCATTTTCTGCGCGGTAGAGCTGACGGAATCACCCGAGTACGCGGCCTTCTGGCTGCGTCTGAACGCCGGCGAGTTCGTCGCAGGCGACTTCAGGCGCGTCACGCGTGATGGTTGTGAAGTATGGCTGGAGGCCAGCTACAACCCGGTGTTCGATCCGAACGGCAAGCTTTACAAGGTGGTGAAATTCGCTGCCGACGTTACCGAAAAGAAGGTGCAGCAACTGGCGGAGCAGGAGAGCGCGCGCGTTGCCTGGCGTGTGTCCACCGAAACCGATGCCATCGCGACCGAGGGCGCGGCCATCATCGAGCGGGCATCCTCGGAAATGCAGGCCATTGCGGAAACTGTGCAGCTCACTTCAGAGCGGGTGGGGGAACTGGGCAAGCAATCGGACCAGATCACCAGCATCGTCAAGACCATCCGCGAGATCGCCGACCAGACCAATCTGCTAGCGCTCAACGCCGCCATCGAGGCCGCCCGTGCCGGCGAGCAGGGCCGCGGCTTCGCCGTGGTGGCTGACGAGGTGCGCAAGCTGGCCGAGCGGACCAGCCTGTCCACGGCCGAAATTGGCGGCATGGTGCAGCGCATACAGGATGGCACGCGCAGCGCCATCGTGAGCATGGAATCCAGCCTGGTGAAAGCCGGCAGCGGCGTCGAACTGGCCGGTAGCGCCGGACAGGCGATCAAACGCATCAGCAACGGTGCGCGTGAGGTCGTACAGGCGGTCAGCAAGTTCTCGTCGGTCGTCGATGGGTGAGGCAGGGCTGCGCGCCGACTGGGATTGACCGTCGGCGTGCCCGTCACCGCATCGTCACCTTGCGTTCAAGACTTTCCGACCCCTGCCGTAAACCCAGCATCACCCCCGCTTTTTTCGTGCCACTGACCAGACAGACGAGGCCGACATGTCAGAGTTGCTCAAGAATATCGATGCCCGCACCAAGCTCGCGGGTACCAACAAGCTCGAAATCCTGATGTTCTCGCTCGGCGTCGATACGCGAACGGGCAAGCGCGAAACCTTCGGCATCAATGTGTTCAAGGTGCGCGAGGTCATGCGTACGCCGGGGGTGACCGCGGCGCCTGAAATGCCGCCGGCCGTCGAAGGCATGGTGAGCCTGCGTGGCGCGCTGGTGCCGGTGGTCGATCTGGCCAAGTTCGCCCAGTTCCCCAGCGAAACGCCGCGCGACGTGATGATCGTGACCGAATACAACGGTCACACCCAGGGCTTCCTGGTCGAATCGGTCGATACCATCCTGCGCCTGGACTGGTCGCAGATGCGCGTGCCGCCGGCCATGCTGACCGCCAATCTCGGTGGCCTGGTGACCGCCGTCACCGAACTGGCCGACGGCCGTCTGGTGATGATGCTGGACGTCGAGAAGATCCTGTCGGAAACCGCGGACATCGACAACGACCTGGCGTTCAAGGACATCGAGCCGCTGGGTATCGAAGGCGCCACCGTTTTCTTCTGCGACGATTCGCCGGTCGCCCGCAACCAGATCACGCGCACGCTGGACCTGATGGGCGTGCGCTACGTCAGCGCGATCAACGGCGCGCAGATGTGGACCGAACTGAAGAAGATCGCCTCCTACGCCGATGCCAGCGGCCGCAAGGTCGGCGATCTGGTGAGCATGATCCTGACCGACGTCGAAATGCCGGAAATGGACGGCTACATCCTGACCAAGCACATCAAGGCCGATCCGCGCTTCGCCGGCATCCCGGTGGTGATGCATTCCTCGCTGTCCTCCGGTTCCAACCAGCAGCTGGGCCGCTCGGTCGGCGTCGATGAATACGTTTCGAAGTTCGAGGCGCAGCGCCTGGCGGAAACGATCAGCCGCCTGATCCGCCGCGGCAACGGTGGCGACCGTGCCGCCGCCTGAACGAGACTGGAGACAGACGATGGACAGAACCGATCAGAACCTGCTCGAACAAGTCGATGCCCGCACCAAGCTGGCAGGTTCGAACAAGATGGAAATCCTGCTGTTCTCGCTCGGCACGCACGAGCTGTTCGGCATCAATGTGTTCAAGGTACGTGAAGTCAGCCGCACCCCGACCGTAACGCCGACCCCCAATATGCCGGGCGGCGTCGAAGGCCTCATTTCGCTGCGTGGCAACGTGATTCCGGTGCTGTCGCTGGCGCGCATCATGAATCTGGACGGTGCGCCCGAAGGCATGGGCGGCGCCATGATGGTGACCGAGTACAGCAAGCGCACGCTGGGCTTCCTGGTGCACGAGGTCGATCGCATCATCCGCGTCGACTGGGACCGCGTACGTGCGCCTGAGTCCGTGGTGACCAGCGAACAGCTCTACATCACCGCCATCACCGAACTGGACGACGGCCGCCTGGTGTCCATCCTGGACGTCGAAAGCATCATGGCCGGCACCTTCGGAGAGGCCGCCATCACCGACATACCGCCGCTGGGCGGCAACTACGAGCCGAACGTGTTCTTCGTCGATGACTCGGCGGTTGCCCGCAAGAAGATCGCCGAAGTGCTGGACCGGCTGAGCATCAAACACAAGCACGCCACCAACGGCGCCGAGGCCTGGTCCCGGCTGCAGGGCATGGCGGCGCATTCGTCGGCCACCGGCGCTCCGCTGACCGACGAGATCGACCTCATCCTGGTCGACGCCGAAATGCCTGAGATGGACGGCTATGTGCTGACCCGCAATATCAAGAATGACCCTCGTTTTGCCGACATACCGGTAGTCATGCACTCGTCGCTGTCGTCGGAAGCCAACCGTGCGATGGGCAAGAGCGTCGGGGTGGACGCATACGTGGCGAAGTTCGATGCCGAAGTACTGGCCGACACGCTGCGTCCGCTGCTGGCAACACATAAAGCCTGAGAGAGGTAGGCCCCATGTCTGATCCCAAGATGAAATTTCTCGTTGTCGATGACTTCTCGACCATGCGCCGCATCGTGCGCAACCTGCTGAAGGAACTCGGGTTCACGAATGTCGACGAGGCCGAGGACGGCGTGATTGCGCTGCAGAAACTCAAGGCCAGCGAATTCGACTTCGTGGTGACCGACTGGAACATGCCGAACATGACCGGCATCGAGCTGCTGCGCGCCATCCGTGCCGATGCCGCGCTGAAAGCCCTGCCGGTGCTGATGATCACGGCCGAGGCGAAGAAGGAAAACATCATCGAGGCTGCCCAGGCCGGTGCGTCGGGCTACATCGTGAAGCCCTTCACCGCCGGCACGCTGAGCGAAAAGCTGAACAAGATTTTCGAGAAGATGAACCAGAAGGCCGCTTGAGCCTGCATCGGGAGAGGAAACCGTGAAGAAGCTGAAGCTTGACGAAACTGGCGATTCCGACGATCTGCAGGCCCTGTTCGACAGCATTGCCAGCGAGACGCCGCAGAAGGTGCGTCTCGAAGTTGTACCCGAGGCGGTAAACAGCGTCGGCGGCGATTCCGCCGACCTGGAGGCGCTGTTCGACACCGTAGCGACCGAATACACCACGTCGCACGCCGTCGACGAGTCGCATGAACTCGAACACAGCTGCGAAAACGTGTTCAACAAGGTCGGACATCTCGCCCGCCAGCTGCACGACACGCTGCGCCAGCTCGGCTACGACCATGCGCTGGAGGATGTGGCGCAGCAGATGCCGGATGCCCGCAGCCGCCTGAACTACGTCGCCCAGATGACCGAGAACGCGGCGAGTCGCGTGCTCAACGCGACCGACGTGGCGATCCCGCTGCAGGACGACGTCGAGAAGCGCTCCAGTGCGCTGCACGACCGCTGGGAAAAGCTCTACCGCAACGAACTGTCGGTCGATGAGTTCAAGGCGCTGGCGACCGAAACGCGAGGCTTCCTCGGCGACGTGCCGGGCTTCGCCCGCGACACGCGTGCGCAGTTGAACGAAATCATGATGGCGCAGGATTTTCAGGATCTGACCGGTCAGGTCATCAAGAAAATCGTAGAAATGTCGCAACAGCTGGAGAGCGGCCTGCTGCAGGTGCTGATCGAAGCCATGCCGGCGGAGAAGCGCGCCGCAGCGCCGGAAGGGTTGCTCAACGGACCGGTCATCAATTCGGAAGGCCGCAGCGACGTGGTGACCAGCCAGGAACAGGTCGACGACCTGCTCGAAAGCCTCGGCTTCTGAGACTGGCGAAGGATGGACGCACAACAAGGTCGGTGAGGCAGAACGCAGTTTCTGCCGGACCGTGACAACAGGTGCAGTTGGGCGGACGGATCGATGATCCGGTCGCCACAGGAGCGAAAGATGAGTGACTTTCAGGGAATGGAAGATCTGCTGCAGGACTTTCTGGTCGAGGCAACCGACCTGCTGTCCGGCGTGGACAACAAGCTGGTCGATCTCGAAAAGACCCCGGGCGACCGCGGCCTGCTGAACGAGATCTTCCGCGGTTTCCACACCATCAAGGGCGGTGCCGGCTTCCTGAACGCCGCCGAACTGGTCGCCCTCTGTCACCTGACCGAGAATCTTTTCGACAAGCTGCGCAACGGCGAAATGAACGTGACGCCGGTGCTGATGGACGTCATTCTCGACGCCACCGGCATCGTGCGCGACATGTTCGGCGCGCTGGAGCGCGGCATGCAGCCCACCGCTGCCGATCCCGACCTGATGGCCCGCCTGCGCGCCGCGCTGGCCGGCGAACTGACTGCCGAGCCTGCCAAGGCTGCCGCACCGGCTGCCCCGGTGGCGAAGCCGGTCGCGACTGCCGCGCCGGCCCCGGTGGGCGCCGAACCCGACTGGGTGGCGCTGCATCAGGCCGTGACCGGCGTCGTGCCGTCTGCCCCGCAGGCGGTGCCCGAGCCGGCTGCAGCCCGTTCTGCCAACGACGGTGAAGTGGCCGCCGTGGTCAACGCCGCTTTCGGTCGCCGCGCTGGCGACCGTCCGGGCGCACCCGCCCCGAGCGGCCGTCGCGACGCCGAGAAGGGGCGCGACAATTCGATCCGCGTCGATACCTCGCGTCTGGACCAGGTGCTGAACCTGTCGGGCGAGATCGGCCTGACCAAGAACCGCCTGACCTCGCTGCGCGCGGACATCCTTGCCGGCAAGAGCGACAGCGACACGCTGCACGCACTCGACGCGGCGGTGAGCCAGCTCGACCTGCTGGTGTCGGACCTGCAGAACGCGGTGATGAAGACCCGCATGCAGCCGATCGGTCGCCTGTTCCAGAAGTACCCGCGTATCGCCCGCGACCTCGCCCGCAACCTGGGCAAGGACGTCGAGCTGGCGCTGGTCGGCGAAGAGACCGAAATCGACAAGACGATGATCGAGGATCTGTCCGATCCCATCATCCACCTGATCCGCAACGCGGTCGATCACGGCGTCGAGACGCCGGACGAGCGCATGGCCCAAGGCAAGCCGGGCAAGTCGGTCGTACGCCTCGAAGCGCGCCAGGAAGGCGACCACATCGTCATCATGGTGGCCGACGACGGCCGCGGCATGAATGCCGAGCGTCTGCGTGCCAAGGCGCTGGAGAAGGGGCTCATCACCGACGAGGAAGCGAACACGCTGGACGAGCGTTCCAGCCTGAATCTGGTGTTCCTGCCCGGCTTCTCGACCGCGGCCACCGTGTCCGACGTGTCCGGCCGCGGTGTCGGCATGGACGTGGTGAAGACCAACATCCAGAAGCTGAATGGTTCGATCGAAATCCGCTCGGTGCAGGGCAAGGGCACGACCTTCGTCATCTCGCTGCCGCTGACGCTGGCCATCCTGCCGGTGCTGCTGGTGCGTCTGGCCGAACAGCACTTCGCGGTGCCGCTGTCGATGGTGCGCGAAATCCTGCCGATCCAGCACGAAGACATCCAGGAAGTTGGCGGTCGCGCCACCATGGTGGTGCGTGGCGAAGTGATGCCGGTGCTGCCGCTGGCCCGCCTGCTCGGCTGGCCGCAGAAAAATCATCCGCAGTACGGCGTGCTGATGCAGTCTGCCGAGTCGTCCTTCATCCTGGCGATCGACAATTTCGCAGGCCGCGAGGACGCGGTGATCAAGAGCCTGGACGACTTCCGTCCGAAGGGCGTGGCCGGTGTGACCACGCTGTCGAACGGCCAGATCGTGCTGATCCTCGACATGAAGGAGCTGCTGGGCTCGATGGGCGACACGCGCGGTGTATCGCGTTCCAGCCTGATCGGTCACGTCGCCCGCGCCGCCTGACGCCCTCTGTTTCAACGCTGTTTCAAGGAGCCCGCCCGGGCCTGGTCCGGGCGGGCTCTTTTCCTTTTCCAGCCTGGGTTTCAGGGCTGTCTGCCTCGCAATCTCTCTGCCCCTAAAGACTTCAGTTCGAGGGTCGATAAGAAAGCATACCCGGCACTTCGCCGATCGCTACAGAGGGAGTCAAACCATGGCCGAAGCTACCCTGATCCAGCCGATTTCGTCCCCGTTCCCCGCCGCCGCGATGCTGCCTGCGGCCAGCATCCAGGCCCATCACGCCGAAATCATGCGTTTGATGGATGCGATCGAAACGCTCGGCAACGAGGCGATGGTGACGGCGATGAATCTCGCCGGCGAGGCCGCGGAAGCCGACGCGCGAGGCCTCTTCATGCGCGCGCAGGAAGTGCGCGCCTGGGTGCAGACCACGCTCGACATGGTCAATACCGACGCGCTGTGCCCGGATCTGTCGGGTCAGCTCGCCTATCAGGGCGTCGAGCAGGCGGCTCGCCTGGTTGCGGCGCGTGAAACGCTGCCGCGCTGAGATCGATCACTGTCTGTTCCAATCGCCGAAGCACGATTGATGCAGGCGAGGGTACCGAGTGTCGAAAAATCCTGAGCAGGACTTCGATTTTGACGTCTGGAAGGAACTGGCCCATTCAGATCCCCAGACCTATTTCGCGGAGCGACGGCGCGTGATCGAACAATTCATCAATACCTGCCCGCCGGACAAGCAGGCGGTTCTGCGCGACCTGCAGGTGCGCATCGATGCCAGCCGGGCGATGGCGGGCTCACCCAACCAGTCGGTGCGCGAGCTGTCGCGCATGATGGAGGACTATCTGCTCGCGCTATCCGAGCGCCTGATGGCGCTGCACCGCGAGACGTCGGCGCTGCAGTCCTCGTTGCGTCAGGGATTGCGCGGTTCGACCTGAGTCCGCGGCCGCCGGCAGCCCTCCGTCCGGCGGGCCCGGCGCGCACTGCAGGGCGGGCGGTGCAGAATCCGGGCTGCCATTTCCCGCCGCCCACCTCCCGCACCATTCTCTCCACGGCTGAGCCGGCCGAGGCCGCAGATGGGCTGATCTTCGGCCCTTGTTCCGCAGATTGCCGGCTGTCTCCGCAGCGCATCATCCTGCGCATTGCCGAACCGGGTCTGCGCACGTGGCAGAAGAAAGCGATCTCGAAAAGACAGAACCAGCGTCACAACGGCGTCTGGAAAAGGCGCGCGAAGAAGGGCAGGTGCCCAATTCGCGCGAACTGGCGACCTTTCTCGTCACCATCACCGGTGTCGCCGGCATGTCTGCGCTCGCCGGCTGGATGTGGCCGCGCAGCGCCGATCTGCTGCGCGACGGTCTGACCATAGACCGGCGCGCCATCTTCGATCCGGCGGCGATGTTCGCGCTGCTGATCGAGCGCTCCACGGATGCCCTGCTGATGCTGGCGCCGCTGTTCATCGCGCTGATGCTGGCCGCCTTCGTGTCGCCCTTCCTGATGGCGGGCTGGAACTTCGCGCCGAAGGCGCTCGAACCGAAATTCTCGAAGCTGAATCCGGCTGCCGGTCTGAAGCGCATGTTCTCGTCCACGGCGGCGGTCGAACTGGGCAAGAGCATCGGCAAGGCGACGCTGGTGGGCAGCGTCGCGGCCTGGGTGGTCATGCGCGACCACGAGAAGCTGTTCGCACTGTTCGGCGCGCCGGTCGACGTCGCGCTCGGCGCCACCGGCGACCTCATCATGACGGCAACCCTGCTGCTGGTCGCCGGCATGGCGCTCATCGTCGCCATCGACGTGCCTTTCCAGCTCTGGCACTACCACTCCGAACTGAAGATGACCAAGGAGGAGGCGCGCCAGGAGTTCAAGGAGCAGGAGGGCGATCCGCACGTCAAGGGGCGCATTCGCCAGCAACAGCGCGAGATGGCGCGCAGCCGGATGATGGCCAACGTGCCGAAGGCCGACGTGGTGGTGACCAACCCGACCCACTACTCGGTTGCGCTGCGCTACGACGCGGCACGCGGCGGTGCGCCGCGCGTGGTCGCCAAGGGGGCGGGCGAGATGGCGCTGCGCATCCGTACCGTCGCCAGCGAGCACGGCGTGCCGCTGGTCGAGGCACCGCCGCTGGCGCGCGCGCTGCACAAGCACTGCGAACTGGAGCAGGAGGTGCCGGCGCGACTGTTCCGTGCGGTGGCCGAGGTGCTGGCCTATGTCTACCAGCTCAATGACGCTTTTGCCCAGGGGCGCGACATTCCGAAGATGCCGGGCGACTTGCCGGTGCCGGCGGACATGGACCCGGGCAGTGACTGAGGTGATGTGCAGACCGTCTGCATGACCTTATGTCGGGTGGGTTGATCTATTGTCTCAAGCGGCGTGTGCAGGGGCCGTTAACCCCTTGAGTTATATGCACACAATCAGCCCTTGAGGGACTCTCCATGAAGAACCTGAGAATCTCCACCCGTCTTGCGCTCGGCTTCGGTCTGATCGCACTGATCTTCATTGCGGTGGCCGTTTTCGTCGAAATCCAGTCGGTGCGCATGAGTGCCAGCGCGCACGAAATCCGCGCGCTGACCCAGCCCAAGGTCGATGCGATCGCCGATCTGAACGACGCGGTACAGCGGGTGCGCGTCTATTCGCGCAGCGCCATCATCGAAACCGAGGACGCCGCGATCCAGAAGGTACGCGTCAAGCTGGAGGACTATGTCGGCAAGACCGACGCGGCGGTCAAGCGCCTCGGTGCACTGGTCGCGTTGCCCGGCAGCGAGGAGGCCGAGCGGGCGCTGTTTGCCCAGCTCGAACAGCGCCTGCAGGCCTTCCGCGGCATTTCGCAGGAGGTGCTGGCCCTGGCGCTGGTCAATCGCAATACGGAGGCGAACGAACTGCTGCACTCGACGCACGGCCCGGCGGCAAGTGCATTGAACGAGACGTCAATGGCGCTGCGCGAGCGCGTCCGACTGCGCAACGACCACGCCATCGCAGCGCTCGAAGATTCGGCCGACGCACTGACGCGTGCCGTGCTGATCGCCGGTGCCCTGTTCATTGTGGCGGCGATCATCGTCTCGCTCATCATCACGCGCAGCATTTCCAGCCAGCTCGGCCACACCTTGGCCGCGGTGCGGCGGATCGCCGACGGTGACCTGACCACCGATCTGCGACCGGAGGGCGAAAGCGAGCCTGCGCAGGTATTGCGCGCGGTCCAGTCGATGCAGCAGTCGCTGCGCGGCATGGTGCGCACGATAGGCGACGCCACCGGCAAGCTCGGCGACTCGGCCGCTCATCTGTCGGGCGCCACCCAGCAGGTGCGGCTTGCCTCGGATTCGCAGGCGGAACTGGCGGCTGCAATGGCCGCGTCGCTGGAGGAACTGTCGACCTCGATCACCCACGTCAGCGAGCTGAGCAACGAAGCACGCGACGCCTCGCACGTGGCCGGTGAGCACGCCTCGGACGGTGCCGGCGACATCGGCCGCATGGTGGGGCAGATCCGCGAAGTGACCGAGGGCATCGAGAGCAGCGCCCAGCGTGCGCTCGAACTGGGCAGCGAAGTGGCGCACATCACGCGTATCGTCCATGTGATCCGTGACGTCGCCGATCAGACCAATCTGCTGGCGCTGAATGCGGCGATCGAGGCCGCGCGCGCCGGAGAGATGGGGCGGGGTTTTGCGGTGGTCGCCGACGAAGTGCGCAAACTGGCCGAACAGTCGGCGCGCTCGGCCACCGAGATCACCGACATGGTGACGCGCATCCAGAGCGGCGCGACCGAGGTGTCGAGCACCATGCAGAGCACGGTTCAGCGGGTGCATGCGGGTCTGGCGACGGCCGAACAGGGACGGGCCAAGGTTCTGGACATCGACGCGCACGCACGACAGGTCGCCGGCACGATAGGCGAGGTATCCGGCGGCTTGCAGGAGCAGGCCGTGGCCAGCCAGGATCTGGCGCGGCGCGTCGAGCAGATCGTGCAGGTGGTCGAGGAGAACGCCAGTGCCGCAGCGTCGGTCGCCAGTTCGGCGAGCGAGCTGGCCAGCCTCTCGGAACAGCTGCAGGGCGAGGTCAGCCGCTTCCGCACGGCGGCCTGAGTCGGACAGCACGCGGGCGAGCAGGCAAAAAAACGGGCACCACGCGGGTGCCCGAAAGGGGTCCTCAGAGAGAGGAAGGAGGAAACCTGTGTTCAGTCGGCCATTACGAGCCGGTTGCCCTGCAGCCTGACCTTGTCGCCGGTGCGCCAGACCGGTTCCGCGTCCAGCGTGACCGTGCGGTACTCGCCGTTTTCCATGCGCACACCGACTTCCCAGCGTGAGGACGTGCGCTGCGTCTTTTCGACCTGATGGCCGGCATAGGCGCCGCCGGCAATGCCGATCAGCGTCGCGATCGTGCGCCCGCTGCCCTTGCCGACCTGGTTGCCAAGCAGGCCGCCAACCACGCCGCCGGCGGCGGCACCCAGACCGCTGGGGTCGGCCGGCGCCTTCACCTCGCGTACCGATTCGACCAGACCGCAGTCGGCGCAAACCGGCGCCGGAGCGCGATACTCGGCTTCGCTGCGCGGCAGCGTCTGCTCGTAGGTGGTGCGCGGCTGCGCGGGAATGACATCGATGCCCGAGTCGTAGGTCCGGTCCGCGACCTTGACCGCACCTGCTTCGCCAGCGTCGGCGACATGCACCTTCTTCGCTGCTACGGCCTTGACGACATGCCTCTCGCTGCGCTTCTCGGCAGGTTTGTCGGCGGCGGCGGCGGCCGGGTGAGCCGGTTCGGGGGCGGCAACGAGCGCCTGCGTCGCCGGAGCCGGCGTCGTGCCGGTCTGTGCGGCGGCCGCGATGACCGGTGCCGGCGTGGCCGGCTCGAAGAAGCCGGACATTCTGGCGATGCCGACTGCGCTGAAGGCGGTGACCGAGACAGCGGCCACCCATAGAACGGGGTGAAGCGAGCTGGCTGAAGCGGCACGGGCCGGGGCGTTCATCTGTAGTCTCCTGGGACTGGGGTGCGACAGTGGAAGTAACGCACGCCGACGTGAACAGGAGCGCCCCCTGTTTGTAAGGGCGTTTTGCGCTGCGTAACAATCCAGTCGACCCAATAGCCGGGGAAAACCCCTCTTCTTTCTCCGGTTTGATGGACGTCACCTGCGATGAAATGTCGTCATGGCTACGTCCCTCTCGTTCCGTCAGGTCATCGGTTCCCCGAACATCGCCCAGATGGCCGCGCCGCTGCTCATCGTCCTCATCCTGTCGATGATGGTGCTGCCGCTGCCCACCTTCGTGCTGGACGTGTTTTTCACGTTCAACATCGCGATGTCGGTGATGGTGATGCTGGTGGCGCTCTATACGACAAAGGCGCTCGATTTCTCGGTATTTCCGTCGGTCCTGCTGGTGACCACGCTGCTGCGCCTGTCGCTCAACGTGGCCTCCACCCGGGTCGTTCTGCTCGAAGGCCACACCGGCCCGGATGCGGCCGGCAAGGTGATCGAAGCCTTCGGCCACTTCCTGGTCGGCGGCAACTACGCGGTCGGCATCATCGTTTTCATCATCCTGACCGTCATCAACTTCGTCGTCGTTACAAAAGGCGCTGGCCGGATCGCCGAGGTGGGCGCCCGCTTCACGCTGGACGCGATGCCCGGCAAGCAGATGGCGATCGACGCCGACCTGAACGCCGGCCTGATCGGCGAGGACGAAGCGCGCCGGCGGCGCAAGGAAATCGCCGACGAGGCGGATTTCTACGGTTCGATGGACGGTGCGTCCAAGTTCGTGCGTGGCGACGCGATCGCCGGCATCCTCATTCTGCTCATCAATATGGTGGGCGGCATGCTGATCGGTGTGATGGAGCACGACATGACCGCCGGCGGGGCCGCCAAGGCCTACGTGATGCTCACCATCGGCGACGGCCTGGTCGCGCAGATCCCGGCGCTGGTGATTTCGATCGCCGCCGGTCTGGTGGTGTCGCGCGTCGGCAACGATGGCGATGTGGGCGGCCAGGTGATCGGTCAGCTGTTCGGTGATCCGCGCGTGCTCGGCATTTCCGCCGGCATCATGGGCCTGATGGGCATGATCCCCGGCATGCCCAACTTCGTTTTCCTGCTGATCGCCGCCGGCCTCGGATACCTTGCCTGGCGCGGCATGCAGAAGGCGGCGTCGCCCAAGGTGAAGGAGGCGGCGGAGAAGAAGGCGGCCGAACAGGCGGCGGCGCAGTCGGTCACGCCGCCCGAGCAGCAGGAAGCTGCCTGGACCGACGTCGTGCCGGTCGACACGCTGGGCCTCGAAGTCGGCTACCGCCTCATTCCGCTGGTCGATCGCGGCCAGGACGGCGAGCTGCTCAAGCGCATCCGTGGCCTGCGCAAGAAGTTTGCGGCGGAAATCGGCTTCCTGACTGCGCCGGTGCACATCCGCGACAACCTCGAACTGAAACCCAACGGCTACCGCATCACGCTCAAGGGCGTCGATGTTGGCAGTGGCGAGGCCTATCCGGGCAGCCTGATGGCGATCAACCCGGGCCGCGTGGCGGGTTCGCTGCCGGGCCGCGAAGCACGCGATCCGGCTTTCGGCCTGCCGGCGGTGTGGATCGAACAAGGCCTGCGCGAACAGGCGCACGCGCTGGGCTACACCGTGGTCGATGCGGCCACCGTGATCGCCACCCACCTGAACCATCTCATCCTGACTCACGCCGCCGAACTGTTCGGCCGTCAGGAAGCGCAGGCGCTGCTTGAACACGTCGGCCGCGAACAGCCCAAGCTGGTCGAGGATCTGGTGCCGAAGGCGCTGCCGCTGGCGGTGGTGCAGCGCGTGCTGCAGAGCCTGCTGGAGGAGGGTGTGGCGATCCGCGACATGCGCTCCATCGTCGAGACGCTGGCCGAGTACGCGCCGCGTACGCAGGACCCGCTCGAACTGACCTCACGCGTCCGGGTGGCGCTGGGCCGCGCCATCGTGCAGCAGCTGTTCCCGGGCAATACCGACGTCCAGGTCATGGTGCTCGACCCGGGTCTGGAGCGCCTGATCGGTCAGGCGCTCGGTGGCGGCGGCGACGGTTCGGTGATCGAACCGGGCCTGGCCGACACGCTGATGAATGAAGTGGCGCGCACCGCGCAGAACCAGGAAGAAATGGGTCTGCCTGCCGTGCTGCTGGTGCCGGCGCCGCTGCGCTGGCTGCTGTCGCGCTTCCTGCGCCGGGCGGTGCCCAGCCTGAAAGTGCTCGCCAATTCCGAAGTTCCTGAAACACGCACCATCAAGGTGACCTCTGTCATCGGAGTCAAATCATGACGCCTCGCAAATATCTCGCTGCCTCCGCCCGCGACGCCCTGCGCCGCATCAAGGAAGACCTCGGCCCCGACGCCATCGTGTTGTCGAACCGACCGGTCGAGGGCGGCGTGGAAATACTCGCGCTGCCGGCGAATGCGCTGGAGGCCATGACTGCACCGACGAAGAAGCCGGCCGCTGCGCCGGCACCGGCGCCGGTGGCACCGGTGGCGCGTGCTGCCGCACAACCCGCCGCGCGCGCCGAAGCGCAGTCCGCATTTCAGACCTCGTCCCGGCCCTACGGCGACGAGGATTTCGAGGTGACGCTGTCGAGCAGCCTGGCTGCGCGCAAGGTCGCACCGGCGCCGGCTCCGGCGCAGGAAGTGCGGGCGCCGAAGCCCTGGCAGCCGTACAAGCCGCGTTCGGCGACGCCGAGCGAATTGCGCGATCTGGCACGCAGCCGTCAGCAGGTGCCGGCCAACGAGCACCTCGAAGCGCACGCCGAAGTGCCGCAGCGTCGTGCCGCACCGGCTGTCGAGGCGGCGCCACGCCACGCCGCGCAAGCGTCCGAGCCGGCACCGCAGCTTGACGCCGCACTGCGCGAGGAACTGGGCAGCATCCGTCGCATGCTCGAACAGCAGCTGGCCGGTTTCGCCTGGGGCGAAATGTCGCGCAGCTCGCCGATCAAGACCACGCTGGCTGCCGAAATGCTTGAATCCGGATTCAGCGCGGTAACCACCTACCGGCTGCTCGACCAGCTCAGCAGTTCCGACTCGCTGGCTGCCGCGCGCAATGAACTGCGCACGCTGATCGGCCGCGACCTGATCACGCTGAATTCCGACGCCGACATCATCGACCGCGGCGGCGTCTATGCGCTGGTCGGTCCGACCGGCGTCGGCAAGACCACCACCACCGCCAAGCTCGCGGCGCGCTGCGTCGTTCGTCACGGCGCCGACAAGGTGGCGCTGCTCACCACCGACGGCTACCGGATCGGCGCTCACGAACAGCTGCGCATCTATGGCCGCATCCTCGGCGTGCCGGTGCATGCGGTGCGCGACGCCTCCGACCTGCGCCGCATGCTGGTCGAACTGCGCGACAAGCACATGGTGCTGATCGACACCGTCGGGATGAGCCAGCGCGACCGCGCCGTCGCCGAGCAGATCGCCATGCTGTCGTCGAGCGGCGACGTACGCCGCCTGCTGCTGCTGAACTCGGTCGCCCGCGCCGATGCGCTGGACGACGTGGTGCGCGCCTACTCGTCGCCGAATGGTGGCGCCGATCTGGCTGGCGCCATCATCAGCAAGGTCGACGAATCGGTGACGCTGGGCCCGGTGCTCGATGTGCTGATGCGCCACGAACTGCCGCTGTACTACGTCGCCAACGGCCAGCGCGTGCCGGAAGATCTGCACCTGCCCAACCGCGCCTATCTGATGCACCGCGCGCTGCGTGCCGCCGGCGAGGACTCGTCGCAACACCTCTCACCGCAGGACGCCGGCCTGTTGATGGCTGCCTCGCGTCGCGACATGCGCAGCGAGGTGAGCCGTGGCTGATTTCATGCACGACCAGGCGGCTGGCCTGCGCGCCATGTTCCGCCGTTACCCGACGCAGCGCGTCGCCTTCGCCGGCGCGATGGATGGCGTCGGCAGCACGTCGATCGCGCTGGCGACCGCCATCGAAGCGGCCCGCAGCGGCCTGCGCGTGACGCTGATCGACGAACACCAGGGCGCCGGCTCGGCCACCGCGCGGCTGGGTCTGACCTCGCGCATCGATCTGCTGCAGGCGATCAACCGTGACGTCGCGCTCGCCTCGGTGCGCATCGCCTCGCAACACGGCGTCGCCGTGGTGCCGGCAGCCCGCCTCGCGGCCGCGTCGAAGCAGCTGAACCGCCTGCAGACCGAGGCGCTGGACGAAGCGCTGGTCGAACTGACCCGCGATACCGAACTGCTGGTGATCGACTGCGCGCTCGACGACGGTCAGCTGTCGGCGCTGGCCCGTCGTGCCGACCGGCTGGCGGTGATCACCGCCGCCTCCGGCGTCAGCATCACCGCGGCCTACGCGCTGATCAAGCGTCACCTCGCCGGCAGTGCGCCGGTGACCGGCGGTGCGGCCCGTCCGGTGCATGTCGGCGTCAGCCGCGCGCGCTCGGTGGCCGACGCCCGCCAGGCCTTTGCCAGCCTGAATGGCGTGGTGAGCGAACACCTGGGCAGTGCGCTGCACTGGCTGGGCTGCCTGCCGAGCGGCTACCAGCGCCCGGTTTTCGCCACGGCGGGTGACGATGCCCTCAAGATCGGGCGCGATCTTGCCGAAAAGCTTTTCGTGACCCGCGAGGCGGAGAAAGCCGGTATGTTGTCGGCCCTGGACGACGCGCTCGCGGGTGACCGCAGCGACCGGGGAGGGCGTGCAGACGGATTCCCGGCCCAAGTGGCCTGACTGCACAAGCGACCCGCAGCAGAGGACGAAACATGTACACCGCATCCGGAACACTGGACCGTGACCAGCTTGCCAAGCACTACGCGCCGCTGGTCAAGCGCATTGCCTACCACCTGATGGCCAAGTTGCCGGCCAGCGTGCAGGTCGAGGACATCATCCAGAACGGCATGCTGGGCCTGCTCGACGCGATGAGCCGCTACGAGGAAGGGCTGGGCGCGCAGTTCGAAACCTATGCCGTGCAGCGCATCCGCGGCGCCATGCTCGACGGCCTGCGCGAGAACGACTGGCTGCCGCGCAGCCTGCGCCGCGACATGCGTCGCATCGAAACCGCCATCCACACGCTGGAGCAGCAGAAGGGCCGTCAGCCGACCGAAGGCGAACTGGCCGAATCGCTCGGCATGCCGCTGCCCGAGTACCAGAAGATGCTGCAGGAAGCGCGCGGCTATCAGCTGGTCTATTTCGAGGACTTCACCGATGGCGACGACGATGACTACCTCGACCGCCACAGCGTCGGTACGGAAGATCTCGATCCGCTCGAACGACTGCTCGACAAGAACATGCGCGACGTGCTGGTACGCGCCATCGGCGATCTGCCGGACCGCGAAAAGACGGTGATGGGTCTCTATTACGAAGAAGACCTGAACCTGCGCGAGATCGGGGAAATCCTCGGCGTATCCGAATCGCGCGTCTGCCAGCTGCACAGCCAGGCCATCGCCCGACTGCGCAGCCGCATCGCGGCGCGCGGCTGAGCGGAGTACGCGTGCGCGTCGATCGCATCAGCATCGCCGGCCTGCTGCTCGGTCTGGCTGCCATCATGCTCGGGCAGGTGCTCGAGGGTGGCAGCCTGTCGTCGCTGTTCCAGCCGGCCGCTTTCGTCATCGTGCTCGGTGGCACGCTCGGCGCGACCATGCTGCAGACCCGTTTCCCCATCTTCATGCGCGGCATGCGCATGGGGCGCTGGGCCTTCGTCGCGCCGTCCCAGGTGCCGGACGACATGATCCGCAGACTGGTCGCCTGGGCCCAACTGTCGCGGCGCGAGGGCATCCTGGCGCTGGAAAAGCAGGTGGGCAACGAATCCGATCCGTTCTACCGCAAGGGCGTACAGCTGCTGGTGGATGGCGCCGATGCAACCCGCCTTCGCGAGGTGATGGAAGTCGAGATCACGACGTACGAGAACACCCTGCGTCAGGCGGCCCGTGTCTGGGATTCTGCCGCCGGCTATTCGCCAACCATAGGCATCATGGGCGCGGTGCTGGGCCTGATTCATGTGATGGAAAACCTGGCTGACCCGACCCGGCTCGGCGCCGGCATCGCCACCGCCTTCGTCGCCACCATCTACGGCGTTGGTGCGGCCAATCTGGTGTTCCTGCCTATCGGTCGCAAGCTGCAGACCCACGTGTCGCAGCTCATCGCGGTGCGCGAAATCTTTGTCGATGGCCTGGTCGGCATCGCCAACGGCGACAACCCGCGCATCATCGAGGGCCGGCTGCTCGGCTACGTTGCCCAGGTGCCGGAGTGAGCGCGCCACGCAAGCGTCGCTACGTGCCGGAGTCGGACGAGAATCACGACCGCTGGCTGGTTTCCTATGCCGATCTGGTCACCTTGCTGTTCGCCTTCTTCGTCGTCATGTACGCGATTTCCCAAGTCAGCGAGAGCAAGTACCGCGTGCTGAGTGCATCGCTGAACAGCGCGTTTTCGGCCCGAGACGGCGTCCAGCTGATCGAGCTGCCTGCGGTGGCGCCGCCGCGCAGCGCGCTGCAGATCGAGCTCGACCAGGTCCGTCAGGCGCGAGCCGCAGCGAAGGAAAAAGAAAGACGCGAGCGCGCGCAGCGCACGATGACCGAACTGACGCAGGCGCTGTCGGCGCTGACGCAGGACGGCCAGGCCACGGTGACCGACGGTGCGCTCGGCATTACCGTCGATCTCGACGCCACCTTCCTGTTCGGCCGCGGCGACGCGACGCTGGAACCGGCGGCGCGCGACATCATCGCGGCGGTGGCGGGCGTGCTGCTGTACAGCGATTTTCCGCTGGTGATCGAAGGACACACGGACAACGTGCCGGCCACCGGGCGCGGCATGTCGAACTGGTCGCTGTCGGCGCTGCGTGCGGCGGCGGTGACCCAGGTGTTCGAGGAGCAGGGCATCATTCCGGCAAGGCTGACCGCGGCAGGACTTGCCGATCAGCGGCCGATTGCCGGCAACGACAGCGAACAGGGACGGGCGAAGAATCGTCGTGTGTCCATCCGCATCGAAACCTATTCGACCGACCGGGCGGCGCTCAATGGTGCGCCTGCGAACGCACCGGTCGAGGTGCCCGAGGGCAGCCTCGGTTCGAGCTTCCCCAGGCTCTGATCACTGCGCCCGCTCGCGGCGCCCGCCCGGAGGCGGTCCGCCGCGCTCGCCACGGCGGTCGCGCGCCGACCCGTCCTCGGCTCCCCGGCCGGGCAGGCCGGAGTACAGCGCCGGCACCGTGCCCGGCAGCAGCCGGTCGGCGACGCGACGCTGGCTGGGGTCGAGCGTGCCGTACAGCAGTTCCGCCGCCTCGGCGATGTCTTCCATCGCGACCAGCCGGTTGCGGACCACATCGACCTTGCGACCGATCTGCTTCACTGCGTCGACGCGTGTGACTGGGCGCGGGTCGAGCCGCAGCTGGTCTGCCATCAACGCGCCTATCGTCTCGCGGTAACGCTCCCACAGGGGCTGCTGAAGAGGTGTCAGCGCCAAGCTCTGCTCCACCTCGGCCAGTTGCGTCTGCAGATCGTCGACGACACCGGCACTGCCACCGCTGCGCGCCTCGGCCGGAGGCCCGCGTCGTGAGCGGTCGAAGTCGCCGTCCGGTGCGGAGGCGCAGGCGGTCATCAGCAGCACGAGGCTGAGCAGCGGGAGGGTGCGGGAAACGGGCATGGCATGTGGCCGGGGCTGTGGAACAGGCGGCCACGATGACAGCCACCGGCAAACACGCTGTGTCGCCGGGTCAAGCCATGTCGTGCGGGTGTAAGCGGGTGTTGCGCCCCGCAGTGCTCAGGCGCTGCCGAAGGATCGACGGCTGGTGCGTGCCATCGCCTGACCGTCCGGCCCGTAGGTCGACGCCTGCTCGGCGGCCGACATCAGCACCGCAAGCGCCTGCTGGCTGGACTTCATCTGCGCGCGGATCATCAACCCGTTCGCCTGATTCGCGTCATGCGCTTCGCGAGCCAATTCGAGCAGGTCGGCAAAAGGCTTGCGGCAGGCGGTCCATTCCGGTCCGCTGGCGAACAGTGCGTCGATGTCGGCCTTCGCCGGCTTCACGCCGGCACGCGCAAGCAGCGCCGAGCGCGCATCGCCCAACTGCGCGAGGCGGCCGTAGACCTCCGACTTGCGTGCGGCAAGCACGGGCAGGGTATCGACATCACCGGACTCGAGCGCGCGGCGCTCGGCGTCGAGATGGCCGATGGCCGCGCGCAAGGACGCGACCTCCTCGGTCATCAGTACGGACAGTCGCGCGGAAATCTGCGCGGCCAGTTCGTTCTGGGACATCAGGTCGCCGGGCGCGTGTTCAGCATCTGGCGCACGCTTTCGATCAGGCTGTCGGCCACGCGATCGGCGTTGACCTTAAAGCGACCGTCGGCAATGGCCTGCTTGATTTCATCGACGCGAGCGCTGTCGACCACCGGCACGTTGGCAATGGTCGATTCGAGCTCGCGCAGACGCGAGGACGTGCTCGAAACATCGACCTGGGCGCCCGCGGAAGGCGTGGCCGAAGTCGAATTGGTCGGGGTGTTGCCCGACGAGTTGCGCGTGGTCGAAGTTGAAGTCGGACCAAGCGGCTTTCCAGTTCCGTCGATTTTCACGATGAACCCTTTCAGAAGACGTTCGATCGGTATTACGACGACGACACGACAAAACTTTAGAACTTTTTGTAGGGAGCCGTCTTACACCGATGCCTGATGCGCACTATATCAAGCACCGACGCGGCTGGCCGTCGAACAGTTCCCATTGGGTCTGTTGCCATTGAATCGCGAACCGCGTTTGCAGCGCGCGAGGCACGGGCAAGGCGTACGACGAAGTCGAGACTGGCTGTCTCGACAAGGAGCGCAACGCGGTCCGTGCCTCGCGCGCTGCAAACCCGGAGGGCGCGAGTCCCGATGCGCCCAGCTCCGCGTTGGGCCTCCTGGCCTGACGGCCAGTCAGCCGGCGTCGGCCCGCCTTGATCCGGACGCATCGGGATTCGCGCGCGGCCCGCGATTCAATGGCAACAGACCCTAATAGATCACTTCGACAAGACCGCCCGGACGTGCTACGCCACTCACCACCTGGCCGCTGCCGGTGCGTATCTGCACCGTCTGGCCCGACTGCGCGGTGGCCAGCGCGCGGCCATCGTGACTGACCGAGAAGCCGTTGCCGCGTGCGAACAGCTTTACGATCTGGCCCTGCTGCACGGCGACCGGTGCGCGCAGCCAGTCGGCGCGCAGCGGCTGACCGGCACCGAGGGCGACGTTCACCGACTGCCCGATGGCCTGTTGCGGATCGGTGATCATGTTCGGCGGCAGTTCGGTCAGGTCGCCACGCATGAAGGCGTAATCGCCGTCGGCCACCACCTGGCCACGGCCCAGTGCGCGCGCCGCGACCAGATAGTCACCCTCGATGCGCACGCGCGACGGGATGTAGATGGTCCAGCTGGCGCCGGCGACACAGCGTATGCCGACGCTGACGCGGCCCCAGGGGCGGGCGCCCGGCGGCAGGAAGGGCTCGTGTGCCGTGCAGGCTGCCAGCGCGATCCGCGCGTCCGGCTGACCGACTTCGACCACAGCCTTGCCCGGCATGCTTGCTGCCTGCGCCGTCAGGAACTGGCTCACGGCGGCGCGCAGCGCCTCCGGTGAGGTCTGTGCCTGCGCGCTGGAGCACAGGGCAAGCAGCAGCATGAGAAGAGGACGACGGAACATGGGCGGATCTCCTGGCGATGGACGCATTCGATCACGCTGCTCGCAAGGTCAATGCCGGAAATAGCGGGTAAAGCATGGTTCTGTTCCGCTGCGCCGTGCCCGGCGCGAGCGGTGCGCCCGCTGCCGCAGCGAAAATCCTTTTCCGGCAAGGGCTTGAAGGCGGGTTGCGCGGGTTGGCGCGGCAAACCTTGCCGCTCGGGGGCGGCAGAAGACGAGGAAAGGCGGGGTGCGAACAGTCCTTTTTTGCCGTTTCCGGCGGCACCTCGGCGCTTAAAGTCATTGGCACGATAGCTGCAATGGACTGCACATCATGCCGACACCTCTCGACCGACATCTCAACCTGCATCAAGCCGCCCTCGGCGTGCGTGCCGCACGCCAGCAGCAGCTGGCGTCGAACATCGCCAACGCGGATACGCCGCACTACAAGGCACGCGATATCGAATTCAGGAGCGCGCTCGAAAGTGCGCTGGGCGGCAAGCTCGGTGGTCCGGTGGAACTGGCGCGTACTTCCAGCTCGCACATCGAAGCCAAGGGCAGCGGTGCACTCGACCAGTCGATGAAGTACCGCACCGAAACGCAGTCCAGCGTCGATGGCAACACCGTCGATATGGACGTCGAGCGCGCCGCATTTGCCGAGAACTCGGTGCAGTACGAAGCGCTGCTCACCTTCATCAGCGGTCGCCTGCGCACGATGCAGCAGGCGATCCAGGGCCAGTAAGGAGGCTGAACCATGGCAGGAAACATGTTCAACGTGTTCGGCATCGCCGGTTCCGCACTGACTGCGCAGTCGGTGCGACTGAACACGACGTCCAGCAATCTCGCCAACGCCGACTCGGTCACCACGGCCAACGGCCAGCCCTACCGCGCCAAGCAGGTGGTGTTCGAGATGAAGCCGATCGCCGACGGCAGCGAAGCCAGCGGTGTGCGCGTGACGCAGATCGTCGAGAGCGCGGCGCCGCTGCGCAGCACCTACGACCCGACCAACCCGGCCGCCAACGCCGACGGCTACGTGCAGATGCCCAACGTCAATGTCGTGGAGGAGATGGTCAACATGATCTCCGCCTCCCGCTCCTATCAGACCAATGCGGAAATGATGAATACCGCGAAGCAGCTGATGCTCAAGACCCTCACCATCGGACAGTAAGGACAACGCCATGGCCACCAATCCCGTCAATGGCAATTCTGCCGCCGACCTCTACAGCTCGCTGAACACTACGCAGAAGCAGGCAACGTCCGAACTCGACGCGGCACAGAACCGCTTCCTGATGCTGCTCACCACGCAGCTCAGAATGCAGGATCCGCTCAGCCCGATGGACAACGCGCAGGTCACTTCGCAGCTGGCGCAGATCAGCACCGTCGATGGCATCACCAAGCTCAACAGCACGCTGGAAAAGATGATGGAGAGCACCAGCGACGCGCAGCATCTGCAGGCGACGGCGCTGGTCGGTCACGCCGTGCTGATCGAAGGTTCAGACCTGAAGCTGGTCGAGGGGCAGTCGATGGGCGGCGTGGAGCTGACCACACCTGCCGACGACGTCGTTGTCACCATCAAGGGCGCGAACGGCGTGATCGTCCGCGAGATGGCGCTGGGCGATCAGGAGGCCGGCATCACGCAATTCGTCTGGGACGGCAAGGACAACTCTGGCACGGCAGTTGCTCAGGATGGCTCGTACTCCTTCTCCGTGAAAGCGGTGCAGGGAGGCAAGACGCTGACCAGCACGCCGCTCGAACTCGCGGTGGTCGGCAGCGTCGAGCGCACCGGCGGCGTTACCCGCCTGAATGTGGGCCAGCAAGGGCTGGTCACGATGAACGACATCAAGCAGATCTACTGATCGGGAGTTGAATCATGGCCTTCCAGCAAGGACTTTCCGGACTGAACATCGCCTCCAAGGCGCTCGACGCGATCAGCAACAACGTCGCGAACTCGACCACCGTGGGTTTCAAGCAGTCGCAGGCACAATTTGCCGACATCTACGCGACCACGCTGGGCGGCGGCGGTTCGGCCCAGATCGGTATCGGCGCGCGGGTGAATGGCGTTGCCCAGCAGTTCTCGCAGGGCAACATCACCGTCACCAGCAATCCGCTGGACATCGCCATCAACGGTGAGGGCTTCTTCCGGATGAGCGACAACGGCGACGTGCTCTACACGCGCAACGGCCAGTTCTCGGTCGACAAGCAGGGCTACATCGTCAATGGCTCCGGTTACCGGCTCACTGGCTACGGCACCGACGCCAACGACAACATCGTGGTGACGGCGCCGATCGACCTGCGCATCGACACCGCGCTGTCCGGCGCCGAGCCGACGTCGACCACGGCGGCCGACCTGGCGGTCAACCTCGATTCACGACTGTCGCCGCCGGCAACGGCGCCGTTCTCGACCGCCGACACGTCGAGCTTCTCGTACTCCACGTCGATGACCACCTACGACTCGCTCGGCAATCCGCACGTGATGTCGATGTACTTCGTGAAGTCGGCCACGCCGAACGAGTGGGATCTCTACACGACGCTGGACGGTGGCGCGCCGACGGCAGCGACCACCCTCACTTTCAATTCCAACGGCGGTCTGGTCGGCCCGTCCACGGTGGCACAGTCCTTCGCCATCAGCACCGGTGCCACCAGCCCGCTGGCTTTCGATCTCAACCTCGGCAACTCGACCCAGTACGGCACCACGTTCAGCGTGAATGCCGTGGCGCAGGATGGCTACACCTCGGGCCGGCTGTCCGGCCTCAGCGTGTCGCCGGAGGGCATCATCCAGGGCCGCTATACCAACGGCCAGTCGCGCACGCTGGGTCAGGTCGTGCTCGCCTCGTTCCAGAACCCGGATGGCATGGTGCAACTGGGCAGCAACGCCTGGGCGGAAACCTCCTTCTCCGGTCCGCCGGCCGTCGGTGAGCCCGGCACCGGCAATCGCGGCGGTCTGCAGCCGGGCGCGGTCGAGGATTCCAACGTCGATCTCACCGCCGAACTGGTGAACATGATCACGCAGCAGCGCGCCTATCAGGCGAACGCGCAGTCGATCAAGACGCAGGATCAGATCATGCAGACGCTGGTGAACCTGCGCTGACGCGCACTGAGGAGCTGTCATGGACCGCGTGATCTACACCGCGATGACCGGCGCGAAATGGACGATGGAGCGCCAGGCTTCGGTCGCCCACAATCTCGCCAATGCATCGACCACCGGCTATCGCGCGGAGGAACATCGTCTGCGTGCCGTTCAGGTGCAGACCGAGGCGTTCGCGTCGCGCGCCTTCGTCATCGACGCCAGCGTCAAGAACGACTACACGCCGGGCGCGCTGCAGCAGACCGGGCGTTCGTACGACATGGCGATTCAGGGCAAGGGCTGGTTCACGCTGGCCATGCCCGACGGCACCGAGGCCTACACGCGCAACGGCCACTTCCAGGTCAGCCCGACCGGCATCCTGCAGAACCATGAGGGCATTCCTCTTCAGGGCGAGACCGGTCCGATCACCGTGCCGCCGGACACCGAGGTGACGCTGGGTGCCGACGGCACGCTGTCTGCCGTGCAGCGCACCGGCGGTGTGAACCAGGTCAACCCGATCGGCCGCCTGAAGCTGGTCGATCCGCCCGAGAACACACTCAAGCGCGGCGACGACGGCCTGTTCCGCTCCACTGCACCCGGACTGCAGCCGCAGGCACAGAACGTGCGTGTCGTCGGTGGCTACCTCGAAGGCAGCAATGTGAATGTGGTCGATCAGGTGGTGGCGATGATTTCGCTGTCCCGCCAGTTCGAGATGCAGACCAAGATGCTGCAGACCGCCGAACGCAACGACCAGGCTGCCTCGCAGGTTCTGGGCAACAACTGACAACCGGAGTAACCGAACATGATTCGCTCGCTGTGGATTGCCCGCACCGGCATGGATGCACATCAGACTCAGCTCGATGTCATCACCAACAACCTCGCGAACGTCAGTACCAACGGTTTCAAGCGTGCCCGCGCCGTGTTCGAGGATCTGCTGTACCAGACCATGCGTCAGCCGGGCGCGCTGAACACGCAGCAGAACACCATTCCGTCGGGCCTGCAGATCGGTACCGGCGTGCGTCCGGTGGCGACCGAACGTATCCACACGCAAGGCAATATCCAGCAGACCGGCGGCACGCTCGACGTGGCTATCCAGGGCGAAGGCTTCTTCCAGATCCAGATGCCGGACGGCACATTGTCCTACACCCGTGACGGTGCCTTCCAGAAGGATGCGCAGGGCGTCATGGTGACGTCCAGCGGCTTCCCAGTGCAGCCGCAGATCACCATTCCGGCTGACGCGGTGTCGGTCACCATCGGCCGTGATGGCGTGGTGAGCGTGCTGCAGGCCGGCCAGAATGCGCCGACCCAGATCGGCCAGCTGCAACTGGCGACCTTCGTGAATACCGGAGGCCTGCAGAGCGTCGGCGAGAACCTGTTCGTCGAAACCGCCTCCAGCGGCGTGCCGACGCCGAACACCCCGGGCACCAATGGCGCCGGCCTGCTCAATCAGGGCTTCGTTGAAACGTCGAACGTGAACGTGGTCGAGGAACTGGTGAACATGATCCAGACCCAGCGCGCCTACGAAATCAACTCGCGCGCCATCCAGACGTCGGACCAGATGCTGGCCCGACTGACCCAGCTCTAAGAGATCCGGCGGAGACCACCATGAATGCCCAACGCCTTCACCTTGCCGCCCGCTGCGCAGGTTTTGCCGTGGTGCTGGTCGTTGCGGCAATGCTTGCCGGCTGCGTCACGACGACGCCGCCGACCGCGGTGCATCAGCCGATGACGGTACGTCCGGAGCCGCGTCCGCAGTATCAGACCAACGCCGGCGCGATCTTCCAGCCGGGCGCCGTGCGACCGCTGTTCGAGGATCGTCGCGCGCGCATGGTCGGCGACACGCTGGTGATCAACCTGAGCGAGCGCACGCAGGCGGCGAAGAAGTCGTCGAGCTCGGCGGACCGCTCGCAGGACATCGAGGTCAGCGTGCCGCGCATCGCTGGCGTGCCGCTCAAGGGCGCACAGGGCATAGGCGTGCAGGCGAACAGCGAGAACGTGTTCGCCGGCAAGGGCGCGTCCTCGGCCGACAACAACTTCACTGGCACCATCACCGTCACCGTGATCGAGGTGCTTCCGAACGGCAACCTGCTGGTGTCCGGCGAAAAGAAGGTCGCGATCAATCAGGGCGACGAGTACATCCGCTTCTCCGGCGTCGTGAATCCGACCCAGGTGACCGCGGCGAACACGGTGCAGTCCACCCAGGTGGCCGATGCACGCATCGAGTACCGCGCCACCGGCTATATCGACGAGGCGCAGGTGATGGGCTGGCTGGGCCGCTTCTTCCTGAGCTTCCTGCCGCTGTGATGAGGAATCAGCCCTCTTTTCCGGCCATCGGGTTCCTGGTCGCCGGCGTATAAAAGGCACTGTACTGCCGCCCGGAAGGCGAACCGAAATGAAGCGCTTCACCACATTCCTCCTGCTTGCACTGCTGGCCGCGATGCCGGTCAGCGCCGAGCGCATCAAGGACCTGGCGTCGCTGTCGGGCGTGCGCAACAACCAGCTTGTCGGCTACGGTCTGGTGGTCGGCCTCGACGGTTCGGGTGACCAGACGACGCAGACGCCATTCACCGTGCAGAGCGTGATCAACATGCTCGGCAACATGGGTGTGACCTTGCCGCCCGGGCAGAACCTGCAGTTGAAGAACGTCGCGGCGGTGATGGTGACCGCCAGCCTGCCGCCCTTCGCGCGGCCCGGTCAGGCGATGGACGTGACCGTGTCGTCAATGGGCAACGCCAAGAGCCTGCGCGGCGGCACCCTCGTGATGACGCCGCTCAAGGGCGCGGACGGCCAGATCTACGGCATGGCCCAGGGCAATGTGGTGGTCGGCGGCGCCGGCGCCTCGGCCGGCGGCTCGTCCGTCACCATCAATCATCTGTCGGTGGGCCGCATTGCCGGTGGCGCCACGGTCGAGCGCGCGGTGCCGACGGCGGTGGGCGAGGGCGATTTCATCAATCTCGAAACCCACACCACCGATTTCGGCACCACACAGCGCATGGTCGATGCGATCAACGCCAGTGCCGGCCCCGGCACCGCAGTGGCGGTCGACGCCCGGCGTATCCAGGTGCGCGCACCGCTGGACCCGAACCAGCGCGTCGCCTTCATGAGCCGCATCGAGAATCTCGACGTCACGCCGGCGCAGCAGGCCGCCAAGGTGATCGTCAATTCGCGCACCGGTTCGGTGGTGATGAACCAGGCGGTCACGCTGGACAGCTGTGCGGTCGCACACGGCAACCTGTCGGTCACCGTCAGCTCCGAGCCGGTGATCAGCCAGCCCGCACCGCTGTCCGGCGGGCAGACCGTGGTAGCCGAACGCAACCAGATCGACATCCAGCAGGAAGGCAGCGCGCTGATCAATGTGAAGAAGGGCGCCAATCTGTCAGAAGTCGTCCGTGCGCTGAATGCGCTGGGCGCCAATCCGCAGGATCTCATCATCATTCTGCAGGCGATGAAGGCGGCCGGTGCGCTGCGCGCCGAACTGGAAGTGATCTGATGGAGAACGCCGCGCTCAACACGCTGGCCGCCGACGTGCGCGGTCTGGACGTGCTGCGCCGCGCGGCGCGCGACAACTCGCCGGAGGCGTTGAAGGCCGCAGCCAAGCAGTTCGAGGCGATGTTCCTGCAGGTGGTGATCAAGTCGATGCGCGAGGCCTCGCACGGCGACGAACTGTTCGGCGGGCAGGAAAGCAAGATGTACCAGGACATGCTGGACCAGCAGTGGGCCCAGGTCATGACTGAAGGCGGCGGTACCGGGCTGGCGCGCGTGCTCGAACGGCAGCTGTCGGCGAACGCGAACAGTGCCGATACCTCGGTGAGGCCGGAACTGAAGCCGTTGTCCGAAGCCGGACTGTTCCAGGGCTTGCCGCGGATGCCGGCGGCGGCAAGCTCTGCCGCCCTGCGGCAGAGTCTGCAGCCGGGCGAAGCGGCCGCTGCTGCCGATCTCGAAGCGGCATTGGCCGAACTTGCGCCGGTCAGGAACCGCGATGTGCCGGAGCACGCGCGTGCCTTCGTCGAGCGGGTATGGCCGGCCGCGCTGTCGGCCAGTCGCGCGACGGGCATTCCGGCGCAGTTCCTGGTTGCCCAGGCCGCGCTCGAAACCGGCTGGGGCCGGGCCGAACTGACGTCGGCCGACGGTACGCCCAGCCACAACCTTTTCAATATCAAGGCCGGCAGCAGCTGGCAGGGGCAGACCGTCACCGTTTCGGCCAGCGAGTTCATCGACGGCCGCTGGACCAAACAGACGGATGCCTTCCGCAGTTACGGCTCCTACGAAGAAAGCTTCGCCGACTACGCCCGTCTGTTGCAGAACCAACCGCGCTACGCCCGCGTGCTCGGTGCGCAGGACGCTGGCAGTTTCGCCCGCGGCCTGCAGCAGGCGGGTTACGCCACCGACCCGGCTTACGCCGACAAGCTCGAGCGCATCATCAAGGGGCCGCTGCTGCGCGCTGCCTTGTCGGGCTGATCCTGCGGGCGGGGCGGTAGCGCCGGCGCGCAGATCACGGCAGCAGTTCCAGACAGCGCGCGCGGATCAGGCTGGCCTGTCGGGCCGCACCCGCATCCAGAAGCGCCTTCTCGCAGGCCAGCAACGCACGGCGGACGCCCGCCTCGTCGGTGGCGTCGCGCAGCAGCGGTTTCAGCGCGTCGGTCTGTCCGCGCAAGGCGCGCTCCACACTTTCGATCAGATAGAGGCGGGCCAGCGCCAGCGACTTCCGCCCGGCGGAGGCGACCGGCGCCGGTCGCTCGATGTCGAGCAGTCCGAGTTCGATCAGCCGGGTCAACGCGGCCGCCGCCTCGATGTCGCCGCTGGCCGCCCGGCCGAGAGCGGCAAGCAGGCCGGCAAAATCCTGCCGCCCGTCGGCGACTATCAGCACCGCGCGTTCGAGCGGTGTCAGCCGGTGTGCCCGCCGGACCACCTCGGCGCGTCCGGCCGATGTCTTGAAAGCCACGTCCGTGGCCGATATGCGATGAGCGGGAGTGACCATCCCCGACATTGTTCCAGTCCAGTGTGACGCCCATAAAACGGAGCTGGCAAAGCTTTTGCTTTGACGTGTCCCAAGCACTCTGACGAGACGGCACATCATGGGAACGCAGCTCTACAGCATCGGCATCTCCGGACTGAATGCGGCGCAGGCCGCACTGGTCACGACCGGTCACAACATTTCGAATGCGGCGACCACCGGTTACACCCGGCAGGAAGTCATCTTCGGCACCAACGATCCACAGCAGACCGGCGCCGGCTTCTTCGGCCAGGGCGCCCGGATCGAAACCGTGCGCCGCATCTACAGCCAGTTCCTGACGGCCCAGGTGATGGAGGCGCGTACGCAGAGCGCCGAGTACAACGCCTACGCCGACCAGATCGGCGCCCTCGACAACCTGCTTGCCGACGCCGACGCGGGCATGTCGCCGGCGATGTCAGGCTTCTTCGATGCGCTGCAGAGCGTGACGGCCTCGCCCACCTCGCTCGCCGCCCGGCAGTCGGTCATTTCGGCTGCACAGGCCATGACCGCACGCTTCAACGCGCTCGATCTGCGGCTGGACGAGGTCCGTACCGGTCTCAATGGAGAAATCTCGGGCACCGTCGAGGAAATCAATCAGCTCGCGACGCAGATCGCCCGCTACAACAACCAGATTGCCGTGGCGGAGGCGAGCACCGGCCCGACCCGTCTGGCCAACGACATGCTCGACATGCGCGAGCGGCTGATCAGCCAGCTGAACGACCTGGTTCGGGTGACCCAGCTGCAGCAGAGCGATGGCTCGATCAATCTTTTCATCGGCAACGGTCAGCCCGTCGTCGTCGGTGGCAGCGCCTTCCTGCTGACCGCCGGACCGTCGGTCGAGGACGCCAGCCGCACCGAAGTCACCTACACCGCGCCCGGCGGCACCGTGCTGCGCATGCAGGAGTCCTCGCTCAGCGGCGGCAAGCTCGGTGGCCTGCTGGCCTTCCGCCGCGAAACGCTGGACGAGGCGCAGAACGCGCTCGGCCGCGTCGCCATCGGCATGGCGGAGCAGTTCAACGCGCAACACCTGCTCGGCCAGGACCTGAACGGGGCGCTGGGAACAGCCTTCTTCAATACGCTGTCGGGCAGCGCGCTGCCGGCGAGCACCAACGACACAGTCGCGGCGGCTCAGGTCAACGTGACGATCAACGACTCGTCTGAACTGACCACCAGCGACTATCGCCTGCGCTACGACGGCGCCAACTACACGCTCACCCGCCTGTCGGACAACACGAGCTGGACCGCGGCGACGCTGGGCGGTCTGCCGCCAGCTGGCAGCCCGCAGGGCTTCACGCTGGATTCGGGCGCCACTACCCTGGCCGCCGGCGACAGCTTCCTGATCCAGCCGACGCGCAATGGCGCCTCGGATATCCGCACGCTGCTGTCCGACCCGCGCATGCTGGCAGTGGCGATGCCGATCAGCACCGCGGCCAGCCTGACCAACGCCGGCACGGGCGCAATCAGTGCCGGTACCGTCACCTCGACCACCGGCCTGCCGCTGGGCGGCCCGATCACGCTGACCTTCGACGCCGCGACCAATGTGTTCAACGTGACCGGCGGGCCGGGCGGCACCATCGCCTACAACCCGGCCACCGATTCGGCCGGCGCAAGCTTCACCTTTGCCGGCCAGGGCGGCTTCACCTTCCAGCTGTCGGGGATTCCGCGCGACGGTGACACCTTCACCATACAGGCCAATGCCAGCGGTCAGGGCGACAACCGCAACCTGCTGGCGCTGGCCGCGCTGCAGGACGCGGACACGCTGGCCGGCGGAACCACCGGCTTCCAGGGTGCCTACGCGCAGATGGTTGCCGAGATCGGTTCGCAGGCACGCGAAATCCAGGTGAACCAGAAGGCACAGGACGTGCTGCTGTCGCGTGTCACTGAGTCGCAGCAGTCGCTGTCGGGCGTCAATCTCGATGAAGAAGCGGCCAATCTGCTCCGTTATCAACAGGCATACCAGGCGTCCGGCAAGATGATTGAGATCGCCAGTCGGCTGTTCGACACCGTGCTGCAACTGGGCGGCTGAGGAGAGTTGTAATGCGCGTTTCCACCAACACCATCTACGAAACCGGTACCTCCGGCCTCGTGCGTCAGAGCGGCGACCTGTTCAGGTTGCAGCAGCAGTTGTCCACCGGCCGCCGCGTGCTGGCGCCATCCGACGATCCGGTGGCGTCCGCGCGGGCGCTCGAAGTCGAGCAATCGAAGTCGATGAACGACCAGTTCGCGGTGAACCGCCGCGACGCCAGCAGCGCACTCGGTTTCGCCGAATCGCAGATCGCCACCGCTGGCGACATCCTGGCGACCATCCGCGAGCGCCTCATCCAGTCGCGCAGCGCGACGCTGGCCGATTCCGACCGCAAGGCGATTGCCACCGACATCCGCGCGATGTTCTCCGAAATGATGGGTATCGCGAATTCGCGCGATGCGTTCGGCGACTATCTGTTCAGCGGCTACAAGAGTACGACCCAGCCCTTCTCCGGCAGTGTCGAGGCCGGTGTGAGCTACGCTGGCGACGACGGTCAACGCGAAGCACAGGTGGGCAGCAATCGCCGCCTGGCGATCAGCGATTCGGGCGCCAACGTGTTCATGCGCGTGCCCTCGGGCAACGGCAACTTCTCGCTGACGCCGGACCCGGCGAACCGTGGCACCGCGGTGCTCGATGCCGGGAGTGTCACCGACATGAGCGCGTGGAACGATCCGGCCAACTCGGGCGACTTCGAGGTCGTATTCGCGGTGTCCGGCGGCGTGACCACTTACGACATCATCGACAACGCGAGCGGCAATTCGCTGTTGACCGGTGCCGCGCCCGGCGGCGCGCCGCTGCCGCGGACCTTCCTGCCGGGCGACGTCATCAACCTGCGCTCGAACGGCGGTTCCGAGCCGCCCTTCAATTTCGGTGCCCGTTTCTCGATGACCGGCGCCCCCGCCGACGGTGATCGCGTATCGATGCAGATCAGCACGTCGCAGAGCGTGTTCGAAACCATCGGCGACGTGATTCTCGCGCTCGAACAGCCGGCCTCCGGCGACGCGAACGCGCTGGCCAAGGTGAGCAATGCGATCGGTTCGGCGATTTCCAACATCGATCGGTCGACCGACAACCTGCTGACCACGCGAGCACGCATCGGCGCTCGCAGCTCCGAGCTGGCGGCGCTCGATTCGCTGGGCGAAGAGGTAAACCTGCAGTTCGAGTCCTCCCTGTCCACCCTGCGCGACCTGAACTACACGGAAGCGCTGAGCAAGCTCACGCAGCAGCAGGCTTATCTGCAGGCGGCCCAGCAGTCCTTCCTGAAGGTGTCCGGCCTGTCGCTGTTCAACTTCATCGGAGCCTGATCATGACGGCACGCCTGTCCGCAGCCTTGCTTGCCGCCGTGCTGGCGGCGGCCTGTTCGTCGCTCGATCGCTCGTTGCCAAGTGCGACCAGTTCCGTCATTCCGGACACCAAGCTGCGCTTGACGCCGGGCTACACGACAACGCCGGAAAAGCTCATCTATTTTGCCGGCGCTGCCTATCTCGCCTACGTCGTGCTCGATCCGATGGCGCCGAACTGGACCATCGAAGAGGCGCAGCTGTCCGAGGACACCTACTATCTCGGCATGAAGAAGATGCGTACGCGGCCGGGCGGCGAGGGTGAGGCGCGCATGGTGTTCCGCCGGCGTGCCGAGCAGCTGGCGCGCGCCGGCGGCTATGCCGGCTACGACATCGTCAGCTACAGCGAGGGTATTCAGTCCGAACTGATCGCGCAGCGCGTCGGCGAAGGGGTGATTCAGCTGCGCCACGGCACGCGCTGAATCGCTGCCGGCCGCGCTGCCGGCTGCGGTACACTTCGCGTGATGCCGCTCCCCTACTGGCGACTGTCCGCCTACTACCTCTTCTATTTCGCGTTCGTCGGCGCGTTCTCCCCGTACTTCGGGCTCTACCTGTCCTCGATCGGCTTCTCGGCTGCCGACATTGCCATTGTCATGTCGCTGATGCAGGTGATGCGCATCGTCGCGCCCGGCATGTGGGGCTGGCTGGCGGACCGCATCGGCGCGCGTACACCCATCATCCGCGGTGCAGGCGCGGCCAGCCTGGCAGGTTTCCTCATCTTCTTCAGCACCGAGCAGTTCATCGGTGTGTTCATCGCGATGGCGCTGATGTCCTTCTTCTGGAGCGCGTCGCTGCCGCTGGTCGAGGCGCTGACGCTGGAGCACCTCAAATCGAAGGTGGCCCGCTACGGCGCCATCCGGGTATGGGGCTCGATCGGCTTCGTCATCACCGTGCTTGCGCTGGGCGAAATGCTGGACCGCACCGGGCTGCGTGCCGTGCTGTGGGCCTGCAGCCTGATACTGGGCGGCATCTGCCTGTTCGCCTTCAGCCTGCCTGAGGCGCCGGAACACGCCGACCGTCCGCGCGCCACCGAGGGCCTGCGCGACATCCTGCGTCGCCGCCCGGTGGCGGGCCTGTTCGGCGCCGCCTTCTTCATGAGCTGTGCGCATGGTGCGCTGTACGTCTTCTACTCGATCCACCTGGATGAGCATGGCTACAGCAAGAGTCTGATCGGCGCCCTGTGGACGCTGGGCGTACTGGCCGAGATCGCCGTTTTCCTGTGGATGCCCTCGCTGATGCGCCGCTTCACGTTGCGCGCCATGCTCCTGGCGGCGCTGGCTGCGGCGGTCCTGCGCTTCGCGGTGATAGGTTGGCTGGTCGATTCTCTTCCCTGGCTGCTGGCGGCCCAACTGCTCCACGGTCTGACCTTCGGCGCCTTTCACGCCAGTTCGGTGGCTGCGCTGAACCAGTGGTTCGACGCCCGCCAGCAGGGCCGGGCGCAGGCGCTCTACGGCAGCGTGTCCTTCGGCGCCGGCGGCATGGTCGGCGGGCTGATCAGCGGCTGGATGTGGGCGCCGCTCGGCGGCGGCTGGGCCTTCGTGCTCAGTTCGGTGTTCGCGCTGGCCGGATGTCTGCTGCTGGCGCGCATGTGGCCACCGGGTGAAGTGGTCAGGAGCGGCTGATCGCTGCCGGCTGGATGCTGCGCCGCAAGGTTATAATCCCCGGTTTCGCTGATCAGCCGGAATCGTTGCAATGGCGCAAACGCTTTACGACAAGCTGTGGTCCAGTCACGTGGTGCATACCGAGGATGACGGTACCGCACTGCTCTACATCGACCGTCACCTGGTGCATGAAGTCACCAGCCCGCAGGCCTTCGAAGGTCTGCGACTGGCCAATCGCAAGCCCTGGCGCGTGGACTCCATCGTCGCCACCGCCGACCACAATGTGCCGACCGACCGCTCGGAGCAGGGCATCGCCGATCCGACCTCGCGTGCCCAGGTCGAGACGCTGGACGACAATATCCGCGCCTTCGGCGCCTTGGCCTATTTTCCCTTCCGCGACAAGCGCCAAGGCATCGTGCATGTGATCGGCCCTGAGAACGGCGCCACGCTGCCCGGCATGACCGTGGTCTGCGGCGATTCGCATACCTCGACCCACGGCGCCTTTGGCTGCCTGGCACACGGCATCGGCACGTCGGAAGTCGAGCACGTCATGGCGACGCAGTGCCTGCTGCAGAAGAAGTCGAAGTCCATGCTCATCCGCGTCGAAGGCGAATTGGGCAAGGGCGTCAGCGCCAAGGACATCGCGCTCTACTTCATCGGCGTCATCGGCACGGCCGGTGGCACCGGCTACGCGATCGAGTTCGGTGGTTCGGCCATCCGCGGCCTGTCGATGGAAGGCCGCATGACGCTGTGCAATATGGCGATCGAGGGCGGTGCCCGCGCCGGCATGGTGGCGGTCGACGACACCACCATCGAATACCTGCGTGGCCGGCCGTTCTCGCCACGCGCAGAGCAGTGGGACCGTGCCGTCGAGTACTGGCGCACGCTGAAATCTGACGAGGGCGCGCAGTTCGACCGCGTGGTCGACATCGACGCCCGAAAGATCCTGCCGCAGGTGACCTGGGGCACATCGCCGGAGATGGTGACCGACGTGCGCGGCCAGGTGCCGGCGCCGGAAGATTTCGCCGACCCGGTCAAGCGCGAGGGCGTGGCCCGCGCGCTGCAGTACATGGGTCTCACGCCGCGTACGCCGATCGACCAGATCCGCATCGACAAGGTGTTCATCGGCTCCTGTACCAATTCGCGCATCGAGGACCTGCGCGCCGCGGCCCGCGTGGTCGAGGGGCGCCGCGTCGCCGACAACGTGAAGCTGGCGCTGGTGGTGCCGGGTTCCGGTCTGGTCAAGGCGCAAGCCGAGGCGGAAGGTCTGGACAAGGTGTTCAAGGCGGCCGGTTTCGAATGGCGCGAGCCGGGCTGTTCGATGTGCCTGGCGATGAATGCCGACCGGCTGGAGCCGGGCGAGCGTTGCGCGTCGACCTCGAACCGCAATTTCGAAGGTCGCCAGGGCGCCGGCGGGCGCACCCATCTGGTCAGTCCGCAGATGGCTGCTGCGGCGGCGATCGCCGGTCGTTTCGCCGATGTCCGTGAAATTGTCTGAATGACTGTCTGATCGAGGAAAAGCAGAACATGAAGCTGATTGCCGTGATCCTGAGCGCGATGACCCTGATGCTGGCCGGCTGCAACACCGTCGAAGGCATCGGCAAGGACATCAAGAAGGGTGGCGAGGCCATCGAGAAGTCCGCGAAGTAAGCGGCGAAACAAGGACAGTCATGAAAGCATTCACCACCCTTGACGGCCTGGTCGCGCCGCTGGACCGCGCCAACGTCGATACCGACGCCATCATTCCGAAGCAGTACCTGAAGTCGATCAAGCGTTCGGGCTTCGGCCCGACGCTGTTCGACGAATGGCGCTACCTCGACGTCGGCCAGCCGGGTCAGGACCACTCGAAGCGTCCGCTGAATCCCGACTTCGTGCTGAACCAGCCGCGCTTCCAGGGCGCCAGCGTGCTGCTGGTGCGCGAGAACTTCGGCTGCGGCTCGTCGCGCGAGCACGCGCCGTGGGCGATCGAGGACTACGGCTTTCGCGCCATCATCGGCACCACCTTTGCCGACATCTTCTACAGCAACTGCTTCAAGAACGGCCTGCTGCCCATCCGCCTACCGGAGAAGGAAGTCGAACAGCTGTTCCTGCAGTGCGCTGGCACGCCGGGCTACCGCCTGCACATCGACCTGGAGAAGCAGGTGGTGGTGCGCCCGGATGGCCACGCCATCAAGTTCGACGTCGATGCCTTCCGCAAGTACTGCCTGATCAACGGTTTCGACGACATCGGCCTGACCCTGCGTCAGGCCGACAAGATCCGCGAGTTCGAAGCGCGTCGCCGCATCGAGCAGCCCTGGCTGTTTGCCTGACCCCTACTGGAGCAATCCGTGAAAGTCTGTGTTCTCGCCGGCGACGGCATCGGTCCCGAAATCACCGCCGAAGCGCTGCGTGTGCTGGAGGCGCTGCGCAGTGACGGCCTGAAGGTCGAGTTCGAGCACGCGCTGCTTGGCGGTGGCGCGGTGGACGCGACCGGCGACCCCTATCCGGAAGCGACCTCGAAGCTGGCGCGCGAAGCCGATGCCATCCTGCTCGGCGCCGTCGGCGGCCCGAAGTGGGACACGCTTCCGCGCGAACAGCGCCCCGAGCGTGGCCTGCTGCGCATCCGCGCCGAACTGGGTGTGTTCGCCAATCTGCGTCCGGCCATCCTGTATCCGGAACTGGCCAACGCATCGTCGCTGAAGCCGGAAATCGTGTCCGGCCTGGACATCCTGATCGTGCGCGAACTGACCGGCGACATCTACTTCGGCCAGCCGCGCGGCATCGAGCTGCGCGACACGCCGTGGGGCGAACAGCGCGTGGGCTGGAACACCATGATCTACGCTGAAGAAGAGATCCGCCGCATCGGCCGGGTCGCCTTCGAGGCGGCGCGCAAGCGTTCGAAGCGTCTGTGCTCGGTCGACAAGATGAACGTGCTGGAGTGCACCCAGCTGTGGCGCGAGGTCATTTCGGACATGGCCAAGGACTACCCGGACGTCGAACTGAGCCACATGCTGGTCGACAACGCGGCGATGCAGCTGGTCAAGGCGCCCAAGCAGTTCGACGTGGTGGTGACCGGCAACATGTTCGGCGACATCCTGTCCGACGAGGCATCGATGCTCACCGGTTCGATCGGCATGCTGCCGTCGGCCTCGCTGGACGCCAACAACAAGGGTCTGTACGAGCCCAGCCACGGCTCGGCGCCGGACATTGCCGGCCAGGGGGTGGCCAATCCGCTGGCCACCATCCTGTCGGCGGCGATGATGCTGCGCTACAGCTTCGGCGACGAAGCGTCGGCCGTGCGCATCGAGAACGCGGTACGCAAGGTGCTGGCCCAGGGCTACCGCACCGGCGACATCTTCGAGCCGGGCACGACCCGGGTCGGAACGAAGCAGATGGGCGACGCGGTACTCGCGGCCCTGTAACAGACGGACAAGGAAACGGACATGTTGAAGCTCGGTATGGTGGGTTGGCGCGGCATGGTGGGCTCGGTGCTCATGCAGCGCATGCGCGAGGAAAACGATTTCGCACTGGTCGAACCGGTGTTCTTCACGACGTCCAGCGTCGGCGCCGCCGGCCCGGACGTGGGGCAGGGCAGTGCGCCGCTGCTGGACGCGACCGACGTCGCCCAGCTGGCGAAGATGGACGCCATCATCACCTGCCAGGGCGGCGACTACACCAACGAGGTGTATCCGAAGCTGCGTGCCGCCGGCTGGAAGGGCTACTGGATCGACGCCGCCTCCGCGCTGCGCATGAAGGACGACGCCATCATCATTCTCGACCCGGTCAACATGGGCGTGATCAAGGACGGTCTGGCGCGTGGCGTGAAGGACTACATCGGCGGCAACTGCACCGTCAGTCTGATGCTGATGGGCGTCGGCGCGCTGTTCTCGGCCGGTCTGGTCGAGTGGATGAGCGCCATGACCTATCAGGCGGCGTCGGGCGCCGGTGCGCAGAACATGCGCGAACTGCTGAGCCAGATGGGCACGCTGCACAGCGTGGCCGCACCGATGCTGAAGGACAACGCGTCGGCCATCCTCGACATCGACCGCGCAGTCACCGACAGCCTGCGCAGTGCCGATTTCCCGAAGGCCCAGTTCGGGGTGCCGCTGGCCGGCTCGCTGATCCCTTATATCGACAAGGAGCTGGACGGCGGGCAGAGCAAGGAAGAATGGAAGGGTCAGGCCGAAACCAACAAGATCCTTGGCCGCAGCGGTGCCGATCTCACGCCGATTGACGGCATCTGTGTCCGGGTTGGCGCGATGCGCTGCCATTCGCAGGCGCTGACCATCAAGTTGAAGCGCGATGTGCCGTTGGACGAGATCGAAAGCATGATCCGCGAAGCCAACGCCTGGGTGAAGTTCGTGCCCAACCATCGCGAGGACAGCATGCGCGACCTGACGCCGGCAGCGGTCAGCGGTTCGCTGACCATTCCGGTCGGTCGCGTACGCAAGCTCAACATGGGGCCGGACTATCTCGGTGCCTTCACCTGCGGCGACCAGCTGCTGTGGGGGGCGGCGGAACCGCTGCGCCGCATGCTGCGTATCCTGGTCGAAGCCTGACGTAGCACCCGACACGCTGCTTCACCGCAAGCAGCGTGTCGTAACAGACAGTTTCGCAACATAAAGCGACTGTTTAGCTTGCAGGGCTAAGACCATGATGTTATTTTGAGATTTGGGTTTTAGCGCGCGAGGAAAACGCGGTGCGTCATAGCGATAAAAAACATTCGATCCGCCTGCTGACCGCGCTGCTGTCGGCGTTGCCGCTGTCCGTCGGGGCAGCCGGTCTCGGCAAACTCACCGTCCAGTCTGCAATCGGCCAGCCGCTGCGCGCCGAAGTCGAACTCGCCGCCAACGCAGACGAACTTTCCTCGATGTCCGCCAAACTCGCCTCGCCGAGCGCCTTCAAGCAGGCAGGCGTCGAGTTCGCGTCCAGCCTCACCGGTGTCAGGATCGCCGTCGACAAGCGCGGCGGCCGCCCGGTGCTGGTGGTGACCAGCGACCGCGTGGTCAACGAGCCCTATCTCGACATGCTGATCGAGTTGAACTGGGCGTCCGGTCGACTTGTCCGCGAATACACCTTCCTGCTTGATCCAGCCGACATGCCGCGCCCGGCGCCGGTCGAACCGGTGGCCGTACCGGGCAGCAGCGCTTCGAGGGCCGTTGCTGCTGCGCCGGCCGCTGCACCGACCCGCGCACCGGCGGCGGACGGCACGTATGAAGTGCGCCGCGGCGACACGCTGCGCCGTATCGCCACTGAGAACGCGCCGTCCGGCGTCAGTCTCGACCAGATGCTGGTTGCGCTGGTGCGCGCCAATCCGGACGCGTTCGACGGCGGCAACATGAACCGTCTGCGCGCGGGCCGCATCCTCAGCATTCCCGATCAGTCGGCCGCCGAAGCCGTGTCGCCGCAGGAGGCGCGCAGCATCGTCGCCGCCCAGACCGCCGATTTCGCCGCCTACCGCGCCCGCCTGGCGGGCAGCGTCGCGACCCCGTCGTCGGCCGCCGATGCCGGTGGCCGCAGTTCCGGCGGCAAGATCGAGGCGCGTGTCGAAGACAAGGCGCCGGCCGCCGCTGCCGCCTCCGATCAGGTGAGGGTGTCGAAGTCCGCTGCCGAGTCCGGCAAGATCAGCGCGCTCGAAGAGGAAGTGGTCGCCAAGGATCGTGCGCTGAAGGACGCCAACAGTCGTCTGGCCGACCTCGAGCGCAACGTTCGCGAACTGCAGAAGCTGGTCGAGCTCAAGAGCACGCCGATGGCCGAAGCGCAGCAGAAGGCGGCCACGCCGCCTGCAGCCGCTCCCGCACCTGCGCCGGCGCCCGCACCTGCGCCGGCACCCAAGGCGGAAGAGAAGCCGGTGCCCGACCTGATTGCCGGCGCCGACAGCAAGAAGTCGGAAGCGCCCGCAGAGAAGGCGGAAGACAAGCCGGTTCCCGACCTGATCGCGCTGGCGGACGAGAAGCCCGCCGCCGAGGCGCCAAAGGTCGAGCCTGCTCCGACCCCGGCCCCCGCTGCCGAGGCGCCGGAGGAAGCGCCGGCCGCACCGCCGGCGGCGACCGACGAAGAACCCGAAGCAGCGATCGAGGAGCCCGGGCTGCTATCCGATCCGGGTACGCTCGCCGGCCTGGGTGGCATCCTCGTACTGCTGCTTGGCTACCTCGGCTACCGCAAGTACAAGGCGAAGGCGCCGGCGCCGGATGTGGCGCCGCCGTCGACCACGGCCGGCATGGAAGCAGTGCCGGTGTCGACCTCCATCATCGGTGCGACCGGCGGTGGCCAGAGCGTCGATACCAGTGCCAGTTCGATCCAGACCGACTTCAGCCAGTCCTCGCTGTCGTCGATCGATGCCGACGAGGGTGTTGATCCGGTTGCCGAGGCGGACGTTTACATGGCCTATGGCCGCGACGCCCAGGCCGAGGAAATTCTGCTCGAAGCATTGAAGAGCGAGCCCAGCCGGCACGCCATTCATCTGAAGCTGCTCGAGATCTACGCGCAGCGCAAGTCGGTGAAGCAGTTCGAAACGCTGGCCACCGAGCTGTACGCGCAGACCGGCGGCAAGGGCGCCGACTGGGAAAAGGCCGCGCAGATGGGTCGTGCGGTCGATCCGACGAATCCACTCTATGGTGGTTCGCCGGAAGCCGAGCCGGACAGCGACGCACAGGCGGCGATGGCCGCAACGGTGGTGGTCGCCGGTGCCGACAAGATGCGCGATACCTGGACGCTGCCGGGCGACATCGGCCAGCTGGTTTCGGGCGATGCACCGGACGACAATCAGGCAACCGTGGCGCTGGATGCGCCGCCAGTGCTGACCGATCTCGATGTCGATGTGCCGGCATCGCCGGCCGATGCCGGTCTCGACTTCGATCTCGACGTGCCGCCGGCGGAGGCCGCACCGCAGTCGCCGACCGTCGGGGTGGCGACCACGCTGACCAAGCCGGGCGAGGAATCCGAAGGCGAATCGTCGCTGGACTTCGATCTCGGCCTCGACTTCACTGCGGACAAGCCGGAAGGCGAGGACGTGAGCACGCTGGTGCTGGAGAAGAACGTCGCCGACACCGCAGAGACGCTGGCCCAGCAGGACGCACCCGCCTTCGATCTCGATCTGTCCCTGCCGAGCGAACCGACGGCAGAGGGGGGTGAGGACGCTGCAGCGGTGGTCGATCTCGAACGCACCGACATCGGCAACCTGATCGATTTCAACTTCGACGCGGCCGACGCGCCGCTTCCGGCTCAGTCTGCCGAGCCGGTGATCGACCTGTCGGACATCAATCTCGACCTCGGCTCCGACCCGTCCACGCTCGCGACCGACGTGGTGGGCGACGTCGGCAAGGCCCTGGCCGAAGCGGCGCCGCCGGCCGACGAGCTGCCGCCGTCGGCGGTGTCGACGGTGATCAATCCGGAAGACATGCTGGGCGGCGAGGAGCCGCCGCAGACCGCGGCCGAGGAAGCCGAAACCAAGCTCGAACTGGCGCGCGCCTACGAAGAGATGGGTGACAAGGAAGGCGCGCGCGAGTTGCTGCAGGAGGTCGTGCGCGAAGGCACGGCGGAACAGCAGGCGCAGGCCAACGACATGCTCGGCCGCCTCGCCTGATCCGGATCGTCGGGCCGGAACGCGCTGCGTTCCGCCGGCCTTTCGTCGCGGAAAGCCGGCCTCGTGCCGGCTTTTTCGTTTGATGCACGTGCGGCGCCGCTGACGCTGATGCGCAGCCGCCGCCGGGCGCGGTATGCTCGGCGCCCTCTCTTCATCGACGGTGTCCATGCAAAGGCCCCCGATGCCGCTGCGCGTTCCGGCGGCGAAATTCCTGTCGCTGCACGGTGCCACGCTGCTCGCCATCTGGCTGGTGTGGCTGCTGGCCGGGCAAGGCGCCGCATCGTCCCGTCACGGGATCTGGGTGGCGTGCAGCCTGCTGGCGGCGAGCCTGCTCGCGCCGCGCCGTGCGCTGCACTTGCTTCGTCGCCTGCGCTGGCTGTTCCTCGCCATTGCCGTCACCTTTTCGCTCGGCACGCCCGGGCGTCTGCTGATCGACGACGTCACCGCCGGGCCGACCATCGAAGGTCTTCGCGCCGCTGCGCATGCCGCGCTGCATCTCGCGGCGATGGCCGCCTGCGTGGCCGTGCTGCTCGACCGCATGACGCTGCCGCAACTGGCCGGTGCGATGCACCGGCTGCTGCATCCGCTGTCGTCCGAACGCCCGGGGCCGGATACCTTTGCGCTGCGCCTGCAACTGGTGCTGCGCGACCTGGAACAGCCGCCGGCGCGCGGCGCGTGGCGCAGCTGGCTGCGTCCGCCGGAGGCCGAACGGGCGCCGCTGCCGGTCGAGCCCTGTGCGCCGCTGCGTGCTGCCGACGTGCTGGCGATTGCGCTGGCGCTCGCCATATGCGTCACCTGGGTGAAGCTGGGGTGAGCCGATGAGGATTGCACTCGGGGTCGAGTACGACGGCGCCGGCTTTCGCGGCTGGCAGTCGCAGCCGGTCGGGCCGACCGTGCAGGACGCGCTGGAAGCGGCACTCGGTGCCATCGCCGCCCACCCGGTGCGCGTGCAGGCCTCCGGTCGCACCGATACCGGCGTCCACGCGACGGCCCAGGTCGTGCATTTCGATGCCGCCGTCGAGCGGCCGGACACGGCGTGGGTTCGCGGTTGCAACGCGCTGCTGCCGAAGGGCGTCGCGGTGCGCTGGGCGCAGCCGGTGGCCGACGATTTCAACGCGCGCTTTTCGGCGCGCGCACGCAGCTACCGCTACTGCCTCTACAACAACCCGGTGCGGCCGGCGATCGCCGCCTCGCTGGCCGGCTGGTTCCACCGCCCGCTGGACGCCGCGCGCATGGCTGAGGCCGCTGCCGCGCTGCTTGGCGAGCACGACTTTTCCGCTTTCCGCTCGTCCGAATGCCAGGCGAAGAGCCCGGTGCGCACGATGACTGCACTCGATGTCCGGCGCCGCGGTGACTGGATCACTTTCGATCTGAGCGCCAATGCCTTCCTCCATCACATGGTGCGCAACATCGTCGGTGCGCTGGTCGAGATCGGCTGCGCCCGGCGCGAACCGGAGTGGATGGCCTCGCTGCTGGCACAGCGCGACCGCCGGCTGGCCGCGCCAACCTTTGCCGCCGCCGGCCTCTATCTCGTCGGTGTCGGCTACGATGCGCACTGGGGTCTGCCGGCAGAGGGCCTCTTCCGCCTGCCGCCGGTCGGCCCGTCTGACTGAATAAACGGGAAATCAACGTGCGCAGGACTCGCATCAAGGTGTGCGGTTTCACCCGTGAAGCCGATCTGGACGGCGCGCTCGCGCTGGGCGTGGACGCCGTCGGCTTCGTGCTCTACCCGCCGAGCCCGCGCGCGGTGACGGTGGCGCGGGCGGCCGAACTGGCGCGCCGTGTACCGCCCTTCGTCACCCGCGTGGGCCTGTTCGTCAATGAGGACGCGGCCACGGTCGAGCAGGCGGCACGCGAGGCCGCACTCGATCTGCTGCAGTTTCACGGTGACGAAAGTGCCGAATACTGCGAACGCTTCGGCCTGCCCTGGATCAAAGCGGTCCGGGTGAGGCCGGAAACGGATTTGCTAGAATGCGCAGATCGTTTCCGCGGCGCGCGGGCGTTGTTGCTCGACGCCTGGTCGGACGCATGGGGTGGTTCGGGAAAGCGCTTCGACTGGAGCCTTATCCCGCCGTCGCTGCCGATGCCCCTCATCCTGTCCGGCGGTCTCGATCCGGACAACGTGGCCGAGGCGGTCCGCAACATCCGACCGTCGGCGGTCGATGTGAGCAGTGGCGTGGAATCGGCCAAAGGCATCAAGGACGTGGCCAGAGTGGCGGCGTTCATATCAGGAGTGGAGCATGGGGAAGCAAGATCTGCCGGCTGAGGTATCTGCCTCGGCCTACAACTATCCGGACGCTCTGGGTCATTTCGGTCCTTACGGTGGCGTGTTCGTCGCCGAAACCCTGATTGCCGCGCTCGACGAACTGCGTGTCGAGTACGACAAGCTCAAGGACGATCCGGCCTTCCGCGCCGAGTACGAATACGAGCTGAAGCACTACGTCGGCCGCCCGAGCCCGGTCTACCACGCCCGCCGCCTGTCCGATCACTGCGGCGGCGCGCAGATCTACCTCAAGCGCGAAGACCTGAATCACACCGGCGCGCACAAGATCAACAACGTGATCGGCCAGGCCATGGTGGCCAAGCACATGGGCAAGCCGCGTGTGATCGCCGAGACCGGTGCCGGTCAGCACGGCGTCGCCACCGCGACCATCGCTGCCCGCCTGGGCATGGAGTGCGTGGTCTACATGGGCAGCGAGGACGTGAAGCGTCAGGCCGCCAACGTCTACCGCATGAAGCTGCTGGGTGCCACCGTGGTGCCGGTCGAATGCGGCTCCAAGACGCTGAAGGACGCGCTGAACGAGGCGATGCGCGACTGGGTCACCAACGTCGCCAACACCTTCTACATCATCGGCACGGTCGCCGGCCCGCATCCCTACCCGATGATGGTGCGCGACTTCCAGAAGATCATCGGCGAAGAGTGCCTGTGGCAGATGCCGGAAATGATCCAGCGCCAGCCGGACGCCGTGATCGCCTGCGTCGGCGGTGGCTCCAACGCGATGGGCATCTTCTACCCCTACATTCCCTACCCGGACGTGCGCCTGATCGGCGTGGAGGCGGGCGGCCACGGTCTGGCCAGCGGCCAGCACTCGGCCTCGCTCACCGCAGGTCGTCCGGGCGTGCTGCACGGCAACCGCACCTATCTGCTGCAGGACGAGAACGGCCAGATCATCGAAACGCACTCGGTGTCGGCCGGTCTGGATTACCCCGGTGTGGGCCCCGAGCACGCATGGCTGAAGGACACCGGCCGTGCCGAGTACGTGACGATCAACGACGACGAGGCGCTCGAAGCCTTCCACCGCATGTGCCGCACCGAAGGCATCATTCCGGCGCTGGAGTCGTCGCACGCGATCGCCTACGCGATGAAGCTTGCTGCCACGATGCCGAAGGACGCCGCCCTCCTGGTGAACCTGTCCGGTCGTGGCGACAAGGACATGCACACCGTGGCCGAGAAATCCGGCATCAAGTTCTGACGCGCTCCCGATCAACCTGTTGCCGGTCGGGGCGCGCAAGCGGTCCGGCCGGCGGTTTCAATACATGTCCCGAATCGCTTCCACCCTGTCCGCACTCGAATCGGCCGGCCGCAAGGCGCTGATTCCCTTCATCACCGCGGGTGATCCCGATCCTTCGCTGACCGTGCCGCTGATGCACACGCTGGTCGAAGCCGGCGCCGACATCATCGAGCTCGGCGTTCCGTTCTCCGACCCGATGGCCGACGGCCCGACCATCCAGCGCTCGTCCGAGCGCGCGCTGCTGAAGAAGGTGTCGCTGCGCAACGTGATCGCCGCGGTGGCCGAGTTCCGTACGACCAATGCGAGCACGCCGGTGGTGCTGATGGGTTATGCGAACCCGATCGAGGCGATGGGTGTGGATGCGTTTGCCGAGGCAGCCGCGAAAGCGGGTGCGGACGGCGTGCTGGTGGTCGACTATCCGCCTGAGGAGTCGCACGACTTTGCTGCCAAGATACGTGCGCTGGGTCTGGACGTGATCTTCCTGGTTGCGCCGACCTCGACCGAGAAGCGCATCCAGGCGGTGGGCGAGATCGGCAGCGGCTATATCTATTACGTATCGCTGAAGGGCGTGACCGGCGCCGGACATATCGACGTGAGCGAGGTGGCCAAGCGCATCCCGGCCATCCGCAAGTCGGTCGGCATGCCGGTCGGCGTCGGCTTCGGCATCCGTGACGGTGCGTCGGCGAAGGCCCTGTCCGCGGTGGCGGACGGTGTCGTCATCGGCAGCCGCATCATCGAGGAAATCGAAGGCAGCCCGGCAGACCAGGTGCTGCCGCGCGTCAAGGCGCTGGTCGGCAGCATCCGTCAGGCGATGGACAGCCAGGAGGTCACGGCATGAGCTGGTTGCAGAAACTTCTCCCCCCGAAGATCAACCGCAGTGAGGCCGCCGGTCGCAAGTCGGTGCCGGAGGGCCTGTGGTCGAAATGCCCCGCCTGTGAGGCCGTGCTCTACACCGCCGACCTGGCGGCCAACCAGAACGTCTGCCCGAAGTGCAACCACCACTCGCGCATGCGCGCGCGGGCACGTCTCGACGGCCTGCTCGATCGTGAGGGACGGTTCGAGATCGGCAACGAGGTGATGCCGGTCGATCCGCTCAAGTTCCGCGACAGCAAGCGCTACGCGGACCGCCTGAACGCCGCGGCCGACGACACCGGCGAAGGTGACGCGCTGGTCGTCATGCAGGGCGCCATCAAGACGGTGCCGGTGGTCGTGGCGTGTTTCGAGTTCGAATTCCTCGGCGGATCGATGGGTTCGGTCGTTGGCGAGCGCTTCGTCCGTGGCGTGCGTCTGGCGGTCGAACAGCGCCTGCCCTTCATCTGCATCGCCGCCAGCGGCGGCGCACGGATGCAGGAAGGCCTGTTCTCGCTGATGCAGATGGCCAAGACCACGGCTGCGCTGACCCAGCTGTCGCAGAACCGCCTGCCTTTCATTTCCGTGCTGACCGATCCGACCATGGGCGGTGTGTCCGCCAGCTTTGCCTTCATGGGCGACGTGGTGATCGCCGAGCCGGGCGCACTGATCGGCTTCGCCGGCCCGCGCGTGATCGAGCAGACGGTGCGCGAGAAGCTGCCGGAAGGTTTCCAGCGCGCCGAGTTCCTGCTGGAGAAGGGCGCTGTCGACATGATCGTCGACCGCCGCGAGATGCCGGACCGCATCGCCGGGCTGCTGGCGGCGCTGCAGCGCATGCCGGCGCTGGCGAGCTGAGCCGGCTTCGCCTAATATCCGCGTCCGCCCAGATTCCGGCCTGCCCAGCCCATTCATGTATTCGACCCTGCCCGAGTGGCTGCAGCATCTCGAAAGCCTGCACCCGAAGGTGATCCAGCTCGGACTGGATCGCGTGCTCAGCGTCAAGAAGGCGCTCGGCGTGGTGCAGACGGTGCCGGTGTTCATCGTCGGTGGCACCAATGGCAAGGGTTCGACCTGCGCCATGCTGGAGCGCATCCTGCGTTGCGCCGGCTACCGCGTCGGCACCTACACCTCGCCGCACCTGCTGGCTTACAACGAACGTGTGCGCATCAACGGCGAGCCCGCCAGTGACGCAGCGCTGTGCCAGGGTTTCGCCGAAGTCGAACGCGCGCGTGGCGACATCGCGCTGACCTATTTCGAGTTCGGCACGCTGGGCGCCTGGCAGGTGTTCGAGCGCGCCAATCTCGACGCCATCGTGATGGAAGTCGGTCTCGGCGGCCGACTGGACGCGGTCAATGCCTTCGACGCCGACTGCGCCATCGTCACCAGCGTCGATCTGGACCACATGGAATACCTGGGCGACACGCGCGAACTGATCGGCCGCGAAAAGGCGGGCATCTTCCGCGCCGGTCGTCCGGCCATCGTCGGCGACCCGGTGCCGCCACAGACCGTGATCGACTACGCCGAATCCATCGGCGCAGTGCTGAAGATTTCCGGCCGTGACTTCGGTTTTGGCGGTGACCGTCAGCAATGGGGCTACTGGCGGCGCGATCCCGACCGTCTGGTCAAGCGCGGCGGTCTGGGCTATCCGGCGCTGCGCGGCGCCAACCAGTTGCTGAACGCGTCGGCCGTCATCACCGCGCTGGATTCGATGTCGGACCGGCTGCCGGTCACCGTCGGCGACATCCGCCTCGGTCTGGCGACGGTCGAACTGCCCGGTCGCTTCCAGGTCATGCCCGGACGGCCGGCGGTCATCTTCGACGTCGCGCACAACCCGCACGCCGCGTCGGTGCTGAACGAGAACCTGTCCAGCATGGGTTTCTACCCGGAAACCTGGGCGGTGATGGGCATGTTGCGCGACAAGGACATCGCCGGCGTGCTCGACCGCCTGAAGGGGCGCATCGATCACTGGATGCTGTGCGATCTGGGCGGCCCGCGCGGTACGCCGGCCTCGGACATCGCAGCGATGATCGCGGAACGCGGCATTGCGGGCTCGGTCGATTGCTTTGCGTCGCCGGTCGAGGCCTGGCAGGCGACCCGGGAGCGCGTGGGGGGCGATGATAGAATCGTGGTTTTCGGATCCTTCCTGACCGTGGCCGAAGTGATGCGCGAGTACGCGCAGTCGCCGCGGCCGCCGCTGCCGGACGCCGCCACACCGCCCGCCAAGGGCTGATCCCCACCCGCAGGACTCGCCCCGAAGTGGCTTCCACCGATTCAGATCTGCAGACCGATCTTCGCAAGCGTGCGCGCCGCCGTCTTCTCGGCGCGATCGCACTGGCGCTGACCGCGGCCATCGTGCTGCCCATCGTGATGGACCACGAGCCGCGCCCGCCGGCGCAGGACATCGCGGTCCGCATCCCTCCACGCGACGCCGCACCACCGCTGGCGTCGCCGGCGCGCGATGCACAGCCCGATGCCGATACGGCCGAACCGGCACCGCCGCCGGCACCTCCCGATTCCGAGCCGCTGCCCGCCAGCCGGAACGAGGCGCCCAAACCGGCGCAGGTGGTGAAGCCCGAAGCGCCGAAGCCGCCGCCGGCCGAAGCGGCCAAGCCCGCGCCCAAACCGGAAGTGCGGCCGGAGCCGGTCAAACCGGCAGCGAAACCCGAACCGTCGCCGACCGAAGCGGCGCGTGCGGCCGCGGTGCTCGACGGCAAGGCGACGTCCTTCGCGCTGCAGCTCGGTGTGTTCAGCGACGCCGCCAATGTGGCCAAGCTGCGCTCGCGCGCCAAGGAACTGGGCTTCGCCAGCTTTACCGAGGACGTGAAACTGGCCGACGGCCAGACGCGCACCCGCGTCAAGGTCGGTCCCTTCTCCAGCCGCGCGGCCGCCGAGGCGGCGCAGCGCAAGCTCGAAGCGGCCGGCATGCGGTCGATGGTCGCGCCGCGTCCATGACGATTCTGGATTACGGCCTGATCGGCATCGTGGTCTTCTCCACGGCGATCGGGCTGATGCGCGGACTGGTGAGCGAAGTGATCGCGCTGGCGGCCTGGGTGCTCGCCTTCATCGCCGCCCGTCAGTTCGGCGGCGACGTCGCGCAGTGGCTGACCGGCCTCATTTCCGACCCCGGCCTGCTTGCAGTCGCCGGTTTTGCCCTCACCTTCATAGCCGTACTGTTACTGTGCGGCGTGTTGCGCTGGCTCATGCGCTCGCTGATTCATGCTACCGGTCTGGACATTCCGGACCGTGTGCTGGGCGGGCTGTTCGGGCTTGCGCGCGCGGGACTTATACTGATGCTCCTCGTCGTCGGCGCGGCCTACACCCCGGCACCGGAGCAGCCCTGGTGGAAGTCGGCCGCGCTGACGCCACCGCTCGAGACGGCGGCCATCGCGTTGAAGCCCTGGCTGCCGGAATCCGTGGCGAAAAAGATTCGTTTTAAGGCCTGACCATCATGTGCGGAATACTCGGCGTCGTAGCCACCTCTCCCGTTAACCAGCTGCTGTACGACGGTCTGCTCGTGCTGCAGCATCGAGGCCAGGACGCGGCGGGCATCGCCACCGCGCAGGGGCCGAAGTTCCACATGCACAAGGGCTCGGGCCTGGTGCGCGACGCCTTCCGCACGCGCAACATGCGCAATCTGCAGGGCAACTGGGGCATCGCCCACGTGCGCTACCCGACCGCCGGTTCCGCCTACAACGCGGCCGAGGCGCAGCCCTTCTACGTGAATTCGCCGTTCGGCATCATGCTGGCGCACAACGGCAACCTGACCAATTCGGAAGAGCTGAAGCTGGACATGTTCCGCACCGACCTGCGGCACATCAACACCACCAGCGATTCGGAAGTGCTGCTCAACGTGCTGGCGCACGAAATGATGCAGGCGCTGCGCGAGCGCCCGACCTTCGACCACGAAACCATCTTCCGCGCGGTGGCCGGCGTGCATCGTCGCTGCCGCGGTGCCTACGCCGTGGTGGCGATGATTGCCGGCTTCGGCCTGCTCGCTTTCCGCGACCCCTACGGCATCCGTCCGCTGGTGATCGGAAACCATGAAACCGCCAACGGCACAGAATGGCTGGTGGCCTCGGAAAGCGTCGCGCTCGACACGCTGGGCTTCAAGCTGCTGCGCGACATCGCGCCGGGCGAGGCAGTGCTCATTTCGCCGGAAGGCGCGATCAAGACGCAGCAGTGCGCCGAGCGCCCGAATTACGCGCCCTGTCTGTTCGAGTACGTCTATCTGGCGCGCCCGGATTCGCTGATGGACGGTGTGTCGGTGTACGAGTCGCGCGTCAAGATGGGCGAGTTCCTCGCGCAGAAGATCCAGCGCGATCACGCCGACCTGCAGATCGACGCGGTCATCCCGATTCCCGATTCCAGCCGCCCGTCGGCGATGGAACTGGCGCGCGTGCTGAACGTGCCCTACCGCGAAGGCTTCGTGAAGAACCGCTACATCGGTCGCACCTTCATCATGCCGGGGCAGGCGGTGCGTCGTAAGTCGGTGCGCCAGAAGCTCAATGCGATCACCCAGGAATTCAAGGGCAAGAACGTGCTGCTGGTCGATGACTCCATCGTGCGCGGCACCACCAGCCAGGAAATCGTGCTGATGGCGCGCGAAGCCGGCGCGCAGAAGGTGTACTTCGCTTCGGCCGCACCCCCGGTGCGGTTCGCCAACGTCTACGGCATCGACATGCCGACCCGCGACGAACTGATCGCGTCCAACCGCACCGACGACGAAATCCGTGAGGCCATCGGTGCCGACGAACTGATCTACCAGACGCTGGACATGCTCAAGGCCTCGATCACCGCCTGCAACCCGTCGATCGAACAGTTCGAGACCTCCTGCTTCGACGGCTGCTACATCACCGGCGACGTGACCGCTGCCTATCTCGACGGCGTCGAGAGCCAGCGCAAGGGTGCGCCCAAGCAGACCGACGAGGACGGCGGCCAGCTCGACCTGAACCTGGTGGCATCCGAAGAGAACGCCTGATGGCTGCAGGCGCTTGACGTCTGCAGCGGCCGGGCGCTAATGTCCCGACTACGCGCCGATTTGAATCCAGCTTGCGGGCGCGCGGGACCGTCGTCGAAAGAGGGCGGCCCCGGACAAATACGGCTAAAGCGGCGAAACGAACGTATCTGCGGAAACCCGTTTTGCCTCCGAGGCGGAACGGGTTTTTTGTTTTGCGTGTGCCCTTCCTGCCTCGCGCTTTGTTTTCGACCTTCCGCATGACCGGCCGCGAGGCCGGATGGAGCACATCATGAGCAGCACAGACCGCGCGCCCTTCGACCCGGCGCAGTACGACCCCGAAACCGTCGCCGTGCGCGCCGGCATCGAGCGCAGCCAGTTCGGCGAACACGGCGAAGCCCTGTTCCTGACCTCGAGCTTCGTGTTCGACACCGCGGCCGAGGCCGCCGCCCGCTTTTCCGGCAATGCGCCGGGCAATGTCTACGCCCGCTTCACCAACCCGACGGTCACGATGTTCCAGGACCGCCTGGCGGCGCTGGAAGGTGCCGAGGCGTGTATCGCCACCAGTTCCGGCATGTCGGCCATCCTGTCGACGCTGATGGCGCTGCTGAAGAGCGGTGACCACATCATCGCGTCGCGCGGCATCTTCGGTTCGACCCAGCAGCTGTTCGCGACCTATTTCGAGAAGTTCGGCGTCAGCACCACGCTGGTCGAAGCGACCAATATCGATGCCTATCGCGCCGCGGTGCAGCCGAACACGAAACTGTTCTTCATCGAAACGCCGTCCAATCCGCTGACCGAAGTGATCGACATCGCCGCCGTGGCCGAGGTCGCGCACGCGGCAGGCGCGCTGCTGGCGGTCGACAACTGTTTCTGTTCGCCGGCGTTGCAGAAGCCGATCGAACTCGGCGCCGACATCGTCATTCATTCGGCGACCAAATACCTCGACGGACAGGGCCGCGTGCTCGGCGGCGCGGTGTGCGGCCGCAAGGCGGAGATGGACGAGGTGCTGCGCTTCCTGCGCACCGCCGGTCCGACGCTGTCGCCGTTCAACGCCTGGGTCATCCTGAAGGGACTGGAAACGCTGTCGATACGAATGCAGGCGCAGTCGGCCAACGCGCTCGAACTGGCGCGCTGGCTGGAAGCGCAGCCCTGGGTGGCGCGCGTGTTCTACCCCGGCCTGCCGTCGCATCCGCAGCACGAGATCGCGATGCGCCAGCAGAAGACCGGCGGCGCGGTGGTGGCTTTCGAGGTGAAGGGCGGTCGCGAAGAGGCATGGAAGCTGATCGACTCGACCCGCATGCTGTCCATCACCGCCAACCTCGGCGACACCAAGACCACCATCACTCACCCGGCGACGACCACGCACGGCCGTATTTCGCAGGAAGCGCGCGACGCCTCCGGTATCCGCGACAGCCTGATCCGCCTGGCCATCGGACTGGAGTCGGTCGACGACATGAAGCGCGATCTCTGTCGCTGGCTGGCGTGATGCCCCCACGCTCACTTTGTTCGCTGCCCCCCAAGGGGGCGTCGCTCGCCCTTGGGGCGGCCCGGCGGGCGGCGAGCGGCTTCGAAACGCGTCAGTGCAGGAGTTGAGTCCCTATGCCGCGCCACATCGCCCTGGTCCCGGCCGCTGGCAGCGGCAGCCGTTTCGGCGCGCAGATGCCGAAGCAGTATCTGCCGCTGGCCGGCCAGCCGCTGATCCGCCACGCGCTGGCCGCGCTGTGCGCCCACCCGCGCATCGACCGCGTGGTAGTCGTGCTGGCGCCGGAGGACCTTTACTGGCAGGGCTTCGACTGGTCGGCGCTCGGTCCCAAGCTGATGCCCGTGCATTGCGGCGGCCCCAGCCGCGCGGTGTCGGTGCGCAATGGCTTGTGGGAAATCGCTGGCTGGGCGCGGCCGGACGACTGGGTGCTGGTGCACGACGCGGCGCGCCCCTGTCTGTCCGCGGACATGCTGGACACGCTGATCGACACGCTGGCCGACGACCCGGTCGGCGGCCTGCTGGCACAGAAGGTGGCCGACACGCTGAAGCGTGCCGACGCCACCGACCGGGTCGAGGCGACGGTGCCGCGCGACGCGATGTGGCAGGCACAGACGCCACAGATGTTCCGGCTGGCCACGCTGCACGACGCGCTTGACCGCTGCAGCGACGTGACCGACGAAGCGTCGGCGATCGAAGCCGTTGGCCTGAAGCCGCGACTGGTTGCCGCCGGTGCGAGCAATCTGAAAGTGACCTGGCCGGAAGACATGAAGCTGGCCGAACTGATCCTGCAGACACGGGGGAACGCCTCATGAATCCGCTGCTCGGCGCATCGCCGCTGCCCTTCCGCATCGGCCAGGGCTTCGACGTGCACAAACTGGTCGAGGGCCGCCGCTGCATCATCGGCGGCGTCGACATTCCGCATGAAAAGGGCCTGCTCGGTCACTCCGACGCCGACGTGCTGCTGCACGCCATTACCGACGCACTGCTCGGTGCCGCGGGCCTGGGCGACATCGGCCGCCTGTTCCCGGACACCGACGCCGCCTACGCCGGCGCCGACAGTCGCGTGCTGCTGCGCGAGGCGGTGAAGAAGGTGCACGGCACCGGCTGGCTGATCGGCAATATCGACGCCACCGTCATCTGCGAGCGCCCGAAGATCACGCCGCACGCCGCGCAGATGGCGGCCCATATCGCGGCCGACTGCGGCATTCCGCCGCATGCGGTGAACGTGAAGGGCAAGACCTCGGAAAAGCTGGGCTACACCGGTCGCGGCGAAGGCATCGCGGCCCAGGCAGTGGCCATGCTGGTGCGGCCGCCCGAACCCGCCATGGGCTGAGCGCCACCGATGTCGGCGGTTTTGACAGCAGGACGCTGGATGCGAGGTGAATCCGATTCGAATCAATGGCTTGTTCGCGTGGTGCATGTCTTGCTTCAAGGTGGCCGACGCAATTCACCGTTAAGGACACCCCGATGAAGTCCCTGCTTGTCGCCGCCTCCCTGCTGGCCGCATCTTCCGCCTGGGCCGCCGCCCCGATCACACCGACCAATGCCTCCGCCACCGGCAGCTACTCGATCGACGGCGTCGACCTGTCCATCCTCGCCGACGGTTACGTGGCGCCGGAGCTGACGCTCTACACCGTCGACGCCGTATCCTGGTCGGGCCAGGAAGGTGCATCCGGCGCCACCTTCACGCTCGATTTCGGCCAGCTCTACACGCTGACCGACGTGCTGCTCGGCGTCGATCACAATGACTTCTACCAGGTGCAGGTGTCGACCGACGGCCTGAACTGGAACACGCTGTTCACCAACCTCGCTTTCGAAGGTCAATCCAATTTCGGCAGCGAAATCATCTCCAGCGTTGCCGGCGACGCCGAATACCAGGCCACCATCGACTTCCCGTCGGTGGCCGCCCGCTACGCGCGCATCTACGCCATGGGTGGCGACAGCGCCTACTCGGTATCGGAAATGAGCTTCAGCGGCGTGGCCGTCGTGCCGGAGCCGGAAGCCTATGCACTGATGCTGGCCGGGCTGGCGCTGGTCGGCTTTGCCGCACGCCGTCGTTAAGTTCCTCTGCGCGCATTGAAAAGGCCGGCGTTCAGCCGGCCTTTTTCGTTATCGCGGGCACGCGCATCGTGCCGCCTGAAGGCCTTCAGCGAGCCGTTGGCGGTGGAGCGGCTTCCACTACCTGCCATCCTTCCCGGCAGGTTCTGACATAGGGGTAGTACTCGCGTGCCGACGCGCAGTAGTACCAGTTGCCGCGCCCGGACTGCGCTGCGGCAGGCGGTGTCGACGCGGCGGGTGGCTGATGTCCTGGTGGTGGCGGTGGATAGGGCGCATTCGCCCGTCCCGGCAGTGCCGGCGCGGGCGCAGGTGCCGTCGCGCCGGTGCCGCGGTCGGCGAAGCGGCCGGACGTCGGCACGCGCTGGCCCTTGGCGTACATGCACTGGATGTAGGCCTGGTCATAGCTGCGCTGCGTACCGCGGGCCGAACTCTGTGCCGCCTCGCTGCCGATGGCGCCACCCATCAGCAGTCCGGTACCGGCGCCGACGCCGGCACCTTCGCGGCCTCCGATCAGTGCACCGGCCGCAGCGCCGACCGCGGTACCGACGGCTGCGCTGCGCACGCCGGCGTCGCGGGCCGCTTCACTGGCATCGGTGCCGCCGGTCTGTTCGCGCGCGTATTCGCGGCACAGCGCATCGTCGTGACGGAACTGGTCGAAGCTCTTTCCACTGCCCGGCAGTGCCATCACGCTCGGACCGCTGGGCGTCGTCGCGCAGCCGGCAAGCAGGGTGAGCGTCAGCGCGGCAAGTGCTGCCTGGTGAAGCCTGTTCATCGCCCGCACCTCATCGCGGCGGTTGTGCCGCCACGCTCTGCCAGCCTTCCGGGCATTCCGTGACATAGGGGTAGTAGCCGTCGACCGATGCGCAGTAATACCAGGTGCTCGGCGGCGGCGGCGGGGGCGACATCGAAGGCGCCGGGGCGACCGGCTGCGGATCGCGTTCGACATAGACCGGCGGCGCGCGCTCGATGATCACCGGCGGATAGTAGGCCGGACCGTAGTAGTAGGGTGGGGGGTAGTAGAAGGGCGATGGGCCGTACCAGGGGCGGTAATGGCCCGACCCGAAGACGAAGCCCACGCCGATGTCGACGTGGGTGCGTCCATGACGATGACCGTGGCGGTGGCCGCGGTCCGCCCACGCGTTGCTGGTCGCGAGCAGTCCGAGTGCCAGTGCGGCGGCCGCTGCCCTCTGCGAATTCATGATTGATCACCTTTCCGGCACCGCAAGACGGTACGGTGCATTGCGGATCATCGCGCCGGCGTGTCAATCGTCTGTGCGACAGCCGTTGCGGCGTGTTGCAGTTGCAACAGGATGGTAATGGATGGCGGCGCGCCTGACCTCATCGGCCGCCGGCCGGCTGTTCGGGCGGCGGGCTGGATCCCGCGAGAAGGCTTTCCAGCCGCTCGATGCGGTGACGGTGGGCGGTCGTGATGGCGTAGAAGTGCTCCCGCAGTTCGGCCGAGCGGCCCAGCATCACCAGCGCGCCGGTGCGCAGTTCGTCCTGCACGACCACCTCGGGCAGCACGGTGAGCCAGCCGCTGTCGCGGGCGATCAGGCGCAGCATGGCCATGTCGTCGACCTCTGCGCGCAGCCGCGGGCGGACGCCGGCCGCCATGCACAAGGCGTCGAGCTGCGCGCGCAGCGCGTGGCGCGGACCGGGCAGCGCGACGTCAACGCCGTCGAGATCGTCCGGCAGGCGCATCGCCTTGGTCCGGCCGCGGGCGGCAGGGCCGACCAGACAGATTTCCTGGCTGCCGAGGAAGCGGCAGTGGAGCGGGTGGTTCGCGTCGGCAGCGACCGCTTCGTTGGCCAGCACGACGTCGAGCTGATGCGTGATCAGCCGGTCGATCAGTCCGTCGAGCTGGCCCGATTCCAGCGTCAGAACGACCGTCGGATCGGTCAGCAGCGGCCGTATCCAGTTCTCCTGGTAGTTGCGCGACAGTGTGGCGACGCTGCCGACCCGCAGCCGGATCATCCCGTCGGCGCGGCCCTGCAGCCGGCCCAGCATTTCCTGTCCCAATCCGAAGATGTCTTCGGCGTAGGACATCACCATCTGTCCGGTGTGGGTAAGTATCAGGCTTCTTCCGCTGCGCTCGAACAGCGGCTCACCGAGGCGCTCTTCGAGCTGCCGGATCTGCGCCGACAGCGCCGACTGTGACACGTGCAGTTCCTGCGCCGCGCGCGTCAGGTGGCCGGTCCGGGCGACGCGCCAGAAGTAGAGCAGGTGATGGAAGTTGAGCTGTTCGAGATTCATTGTTCTACTAAAAAGAACGAAATATTCTTTTCATTGTATTTTACAGAACGGTTGCTGCGCCACATCATCGATGCCAGTGCTATCGAGGAGATGTGGAATGGATCCATACAGTCTGAAGTCGGGGGCCGGCGCGCTGCTGCCCGCCCTGCTGATGTCCCTGCCGCTATTGCTGAGCCGTCTGCCCGCTCACGACGGTGCGCGCTTGTGGCGCCGCTTCACGCAACTGTCCGTGGTTGCGCTGCTCGCGTCGCTGGCGACGCCGCTGCTGATGTGGCTGGCGCCCGGTCTGCCCGGGCCGCGCCTCGACGGCTGGATCGCGCTCGGCCCGTTCACCGCGGCGATGGCCATTCTGGTGCAGGCGGTGGGTACCGTAATCGGCGTGTTCTCGTCGCGCTATCTGCAGGGCGAGGCCGGGCAGCGCCGCTACGTGGCGGCGCTGTCGGGCGTACTGGTCGCGGTGCACCTGATGCTGATCGCCGACCACTGGGTTCTGCTGATCGGCGCCTGGGCGTTGGTCGGTGTCGCGCTGCAGCGACTGCTGTGCTTCTACGGTGACCGCCCGTTCGCGCTGCTGGCGGCGCACAAGAAGAATCTGGCCGACCGCCTGGCCGATGTCCTGCTGATCGTCGCTGCGGCGCTGTCCTGGAACGAGGTGGGCAGCGGTTCGCTGTCGGAACTGTGGCGGCATCTGGACGCGCACGGCGCATCGATGGCGCTGCAGGTGAGCGCGCTGTGCGTCGCCATCGCCGTCATCCTGCGCACCGCACTGCTGCCGGCGCACGGCTGGATCATCCAGGTGATGGAGGCGCCGACCCCGGTGTCGGCCCTGCTGCACGCCGGCGTCGTCAACCTGGGCGGCGTCGTGCTGATCCGCTTCTCGCCACTGCTCGATGCGGTGCCCGCTGCGCGCTGGCTGCTGGTGATCGCCGGTCTGGCGACCGCGCTGCTGGCCGGCATGGTCATGCTGACGCGGGTGAGCATCAAGGTCAGGCTGGCGTGGTCCACCGTGGCGCAGATGGGTTTCATGGTGCTCGAGTGCGGCCTCGGCCTGTACATGTTCGCAGCGCTGCACCTGATCGGCCACTCGCTCTACAAGGCGCACGCCTTTCTCGCCGCCTCCGGCGTCGTCCGGGATACGCGGCTGCGCATGATGCTGGGCGAACAGCGTGCCGCGCTGCCCAGCCTGCTGCTGGCGCCGCTCGTCACGGGTGCGGCCGTACTGGCGACAGCGTGGTTCGTGGGTGCGCACTGGCCGCAATGGTGGACGCTGGTGCTGGCACTGGCCTGGGCGCCGCTGCTGTGGTTGCCGGCTGCCACCGAGCGCACGCGCGGTGCGCTCTGGCAGGGCGTCACCGGCCTTGTCGCTGTGGCCGGATTGACGTTGGCCGCTGGTATCGCGCATCGCCTGCCGCTCGGACTGAACGACCGGCCCGACGAGGTCGCCGGCCTCGTCACGCTGTCCGGGATGACGCTGCTGTATGGCTGGATGGCGGTGCTGCAGACCCGGCCGCAGTGGCTGTCCGCCTGGCGCCGTCTGAGTTACGCCGGCTTCTACGTCGATGAGTTCTACACCCGCCTCGCGCTGACGCTGTGGCCGACCCGCTGGATTCCGCCGGTCGCCGCACCGCGCACCGGCGACGCCGGCCTGGTCCCGACACAGCCCTGATTCGATCGCCTGGAGAAGATGATGCAGATCACCACCCCCGAAGCCGGCCCCACGCAGCCGCCCTGCGACCTCGTCGCAACGATCGATGCAGCGCATGACGACCTGCTGCAGCGCCGTATCGATGCCGCCTGTTCCGCCGCCTGTGCGGCGATCGCGCCAGCCTGGCCGCTGGACCGGGCGATTGCCGTCAATCCGCACTGGTCGCGCATCGGTCACAGCGTCCGCACCGTCGCGGCACGGATGGCGGTGCTGGCCGGTATCCCGGTATTCCCGTCGCGCGACCTTCTCAGGCAGGCCTGGCGCAGCGGTCGCATTACCCACGCCGACCTGGCGGCTGCATTGGCCTCGCTGCCGCCGGGCACGACAGACGGACTGGACGCCGCCACTTGCGTCGCCGCCCTCGACCTGGCACCCGAACTACCCCGGCTGCCGTTGCTGATCGACGTGCTCGACGACGACCCGGCGCGCCACCAGCGGCTGTCCTGGCGGCAGGCGATTACCCATCAGGTCAGCCAGACCTGCGCCGCCTATTTCGACGAACACCAGGCCGATTGGCAGCCGGAGCGCGGCGGCGGGCTGTATGCCTTCTGGCGCGACACGCTGAGCCACGACCACGGCATTGGCGTGCTGATGGGTCTGCCCGATCTGAGCCGGCGGCTGCACGCGCTGCCGGCCGACCGCGTCGAGGCCGAGCGCTGGGTGCTGCAGCGTCTGGGCCTGCCGGAGCAGGTCTGGGCCGACTACCTCGAAGCGGTGCTGCTGACGGTGAATGGCTGGGCATCGTGGTGTGCCTATCTCGGTTGGGAAGCCGCGCAGCGTGGCGGTGCGGACCCGCACCTGCGCGATCTGCTGGCCATCCGGCTGGCCTGGGGCGCGCTGCTGCTCGAAGGCCGCTGCGACCAGTCGGCCGGGCGCTCCTTTGTCGCGGTGCAGGCGGCCTGGGCCGAGGCGCCGGCGACCCTCGCCCGCGCCAGCGACCTGCTGCGCATCGATGAAGTATGGCAATCGGCGCTCGACGCCGCCTACCAGCGCGACCTGGCGCAGCGGCTGGCCAGCGCCAGCAGTCCGCGAGCGCTGGCCGCACCGACGACGGTGCCTGAAGTCCAGGCAGCCTTCTGTATCGACGTGCGCAGCGAGCCGATGCGTCGGGCGCTCGAAGCGGCATGGCCCGGCATCCGCACGCTCGGCTTTGCCGGCTTCTTCGGTCTGCCCATCGCCTACACGCCGTTTGCCACCGCCGCCCGCCGTCCGCAACTGCCCGGTCTGCTGGCCCCGGTGATCGAGGTAACAGACCGCATCGACAGGGGCGGCGACGGCGATCCGCTCGACGCCGAGGCGGTCGCGGCGCGCCAGCGTCAGTTCGCGGGTCGGCGCTCCTGGCGGTCGGCGAGTCGTTGGCCGGGCGCGGCTTTCTCCTTCGTCGAAGCGGCCGGCGTCGGCTATGTCGGCAAGCTGGCGCGCTGGCTGCATCCGTCACGCGAGGCACGTCTTCGGGACGACCTCGACGGTCTGCCGTCGCGCTATCGGGCACTGTGCCGTCCGACCCTGGACGGGTTGGAGCCCGACGCACGGGTTGCGCTGGCGGAGCGCGTGCTGCGGGCGATGGGACTGCAGCGAGAACTTGCGCCGCTGGTGCTGCTGATCGGTCACGGCAGCCAGAGCGCCAACAACGCGCACGCTGCGGCGCTCGATTGCGGCGCCTGCTGCGGACAGACCGGCGAGGTGAATGCCCGTGCGCTGGCACGCCTGCTCAATGACGCCGGTTTGCGTGCGGCACTGGCGCAGCGCGGTATCGACATTCCAGCGCACACGGCTTTCGTCGCCGGACTGCACAACACGACGACCGACGAGATAGAAGGTTTCGATCTCGACCTGTTGCCGGCCGACGCCCGCATGCGCTGGGAACGTCTGGCGCCGGTGTTCGCTCAGGCCGGCGACCAGGTCAGGCGCGAGCGTGCTGCCAGCCTCGGCCTGGATCCGCGCGCCGGTCACGGCGTGCTGCTCGAGCGCTTGCGCCGCCGTGCCAACGATGGCGCGCAGACTCGGCCGGAGTGGGGTCTCGCCGGCAATGCCGCCTTCATCATTGCGCCGCGTGCGCGCAGCGAAGCGACCGTGCTCGGCGGGCGCACCTTCCTGCACGACTACGACAGCGCGCGCGATGTCGACGGCAGTCTGCTCGAACTGCTGATGACGGCGCCGATGCTGGTGACGCACTGGATCAACTGGCAGTACCACGCCTCGACCTGCGCGCCCGCGCACTTCGGCAGCGGCAACAAGCTGCTGCACAACGTGGTTGGCGGGCGCATCGGCGTGTTCGAAGGCAACGGCGGCGATCTGCGCATCGGCCTGTCGCGGCAGTCACTGCACGATGGCGAACGCTGGGTGCACGAACCGGTGCGCCTGACCGTCGCCATCGACGCGCCGGCAGCGGCCATCGAACGCGTGCTCGACAAGCATGCCGTGGTACGCCAGCTGGTCGACAACGGCTGGCTGCATCTGTGGCGCTTCGACGGCGCCCGGACGCTGCGCTACGCAGGCGGTCAGTGGCACTCGCTCCCCTTCATCTCGTGCGGCGCGGCGTCCGAGGCGTCCGCACCGTCCGCCGTTTCCGTCCAGTGAGGTTCCTGTCATGAATGCACCCCTGCCCACGCTCCGCGATGACGCCCGGCTGTCGCATCTGGACTGGCTGGAGGCCGAAGCCATCCACATCATGCGGGAGGTGGCGGGCCAGTGCGCCCGCCCGGCGCTGCTGTTCTCCGGCGGCAAGGATTCGGTCTGCCTGCTGCGCATCGCCGAGAAGGCCTTCCGGCCCGGACGCTTTCCGTTCCCGCTGCTGCACATCGACACCGGCCACAACTACCGCGAGGTGATCGAGTTCCGCGACCGTCGCGCCGCCGAACTGGGTGAGCGGCTCATCGTGCGCTCGGTCGAGGATTCGATCCACCGCGGTTCGGTCGTACTCAAGCACGCCGACGAATCGCGCAACCGGCACCAGTCGGTCACGTTGCTCGAAGCGATCGAGGAAGTCGGCTTCGACGGCTGCATCGGCGGCGCGCGGCGCGACGAGGAGAAGGCGCGCGCCAAGGAACGCATCATGAGTTTCCGCGACGAGTTCGGGCAGTGGGACCCCAAGAACCAGCGGCCGGAACTGTGGAACCTCTACAACGCCCGCACCCATGCAGGCGAGCACGTGCGCGCCTTCCCGATCTCGAACTGGACCGAACTCGATGTCTGGCAGTACATCGAGCGCGAGCACCTGGCCTTGCCGAGCATCTATTTCGCGCACGAGCGCGAGGTGGTGTTGCGCAACGGCCTGCCGGTGCCGGTAAACGTGCCGCTGGCCAGCGGCGAGCTGACCAGCCTGCCACGGCCGGGCGAACAGATCGTCGTGCGGCGGGTGCGTTTCCGTACCGTCGGCGACATTTCCTGCACGGCGCCGGTCGAGTCGGAGGCCGACACGGTCGCGCGCATCGTGATCGAGACCGCGAGTACCGACCTGACTGAGCGCGGCGCGACGCGACTGGACGACCAGACCGGCGACGCGTCGATGGAACAGCGCAAGCGTGAAGGCTATTTCTGAGTACCGCTCGCACTGCGACCGGGCATCGAGGACCGCATATGAATACTTCTGAAGACAACGGCCTGCTGCGTTTCCTGACCTGTGGCAGCGTGGACGACGGCAAGAGCACGCTGATCGGCCGCCTGCTGCACGACAGCCGGGCCATCCTCGCCGACACGCTGCAGGCGATCGAGCGCACGTCGGCACGGCGCGGCATGGAAGCGATCGACCTGTCACTGCTGACCGATGGCCTGCAGGCCGAGCGGGAGCAGGGCATCACCATCGATGTGGCCTACCGCTATTTCTCGTCGGGTCGGCGCAAGTTCATCATCGCTGACGCGCCGGGGCACGAGCAGTACACGCGCAACATGGTCACCGCAGCGTCGACCGCCGATCTCGCCATCATCCTGATCGACGCGCGCCGCGGCGTGCTGACGCAGACCCGTCGCCATGCGCAGCTGGCGGCGCTGCTCGGCATTCCGCAGCTGGTGGTGGCGGTGAACAAGATGGATCTGGTCGACTTCGCACAGCCGGTGTTCGAGCGCATCCGCGACGACTTCCTCGCGTTCGCGGCCGGTGCCGGCATCGAGCAGGTGCGCTTCGTGCCGATGTCCGCCCTGCGCGGCGACATGGTGGTTGACCGTGGCGAGCACCTTCACTGGTACGACGGGCCCACGTTGATGGAGATGCTGGAAAGCGCGCCGGCGGCGGCGGCTCCGCACGCGCATCCGTTCCGCTTTCCGGTGCAGTGGGTGTGCCGGCCGCAGGACGCGGTCAATCCCCTGCTGCACGACTACCGCGGCTTCATGGGTCGGGTGGAGGCCGGCCGCATCGCGGTCGGCGATGCGGTGAGCGTGCTGCCGTCCGGCCTGAGCACCAGGGTTCGGGCCATCGAGATCGGCGGCGACGCGCTTCTGCACGCTGGCGCCGAACAGTCGGTCGCGCTTGTGCTCGACGACGACATCGACGTGTCGCGCGGCGACATGATCGTGGCGCCCGAGAAGCCGCCGCGCGTGCTGCGCCAGATCACTGCCGATCTTTGCTGGCTGTCGGATCTGCCGATGGACCGCGCCCGCACCTACCTGATCCGCCATACGACGCGTGAAGTCAGGGCGAAGCTGGTGGGCATCGATCATCGGCTGGACGTGAACACACTGGAGCGCATGTCCGCCGAACGGCTCGTGATGAACGACATCGCGCGCGTGCGCTTCAAGCTGGCGCAGCCGGTGTTCGCCGATCCCTATGTGCTGAACCGCTCGACCGGCGCTTTCGTCGTCATCGACGACAGCACCTACAACACGGTGGCCGCGGGCATGATCGTGGCGGACGCCGACGCAACGGAGTGATGCGAGCGGCGGCCGATCGGTCCGCGTTCAAGCCGGCGCGCTGCGGGTCGTTAAGACTGTCAGAGCGCCGGCTGTCGGCGCAGGAGGAATCACATGGACGTTTCCGCAATCGCCAGTGCCGCCACCGCGATGTCGCAGCAGAAGGTGGCCGACGCTGCCGGCACCCTGGTGCTCAGAAAGGCGCTGGACATCCAGGCGTCGAACGCGGCGCAACTGCTGCAGGCGCTGCCGACACCGCAGCCCGCGCCCTCCAGTCAGAACATCATCGACACCTACGCCTGAACCAGGGGGCCGACCGGGGCCCTCACTCTTTTCCGCGTCCGCCGTCCAGCGCCCGCCGCAGATAGGGCGCGGTGCGGCTGCCTTTCGCCTTCGCCACGTCGGCGGGTCGCCCCTCGGCGACGATGCGCCCACCCTCGGCGCCAGCGCCCGGCCCCATGTCGATCACCCAGTCCGCCCGCGCCACCAGTCGCATGTCGTGCTCGACCAGCACCACGCTGTTGCCGCCATCGACCAGCACTTCGAGCTGGGCGAGCAGGCGTTCGACGTCGGCCGGATGCAGGCCGGTGGTCGGTTCGTCCAGCACGTACAGCGTGCCGCCTCGTCCGCTGCGCTGCAGTTCGGTGGCGAGCTTGATGCGCTGCGCCTCGCCGCCCGACAGTTCGGTCGCCGGCTGGCCCAGCCGAAGGTAGCCCAGGCCGAGCCGGCTCAGCAGCGTGAGCGGGGCGAGTACCCGCGGCTCGCTGGCGAACACCTCGCAGGCCTGGTCCACGGTGAGGTCCAGCACCTCGGCGATGTTGCGCCCCTGCCAGGTCACGGCCAGCGTGGCCGGGTTGTAGCGGGTGCCGTGACAGTCGGCGCAGGGCGCGTATACGCCGGGCATGAACAGCAGTTCGACGCTGACGAAGCCTTCGCCCTCGCAGGTCGGGCAGCGACCCTTGGCCACGTTGAACGAGAAGCGCCCGGCGTCGAAGCCACGCTTGCGGGCGGCGGGCGTCTGCGCGAACAGCTTGCGCACCTCGTCGAACAGGCCGGTGTAGGTGGCGAGGTTGGAGCGCGGCGTGCGGCCGATTGGCTTCTGGTCGATGCGCACCAGCCGGCGGATCGCGTCAGCACCTTCGCCCAGCCGGCCTTCGGTCCGCGCGGTGTCGACCGGCGGCTGCTCGCCGTCGTCGTGCTCGGGCTCGGCCTCGACCACGTGGCCCAGGTGCTCCGCCACCAGTTCGACCAGTGCCTGGCTGATCAGGCTGGACTTGCCGGAGCCGGACAGGCCGGTCACCGCACACAGCACGCCGAGCGGGATGCGCGCGTCCAGCCGGTCCAGGTTGTTGCGGCTCACGTCGTGCAACGACAGCCAGCCTGATGGCGTTCGCGGTGTGCGCACCGGCGGCAGATCCGACTTCAGGAAGCGCGCGGTCGCCGACGACTTTACCGCGGCCAGACCGGCGGGCGGGCCGCTGTAGACGATGCGTCCGCCCTCGGTGCCTGCGCCCGGGCCGACATCGACCACCCAGTCGGCGCGGCGGATCATGTCGAGGTCGTGCTCGACCACGAACACGCTGTTGCCGGCCTGCTTCAGCTGCAGCAACGCGTCGAACAGCGCTTCGCCGTCGGCCGGATGCAGACCGGCGGACGGTTCGTCCAGCACATAGACGACGCCGAAAAGCTGAGAGCGCAGCTGGGTGGCCAGCCTGAGCCGCTGCAGCTCACCGGGCGACAGCGTGGGCGTGCTGCGTTCCAGCGTCAGATAGCCCAGACCCAGCCGCAGCAGCACTTCGATGCGGTCGACAACTTCGCCGGCCAGCCTCTGTGCGGCGAGGCGCTTTTCTTCCGGCAGCCGGGCATCCGCCTCGCCGGCGACGGCCGGTGCGAGCAGGCGCACCACCTCGGATAGCGGCTGGCGCGACAGCGCACCGATGTCCAGCCCGGCGAAGGTAACCGCCAGCGCTTCCGGCTTGAGCCGCTTGCCGGCGCATACCGGGCAGTCGGCGGCCCGCATGTAGCGCGACACGCGTTTGCGCATCAGCGTGCTCTGCGTGCTGGCGAAGGTGTGCAGCACGTAGCGGCGTGCGCTGGTGAAGGTGCCCTGATAGCTCGGCTCCATCTTCCGCCGCAGCGCGACGCGCGTTTCCTCCGGCGTGAAGCCGGCATAGACCGGTACCACCGGCTGTTCGTCGGTGAACAGGATCCAGTCCCTCACCTTGCGCGGCAGCTTTGCCCACGGCGTGTCGACGTCGATGCCAAGGCTGACCAGGATGTCGCGCAGATTCTGGCCGTGCCAGGCCGGCGGCCACGCGCTGACTGCGCCGTCGCGTATGGTCAGCGACGGGTCGAGCACCAGCGTCTCTTCGCTTACCTCGAACACGCGGCCCAGACCGTGGCAGTTCGGGCAGGCGCCCTGTGGCGTGTTGGGCGAGAAGTCCTCGGCCTGCAGCATGGGCTGGCGCGCCGGATAGCGGCCGGCGCGCGAATACAGCAGGCGCAGCAGGCTGGACAGCGTGGTCACGCTGCCCACCGACGAGCGCGCGCCCGGCGTTCCGCGCTGCTGCTGCAGGGCCACCGCCGGCGGCAGGCCTTCGATGCTGTCGACGTCCGGCACGCCGGCCTGGTCGATCAGCCGGCGCGCGTACGGCGCCACCGATTCCAGATAGCGCCGCTGCGCCTCGGCATACAGCGTGCCGAAGGCGAGCGAGGACTTGCCGGAACCGGATACACCGGAGAACGCCACCAGCGCGTCGCGCGGCAGATCGACGTCGATGTCTTTCAGATTGTGGTCGCGGGCGCCGCGGACGCGGATGGTGGCGGAGGCGGCGAGTCGGTTGGAGGGCTGGGTCTTGCTCATGCGCGTGCGATGGAAGCTGGACGGAGACGGGGCCTGCACAGGGTACGGAAGGGCGGCCGACACCTGTGCTGCAGGCAGACTGTGCCTGCGCGAAGGTGTTGCCATGTCGTCGCATTGTGCCCGTCCCTGTGCCGGGCGCGTGCCGTTACCGGCCGTCCCGTGCAGGCTCCGGCGCACGACGCATCGCGTGTTCCGGTGTGACGCCCCCGGCTGGCGAGGCGGCCAGACCGTTCAGGAGCGCCGCCGGCGGCGGGCGGTCAGCAGGCATCCGAGGCCGGCCAGCCAGAGTGCGGCCGTCATCGGCTCGGGCACCGCTGTCACGTTGATTGTGATCGACTTGCCATCGAATGAACCGTCGGTCGACGAGAAGTCTTCGTACTGCGGATAGCTGTACTGCCATGACGAGCAGCTCAGCCCGCCGCCTTCGTCGCTCATGCAGGTGCGGGATGCGATCTCGCTGCCCGACGAGGTCGAGTTGGTCGCGCTCCAGCCGCCGCCGACGGCGATATCGAAGGTTCCGGCAGTCGGGAACAGCAGCGAGAAGGTCCAGCCGTTGGAATAACCACTGCCGGGCGCCGCCGAGGGATAGTCGTTGAAGTTCTGGCCGGCGGCCTGCAGATAGACGGCCGTCACCGTTTCAGCCTCGTACCAGTACCAGTTCATCATCCATTCCTGGTACCCCTCGACCGGTGGGGGTTCGACCGGGTCATTCCCGCCGTCGTTACGCGACGAGGTGTTCACGCTGAAAGATACGAAGAAATCCACCGTGCTGCCGGCCTGCACCGTTGTCTGGCTGGCGCCGAAGCTGTCGATCTGTCCGCTGGCGGACCATGCGCAGGGACTGGCGATCAGGCTGAGGCAAAGCAATGCCGAACTCGCGCTCTTCATGTTCCGCTCCTCTTTCAATGACACCCGTTCGGCTGCACGCTGCGGCAGGCCAGCTTGGGCGTCGGGTTGGATGAAGTTATGAGCCTAGCATCGGGGCATGGGCTTCGATAGCGCTTCCGACCGGCGGTGGCGATGCCGTTCTGCGACCGGCTGGCGGGAAGACGGTGCGCTTATCGGTCGGCGCGGCGCATGCCGGTGGCCCATGCTTCAATTAATATGCGGGGCCAGAAAATCGGGGCTTTCCTCTTGAGCAGCTCGCGGCCGTGTCGCCATCCGTCCTGCGTATCCGCTCGGGGAGGCACCCCCACATGAGACCCGACAATGCCGTCACCTGATCTTCGTGATCGCTTTTTCGTGCTGGCCCAGCACGGCATGCCCAAGCAGGCACTGACGCGTTTCGCCGAATTCGTGGCGAATTCGCGCGCACCCTGGACCCGCGGCATCATTCCCTGGTTCATCCGCAAGTACGGCGTGGACATGAGCGAGGCGGCCCGGCCGGACCCGGCGGACTATGCCTGCTTCAACGATTTCTTCACCCGTGCGCTGCGCGAAGGTGCCCGTCCGCTGGCCGACTCGCCCTTCGTCAGCCCGGTCGATGGCACCGTGATCGACTGCGTGAAGCTCGATGGCGACACCTTGCTGCAGGTGAAGGGACACCCGTACAGCGCGCGTGCCCTGGTGGGCGGCGACGCGGCACTGGTCGATCGATTCGACGGCGGCGAAGCGATCTCGATCTACCTGAGCCCCAAGGACTACCACCGCATCCACATGCCCTGTGCGGGCCGGCTCCGGCGCATGATCCATGTGCCGGGCAGCCTGTATTCGGTCAATCCGGCGACGGTGGCGGGCGTGCCCGGCCTGTTCGCGCGCAATGAACGCGTGGTCTGCCTGTTCGATTCGGACTTCGGCCCCTTCGTGCTGACACTGGTCGGCGCCATGGTGGTCGGCAGCATGCAGACCGTGTGGCATGGGCTGATCAATCCGCCGCGCACCGGCAAGCTGCGCGAGTGGCGCTACGACGACCAGGACATCCGGCTCGCCCGCGGCGAGGAGATGGGCCGCTTCCTGCTCGGTTCTACCGTCGTCATGCTGTTCCCCAGGGGGGCGCTGCAGGCCCGCGCCGACTGGGTGCCCGGGCGCACGGTGCGCATGGGCGAAGCCATGGCTGACGCGTTGTCGCGTTGACTGCCGCAGAGGGGATCGACGACGTTTGTTTTCATGGGAACAAATTGAGTGTGAATCGTAACAAATGGGCTATGCTTCAATTTGATTCGATTCCACACAGGACCGCTCCCATGGGCGCCATCGCAGACAAGGGAATCAGCGCTTCGGAAGACCGCGGCGCGCTGGCCCGCATGACCATGACGTTGCTCGATCACTGGAAACTGGGCACCGAAGACCAGGCTGCACTGCTCGGCATCGCCGCCAGCAACCGGGCGGCGCTGGCGCGCTATCGGCGCGGTGAGCCGATCGGCACCAGCCGCGACCAGTATGAGCGGGTCGGTCATCTGCTGGGTATCCACAAGAACCTGCGCCTGCTGTTTCCGCAGAACCGCGATCTCGCCTACCGCTGGATGAGCACCCGCAACCGTGCTTTCGACAACCTCACCCCGGTCGAGGTGGTGAAGGAGTGGGGCTTTGCCGGGCTGCTGATGGTGCGCGCCTACCTGGATCGGGCGCGCGGTCAGTGAGTCTCGGCGATCTGTTCGCCCGCCTGGCGCTGGCCGAGGTGCAGCGCGACGTGTTCCGCAACATCGTGTCGCTGCGCAGTTCGCAGGACCTGTTCGACGATCTCACCGACGATCCGGCCGAGTGGCTGCTGGCGCAGAAGGTGGAGGGCGACGCCAAGCCGCCGCCCTACCGCTCGCCGGCCCCGGTGCTGCACCGTCCATTCGAGGACGCCGAGTGGTTCAACGCCATCGCCTGGCCGTTCCAGAACTGGCAGGCCAGCCGCTTTTCCGACGGTCGCCACGGTGTCTGGTACGGCTCGGAGTCGGTCGATACCACGGTGTATGAGTCGGCCTGGCACTGGCGCAACGGCCTGCTGGCCGACGCCGGTTTCGAGCGCGAGTCGGTGGCGGCCGAGCGCAAGGTCTATGTCGTGGGCTGCGCCGCTGCGCTGCTCGACTTCCGCCCACTCACGGCCGACTGGCCGGATCTGCTGCATCCGCTCGATTACAGCTTCCCGCAGTCGGTCGGCGCGCGCATCCACCGCGAAGGTCACCCGGGCCTGGTGGTGCAGTCGGTGCGCCGGCCGGAGGGCGAGAACTTTGCGGTATTCAATCCGGCGGTGCTGTCCAGCCCGCGTCACCACCTGCAACTGACTTACCGGCTCGACGGCGAGTGCATCGTCGTCGAGAAGACGCCGGGCGTCGCGTGGTTTGGCATCGATGCGGCGGATTTCGGGCGGCGCGCTGCGGGTTGAGTTCAGAGCGACCTGCGGGTCGAAGGAAGGCGTCGCGCCAGCGACTTCGACTCCGCCGCGCGCAGGATGCGGCGGAAGGTCGGACATTCCAGGTGGCTCGGTGCCGGGCAGGCGGCGGCGTGACGGAGGCCGTCGCGCAGCGCACCCAGTCTGCGTATCGTACGGTCGAGTTCGTCCGCGCGCTCGGCGAGCAGGCCGCGGTCGATGTCCAGCGTGCCGCCCGGTGCGAACATGCGGCCGATCTCGTCCAGCGAGAAGCCGGCCGCGCGGCCCAGCGAAATCAGCGCCAATCTCTCGATTACGTCATTGCCGAACACGCGGCGCAGACCGCGCCGGCCGATCGAACGTATCAGCCCCTTTTCCTCGTAGAAACGCAGGGTCGCCGCGGTGACGCCGGCGCGCTGTGCCACTTCGGCGATATCCAGATCGCTCATGGGCTTGACCTCAAGTCGACTTGAATTTGCATAGTGCTCACACCGCACGTTGCGGGCAAGTCACGGGAGACGACGATGGATGCTTCAGATACGCGCGCCGACGCGCAGATCGCCTTGTGGAACGGTCCGGCCGCCGACGGCTGGGTGCAGGCGCAGCCGCTGCTCGATGCGCTGTTCGCGCCTTTTTCCGAACGGCTGGTCGAGGTGGCACGGACGCGCTCCGCGCGCAGCGTGATCGACATCGGCTGCGGCACCGGCGCCACCACGCTGGCGCTGGCCGAGGCGCTGGGCAGCGGGGCGCACTGTATCGGTGTCGACGTGTCGGCGCCGATGATCGCCGCGGCCCGCGCCCGCGCGCTGGCCAGCGCTTCAGCCGCGCACTTCGTCTGCGCCGACGCCGCACGGCATGCCTTCGCGCCCGGCGCCGCTGACCTCATCGTGTCGCGCTTCGGCGTCATGTTCTTCGAGCGCCCGGTCGATGCGTTTGCCCACCTGCGCGCGGCGCTGCGCAGCGATGGTGCGCTGCACGCCATCGCCTGGCGCGGCACCGACGAGAACACCTTCATGACCACCGCCGAGCGCGCAGCCGCACCATTGCTGCCCGACTTGCCCGCGCGTCGCCCGGGGGCTCCGGGCCAGTTCGCCTTCGCCGACCGGACTCTTGTTCGCGAGGTGCTGGCGCGCAGTGGCTGGCGGGACATCGACATCCATCCGCTCGACATCGAATGCGCGCTGCCTGCCGTCGAGCTCGAACGCTACTTCACGCTGCTCGGCCCGGTGGGCGTGGCGCTGCAGCAGGCCGACGCGGACACCCGTGCACGCGTGATCGAGGCGCTGCATGGCGCTTTCCGGCCGTACTTGGCCGGTGGGGCGGTGCGCTTCACCGCGGCGTGCTGGATGGTGTCGGCCCGCGCCTGAGCGCGCTTGCGTGTCAGCGTCCGGAGAAGCGCAGCCTGGACAGCATCTTCAGATTGCCCTTGCGGTAATAGGCGTCCGCCCAGCTGTCGTCCGGCGCCAGCGGCCGGGCTTCCTTCAGCTTCAGCAGCTTCGCGTAGTAGCGGAAGCGGTAGTGCTCGTAGAAGCGCAGTACCTCCAGACCGTAGCGGTCGGCAAGGTCGGTGTCGCCGCGGATGATGAGGACGTTCTCGTCGTTGCCGCTGCTGGCCGAGGCGCTGAGGTTGTGGCTGCCGCTGAGGATGACCGGATGGTCGGTGGTGAAGTCGGTGACGATGGCTTTCAGGTGCACCAGCAGGTTGCCGCGCTGGCCGCGCAGACCTTCCTTGACCCAGCCTTCCAGACCGCTGGTGAGCAGCGCCGGCGTCGTGAATTCGGCGGTGCGATCGGCGTGGAAGCCGGTAATCCGGCTGGCGCTGTTCTGGATGCCGTAGCGCAGCACCGGGTCGTGGGCCTTGCCGAGCAGGGCGTCGAGTATCGGTTCCGGCAGCGCGAAGGCGGTGGCGAACAGCAGGTCGCTTTTGGCGCCGTTTATCAGGTCGGCGAAGGCGGCAAGGTCGCCGCCGCCGGAGCGCGGCGAGAAGCCGGTCCAGATGCGGCCGGTCGGCGCGACCGGGTTGTGTTCGTTGATCCACGCGCGGGTGGCGGCAACGTCGCCGGGCGCGGCCCAGATCTGTTCGAACAGCGCCAGATAGTCGGCCGCCATCGCCTTGTCGTCGGCGGTGTGCACGACATTGGCCTGCCGGTACACGCCGTTCTCGGTGAAATTGGTACTGCCGCACAGCACGGCGCGCGGCGTGCGGGCGCCGCTGCGGCCGAGCTTGCTCAGCACGATGTACTTATGGTGAAAGATTTTCGAAGTGATGCGCGCCTGCTTCTTCGCCTTCGGAATCGATTTCAGCGCCGCCTCGTTCTGCACCGTCTGTTCGTCGCCGGCCTTGCCGTGATAAAGCACGCGCACCTGCGCGCCGCGCCGGTGCGCCGCCCGCACGGCGCTGGCGATGGCCTTCAGTTCGTACTCGTAGATCGCGATGTCCAGCGCCCAGGTCGAGTCCTTCGCACGGGCGACGAAGGCGAGCAACCGGTCGAGCAGGCCGTTCTGCAGCCAGTCGCGCGGCGCGGCCGGCCATTCCTCGATCGGCAAGTCCTTGTTCTCGGGGCGACTCAGCAGCGCGTCGAGCTCGGGAAACTTGCGGCCGAAGGCCTGGCTGGCGGCGACCGCCCGGTTGAACACGACATCGTGGCCCCTGGGCTTGCCGTCGTCGGTCGTGATCGCCAGTTCCAGTGATTCGCCCAGTTCCGGCTGCTCGGCGCTGCCGTACACCAGCTGCACGCGGTAGCGGCAGCGCGTGCCGGGCGCGATGCTGTAATCGGCCCAGCGGAATTTCTGTATCGGTGCCAGATTGCTCGGGGTGGCCGCCCATTTTTCCAGCGTGTGCGCGCGGCCCGGGAAGGTGAGGCTGTTCAGCAGCCACTGCCACTTCTTCGTGCCTTCCTTCTGCTCGATCGCAAAACCGAGCAGGCCGGCGCGCCGCGATGCGTCAATGTCCATCGCCAGCAGCACGCCGCTGGTGCCGGCGTAGGCCTTGACGCGGAAGTCGTCGCGGGCATTGGTGACCAGTACACGCATGGGAACTCCGGGGCGATGCGATGACGTCATCTTGCGACCGGGGGCCGAAAGCTGCAACGATGAGGGTCACGACGTGGCTTGCCTTGTCGAAACGTGGCTGCGTCGATCGTCGACCCGGTAGTCCGCCGCATGAGTGCATGCGCGGCGGCTTCGTCATGATCCACGGAGGAAGCGCCATGTCGTCCACACACCCCGCAGCCTGTCACGTCACCCTTCTGGTCGCCACCCGCAAGGGCGCCTGGCTCTATCACGGCGACGCCGAACGCAAGACCTGGCGGGTCGATGGCCCGCATTTTCTCGGTCACATCATCAGCCACCTGGTACTCGATCCGCGTGACGGCCGCACGCTGCTGGCGGCAGCCAAGACCGGCCACCTCGGGCCGACCATGTTCCGCTCGACCGACTTCGGTCAGACATGGAGCGAGGCCGCGCGGCCGCCGGCCTTCGCGAAGGTCGAAGGCGGCGTGGGCCGCAGCGTCGATCACACCTTCTGGCTCACGCCGGGCCACGCCAGCCAGCCCGGCGTCTGGTACGCCGGCACCAGTCCGCAGGGCCTGTTCCGCTCCGAGGATGGCGGCGATACATGGGCGCCGTGCTCATCGATCAACGACGACCCGCGATATCTGGAGTGGATGGGTACGGCGCAGGACGGTACGCCGGACGGTCCCAAGCTGCACTCGATCATCGTCGACCCGCGCGACCCGATGCATATGTATATGGCGATGTCGGGCGGCGGGGTGCACGAGTCCTTCGACGCCGGACGCAGCTTCGCGCCGCTGATCGACGGTCTCGAAGTGGTGGAGGGCTTCGACGTGACGCAGCCCACCTTTCACGATCCGCACTGCATCCGCCAGTGCCCGGCCAACCCGGATCGGCTCTACCAGCAGAACCACTGCGGCATCTTCCGGCTCGACCGGCCGGCCACGCGCTGGCGGCGCATCGGCGGCGGCATGCCGGCGGAGGTCGGCGACATCGGTTTCCCGATGGTGGTGCACCCGCGCGATCCGGACACCGCTTGGGTATTCCCGATGGATGGCACCGCGGTGTGGCCGCGCACCAGCCCGGGCGGAAAACCGGCGGTATTCGTCACCCGCGATGGTGGTGAGCAATGGCAGCGTCAGGACGCCGGTCTGCCGGCCGAACAGGCGTGGTGGACGGTGAAGCGGCAGGCGATGACGGCGGACACCCAGCCCTCGGTCGGACTCTATTTCGGCACCACCAGCGGCGAACTGTGGGCGAGCAGCGACGAGGGCGCGCACTGGCACTGCATCGCGCGCCACCTGCCCGACATCTACGCGGTCGAGGTGGCGGAGCGGCCGGCCACATGAAGGTGCTGATACCGAGTGCGCTGCGTTCCTACACCGACAGCGCGCACGCTGAAGCAGACGGCGCGACGCTGGCCGAGGTGGTGGCCGCGCTCGACCTGCAGTACCCCGGCATCGCCTTCCGCATGATCGACGAGCAGGGACGGATACGCCGCCACATCCGCTTCTTCGTCGACGGGCAGCAGGTGCGCGACCTGGCACAGGCGGCCGATGCCGACGGCGAACTGGTCATCGTGCAGGCACTTAGCGGAGGCTGAGCGGCGGTCCAGCGCCAGCGTCACGCGACTCGCCTACACTGCTCCGGAACCCCGGCGGCGACCTCGCGTCGACCGGGGGTGTGCCGATACGGAGAATCCAGTGTTCCTGCCCAGACTGTGCGCCCTCGTGTTCGCGGCGCTGTTGCCGCTTTCTTCCCCGGCTCGCGCCGAAGACGTGTCGACGCTGGCCTACGACGCGCGGCTCAGCACTTATGCCTATGCCTTCGACGTGAAGGTCTTCCCGCTGTCGTCGCAGGGGCAGTCGCTGGAAATGGCCTACATCCATCTTCCGGGCGAGGCGGGCAAGCCGGTGGTCACCTTGCTGCACGGCAAGAACTTCAACGCCGATTACTGGGCGGGCACCGCGCGCCACCTGCAGAAGCTGGGCTACGGCGTGCTCATTCCGGACCAGATCGGTTTCGGCAAATCGTCCAAACCGGTCCATTACCAGTATTCCTTTCCGGCGCTGGCTCGCCACACCCGCGCGCTGATGGCCTCGCTCGGCATCGAGCGCTCCATCGTCGTCGGCCATTCGATGGGCGGCATGCTGGCCAGCCGTTTCGCCCTGATGTATCCGCAGGCGGTGCAGCGCCTGGTGCTGGTCAATCCGATCGGGCTGGAGAACTACCTGAAGTATGTCGAGCACAAGGACACCGATTTCTTTTACGGCATCGAACGGAAGCAGACGGCCGACAGCATCGCCAAGTACCAGCGCGACAACTATTACGACGGTCAGTGGAACGAGCGCTACGCGGCGCTCACCCGTTTCATGATCGGGCAGATGCAGGGACCGGACAGGAATCAGGTCGCCTGGGTCAATGCCTTGACCTACGACATGATCTTCACCCAGCCTGTTGTGACAGAGTTCGGGGATCTGTCGGTGCCGGTCAGTCTGATCATCGGCACGCGCGACCGTACCGGACCGGGCCGCAACTGGATGCGTCCTGGCGTCGAGTACGAACTGGGGCGCTACGACCGGCTGGGCCGGACGGCGGCGGCGTCGATTCCGGGCGCGGTGCTGTTCGAACTGCCGGGCCTGGGCCATATGCCGCACATCGAGAATTTCGAGGCGTTCAGCAAGGTATTCGACCAGGCGATCGGCGTACAGTGACCCCGAGGTCGATGTCATCAGGAGTCCCGCATCATGAACCACACTTCCCGCAGCCCGTACGAGAACGACGCCGAGAACGGGGCCACCCCCGCCGGGCCGGTCGAACTGTGGCATCAGACCTTTCACGAACTGCTCGACGGCATTGCGCGCTCGACCGACCCCTTCGGCATGACCGCGCCCATCCTGCACGCGCAGCTGGCGTGGGCGGCGCACCCGAAGGAACTGAGTGACCGCCTGGTCAGCCTTTCGTCCGATCTGTGGCGGCTGCAGCAGCACACGCTGAACCGGCTGCTCGGCCTGCCCGACACCGATCCGATTCCGGTCACCGAGGGTGATGCGCGCTTCGCCGATCCGGCGTGGACCGACCTGCCCACCTTCGACCTGATGAAGGAGTGGTACCTCGCCTTCACCCGTCACACCCAGGACATGCTTTACGACACGCCGGGCATGTCGGAGAAGGACCGCGAACGCGCGGCGTTCTGGTGGCGCAACTGGCTCAACGCGGTGGCGCCGACCAACTACCTGTTCACCAATCCGGTGGCGCTGCGCAAGGCGATGGAAACACACGGTGAGAGCCTGGTGCGCGGTTTCCGCAACTTCCTCGACGACCTGAAAGCCGGTGACGTGCGCATGACCGATCCGGACGACTTCAAGGTCGGCGAGAACCTGGCGACTACGCCGGGTGCGGTGGTGATGCGCAACCGTCTGCTCGAACTGATCCACTACGCGCCGACGCAGGCGAAGGTGCATACGCAACCGGTCGTCATCGTGACGCCGTGGATCAACAAGTTCTACGTGCTCGATCTGGCGCCGAAGAAAAGCATGATCCGCTACCTGCTCGACCAGGGGCTGGACGTGTTCATCACCAGCTGGAAGAACCCCGATGCCTCGATGCGTGACGTCACTTTCGACGACTACCTGCTCGAAGGCGTACATGCGGCGATCGAAACCGCGCGCGCGCTGACCGGCGCGCCGAAGGTGCACGCGGTCGGCTACTGCATCGGCGGCACGGCGCTCGCGATGTACATGGCTTGGGCCAATCGCCGCTTTTCGCCCGAAGAGGTGCCGGTCGCCGACTGGACGCTGCTCACCACGCTGATCGACTTCCGCGCGCCGGGCGAGATCGAGGTGTTCATCGATGAGTCCAGCGTGCGTTCGCTGTGCGACGCGATGGCGCAGAAGGGCTATCTCGACGGCAAGGAAATGGCCGCCTCCTTCCGCCTGCTGCGGTCCAACAGCCTGATCTGGAACTACGTCGTCAATGGCTGGCTGTACGGCGAAACGCCGCCGCCCTTCGACGTGCTTTACTGGAACATGGACGCAACGCGCATGCCGCAGGCCATGCACGGCTGGTATCTGCGCGAGCTCTACCTGCACAACAAGCTGATCAAGCCGGACGCGCTGACCGTGGCCGGCGAGCCGCTCGACCTGCACCGCATCGCCCAGCCGCTGTATGCGGTGGCGGCCGAGGACGATCACATCGCGCCGTGGCAGCAGGCCTTCCGCATCCATCGACATCTGGCGGGCGACAAGCGCTTCGTGCTGTCCAGTTCAGGCCACATCCTGGGCATCGTCAATCCGGTCGTGACGCCGCCGAAGCGCAGTTACCGTGCGGCGGAGGTCCACCGTGCGGACCGCGCCGACGCCTGGCACGCGCACAACGACGCGCAGCCGGGCAGCTGGTGGGAAGACTGGATGGCCTGGCTTAAGCCGCGTGCCGGAAAGCTGGTAAAGGCCCGCCCGGCTGCTACCGCCGATTTCCCCGAACTGGCGCCGGCGCCGGGCGGCTATGTGATGGAGCGCTGAGCGGATCGCTGCCGCGCCGGCAGCACTTGTGCAGATGCAGATTGAAATCCATGTCGTCGCCGTGTGATGATGCCGGCCATCCGATCAACAACAATAGCGGACATGGTCATCTCGCCCAGCCTGGCCACGCTCAACGGAGGCTCCATGGATAACGTTCTGCTTTTTGCGGCAGGCGAATTGTTCATCGTGATCGTCATGATGGCGCTGATCGCGCGTCTCAACGGCAAGGATCAGGACAGCCGTCACCTCTACTTCGGTTCTGTCGTGCTGACCGCGCTGGCGCTGGTATTCATGCTCGCGATGGCGATGTACTACTGGGCCGATGCCGGTAGCGCCGACCGTGCGCAGAAGCTGTTCGAAGCCTGCCAGCAGATCGTTCCTCCGCTGCTCACGCTGGTGATCGGCTTCTACTTCGGACAGAAGCGCTGAGCGTGCAGCGCCCGCTCCATCGGGCGCTGCTGCGCCGGACCCGCCGATGAGCGACATCCGCTTCGTTGCGGCGACGCCGGTGCTGGCGTCGCTCGACATCCTGCAGACCGTCGATTTCTACGTGAAGCGCCTGGGCGCAACGGCGGTGCACGCAGACCAGGGCGTCTACGGCATCGTGGCGCTGGGCGGTATTCATATCCATTTCTGGGCCTGCAGCGACCGGCGCATCGCCGAAGCGACCGGCTGCCGCATCGCCGTCGAGGGCGTGGATGCACTGTTCGCCCACTGCACGCGGCAGGGCATCGTCCATCCCAATGCACCGCTGCATGACACGCCCTGGGGTACCCGGGAGTTCGCCGTGCTCGATGGCGACGGCAACCTGATCACCTTTAACGAGCGCACCGCGACCTGAGGTGGCGATCGCGGTGCTTGCGCCGAATTACTGAGTTCCGCCGGTCGCAGCGGGAAGGCTGAGCGTGCCTCTTTCGCTGAAGCGCTGTACGCCGAAAGGACCGCCACCCAGCTTGCCACTCAGCGTGTAGGGCAGGCGGTCGAGGTCGGCGCCGCTGCCCAGCTCCAGCGCCTGACGGAAGGCCGACAGGGCCGACACCGTGATCGGTACGCTCACCACCGCCTCGCCAAAGCGCGGCACGCTGCCGCGCGCGTCGCTGACACCGGTGGCGAAGGTCCGGTCGTTCACATCGAGCTGCAGTGCCAGGCCGTCGTAGTCGATCGGATGGTCGTTCGGGTTCTGCACCCGCAGCTTCAGTGCGAAGCGCAATTCGAATCCTTCACCCTGCAGCGGTTCCAGCCCGACCAGATTGACCCGTACCGGGTCGCGCGTGGTCAGGCCGGCACAGCCTGACAGCGCGAGCAGGGCACACAGGACGAAGAGCAAGCGTGCGGCATTCGGGTACATGATCACCTCTGTGGTCGTCGGGCCGGGCAACGCGTGGTGCCCGGCCTTCCTTCATCGGTCGGGACTTACTTGCCCGGTTCGCCAACGAAGATTTCGACACGCCGGTTCTTGGCACGGCCGGCTTCGCTGCCGTTGTCGGCCAGCGGTTCGTGCGAGCCGCGGCCGTCGATCACGATACGCGACGACGCCACGCCGCGGTCGGCCAGATAGTTGCGTGCGCTGGCGGCGCGATTGACCGACAGCGGATCGTTCACCGCGTCGCTGCCGGTGCTGTCGGTGTGACCGATGATGCGCACCGAGGTGGTCGGATTGGCGTTCAGCGTCTGCGCGAAGCGGTCGAGCACGGGGCGGAAGTTCGGCTTGATGTCGGCGCGGCCGACGTCGAATGAAATGTCGCTCGGGATTTCGAGCTTCAGCTGGTTGTCGGCGGTCTGCACCACATCGACGCCGGTGCCGGCGGTCGCCTGTTCCATCGCCCGCTTCTGTTCTTCCATCTTCTGCGACCAGATATAGGTGCCGATGCCGCCGACCGCGGCGCCGATCAGCGCACCGCTGCGCGTGGCGCCGCCGCTGCCGCCGACCGCGCTGCCCAGCGCCGCGCCCGCTGCGGCACCGACGCCGGTGCCTATCGTGGTGCGCTTCTGCGTTTCGGTCATGTTGGCGCAGCCGGTGGCGACGAGGGCGCCGGCAGTCAGCAGGATGAGTGTCTTTTTCATGATGTGTGCTCTCCGGTGTGCGGGCCGCGTCCTGCGCGGCACCGAGTTGTTCGTGCGCGCGGCGTGGCGCATCGCTGCTGCCGGACGTCGCAAGTGCACTGCATCAGTCTCGGTGATTCGGATGCGTGCCCGTGTAAGACAACGCGCATGCCCGATGTACTCCCGCACCGACGCGAAAAGGTGCGCCCGATTACATCGCGCGCGAATCAAGGGTGCGGAGCGAATCGGGCGCTTCGCCTTCAGCGTCCTTCGTCGAAGTGCGGTCCGGCGCCTTCACCGGCCAGCGTGTCCTGCGCGTTACGCAGCGGGCAGGCCTTGAGCGACAGGCAGCCGCAGCCGATGCAGCCGTCGAGCTGGTCGCGCAACTGCGTGAGCGTGCGGATGCGTGCGTCCAGATCCTGCTGCCAGCGGGCCGACAGGCGGCGCCAGTCGGCAACCGTGGGCGTGCGCCGGTTCGGCAATGCCTGCAGCGCGTCCGCAATCGCGGCCAGCGGAATGCCCATGCGCTGCGCCACCTTGATCACCGCGACGCGGCGCAGCACCGAACGCGGATAGCGCCGCTGGTTGCCGGCGTTGCGCATGCTCTGTATCAGCCCGCGGCTTTCATAGAAGTGCAGTGTCGACACGGCGACGCCGCTGCGTGCGGCGACTTCGCCGACCGACAGGCTTACCGTGGCGGACTTGTTGCCTTTGCCGAGTTCGGACATTCGATCTCCCGGTGTTGACCTCAACCATGCTTGAGGTCGGATGCTACGCGTCCCTTCATCGAACGGAGTACACGATGTCTTCACCCTCCATCGCCAAGCCGACCGGCGGACGCACCCGCTTCATCCAGCCGCAGGGCCTGTACGACGCGACTGCCAATGGCTACTCGCACGTGGTGATCGCCGAAGCGCCCGCGCGCCACATATATATAGCGGGGCAGGGCGGCGAGAATGCGCGCGGTGAACTGTCGCCCGACTTCGCGCAGCAGGTTGAGCAGGCTCTGCGCAACCTCGCTGCGGCCCTGGATGCGGCGCAGGCGGCGCCGTCCGACGTGGTCAAGCTCACGGTGCTGGTGGTCGATCACACGCAGGACCGGCTGGGCGTGTTCGTGCAAGCCCTGCGGGCGATGTGGGGCGCGGCGCCTCCGCCGGCATGCACACTGATACCGGTACCGCGGCTGGCGCTCGACGGCATGCTGTTCGAGATCGAGGCGACGGCCGTCATCTACGACTGAGTTGCCCATCGATCTGCACCGCCACGCGGCGGACGACTTCACCTTCCGGATCCACGATTCCATGCATCGATCGAACGCTTCCTCGCAGTCCGCAACTCGCGACACCTTGTCGACACCGGTGCTGCTGCTGATGGCCGTTGCTGCCGGCCTGTGTGCCGGCGGCAACTACTTCAACCAGCCGCTGCTGCCGGCCATCGCGCGCGACCTGCAGGCGGACGATGCATCGGTGGCATTCACCGTGACCATCGCACAGGTCGCCTACGCCTGCGGATTGTTGCTGCTCGTGCCGCTGGGCGACATGCTGGAGCGGCGCGCCCTGGCGGTGGGGCTCATGCTGCTCGCCGCGCTCGGTCAGTTCATCAGCGGTTTCGCCGATTCCCTTTCGATGCTGTCGACCGGCATCGCGGTGGCCGGTCTGTTCTCGGTGGCGGCACAGATACTGGTGCCGATGGCGGCGACGCTGGCCGAACCGCAGCGCAGGGGGCAGGCGGTCGGTGTCGTCATGAGCGGCCTGCTGACCGGCATCCTCGCGGCGCGCAGCGTGGCCGGATTGCTCGCGCCGCTCGGTGGCTGGTCGACGGTGTACCGGGTCGCCGGTTTGGCCATGCTCGTCGTTGCGCTGTTGCTGTGGCGCGTGCTGCCGCAGTCGCGCAATCCGTCGCCGCGGCCCTACCTGCAGACATTGGTATCGCTCGGCACGCTGTTCCGCAGCCAGCCGCGTCTGCGCAGTCGCGCGCTGCTCGGGGCGCTGTCCTTCGCGTCGGTCAGCGTGCTGTTCTCGACGATGGCGCTGCTACTGGCCGGGCCGGGCCACGGCATGGACGAGGTGTCCATCGGCCTGGTCGGACTGGCCGGGGCGGCCGGCGCGCTGATGGCCAACGTCGTCGGTCGCGTCGCGGACCGTGGCGGCGCGATGCGTGCAAGCGCGATCGCGGTGCTGCTGCTGATCGCGAGCTGGGCGGCGCTGCTGTGGGGCGCGGACAGCCTGCTCTGGTTCCTCGGCGGTTTCGTCGTGATCGACATGGCACTGCAGGGCGTGCACATCAGCAACCAGCACATCGTGTTCCGGCTCGCACCGGAGGCACGGGCGCGACTCAACGCCGTGTACATGACCTGCTACTTCGCCGGCGCCGCAAGCGGCTCGGCGCTCGGCTCGTTCGCCTGGCAACACGGCGGCTGGCCGGCCACCTGCGCGGTCGGCGGCGTGCTCGGCCTGCTCACCGCCGTCGCGCTCGCGCACGACAGGCGTCTTGCGCGGAGAGGCTGACCGGCCGCCGCTTTGTTTGATGTACTGTATATGGATACAGCTATCGAAAGTGTTCCGCCGTGTCCGAATCCAGCACCATCAGTCGCGCCGATTACCTCTCCTCCCTGAACGACGCGCAACGCGAAGCCGCCACCTTCGGCGTTGCGCCCGACGCCCTTGCCGGGCCGCTGCTGGTGATCGCCGGCGCCGGCACAGGCAAGACGAATACGCTGGCGCACCGCGTTGCCCACCTGCTGGTCAATGGCGCGCAGCCGGAGTCCATCATGCTGCTCACCTTCTCGCGGCGCGCGGCCGACGAAATGACGCGCCGCGTGCAGCGCATCGTCGCTCAGGTGTCGCGGCGTTTTGCCACGCTGGCCAGTGCCGGCTTCCCGTGGTCGGGCACCTTCCACGGTGTCGGCGCGCGACTGCTGCGCGAGTACGCCGGACGCATCGGGCTCGATCCCGCCTTCACCATCCACGATCGCGAAGACTCTGCCGATCTGATGAATCTGGTGCGGCACGATATCGGCCTGTCCAGCAAGGCGAAGCGTTTTCCGCTGAAGGGCACCTGCCTGGCGATCTATTCGGCGGCGGTGAACACGCAGTCGCCGTTGGCCGAGGTGCTGCAGTCGTCCTTTCCATGGTGCGCCGAGTGGGAGGCCGATCTGAAAATGCTCTTCCGCGCCTATGTCGAGGCCAAGCAGGCGCAGCAGGTGCTCGACTACGACGACCTGCTGCTGTACTGGGCACAGATGGCGGCCGAGCCGGCGATCGCGCGCGAACTCGGTGCGCGCTTCGCACACGTGCTGGTCGACGAGTACCAGGACACCAACCGCCTGCAGTCGAGCATCCTGCTGTCGATCAAACCCGACGGCCGCGGCCTGACCGTGGTCGGTGACGACGCGCAGTCCATCTACAGCTTCCGTGGTGCCACGGTACGCAACATCCTCGACTTCCCGCAGCAGTTCGACCCCCCGGCGCGGCGCATCACGCTGGAGCAGAACTACCGCTCGACACCGCCGCTGCTTGACGCGGCGAATGCGGTGATCGGTGAAGCCGACGAGCGTTTCGCCAAGCAGCTGTGGAGCGCGCGCAGCGGCACGCAGAAGCCGCTGCTGGTGTCGGTGCGCGACGACGCTGCTCAAGCGGAGTTCGTCGTCACGCAGATACTCGCGCGGCGCGAAGGCGGCATGAAACTGAAGTCGCAGGCGGTGCTGTTCCGCACCTCCAGTCACAGCATGCGGCTGGAGATCGAACTGACGCGCCGGAACATTCCCTTCGTGAAGTTCGGCGGCCTGAAGTTTCTTGAAGCGGCGCACGTGAAGGATCTGCTGTCGGTGCTGCGCTGGGCGCAGAACCTGCGCGACCGCGTCGCCGGGTTCCGCGCAATCCAGTTGCTGGCCGGCATCGGTCCGAAGACGGCCGCACGCATCCTCGACAACATCCAGGCTGCGCCGCCGGGTGCTGCGCTGCTGGCCGAGCAGCCAGTGCCCGAGGGCGTGCGTGCCGGCTGGTCCGAGTTCTCGATGCTGGTCGAAGCGGCCGGTGCCGAACGCGCCGAATGGCCAGCCAGTGCCGAACACGTGGCGCGCTGGTACGAAGCGCAGATGGATCGTCTTTACGAGGATGCCGTCGTGCGCGCGGCCGACATCCAGCAACTCGCACGGCTGGCGTCGACCTACCCGAGTCGCGAGCGCTTCCTGACCGAGCTCACGCTGGACCCTCCCGAAGTGACCAGCGACGAGCCGGGCGCGCCGCTGCTCGACGAGGACTACCTCATCCTGTCGACGATCCACTCCGCCAAGGGTCGCGAGTGGAACGCAGTCTCGGTGCTCAACGCGGTCGACGGCGGCATTCCGTCGGAGATGTCGACCGGCAGCCAGGCCGAGATCGAGGAGGAAAGACGCCTGCTCTACGTTGCGATGACGCGCGCGAAGGAACAGCTCGAGCTGGTGGTGCCGCAGCGCTTCTACATCACCGGTCAGGCGTCGACCGGTGATCGTCACGTCTACGCCGGGCGCACCCGCTTCGTTCCGAATCGACTGCTCTCGCTGTTCGAACAGACGAGCTGGCCACGCGTCGACATGGACGGCGTGCCGACGATGACGGTGGCGGAAGCGCGGGTAGATATCGCCGCGAAGATGCGTGCGATGTGGCAGTGACGAATCGAGGTTTATCGTCGGTTCGCAGTGTCGCGGACGGCACACTGCATCTAGTAGCCGACCCGGGATCGGACACTACGGGTGCCGTTGACGCGTAAGCGGGTGTTTGCGCAGCGCAACACTCCGACGTCCTGCCTGTCGACGATGAACACGTCTTTGCGTGCAGGTGTCATTGTTCCGAAAGCGGCGTCGTGCAACGGTTTCAGCGCGCACCTTGTTGTTTAATTGTTGAATAAAATATTCCATAACAATAGGTTGCGAGCTGCCGCGGCTGAAAATATTTCTGGACTTTTGTGCTGTTTGTTGCTTTAACGGCTCATGGTTGTGCAATACTTTCGGCCCATGAATCAGTCCGTTGCGACGTCATCTTCAAGCCTCACCTCTGCTGCCGATTTCGTCGGCGCGTCGGAAGTCCTTTCCCCCGAAAAATCGTCTTCGTTTCTCATGCGTCGCGACACCCTGCGCGCATGGAATCCACTCGACCTCACGAGTCGCGGTCAGCGCAGTGCAGGTCGGTGCATCCATCATTCCGGAGTGGTCGGCGCATTGATGGCCGGCACGACCTCTCCCTGTTTCGAATGCTCGCGTGCGATGCCGGCGGGCAAGGCAGCCGGCAGCGACGGATGTCACGGTATGGGGCGAGCGAGCCTTCATTAGTTCTGTTGAATGTCGTAAGCGTCCATCGATGGCTTGCGAGTGTGAATCCGGCATCCGGGCGGCATGCGTCGCCCGTGTGTCGTTCGGGTCGTTGACCCGGAGGTGTGCGCGGGAGCAGGTCGCCCGCGCATGTCGTGCGGTGTTCCTGACCGGGCGCACATCGGTGCGTCGTCTCGAACAGACCTTCCGCCACCGGAGGGGCTGAGGTGCTGTCCAATCCTGTTATCCGAGAGGAGAGAAGTCATGGCTGAAGCTGAAGCTAAGAAGGGGGCGAAGAAGGCGAGTGCCCCGGCGAAACCTGCTGCGAAAAAAGCCGCACCGGCCAAGGCCGCTGCCAAGCCCGTAGCGAAGAAGGCTGCACCGGCGAAGGCTGCTGCAAAGCCGGCGGCAAAGAAGGCTGCACCGGCGAAGGCAGCCGCGAAGCCCGCAGCGAAGAAGGCTGCACCGGCGAAGGCTGCTGCGAAGCCGGCGGCGAAGAAGGCTGCACCGGCGAAGGCTGCTGCGAAGCCGGCGGCGAAGAAGGCTGCACCGGCGAAGGCTGCTGCAAAGCCGGTAGCGAAGAAGGCTGCACCGGCGAAGGCCGCCGCAAAGCCGGCCGCGAAGAAGGCGGCGCCGGCGAAGGCCGCTGCGAAGCCGGCGGCGAAGAAGGCTGCACCGGCGAAGGCTGCTGCGAAGCCGGCGGCGAAGAAGGCTGCACCGGCGAAGGCTGCTGCGAAGCCGGCCGCGAAGAAGGCTGCACCGGCGAAGGCTGCTGCAAAGCCGGCCGCGAAGAAGGCTGCACCGGCGAAGGCTGCTGCGAAGCCGGCGGCGAAGAAGGCTGCACCGGCGAAGGCTGCTGCGAAGCCGGCCGCGAAGAAGGCTGCTCCGGCCAAGGCCGCTGCGAAGCCGGCGGCGAAGAAGGCTGCACCGGCGAAGGCTGCTGCAAAGCCGGCCGCGAAGAAGGCTGCACCGGCGAAGGCTGCTGCAAAGCCGGCGGCGAAGAAGGCTGCTCCGGCCAAGGCTGCTGCGAAGCCGGCGGCGAAGAAGGCTGCTCCGGCCAAGGCCGCTGCGAAGCCGGCCGCGAAGCCTGCCGCAAAGCCGGCTGCCAAGCCTGCTGCGAAGAAGGTGGCGGCGCCTGCGGTGACCAAGGCCGTTGCGAAGGCTCCGGAGGCCGCGCCGGCCGCTGCCGCAAAGTCGGAAGCGCCCGCCGCTCCCGCGCCGGCAACGCCGTCGACGGCTGCTACGCCGGGTATCAAGTCGTCGCTGAATCCGGCCGCTGCATGGCCCTTCCCGACGGGTTCGCGTCCGTCCTGATCGCGCGTCCTGCGTCATCGAAAGCGGCATGGAGATCGTTGTCTCCATGCCGCTTTTTTCTTTGACGAGGAGCCCGTCTTGATCCCGTGTTACGAAGCTTCACTTGACCTGTCCCTTGTAAATCAGGAAGATGCGCGCGTCGTTGCTTGATCGCTCCCTCCGGCACACGTAACAGATACGTCGCCACCAGCTGTTCCAGTTTGACCCGGGCTCCAGCCCTGTCCGTCCGGGTTTCCAGAATGTTCCGACCGCCACTGCGGTCCGCGAACGCCGCGATTCAAGCTTTTCCGTACGCTTCGCCACGCTGCGAGGCACGGCAACAGCCCGTTAGCACGGGCTCCTCAGGCGTGCTGCGTCCATCGCTTCGGCGATGTCCGTCGGAACGCGCGAAAGGAGTGCTGCATGAACAAGGTTTTCTCCGTCCTCAAGGGCACCGCAGCCATCGTGCTGCACTTTGCGCACGGTGGTCTGCTCGCCGTCGGTCTCATGGTCAGTGTGTTCGTCGTACTGCGTGTGGCCGAAGCAGGTCTGACGCCGCGCATGCTGCCGTCGCTGCCTGAGTTCTCGCTGCTGGGCGGTACGCAGCAGGTTTCGGCAGACGCCGATCTGCAGATGCCCGATCTGCCGGCCACCGGCTCGGGTGTCGAACTGACCGCGCAGCAGAAGACGGTCGCCGACCATGTCTCCCGTCGTCACCGTGTGGCGCGTGCGGCGGTCGAACAGTACGTGACCGACGTCTATGCCGCGGCATCCCGCTACAAGCTCGATCCGCTGTTGCTGATCGCGCTGATTTCGGTCGAGTCCGCCTTCAACCCGACGGCGGAGAGCGCCTGGGGTGCGCAGGGGCTGACCCAGGTCATTCCGAAATACCATCCGGAAAAGCTGGCGCTGTTCGGCCCCGATGCATCGCTGCTCGACCCGACCACCAGCATCTTCGTCGGTGCGCAGGTGCTGCGTGAATACATCCGCCTGTCCGGCTCGGTCGAGGGCGGTCTGCAGCGCTATGTCGGATCGATCGAGGATCCCGACCAGGTGTATTCGAACAAGGTGCTGACGGAATACCGCCGTCTTTCCGCGACTTTCGGTCCGCGTCTGCAGACGGCGGAAGTGGCGCTCTGACGCCTCTCCTGGCCGGCCGCACGGCCGGCGGGTGCGATACAACGGTTATCCACAGCCCGCTGGGCGCGCCGAACGGCTAAAATCTCCGGTTTTCGCACTGCACCATGTTTCGCCCATCAGGCGCGGCATCGGGTGCAGGGCGATGCAACTCGACCGGAGGAGTCGCCGTTCACCATGGATGAGCACTTTCGCAACGCTGCACTCGAATACCACCGCAAGCCCACCCCGGGCAAGATTTCCGTCGTTCCCACCAAGGCGCTGACCAACCAGCAGGATCTGTCGCTGGCCTACTCGCCCGGCGTCGCCGCCGCCTGCGAGGAGATCGTTGCCGACCCGCTGCAGGTCAGCCAGATGACCGCCCGCGGCAACCTGATCGGTGTCGTCACCAACGGCACCGCGGTGCTCGGCCTGGGCCCGATCGGCCCTCTGGCCGCCAAACCGGTGATGGAAGGCAAGGGCGTGCTGTTCAAGAAGTTCGCCAACATCGACGTGTTCGACATCGAGCTGGACGAGCGCGACCCGGACAAGCTGGTCGACATCATCGCCGCGATGGAACCGACCTTCGGTGGCATCAACCTCGAGGACATCAAGGCGCCGGAGTGCTTCTACATCGAGCGCAAGCTGCGCGAGCGGATGAAGATCCCGGTCTTCCACGACGATCAGCACGGCACTGCGATCGTCGTCGGTGCTGCAGTGCTCAATGGACTGAAGGCGGTCGGCAAGGACATCAAGGAGGTCAAGCTGGTCACTTCGGGCGCCGGTGCGGCCGCGCTGGCCTGCCTCGATCTGCTGGTGCTGCTCGGCATGCCGATCGAGAACATCTGGGTGACCGACATCAAGGGCGTGGTGTACGAAGGTCGCATCGAGGACATGGAGCCGCTGAAGGCGCGCTACGCGAAGGTGACGGACGCGCGCACGCTGGGCGAAGTGATCGACGACGCCGACGTGTTCCTCGGTCTGTCGGCGGGCGGTGTGCTGAAGGCCGACATGGTCAAGCGCATGGCACCGAAGCCGCTCATTCTGGCGCTGGCCAACCCGAACCCGGAAATCATGCCGGACGAGGTGAAGGCGGTACGCGACGACGCTGTGATCGCGACCGGCCGTTCGGACTATCCGAACCAGGTCAACAACGTGTTGTGCTTCCCCTTCATCTTCCGTGGTGCGCTCGATGTCGGCGCGACCACGATCACTGAAGAGATGAAGCTGGCAGCGGTGCGCGCCATCGCCGATCTGGCCCAGGTCGAGCAGAGCGAAATCGTGCGCGCCGCCTACGGCGAGCAGCCGATGTCCTTCGGTCCGGAGTACCTGATTCCGAAGCCCTTCGATCCGCGCCTCATCGTCAAGATCGCACCGGCGGTGGCGCAGGCGGCGATGGATTCGGGCGTGGCGACGCGTCCGATCGAGGATTTCGAGGCTTACCGCCAGCAGCTGAACAACCTGGTGTGGATTTCCGGCCTCGTGATGAAGCCGGTGTTCGCCGAAGCGAAGCGCAATCCGAAGCGCATCATCTACGCCGAGGGCGAGGATGAACGCGTGCTCAGCGCGGTGCGCAACGTGGTTGACGAGGGCATGGCGCGCCCCATCCTGATCGGTCGGCGCGACGTGGTGCTTGGCCGCATCCAGAAGCTGGGCCTGCGCCTGCGTCCGGAGATCGACTTCGAACTGGTGACGCCGGAGAACGACCCGCGCTACAAGGAGCTGTGGACCACCTACCACGCACTGACCGAGCGCAAGGGCATTTCGGTCGATTACGCGAAGATGGAAGCGCGTCGTCGCACGACGCTGATCGGCGCGCTGATGGTCCGCCTCGGTTACGCCGATGGCCTGATCTGCGGCACCTTCGGCAACTTCGCGCGCCACCTGCATTTCGTACGCAACGTGCTCGGCCTGAAGGAAGGGCTGCGCAACTTCTACGCGATGAATCTGCTGAACCTGCCGGGCCGCACGCTGATGCTGTGCGATACCTATGTGAACTACGATCCGACGGCGGAGCAGGTGGTCGAGATGACTGTGCTGGCGGCGGAAGAGGCGCGCCGTTTCGGCATCGAGCCGAAGATTGCGCTGCTGTCGCACTCGAACTTCGGTTCGGACAACACGACGACTTCCGACAAGATGCGCCGCGCGCTGGAGATCCTGCACGCCGATCACCCCGAACTGGAGGTCGAGGGCGAAATGCACGGTGATGCGGCGCTGGACATCGACATCCGCACCCGCATCTTCCCCAATTCCAGATTGCGGGACGAGGCGAATCTGCTTATCTTCCCGACGCTGGATGCAGCCAACATTTCCTACAATCTGCTGAAGACCGCCGCCGGCGAGGGCATGACCATCGGCCCCATCCTGCTCGGCGCGAAGCAGCCGGTGCACATCCTGACGCCGACGGCGACGGTGAGGCGCATCGTGAACATGACTGCACTGACCGTGGTGGAGGCAAGTCACATCCGCTGACCCACGGCCCGTGCCCGAAAGGGGGAGGGCGTGGAGCAGCACGGGAGGACGGCGCTGGTGTTGTCCGGAGGCGGCGCTCGCGCCGCCTACCAGGTCGGCGTGCTGTCGGCGGTGCGCGAGTTGCTGCCGGACAAGCGCATCAATCCTTTCCCCATCCTGTGCGGCACTTCGGCTGGCGCGATCAACGCCGCCGCGCTGGGTGTCTTCAGCGAGGACTTCGGCGACGCCGTCGACAACCTGCTGTACATCTGGCGCAATTTCGAAGCTGGTCAGGTCTATCGCGCCGACCCCTGGGGCATAGGCAAGACCGGTGCGCGCTGGCTGATGGCGCTGATGTTCGGCTGGGCGGTGGACCGCTATCCGAAGTCGCTGCTCGACAACACGCCGCTGCGCGAACTGCTGGCTGCCCGGCTCGACTTCTCGCGCATCGACCGGGCCATCCAGCGCGGCGCGCTGTACGCGCTGTCGATCACCGCCTCCGGCTATACCTCGGGCGACAGTGTCGCCTTCTTCGAGGGCGGCGACGGCATCGAGCCGTGGAAGCGCATGCAGCGCGCCGCCTCGCGCACGCCGCTCAAGGTGGAGCATCTGCTGGCCAGCAGCGCGCTGCCCTTCATCTTTCCGGCCGTACACATCAACCGCGAGTATTTCGGCGACGGCTCGATGCGCCAGCTGGCGCCGGTCAGCCCGGCGGTACATCTGGGTGCCGAACGCATCTTCATCGTCGGCGTAGGGCGCATGAGCGAGAAGGATCCACGGCGTTGCGGCCACGGCTACCCGTCGCTGGCCCAGGTCGCGGGCCACGCGCTGGCCAGCATCTTTCTAGACCAGCTGATGATAGACATCGAGCAGTTGCAGCGCGTCAATGACATCCTCGGGCGCATTCCGCCACACGTGATGGCGCAGATGGGCGTGCCCCTGCGGCCGATCGAAACACTGGTGATCGCGCCCTCGGAGCGGCTGGACGACATCGCCGCCCGCCACGTCGATGCGCTGCCGATCGGTGTGCGTACGCTGCTCGGCGGCATCGGCGGCACCCGGCGCGCCGGCGGCGGTCTGGCGAGCTACCTGCTGTTCGAAAAGCCCTTCACCCGGGCGCTGATAGACCTCGGCTACCGTGACACGATGGCGCGCGCGGACGACGTGGTGAGCTTTCTTGGTCTGAAGTTTGCGGCGGAAATGCCGTCAAGTATTACTTCACGATCGTGAACTCGCCCTAAGAATACTTTCCAGGCTCTTATTTTCGTTTGAGAATTTGATCTCGGGGGGTAAACTTCGGCCTCAATCGAACCGCCAGCAGGGGTCACACGCATGTTCCTGAAGTACCTGATGGTCAGCTGCACCGCGATGGCGCTGAGTTTCGTCGTCGCACCCACCGTCGAAGCCGCGTCCGGCAAGACGACCACCCAGGCCAAGGCCGGCAAGAAATCGGTCAAGGTCGCCAAATCTTCCAAGTCTGCGCGCATCAAGCAGGCGAGCATCAAGAAGACCTCCCGCAAGTCCGTCGCGGCAGTGCCGCGCGAGGCCGCCGTGCCCGACATGGATGCGCTCGGCCTGCCGAACGTCAAGTCGACCGCCGTGCTGGTCCAGGACCAGAGCTCGGGCGAGGTGCTGTTCGAACGCAATTCGTCGGCCATCGTGCCGATCGCCTCGATCACCAAGCTGATGACCGCGATGGTGGCGCTGGACGCCAAACCGGCGCTGGACGAGGTGCTCGAGGTGAGCGAGGAGGACATCGACCAGCTCAAGGGCACCCGTTCGCGCCTGGCCATCGGTACCCGGCTGACGCGCGAGGAAATGCTGCATCTGGCGTTGATGTCGTCGGAAAACCGCGCCTCGTCGGCACTGTCGCGCTACTACCCGGGCGGCCACGCGGCCTTCATCGCAGCGATGAACCGCAAGGCGCACGACCTCGGCCTGGCTGACACGCAGTTCTTCGACAGCACCGGTCTGAATCCGCGCAATGTGTCGTCGGCGCGCGATCTGGCGAAGATGGTGGCGGCTTCGGCCAGCTATCCGCTGATCCGCGAGTTCTCGACCACGCGCGACGGCTACTTCGCCGTCAATGGCCGCATGGTGCATTTCAACAACACCAACGCGCTGGTGTCGAACCCCGAGTGGGAAATCGGTCTGCAGAAGACCGGTTTCACCAACGAGGCGGGCAAGTGTCTGGTGATGCAGGCCTGGATGAACCAGAAGCCGGTGGTGATCGTGCTGCTCGATTCCTGGGGCCGGCTCACCCGCATCGGCGACGCGAACCGCATCCGCCGCTGGGTCGAGCAAGTGGCCCAGCAGGGCGCCCGTCAGGGCTGAGCTCATGGTCGCTCCGGGCAGTCGCGGCGAGGTCGCTCTCTTCGTCACCTGCCTGGTCGACCTGATGCGGCCGTCAATCGCCTTCTCGGCGCTGAAGCTGATCGAGGCGGCCGGTTACGTCGCCGTCGTGCCGGAGGCGCAGACCTGTTGCGGACAGCCCGGCTACAACTCGGGCGATACCGCGGCGGCGCGCGCGCTGGCGCGCAAGTTCATCGGCGAGTTCGAGCGCTTCCCTTATATCGTCGCGCCGTCCGGTTCCTGTGCCGGCACGGTGCGCACGCACTATCCCGACCTGTTTGCCAACGAGCCCGAGTGGCGGGCGCGCGCCGAGGCGCTGGCAGCGAAAACCTTCGAACTGACGCAGTTCCTGGTCGATGTCGCCGGCGTGACCGAGGTGCCGGGCGATTTCAGCGGTTCGGTCACCTATCACGACAGCTGTTCCGGCCTGCGTGAACTGGGCGTGAAGCAGCAGCCGCGCACGCTGCTCGACCGCATGCCCGGCGTCAAGCGGATCGAAATGCGCGAATGCGAGGAGTGCTGCGGCTTCGGCGGCCTCTTCTCGGTCAAGTATCCGGACATTTCCGGCGCCATCGTGCAGCGCAAGTGCGACGCGATCCGGGGCAGCGGTGCCTACGCGGTGGCGCTCGGCGACCTCGGCTGCATGATGAATATCGAAGGCCGGCTGCGTCGCAATGGCGACGAACTGACGCAGGTGATCCACATCGCCGAACTGCTCGCCGGCGACGTCGGGGGCCAGGGCTGACATGGAAGTTCGCTCGATGCACTTCGTGTCGCGGGTGCGTCAGCGGCTCGACGACCCGGAACTGCAGCGCAACCTGAAACGCACGCGCGGCCGCAATGCGGCGTCGCGTGCCGCGGCCGTGGCCGCCTTCCCCGATTTCGACGCGGTGCGCGCACGCGCCACCGAAATCCGCGCCTCGGTGCTGCGCGATCTCGACGTCTGGCTGGAGCGTTTCGAACAGAAGGCGATCGAGCGCGGCGCCACCGTGCTGTGGGCGCGCGACGGCGACCACGCCTGCGAACTGATCATCGACATCGCGCGCCGTCACGGCGTGCGTACGGTGGTGAAATCCAAGTCCATGGTGTCGGAAGAGGCGGGGCTGAACGCCGCGCTCGAGGCTGCCGGCATTCGCCCGGTCGAGACCGACCTCGGCGAGTACATCCTGCAGATCAACGACAACGAGCCACCGTCGCACATCATCATGCCGGTGATCCACAAGTCGAAGGAGCAGGTGTCCGAACTGTTCGCGCGCGTGCATGGCACCGCGCCCAAGACCGATATCGAAGAGCTGACTCACGAGGCGCGGGCGGTGCTGCGGCCGGAATTCCTCGGCGCCGACATGGGCCTGTCCGGTGGCAACTTCCTGGTCGCCGAAACCGGCTCGGTCGCCATCGTCACCAACGAGGGTAACGGCCGGCTGTGCACCACGCTGCCGCGCGCGCATGTCGCGCTGACCGGCATCGAGAAGGTGATTCCGACGCTGGAGGATCTGGCCACGCTGCTGCGCATCCTGCCGCGTTCGGCCACCGGCCAGGCCATCACCAACTACGTGTCGATGCTGACCGGCCCGAAGCAGGCCGGCGATGCAGACGGTCCGGAGCACATGTATTTCGTGCTGGTCGATGGCGGTCGCGCTGATCTGCTGGGCAGCGAATTCGAAGCCATGTTGCGCTGCATACGCTGCGGCGCCTGCATGAACCATTGCCCGGTGTACCAGACGATAGGCGGTCATTCCTATGGCTGGGTCTATCCCGGGCCCATGGGTTCGGTACTGACGCCGCTCTACCAGGGGCTGGACAAGGCGATGGACCTGCCGCACGCGGCGACGCTGTGCAACCAGTGCGGCGTCGTCTGCCCGGTGTCGATTCCGCTGCCGGAGCTGATGCGCACGCTGCGCGAGAAGCAGGTCGAGCGCGGCCTGCGGCCCTGGTCGGAGCGCATCGCCACCAAGCTGTGGGCCTGGGTCGCGGCGCGACCGACGCTGTACGCGCTAGGCACCCGCGTCGCCGTTCGCTATCTGCGCTGGCTGGCCGATGGCCGCGACCGCATACAGGTGATGGGTGTCGCGCCGGGCTGGACCGCGCAGCGCGACTTTCCGGCGCCGGCGGCGAAGACCTTCCGTGAGCTCTACGCCGAGCGCCGGCGCGGAGGCGGGCAATGAGCGTGCGCGACGACATCCTCGGTCGCCTGCGCCGTCAATTGGGCCGCACGGACAGCACGACCTTGGCCGCACGCGAGCGCGTCGAGGCAACGCTGGCGCTCCGGCAGACCGGGCCGCGCGCCGCTGCGGATGCCTTGCTCGATCGTTTCATCGAGCGCGCACGGGCGATGATTTCCAGCGTGGACCGCTGCGCCACCGAAGCCGAAGTGCCTGCGCACTGCGCCGACTGGCTGCGCGGGCACGGGCTACCGACGACGGTGGTCGTCGTCCCGGCGCTGGCCGCGCTGGACTGGGCCGGCGCCGGTCTGGAGGCGCGCGTCGGGGCGGCGACCGGCGACGATCTGGTCGGCGTCACCGGCTGCTTCCGCGCCATCGCCGAAACCGGCACGCTGATGCTCTGTTCCGGGCCGCAGTCGCCGGCCGTCAACAGTCTGCTGCCGGAAACGCATATCGCGGTGGTTCCGCGCCAGCACATCGTCGCCGACATGGAAGCCGCCTGGGCCGAGGCACGGCGCGAACTGTCAGCCTGGCCGCGGGCGGTCAATTTCGTTTCAGGACCGTCGCGCACGGCCGATATCGAACAGACCATCGTGCTTGGCGCCCATGGCCCCTACCGCGTGCATCTGCTGATCGTCGGCTGAGCACGACAGTCCCGGAGGCTGTCGGTCGGGGCGGTTTGCACGGATAATCCGCGCCAAGCGAGGCTCGGCCCGCCAAGAAGTCACCGAACAAGAATCGCCTGTCCAGCCGCATATGTCCGCACAGCCAAAAGGTCGTTACGCCCGCCGCCATCTCGCCCTCTGCCTGTTTCCGCTCGCGTTGGCGATGTCCGACGCGCGGGCGCAGGACGAGCCGGAATCGCCCTTCCTCGACGACGACCTGCCGGTCGTGCTGTCGATGACCCGCATGCCGCAGCGCATCGACGACGCGCCGGGTGCGGTCACGTTGTTCACCCGCGAGGATATCGAGCGCCTCGGCTATCGCCGCCTGCCGCAACTGTTGCGTCTGGTGCCGGGCATGAACGTGATGAGTGACACCGGGCATTCGCCGGCGCTGTTCTATCACGGCCTCGGCACGCTGAATCCGAACCGGATGCAGGTACTGATCGACGGCCGCTCGGTCTATTCGCCCTATCTGTACGGCTATGTGGACTGGGATGCGCTGCCGCTGACGATGGACGAGATCGAGCGCATCGAGGTCGTGCGTGGTTCGAATGCGGCCACCTATGGATCGAACGCGGTGGCGGGCGTGGTCAATATCGTCACCCGTTCCAGCATCGACGGCCCGGCGGCCAGCGTGGCCCTGACCGGCGGCAGCCGCAATGTGTCCGACCTGTCGGCGCGTATGCGCCGCAGTTTCGGCCCGCTCAGCGTCGCCATCAATGCGCGCACCATGGGCGACGAAGGTTTCGAACACCGCAACGACGATGCGCGACTGAACGCGTCGACGCTGCGCGCCGACCTGGCGCTGAACGGCTCCGACGAGATCAGCCTGATGGCAGGACAGAGCAGCGGCTATCGCGGCGTTGGCTATCCGTTCGGTGCGACCGGAAATACCGACAACGCCAACGGGTTCCGCGATGTGCGCACCGACAACTGGTTTGCCCATCTGCGCTTCCGCCGCATCGTGGCGACCGATCACGAGTGGTCGGTCGGCTACTACCACAATGAGGACAGGGGACGCGAAGAGTGGTTCGGCGTGCTTGGCCCGCTGCGTCTGCCGATCGATTACAACCGTACCGCGACCCGCCAGAACCTCGATTTGCAATACCAGTTCGTGCCAGTCAGCGACTGGCGGCTGGCGCTGGGTGCCGAATTCCGTCGCGACGAACTGCGCTCGGATCGCATGTTCTTCGTTACCGGGCGCGAGTCTCAAGGTCTGTTCCGCGTGTCCGCCAATGCCGAATGGCGGCCGAACGAGTACTGGACCTTCAACTTCGGCAACATGATCGAGCGTTTCCAGAACCAGAGCCCGCAGGCGTCGCCGCGCGTGTTCGCCACGCTGCACGTGACGCCGCAGCATGCGATCAAGGCCGGTGTGAGCCGCGCCTTCCGCCAGCCGGCGCTGATCGAGGCACGCGGCGATTCGCGCTTCATCTATCCGCAACTCATTCCCTTCCTGCCGCCGCAGTTTGCCGGCCGCGTCATTCGCACCTATGTCGGCACCCCGGGGCTGCAGCCCGAACGGCTCGATTCGGCGGAACTGGGCTACGTCGGGCAGTTCGGATCGTCCACGCTGGACGTGCGCGTGTTCCACGAGCGCTTCAATCATCTGATCACCGAAACGCGCTACGAGGATCCGGATTACCTCGAACGCGGGCGGACCTACATCGAGGGCCCGGGCGCGCAGATCACCGGTATCGAGTACCAGTACCGCTATCGTGGCGACGGTCGCGAGATCTGGTGGTCGCACGCGATCCCGCGCATCAGTTCCGAACCGGTGTGCGACCCGGGGCAGACCTGCTATTCGGATACGATTCCGACGTCGTCCTGGTCGCTGACCTGGATGGAGCAGTTCAGTCACGACTGGTCGATCGCCGCGACGCTGTTCGGCGTCAATTCGGCGCACTACCTGAACGGCAGCAAGCGCGTGCGTGCCTATCAGACGATGGATGCGCGGGTAGCGAAGAAATTCCGCAGCGGCAACATGACGTGGGAGGCTGCACTGGCGGTGACCGACATCGGTCCGGGCTACGAAACCTTCAACGACGATCAGGGCGCACGCGTGCCGTTCAACCGCGTCGCCCGGCAGACCATGCTGACGTTGCGCTCCAGCTGGTTCTGAAGCGACCGCTGCGATCCCGTATCATGATCGCCGGATAAACAGGCGGTCTACGCAAGGAGGCGGGGTGCGGAGTCGGTTCGGACTCAATCGACTCGGATTCCGCAGCCGCGTGCTGGTGGCTGCGCTGCTGCCATCGGTGGCGATCGCGCTGGCGCTCGCCGTCCATTTCACGTCCACCCGCATCGCCGACATCGAACGCGCGCTGATCGACCGCGCCATGCTGCTGACCGCCAGCCTGGCGCCGGCCTCCGAGTACGGTCTGTTCGCCGGCAACATCGACATCCTGCAATCGATCGCCGACGCGTCGCTGCGCGAGCGCGATGTCGACGGGCTGGTCGTGTTCGACCGCGACCACGTGGTGCTGGCGCGGGCCGGGCGCACGCGCATGCCGGAACGCAGCGTGACCGATGGCCTCGGTGCGCCGGCGCTGCTCGAAAGTACCGACGATTACCATCTGTTCGCCGCGCCCGTGTTCAGCGTGCAGGCGCGACCCGACCCGCTGTTCGACGACGGTGACGCGGCGCCCGCGGTCAGCCGGCTCGGCGTGGTCGTGGTGCAGGTGTCGCGGCTGGGCAGTGCGCAGGCGCGACGCGAACTGATCGTCAGTGCGGCGCTGATCACTGCCGGTGGGCTGCTGCTGGCGGGCCTGTTCGCGCGCATCCTGTCCGACGGCGCCACCGCGCCGGTGCGCGCGCTGGCCGACACCGTGCGCCGCATCGAACAGGGCGACTTCTCGGCGCGGGCGCGCACCGGTGCGCGCGGCATCATGCAGGTGCTGGAGGATGGCATCAACCGGATGGCCGTCACGCTCAGCGGGGCACGGGCCGACCTCGAACAGCGGGTGCTCGATGCGACCGCTCAGTTGCAGCAGCAGAAGGAGAGGGCCGAGCAGGCGAGCCGGGCCAAGACCCAGTTCGTCGATGCGCTGCTGCACGACTTGAGCCAGCCGCTGATGGCGATGGGCCTGGACATCCGTACGCTGAAGCTGCGCCTGCGCGACGACGAAAGCAGCGGTCTGCTGACCCGGCTCGAGCGCTCGTCGATGAAGCTGGAGAACATGCGCGACGTGCTGCTCGACGTCGCCCGGCTGGAATCCGGCGCCACCCAGCCGCGCATCACTGACTTTCCGCTCGGGCGCGTGTTCGAAAGCCTGCGCCTCACCTTCGAGGCACAGGCGGCGGAGAAGGGCCTGCGCTTCGAACTGTATCCGACGCGCGCCTGGTGCCGTTCCGACCCGCTGCTGCTCGAACGCGTGCTCGCCAATCTGGTGTCGAACGCGCTGCGCTATACCGCACAGGGTGCCGTGTTCGTCGGCGTGCGCTGGCTCGGCAACGAGGTGCTGCGCATCGAGGTACGCGACAGCGGCCAGGGCATTCCGCCGGAGCGCATCGACGACGTGTTCGACGAGTTCGTGCGCCTGCCCGGCACCGACCCGGGGAGCGGTGGCCGCGGCATGGGACTGGGGCTCGCCATCGTGCGCCGGTTGTGCACGCTGCTCGGCCATGCGCTGGCGGTGCGTTCGCGCCCCGGGCGCGGTTCGAACTTCAGCGTGACCGTGCCGCGCGTGCACGCCTTCGTGCCGGCGGAGGTCGAGGATGAACTGCAGGGCCTGCGGCGGCTGGCCAACCGTCGCGTCGCACTGATCGACGACGATCCGGCCATCCTGCAGTCGCTGCAGTCACTGCTGGCGTCGGTCGGCATCGACGTGGTGTCGGGCACCTCGCCCGACTTCGTGCTGCGCCAGCTGCGTCAGGCAGGCGCGCCCGATTTCATCATCAGCGACTACCAGCTCGGAGACGGTCTGGATGGTCTGTCGGCGGTGCTGTCGCTGCGGCGTGAACTGGGCGAGCACATTCCGGCGCTGATCATGACCGGACTGGCGGCCACGCGTGAGCTCGAGATCGAACTGGAGGCGCACGGCATTCCGCTGGTCGCCAAACCGGTGCGACCGGTGGTGCTCGACGCGGTCATCGGCGGCCTGCTCGACGCCGCCGAGGACGCCTGACGCCGCCCGGGCACGTCAGGCCTGGGTCTTCGGCGGCCGTCGCGGCAGGCGTATGCCCATCTGCGACAGCGCGAACACCGCCTGCGTGCGGTTCTTCACCCCGAGCAGACGCAGGATGGTCGAAATGTGGGTCTTGGCTGTGCCGTCCGAAATGCCCAGTTCGCGGCAGATCAGCTTGTTCGGCATGCCTTCGATCATCAGCCCGAGCACCTGTATCTGGCGCGGCGTCAGGCCGATGTCGGCGAGGTCCTGTATCGTCGGTCACGGCGGCTGCGGGTGGATGGCGTCGTCGAGCACCTGCTGCGGCACGTAGATGCCGCCCTTGAGTACCAGCTGCAGCGCGCTGACCAGCACCGAAGTGGTCGAACTTTTGGAGATGAAACCCATCGCACCCTGGTCGATGGCGTCGGTGATGGTGTGCCGGTCGTCCTGCGCCGAAATGACCACCACCGGCACGTCCGGGAATTCGCTGCGCAGTTGCGTCAGCAAGGTCGTGCCTTCGGCGTCCGGCAGGTTCAGGTCGAGCATGACCAGATCGGGACGCAGGCCGCCGCGCAGCATGGTCAGTGCGCGCGAGGCCAGCAGGGCGCAGCGGATGTCCGGCTCGCTGTCGATTTCGGTCAGCACGCTGCGCAGGCCTTCCACGACGAGCGGCTGGTCTTCGACGATCATTACCTGCATGGGCGTTTCTCGCAATCGGGCGACGGACGGATTTTATATGCTGCAGTGTTTGCAATTCTGCCGCAGCGCAACGGAGAACATGTCTTGAATCACGGCCTCATCCTGTTTGGACACGGATCGCGCGATCCGGAATGGGCGCGCCCGCTGCGCGAAGTGGCGGCGCAGGTGGCAGCCGGCGACGGTGCACCGCAGGTCGAGCTGGCCTTTCTCGAATTCCTCGAACCGACGCTGGAGCAGGCGTGCGACCGGCTCGCCGCGGTCGGCGTCACGCGCATTGCCGTGCTGCCGATGTTCATCGCGCAGAGCGGGCATGTGCGGCGCGACCTGCCGGCGCAGCTCGACGCGGCGCGCGCCCGTCATCCGTCGCTGCGCATCGACCTCGCCACCGCGGTCGGCGAGGACCCGCGCGTACAGGCGGTGATGGCCGAGGTGGCGCGCTCTGCGCTGGCCAGTTGAGCGCGCTCAAGCCGTCGGTTACGTTGCCGTTACAGCTTGCGATGAGCGGGGGGCGACGGACTCCAAGGCCCGCCGCTCGCCCACAACGCGGAGCACTACCCTATGGTGAGCATGTCGGCCCCGGTCAGACTTCTGGTCGTCGATGACGAGCCCTTCAACCTCGAAATCATCGGCGAGTACCTCGACGGACAGGGTTACGAGCTGACCATGGCGCGCGACGGTGTCGAGGCCTGGGAATACCTCGACAATGCCGAGATCGATTTCGACCTGCTGGTGCTCGACCGCATGATGCCGCGACTCGATGGCATGGAACTGCTGCGGCGCGTGCGCCGCACGCCGCGCCTGAGCGGCCTGCCGGTCATCATGCAGACCGCCGCCGCGACGCCCGACCAGGTGCGCGAGGGCTTGCAGGCTGGTGCCCGCTACTACCTCACCAAGCCCTACGAACCGGATGCGCTGTTGGCCATCGTCAAATCGGCGCTGGAAGAGGCGCACCGCACCCGCGAAATACAGTTGCAGGCCGAGGGCATGCGTCGCGCCATGGGTGCGCTGCGCCGCGCCGACTTCGAGTTCAGCACGCTGGGTCAGGCGACCGAGCTGGCCTCGCTGGCCTCGCTGGTAGCGCCCGAGCCCGAGAACATCGTGATGGGCCTGAGCGAACTCATGATCAACGCCGTCGAGCACGGCAATCTCGGCATCAGCTATGCCGAGAAATCGCGGCTGCGGCTGGAAGATTGCTGGCAGGAAGAGGTCGAACGGCGTCTGCGGCTGCCGGAGTACGCCGGACGGCGTGCGCGTCTGCAGATCGAATGCAGCGACGAGGCCGTACGCTACACAGTGAGCGACGACGGCGCGGGCTTCGATTTCGCGCGCTATCTCGACTTCGACCCCGGGCGCGCCTTCGACCCGAACGGTCGCGGCATCGCGATGGCGCGGCAGTTGTGCTTCCGCAGCCTCGAATACAAGGGCTGCGGCAACGTGGTCACGGCAACGGTGGAACTGCCATGACTGCAGTCGGCATGGCGCAACCAGCAACGGCACAGCAGGCTGCCGCGCCGTTGCGGCAGATGACGGTGCTGGTGGTCGACGACACCCTGGTCGGCCGGGCGACCGTCAGCGCGCTGGTGCGCCGGCTCGGCCACCGCTGCATCGAAGCCTCGGACGGTGCCGGTGCGGTGCAGGCCTACCGGGCCTACCGCCCCGACGTCGTGCTGATGGACGTGGTGATGCCCGGCATGGACGGACTGGAGGCGACGCGCGAGCTGCGCCGGCTGGCGGCCGACACTTTCCTGCCGATACTGCTGCTGTCCGCCCGCTCCGACGACGCCGACATGATTGCCGGCCTTGAAGCCGGCGCCGACGACTACCTGACCAAGCCGATCAATTTCGCCATCCTGACCGCCAAACTCGCCAACTGCGCGCGCCAGATCGTCATGCACGCCAGCATGGCGAACTACCGCGCCGAACAGGAGGAGGAAATCGAGTTCGCGCGACACGTGATCGAGCGTCAGGTGCAGGGCAAGGCGGTCGACGATCGTCGTGTGCGCTACTCGGTCACACCGACCGCACAGTTCTCGGGTGATATCGTCGCGGTGTCGCATTCGCCGTCCGGTGCACTCTATGCGCTGCTGGCGGACGCGACCGGCCACGGCCTGGCGGCAGCGATCAGCGTGCTGCCAGTGCTGCAGGTGTTCTTCGGCATGGCCAAGAAGAACCTGTCGCTCGGCCTGATGGCCAGCGAAATCAATCGCCACCTGATGTCTACGCTGCCGGTCGGTCGTTTCGTCGCGGCCACCATGGTGCGTCTGGACGCCGGTGAGGGCGAGGTCTGGGTGGGCGGTACGCCCGAGGTGCTGTGGCTGGATCGCAGTGGTGCGGTGATCGAGCGCTTCGCGTCGGCCAATCTGCCGCTCGGCATCGACGTCGACGACGCGATGGACGTGCCGCCGCAGCGCTTCACCTGGACGCCCGGCGACCAGCTGGTGCTGTGTTCGGATGGACTGGTCGAGGCGCTGGGCATCGGCGGTGACGCCTTCGGCCAGCAGCGGTTCGAGCAGGTGCTGCACGACAATGCGCCGGCTCGGCGCCACGATGCGGTGCGCGCCGCACTCGCCATGCATCTGGACGGGGCGCTGGCGCACGACGACGTGTCGCTGATGGTGATCGACCTCGATTGAGGCCCGCGCGCAAGTCCTTGTCGCAGCTTGATTTGCGGCGCGCCGGGCGGAGCTTGGCACGGCGATTGCATCGCCCTGGTCCGGAATTCCTTTCCTGACTGAACAATGGCCGTTCTCAATGTCCTGGTGGTAGACGAATCGCGCAAGCGCGCCGCTGAAATCTGCGCCGGGCTCGCCTGCGCCGGTTACCAGGTGGCCGCGGTACTGTCGAGCGCCTACGACCTGCACATGAAGGTCGAGGAAATCAAGCCGGACGTCATCCTGATCCAGACCGATTCGCCGTCGCGCGACACGCTGGAGAACATGGCGGCGATGGACCGCGAAATGCCGCGCCCGGTCGTGGTGTTCGCCAATGATTCGGACAGCAAGACCATACGCCGCGCGATGAAGGCAGGCGTTTCGGCCTATGTGGTCGATGGCCTGGAGCCGAAGCGCATCAAGCCGGTGATCGATGTGGCGCTGGCCCGTTTCGAAGAGCACCAGGAACTGCGCCGCTCGCGCGACGAGGCGCGGCAGAAGCTGAGCGAGCGCATTTCGGTCGACCGCGCCAAGGGCATCCTGATGAAGTTGCGGGGTATCGACGAGGACGCCGCCTATCACACGCTGCGCAAACTCGCGATGGAGCGCGGCAAGACCATCGCCGCCGTGTCCGAAGACTTCATCGCCACCGCACGCCTGCTCGGCTGACCGGCTGAGCCCTTCCTTCTTCCCTTTGCAGACCTTTCCGTCGGCGCGGCGTATCGCTGCGCCGTGCATGGGCCATCCGCCATTGCCGCGCACCCTCGCGAGTAGGCCGACGGCGGATGGCGTCACGCCCTCGGCATGCATGCGCCGGTTCGACATGGTGCGTACGCACGCTGCTGTCGCACCGCACAAGTGCGGTCGTATCGGACCGCACCTTCGTGTCCAGTTTTCGGTTTGGCTTTCAAGCCATTGAAAAAAAACGTGTTTGTTCTTGATTTTCAGGGTTGGCACGCCCCGTGCTTATCACCGTTCAAGGCGCAACAACGTGGTTGCGGCCAGCGAGGCGAGAAGCCTCCATAAGGGACAAGGGTGTCCATCCGGTCGGCTTCTCAGCCGCGGATGCACACCCTTTTTTCATTCTGGAATCGATCATGAAACTACGGAGAACACGATGGCTGAGCATCCGAAGCAGGCAGACAGCGTCATTGACACCAGCGCGACGCGCCGCAGCTTTCTCAAGCAGGGCGCCGCACTCGGTGTGGGAGCTTCGCTGATGAGCATGGTCCCCCCTGGCGTGCGTTCGGCGGCCTGGGCCGCCGGTTCCGACGCCCCCGAGAAGAAGGAAGTGCGCATCGGCTTCATCCCGCTGACCGACTGTTCCAGCGTCGTGATGGCGGCGGTGGAGAAGTTCGACGAGAAGTACGGCATCAAGATCATCCCGTCGAAGGAAGCGTCGTGGGCTGCGGTGCGCGACAAGCTGGTGAATGGCGAACTGGATGCCGCGCACGTGCTGTACGGCCTGATCTACGGCGTGCATCTGGGCGTTGGCGGTCCGAAGAAGGACATGGCCAACCTGATGACGCTGAACAACAACGGTCAGGCCATCACGCTCGCCAACAAGCTGAAGGACCAGGGTGTGACCGACGGCGCCAGCCTGCAGAAGCTGATCGCGGCCAAGCCGGGTGAATACACCTTCGCCCAGACCTTCCCGACCGGCACCCACGCGATGTGGCTGTACTACTGGCTGGCGGCCAATGGCATCAACCCGATGAAGGACGTCAAGGTGATCACCGTGCCGCCTCCGCAGATGGTGGCCAATATGCGGGTCGGCAACATGGACGGCTTCTGCGTCGGCGAGCCGTGGAACAACCGCGCCATCATCGACAAGATCGGCTTCACCGCGGTCACCACCCAGGACATCTGGGTCGATCACCCGGAAAAGGTGCTGGGCACGACGGCGGAGTGGGTGAGCAAGTACCCGAACACCGCGCGTGCGATGACCTCGGCCGTGCTCGAAGCGTCGCGCTGGATCGACGCCTCGCTCGCCAACCGTCGCAAGACCGCCGAAACGGTGGCCGCCAAGTCCTACATCAACACCGACATGGACGTCATCCTGGAACGCATGCTGGGCCGCTATTCCAATGGTCTGGGCAAGAGCTGGGACGACAAGAACGCGATGAAATTCTTCAATGACGGCGCGGTGAACTTCCCCTACCTGTCGGACGGCATGTGGTTCCTGACCCAGCACAAGCGCTGGGGCCTGATCAAGACCGACCCCGACTACCTGGCGGTGGCCAAGGCGATCAACCGCACCGACATCTACAAGCAGGCCGCCACCGCGGTCGGCGTGTCGCTGCCGAAGAGCGACATGCGGACGCACAAGCTGATCGACGGCGTCGTGTGGGACGGCAAGGACCCGAAGAAGTACGCCGGCAGCTTCAAGATCAACGCCGCGTAATGTTCCCGGCGCGGGGCCTGCTCCGCGCCGACCGGTACTGAAAGGAATCCGTCATGAGTGCAGCAACCCTCACATCAGACAAGGTCGTGTCCATGCATGCCACCCCGTCCGCGGTGCCGGCTCCGGCCGCCAACGAAGCGGCTGCGCCGGTCGCGAAGGCCGCGCCGCGCGAGCCGCGCACGCCGATCTCCGAAATCCTGCTCGCGGTGTTCAAGGCGGTGTTCCCACCGATCGCCGGCATGGCGCTGCTGGTTGCCGTATGGGCGCTGCTGGCGGCCAAGGGCGGCAGCATTCCGGGTCCGCTCGCCGTATGGGACGCGGCCAAAGTGCTGTTCGCCGATCCCTTCTACAACAACGGCCCCAACGACATGGGCATAGGCTGGAACGTGCTGTCCTCGCTGCAGCGCGTCGGCATCGGCTTCGGCTTCGCGGCGCTGGTGGGCATTCCGCTCGGCTTCATCATCGGCCGCTTCGCCTTCATGAACGCGATGTTCGATCCGGTCATTTCGCTGCTGCGCCCGGTCAGTCCGCTGGCCTGGCTGCCGATCGGCCTGCTGGTGTTCAAGCAGGCGGACCCGGCGGCGACCTGGACCATCTTCATCTGTTCGATCTGGCCGATGATCATCAACACCGCGGTCGGCGTGCAGCGCGTGCCGCAGGACTACATGAACGTGGCCCGCGTGCTCGACCTCGACGAGTGGAAGATCGTCACCAAGATCCTGTTCCCGTCGGTGCTGCCCTACATGCTGACCGGCATCCGCCTGTCCATCGGCACCGCCTGGCTGGTCATCGTTGCCGCCGAAATGCTGACCGGCGGCGTGGGCATCGGTTTCTGGGTGTGGGACGAGTGGAACAACCTGAAGGTGGAGCACATCATCATCGCCATCTTCGTCATCGGCATCGTCGGCCTGCTGCTCGAACAGGCGCTGCTGCTGCTCGCCCGCCGCTTCTCGTACGGCAACAGCTGATCCCGTCCAAACGATTGCATTGAACTGAGGCGGCCGGTGCCACGCACCGGCCCGCGAGGAGACCACCATGAGCAAGACCATCGTGAAAGTCGAGAACGCAGGCATGACCTTCGATACCAAGAAGGGCAAGTTCGTCGCGCTGCGCGACATCGACCTCACCATTGCCGAAGGCGAGTTCGTCACGCTGATCGGCCACTCCGGCTGCGGCAAGTCCACGCTGCTGAACCTGATCGCCGGCCTGACCCTGCCCACCTCCGGCAACCTGATCTGCGACGGCCGCGAGATCGCCGGTCCGGGGCCGGAGCGCGCCGTGGTGTTCCAGAACCACTCGCTGCTGCCCTGGCTCACCTGCTTCGAGAACGTGCTGCTCGCGGTCGAGCGCGTGTTCGGCAAGAAGGAAGGCAAGATCAAGCTGAAGGCGCGTGCCGAGGCGGCCCTGGACATGGTGCACATGACCCACGCGCTGCATAAGTATCCGCACGAGATTTCCGGCGGCATGAAGCAGCGCGTCGGCATCGCCCGTGCCTTCGCGATGGAGCCGAAGATCCTGCTGATGGACGAGCCCTTCGGTGCGCTCGACGCGCTGACCCGCGCCAGCCTGCAGGACGAGCTGAATGGCGTGATGGAAAAGACCGGCGCCACCGTGGTGATGGTGACGCACGACGTCGATGAAGCCGTGCTGCTGTCCGACCGCATCGTCATGATGACCAACGGTCCGGCCGCCACCATAGGCGAAATCCTCGACGTGAAGCTGGCGCGCCCGCGCGACCGGCTGAAGCTCGCGCATGACGCCGACTTCGTCGAGTACCGCGCCGCGCTGCTCGAGTTCCTGTACCAGAAGCAGGTGAAGAAGGCGGCCTGAAGGCCTGGTTGCCACGGCGCCGGGAAGGGCGGGCTGAGGTCCGCCTTTTCCATTTGTGTCATCGTCTCGCGCTCGGCGCGGAAATGAACCGTGGCGCGGGCGGTATCCCGCCCATCGCAGCAGTCTCCGGCGCTTATCATCGCCGTCATCGAATACAGGTGAGGCATGCCGATGACGGCCGACGCAAACAGGGTTCTGCTGATCGACGACGACGCCGAGCTCAGTGCGATGCTCGGCGAGTACATCGCCAATGAAGGGTACGCGGTCGAGCGCGCGGCCGATGGAGAAAGCGGTCTGACGCTGCTGCGCCAGGGCGACTTCGCCATCGTCGTGCTCGACGTGATGATGCCGCGCGTGTCCGGCATCGAAGTGCTGCGCCGGCTGCGCGCCTTCTCCGGCGTGCCGGTGCTGATGCTCACCGCGCGTGGCGACGATATCGACTGCGTGCTCGCGCTCGAACTGGGCGCCGACGACTACGTGCAGAAGCCATGCACGCCGCGCGAACTGGTGGCGCGGCTGCGCGCGATTCTGCGGCGCATCGGCGGCGCGCGCGCGCAGGCGGCCAGCGACGACGCCATCGTCGTCGGCGCGCTGGCCGTGTGGCCGCAGCGGCGCTGCGCCGAGTACGGCAACACGCTGCTCACCCTCACCAGTTCCGAATACGGCCTGCTCGAAGTGCTGGCGCGCAACGCCGGCAGCGTGGTGTCCAAAGCCGAGCTGTCGCTGCAGGCGCTGGGCCGGCCGATGGGCCCTTACGACCGCAACATCGATGTGCACGTGAGCGCCATCCGGCAGAAGCTGGCGCCGCTCAGCGGCGGTCGCCCGCTGATACAGACGGTGCGGGGCGTCGGCTACCAGCTGGTGCGCGCCTAGTGGGCCGGCTGTTCTGGAAGCTGTTCTTCGCCTTCGTCGCCGCGCTGGCGGTGGCGGCGCTGCTGGTGGCGCTGGCGCTGTCGCTGATCTGGCCACGGGAGGGCCGCGGGCCACGGCCACAATCGGTGCTCATGGCCGACACGGTCGAGGTGCTGCTGCGCGAGCAGGGGCCGCCGGCGACCGTCGCGCTGCTTGAGATCTGGCGTGCGCAGCAGGTGCCACTGCCACTGCTTGTGCGGCCAGATGGCAGTGAGCTGTTCGGACGTACGGTGAGCGCGCAACGACTGGACACTGCGCGGGTCGTGTCCATCGAAGGCGCGCAGTGGAAAGTGCTGGCGGCTGCGCGCGGCGATCGACCGCCGTCGGCAGCTGGCGGACTGCCACTGCCGCCGCCGCCCTTCCTCGAAGTGGTCGCGCTGCTGATCGGCGCGCTCACCTTCAGCGCCGCGTTGGCCTGGTATCTGTCGCGCCCGGTGCGTCACCTCAGCCAGGCGTTCGATGCACTGGCCGGCGGCGATCTGGGCGTACGTACGGCGGCACGGATCGGCCGCCGTCGCGACGAGATCGCCGATCTCGGCCGCGGTTTCGACCGCATGGCGGCACGCATCGAACAGCTGGTCGACGCGCAGCGCCGGCTGCTGCACGACGTGTCGCACGAACTGCGTTCGCCGCTCGCGCGGATGAGTGCCGCCATCGGTCTGGCGCGGCAGGATCCGTCGCGGATCGAAGCGATGCTGGAGCGCGTCGAACGCGAGACGGCGCGGCTGGACACCCTGGTCGGCGAACTGCTGGGTCTGGCGCGGCTGGAGCACGACGCCGCGCACACGCTGCCGCAGCCGGTGGCGCTCGACGCCCTGCTGCACGATGTCGCCGGCGATGCGCGGTTCGAGGCGGCTGCGCGCGACGTCGAGGTCGTGCTGTCGACCGACGGCGCGGGGCCGGTCGTCAAGGGGCAGGTCGAACTGCTGCGCCGCACCTTCGACAACGTGCTGCGCAACGCGGTGAAGTACGCGCCGGCCGGTTCGGTGGTGCACATCGCGCTGGACCGGGCCGATGGGCGCGCCCGCGTCAGCATCAGCGACGGCGGTTGCGGCGTCGCCGACGGCGAACTGGAGCGCATCTTCGATCCCTTTTTCCGCGGCGAACGCCGTGACGGCAGTGCCGGCGCCGGACTTGGCCTGTCGATCGCGCGGCGCGCCGTCGAGGCGCATGGCGGAGACATCCGCGCGTCGAATGCCGAAGGCGGGGGCCTGAGCGTCGACATCCGGCTGCCGGCCGAGGACTGACGCGTCTTTACACAGTCGCCCGCCGGCAGTGCTTGCCGCTGCGCCGGTCGACCGCCGCGTCGGTGAAGGCCATCGGCGCTTCCGCACGATGCGGACGGCGGCGAAACTTGCCGGCGCATGACGAAAGGGGCACTGCGGTACGCGACGCGGTGTCGCCGTGTAAAGAGGGCGGCGCAACGCAGCCCTTTTCCTTTACGTACGCTCACGCGGTTTTACCCGAAACGGCCGATTGGCGCGCCGTTTCGGGCCGATAACTTGCCCTGTGACCGGTGGCTGCCGATGCCGGCGGCCGCATTTCTCATACACACAGGAGCATGGACATGAGCATATCGGGTGTGGGCAGCAGCATGGCCTCGGCGATGCAGTCGGCAATGCAGGCCAACCGGCCGCAGAAACCGGATGCGTCGGCGATGGCGGCGGACGTTTTCGCCATGCTGGACAGCAGCGGCAAGGGCTATATCGACAGCAGCGATCTGGCCGGGGCGCTGGAATCGACCGGCAGCAGTGCCTCGGCCGAGGACCTGCTCGGCGCGATGGACGGCGACGGCGACGGCAAGGTGACCGAGCAGGAACTGGGCAGCCTGCTGCAGAAAGTGGCCGACCAGCTGGAGGACAGTTTCGGCGCGTCGCGCGTCGGCCAGGCGATGGGCAACCGTCCGCCGCCGCCGCCCCCGCCGCCGGCGGGCGAGGACGAAGGCATGAGCGTAGAGCAGCTGGGCGCGATGGCGGAAGAGGCCGAGGCATCGGGCAGCGCGGAGGCGAGCGAACTGGCAGCGCTGGTCGAGTCCTTCGACGAGGCGGACACCGACGGCGACGGCAAGGTGAGCTTCCAGGAGGCGATGGCGTTCCGCGAATCCGAAGAGGCCGCGTCAGGCGCGTCGTCCGACAGTCGTCCGCCGCCGCCGGACGAGACCGCGCGCGACGAACGCATGCTGGCGCGCGTGCTTCAGATGCTGCAGGAATACACCGGCGACAGCAGCACGGCGAGTACCGGATCGACGCTGTCGGTCAGCGCCTGAGTACAGCATGTCCGTTCCAGCCCCGCGCCGGAACGGACATGCCGGGCGATCGACGACAGGCTTGACGAAGGGCCGTTGTTATATAAAATGAGAATCGTTCTCATAAACGTACGGGCATGGCCCGGGCGTTGACGGGAATTCACTCTGGCATCCGGCGGCAGGTCCGGTCCGGAGCCAGTACCTCGAATTGCCTCCCAGCGAAGACAGAAGGCCAGGCCGGGCAAACACCTTCGTTCATCGGGAGATAGATTCAATGAAGCAGTCAGTCCTCGTCCGTTCCGTCGTCAGCGTTGTCCTGATCTCGGCATCCGCCTTCGCCCATGCCAACGGCACCCATGAGCAGTTCGTCGATCCGGCGGCGTCGCTGTCCTTCGATGGCTGGAACGAACTGAACCGCAACCGCACCGGCGGTGCGCTGACGGTCGACGAACTGGTCGCCGGCAGCGGCTCGAATGCCGCCGGCTCGGGCGACGCGATATTCACCCGCGTCAGCGGCGACCACTACCCGGCCGGTTTCGGCCTGTACGGCGGCGCCTCCACTTTCACCTTCACCGACACCACCATCGATGCCGGCGCGACCGCGCTGGTGTTCCAGGGCATCATCAACGACTTCGACGGCCAGTTCGGCGGCACGCCCTTCAGCCTGACGCTGAGCTACAACGGTGGCAGCCAGGCCATCGCCGGCACGCTGGTCGACAGCACGCTGAACGGTGGCGTCAGCGACTACTTCCGCTACACGTGGGATCTGGCGGCGTTGGGCGTGCCGGTCGGTGCCTACACCGTGACGTTGAACGCAGGCTTCTCGCAGATGCTGGCGTTCCAGATCGACCAGGTCGCTGCCGTGCCGGAACCGGAAACCTATGCGCTGATGCTGTCCGGCCTCGGCCTGATCGCGCTGTCGGTGCGTCGGCGGATGCGCGGCCTCTGATCGCCGGTCCGCCAACCGCAGTCTCGACGGCGGTTGCGGCAAATCGAAGGGCGCCGCATGCGGCGCCCTTTTTACCTTCAGCGATCGGCGTCAGCGCAGGTTGCCGCGCAGTCTCTGCACGTCGAGCGAACTGACTGGCGCCGCGGTGTTGCCCCAGCTGCCGCGGATGTGCGACACCACCAGCGCCACTTCATCGTCGCTGAGCGCGGCGGCGAAGGGCGGCATGCCGTAGGGACGTGGGTTGCCGCGCGTGGCGGGCGCGTAGCCGCCGCCCAGCACGATACGCACGGTGTTCGCCGGCGGGTCCATCGTCACCGCGCGGTTACCTGCCAGCGCCGGCCAGATGCCCGGCTTGCCCTCGCCGCGTTCGCCGTGACAGTCGGCGCAGTGCTCGCCGTAGAGCTGAGTACCGCGCTCGCGTCGCAGTTCGTCCAGTACGCCGATCGACTCCGCCTTCACCGACTGCGTCACCGGCAGCGACTTCAGATAGACCGCCATCGCGTCGAGATCGGCCGCCGACAGGTATTGCGTGCTGCCGAACACCACCTCGGCCATCGGCCCGGCGGCGGTCGCGTTGCCGCTCACGCCGTCGCGCAGCAGCGCCACGATGTCGTCCTTTGCCCAGTCGGCGACGCCAGCTTCGTGCGGCGAGGTGAGCGATGGCGCGTACCAGTTCTGCACCGGCATCAGTCCGCCGGCCAGCGCGTCCGGATCGCTGCTCGCACCGAGTGCGTTGCGCGGCGCGTGGCAGGCGCTGCAGTGACCCAGACCCTGCACCAGATAGGCGCCGCGGTTCCAGTCCTCGGACTTCGTCGCGTCGGCCACGAACACGCCCGGCTTGAAATAGAGCGCCCGCCACGCCAGCAGCGCCGCCTGCGTGTCGTAGGGGAAGCGCAGCGCGTGCGGCCGGTTCGGCTGTTCGACCGGCGGCAGCGTCTGCAGCCAGGCCCAGATCGCGTCGGCATCGGCGCGCCTGACGCGGGTGTAGCTGGTGTAGGGGAAGGCCGGATAGAGCAGGCGGCCGTCGCGTGCGCGCCCTTCGTGCAGCGCCTTCCAGAAGTCATCGGCCGTCCATTGTCCGAGCCCGGTTGTCGGGTCCGGCGTCAGGTTGCTGGTGTAGATCGTGCCGAAGGGCGTGTCCATCGCCCGGCCGCCGGCCCAGGGCGTGCCGCCGGGCGCGGTGTGGCAGGCCATGCAGTTGCCGGCGCGCGCGAGGTATTCACCGCGCGCGACCTGTGCAGCGCGGTCTTCACCCGCGGCGTCGGTGGCCGGCTGATCCGCTGCCGGTTGCAGCGCGAGATAGACGCCTGCCGAAGCGGCGAGCAGCAGCGCTGCGATCAGGAGACGCTTCATCGCGCGCCTTCCTGTACACCGCCACAGCGTATCGGCAGCGGCTTGTCGAGACGGGCGGCTGGCTTGCCGCCCCCGGTGACCGCTTGCGACGACAGCCAGTGGGCAACCGCCTGGATGTCGTCGGCGCTCATGCGCTGGACGATCTGCGCCATGCAGTCCGGCGCGTGCGCCTGACGGATGCCGCTCTTCCAGCCGGCGAGCTGGGCCGCCAGATAGTCGCGCGGCAGACCGAGCAGGCCGGGTATCGCCGAGGCGACGCCGGTCAGTGCGTTGCCGTGGCAGCTCTCGCAGGCGGGAATGTCGCGCGTCGCGTCGCCGCCGCGCACCAGTGCCTCGCCGCGGGCCAGTGTCGCGGCCTTCGGCGTGCTGCGCGCCGGGGGCGGGTAGGGCAGTTCGAGTGCCGCGAAGTGGCCGGCCATTTCACGCAGGTAGTCGTCGCTGAGCGTCTGCAGCAGACCGGTCATCAGCGGGTACTGACGACGGCCGTCGCGGAAGTTCAGCAGCTGGTTGTACAGATAGCCGGCCGGCTTGCCGGCGATGCGTGGGTAGTAGCCGTCGGCGGCGGCGCGGCCCTCGGCGCCGTGGCAGCCGGTACAGGCGAGTACGCGTTGTTCGATATCGGTCGTGGTGTCCGGTGCGGCGTGAGCCGCGGTGCAGATCAGTGCGGCGCCGATCAGCAGGGCAGGGAGGGCGGTGAATCGAATCATGACCAGGCGGGAAGCAGTGCGACGATGCGTCCCGATGATAAGCGCAGTCTCGGCAAGCGCCGGGTTATGACCCGATGCACCGTAACGGTGCAGTCACAGGCTGCGTATCTTACGGAGCAGCGCGGTGGTCGAACGCTCGTGTTCGAAGGCGATCGATTCGACCCGGCCGCCGCGCGCCAGCACCTCGGTAGCACCGACGATGCGCTCGACCGGCCAGTCGCCACCCTTGACCAGCACGTCCGGCGTGCAGGCCTTGATCAGGTCGAGCGGCGTGTCGGCATCGAACCAGGTGACCAGACTGACCGATCCCAGCGCGGCGATCACCGCCGCGCGGTCTTCCAGCGCATTGACCGGACGGTCCTCGCCCTTGCCCTGGCGCTTCACCGACGCGTCGGTGTTCAGCGCGACGATGAGCGAGCCGCCGAGCGCACGCGCCTGCGCCAGGCAGGTGACGTGGCCGCGGTGCAGGATGTCGAAACAGCCGTTGGTGAACACCACCGGACCCGGCAGCGCACGGCGGCGCGCCGTGAGCTCGTCCGGCGAGCAGATCTTGGCTTCGAAGGCCGGCGTGCCGCCCTGCATCAGGCGGCGCCGGCGTACTGCTTGCGGAAGCGGTTCAGGTCGCCCACCGTCTTGAAGCTTTCGCCGAACAGCGAACTGAGGTTGCGCAGGATGCCGCCGATCACGCGTGCCTCGCAGTCCTTGTCGAAGCGGATCTGCTCGTCCAGCCAGCGCTCCAGCCACTCCGGATCGGGCAGGCGCGACTGCACGGTGTCGCGCGGGAAGTGCGCCTTGCTCACGTGCAGATTGGTCGGGTGCATCGGCTTGCCGGCGCGGCCGCTGGCGGCCATCAGCATGCCGATCTTCGAGAACGCGGCGCGCGCGGCGTCGCCCGCCTGATCGATCGCCCGCTTCATGTACTTCAGATAGGCGCCGCCATGACGCGCCTCGTCGCGCGACAGCAGGTCGTAGATGTGCTTGATCACCGGCTCGGTATGCCACTCGGAGGCGCGGCGGTACCACTGGGTCAGGCGCACCTCGCCGCAGAAGTGCAGCATCAGCGTTTCCAGCGCCGGCGCCGGGTCGAACTCGAAGCGCACCTCGTGCAGTTCCTCTTCGGTCGGCGCCAGTTCCGGGCGGAAGCGGCGCAGGTATTCGATCAGCACCAGCGAGTGCTTCTGTTCCTCGTAGAACCAGATCGACATGAAGGCCGAGAAGTCGGAATCGTCGCGGTTGTCGCGCAGGAACATTTCGGTGGCCGGCAGCGCCGACCATTCGGTGATGGCGTTCATCTTGATCGTCATCGCCTGCTCGTCGGACAGCAGGGCGGCGTCGAAACTGTCCCAGGGCACGTCTTTCGCCATGTCCCAGCGGGCGGATTCGAGTGACTTGAACAGTTCGGGATAGAGCATGAAGGGCTCCTGAAGAAAAAAGCATTTTACGCGAGCAGAAGTCAGGCCGATGACAGCTTGTGGCCGCATCCCGCTTCCGTCGTCCGCGTGGCGAGGTCCGCGCATGCGCGACGCAAGCCGGCCGCTACGCAGCTGCCTATTCAATCATGGATGGACGCCGGCGGATCGCCGGAAAAGCGCGTGTTTCCCGTCGTCCCGGTTCAGTGGCTGGCGTGGGCGTCCCGCCAGGCGCGGACAGCGGGCCCGACGTCGCCGATGCCACGTATCACGCGCACGCCCGCTTCGTTGCGCAGCTTGTCGCGCGCACCGGCACCGCCGACCCACAGTTCCACTGTCGGCGGCAGCGCTTCGCGCAGCGTGCGGATGCCGGCAATGGCCTGGCGCACCGGGAAGGCGGAACTGAAGGACAGCGCCACGATGTCGGCGCTGGCAGTGAGGGCAGAGGTGCGGATGTCGGCCAGTGGCATGCGTGGCCCGAGCGAACAGCACTGCGCACCTTCGGCGGTCAGCATCACCTCGACCATCAGCAGGCCCAGCGCGTGTTCCTCCTCCGGCAGCGTGGTCAGCAGCACGCGCGGCGGCTTGCCGGTGCGCGCGTAACTGGCCAGCGTTCCGCGCAGGAAGGACTGCGTCTGTTCGGTGTAGAAGTGCTCGTCCGGCACCCCGATGTCGCCGCGCATCCACGCTTCACCGATGTCCACGTTGAGCGGCGCGACCAGATCGGTGACCAGCCCCTGCAAGCCCTTTTCCAGCAGCGTCTGCTGGAACACCCGGCGCAATGCCTCGACGTCGTGGCTGCGAATGGCGTCGAGTATTTCGCCGGCCAGCAGCGCCGGCACGCGTGAGGCCTGCTCGGCCTCGATGATGAGCTGCAGTTCGGCCGCGCTGGCCGCCAGCAGCTTGCCGGGGCGCCAGCCCTGGTCCATCAGGCGGCGTATCAGGCGCAGCTTGCCGACGTCTTCGAGCGAGTACAGCCGCTCGCCGGCCTCGTCGCGGATGGGTTTGGGGAAACCGTAGCGACGTTCCCATACGCGCAGCGTGTCTTTCAGAAGGCCGGTCTCCCGCTCCACCGCGCTGATGGTCAGCAGGGACAGTCCTGATGCGTGAGCACTCATTTTGTCCTGGACAAATCGTTGACATGGCGACTAATGAGTCCTAGATTACGGCTTGAGTCTTGTTTTGTCCAGGACAAAAGGGGGGCGGTATGAAGACAATGAAAAGTGCAGGAAGCGCGATGGCGATGCTGTTCAGCGTGTCCGCGTGGGCAGTCATGCCGTCGGCCGGCGAGCCGGTCGTGCACGAGCCCGCGGCGGCGCCAACGTCGAACACGTCTGCGACGACGCGGCCGGCATCGAGCCAGACCGATGCGCTGGTTCATCTGCACCGCGCCGCAACCGGTGCCTACTTCCCGGCGCACCTCATCGTCGATGCTTCGGCGCGCTGCTGCGAGTCGGCCCGTGCTGCGCGCTGACGGTCTGCGCATCGTCTTCGCGCTGATGACGACCTTGACTTCGATGACTGCGGCTGCGGCCGACGCCTGTCCGACGCTGCTCGATCGTTCGATTCCCGGCCTGCTCGACGGCAAGCCGCGTTCGCTGTGCGAATACAGCGGCCGCGTGCTGCTGGTGGTCAACACCGCCAGTCGCTGTGGCTATACCGGCCAGTACGCCGGGCTGGAGAAGCTGCAGGACAGCTACGGCAAACGCGGCCTGACCGTGCTCGGCTTCCCGTCGAACGACTTCGGCAACCAGGAGCCGGGAAGCGACAAGGACATCGCCGAGTTCTGCAGCATGACCTATGGCGTCAAGTTTCCGATGTTCTCGAAGACCTCGGTCAGGGGCGCGCAGCGCCACCCCTTCTACGCCGATCTGGCGAAGGCCTCGGGTTCGGAGCCGGCGTGGAACTTCCACAAATACCTGATCGGGCGCGACGGCCGGACGGTGACCGCTTTCCCCAGCAACGTGGCGCCCGATTCGAACGTGCTGCTGCGCGAGATCGAAGCGGCTCTGGGCAGATGACGCAGATCGGCGGATCGCACACGCAAATTCGAGCGGGTGAATCCGCGCAGGTGAATCCATAACGCGCGTTCGCGTGTAGCGGTGGGCTGGAGGCAGAAAAGAATGAAGATTGCGGTCGTGGGGGCAGGCATTTCGGGCCTGTCGGCAGCCTGGTTGCTGTCGCGCCGGCACGAGGTGACGCTGTATGAGCAGGAGGGCCGCCTGGGCGGTCACTCGAACACGGTGGATGTCGAGATCGACGGCGTGAGCCATCCGGTCGACACCGGCTTCATCGTGTTCAATCGCGACACCTATCCGCATTTGTGCGGACTGTTCTCGCTGCTCGGCGTGTCGATCGCCGACAGCGACATGTCCTTCGGCGTGTCGCTGCGCGAGCCGGACATCGAGTGGGCCGGTACCAATCTGGCCAGCGTGTTCGCGCAGCCGGCCAATCTGGCGCGTCCGCGCTTCTGGGGCATGCTGCAGGACATCCTGCGCTTCAATTCGTCAGTCACCGAGAGGGCGGCCAATGGCACCGCCGAGCACATTTCACTCGGCGAATTCCTGGTGCGCAACCGTTACGGCGACGCTTTCCGCGACTGGTATCTGCTGCCGATGGCGGCGGCCATCTGGTCCTGTCCGACGCAGACCATGATGAGCTATCCGCTAGCCACCTTTGCGCGCTTCTGTCACAACCACGGCCTGCTGCGCGTAAACGACCGGCCGCAATGGCTCACCGTGCGCGGCGGGTCGCGCGAGTACGTGAAGCGCCTGGCGGCCTCGCTGCAGGACGTGCGCCGTGCATCGGCGGTGAAGGGCCTGCAGCGCGTGTCCGATGGTGTGCTGGTGCAGGCGGCCGGCGTGCTCGAACGGTACGACCAGGTGGTGCTGGCCTGTCATTCCGACGAGGCGCTGGCGCTGCTCGGCGATACGGCGACGGCGTCCGAGCGCCGTCTGCTCGGCGCTATCCGCTACCAGCCCAATCATGCGGTGCTGCACACCGACACGGCGTTGCTGCCGCGCAACCGCCGCGTCTGGTCGTCGTGGAACTACATGGCAGGCGTCGGCGCGCCGGACAGCCGGCCGGTCAGCGTGTCTTACCTGATGAACCGGCTGCAGCCGCTGCCTTTCGAACAGCCGGTGGTCGTGTCGCTGAACCCGTTCATCGAGCCGGACCCGGCCCGCGTAATCGCTCGCATCGATTACGCGCATCCGCTGTTCGATGGTCCGGCCATCGACGCGCAGGCGCGGCTGCCGGAGATCCAGGGGCGCGATCGCCTGTGGTACTGCGGCGCGTGGACCGGCTACGGCTTTCACGAAGACGGCCTCGCCTCGGCGGTGCGCGTCGCCCGTCACCTGGGCGCAGACATTCCGTGGCAGCGCAGCGGCGAGGTGCTGGCCGCATGAGCGATGTGGTGGCGGTCAGCCTCTGTCGCGGCGCGGTCATGCATGCCCGCGCGACGCCGGTGCGCACCCGCTTCGCCTACCGCCTGTTCTTCTTGCGCATCGCGCTGAGCCGGCTTGGCCGGCAGCCGGTGCCGATGCTGGCGCTGAACCGCTGGGCGCCGCTGTCCTTTCACTACCGCGACCACGGCGCGCGCGACGGCTCACACCCGCTGCTCTGGATACGCGCGCTGCTGGCACGTGAAGGTCTGGGCTGCGCCGACGGCGAAGTGGTGCTGCAGACCATGCCGCGGCTGTTCGGCTACGTGTTCAACCCGGTCAGCTTCTGGTTCTGCCATGACCGTGCCGGTGCGCTGCGCGCCGTGCTGTGCGAGGTGAACAACACCTTTGGCGAACGTCACGACTATCTGGTCGCGCACGCCGACGGTCGGCCGATCGGCGACGGCGAGTGGATGGAGACGCGCAAGGTGTTTCACGTATCGCCCTTCTTCCCGGTCAGCGGCAGCTACCGCTTCCGCTTCGACCGGCGGGGTGATCTGCACGCGGTGGCCATCGACTACCACGACGGCGGTGAACGCCGGCTGCGCACACGCGTGTCCGGTCGTGCCGAAACCATGAGCCGGGCTGCCGCCTGGCGCGCACTGGCCGCGCACCCGCTGATGACGCTGGCGGTGATCGCGCGCATCCACGTGCAGGCCTTCCATCTGTGGCGCGCGCGCGTGCCCTTCTTCAGCAAACCGCAACCTCCCGTACAGGAAATGACCCGATGAATCAGCCCGACGTCCTGATTTCGCTCGAGCGCCGGAATGCGCTGCCGTTCGCCGCACGTCAGGTGTGCCGGCTGCTGGAGCGCATCGAACACGGCTGGCTGCTGATGACGCTGCCTAACGGCGAACTGCTGTCCTTCGGCCACCACGGCGAGCCGGTGGAGATGCGGGTGAAAGACTGGGCCACCTTCGATCACGTCATCGCGCGCGGTGACATCGGCCTTGGCGAAGCCTGGTTCGACGGGTTGTGGGACAGCGACCACCTGGCGCGCGTGCTCACACTGTTCGCGCTGAACCGGGAGGCGCTCGGGCGCGCCATACACGGCAATCTGCTGGCGCTGGCGCTGGCCCGCGTCCGCCACCTGTGCCGCGCCAACACGCGCAGTGGAAGCCGCCGCAACATCATGGCGCACTACGATCTGGGCAACGATTTCTACGCGCTGTGGCTGGACCGCAGCATGACGTACTCGAGCGCGCTGTTCGAAGGAGACGCGCAGCGCGATCTGGCGGCCGCCCAGCACGCCAAGTACGCGCGCATCGCCCGCGTGCTGCGCCTGCAGCGCGATCAGCCGGTGATCGAGATCGGCTGTGGCTGGGGCGGCTTTGCCGAGGTGGCGGCGCAGCAGAGCGGCGCCATCGTGCATGGCGTGACGCTGTCGCCGGCGCAACTGGCGTGGGCGCGTGAGCGCGCGCAGCGTGGCGGCTTCGCCGACCGTGCCAGCTTCGAACTGTGCGACTACCGCGACTTGCGTGGCCAGGTCAGCCGCATCGTGTCGATCGAAATGCTGGAAGCCGTCGGCGAGCGCTGGTGGCCGACCTATTTCGCTAAGCTGAACGGCCTGCTCACGGTCGGCGGCGAAGCGGTGGTGCAGACCATCAGCATCGCCGACGATCTGTTCCCGCGCTACCGCAAGGGCACCGACTTCATCCAGCAGTACGTGTTTCCGGGCGGCATGCTGCCGTCGCCGTCGGTGTTCGTGGACCGGGCACAGCGTGCCGGCCTGCAGCTGCGCGACGACTACCGCTTCGGCATCGACTACGCGATCACGCTGGCGCGCTGGCGCGAAACCTTCGAACAGCACGGCGACGCCTTGCGCGCGCTCGGCTTCGACACCCGCTTCCAGCGGCTGTGGCGCTTCTACCTCGCCTACTGCGAGGCGGGCTTCCGCGCCGGGTCGATCGACGTGCATCAGTTCCACCTGGTGAAGCCGTGATCAGGCGTCTGTTCTGTGCGCTGCTGTTCGCTTCGGCCTGCGCGTTCGCGCAGCCGCCGGCCGGCGCGGTCGATCTGCTCGACGATCCGAAGCAACTGGGCAGCGGAGAGATGCGCTGGTTCGGGCTCAAGCTGTATGACGCGACGCTGTGGGCGAGTGGCGGACGTTACCAGCCGGGCGGCGGCTTCGCGCTGAGCCTGCGCTATGCCCGTGATTTCGACGGCGTGCGGCTGGCCGGCGCCAGCATCGACGAGATCCGCCGCCTTGGCGAGCGCGACGAGGCGAAGCTGGCGCGCTGGCAGGACGTGCTCGCCGGCGTGTTCCCCAACGTCAAGGCGGGCGAGGTGATCACCGGCGTCAAGCTGGCCGACGGCAGCGCTCGCTTCTTCCACCAGGGGCGGGCGCTGCCGGCGGTCGACGACCGTGCGCTGTCGGACGCCTTCTTCGCCATCTGGCTCGATCCGCGCACGCGCGAGCCGGCGCTGCGCGCGAAGCTGCTGGCCGAGGCCGGGCAGGCGCGGTGAATACCGCGCGGGTATTCGCCTACGGCCTGCTCGGTGCGCCGCTGGCGGCCGCCGCACTGCCGATCTACATCCATATTCCGAAGCTGTACGCCGAGCACTATGGCGTGTCGCTGACCCTGCTGGGCGTCGTGCTGTTCGTAGCACGCCTGGTCGACGCGCTGGCCGACCCGCTGATCGGCGCCGCCGGCGACCGTGCGCGCGGGCGTCGCCTCATCGTGCTGCTCGGCCTGCTGCCGCTGGCGGTCGGCCTGCCCGCGCTGGTGAAGCCGCTGGCCGGCATCGACCCGCTGCTCTGGCTGGTCGGCGCGCTGCTGCTGGTCTATGCCGGCTACAGCATCGCCACCATCCATTACGCCGCCTGGGGTGCCGAGCTGTCGACCACGCCGGCGCTGGGTACGCGCCTGGTGGCCTCGCGCGAGGGCTGGGCACTGGTCGGCGTGGTCGCGGCGTCGGTCGCACCCGGTCTGCTGGCCGACGACGCACCGACCGGCCTGTGGCGCGCAGCGCTGTACTGGTTGCCCTGGCTGGCGCTGGCCGCGCTGCTGACCACGACCACGGTACCTGATCTGCGGCCGCAGGCAGTCGCGCAGCCGCTGCTGGTGACCCTGCGCGAGGTGATGCGGCACGCGCGCTTCCGCCGCCTGCTCGCGGTGTTCGCGCTCAATGGCATCGCTGCGGCGGTGCCCGGCACGCTGGTGCTCTTCTTCATCGCCGACGTGCTGCAGGCGCCGGAGCGCGAAGGTCTTTTCCTGGCGCTCTACTTCGTCGCCGGCGTGCTGGCGCTGCCGCTGTGGACGCGGCTGGCCGACCGCATCGGCCGCGCGCGCAGCTGGGCCGCGTCGATGCTGCTGGCGATCGCCGTGTTCGGCTGGGCATGGACGCTCGGACCGGGCGACGCCACCGCCTTCATGCTCATCTGCGTCGGCTCGGGCATCGCATTGGGCGCCGACCTCGCGCTGCCGCCAGCGCTGCTGGCGGGTCTGATCGCGCGGCGCGAGGAGCCGCTGCCGGCCGGCGGCAGCTTCGGTGTATGGACCTTCGTCACCAAGCTCAACCTTGCGCTGGCCGCCGGCGTCGCCTTGCCTGCGCTGGCGCTGCTCGGCTACCGGCCGGGTGAGCAGGGCGACGAGGCGCGCGCCGCGCTGACCGCCGTCTATGCGCTGTTGCCGCTGCTGCTGAAGGCGGCGGCGCTCTGTCTGCTGTGGGCCGGCACGCGCCGGCTCGAACCCGATCTGCAAGGAGCTTCATCATGAAGAAAATGCTGTGCCGGCTGTTGTCGGTGCTCGGGCTGGCCGCGTTGGCCGGCTGCGGTGGTGTGCCGGTGGAGAAGTACGCGGCGCAGAAGCCGGTGCTCGATCTGAAGCAGTATTTCAACGGCCCGGTGACCGGTTGGGGCATGTTCCAGGACCGCAGCGGCGAGGTGATCAAGCGTTTCGTCGTCCGCATCGACGCCCGCTGGCAGGGTGACACCGGCACGCTGGACGAGCGCTTCGAGTGGAGCGACGGCACGCAGACGCGGCGGGTGTGGACGCTGCGCCATCTGGGCGATGGCCGCTACAGCGGTCGGGCCGACGACGTGGTCGGCGAGGCGACCGGCGAGGCGAGCGGCAATGCGCTGCGCTGGCGCTACGTGCTCGCGCTGCCGGTGGACGACAAGGTCTACAACGTCGACTTCGACGACTGGATGTATCTGATCGACGACAAGGTGATGCTGAACCGCTCGGCGATGAGCAAGTTCGGCGTCCATCTGGGCGAGGTGACGCTGTCCTTCACCCGCGGCGCGCCGTGATGTTCGCGCCGCTGAATCCGCCCTTGAAGGATTGGGCAGGCAAGCGCGTCTGGCTGATCGGCGCGTCGAGCGGCATTGGCGCCGCACTGGCGCGCCGGCTGATCGACGCCGGCGCGCGCGTCGCCCTGACCGCGCGCGACGCGGCGCGACTGGCCGAGGTGGCCGGTCGCGCGCCGAACGTGCTGCAGCTTCCGATGGATGTGAGCGAGCCGGGGGCGCTGGCCCGAGGCGCCGCCGAGTTGTGGGCGTGCTGGGGCGGCATCGACGCGGTGTTCTTCGTCGCTGCGCGCTACCGTCCGGTACGCGCCTGGGAACTGGACGACGACGATGTCGACGCCACGCTGCGCACCAACGTCGCCGCCGTCATGCACGGCTGCGCCGCGGTGCTGCCCGGCATGCTGGTGCAGCAGTCCGGTGCGCTGGTCATCGTGTCCAGCGTCGCTGGCTACCGGGGATTGCCGAAGGCGCTGGTCTACGGCGCGAGCAAGGCGGCGCTGATCAACTTCGCCGAGGCGCTGTACATGGACGTGCGTCCGCGCGGGCTGGGTGTGCATCTCGTGTGCCCGGGCTTCGTCGAAACGCCGCTGACCGCGCAGAATGACTTCACGATGCCGGCGCTGATCAGCGCCGACGAGGCCGCCGGCCACATCCTCACCGGCCTGGCGCGTGGCGATTTCCACATCCATTTTCCGAAGCGCTTCACTGGCTGGCTGCGCGTGCTGCGGCTGCTGCCCTACCGGCTGTACTTCGCCGCGGTCAGGCGAATGACCGGCCTGTGAGCGCGGCGCCCGCCGTTCAGCGATCGACGCGGGGGCGCGTCAGGCGTCGGGCGGCGATCGCCACGGCGCTGACCGACAGGGTGAGGCCGGCCAGCGCGGCCAGCCACAGCAGCGCGTAGCGCAGGGCGGGGCGCCCGGCCAGCGCCGGCAGTTCGAAGCTGTGCGGCGCATTGAACAGCCAGCGGCGCAGGCGGGCGTCGCGGTCCAGCGTGCCGAGCAGGCGACCGTCGAGCGCGTCGATATGCACCCAGGTCTCCGCGTCGTCCTCCAGTTTCACGCGCCACACCGGCAGCTCCTTCGCGTCGCGTCGGGCGTACCACCAGGCGTCCTCGTGGATCAGGCGTTCGATCGCCGCCAGCCGCGCGTCCGGGATCAGCGCGCGCGCCACCGCCTCGGCGTGGTGTTCGGTCACGTCGGGGTGGCCGAGGTCGGGCATGTCCACGCTGCGCCGGAAGCCGTTGCCGGCGGTGAGCGTCATGCGAGCCTGACCGCGCACCCAGTAGAGCTGCACCTCCTTCCAGTCCGCCTCGGCGAACAGCGGCGCCAGCGCCTGTGTCTCGTGCGGCCACGGAAACGTGGCGGCCACGCTGCCGGTGTAGCGTGCCATCGCTGCGTTGCCCGGCGGCGTGTTGCGCAGCCAGTCGCCGGGCGACATCGACAGCCAGCCGCTGACTATCCAGGCGAGCACGAACAGACCGCCGCCCAGACCGACCAGATGGTGCAGCTTCATCCAGCCGGAGAAGGGGCTGAGCGGCGCCCGCCGGCGCAGCCGCAGCACCCCCAGCAGCAGTCCGCTCAATGCCGAAATGCAGCAGATGCCGGACACCCACAGCAGCGTCTGCCGCCACAGCGCCGACTGTTCGCGTAGCGGCGTGAAGTAGAACCAGTGCGGCACGGCGCCGACCCAGTTCCAGAGGCGCTCGCGCTGGGTGCTGTCGCGCACCACCTCGCCGCTGCGTGCCGACACGTAGAGCTCGGTGCCGGCGTCGTCGTCCAGCGCGATGCGGTGGAAGGGGCGCTGGCGGTCCAGCGTCGCCAGCACCGTCCATTGGTCGCGTTCGACGATGCCCACGTGGCGCGCGCCCGGCTGGCCGGAGAAGGCGCGTGCGATGGCTTCGGCCCGGGCGGCGTCGATGGCGGTGATGCGTGCGCCGCTGCGCGCGCTGATGGCATGTCGTCCGCCGTCGGCCATGGTCATGCGCCAGACCGGTTCGCTGCCGCCATCCTCGCGCGGCAGCGCCTCCAGCCACAGGCGACGCGGGAAACTGTGCACGTCGGCCGCCTGCAACGCCGCGGTCGGCGACACCCTGATCTGCGCCGCGTCGAGCACGCCCAGGCCGTGCAGGCGTTCGGCGTCGCTCAGCGCGGGGAAGCCGACCACGCTCATCACCAGTCCGGAGCCGAACCACATGACGAACAGCAGGCAGCCGGCGATGCCCAGCCAGCGGTGCACGGTGGCGAGGGCGCCCGGCAGGCGGCGGGCGAGGGCGGGCAGGGAGGCGCTGAGCGGCGGGAACATGCGCTCTGCGGATCAGCCGGCGCGCCGGGCGTCGGCAAGCGGCGCGGTGCGCGTCCCGGCGCGGCGCGCGTACAGACCGGTCAGCCAGTCGAGTGCGCAGTAGAAGGCGCCGGCCGCCAGCGGCGGGTTGGCAGCCGTCAGCGGCAGGCCGGGCACTTCGGGCCGCCAGGTCCAGCAGCCGAGCGCGGTGCCGTACAGTTCCATCGCCAGCGCCAGCACGAACATGGTCGAGTACAGCCGCGGCGACGGGCCGAAGCGCAGCGCGAGCAGGTAGAGCGCGAACAGCGGCAGGCTGATGCCGTCGGCCCCGAACAGCGCCCAGGCAGCCACCAGGCCGAGCGCCAGCGGCGGCACGGCGTCGGTCACACCGTGCGGCAGGCGTTCGCTCAGCCACACGCCGAGCGCGTAAAGCAACACGTGGCCCGGCGGCACGAACAGCGGCAGATTGCCGAGGCGGTAGTCGTACACCCCCCACCACAGCGACAGCACGATTTCGCCGAAGGTGGCCCAGGCGAGGCAGACCATCCACTGTGCGCGCTGCTCGGGCGCGGCGCGCAGACAGAGCGCGCCGAGCAATGCCCAGGTCCACAGTGCGACGACGTGCGGCGCCCAGGTGGCGCCGTGCGCGTCCAGCCAGAGGCCGCCGACGATGGTCAGCACGATGGCGAGGGCGAAGGGCGTGGTCATCTATATGTATGCGGTCGGGCCGGGCGGGAGGTCGGCCGGGCCTGCATGGTAGACTCTGCGCCTCGAAAAATCGCGGGTTTTCCCATGTCCGGCAATACTTTGGGCACGCTGTTCTGTGTCACCTCCTTCGGTGAATCGCATGGCCCGGCCATCGGCTGCGTGGTCGACGGCTGTCCGCCGGGGCTGGCGCTGAGCGCCGCCGACATCCAGGCCGAACTGGACCGGCGCAAGCCCGGCACCTCGCGCCATGTGACGCAGCGGCGCGAGCCCGACGAAGTGGAAATCCTGTCCGGCGTGTTCGAAGGCGTCACCACCGGCACGCCGATCGCACTGCTCATCCGCAACCAGGACCAGCGCTCGAAGGATTACGGCAACATCGCCGAAACCTTCCGCCCGGGCCATGCCGACTACGGCTACTGGCAGAAGTACGGCATCCGCGATCACCGTGGCGGCGGCCGCTCGTCGGCGCGCGAGACCGCGGTGCGGGTGGCGGCCGGCGCGATCGCCCGCAAGTGGCTGCGTGAGCGCTACGGCATCGATATCCACGGCTGGATGAGCCAGCTCGGCCCGATCCGCATCGAATACCGCGACCGCGACGCGATCGCCAACAACCCCTTCTTCGCGCCGGACGCCACCATCGTCCCCGAGCTCGAACTGTTCATGGACCAGCTGCGCAAGTCGGGCGACTCCTGCGGTGCCCGCATCGACGTGGTCGCCAGTGGAGTGCCCGTGGGCTGGGGCGAACCGGTGTATGACCGGCTGGACGCCGACATCGCGCACGCGATGATGGGCATCAACGCGGTCAAGGGGGTGGAGATCGGCGCCGGCTTTGCGTCCGTGGAACAGCGCGGCACCGAGCACTCGGACGAAATGTCGCCGCAGGGCTTCCTGTCGAACAACGCCGGCGGCGTGCTCGGCGGCATTTCGACCGGGCAGGACGTGCGCGTGTCGATCGCCATCAAGCCCACCTCCAGCATCCGCCTGGACCGCCATTCGATCGACAAGGTCGGCAACCCGGTCATCGTGAACACGCACGGCCGGCACGACCCCTGCGTCGGCATCCGCGCCACGCCGGTGGCGGAAGCCATGCTGGCACTGGTGCTGATGGACCACGCGCTGCGCCACCGCGCGCAGTGCGGCGACGTCGACTGCCCGACGCCGCGCATTCCGGCGGCCGCCCCGGCCGACGTGATCGAACGGCTGCGCGCGCAACGCGACGCCGCCGTGGACGACCCGGAGCCGGACGAAGCCTGAGCGGTGTTCGCCGTCGCTGCGCCTGCCCCGGGCGCATCGACGGCAGTCTGGCCGGCGGCTACGGCCGTCGCCATGATCGCGCCGGCGCCTGTCGACCTGCCCTGATACGCCCGGCCGGATGCCCCCCGCGCAGCCGCCTCCCCTCCCTCCCGTCCTTTTTCCCTTCAGCACCGACCGTCCGACCGAACCGCTGGCGAACCGCGTTTGCCCTGCATCGACGGCCGCTGCCATGAGGTAAGTCGTCACCCGCTCGGGAATGTTCCCGTCAATGCCGGGATGATGTCCCGGCCAGCGCCGCCGACCCGCCTTCCGCACCGGGCCGCGGCCCGCGCGCGATCGGCGCTACGCCTTCGGCATGCGTTCATTCCCCGGGAATGAAACCGGCGAACGGGAAGTTTTCCCCTTGTTATCCGCACGGGATGTTTTCCCTGTTTCCGGGTGAGGCGCCTCGGTACAAGACGGGAAACAAATAGCCCGTGGCGCTGTAGGAGTCCGTCCTACATCGAGGTCGATGACAAGGCATACAAGAAGAGGAGGGGCGAGGTCGCTTGCGGCACTCGCTCTGGCCGCAGGGCCGTTCGCCGGTAACGCAATCGCGCAGGAGGAAGAGGTGATCGAGCTGGCACCGGTCGAGATTCGCGCACCGCGCATCATCACGCCCCTGCCGGGCGTGGTGATCGATCGCGACCAGTCCAGCGTCAATGTGCAGAGCGCGACCGCCGAGGACATCCGCCAGCAGCAGTCGATCAACATCACCGACTTCCTGAACACGACGGGACAGTCGATCACGATCAATGACTACGCGGGCAACCCCTTCCAGCAGGATCTGAGCTTTCGCGGTTTTTCGGCGTCGCCGCTGGTCGGCACGCCGCAGGGCCTGTCGGTCTATCTCGATGGCGTGCGCATCAACGAGCCTTTCGGCGAGGTGGTGAACTGGGATCTGATCCCGACCATCGCGATCGAGCGCACCGACCTGATTCCGGGCTCGAATCCGCTGTTCGGCCTGAACACCATAGGCGGCGCGCTTTCGCTGCAGACCAAGTCCGGCTTCACTTCACAGCGCTTCGAAGCGACCCGCACCCAGGGCTCGTGGGGTCGTTCGCAGAACCAGCTTGCGGTCGGCGGCAACAACGGCACGGTGGCTGGCTTCTTCGCGATCAGCGAGTTCCGCGAGGACGGCTGGCGCGACAACTCGCCGAGCAGCGTGAACCAGTACTTCGGTCGCATCGATGCGCGCATCGGCAAGGTGGAGCTGACCGGCTCGCTGCTCAAGGTCGATAACAAGCTCACCGGTAACGGGCTGGTGCCTTACGAGGACTGGCAGGTGCGACCGGAGTCGGTGTTTACCTCGCCCGACACCAACGACAACGATCTCACTCACATCAATCTGCGTGGCCGCCTCGACATCAGCGACCGCGACAGCCTGTCGCTCGGCCTTTACCAGCGCAAGCTGACGCAGCGTTCGGTCGGCGGCGACTTCTGGGACGACTTCGATCGCCTGTCCTACGGCCGTCTGGACGACTGCCCGCTGAGCAACTTCCCCTACGTGTCGGCCAACGGCGCCTACGATCCGGTCGGCGGTCCGACCTCGCCGGGCTGCCCCGGCTTTGCGCCGAACGGGTTGTTCAACATCGGCGGCACGTCGCAGGAGGCGATGGGGCTGACGCTGCAGTGGGTGCATGTGGGCGACCGGCACCAGGTGGTGGTCGGCGGCACATTCGACCGCAACGACATGAGCTACGGCCAGGGCCAGTTGCTCGGTTTCATCGACGGCGATCGAAACATCTACACCGATCCGTCGAAGGCCGACGAACTGGGACTGGCGCCGCTGGAGACGCTGATCCAGCGCAACAACCTCACCGGCTCGAACGAGGCGGTCGCGATCTTCGCTACCGACACCTGGACAGTGCAGGACAACTTCTTCGTGAACTACGGCCTGCGCTGGAGCCGCACCCACGTGAAGAACCAGCTGGTGTCGGACAAGCCGATTCCGCTCTACCAGTTCACGCAGAACTTCCTGAACACCCGCCAGATGCGCTGCGGCACGCTGGCCGATGCCACCGCGCGCTTCCTCTGCTCAGAAGGCGATTACACCTACTACAGCGCCAATCCGTCCTTCGGCATGTCGTGGTTGCCGACGCCCGAGCTGAATTTCTTCATGAATGTGAGCAAGGGCTCGCGCACACCGTCGGTGATCGAACTGGGCTGCGCGCGCGACAAGGAAGTCGAGAACCAGAACAACGGCAAGAGCATCGGCTGTTCGGTGCCGACCGCGCTGACCAGCGACCCCTATCTGCCGCAGGTGCGCTCGCTCAGTACCGAGTTCGGCCTGCGTGGCACGGCGCTCGACGGCAGGATCGACTTCAACGCCACGGTGTTCGTGACCGAACTCGAGGACGACATCCTGTTCGTGTCGCTCGGCCGCAAGAACCGCGGCGTGTTCGACACCTTCGAGAGCACCACGCGCGAAGGCTTCGAACTGGGCATGACCGCGCGGCTCGGCAAGCACACCTTCCGCGCCGCCTACACGCGGCTCGAAGCCACCTTCGATTCGACCGCACGGGTGGTGAACCAGTCGAACAGCAGTTCGAACAAGACGCCGGGCCAGCTCAACGAATTCACGATCAAGCCGGGTGACTACATCCCGGGCATTCCGCGCGACGTGCTGCGTCTGGGCTGGAATTACGACGCCACCGACAAGCTCAGTTTCGGCGTGAACATGATCGCGCACGCCGGTTCGTACTCGCGCGGCAACGAGAACAACGAACATCAGGCCGGCGGTGACGACGAGTACGGCGACTCCTTCGGCGGTGGCTCGGCCGGCCTCGGTCGAGCCTATGTCGGCAAGGGTTCGACCGCCGGCTACGCGGTATTCCACTTCGTCGGCCGCTACCGCATCACGCCCCAGCTCACGGTGTTTGCGCGGGTCGACAACCTGTTCGACAAGCAGTACGTCACCGCCAGCGAACTCGAACTGAATCCCTTCGTCGCCGGCAGTTTCGGCGCCCGTGACGCCTCCGGCTTCAACTACAACTCCTTCGCCTGGACCCATTCGCAGTTCGTCGGCCCAGGCTCGCCGCGCGCTGGCTGGATCGGCCTGACCTACGCGTTCGACATGCCGCGGAGCAACTGACGTTCACACCCGATTTTCATACCGATTGTTCGCGCGGTCGTGCAAACGCGAACTTGATGATCCGTTCCGGCGGATCGAAACTTGAGGAGGTGGCACTATGAAACTACGCGCAACAGCCCTGGCAGCAATGCTGGCGGCAATCGCTGCGCCAGCCCAGGCGGGTGACTTCACCAGCCTGCTCGAAAACACGGGCCCTGGCCCCGACCTGAAGTGGGGTACGGCCGACGACACGGACGCCATCGGCCCCGGCGTTGACGGCATCTTGGGCACCGCTGACGACACGACCGTCAAGGTGTCCGGCGCCAACCAGCCGGCCGGCGACAAGCTCTATCTTCAGACCAACAATGTCGTTGCCAGCGGCAGTAACGCCAACGTGCCGCTGAGCATCGACTATTCGGCGACCGAGTGGCGTACGGCCGCGGTCGGCGGCACGGTTCCGCGCGGCACGCCGACGGCCTCGGGCACCTTGTCGCTGATCGACTACCACGTCACGACCGGCATCACGCTGGGCAGCGACACCATCGGTGACGCCTACGACTTCGTGTTCCGTGACTCGCGCGACAACTCGCTGGTGTTCGGCACCCGCTTCGTGCTGGGTCAGTCGCCCTCCTATGCCGACGATGCGGAACTGAACTTCATGTACCGCTACGGTTTCGTCGAAGGCGACAAGGTTTTCGACGTGAAGGCCGCCTGGCTGTTCTATGGCGACTTCGATCTGCGCATGTACAACGCCTCGCGCAGCGATGTGCGCTCGCTGACCGGCACGCCGCTGCTTGACCTGAACGCGGTCGCCTTCCAGGCCGACGTGAACCTGTCCGAGGGCAACCCCTTCAGTGGCATGTATCTGCTGAAGACCGACGCCACCGACTACAAGTGGATGACGGACGCGATCGGCTACTACCAGGCGGGCGAAGAGGGCCAGGCCCTGCTGTACAACTCGATTGGCGGTTTCGCGCCGACCGTCGCCGCCGTTCCGGAGCCCTCCGAGTACGCCATGTTCCTTGCAGGTCTGGGCCTGATCGGTGCCGTCGTGCGCCGTCGCCTGCGCGCCTGATGTTCTGACACACACACCAAAAAGAGGAAATTCCCCATGAAGATCAAGACGCTTGCGCTGTCCCTGCTGCTCGGCTTTTCCGCTCACTCTGCCTGGGCTTTCGTCGCGCTGCCGGAAAGCGGCACGCTGCGCATCACCGGTACCAACAACACGGCGACCGATCCGCTCTTCCTCGGCGCCGACTGGGCACCGGCCGACAACGGCTACACCCAGGTCGCCCGTCGCATCAGTTCGGTGATCTATGACGGCACCGACGTCGGCACTTTCTACGACTACGTCTACCGCTATACCGACGGCACGCTGGCCTTCGCGTCGCGTTTCACGCTGGAAGTCGGCGAGATCGAAATCGGCGATCTCGAGTACGAAGTAGAAATCAACGACATCCTGCGCAGCGGTTTCGCCGGCTATGACGTGTCGGTCGGCTGGTACGACTCGGGCACTGACATCGACTTCCGTCTGCAGAGCGTCGCGCACACGTCGAACGGCGTGCGCACCCGTCCGACCAATCCGGTCGATGTGTTCGACGACAACGTGGTCGATTTCCGCACCGACATTTCGGTCGAGGAAGGCAATCCGACCACCGGCTGGTACGTCATCAAGACCAACGCGACCGAGTTCGAATACCTCACGGGCGCAGTGACCATCCGCCAGGCACCGAGCCTCGACGGCGTGTCGCCGCCGCTGCGCGTCGCCAACTTCGAAGGCTTCGCGCCGATCGCCGCACCGGTGCCGGAACCGTCCGAGTACGCGATGTTCCTCGCCGGTCTGGGCATGGTGGGCTTCGTTGCCCGCCGCCGCATGAACCGCATCTGAGTTTCACGCCTCGACCCGGGCAACCGGGCGTTTCTTTGAGCCAGGCCTCGAGCCTGGCTTTTTTTCATCCGAACAGGCGGGCGACCTCGCGCGGTGCGCAGCGCAGATACTGCGGCGCCACCTTGATCTGCGCGCCGAGCTTCGCAGCCGCGTGCCAGGGCCAGCGCGGGTCGTACAGCATCGCACGGGCGAGGCCGATCAGGTCGGCCTGGCCAGCGGCGAGTATCGACTCGGCGTGCTCCGGTTCGGTGATCAGACCGACCGCGATGGTCGGCAATCCGGTTTCGGCGCGGATGCGTTCGGCGAAGGCGACCTGATAGCCCGGCGTGAGCGGAATCTGCTGCTCGGTCGATACGCCGCCGCTCGATACGTGGATGAAGCTCGCGCCGCGCGCCTTGAGCGCCTGCGCGAGGGCCACGCTCTGTTCGATGTCCCAGCCGCCGTCCACCCAGTCGCTGGCGGAAATGCGCATGCCGACCGGCCGGTCGTGAGGGAAGGCTTCGCGCACGGCGTCGAACACCTCGAGCGGAAAGCGCAGCCGGTTCTCGAGCGTGCCGCCGTAGGCGTCGTCGCGTGCATTGGCCAGCGGCGACAGAAATTGGTGCAGCAGGTAGCCGTGCGCGCCGTGCACCTCGACGGCGTCCAGTTCGAGTCGCGCGGCGCGCTTTGCCGCGTCGGCGAAAGCGGTGCGCACCCGGCGCAGGCCGTCGGCGTCGAGTGAGTGTGGCGGATTCTCGTGCGCAGCGTGCGGGATCGAAGAGGGCGCCACGGTCTGCCAGCCGCCAGCGGTCGGCGCGATCTGCGCGCCGCCTTCCCAAGGTCGTGCGACCGAGGCCTTACGGCCGGCGTGACCGAGCTGGATGGCGATCGGCATGCCGGAGTGGGCGCGCACACCGTCGAGCACGCGGCGCAGCGCTGCCTCGTTGGCGTCGTTCCACAGGCCGAGGTCGGCGGCGGAAATGCGACCTTCGGCCTCGACCGCGGTCGCCTCGATCACGAACAGGCCGGCGCCCGACAGCGCCATCTGGCCGATGTGCATCAGATGCCAGTCGGTCGCGTTGCCGTCGCTGGCCGAGTACTGGCACATCGGCGCGATGACGATGCGGTTGGACAGCTGTAGGCCGCCGAGGTCGTAGGGCTGGAAGAGCGGGCTGGACATGAACGGGATCTCGCGGTCGTTGAAAGACGGGCGGCGGGGCCGCAGCGCCCCGCAATCTACCGCCGACCGCCGGCCCGCGTCGACCTTCGCGACACCGGCGGCCGCATCGTCAGAGCCCCAGTTCGGACAGACCGAGATGATCGTCGGGGCGCCGCCCTTGCGGCCAGCGGAACAGGCGTTCCGACTCGCTGATCGCCAGATCGTTGATGCTGGCGTGACGATGCGCCATCAGGCCGTTGTCGTCGAATTCCCAGTTCTCGTTGCCGTAGGAGCGGAACCAGTTGCCCGCGTCGTCCTGCCACTCGTAGGCGAAACGCACGGCGATGCGGTTGCCGGCGGTGCACCACAGTTCCTTGATCAGCCGGTACTCGCGCTCCTTTGCCCACTTGCGGGTCAGGAAGTCGACGATCTCGGCGCGGCCGCGCAGGAACTCCGAGCGGTTTCGCCAGCGGCTGTCAGCGGTGTAGGCGAGCGATACGCGCTGCGGGTCGCGGCTGTTCCAGCCGTCTTCGGCGGCGCGCACCTTCTGCGCAGCGGTCTCCGGCGTGAAGGGCGGCAGGGGCGGGCGGGGGGCGTCGGTCATGGCAATGCTCCGGGTGGTGGAAAAGAGACAGGTCTGTCTACATACTTGAACAAGACAGGTCTGTCTGTCAACATGAATGGATGTTCACATCTCTCGACGATCTCGCCGGACCCGGTCCGCTGCCCGAGCAGGATGCGCGGACCCGCGTACTCGAATGCGCCTACCGGCTGTTCTACCGGCACGGACTGCGCGCCACCGGCATCGACCGCATCATTGCCGAGTCGGGTGTCGCCAAGGCTTCGTTCTACCGCCATTTTCCGACCAAGCAGGCGCTGGTCGAGGCCTATCTGGACCTGCGCCATGCGCGCTGGATGGGCTGGCTGGAAAGCCGTCTGGCCGGCGCGCCGGACGCCGCTGCCTGGCTCGCCGCGCTGCCCGATGCGCTGGACGACTGGTTTCGTGCGCCCGGCTTCCGCGGCTGCGCCTTCATCAACGGTCACGCCGAAGCGGGTACGGAAGCACCGGCGATGACGGTCACTCACAAGCGGGAACTGGCGGCGCGCATCGAAGCCGCCTGTCGCGAGGCCGGTTGCGCGCGACCCGACGAAATGGCGGCCGACCTGCTGCTGCTGATCGAGGGCGCCATCGTGCGCGCGCAGATGGAAGGCGCGGACGCCGCCCGCGCGCCGCTGGCACGGGCGTTTGCGCGGGTGCTCGCCGGGGCGGAGCGCGCATACGTCTGACACCTGATTCGTGGGCGGAGTCAGGGCCGGGGTTCTGTGGGAGGGGTCTTGAACCCGACAAGCAGCGCGCATCGAAGCCCGAGGACTGCAAAGGCCCTGTCGCGGCCAAGGGTCGCTCCCCAGGAGAGGAGGTGTGCGCGGTAAGTACAGCGACTGGGCCTGTCGTCAGCGGCCCGCGTCACCGCCGCGCCGCCAGGCCTGCATTGCCCGTCCGGACGGTTCGTCCGCTTCTCCTGTTGGATTCAGCGCCCACTGCCAGCGCGCGCCGGCGGTCCAGCCGTCTCGGATGAGGCGGTCCGGCAGACCGGGCAGCAGCACTTCGTCCGGCGCATCCGCCCTTGTCCGCGCGTATTCGATGATCAGACAGGCTTGCGGCACGCGGCTCAGCGCGTCGATGTGCGCCTGCTGTATCACCGTGCCGTAGCGTTCGACGGCCGCCTCGGCCTCACCGCTCTCCAGCAGCGCCGCGCACGGCAGCAGCGGCAGCTGCGACAGCAGGTTCACCGAGGCGCACCAGGCGTCGGCCGGCATCGGGGGTGAAGCGCGCTGCGGATCGCGCGACAGGTCGTCGAGTACGCCGCTCACGTCCTGCCGCACGCAGCGCACGCGGCCCGCATGATTGCGCTCGGCGGCGCGCGCCGCAGGGCCGAAACACACGTCGACCAGATCGATCTGATCGAACAGGCAGAGCAGCTCGGGTAGCGGCACGTCCTGCAGCAGGCCGGCGCCCATGATCCATGCGCGCCGCGGCGCATCCGGTACTGCGGCGGAAACGCGGGCGGCGGCGAGCAAGGCGGCGCGCGTCTGCGCGATGTGGTCTGCCCAGTGCGTGCGCAGCCGGCGGTGGCGCACGGCGAGCGCTGCCGCCTCGCGGCGCAGACCAAGGCGCTGCGCTGCCGGCAGACAGTCCAGGCGTGCCCAGGCAATCAGTTCCTCGATCATGCGGCGTCCGGCGGGAACAGCGTGCGGGCGCGCGGTGCAGGGTCGAGCCGGTAGAAGCGGGCCAGCTGCTCGTACAGATCGGGCCAGGCCTGCTGTATCAGATCCGGGATCTCGAAGAAGCACTCCGACATGACGGCGAAGAACTCGGCCGGGCTTTCCGCGGCGTACTCGTCGATGCCGGTGTCGACGCCCGCATCGACGTCAGCACAGAAGCGCTCGTAGGCGGTCGACCACACGCTGGCCCAGCGCTGCACGCTCATGCCGGCGTGCAGCGGCGGCAGGCCGTCCGGCTCGCCGTTGCGCATGTCCAGCTTGTGCGCGAACTCGTGGATGACCACATTGATGCCGTCGGCCGCCAGCGATTCCGGCTGCCAGGACAGCAGTACCGGACCGCCTTCCCACGCCTCACCGACCAGCGTGTCCTCGTATTCATGCACGACGCCGGCATCGTCTGTTACCCGTCGCGGAACGACGAAGTCGCCCGGATAGACCACCACGCCGACCCAGTCGTCGTACCAGTCCAGCCCCAGATTGAGCACCGGCACGCATGCCTGCAGCGCGATCTCCAGCAGCATGTCGTCGGTCAGCACGGTGTCGTGGGCACCGTGGAATTCCTTGCTGGCGATGAACTGCCGCGCCAGTTCACGCAGGCGCGGCCGGTCGGCGGGGTCGAGGAAATCGACCCAGGGCAGGCGGGCCTCGATGCGTTCCCACTGTTCGTCAGGTACGTCGGGCAATTCGGGTTCGACGGCGGAAACGAGTCGGCGCAGCCAGTGCAACATCCGGAAGTAATCCTCTCTTGCGCGGGGTGGGGTCAGCGCCTATTGTGAAGGCTCTGCAACCACTAAAGGAGGTGATCCGTGATGAAACGTCTCGCGATCCTGCTGGGGCTGGCGATGTTTGCGTCGTCCAGTGCCGTTCTTGCATGCCCGGGCGAAAAGCACGGCGACGCCAAACCCCAGAGCTCCCAGCCGGAGAAGCCAAAGACCTGATTCCGCGCAACTGTCGTGAGACAGGTGTGCGAGGGGCGACCGCGCAAGCGGTCGCCCTTTTTCGTTGACGCGGCGTGGGGCGGACACGTCGCGGCCAAGGCCGCGCCCACAATGACCGCCCTCACTGCCGCCCGCTTCAGAACGTCCCGTTCAGCGCCCGCCGCAATGTACTGGACGGCAGTTCGCCGAACAGCTCGCGGTAGTCGTGCGAGAAGTGGCCGAGGTGCCAGAAGCCCCATTGCATCGCGATGTCGTGCACGCTGCGCGCCGGGTCGTTGCCGTGCTGCAGCGCGCGCCGCACGGCGTTCAGGCGCACGCGCTTCAGGTAATCCTTCGGTGCCATGCCGAGCACGCTGTTGAAGTGGTTCTGCAACGTGCGGCGCGTGACGTGCAGCCGTTCGCACAGTTCGTCCACGCCATCGACCGAGCTTTCCGGCTTCAGCGCGATGCGCCGCGCCTGCATCACGATGTCGAAGCGGCGCTGTTCGAGCGCGGTGCGCGACGGCGGCGTCGGGTCGTCGCCCAGGCTGTCGAGCAGCAGATCGACAAGATCGGCACACAGATCACCGGACGGTGTGGTGGCACCGACCGGTTCCAGCAGGCCTTCGATCAGGAAGCACAGTTCGCTGTGCCGCGACGGGCTCAGCGCGCGGCTGGCGACCGAGCCGTGCAGCAGCAGCTGTTCGAGCTTGTGGCCGTGGCGGCCGGTCAGGCGCGAGGCGAGCCAGCCTTCGTCGGCGACGATGCCGTAGATGCCGAAGTCGCGCGGCGTGCGCAGCGTGAAGCCGCTGCTGGCGCGCGCCATCATCAGGTGCACCCCATCGCTGTGCGGCCGACCGCAGAAGCGCACTTCACCGGTGCGCGACAGATCGGGCAGACCCATCCATACCGAGCCCGACCAGGGGCCGCACTGCTGGCTGGTTTCCTGCTCGGTGTATTCGTGGAACACCTGCAGCCGCGGGCCGTCCTCAACCAGCATTTCGCGGATGCAGCCGCTGAACACGCCACCCGACAACTGCTCGTATTCCTGATGCCAGCGCGAAATATTGTCCGCGTGCTCGGCGACGTCGTCGCTGCGGCACACGCGGATTCCGTCCTTCGGGGCGCTTCTGGTGGCGTCCTCCGCGGTCGGGGCTGGCGCGATGTCATGTCCCATGTTCTGCCTCTCCTCCTGTCGCTCGCGCGAACAGGAATGTACCGTGATTGCAGGGACTTAGCATTCCCCGTGCCAACTGCCGCAAACAGCTTTTCCGATTCGGGATAGTGCACTGCCGCGACTTTTCCGATTCCGGATAGTGGGGACGCCTTCCCGGTGATCGAATGAAAAAGAGGTTCCGCGCCGGGCGGAACAGATCCGGGAGAGGAAAACATGTCGTCAACACTGAACGCGGCGGGGGCGGGCGGTCCACAGTCGCTGAAGAAGGTGCTGGGCCCGCTGCAGCTGTGGGGCATTGCGGTCGGGCTGGTCATTTCGGGCGAGTACTTTGGCTGGAGCTACGGCTGGAACTCGGCCGGCACGCTGGGCTTCCTGTGCGCGACCGTGCTGGTCGCCGCGATGTACGCGACCTTCATCTTCAGCTTCACCGAACTGTCGACGGCGATTCCGCATGCCGGCGGCCCCTTCGCCTACGCGCGCCGCGCCTTCGGGCCATTCGGTGGCTTCATCGCCGGCTTCGCGACGCTGGTCGAATTCGTGTTCGCGCCGCCGGCGATTTCGCTGGCCATCGGCGCTTACCTGAACGTGCAGTTCCCCAGCGTCGATCCAAAGATGATCGCGCTCGGTGCCTACGTCGTATTCATCGCGCTGAACTGGGTGGGGGTGAGCATCGCTGCCACTTTCGAACTGTTCGTGACGCTGCTGGCCATCTTCGAACTGCTGCTGTTCATGGGCATCGTCGCGCCGGGCTGGAGCATGGCGAACTTCGTCGCCAATGGCTGGGCCGGCCAGAACGAGTTCTCCGGCGTGGCGTTGGCGGGCATCTTCGCGTCCATCCCGTTCGCCATCTGGTTCTTCCTGGCGATCGAGGGGGCAGCGATGGCAGCCGAGGAGGCGCGCGACCCGAAGCGCACGATTCCGATCGCCTACGTCGCCGGCATCCTCACCCTGCTGGTGCTTGCCTTCGGCGTGATGATCTTCGCCGGCGGCGTCGGTGACTGGCGTCAGATTTCCAACATCAACGACCCGCTGCCGCAGGCGATGAAGGCGGTGGTCGGCGAGAACAGCGGCTGGCTGCACATGCTCGTGTGGATCGGACTGTTCGGCCTGATCGCCTCCTTCCACGGCATCATCATGGGCTACTCGCGGCAGATCTTCGCGCTCGCCCGTGCTGGTTATCTGCCGCGCTACTTCGCCGCGCTCAGCCCGCGTTTCCAGACGCCGCACCGCGCACTGCTGGCGGGTGGAGCGATCGGCGTGGTCGCCATCTTCAGCGACTCGTGGGTCAGCTTCGGCGGCCAGACGCTGACCGCCAACATCGTCACCATGTCGGTGTTCGGTGCCATCGTCATGTACATCATGTCCATGGCCTCGCTGTTCAAGCTGCGCAAGAGCGAACCGCTGCTGGAACGTCCGTACCGCGCGCCGTTCTATCCGGTATTCCCGGCCATCGCGCTGGCGCTGGGCGTGTTCTGCCTCGGCGCGATGGTGTGGTTCAACACGCTGTTGGCCGGCGTCTTCCTCGGCCTGTTCGCGCTCGCCTCGGCCTACTTCTTCCTGACCGGCCAGCAGCGCGCGGACGCACCGGAAGACGTGATGCTGGCCGGCAGCCGCTGAGGAGAGCGCCATGGCTTATCGCGTGACGGTGGGCGGGGAGGCGTTCAGCTTCCCCGACCTGAAGACGGTGATGGCCTGCGCCAGCCCGGCCCGCTCCGGCGACGTGCTGGCCGGCGTCGCCGCCGGCTCCGCGCTGCGCCGGGTGGCGGCGCGGCACGCGCTGGCCGACATCCCGCTCGCCACCTTCCTGAGCGAGGCGCTGGTGCCGTACGAGGAGGACGAGATCACCCGCCTCATCATCGACACCCACGACCGCGAAGCCTTCGCACCGATCGCCCATCTGACGGTGGGCGGTTTCCGCGAGTGGCTGCTCGACGACGCGGCCGACGCCGATGTGCTGACCGCGGTGTCGCCGGGACTGACGCCGGAAATGGTGGCAGCGGTGAGCAAGCTCATGCGCAACCAGGACCTGATCGCGGTGGCGCGCAAGTGCCGCGTGGTGACGCAGTTCCGCAACACCATAGGCCTGCCGGGTCATCTGGCAGTGCGGCTGCAGCCGAACCACCCGACCGACGACCTGCGCGGCGTGGCGGCCTCGACGCTGGACGGCCTGCTGTGCGGTGCCGGCGACGCGGTGATCGGCATCAATCCGGCCTCCGACAGCCTGCCGGCCATCGCAAGCCTGCTGCACATGCTGGACGAACTGATCGAACGCTTCGACATTCCGACCCAGAGCTGCGTGCTGACCCACGTGACCAATACGGTGAAGCTGATCGAGCAGGGCGCTCCGGTCGACCTGGTGTTCCAGTCGGTCGGCGGCACCGAGAAAACGAACTCATCCTTCGGCGTCAGCCTCGCCGTGCTCGACGAAGCGTATGACGCGGCGCTGTCGCTCGGTCGCGGCACGCTGGGCGACAACGTCATGTATTTCGAGACCGGGCAGGGCAGTGCGCTGTCGGCCAACGCCCACCACGGCGTGGACCAGCAGACCTGCGAGGCGCGCGCCTACGCGGTGGCGCGTCGCTACAAGCCGCTGCTGATCAATACCGTGGTCGGCTTCATCGGTCCTGAATACCTGTACGACGGCAAGCAGATCATCCGCGCCGGGCTGGAGGACCACTTCTGCGGCAAGCTGCTCGGCCTGCCGCTGGGTTGCGACGTCTGCTACACGAATCACGCCGAAGCCGATCAGGACGATATGGATACGCTGCTGGTGCTGCTCGGCGCCGCCGGCATTCCCTTCGTGATCGGCGTGCCGGGGGCGGACGACATCATGCTCAATTACCAGAGCACCTCCTTCCACGACGCGCTGTTCCTGCGCCGCACGCTGGGCCTGAAGCGCGCGCCCGAATTCGAGCGCTGGCTGCAGTCCATCGGCCTGACCGATCCGAACGGCGAACTGCTGCGCGGCAGCGGCCGCGCGCTGGTCGACGGCATCACTTCGCTGGCTGCGCTGCCCTCGCCGCGCGCCGCATGAAATCCACATCCATTTCAAACAGACCGGGAGCTTTCTTCATGACTTCGATCCGCCACACCACGCTGCTCTGTGCAGCCCTGTTCGCCGCCGCACCGCTGGCACACGCCGAAGAGGCCGCGCCGGCCTCCGACTGGACGGTGCCGATGAGCGTCACGCTGGTCAGCGACTACATCTTCCGCGGCCAGTCGCAGACCTGGGGCGGTCCGGCCCTGCAGTTCAGCATCGAGGCGGTGCACAGTTCGGGCTTCTACGCCGGCTTCTTCGCGTCGAACGTATCCGATCACTGGCTGCCGGGCGCAGCGGTCGAAACCGACCTCTACGGTGGCTACCGCACCAAGGTGGCGGACACGATAGGCGTCGATGTCGGCGCCGTGTATTACATGTACCCGGGAGCCAACTGGGACGATTCGCCCTTCACCGGCTTCAACGCACGCAACCGTCTCGACACTGCCGAAGCCTATGTCGCGCTGAGCTGGGAATGGCTCACCTTCAAGACCGGTCGCACGCTGAACGAGTACTTCGGCTGGAGCACCAACAATTCGCCGGTCAATGGTGGCTTCTTCGGCGACCTGTCGGCCGGCGTCACCGGCAACACGCGCGGTTCGCATTACTTCGAACTGAACGCTGCCTACGACGTGGCCGAAGGGTGGAACGTCAGCGGTCAGATCGGTCGCCAGATCGTGCGCAATTCGACCGGACTGGACATCACCTACTACAAGATCGGCGTCACCCGCGCGCTGCCGGATGGCTGGTCGGCCGGCGTGTTCTACTCGGCATCGAGCGAGCCAAACGCGTACAAGGACTTCGTCAGCCTGGACAACGGGCGGTCGGATTCCGACATTGCGAAGGACAAGCTGTTCGTCAGCGTGACCAAGGCCTTCTGAGATGGCGTCGGCCCCGGGCAGCGACGGCCGGGGCCGGCGCGAGGAACGTGAAGAGATGTGCGATGAAGGATGAAGACAAGGACGGCGCGCTGAGCGACAGCACGGATGCATGGGCGCTGTGGCGAAGTTTCACGTCGGCGCGCATCGGTCTCGGCCGCGTCGGCAACGCCGTGCCCACCGCGGAAGCGCTGGGCTTCGGTCTGGCCCACGCGCTGGCCCGCGATGCCATCCACACGCCGCTCGACGTGGCGGTGCTGGCCTCCGAACTGAACGCGCAGGACTGGCCGGCACTGCCGGTGAAAAGCCGTGCGCCCGACCGCGAAACCTATCTGCGCCGGCCTGACCTCGGCCGCCGGCTCGACGCCGATGACCGCGTGCGCCTGGATGGCATGCGCGGTGAGGGCTGCGATCTGGCGGTGGTGATCGGCGACGGCCTGTCGTCGGCGGCGGTGGCGCGGCACGCGGTTCCGCTGCTCGCGGCGCTGTATCCGCTGCTGCCAGAGGACTGGTGCATCGCGCCGGTGGTGATCGCCACCCAGGCGCGCGTGGCGCTGGCCGACGAGGTCGGCGAGGCGCTGGGCGCACGCATGGTGGCCATGCTGATCGGCGAGCGGCCGGGGCTCAGTTCGCCGGACAGCCTGGGTGTCTATCTCACCTGGGCGCCACGCGTCGGCAGGTCGGACGCCGAGCGCAACTGCATATCGAATGTGCGACCCGAGGGCCAGCCCTATGGTGCCGCCGCCTATCGCCTGAACTGGCTGATGCAGCAGGCGAGTGCGCTGCGCCTGACCGGTGTCGGACTGAAGGACGAGAGCGACCACACGCTGCCGCTGATCGACCGGGCGGGCACGCCACGGCTGGACTGAGCGGAAAGGCGCGGTGCCAAAGAAAAAGGGCGACGCATCTGCGTCGCCCTGAAACCCGATTCAATCTGGTCGAATCAGGAGGAGGTTCGTGGGCTTCAGCGCTTGAGCTTCTTCATGCGCTCGGCCGGGGTGATGATGTCGGTGAGGCGGATGCCGAACTTGTCATTCACCACCACCACCTCGCCCTGCGCAATCAGCGTGCCATTGACCAGCACGTCCATCGGCTCGCCCGCCATGCCGTCGAGCTCGACCACCGAGCCGTGGCCCAGTTGCAGCAGATTGCGGATGGAAATCTTGGTACGGCCCAGTTCCACGGTCAGCTGCACCGGGATGTCGAGGATCATTTCGAAGTCGCGCAGGCCTTCGGCAGGCTTGTTCGCGCTTTCCCCGAACTGCTGAAATATGTTTGCCGGCTGCGCCTCCACCGTTGCGTGGTCGGCGTCCAGTGCGGCGAGTGCTTCGTCTGCGGTGGTCTGTTCCGCCATCGCGGCGGCCCAGTCATCGTCGCTGACTTGTTCTTCGGCTTCGGCCAGATCGCTCATGGTTTTTCCTCACCTGTCTTCTTGCCCTGGGCGTTCAGGGCGTGCTCGATCAACTCTTCCTCGCCGGCCATGAAACGCTCGATGCGCAATGCGTAGTGCCCGTTCTGAACGCCATACTTGCACTGCAACACGTCTATGCCATCGACCGAGGCCGTCACCGTCTCTGGAATAGTTATCGGAATGATGTCGCCAACCTTTAGGTTGTTGAGGCCGCCCAGCGTGAGCGAGCCGTCTCCGAGGTTCACCGACAGTTCGACCGCGGCGTCCTGCACCTGACGTGTCAGCAGCTTGATCCAGCGGTTGTCCGAACTGACGCTGTCGCTCTGCATCGACGAATTCAGGATGTCGCGCAGCGGCTCGACCATCGAATAGGGCAGGCAGATGTGCATCTCTGCCGACACACCACCCAGTTCGACGGTGAAGGTCGAGGCGACCACGATTTCCGACGGCGTGGCGATGTTGGCGAACTGCGAGTTCATTTCCGAGCGCATGTACTCGAACTTGATCTTGTGCACCGGCTCCCACGAGCGCTCGTACTCGGCGAAGAACACGTCGAGCAGGCCGTGGATGATGCGCTGTTCGGTCGCCGTGAAATCGCGCCCTTCGACCCGCGTATGGAAGCGTCCGTCACCACCGAACATGTTGTCGATGACCAGGAACACCAGATTCGGGTCGAACACGACGAGACCGGTACCGCGCAGCGGCTTCACCTGGACCAGGTTCAGGTTGGTCGGTACCACCAGATTGCGGATGAATTCCGAGTACTTCTGCAGGCGGATCGGGCCGAGCGAAATCTCGGCGCTGCGCTGCATGAAGTTGAACAGGCCGATGCGCAGGTAACGGGCGAAACGCTCGTGGATCAGCTCCAGCGTGGGCATGCGCCCGCGGACGATTCTTTCCTGGGTGCCGAGGTTGTACGGGCGAATGCCGCCGGTGTCGTCCTCCTGGACGGCTTCGTCGGTTTCGCCGGTGACACCCTTCAGCAGGGCATCGACCTCTTCCTGGGAAAGAAAGTCGGACATGATCTTCCTCGCTGTTCTCTTCCGCGCTACTGCACGATGAAGGAGGTGAAGAGCACCGATTCGACCGGACCTATCGGCTCTTCGGGCTCGCCCTTGCGGTTCCGCGGTACCTCGCCAACGATGGCATTGACCGCGTGCTTGATGTCTTCCGCCAGTTGCTCGCGGCCTTCCGTGGTACCCAGATCGGAGGCCTTCTTGCCGGACAGCAGCATCAGCACACGGTGGCGGATCTCCGGCATGTAGGCCTTCAGGTTGTCGGCTGCCGGCTGTTCATCGACGCGCAGTGTCGCCTTGACCTGCAGGTACTGGTCGACCGCGGTTTCCGGTTGCAGGTTGACGGTGAAGGGGTCGAGTTCGACGAAGACCGGCGGCAGGCCCTTGGCTTCCGCGTCCTTCTTCTTCTTCAGCTTGGCCTTCTTCGCTTCCTTGGCCGCCGCGTCATGATCTTCCTCGGCAACGACTTCTTCGCCGTCCTCGCCTTCGTCGGCGTGACTGCCACCCATCATGAAGAAGGCCGCGGCGCCGCCCAGTATCACCACCACCAGCAAGGCGATGATGATGACGAGCATCTTGTTGCCCTTCTTCTTCGGTGCGTCTGCTCCGGCTTCGTCCGGTGTGGCGGCTGCTTTGGCCATATTCGATGCTCCTGTCTGATTCGGAATTGTCGGCGGGCACACATGCCTTTCAATGTCCGAATAACGGCTGATTGATCCGTTTTTTTAGTGCCGGAGCGGTTTTTTGCTCGACAGGTGCATCCCGACCTTTGCGGCTGCCACAGATTCCGGAGGTGCGTCAGGCGAACAGATCGACCAGTCCGGTGCCGCGCCGCGCGGTCTGGCTGACCGCAAGCTCGCCGCTGTCGCGACCGCGCTGGCCGCGCTGTTCTCCGCCCTGGCCCTCGCGCGAGGGCTGGTCGCTGCTGACGTTCGCCTCGCCCAGCGAGATGCCACCTTCGGCCAGCATTTCACGCAGACGAGGCATCGCCTGTTCGAGCGCCTCGCGTACCAGCGGACTGGCCGATACGAATTGTGCGGTGCTCAGGTCGGAGCCGATTTCCAGCGTGATTTCGATGCGACCCAAGTGCGGCGGCGTCAGCACCAGTTCGGCTTTGCTCATGCCCTGGTCGGCCAGCCAGCTGATCTGGTGGCCGACGTCGTCCGCCCAGCCGGGCTGACTCACAGGTGTGGCGACCGTCATCTCGGTCTTCGGCTGCTGGGCTGCCGCCATATGGGCGCGGAAGTCGGCGTGCTGTGCCTGCTGCATCGTGCCGGTGGTGTTGTCGGCGAAGGCATCGGGCAGCACGTCGGCAGCGAGGTCGAAGTCCGGCAGCGTTTTGCCGTCCACCTCCGCTTCGCTGCCGGCCTGGGCGGCAATCCCTGCCGCCAGCGGGGCGGCATCGCCCTTGGCCGGCTTGCCGCCATTGCCGCCGGTGAGGTCAGACAACGCCGTCGTCGCTTCGCTTTCGCTCGAAGCCGCCGTTTTCAGCGCATCGGCCAGCTGCAGCACGGGGGTCATCAGCAGGCCGGCTGCGAGCATGTCGGCGCCGCTCTGCGGTGTTTCGGTCGTGATCAGTTCCTGCGCGTCCTCATCCGGCTTGATGGCGTCGGCCATCAGGTCGGCCAGCAGTGCGGGCGGAAGCTCGCGCCCTTGTCCGCTGGCCTGCAGATTGTCCTTGAGCAGGTTGGCGAAGGCGGCAGCGTCTTCGCCGCTGAGTTCGCCAGCAATGCCGCGGATCTCTCCGACCGGGCCGGACGTGGCGAGCGGCGTGGATGAAGTGGGCAGGTTAAGCGTCGGTGCCGGCATGGTGGTCTCTCCTGTGACGGAGGGACCTCAGCACTATCCGTGCCAGTTGCCGGTAAGGGTGGAGCCGCTCAGTCGTCGTTGACCTGACGGCCCGAACGGTCGTCGTTCACGCGCTGCTCGGCACGGGCCTGCTTGCGGGCGACGCCTGCGTGGTGGCGGTCGGACAGCGTTTCGAACGCCTTGACCCGGGTGCGCGTGTCGAGCCATTCGCGCTGACCGGCCTGCGCGAGATCGCGCGAACGTTCGACCTGCCTCTGCTGATGGCTGATCGCGTCGTCGATGCGGGCAAGAAAGGCGCGGTAATTGGACCACTGATTGGGCGTCAGACCACTGCGTGCGGCCGCCATGAACTGGCCCTGGTACTCGTTGCGGTACTGCTCGAGCATGTCGAGCTTGCGCGTGTTGTCCTGTTCGCTGGCCATCAGCGCAGCAAGCGCACGGGCGGCTTCGTCCATGCGCGTGACGCTGAGATCCAGGATGGATTGGAGTCGGAATTGTTCAGCCATGACTTGAAAGCATCGTTCCGATCAGCGGGGCCGGGCGTGATCCAGATCACGCATTTTCGGCCAGTGACGGATTTTTGCAATCATGGCGTCTGACCGAAGATCTGGTGCAGCTTCATGACCGCATCCTCGTAGCCCTCGCGCTCGTCCATGCGCTGCTGCAGGAAGGCCTCCAGCGTCGGGAACATGTTCACTGCCTGGTCCAGTTGCGGGTCGGCGCCGGGCGCATACGCGCCGACGGCGATCAGGTCGCGCGCACGCTGGTAGCGCGACCAGTAGCCCTTGAAGCGGCGTACCAGATCGAAATGACTGGGTTTGACGAGGCTGTGCATGGCACGCGACACCGACTGTTCGATGTCGATCGCCGGGTAGTGGCCGGAGTCGGCCAACTGGCGCGTGAGCACGAAGTGGCCGTCGAGGATGGCGCGCGCCGAGTCGGCGATCGGGTCCTGCTGGTCGTCGCCTTCGGCCAGCACGGTGTAGAAGGCGGTGATCGAACCGCCGCCTTCCGGGCCGTTGCCGGCGCGCTCGACCAGCTGTGGCAGGCGGGCGAACACGCTCGGCGGGTAACCGCGGGTCACCGGCGGCTCGCCGATGGCCAGCGCGATTTCGCGTTGCGCCATCGCATAGCGGGTCAGCGAATCCATGATGAGCAGCACGTGCCGGCCCTGGTCGCGAAACCATTCGGCCACCGTGGTGGCGTAGGCCGCGCCTTGCAGGCGCATCAGCGGGCTGGTGTCGGCGGGGGCTGCGACCACCACCGAGCGGGCGAGGCCGGCGGCGCCGAGGATCTGCTCGATGAACTCCTTCACTTCGCGACCCCGTTCGCCGATCAGCCCGACCACCACGACCTCGGCCGAGGTGAAGCGCGCCATCATGCCGAGCAGCACCGACTTGCCGACGCCCGAGCCGGCGAACAGGCCGATGCGCTGACCGCGGCCCACGGTGAGCAGCGAATTGATCGAGCGGATGCCGGTGTCCATCGTGCGCTTGATCGGTTCGCGCAGCAGCGGGTTGACCGCGCGACTGGCCACCGAGCGCGAATGACGGGTGATCAGCGGGCCGAGCCCGTCGAGCGGGCGGCCGGCGCCATCGACCACGCGGCCGAGCAGGGCGTCGCCGACCGGCAGGTGCTTGGCGCGGTCGGAGGCGCGCCGGCGCGGCTCCAGCCGCTCGGTCGTTGTCGGTCGTTGCGGGGCGGTTTCGAGCGGGATGACCTGGGCGCCCGGTGCGAGGCCGACCACGTCGTCGGTCGGCATCATGAACAGCTTTTCGCCGTTGAAGCCGACCACCTCGGCTTCGCAGCTGTTGCCGCCCGGTACCATGATGCGGCAGCCCGAACCCAGGGGCAGCTTGAGGCCGGCCGCTTCCATCACCAGACCGTTGATGCGGGTCAGACGACCGGCGTGCTGATAGGGATTGACGCGTCCGGCGAGCGTGCCGCAGTCGGTCAGGAAGCCGGACCACTTGCGCACGTGCGCATTCGGTTTGCCGGCCGCCTCCTCCGGTTGCTCGTCCGTGCTGTCCGCGCTGTCCGGCTCCAAGGTCGATTCAGTCATGTTCCAGCCACTCCGCGCCATCGACCAGCGATTCGACGATGCGGTCCCAGCGTGTCGGGACCGTCGCGTCGATCTGGCTGCCGCCGGATTCGACCTTGCAGCCGCCACGCGCGATGGCGCCGTCCTCGAAGATGCGGTGGCCGGCGTGCGTGAGCTGGTCGCCGATATGGCTGCGCACGACCGAGGCGTCTTCGGGGTTCAGATAGATGGCGGTGTGCTGGTGCGGCAACTGGTTGATCGCTTCGCGCACGACGGCGACCACTACCTCGGGATTCACCCGTATGGTCTGGCGCACGACGTTGCGCGCGATTTCGACGCCGAGGTTCAGCACCTCGCGTGCGATCGAGTTGTCGAGCGCTGCCAGAGCCTCTTCCAGTTGCTCGACTACGCTGTGCAGGCGCATCGCTTCCATGCGCACACGCGCCGTGCCCTCCTCGTAGCCGGCGGCATAGCCCTCGCGGTGCGCCTCCTGCTGCAGCTTCTCGATGTCGTCGGCGGTGGGAAAGCGGAAGGGCGCCGGCGTCTCGTCGTCCGTGTCGACCGCAGTCGCATTCTCCGGCGCCATCGCGGGGGAATGCGCTTGGTCGGCATCGACAGCCGGTTCCGGCGCCGGCGCAGGTGCGGTTTCCGGCGTATCGAACACCGGCATCTGCCAGGCAGTGAAGGATTCGCTGTTCATCGTGCGCAGCCTGCCTCAGAGCGGGCCATCGTCAAAGCATTTCCTCGCCACCCTTGCCACCCATGACGATCTGGCCTTCCTCGGCCAGACGGCGGGCGATCTTCAGGATTTCCTTCTGCTCGGCTTCGACTTCCGACAGCTTCACCGGGCCGCGGCCTTCGAGGTCCTCGCGCAGCGCCTCGGCGGCGCGCGAGGACATGTTCTTGAATATCTTCTCGCGCAGCTCCGGCGAGGCCCCCTTGAGCGACAGCACCAGCTGATCGCCGCTGACCTCGCGCAGCAGCGTCTGGATGCCGCGGTCGTCGATGTCGAGCAGGTTCTCGAACACGAACATTTCGTCGACGATCTTCTGCGCCAGATCGGCGTCGTATTCCTTCACAGCATCGAGGATGGCCGACTCGTTGGCGCTGCCGACGAAGCCGAGGATTTCCGCGGTGGCCTTGATGCCGCCCAGCGTCGTCTTCTTCATCTTGGCCGAACCCGACAGCACGCGCGACATCGCTTCGTTCAACTCGCGCAGTGCCACCGGCTGCACGCCGTCCAGCGTGGCGATGCGCAGCACGACGTCGTTGCGCAGCCGCTCCACGAAGAGCTTGAGTACTTCGGCCGCCTGGTCGAATTCCAGGTGGGTCAGGATGGTGGCGATGATCTGCGGGTGCTCGTTCTTGATCAGGTTGGCGATGGTGGCGGCATCGAGCCACTTCAGGCCCTCGATGCCGGCGGTGTCGGAGTCGTTCAGGATGCGCGACAGCAGGTGACCGGCGCGTTCCTCGCCGAGCGCCTTGGTGAGCATGTTGCGGATCAGCGTCTCGTCGGCCGACACGCGGCTGCCGGCGGCGGTCGCCTCGTCGAACATGTCGAGCACGGCCTGCACCTTCTCACGCGGCACGTTCTTGAGGCCGGCCATCGCCGTACCGATCTTCTGCACCTCCCGCGGGCCGAGGTGGCGCAGCACCTCGGCGGCGGCATCCTCGCCCAGCGTCACCAGCAGCAGGGCACTGCGTTCGATTCCGTCGTCATTCATCGCCGCTCACCCAGTGCTTGATCACTTCGGCCACCGCCTTCGGATCGTTCTTCGCGAATTCGCGCGCCGATTCGAGCTTCGTTTCGAAGTCGAGCTGGGCCCGCGCTTCCGGAGACATTTCGATCTGCGCCGCCGAGCCGCCGGCCAGAGCGCCCGGGATGGGCTGGCCGTTCTCGTCGAGTGTCACGTCGCGCACTTCGGGCTCGTTCTCGTCAGCTTCTGCCGGCGTGGTCAGATTGCGCACCAGCGGGCGCAGCACGCCGAGCAGCAGGTAGGCGGCGACGCCAGCGACCAGCAGATACTTCAGCAGTTCGCGCGCGAAGCCCATGGTTTCCGGGTCTTTCCACAGCGGCGTTTCGGGCGCTGCATCGACCACTTCGGTGAAAGGCGCGGAGGCGACATTGATCGTGTCGCCACGACCTTCGTTGAAGCCCATCGCCTCACGCGTCAGCGCGGTGATGCGCTGGATCTCCTCCTCGTTCAACGGCACCTGTACCACCTTGCCGTCCTTGTCGGTCTCGGTCTTGTGGTTCACCAGCACCGCCACCGACAGCCGCTTGATCTGGCCGACCGACTGGCGGACGTGCTGCACCGTCTTGTCGAGCTCGTAATTGGTGGTCGAATCCTTGCGCGTATTGATCGGCAGCATTGCCGGCTGGCCGTTGGCGCCTTCGACCGCCGGCGTGCCCGGCGCGGGCGGCGTGGTGACCGGCGCGGTGGCTGGCGTCGGCGGCTGGTTGGTCAGCGCGCCCGGCACGCCGGCCGCGTTCGGCTGATTGGTCTCCGACTCGCTGAGCTGCTGGCTGCGAATGGCCGCGTTCGGGGTCGGGTTCGGCTTGTAGGTTTCCGCCGTCTGTTCGGCCTGATTGAAGTCGATGTCGGCCGCCGTCTGCACGCGGTAATTGCCGCGACCGACCAGCGGTTCGAGGATGCCCTCGATACGCCGGATGGTTGCCGCCTCGATTTCGCCCACGTACTTCAGCTGGGTCGGGTTCAGCGACGCGTTGTCCTTGGCATCGCGGTTGTTCGACAGCAGATTGCCGTTCTGGTCCAGTACCGACACGCTGGTCGGCTGCAGCTGCGGCACGCTGGAAGCGACCAGATGCACGATGCCGCCGACCTGCTCCGGCGTCAGCGTGCGGCCGCCCAGAAGACTGACCACGACCGATGCCGACGGCTTCTGATCGTCGCGCAGGAAGGCGCTCTGTTTCGGGATGGCGAGATGCACGCGTGCGCCATCGACCGCAGCCAACGTACCGATGGTGCGCGCCAGCTCGCCTTCGAGTGCGCGCTGGTAGGTCACCTGTTCGGAAAACTGCGACTGGCCCAGCTTCTGGCTTTCCATCAGCTCGAAACCGACCGAACCGCCGCGCGGCAGACCCTGCGCGGCCAGCTTCAGGCGGGTGTCGTGGACGAACTGCGACGGCACCAGGATGGCGTGGCCACCCTCGGAGAACTTGTAGGGCACGTTGCCCTGCTGCAGCGCGGCGACGATGGCGCCGCCGTCCTTGTCGTTGATATTGGAGAACAGCACCTCGTAGTCGGGCGTGCGGCTCCACAGCATCAGCCCGACCAGCAGCGCGATGGCCATCGCCAGCCCGCCGGCCAGCGCCATCTTCTTCTGCATCGGCATTTCGGCCAGCCGTTGCTGGGCCAGTGCCAGCGGCGTAGCCGGCGAGGCGGGGGCGGCGTTCGGATCGAGTACGGCGTCGGCCATGGTTCGTCTCTTGCAAGTTGCTCGAATGCCGGGTGTCGACGTACCGACACACCATCGAGGATGGGACGGATTCTCTGCCCCCCTCGCGCGTGGCGTTCCATGAATAAGGCGGGTTTTTGGCCGGCTGATTCCCGCCAATCTGTGGCTTGACGCTTGCTACGCTGGCACCGTCGATCAATTCACTGTCTACGACACGCATGTCAGAGCCGTCCGCCAGCGCCGCCGAACCGGCCCGCATCGCCCCCGAGGAGGCGGCGCGGCTGGCGGAAGCTTTCCGTCTGTTCAATGCCGCTTCGGCCGAACTGACCGAGGCCTATGGCGCGCTGGAAAAGCAGGTCGCCAGCCTGACCGAGGAGCTGGCGCAGGCCAACGGCGAACTGCGCCGTCAGTACGAGGAAAAGGCGCGCCTGACCGATCGGTTGAGCACGCTGCTGAACCAGCTGCCGGCCGGCGTGGTCGTGGTGGATGGTGCGGGTGCGATCGAACAGGCCAATCCGGCCGCACTGGACATGGTGGGCGCGCGCGCAGGTGCGGGTTGGGACAGCAGTGCCGCCCGGCTGCAGCCGTCGGACGCACCGGCCGAATGGGACTGCGTCGGCACCGACGGACAGGCTCGTCGGCTGTCGATGAGCGAGGCGCGGCTGGCCGGCGAGGATGCACGCATCGTGCTGCTGCACGACATGACGCGCCAGCACGCGCTGAAGATCGCCGCCGCGCGCAACGAGCGGCTGGCGGCGATGGGCGAGATGGCCGCCTCGCTGGCGCACCAGTTGCGCACGCCGCTGGCGGCGGCGACCTTGTACGTGGGTACGCTGATTTCGCGCGACATGGCGCCGGACGACGTCAAGTCGATCGCCTCGCGCGCGCAGGGCCGGCTGCGGCATCTCGAACGGCTGATCCGCGACACGCTGATGTTCGCGCGCGGCGAGGTGCTGGGCCGCGAAGCGATCGATGTGGCAGCGCTGGTCGACGAACTGCAGCACACGGTCGAGCCGGTGGCGCGCCAGGCCGGTGTGCGGCTGACGGTGGAGACGGCGTCAGGCAGCGTGTCCGGCGACCGCAAGGCGGTGGCCAGTGCGCTGGTGAGCCTGCTCGAAAACGCGGTGCAGGCTTGCGCCGACGGCGGCGAGGTGGCGCTGGCGGTCGAGGCGACCGAGGGCAGCGTCAGTTTCGTCGTGCGTGACAACGGTCGCGGCATCCCGCGCGAGATACAGGAAAGATTGTTCGAACCCTTCTTCACCACGCGGGAAGAGGGGACCGGGCTGGGGCTGGCGATCGCACGCGGCGTGGCGCGCGTGCACGGCGGCGACATCGAATGCGAGTCCGCGCCGGGCGCGGGCAGCCGTTTCACCTTGCGCCTGCCTGCGCAGACGCCTGAAGACGTAGTGCTGGAGAACGGGCAATGAGCGAGAAGCTGAACATCCTGGTGGTCGAGGACGAACCCAATCTGCGCGATGCGCTGTGCCTGGCGATCGAGTGCGCCGGTCACCGCGTCATCGGTGCCGCCGACGGCCCGCAGGCGCTGCGCATGATAGAGCGCAACACCGGTGAGCACGCGCTGAACCTGGTCATCACCGACCTGAAGATGCAGCCGATGGACGGTCTCACGCTGCTGCGCGAGATCCGCGCCCGCGAGCCGGTACTGCCTGTGCTGCTCATGACGGCTTTCGGCGACGTCGAGAAGGCGGTGGCGGCGATGCGCGCCGGTGCCTGCGACTTCCTGCTCAAGCCCTTCGAACCGGACGTGCTGCTCGCCCACATCGATCGCTACGCCGCGCCGGTGGTGGCACCGACCGACATGGTGGCGGAGGACGCCCGCACCCGTCAGGTGCTGGGCCTTGCGTCGCGCGTGGCGAAGTCCGAGGCGACCGTGCTGCTGACCGGCGAATCCGGCACCGGCAAGGAAGTGTTCGCGCGCTACATCCATCAGCAGTCGGCGCGTGCAGGCAAGCCCTTCATCGCAATCAACTGCGCGGCGATTCCCGACAACCTGCTCGAAGCGACGCTGTTCGGCTACGAGAAAGGTGCCTTCACCGGCGCCACGACCGCCCAGGCAGGCAAGTTCGAACAGGCCGACGGTGGCACGCTGCTGCTCGACGAAATATCCGAAATGCCGCTGTCGCTGCAGGCCAAGCTGCTGCGCGTGCTGCAGGAGCGCGAGGTCGAGCGCGTCGGCGGCAAGAAGCCGGTGCCGCTGGACATCCGCGTGCTGGCCACCAGCAACCGCGACATGGAAGCCGAGGCCCGCGCCGGCCGCTTCCGCGAGGATCTTTACTACCGGCTGAACGTGTTCCCGATCGCCATTCCGTCGCTGCGCGAACGGCCGGGCGACATCGTGCCGCTGGCGCGCCACTTTCTCGCCGCCTGCGCCAAGGCGCAGGGCAGGGCACTGAAGCTGGGCGAATCGGCTGCGGCAATCCTTGCCGGCCATGACTGGCCCGGCAATGTGCGCGAACTGGAAAACACGATGCAGCGCGCCGCCATCCTGGCGCCGGGTGATGCGGTCGAGGCGGAGCACATCGTGCTCGGCAGCCAGCGTGTCGCGCCGCGTCCGGTGAGCGAACCGGCACCGACCGTTGCTGCTGCGGCGCCGGTGCCCGCCGCGAACGATGCGCCGCCGAATGCCACGCCGGACGCGCCGGTCAAGGTGAAATCGGTGCGCGACATGGAACGCGACCTCATCCTCGAAACGCTGGCTGCAGTCGGTGGTTCGCGCAAGAAGGCGATCGAGAAACTCGGCATTTCGGAACGCACGCTGCGGTATAAACTTGCGCGTTACAAGGCGGATGGTCTGCTGCGCGAAGGGTAAGTCGAGCGCTTCGCCTGATTGGCCCGGTTATTGCAAGGAAACGGCTGAACAGGTCATGAACGCCGAAATTGCCCCGGCGGACAGTCCGTAACCGGCATTTTTTGCCGGCGGGCACAGGAGAAACTGCATGAACACCAGCCTCAACCAGATGATTACCGAGCTGCGCTCGACCGCGCAGACCGCGGCGAACAAGCCGGTCGGCAAGGTCGATGCGGCGTCCGGCGGCGCCGACTTCGGCGAGGCGCTGAAGAACGCGATCGAACAGGTCAATGCGGCGCAGCAGGAAGCGCAGAAAATGTCGGAAGGTTTCATCACCGGCAGCAATACCGAAGCCAACCTGCAGGACGTGATGATCGCGTCGCAGAAGGCCAGCCTGTCTTTCCAGCAGATGGTGCAGGTGCGCAACAAGCTGGTGAATGCCTACCAGGACATCATGAACATGAGCGTCTGAGCGCCGAGGTGCACGACGTCGACAGGGACCGGCCGCAAGGCCGGTTTTTTTTCGCCCGGCTCGCGCCGGCACTCTCCGGCAATTGACAACAGTTCTCGTTTGAACGAAGCTCATCGAACCTGAGTGTCGGTTCTTCGCGCCGGCCGGGGTATTCCGGAACGACACATCCGCATTGCCGTTCCGACCGCAGTTCCGCCAGCCCGTCGGCGTCCGCCGCCCCGCAAGCCTCCGCGTCCATCCGTCGCCAGCCGCGCTCGCCCTGGAGCCGCGTTGCCAGCCTCTTCGTCCTTCGTCGGTGGTGCACGCACCACCGATCCGATTGCAGAGGTATCCGATGTCAGTACCGATCAACGTGACGCTGCCGGCCGTTCGCGTGCTGCGGCGCACTGCCGCATGCAGCCTGATTGCGCTGTGCATGGCGGCACCGGCGTCCGCCGGCCACTTCCCGATGTACGCCGCCTGGGCACAGCCGGACGGGCCGGGCAGCGCCATCACGCTGACCTACAGTTTCGGCAATCTGTTTGACGGCAGTCTGCTCGACGGCGCGACCGGCGCGCCGCTGCCCGTGTCGCTGTTGCGCAGCGCGTTCGAACTGGCGCTGTGGGACTACGCCGCGGTACTGCCCATCCATTTCGTTGAGGTGACCGACGGCGGACCGCTGCCGGAAACCGGTGAGTACGACCCGACCGGGCTGGCCGACATCCGCGTCGGACAGGTGGCGCACATCGCCGACGCGAATGCCTATGCCTATTTCCCGTTCTCGCCGGACAGCGGTCTGGCCGGCGATATCGTGTTCAATGCCGGACGCTTCGGCAATGACTGGACGCCGCTCTGGTTCTACGCGGTCGCCCAGCACGAGCTGGGTCATTCGCTCGGCATGGGGCACTACGTCAACGACGATCCGGTCACGGTCGGACCCGCTGCATTGCTGTCTTACGAAGGTCCGGTTTTCCCGCTCGACGCGGCCACTCGCGCTGCGCTGCAGGGTGTGTATGGCGCAGGCGTCGGTTCGGTGACGCCGCTGTCGCCGGTGCCGGAGCCGGGCGCTGCGGCGCTCATGCTCGCCGGCCTGATCGTGTTGCGCGCGAGGACGCAGCGTCGAACATCGCGGGGGAGCGGACGCCGTGGCTGAACGTGCATGCAGAGTTCACCGGCGGAGCGCTCGCATGGCGCTCGCCCTGGCGCTGTCCGCCGGCGTTCCGAATGCGGTGTCGGCACTGCAGATCGAGTTCGACTACCGCTACGACACGCGCGGCTTCTTCACCGATCTGGCGACCGGCGAGCCGCTGGCCGAGCGTCGCGCACTGCTCGACCTTGCCGGGTCGTTCTACGGTGGTTTCACCGACACGCTGACTGCCATCGCACCCGGAGCGGGTGACAACTGGTCGGTGTCCTTCGTGCATCCCAGCCTCGGCGGCCCGGGCGTGACGCTGGTGAACGAAACGATCGCTGCCGACACGCTGCGCATTTACGTCGGCGGCTCGCCGAGTGCGCCCGGCGTGCTCGGCTTCGCCGGCACCGGATCAAACCTGCAGGTCAGCGGTGACGCGGCTTTCGTCGACGCGGTGACGACGCGCGGGCAGGCCGGTGTGGCGCAGGGGACCGACTATGCCACCTGGGGGGGCTACATCTGGTTCAACGCCAGCAACGACTGGTACTTCGGCCCGGACGCCGGCAGTCTGACTGCCGGCCGGCCCGACTTCCTGACCACCGCGACGCATGAGATCGGGCACATTCTCGGCTTCGGCGAAGCCGACGCGTGGTATGCCAATGTCGATCTGGACAGCGGGCTGTTCGTCGGCGCGAACGCGGTCGCGGCCTACGGCGGTGGCGTGCCGCTGGACCGCTACGGCAGCCACTGGGCCGAGGGTACGTACAGCCTGCGCGACGGCGTGCTGCAGGAAACGATGATGGATCCGAGCACGCCTGCCGGCGAGCGCCAGCTGCCGACTGCGCTCGACTATGCCGGTTTCGCCGACATCGGCTGGCAGGTGTCGGTGGTGCCGGAACCGGCCGGCTGGGCGCTACTGCTGAGCGGTGTCGGCGTCGTCGCGGTCGGGAGACGGCGCCGGCGCATCTGCCTGGCAGAAGCCGGGCGCAGGTGAGCGGACGCGGGCGTCGCTCTCATCCGGCACGCAGGTGCGGCGTTACACTGACCGCCGGAGGAAACGTCCATCATGAAAATCCGCTTTCTCGGCGCGGCCGGTACGGTCACCGGTTCGCGCTACCTGCTGACGCATGGCGGTCATCGCCTGCTCGTCGACTGCGGCCTGTTCCAGGGCGTGAAGAACATCCGCAGTCGCAACTGGAAGCCCTTTCCGATCGCGCCGCGCGATATCGAGGCGGTGGTGCTGACGCATGCCCACCTCGATCATTCCGGCTTCCTGCCACGACTGATGCGAGAGGGCTTTCGCGGCCCGGTATGGTCGACTTCGGCCACCCGCGAACTGGTCGACATCCTGCTCGAAGACAGCGCCCATCTGCAGGAGGAGGACGCCCGTCACGCCAACCGCTACGGCTACAGCAAGCACCACCCGGCGGAGCCGCTTTACACCTCGGACGACGCGCGGCAGGTGATGAAACAGTTCCGCAGCGCGGGTTTCGACGAGCCGGTGGAGATCGGGCCCTTCCGTATCACCTTCACGCGCGCCGGCCACATTCTCGGTGCGGCCAGCGTGCGCGTCGACTGCGCCGGTCGCAGCATCACGTTCAGCGGCGATCTCGGGCGTCCGGACGATCCGGTCATGCACGCGCCGGACCGTCTCGCCGCCACCGACTGGCTGGTGCTCGAATCGACCTATGGCGACCGCCTGCACCCGGACGAAGATCCGTACGAAACGCTGGCCGGCATCGTGAACCGCACCGCTGCGCGCGGCGGTACCGTGCTGCTGCCTTCGTTCGCGGTCGGTCGTTCGCAGGCGCTGATGTACCTGCTGTCGCGCCTGATGGACGAACACCGCATCCCCGAACTTCCGGTCTTCCTCGACAGCCCGATGGCGATCGACGTGACCGGCGTGTTCCGTCACTTCCGCAGCGAGCATCGGCTGACCCAGGATGCCTGCGACCGGCTGCATGCCATGGTCACCTACACGCGCTCGCCGGAGGAGTCGGAAGCGCTGGCGTCCAACCGCTACCCGAAGATCATCATCGCCGGCGCCGGCATGCTCAACGGCGGCCGCATTCTGCACCACCTGATCGCCTTCGGAGCCGACCCGCGAAATGCGGTGGTGATCGCCGGTTACCAGGCCGAAGGCACGCGTGGCGACGCGCTGCTCAAGGGCAAGCGCAGCCTGCGCATCTTCGGTCGCGATGTACCGATAGCGTGCGAGGTGGCACAGGTCGAAGGCCTGTCGGCGCATGCCGACTGGAAAGAAATACTCGAGTGGCTGCGTCCGGTCGATCGCGCTCCGCAGCGCGTGTTCGTCACGCACGGCGAGCCGGTCGCCGCTGACAGCCTGCGGCAGAAGCTCGAGCACGAGCTCGCGTGGTCAGCGCAGGTCCCGGAGCAGGACGAGGAGTTCGACCTTGATTGAACAGATGCCCGTCGGCCGAGATTGGAGCCGCTCCGCGGTGCTCAGACAACTGGCGGCGGTTCGTTGATCAGCGCCCAGAACACGCCCATCTGCGTCACCGTGCGCGAGAACTGATCGAAATCGACCGGCTTCACGACATAGGCGTTGATGCCCAGGCTGTAGCATCGACGCAGGTCGGGGTCTTCCTTCGATGAACTCATGATGATGACGGGCAGCGCACGCATGTCTTCGTCGGCGCGCAGTTCGGTCAGCATTTCGATGCCGTCCATGCGCGGCATGTGCAGGTCCAGCAGCACGAAAAGCGGCACCTCGCCGCTGCGGTCGGCGTAGCTGCCGCGCTTGTAGAGGTAGTCCAGCCCTTCCGCACCGTCGCGTACGACGACAATTTCGTTCGCCAGATTCAGCACGCGCAGGCCGAGCAGCATCAGTTCGACGTCATTGTCGTTGTCATCGACGACAAGGATTTCACGCAAGTGCAGCGACATCGTTGGCTCCCGTAGGGTGGGTGGCGTCGGCCGGGGGTGGGTCGGATGGGGTGGGAAGGGTGAAGTGGAAGCTGGCGCCCTGACCTGGCACGGCCTCCGCCCAGATGCGGCCGCCGTGCCGATCGACGATGCGCTTGACGTTCGCAAGTCCGATGCCGGTGCCTTCGAATTCGGCGGCGTGATGCAGCCGCTGGAATACCCCGAACAGCTTGCCGGCGTATTTCATGTCGAAGCCGGCGCCGTTGTCGCGCACGTGGAAGGTGTATTGGCCATCGTTGTCGCGCTCGCATTCGATGTGGATGCGAGCCGGGTTGCGGCCTCGCGTGTACTTCACGGCATTGGCGATCAGGTTGTAGAAAACCTGGAACATCAAGGTCCGGTCGGCGCGAATGCGCGGCAGCTCACCGATGCTGATATCGAGCTCGCGTCCGTCGAGTTCGGGCGCCAACTCTTCGAGCACGTCGTCGACCAGGGCGCGCGTATCGCAACGTTCGAGATGCATCTCGGCGCGGCTCGCGCGGGAGAATGCAAGCAGTCCTTCGACGATGTCGCTCAGATGCCGCACCGAGGCGCGGATGCGCTGCAGATAGCTCAGCGAGGCCGGTTCGGTGTCGATGACGCCGAGGCGATCGCCGAGTACGCGCGCAAAACCGTCGATGTGGCGCAGCGGGCCACGCACGTCGTGCGCGATGGCATAGGACACTGCTTCCAGTTCCTCGATCTGCAGGCGCATCCTTTCGTTCATCGCCTGCAACTGCGCTTCGGACTGTTGCCGGCGCTCGATTTCGGCCCGCAGTTCCTCGTTGGCGCGACGCAGGCTGTCGGGCGAGGGCAGGGCGAGCGCCAGTGGAATCAGTCGCCACAGCAGCACTGCGGTGGCCAGCGACACCACCGCGGTGAAGGCGCGTATCCAGCCGTCCAGCCAGAAATCGGGGTTCCACAGCGTCCACACGTCCATCACGTGGGTCACGCCGCAGGCCATGATGAACACGCCGAACATGACGAAGGCCGACCGGAAGCCGAGATCGGCACGCCTCCGCACGAACACCCACAGCGTGACCGGTATCGTGAAGTAGGCCAGCGCGATCAGCGTGTCTGACAGCACGTGCAGCAGCAGCAGATCGCGTTGCCACGAAAAGCAGTAGCCGTGTGGAAGAAGGGTGTTCAGTTCCGTCATGGTGCTGCCGCTCCGAAGACGTCGCGCATCGCCCGAACGCTCGCGTTGACGAGCGCACTATAGCCCGCGCACTACCGGAGGCGTGCGCGTTCACCCATCAGTGTGGTCGGTCGCTGTGACAGCGTGATGCGGCACGGGGTTTCCGTGCGGCCAGGGTCGGGGCAGCGAGTCTGGATCTCGCGGTGTACGAGCGGTGCTGACCGGGCACGGGCGCAGTGCGCTCGCAGCGTTTGCTGCGACTGCGGTGGAGTGCGACAAGACGCGCGCCCAGTCTCACGCCGGGCGGGACGGCCCGGCGTGAGGCTGGGTCATGATGATCGCCGGTCGGCGGCGATTCAGAGGCGTGGCATGCGTCGGCGTGCGATCGCACCGATCAGCGCGAGGCCGGCCAGCAGCATCGCGTACGTTTCAGGTTCGGGGACGGGTGCCATGAACGGCGCCGAGGTCAGGCCGCGCAGGTTGGCGTTGAGTGCGCCATTGAAGGTGGCCAGCCCGGTCATCAGGTTGATCGAGTAGAGACCGCTGTCGCCGTTGTCCAGCGTCAGAGCGGCCCAGCCCATGCCCATCGCGTCGATCTCGAAGCCGTTGGCACCGATCACGTTGCCGGCAACACCCAGCGATCCGACCTGGCTGATGGTCGGCGCATTGAAGGCGCCAGGTGCGAAATGCAGCGTGTCGGTCGCCGTGTCGATGTAATACAGCGCCGTGCTCGCCGGGCCACTGGATTGCGAAGCATCGGAGTTGGAGTAGGCGACGGCCGTGATGCCGCCCGGGATGACGCTGGCGGCGTTGCCGACCACGCCCGTGTTCGCGTTGATGGCCAGATTGCTGCCGGTCTGGCTCACCAGGCGCAGTGAGGCTGCGCCTGCGAAGTCGGCCACCGGGTTGAAGTCGATGCCGTAGGACAGCGAAGGATTGACCAGCGGGATGTCGAGTGCCGACACGAAGCTGGCGGCCCCCGTCGTGACGTCCAGCGCGTAGATGCGGTTCAGGCTGCTGACGCCGTAGATCATGTTGTCGCTCGGGCGCAGGTCGATGCCGAGGATGCGTTCGCCACTGCCCAGCCCGGTGATGGACATGAAGCTGGCGCTGCTGGCGTTGCCGCTGCTGAACATGCCGATCTGGTTGCCGGTGGTGAGACCGACGAAATCGGCTGCGTGGGCCGCGGTGCCGGACAGAGTGAGGGCGGCGGCGAGGACGGTGAGGGTGCGTGCTGACATGTCTGACCTTTCCTGAAAAAGTAGGGGAGGACGCGTCACCAGAGTGAGTCGTCACCCGCTCTACACAGGAGGGGGCCGCATGGATGCAGCTGTCACCGAAAATTCATCCGGCCGCGCCGGTCAGATTTCGCGCGCGTTGCGCTCTCTTTCCATGCGCAGGATGTAGCGCTGGATCAGCGCGTCGGCGGCACCGGGCAGGCCGATGAACTGGCAGCCGGCACGCAGCTCGCTGCCGCCGCGCTCGGTGACGCGGAACATGTTGCGCACCTGCAGCGTCGCGGTGATGGTGCCGATCTCGGGCAGCGTGATCTGGCAGTTGTCGATCACGCTGTCGACCTTCAGTTCGACGCCGCTCGGTGGCGCGACGACGGCGAGACCGCCGCCGGAAATGTCCACCACGGTGGCTTCAACCATGCGCCCCTCGCCGTCGCCGGCCGGCAACAGACAGCGCAGCGGCGGGTTAGGCGGCAGGATGAGGCGGTAGTAGTCGCGCCGCTGCAATCGCAGCATGCGCGTCGGGAAGGGGATTTCCAGCGCCGGATGACCTTCGTGCTCGATTGCGGCGCACTGGCCGACCATGAACTGCACCTTCACCTTCTCGAGCGAGGTCAGGAAAACCAGTGGTGACGCCTTCACCGCCTGTTCGAGTTGCGCCGGGTCACGCGGTGCGTCCAGTACGACCACGCCGCGTGCGTCGTCGACGGCCAGTACGGCGGTCAGAAAGGGGTCGGGCGCGCGGCCGGCATAGACGGACAGATTGACGCGGCGATCCCGCATGGCGCGCAGGTAAAAGGCGATATCGGTCTGGCCGTCGAGCACGTAGCGTGCGAAATCGTCTGCTTCCAGCAGATCGAACCGGATGTTCTCGGTCATTGGGTGCATCCCTGTCTATGGGCAATCACCCGGTGCGGCGGCGCACCGGGCACGAATTCAATCAGATGGCAGTTTAACGGCTGGCGCCGGAACGTCGGTCATTCCCTTCTCGATGCGGTAGATCCAGGCCAGCAGTTCGGCGACCGCGACATAGAGTTCGGGCGGAATGCGCTGGTCCAGATCCAGTCCCATCAGCAGCGACACCATCTCGCGCGATTCATGCACGAAAACGCCCGCTTCGCGCGCGCGGCGGATGATTTCGTCGGCCACCATGCCGCGCCCCTTGGCGACGACACGCGGCGCGGCGTCGCCGGCACCGTAGGCGAGCGCAACGGCCTGGGCGCGCGGAGAGGTGTTCATCAGACGCTGCTCTCGCCGTCGTCGGGCAGGGCGGCAAGCGCCTCGTCCAGCTGGCTGAAGTTCACGCTGCCCAGGCGCAGTCCGGCATCGGTCATGCGCTGCTGCAGGTCGAGCAGAGCGGTGCCCATGCGCAGGCGTGCATCGTCGTCGGCCGATATGCCCAGCGTCAGTCCATGGTCCTTCCACAGCGTGAGCGAGGTTTCGACCTCGCCCAGGCCCGGCAGGACCAGCCGTACCCGGGATGTCCACGGGACTTCCGGCGTGCTGTCACCTTCGGTGCCCGGTTCGCCATGACGCTGAGGCTCAGGGTCGTCGATCTCGATCTTCATCGTCTGCCCCGGCCAGGCCAGACCTTCCCAGGCCAGCGTGTGCTGGGACAGGCCGAGCAGCTGGTTCTGCACCAGCGGCCGCAGTTCGGCGGGCGGGCCGGTATCGGCCTTGGCCGCTTCGGCGCGTTCGCGCACGCCGGTGTCGCTGCGCAGGGTGCCGGTGTCCGGCATCGATTCGTCGTCGGCGCGAGCGCTGATCGTGCTGTCTGCGACCTGTCCGGGTTCCGGCGTGTCGTCGGTCGCTGCCGATTGCGCGACTGGCAGGCCGGCGCGTGGCGCCGGTTTCTCGGGGTCGAAGGCGCGCTGCGGCTCGGCTGCGGTCGATTCGAGCGGCCGTTCGCCACTGACCCACTGCGCCTGATGCGATTCGTAGAACAGCCCGCTGGTGCCGATCGCCTGCGCCAGACGGCTGGCGATCTGCGGTGTGGCGTCGTTTTCGAGCGTGCCGGTGGCCGCGCTCAGCATGGCGGCCGGATCTATCATCGGCTTTCCACTGGCGAGTCGGGTCGGCTGCGGCTCCGGACTGTCGAGCAGTCCGGCGATGGTGCGGGCCGGCACGCTCAGGCGTACCGGGCTGCCGGCATTGTCAGCCGGCGCATCGCCGTCGGTCGGCGCCGCGTTGTCACCGTCGAGCGTGGCCACCAGCGTCTGTGCGCTGCGGGCCACGTGCGTCAGCGCAACGGTACGGCCTTCGGGAATGGTCTGTGGCAGGCGCAGGGTGACCGTCTGTCCACCCACGTCGGCGCGGGCCAGACCATCGCGCAGATTCTGCAGGATGCGTGCGGTGTAGCGTTCGCCCGGCTCGAACTCGGGCAGCTGGTCGGAAAGCGCAGCGATCGGGCCGGTGGTCTGGACCGATTCGCGCGTCAGCGCCGCCAGACGCTGTGCGAGCCCTGGCAGCAGGTTGTTCATGGTGTGCTCAGCCGTTGTCTGCCGTGCCCGCCGGCAGCTTTCCCAGATAGCTGGTGACCTGCTGCATCCACGGTTCGACGTGACGGCGCACTTCGGCATCGTCGGCGAGAATCTGCTTCATCAGGTCGAACTTGCGCGCACGCTCGGCCGGCGAGGACACCGGCTCGTCGTTGTCGGCGAGGCGGCTGCGCATCGAGGCGACGGCCTGTTCGAGATTGACCAGACGGTCCCAGTCGTTCGCGCGCGCGGCCTCCACCATGTCGCTGGAGATCTGACGCATGTTTTCGAGCAGTGACAGAGAGTTCATGTGATCAGGCCGTTTTGCGTAAGTGTCGCCGCGGCAGTTCCGTCGTTCGGCCGGCGGTGAATGGTGTGTAAAGACTACAGCGGACCCCGTGCTCCGAGGCGTGCATGTAGACGCCTTTTACCTTTCTATTTTCCCGGTTTGCCGGTCAGACCGGCGCCCCTTGGACCAGTTTTTGCCGGATGTCCTCCCAGGCGCCCTTCAACTCGCCCAGCAGGTGGGCCACTTCATCGAGCGCGGCCTTGTCGTTCTGCGAGTTGGCGTGCAGCAGGCGCACGCACATGTAGTCGTAGAGCGCGTACAGGCGTTGCGCGAGTTCGCCGCCTGCTTCCAGATCCAGGCTGACCTTGAGGCCGTTGCCGATGATGTCGATCGCACGCGAGATCGACTGACCCTTGCCCGCAGTGTCGCCCATGTCGATCTGGTGGCTGGCGGTCGATACCGACATCATCGCGCCGTCGAACAGCATCAGGATGAGCTGGTGCGGATCGGCGCTGGCCACGCGTGCCTCGACGCCGACCTGGTTGTAGGCCATGCGCGGGTTGGAAAGTGATGCAAACATGATGTTCTGGTCCCGTTAGAGGATGGCTGTATCGTCCGCCGCTCTGTCAGCTCGAATAGGTCGGCAGGCTGGCGAGTTGTTGTGTAAGGAAGGTACTGGTCGTGTTCATGCTGCTGATCAGCGAATCGAGCGCGGTGAACTGTCGGCGGTAGCGGGCCTCGATCTGTTCCATGCGAACGTTCAGCGCGTCGCGCTGGCGGTTCATCGCCTTCTTCGTCTCTTCCATGCCTTCGAGACGGTTGCCGATGAGGCCATCGTCGTCGATCACGGACGAGATCATCGAGTCGATCTTGGACGCCAGACCGGTCACACCGGTACTGCCCATGAACAGCGACTTGGCGGCGCCGCTCTCCAGCGCCGTGGTGAGCTTGTCGGAGTCGATCTTCAGCGAGCCGTCCTTCTGCACCGACACACCGATGCTGCCCAGCGAAACACCCGGGGCAATCTCTTCGGTGACGGCCGAGGCGAGACGCGAGCGCAGGCTGAGCACGGTGCTCTCGCCGTTCAGTGCCGCACCGGTCTGCGTGGTCGTGTTGTAAGACGTCTGATTCTTGATGGTCAGGATGGCGTCGTTGTAGCTCTTGACCAGCTTTTCGATGGCGCTCTTCGCGCCGGTGTAATCGGCGCCGACCGTCAGTGTCGTCGGGGTGCCGACGTTGGTGCTTTTCAGCGTCAGCGTGACGCCTTCGATGGTGTCGGTCAGCGTGTTGCTGCTCGAGGTGACATCGATGCCATTGATCTTGAGCACGGCATCCGAAGCGGTCACCTTCTCCGCAAGATTGGAGGTGCCGCCAGTCGAGGCGTCATAGATCAGCCGCGACAGGCCTGCGTTGTCGGTGTTGTTGCCGTCATCGTCGGCGGCGGTGATGCGTACGGTATTCGCGGTGCCGCCATCCTGCGAGGTCAGCACGAGGCGGGTGCCGGTGCCGTCGTTGAGCAGGGATGCCGTCACGCCTGCGTCGGCCGCGTTGATCGCGTCACGCACGTCAGCGAGCGTGGCAGCACCGCTGGAAATGTCGATGTTGACCGCTGTCTTGTCCGGGTTCGCGGTGAATGCGCCGCCGCTGTAGCTGCCCAGTTCGATGGTCAGCGTGCCGCTGCCGACGTTCGCGGTGCTGCCGCCGGCGAAGGCCGTCGACGCGGTGACCTGCGCGCGGGCCAGGCTGCTCACCTCGATTGAATAGTTGCCGGGCGTCGCCGTAGTCGAGGCGGCAACCGTTGCCACCGCGCTGTCGGCAATCGTTGCCTTGCGGGAGGCAAAGATTTCCGCCTTGCCGAGTGCTTCCGCTGCCGTCTGCAGCGTGGACATCGCGCCCTTGATCATGCCGTAGCTGGAAATCTTCGTTTCGAGCTTGGCCTGCTTTTCCGCGAGCAGCGTGAGCGGACGCTGCTCGACCGTCATCAGCTGCGTGACGATGGAGCTGATGTCCAGGTTGGTACCGAATGCGAGCGACGATGCCATGGCAGTCTCCTCAGGCCTTGCGTTCGATCAGTCCACTCTGGCTCTTGCCGAGCGACCGCGCAATCGCAATCAGTTCTTCGGAAGGAATCTGCCGCAGTACTTCCTTGGTGGTCGAGTCGATCAGCCGCACGATGGTTTTCCCTGTGTCTTTGTCGATCGTGAATAGCAGGTTCTGTGCCACCGGTTCGATCTTGCGACGAATCTCGTCCACCGTCTGTTCGATCTGTTCGTTGCTGAGCGCCGCCTCGCTGGGTGGTGCTTCCGCCTTCTTGCTCTCCGGCATAACGGGCTTTGCCCCGGTGGTCGCCTGGACGCCCGGGGCAGAGATCGTTGCGCTGTTCGGGATAGGCTGTATGGCCATGATGTTCTCCCTATGCTGGGTGGGGGGCGCGGTCGCCCGCGCCCCCTCATTACTGCCTTACGCGATCAGCCGCGGAGCAGGCTCAGCACGTTCTGCGGCAGCGAGTTGGCTTGCGCCAGCATCGCGGTACCTGCCTGCTGCAGGATCTGCGCGCGGGTCAGGTTGGCGGTTTCGGCAGCGAAGTCCGCGTCGGTGATGCGGCTCTTCGAGGCGGAGATGTTTTCCGCTTGCGTCTGCAGGTTGGCCACGGTGTAGTCGAGGCGGTTCTGCTGGGCACCGAGGGCGGCACGCTGTTCCGACACGTAGGTCAGTGCGTCTTCGACCGAGGTCAGCAGCGCCTGCGAGTTGGCGGCCGTGGTGGCGCCGGTGAAGGCGGTGATGTCGGTGTCCAGGGCAACCATGCGGGCGTCGGCCGACGTGGCGTTGATACGCGTGTCGCCGAAGGTGAGCGTCAGGCGGTTGTCGGCAGCGTCGTCAGCACCGACCTGGATTTCAGCGCCAGTGGCAGCGGTCGTGATGATGGTGCCAGCGTCGAGGTCGGCAGCGATGTTGGCGCCGGTCTCAGCACCCGAAGCCTTGATCGTCACCTTCACGCCGAGCTCGTTGTAGTTCAGCTCGTACGATTGGCCTGCGGTCAGCGCCAAGGCGGTGATGTCGATCATCTGCGAGTTCGTGCCGTCCGACAGCGTCAGTTCGCCGGTGTTGGCGTCGGCGAAGGTGAAGGTCGTGCCTGCGGCGGCGCCGGTGATGTCGACCTTGGTCACTGCGGCGGTGCCGGAAGTGGCCAGGTTGAAACCGCCCTGCACGGTCGAGGTGGTGTCGAGTGCCTTGCCGAAGGAACCATTCAGCAGCTGCTGGCCGTTGAACTTGGTACGGGTCGAGATGTTGTTGATCTCGTCGCGCAGCTGGGTCATTTCGTCGGCGATGAAGGAGCGCTCTGCGTCGGCCAGCGTCGAGTTCGAACCCTGGGTCGCCAGTTCCTTCATGCGGATGAGCATGTCCTGGATCTGCGACATGCCGCCTTCAGCGGTCTGGATCATCGAGATACCGTCGCTGGCGTTACGGGCAGCCTGGTTCAGCGACTTGACCTGGGCGTTCATGCGCTGCGAAATCGCCAGACCAGCGGCATCGTCACGGGCGCTGTTGATGCGCAGACCGGACGACAGACGCTGCAGCGAAGTGGCGAGCGAATTCTGCGAGGAATTGAGGTTGCGCTGAGCGGTGAGCGAGGCAACGTTGGTGTTGATGATTTGCGGCATTTTCTTTCTCCTGTCACGAAGTGGTGTAGTTACGGCGCCCTGGGTTGCATGACCCGATGTTGATGTCGCCGATGATTCAAGTAACGGAGAGGGGAGAGAAAACTTTAGGCCGCTATCTCAATGAAAGCCTTTGTGCTCGTGGCTTTCAGGCGCAGGCATTGCGAAATGGCTTGCCGCTGCGGTGTAGGTTCGAGGGGCAAAAACTTTAGGGTTGCCCCGAAGAGTGCCTTGTGCTTTGGGGATGGCGTGAAATTCGCCCGGAAAGCCGCGTCAGCGCTTGATTTCAACTGTTACCAATTGTGATTGCCGCTGCGCAGGTGACGCAGCGGCGCTCAGGCAGCGATTGCGTTACCCGGTGCGACGACGACGCGGTTCTTGCCGGTCGCCTTGGCCTGGTACATCGCGACGTCGGCGCGCTCGATCGCCGAACTCTGGGCTTCGTCCTGCTGCACCACGGTGACACCTGCGCTGAAGGTGATCAGCAGCTTGTCATTGTTGGCGAGGAAGTAGCGCTTGGTCAGTTCACGCTGCAGTCGCTGCAGCACGACGACGGAGTCATCGACCGAAGTCTCCGGCAGCAGTATGACGAACTCCTCGCCGCCATAACGCGACAGCGTGTCGTGCGGACGCAGGCAGTCGCGCACCGTGGCCACCAGATGCAGCAACGCGTCGTCGCCGGTGTTGTGGCCGTAGGTGTCGTTCAGGCGCTTGAAGTTGTCGATGTCGAGCACGGCCAGACAGAGCTGGGTGCCGCGGCGCGATGCGCGCGAAACCTCTTTCGCATAGGACTCTTCCAGACCCTTGCGGTTGAGCGCGCCGGTCAGCGGGTCGTGGCGCATCTTCTCGCTGGTCTGTTCGAGTTCGATCTGCAGACGTTCGATTTCGGCTTCGGCCGCACGCACGCGATCGCGCATGGTGTCGACCTCGTTGCGCGAACGTTCCGTCGTGGCGCGCATTTCGTGCGTTGCCGTGATCACGTCGGCGATCACGCCCTGCAGCGCGCCGATGTCATCGGCTTCCGCAATGCTGCGCGCATAGCCTTCCATCTTGTCGCCGAAGCCGGACGTGGCATCGGTGAAGCTGCCCAACTGCTCGACGAAGCCGGCCAGCATCAGTTTGATCTGGTGCTTGGCGTCGTCGATATTGCCGCGCAGCGAGCCCTGGCGTTCGATCACCTCGCGCAGGCGGCGCTCGACTTCGTCGAGCTCGCGCGCACTGATCGGGTGATCGCACAGGTTGCGCAACGCATCGATCTGGCCGCGCATCCAGCGGTCGTCGATGACCAGATCGCTGATATTGCGCAGCAGCAGGTCGAGCAGCGAAAGCAGGCCGGTGCGGATTTCCGCCTGATCATCCACCACCCAGTTCAGGCGGTAGATCAGGTTGCGCAGCTTCGACGCAAGATCGTCCACGCCACGCATGTCGCGCACTTCGCGCAGTACTTGGCCCAGTTCGATCGCTTCGTCGCGCAGTTCCGGCGCGGTAATGAGCAGGCTGGACACGACGCCTTCGAGCGTACGCGCGAACAGGTCGCGCAGTGCTGCGTCGCTGTTGTCGGTCGGTGCGGTGCTGTCGGCGACGAGCTGCACGGTCGAGCTGGCCTTGCCGTCCTCGGCCGATTCCCACTTGTCGGCCAGCGCGCTCATGCGCGAGTACAGCGCATCGAGCTCGCCGTTCGACGCGTCAAGCACCTGCTGCATGGCCTGATGCTTCTGCGCGAAGGTCAGCGTCGCGTGGTTGCGTTCGAGCTGCTTGAACACATCCTTGAGCAGCGCCGTCCATTTGCGCTGCGGTGCCGCCTGGGCACGCAGCAGGCCGACCAGCGACCCGCTGATCGCCGACCAGCTACGGCTGGTGACCGCGCTTTCGAGACGCTGTACGAACTCGATCTGCGCCTGGTTGAGCCGCGGCAGCGTGCTGCAGACCAGCTTCAGCGCACGCTCGGGGAAGAGGTCCTCCGGCTTGGTGCCGGCGATCTCGTGGTACAGCGCGCGATAGTTCTCCGGCGTCGGCTGCAATTGACGCATGGCAAGCCGCCGCAGGGCTTCACGAGCGATTTCGAGCGGCTGCATGGCGTCTGACATGTGCGGAATGAGTTAACGGTTTGTAACGAAGGCAAACAACGGCAATCGACCTGCCGTCTTTAGGGGCATGTCGTGCAAAAGTTGTCACACGGCGCCGCGACAGCGATGCGACCCATATTCAGTCCACCAGACCGTGCTTCAACCCGTAATGGGTCAGTTCGGCGTTGTTCTTCATGCGCATCTTCTCCAGCAGCCGGGCGCGATAGACGCTGACCGTCTTGACGCTCAGATTCAGTTCTTCGCCGATCTGGGTCAGTGTCTTGCCCGAGGCGATCATCACCAGCGTCTGGTATTCGCGGTCGGACAGCTTTTCGTGCGGCGGGCGCTCGCTGTCGTCGGTGATGGCGTTGGCCAGTTCCATCGCCAGCGTCGGCGACACGTACTTCTTGCCGCTGGCGACCTGACGAATCGCCGTCACCAGCTGTTCCGGCGCACTCTGCTTGGTCAGGTAGCCGGAGGCGCCGGCTTTCAGCGCGCGGATGGCGTACTGGTCTTCCGGGTGCATCGACAGCACCAGCACCGGCAGTTTGGGAAATTCCTTGCGTACCAGCTTCAGCGTGTCGATGCCGTTGCGGTCGGGCATGGACACGTCCATCAGTACCATGTCGAAACTGCCGTCGCGCAGCTTGTGCATCGCCTCGACGCCGTTCTCCGCCTCGCCGGTGACCACCAGGTCGGGGCTGTCGGAGAGGATCTGGCGCAGACCGGAACGCACGATGGCGTGGTCGTCGGCGATCAGGATGCGGATGCTGCTCATCGTGCAAACTCCAGTACGGTACGGCGGCAGGCCGGTACGCGCAGCAGCAGCCGGGTGCCGCCGCCGTTGCGGCCGCTCGCCTCGAAGCGGCCGTTCAGGTGGGCGACCCGTTCGCGTATGCCGCGCAGGCCGAATGATTTGGGCTTGTTCAGATCGGCGGGCGCAAGGCCGCGACCATCGTCGGCGATTTCCAGCACGATGTCGTCGTCTTCCTGCGTCAGCCTGACTTCGACCTTGTGCGCCTGCGCGTGCTTGGACACATTGGTCAGTGCCTCCTGGAACACGCGGAACAGCGCGATCGCCGTCTCCTCGTCCGGCTCGATGTCGTGGTCGATGCACAGCAGTTCGCACTGCAGGCCGGTGCGCGCGGAAAAATCCTCCGCATGGCTCTCGATCGCCGGCGCCAGGCCGAATTCCTTCAGGATGCCCGGACGCAGTTCGCGCGCGATGCGGCCGACCGTGGTGATCGCGTCATCCACCAGCTTGCCCATGCTCTGCGAACGTGCGCGGATGGCGTCGGGGTCGGCGGCGGTCTTGTTCGCCAGCAGCGACACCTCGAACTTCAGCGCCACCAGCAGGCCGCCCAGTTCGTCGTGGATGTCGCGCGCGATCCGTTCCCGCTCCTCCTCCTTCGCCATCTGCAGATGCGACGACAGCTCGGCCAGCTGGCCGCGCGACTGGCGCAGTTCGCGCTCGGTCAGCTTGCTCTGCGTGATGTTGGAAACGATGCCTTCCCAGATCGGTACGCCGGAAGCGAGCAGCCGCGGCGACGAGCGCAGGTTCACCCATTTCACGTCGCCGTCCGGCAGCCGGATGCGGCCTTCCCAGTTCACCGTGGACTGCGACTGCGCCGACTGCTTCATTGCGCGGTTCAGTTCCGGCATGTCCTCCGGCAGCACCATTTCGAGGAAGCGGCCGGGTTGCGCGATTAGTTCCGACGGCTTCAGCGCGAGCAGGGCGAGGCAGCCGTCACTGACGAACAGGAAGCGCCAGCCACCGTCGTCGTGGCGCAGCAGCTGGAACACCATGCCGGGGATGTTGGCCGCCAGCGCACGGAAGCGTGCTTCGCTGTCGCGCACAGCGTCGAGTGCGCTGTGCCGCTCGGCGCGGTTGCGCGCTTCGCGCATTTCGCGCTCGACCGCCGGCACCAGACGGTCGAGGTTGGTCTTGCTCAGGTAATCGTGGGCCCCGGCGCGCATCGCCGACACCGCGATGTCTTCCTCGATCACGCCGGACACGATGATGAAGGGCAGATCCAGCCCCAGTTCCTGCAGGATGCCCAGCGCCGCCATGGCCGAGAACTGCGGCATGTTGTGATCGGACAGTACGACGTCCCAGGAAGCCGAGCGCAACGCGGCGCGCAGCCCCTTCTCGTCCTCCACGCGGATCGAGCGCACGGTGTAGCCGGCCTGACGGAAGCGATGCAGCAGCAGCACCGCGTCGTCTTCGGAGTCCTCGATCAGCAGGACATCGAGCGTGCGCTGGGCGGTCAGAACAGGCGTGACGGGATCAGGCATCGGATCGGGGCCTTCGTCCGCGGCAAACGGCTCGCCACGCTGACGCGCGAAGGCATTGTTGTAGTGCCCTGCAGTTTAATCCATGCACATTGCGCAGCGACAGCGCCGCGACAGGCGACGGCAGCGATATAATCCGCGACTCGCCGCTTTAGCTCAGTTGGTAGAGCAACCGCCTTGTAAGCGGTAGGTCGTCAGTTCGATTCCGACAAGCGGCACCAGATATTTCAAGCAGATAGGCCAGTTCGTGAGGACTGGCCTTTTGCTTTCCGGCCTTCGTGTAGCCCAGATGTAGCCGGTTTCGATCAACCCGGCTGGCGCCTTCAGAACGTCAGGTAGCGATCACGGCTCGCCGGTTTCTTCGTGTTCCGGCGCTCGGCGAAGTCGGCGGCATCCGCATCGCTTGGGCGGGTTCGTGAGTTCCCGCGACGACGGCCACGGCGTGCGCGGCCTGCGCCGTTTCTTGCCAACTTGCACCTATTCGCAAACTGCGCGACCGGAAGTACTCGGCGGCCCGCTCGGGCGGGGGGGCATCGCCAAAGATAGATTCGCTGCGGCCATGTAATATGAATTGCGTTCGAATCGAAGACTCAAATAGGGGTATGCGACGTGGGAAAGATCACCCTAGATTTGCCGGGCAGTTTCAAAAGCCTGAAATTGAAGAACTTGGAGTCGATTCTGAAAGAGGAGTTGTATTCACAGAGGAGACGCCTGCCTCTCGACGACTTCATTCGGGAAGGCGGCTGGCCCGACGACGACACCTTGCATACCACCCTCAAATCGGTGGATGACAACGGAGCGGTAACCACCGTTGAGGTGCAGCTTTCCTTCGACGAGGTGTGCTCTACAGGCTGCTCCGACATCGAACGAAGGGGCAGTGGCTGGGGCCTCCTCTTCATTTACTTCGATCACAAAACGGGCGTCGCGCACTGCGAGGAACAGTAAAGGGTTCCCGCCTTAGCCACGGGCCTACCCCACCCAAGGCCGCCTCCAACGACGAGAGCAGCCGAGCCAGTTCCCCCGCCATCAGCGCCAACTCGCTGTCGAATCGCTCGGAATCATCGTCCGTGCCGTCCTCACGTTCAGTCAGCACGTCGTCGGCCTCCAGCGCGTGGCGCACGTAGCGCACGGTGGCCTTGCGCCGGGGTGCTGGCGCGCAGTTCAGTGTCTGGTCGATGGGGAAACCGTCAGGCGCTTCGTCGACGGCCAGCAGCACGGCCAGCGTGACGCTACTCTTCTGCGTCCTGGTCTGCTGCGCCATTGAGGTGCGAAGCTCGCGCGCTGCGATCCGGAGCGATGCGGTAGGCGATCGGGTCGCTGAACTTGGGGGACACGCCGCCCGGGGGTTGCGGTTGAGGCTGGTAGCTCTCGACACGGTCCCGGAACTGCTCCGAACGCTGGATATAGGCGTCGACGGAACCGGCCGCACGAACGGCCATCCGCTCCGCCTGCTCGCGCGTCGCGACTGTGCCGCTCTCGGCCAGCATCGCCACCATCTTGTCCAAGTTGTCAGCCATTGTTCGCCCGAATCTACCCAGCCGCTTAATTGATCGTTTCCAGTGTCAAAGGTTACTTCACTGCCGTAGTCTGCGGTGTGGGCTTTCGTGTAGGGGGGAGCTTGACAGCGAGGCCTTGGCAAGGCTTAGCGCTAAGGCCTCAACCACTTAAGGTCGTTTGAGGCTGGGAGATAGCAACTTCGACTTCATTCGGCAGACTTGAAGCGCGCTTGATTTCGATAAAACGACATCTACACGCCGTCTCAATATCAATGTGGAACGTGGGTGAATCACCGCGCGCGGCAAGGTAGAATGGCGCCTCGCGGTTGAGAACTGACGGCAGAGTGGACGAAACAAAGCCGGACCTGCGCTAACAGGTCCGGCTCCGTAGTACTGCTGTTGCTTCTCCTCGCGAGGGCTGCTTGCTTGGTCAGATTTTCGAGGTCTCGCCCAAGTCAAGTCATTTTCGTAGCGCCTCCGCGCTGGGGTATTCTCATTTAAGCTAGCTTTACTGGTCAAGAGACTCTGAAAAATAAAGGTTTGTCAAGGTTTAATGACTTAGTTTTATGTGATTGCCTCAGCGCGGATTCTCCTTTTGGAGACCTGCATGAAACACCAGTACTCACTCCAGCTTATTCACCATGCGGTGAATGATCAGGTCGTCGAGCAGCGCGCCGACGACGGTTACATCAACGCCACAGCACTCTGCCACCTTGCGGGGAAGCGTTGGTACAACTATGTCCGTAACGAAAGCACCGGTAAATTCCTTCGGGCACTTGAGGCCAGAACTCGGATTCGAGTTTCGGAGCTAGTTCAAGAGCTTAGAGACTCGTCCGGTATCGCCTCGACGTGGGTTCACCCGAAAGTGGCGATTCATCTTGCGCAGTGGCTGTCCGAGGACTTCGCTGTCCAAGTCTCTGAGTGGGTACATGACTGGATGACGGGCGGCGGAGCTCCCCGTCGTTTGCCTTACCACGTCCAGCGCCACATGCTCAACCTGTCCGGTGTGCCGGCAGGCCATTTCAGCATCCTCCAAGAGATGACCCATATGTTGATCGCGCCGCTCGATGCTGCAGGCTATGAGCTTCCCGAGAAGCTCGTTCCCGACATAAGCATGGGGCTCTTTCTGTGCAAGCATCTGCGCGATCAGTTGGGGATCGATACCAAGTCACTCCCGACCTACATTCACCTGTATCCGGACGGTAGGAAAGTGACGGCCAAGCTCTATCCCGACAGTGTCCTGGCCGACTTTCGCCGCTTGATTCAGGAAAAGTGGTTGCCGGAGAAGGCTTCAAAGTACTTCGCAGAACGTGATCCTGAGGCTCTCCCGTATCTCGATATGGTCCTTATCAGACTCACCTACAAACCGGGTAACGACGACTAGACGGCGCGAGACCTGATCACTGAGCCCGCCTTCACACGGCGGGCTTTTTTTCGCCCGTACCACCCCTCCCGATACGACTTTCGTAGTCATCCTGCTGATGGCTGTCCGCTATGATCGCGGCCAGTTCGTCGTCGGTGTATTCGGCGGCCGTGCGTGTTTCATGCCGAACAGGGGGCGCTTCCGGGTCGCCGCCCAGCGCGACGCGTTCGGGCTTGTCCAGCCCCAGCAGTCGCGCACGTCGTTCCATGATCTTCAGGATGCGATCGACGGCTGTGGCGTTGCCTCTTTTGGCCTTGCCCCAGAGGTAGGTCTGCATTGCGTCCAGGCGGTCGAGTTCCAGCGTGCGGATTTCGTCCGCCAGCTCGCTGCACTTGGCCAGGTTGCGCGTCAGGCCGCGCTTCACCAGCTTGTGCGCGTTGCCCAGGCTCATGTTCAGCGCTGTGGCGATCTCCCGATAACTGGCACCGGTCCGTCGAAGGTCCAGCGCCCGTTCTTCAGATTGGGCCGTGGTGACGGCCTCGGCTCCGGTCTTGCACTTCATGGCCTGTTCATCCTTAGTAGCGTTCATCGGGCGCGTGCTGCTTGGTCCGAGGCGGCGCGAGTCTCGCGGTCCTGCATCTTCGCGAGTACCGCGTCGATTCCCGGGCGTGTGAGCCCCCAGCGATGGGACAGACGCTGTTTGCTGGCGCCGTCTTTCCACTCCTGGTAGATCAGGGCGTTCCGTAGATCGATGGTCGCGTTGCGCTCGATCGGCAGTGACAGCGTGCAGCGCGGATACTCGGCGGCCAGCTTCTGCGCTGCTTCGAGGCCGATGGCGAAGGCAATGGGGTGCATGCGGTCGATGCGCTCGGGCACGTACAGGTCGCGGCCGCCCCAGCGGCTCACGAGGTCAAGGCATGCCGGCAAGCCGATCACGTCGGCGATTTCCTTCACGATCTTCTGCAAGGTCTGGGGCTCCTGGTTTGGTTGGTCCTGCATGCGGTCACCGTCCCGCCTTGCGCGCTTCGCGGCGCAGTTCGCGCGCCAAGGTCTGAGCGGTTCGATGATCGATGTTCGCCTGCACCGGCGACAGGCCAGGCATGTTGAAAGTCGCTCGCACGGAGGCTTGCGACGCGCTGGCTGCGGGGGATACCCGGCCGGTCCGCGGAATGCGGGTGACTGCTCCGCCGCTCGAATATCCACGCAGCGCCCTGACGCCGTTGCGGTTCAGGCTGTCGAGGAATGCACGCATGCCGGCTTGCCTGACAACCTCCTGCCGCAGCACGTACTCACCGGCGTGCACCACGCCTGCCGGATCGAATTTTCCGCCCGGTCCGGTGTAGCCACCGGTGGCCCAGCTGCCCGAAGCACCGGATCCGCTGCTCGTAGGTGTGGAAGGGGCGGTACCGGATCCAGCCGGCGCCGGTGCTGCCACCTTCGGAGCGCTCAGCGCGGACAGTTGGGCCTGCAGGGACTTGATCTGCTTCTCCGCCTCGCTGATGTCGAGGCTCAGCGTTACGGGCTTGGCCAACTCTGCCTTGAACTCGTTGACCCGCTGTTCCGCCAGCTTGATCTGCTCCTGGATGGCGGTGGCTTCCTTCTCCAGCTGGGCGGCTTCGCCTTCCTTCTGCTTGGCCTGAGCCTCGCCGATCTTCTCCTGTACGCGGGCCAGCTCTTCGAGTGCCAGCGCCGCCGTGTCGTCATCCTTGATCGCATCGGCTGCACGTTCGGCACGCTCGGCCAGCTTCGTGGCGTCGGCGGCAAGTTTCGCCGCCTTCTGCAGGTCGCCGTCGCGGGCTGCCACCTGTGCGGCTCCGGCTGCCAGTGTCGCGCGAGCGGTGAGGCTGCTGGCGGCACGCGTGTTCATCTCCTCGCGTGCGCCCTCCGACATGCCGGCTCCGCGCCGTTGGGATGCTCGGTCGCGCAGGTTGTCGGCCGATGCGGCAGCGTCAATCCGGATCTTCGCCGCTTCGTCGCGCGCCTTCTGCGCATCGGTCAGCGACTTCGCGTAGAGGTCGCGCAACTTGTCGGCGGTCGACTCCTCCGCGCGTAGCCGGTCGTTCATCGCCTCGCGTGCGATCTTATTGCGCTCCTCGGCGAACTGCTGCTCGTTCTTGAGGGTGTCCGCTGACGCTTTGCCGGCGGCCACCGCCTTCAGCTTTTCCAGCTTCTCGATCTCGTTCGCGAGCTTGCGCTGTATCTCCAGGCGCGCGTTCGCCTCGCGTTGGGGCTTCTGGTCGTCCGCCTTCTGCGACGCCAGGGGTTCCTTAGCGATGGCGGCGACCTCCCGCCACATCTTCTTGTATTCCTCGGTGGCGCCCTTGAAGTCGAAGGACCGCAGGCGATCGAGCACGGCCGCGGTGCCCTTTGCCGATGCGCCAAGCGCTCGAACGAAGCGGCCGAAGATGTCGACGGCGTTCATCGCCACGTCGAGGACGGGCTTCAATTCCTTGGTGGACGCTGCGAGGGAATCCACGCTGCTCCCGACTGCGATGATCGCGTTCGCCATTCCGGCGGTGACGCCGGTCCCCTTGTCCAACGCGCCAACGAACTCAGTGATGGAGTTGTTCAGCAGGATGAAGGCTTGGCCGACTGTCACCGGCAGGCCCTTGAAGTCCGAGGCGACACGGCCGGATACCTTCTGCACTGCGCGCGCAAGTCGCTCTGTCGTCAGCTCGCCATCGGCGCCCAACTTGCGCAGCTCTCCGCGGGTGACGCCGAGGCCTTCAGCGATAGCGTCGGCAAGGGCCGGCGTCTGCTCCAGGATCGAGTTCAGTTCTTCGCCGCGCAGCGTGCCGGACGCCAGGCCTTGCGTGAATTGCACCAGCGCAGCGCTTGCGCCCTGTGCGCTCGCACCCGACAGCGCGATGGCCTGATTCACCGTCGTGATGAAGCCGATGATCTCCTGCGAACTCAGGACGCCCTGCAGGCTGGGGGCGATCTGCGAGTAAAGGTTTACCGTGTCCTGCAGCGGTGCGCGTGTCTCGTCCGCGGCCTTCCTCAGGGCCTGCTGCACTTGCTCGAAATCGCCCGTCGCCCGGGTGGCCAGCTTCAGCCGCGCCGTCATGCTGCTGTAGGCGTCGGCGATCTGCACGAACTCGCGCGTGGCGACGCCCAGGGCAGCCACTGGCAGGGCGCGCGCTGCCAACGCCTGCAGGCCGGCCAACTCGGTGCTGATCCCGCCGACGCTGCCCTTCGCGCGCTCCAGGCTCTTCGCGTCGGCCTCGAAGCCCCTGAGGGTCTGCCGGATGCGTGCTGCGCCTTGTACGAAGTCGCTGTCGTCGAGGGTCAGCCGGAACTTGATGTCGCCGTTATTTGCCATCGCTGTGCATCTCCAATGCGCTTAAGTAGCAACGCCAGGGGTATTGCCAGACGCCGGCATGGCCGTGAGTGACGAGTGCGAGGGCGTTTCGCTCAATGCCACGGGCGACAGAAGCTGGCGCGCGATGGACGCTTGCGCCGCTGCTACTGCCGCCCGAACCCGAAAAAAACCCGGGTTCAGTGCGCGGGCGGCTTCGCGGATCGGCTCGATCTGGCTGGGCGCGAAGTCGTCGAACGCCTCGCGCGGCATGTCCGACATGCGAACGAGGTCGTCGACGCTGCAGTCCTCGAAGACAAACTCGCCGGCTACGTCGATGGTCTTGCCGCCGCTCTCGATCTCGGTCACCCAGTCGCGGACCTCGCCGACGGTCAGCTCTCGAACCGTGACGGCGCGTCCGTCGACGTCGACCTGTTTGGTTGCGCTCATGTGTGTGTCTCCAGTTGGTTTGCGGGTGCCGGCCACGCCTTCGGTGGAAGCGAAGAAGTGAAGGCCGCCGGCGGTCGGGGTTGCTTCTCATGAACTGGGTGACTCGCCGACTGATACCCAGTCCCGAGGCTCTCGCCTCGGGCACCTGACCCGCTGCTTGCGCAGCAGGCGATCGGTTCGTTTATCGACTGGCCTTCACCGGCCACAGCGCGCCCAGGTTCTTAAACTCGGTCAGCAGATGGCCGTGGGCCGCCATCCATTGCTTCGTCGTGTAGGTGGCCACGACACCGCGAATACCGCCGCCGACGACTGCGGCGCTTTCGGCCAGGCTGACGGGACCAATCACGGGAAGCTGCATGTCGACGCTGCAGCTTGTTGCAGGCGGGCATGCCTTGCGGTGGTCCAGCATGGCGCCGATGGCTTTGACGTGTGCATAGGCGTCTGCGGCGCTCTGCGCGGCCGCCGTGTATGCCTCGTCTGCCGCTGCCAACTCGGCTTTCAGCCACTCGCCGGTCGCCTCGATCAAGTCCTGTTCTGCATCCTCGATCGCGCCTTGGGTCTCGGACAGCCGGCGCTCAAGGCCGGCGCGACCTTCGGCGAGCTGGCGCGCGTTGAACTCAGCTGCCGCGGCTTCGATCTCCAGGTCGGAAGCTTCCCGGCGCGCCGCCTCCAGCGCCTCGGGGGAGGCCTCGCCCAGCATCACGGCTGCGCCCAGGTCTTCCACCTTCTCGCGGGCTTTGGCGAGCAGCTGCGCATCGAACGCCGCCGGCTGCGCGTTCATCGCATCGCTGATGCGGCGCGCGTTCCGCCGCGCCTGCTCCAGCCGCTCGGCAGCTTCCTGGACGGCTTTCTTCGTTTCCTTCGTGGTCGTCATCGTGGTTCCTTCGGGTGTGGGTTGTTCTGGTGGTGATCGGCTATCCGTCGAAGCCTCGGTCGCGATAGCCGCGGTGCATCGCGTCGCGCGGTACTGCCTGGTCGCGTGCCGGTCCGTATCCATTGCCGGGCACGAAAAGCGTTCTGTGGTGGATGTAGCGGAGCCGGACCTCACCGGTCGGGCCGTTGCGGTGCTTGCGCAGCAGCAGCTCGCCGACGCCGTGCCATTCGGGGGCGCTGTTCGTCATCTCCTCCCGATGCAGCATCAGCACGATGTCGGCGTCCTGCTCGATCTCGCCGGAGTCGCGCAGGTCGTGCAGCTGGGGGCGCCTGTCGCTGCGACTCTCGACAGCGCGGTTCAGTTGGGCGCAGGCGATGATCGGCACGGCGAGTTCCTTGGCCAGTGCCTTGAGCCCGCGGCTGATGCTGCCAAGCTCCTGCGCCCGGTTCTGGCCTTCGCCGCGCATCAGGCCGATGTAGTCGACGACGATCAGGTGCAGGCCGTGCTTCCTCGCCAGGCGCTTCGCGCGTGCTCGCAGGTAGGCGAGGGTGATGGCTGGCTTGTCGTCGATGAACAGACGCTGCCGGGCTGCCTCGCCGGATACCCGCGTGAGTGCCGACCAGTGATCGTCGTTGCGCGTGCCGGTGCGCATCGCATGGACGCTCACGCCCGACCGCTGCGCCATCACGCGCATGCTCAGTTCGCGGGCCGGCATCTCCAGCGACATGAACAACGCGGTGCGCCCGGCTCGCGCGGCGTGATCGGTGACGCCCAGGGCGAAAGCGGTTTTTCCGACGCCGGGGCGAGCGGCCAGGATGATCAGCTGGCCGGGCTCGACGCCACCGGTCAGAGCGTCCAGGTCCGGAATACCGGACTGCAGGCCCGTGATTCCGCCACCGTTCGCGCGGTCGTTGATCAGCGCCATCGCCTCGTGCATGGAGTCGGCGAGCGACAAGGGATCGTCGCGCTCGCTGTCGATGGCTTGCGCCGCGATCCGCTCCAGACCGGCTGCGAACTCGTCGTGCGATACCGCTCCGGCTGCGTAGGAGACCGCCAGCGTCTCCGCTTCGCCTTGGCCCATGCGCCGGTATGCCCGATCGCGAATCGTCGTCGCGTAGGCCCGAATATTCGCGGCGCTCGGCGTGTTGTTCGCGATCTCGCCGAGGTAGGCCAGGCCGCCGCAGCGCTCCGCCTCTCCAGACTGCTCCATCGCCGCATGCACCGTCACCACGTCGGCCGGCTTGCCGGCGCGGATCAGCGCGGTGATGTGGGTGAAGATCCGGCGATGGTCGTCGCGGAAGAAGTCGGCGTCCGTCACCGTGCCTTCGATGCGGTCCCATGCGTTGTTGTCCAGCAGCAGGGCGCCGATCAGCGACTGTTCTGCTTCGATCGAGTGCGGCGGCAGCCTCAGGGCGGGCGCGTTCATGCTGCGCTCCTGTGGTACTTGCCTTCGATGCATTTCGCAAAGTTCTGCGGCGACACCAGCCAATCCAGACTCACGACAAACGGGTCACGACCATTCGCGGGTTGCGTCTGGCCGGTCAGGAACTCGGACTGCGCGCAGTAGGCGAAGAAACGCCGCCACCACTCGATGTCTTGGCGCTTCGCGTCCTCACGCCAGCGGGCTTGCAGATGCTTGACCCGTGTGCCGTTCCACACGCGAACACGTGTGCCGGTGGGTAGTGCCTGGTGGTACAGGTCGATGATCTGCTGATGCGGACAGTCAGGGATGTGCGCAGGCTTGGCCTGAGCACCACCGATGTCGATAGACATCGGCTCACTGACGGTTCTTGATGGTTCACTGATGGTTTGGGTCGCATGGGTGCGGCCCGTCTCGCCGCATGGATGCGACCCGTCTTGTGCATGGGTGCGACCCGTCGCATCCGCGCTACCCGTCGCATGGGTGCGGCCCGTAGGGGTAGCATCAGTGCGACCCGTCAGCGCACGCAGATTGATTTGGTACTGGCGAGTTGCGCCGGGTTTCCCCCCTTCCTCGTTGCCGATCACTTCAAGGAATCCGGCTCCGATCAGGCCGTGCACCACGCGCTGAGCCTGCGACCGGGAAAGGCGGGTCTTCGTCGCGATGGACGACATCGACGGCCAGCATCTGCCCTCGTCGTCGCTCCAATCGGCGAGCGCGAGGAGGGCGAGCAGATCGCTTCCGCCGCTTGGGTAGGCATCCCAGACCATGGCCATGATGCGAATCGACATCAGACGCCCACCTTTCGCGCGATGCCACGCATGGCCCGCGCGTATTGCGCTGGCGTGGCATCCGGGTGGCGCGCGATCCACTCGGCCTTGCGCCGCTCGTAGCCCTGCACCGTCCGCCTCGGTCTGGAGGCGGTCTTCGCGGCGTGAGTCTGTCGGCGGGCCTTCACTTCACGCTCCGCAGCAAGTACGCACGGACGCGGGCGACGACCGATGACGCCCAGGACTGCGGCAGCACCACGGCGCCCGACTCGTTCAAGGGGAGGAACGCGCGGCGGGGGATGACCGACTTCTTCGCGAAGACCATCGTGCCGTTGGGGCCGGGGAAGGTAAGAAGCTTCCCCTTCTTCGGCAGGATGACTGCGCCGAACTGATGCACGGCCGGAATGCTGGCGCCACTCTTCGCGCGCAGGTTCGTGCCGACTGTTACGCCGTCGGGCTCGGGCTTGTAGGTGATGCTCCGTTGCAGCCGGCCGGTGTCGCGCAGCGGCTGACCAGGGCGCCCGGCCTTGTTCGCCGCCTTCTGCTCGCGACCGGTCCGGCTCAGCTTCCCGCCGTTGTCGGTTCGACGCAGCCCGCGAAATTTCAGCGGCGCCCACTGCTGACCCCAAGGATCGCGCCCGGACTTGAAGCCCAGGTCGACCAGCGTCTTCAGGCCCGCGCCGACACTGCTGTACAGCTCCGATGACTTGGTCGCGCCCAGCAGCTGCTGCAGCTTCCGCTCCGCGCCCTCGCCGGATGTCTCGATGGACACGCTCATGACGTGGCCTCAGGCGTGCTGTGCGGCGGTTTCGGGGTGTCGGGTAGCCTCGCCGGAGACGAGGCGGTCTATCTCGTCAGCCGGCCAGAGCAGGCGACCGCCGGGAATCTTCACCGGTTTGACGCCGTGGAAGTGCCCCTTCAGGCTGAGAAGTTTTCGATAGGTCTGCGGCTTGTGCCGCGTGACGGCGGCGGCCTCGTTCGTGGTGTAGAGGCGGGGTGCGCTCATGCTGAACTTTCCTCGTCGTTGAATTAGACGGTTTCAAGTTCAGCGGAAAGTAGTGAGCGGTAATAGGCAAATGGTCAGTGCTTTAAATGCCCGGTAGTTCCAAAATCATTACTGGGCAAGGGAAAGAGAGGGAGGGTATTAATCAGCGCGACGCCCTTTCACCGCCCATTCCGGACGAATGATCGAGGCAGCCGACGCGGCCTTGGATTCCGCCATACCTTCGCTTTTCAACCACTCTTCCACCTCGCTGTTTCGGGGGTGTGTGGTTCCATCATCCCGGTCGGCGTTCGCCCACCACTTCCGGGATGCCTGATTCAGGAGAACAAGATCTTTCGACATGAACCAACGGTCTCCGGTAGAAGTGGTCGCGTCGCGGTCGTTCTCTGCCTCCTGTTGCTTCAACGCTTCGATATCGATTCGCCGGAACCACAGATCGCTCAGGGTGATGCGACGGGGATCGTCCTGCGTATCATCTCCTGTCTCAAGCCACAGGACGAATTCGTGATGCGGAAAGCGTTCCGGGTCTTCGACGTGGAGTTTTGCTCCGTCTTCCGGCTCAAGAAATCCGACATCAATGCCATCATCCTTACCGGTAACGAGACGATACGCGTCGCTGTGGTGCAAGAACCAGAACTGCGCGGTTGGACCTCCTCTCACATAGAACTCCTCGCCCGTCTGCTTGTTCACATAGTGAAACTTTGCCTCTCGGGAACCATTTGGGTGGGACTCGGACACGCCTCCACTCCATTTTCCGTCACCTGTCGGCATGGCCCACCCGTACCACTTCGAAAACACACCACACCGGAGCCGATTTTCCGCGACCAGTGCAAGTACTTCCCGCTCGTCGGTTTCTAGCGCCTGTGCCGCTTTCTCCAACGTCATGAGTCTGCTGATAGACATCCGCGCTCCCTCTCGCGCCCCTTGTGATGGTGCCGCGCCGGCCGGGCAAGGGATCCCGGTTTTCCTCCCGTCGGAGTAGGCGCGGCGTGCTGCTCAGTTGCTCAGCACCAGAGCGCGCATGCGCTCGCGCTCGGCGTGCCAGGTGGTGCCAGCTGCGGCGATCCGATCGAACAGGAACGCGATCTGTTCGCCGATCTGGTCTTCGTCTTCCTCGGCGATGTAGTCGGCCAGCGTGACCGACCATGTCCCGCCGTCGGCCAGGATGTTGAAGGCCGTGCCGAACTGATGCACTTGGGCCGCTTGAGCGCGGTGCATGGCCGGCGTCGCCGCGCCGTAGGGGTCGAGATAGTGCGGCTCGATCCACACCAGCTCGTCACCGTCGCCGAATACGAAAGCGGCTGCCCTGTAGAAGGTGTCCCGCTCGGTCTTCACGATGACCAGCGCACCAGCGCTCCAGCTGCTCGCTACCTCTTCGACGGTCGGCACGTTCTCGGCGCCGTCAGTCGGCGTAGACGACCGCCGCGCCGTGTTTCGCCTTCAGCACTGCGCGTGCTGCCTGTGCGCGTTCGCGCGAGCTGAACCACGGGCTCCGGTGCTCCTGTCCGTCCTTCACGTACAGCACGGCGAAGCGCTCGATTCCTCGCGCCTTCAATGCCTCGCGAGCCTGCCGGCGAAGCGCCGCGCGTGATCCTTGGGCGCGTAATCGGAACTCGATCAGGCTTTCCATCGGAACGCCGAAGCGGCTGTGCAAGCGATCGAGGTCAGCGCTGGATGCGCGGCGACCAATGACCAGGCAGATGGGGCCGTCCTCGGCCTGCTCGTGCCCGCACTGGTCATCCGTCCACCATCCGATCAGCATCGGATCGCCGGGGCGGCAGAGAAACAGACGGCGGTCGCCGAAGGCACCGGACACCGGCGGGAAGGGGGCTACTCCGATTTGAATCGCCATGGCTTGAATCCTCCGGTCAGATGACGCTGCGGTACTGCAGAACACCGACGACGCGGCCGATCAGCTTGATTCGGTGCGCCTCGCTGGCGGGGAGCGTGTCCGACCCGCGAACCGGGTCGGCGTAGTAGGCGATGACCTCGCCACCGATGCCCAGCGTGAGCGATCGGACGTACTGGCGGCCGTCGATCTCGAAGGCATACATCGCGCCCCCGGTGCCGATCTCGTCGCAGGGCTCGATCTGCAGCAGGTCGCCCTCCTGAATCTTGGGCGCCATGCTGTTGTCCGGCATGCGGCCGGTGATCTGCGTCGCGCGGTCGCTGAAGTGCTCGAACAGAGCGGGGTCCGGCAGGATCGGCGCCGGCCGACTGGTGGTGGTGATATGGTTTCGTTCAGCCATGGGGTTACCTCCGTAACAGGTGCTTCATGGTCAGGGGCTGCACGATGTTGACGCATCGTGCGGCCCCGCTCTTGCCGGCTTCCGGCCGGCGCGGTGATGCTCGTTCAGGTGCTCGAAACGACGCGCAGCGACGGCGCCACTTCTTCGGTCTTCGGCTGCTCGATGCCGGCCTGCTCCAGGATCCAGCCTTCAATCTTCGTGTGCCACATGCGCAGCAGGTCCAGCGGCCTCTGCCGGTAGTGCTTTTCCGCGATGGCGGACGGCTTGTGCCCCATGATCTGCGCAACGATGCCGGTCGGCACCTCCACCCATTCCGACAGCGTGCCGAAAGACCGACGCAGGCCGTGCAGGCTGAGCGGTGGCAGGCCGGCTGCGGCCAGTGCCTTGTTGTGCGCGATGCGCGGCTCCTGCAGCCGGCCGGATGCAGCGGTCGGGCTGCTGAACACCCAGGGGAGCGCACGTGCCGCACGCTCCTTTGCCTTCTCCTCGTCCGCTCCGCGCATGGTGCGCACCCGCCTTGCCTCTGAATCGTGTCGCTGCTTCAGGTCGCGCAACAGGCTCGCCACGTACGGGGTAAGGGGGATGGTGCGCTCGCCCTCCACCTTGTCGCGGATCGTGAGGCTGTTCCACTGGAAGTCGACGTCGGTCCAGCGCAGGCTGGCCAACTCCTCGCGCCGTGCGCCGGTGAGAAGAAGCGCCTGCAGATAGGCCGCGTGCACCGGATTCGTGAGGGCTCGCACCTTCTCGAACCACAGTGCCAGCTGCTCGCGCTGCATGCAGTCCGTCTTCGGCTTCGCCCGCGGCAGGACATCGCGCGCCATGCCGCGGGAGCAGGCGTCCGCATGGGTGAGGGCGGCGAACTTCTCTGACGTGGCAGCCCAGCCGATGAAGGCGCGCAGAGCCCTGTAGGACTGGGCTGCGGTCGTCGGCGCGCGCTCCGTCAGCGGTTCAAGCCACTGGCGCACGGCCTTGGCGTCCAGCTCGCTCAGCTTCAGGGAAAGCAGGGGGTGAAGCGGGCCAGGCTGAACCACGCCCGATTCACCCTTCCGCCGGCCGCGCCGGCGAGGCTCGCCGCCGGCCTTCGCCATCTCCAAATGGTTGCGCAGGTGGCGGCTACCCCATTTCGGCGTACGAGCCTCGATGTAGGCCTGCCAAGACTCGCCGACGGAAACTTCGGCCGTCCTCGCCTTCTCGCGCTTGGCGGTGATGTCGGCTAGGCGTGCGGCGCGCTCTTCGCGCGGGTCGATGCCCTGGTCGACCAAGGTCTGCAGCCGGCGCGCCTCCGCTCGTGCGTCGTCGATGTTCCAGGCGCGCGAGTCGCCGATCGTGAGGCGGATCGTCTGCCGGTGCAGCTTCGTCTCGAAGACGAAGGACTTGGCGCCGGCCGTGGTCACCCGGACGGCGAGGCGCGGGGCCTCGGTGTCCCACAGAAACGCCTGCTTCACGTCGTCAGGGCACGTGAAGCGGCGGATGCGGTCCGGGGTCAGGCGTTCGCGTTGCAAGGCGTTTCCGATGGCTGAAGGGCTCTGTGTAGCCCGCATGTAGCCATCTTAGGGGAACGCTGGGGGATGTCAAGAAACGCGACGGGTGCTAAAACAACTGAAATATATGAATTTTCTGGTGGGTCTGAACGCCCGCGAACGGCTATGAACGCCTTTTTTTGCCGCCTTGTAAGCGGTAGGTCGTCAGTTCGATTCCGACAAGCGGCACCAATAAAGAAAGGCCGATTCCTTCGAATCGGCCTTTTTCACATGCGTCGCCGCTGCGTTCAGCAGGGCGCTCAGCGCTTCTGTTCCGGTCCGCGCGCAATCAGCATGTCGGCGACGGTGCGGATGGACGGCCAGTCCTTCATCGCCTCGACGGCCGGTCCGAAGCCGGCGGCAGCGGACTGCTGCAGCGCCTGTTCGGCCATTGCCAGCATATTGGCCGAGTAGCTCTTCATCGCTTCGCTCTGCAGCGTGACGAAGTTCTGGTACAGCGCGTCCGGGCTGTTCGGGTCGGCCTCGGCAGGGGCGTCAGCGTCGGCTGCGGGCGTGACGCCCTGCAGCACCGCGAAGACGAAGCGGCCCAGCGCGCGCTGGGCTTCGGCCGAATCAGGACTGCCGAAGAAGTCCGGGTCCAGCGTGATCGCCGGGGCGGCGTCGCCCTTGCGGCACTCGATGCGGCCGTCGGCGGCCAGGCGGATGCGCAGTTCGGAAGTGCTCATCTGAGGTCTCCTCAAGCGGTGTAGCGGGCGTCCGGCAACGGTGCGCCCGCATCGTCGGTGGTGAAGGCGCGCAGGCCGCTGTCGTCGGCCTCGAACCAGCAGGCGCGGTCGCGCCAGTCGGCCAGCACGTGGCGCACGCAGGGACTGCCATCGACTTCGTGCTGGTGACGGGCCGGACGGTGCGTGTGGCCGTGAATCATCCGCGCGACGTCGTGGTGGCGGAACATCGATGCGATGGCGTCGGCGTTGGCGTCCATCAGGTATTCGCCCTTGCCGGCCGTGGCTTCCTTGCTGCGCCGGCGCATGTCCTCGGCGATCGCGTGGCGTTCGGCCAGCGGCCTGGCGAGGAAGGCGGTCTGCCATTGCGGGTTGCGCACCATGGCGCGGAACTGCATGTAGGGCAGGTCGTCGGTGCACAGCGTGTCGCCGTGCAGCAGCAGCGTGGGTTCGCCGCCGATGTCGGCAATCAGCCAGTCGCCATGGATGCGCGCACCGGTGGCGGCGGTGAAACCCGCGCCGAGCAGGAAATCGCGATTACCCGGCAGCACGTGCAGTTCGATGCCACGCTCGTGCAGCGCCCGCAGCGCATGGATCACCGGACGCACCGTCGGGTCATCGACGTCCTCGTCGCCTGCCCATGCCTCGAACAGATCGCCGAGCAGGAACACGCGCTGCGCGTCGCGCGCGCGGCCTTCGAGCAACGCCACGAAGGCCGCGTTCAGTGCAGGCGTGGCGGCGGACAGATGAAGATCGGAACAGAGCAGGTCCATGCCACGCACGCGGTGTTACGCCACTTCGGCGCGTTCGATCACCACGTCTTCCTTCGGCACGTCCTGGTGGAAGCCGGAGCGGCCGGTGGCCACGCCCTTGATCTTGTTCACCACGTCCATGCCTTCGGTGACGCGGCCGAACACGCAGTAGCCCCAGCCGTCCTGCGACTGTTCCTTGTCGAGAAACAGGTTGTCGCCGACGTTGATGAAGAACTGGGCCGTCGCCGAGTGCGGGTCCGAGGTGCGCGCCATGGCGATGGTGCCGACCGTGTTCGAAAGGCCGTTGCCGGCTTCGTTCTTGATCGGGGCCTGGGTGTCCTTCTGCTTCATGCCGGGCTCGAAGCCGCCGCCCTGGATCATGAAGTTGCCGATCACGCGGTGGAAGATGGTGTTGTCGTAGTGGCCGGCCTCGACGTAGGCGAGGAAGTTGGCCACCGTCTGCGGGGCCTTTTCGGCGTCCAGTTCGAGCGTGATGACGCCGTGATTGGTGTGCAGTTTGACCATGTTGTGTTCTCCGGTTGGGGGCCGCTTGCGCGGCGGTCAGGGTTTGGCTTCGAGGACGCGGACGGACTGGATGACCACCGGCGTCAGCGGCACGTCCTGGTGCATGCCGGCGTTGCCGGTGCGCACCGTGGCGATGTTGTTCACGACTTCCATGCCCTTGATCACCTTGGCGAATGCGGTGTAGCCATAGCCGTCGCGCGACGGGTAGTCGAGCATGCGGTTATCGACCAGATTGATGAAGAACTGCGCCGTCGCCGAGTGCGGGTCGTTGGTGCGTGCCATGGCCAGCGTGCCCGGCGCGTTGCGCACGCCCTTGTCGAGCGCCCGTTGTGCCTCGTTCTTCACCGGCGCACGGGTGGCCTTCTGGTTCATCTGCGGGTCGAAACCGCCGCCCTGAATCATGAAGCCGTTGATCACGCGATGGAAGATCAGACCGTCGTAGAAACCAGCTTTCACATATTCGACGAAATTGTCGACCGTGGCCGGGGCGGCTTCCGGGAACAGCTCGATCACGATGGTGCCCTGGCTGGTCTTCATTTCGACCTGCGGGTTGGCGGCGAGGGCGAACAGCGGCAGCAGGCCGGCCAGCAGGCCGAACAGGAACTTCTTCATGCGGGTGACTCCGTGTGGGTGGGAAGCGTGAAAGACAGGTGGAGCGGCGGCCGGTTCAGGCCGAGCCCTCGAAGACGATGCGCCAGCGGCCGTTCTCCTTCTGCCAGTACTGCTGCTTGCGCATCACGTTGCTGAGATTATCGCTGCGGTAGTCCTGTTCGAAGGTAACGACCACCAGGTGGTCCCGGCCGGGATTGCGGAAGGTGCTCAGATTGCGCACGCCGACCTTGATCCATTTCTTCGCCGCATTGACCTCGCGCTTGTTCTTCGCGAAGGCGTCGAAATTCTTGCCGTCGGCGCTGAACTGCGGCGAGTAGTGCGACAGCAGACGGTCGGTGTCGCGGCTTTCCCAGTCGACGCGCCACTGTTCGAGCGCGCGGTTGAATTCGGCGCGCTCGGCCTGCCAGTCGTCCAGCGTCAGCCATTCGACCTGGTCGCTGATGACCACCGGCACCGGCGCGCCCTGAACATAGCCGTTCAGCGCCTGGAAATCCGGATTGGCCAGCACGACGCAGCCGTCGGAGGCGCGCGGCGGGCGCGAGAAGGTGTCCGACGGCACGCCGTGCAGCCAGATGCCGTGGCCGTTGCGGCCCTGCTTGCGGTCCCAGGCGTTCGGATAGTTGATCGGCAATGCGCCGGCGCCATAGAAATCGGTCAGCTTCTCCGGCGGCAGGAAGCCGGTCACCTGATAGACGCCCAGCGGCGTCTTCTTGTCGCCTTCACGCATTTTCTCGATGCCGAGGCGACCGTGCGACACATACCAGTCGGCGACGAAGCGCGGCTTGCCGTCGACGTTCTCGTACAGGTAGAGGCGCGAACGTCGCGCATCGACCACCAGCGCGTGGCGCTGGTCCGCCGGCAGTTGCATCAGGTAGCGCGGTACGCGATCGACCGGCGGCTTGTCGCGGTAGGCGCGGATGCGCGCGATCGCCTCGTCGCGCAGGTCGGCCAGACGCTCGGCCGGCGCATTCGGTGCATTGCCTATCGTCGTCAGCGCGCTGGCACGCGCCATCAGCAGATCGCCGCGTATCAGGTGGGCAAGACGGAAGTTCGGCCAGATGTGGAGCAGGGCATCGACCTGTTCAAGCGCGAGGTCGAGACGCTTGCGCTCGATCTGACGGAACACCTGTTCGAGCATCGGCTCGGGGCCACTGTCGGAATAGCGGACAGCGTTGCCCGACTGGCCGGAGCCGATGGCCAGCGGCACGCACAGCGAGGACAGGAAAAGGGCGTTGCGCAGCACGCGTGTGAGCGCGCGGCTGCGGGCGACCGGGGCCGTGCTCATCCGCCGACCCGCTCCTGCTGGATCAGCCAGCGGCCGTCGCGGCGCACCAGCGTCAGCGTCTTGGTCGTGCTCGTCTTCAGGCCGACCGCCTTGTAGTGCTGGCGGAAGGTGGCGTCGGCACGGTCGGCGGCGACGGACTTCACCTTCACATTCTCGACGCGGACCTCGATTGCGCCCGGCTTGGCGATGCGCGAGCGGCGCTCGGCTTCCCAGGCGCTGCGGGGTTTGCCGTCCGGTACCTTGAAGTCGGCGGCGTAGTAGCCGAGGTAGCTCTTCACGTCCTTGCGCGACCAGGCGGCGGCCCAGTCCTGCACGGTGCGGGTGAGTTCGGCGACCGGAGGCGCGGCGGCGGCCGGGGTCGCAGCCTTGGCCGGCGCTGCCGGCACTGCGGCGGCGGGCGCCGGTGTGGGGGCTGCCGCTGGCGCTGGTGCGGGCGCTGCCGCGGTCGGTGCCGGCGGTTTCGGTGTTTCGGCGGGTTTGGCCGCCTCGGCCTGCTTCGCCGGCACAGCCGGCGTGCTCGGCGCGGGCGGCGCAGTCGGCGCCGGCGTGGTGGTCGCTGTCGACGGCGCGGCGGCGATCGGCGCAATGGCGCGCGGTTTCTGGTTGCCACGACTGCCGTTGCCGACCATTTCACGGATCAGGTTCAGCTTGCTCTGTGCAGCCTTGTTCGACGAATCGAGCTGCAGCGCGCGGTCGTAGGCCTGTGTCGCCATGCGGGCGTAGATGTCGCCGAGGTTCTCGTGCGCCACCGCGTAGCTCGGATGGGTGCGGATCGCCATCTCGAGCGCGGTCTTGGCCTTGTCGTACTGCTTCTGCTGCGCGTACAGCACCGCCAGGTTGTTGTAGGGCTCGGGCAGTTCCGGGTAGTCCTCGGTCAGCTTCTGGAACACCGAGGTGGCCTCCGGGATCTTGCCCAGTTCGGTCAGGATGAGGCCCTTGAAGAAACGGCCCTGCGGATCGCGCGGTCGCTGCGCAAGGTAGAGGTCGATCTTTTCAAGTGCCTGTTGCGGCTGCTTCAGGCGCAATAGCTGCTCCGCTTCCTGGATGCTGTCGGCGAAGACCGGTGAGACCGATGCGCACAGCATCATCAGGCCGGCGATCAGGCTGGAAACGAGGCGGGAGGCGGAGCGGTGCGTAAAGGCCATGTGTTAGACTTTTTGGCGTGAATGCGTCGTTTGACAACCCCGGATCTTATCAAGAAGGCGTGCCGGCGTCCTGTCGTTGCGTCTGATTCGAGTACTTGCCCGCAGAGCGGGTCTTCCCCTTCGCAGTCCTCCCGATTTACGGCCAGCCATGCTCAAGATTTACAACACCCTCACCCGCGAGAAGCAGGATTTCGTTCCGATCGAACCCGGCCGGGTGCGCATGTACGTGTGCGGCATGACGGTGTACGACTACTGCCACCTCGGCCACGCCCGCGTGATGGTGGTGTTCGACATGGTGACGCGCTGGCTGCGCGCAGCGGATTATCAGGTCACCTACGTCCGCAACATCACCGACATCGACGACAAGATCATCAAGCGGGCGGCCGACAACGGCGAAACGATGCGCGCGCTGACTGACCGCTTCATCGCCGCGATGCACGAGGACGCCGATGCGCTGGGCGTGCTGCGACCGGACCATGAGCCGCGCGCCACCGAATTCGTGCCGCAGATGCAGTCGCTGATCCAGCGGCTGGAGGCGAAGGGCCTGGCCTATCGCGCGGCCAGCGGCGACGTGAACTACAGCGTCCGCAAGTTCGACGGTTACGGCAAGCTGTCCGGCAAGTCGCTGGACGATCTGCGCGCCGGCGAGCGCGTCGATGTGATCGACGACAAGCAGGACCCGCTCGATTTCGTGCTGTGGAAGCACGCCAAGCCGGCCGAGCCGGCCGAGGCGAAGTGGGCGTCACCGTGGGGCGACGGCCGCCCGGGCTGGCATATCGAGTGCTCGGCGATGAGTTCGCAACTGCTCGGCGACCAGTTCGACATCCACGGCGGCGGCGCCGATCTGCAGTTCCCGCATCACGAGAACGAGATCGCCCAGAGCGAGGGCGCGCACGGCCACACCTTCGTCAATTACTGGATGCACAACGGCTTCGTCCGCGTCGACGACGAGAAGATGTCGAAGTCGCTGGGCAACTTCTTCACCATCCGCGAGGTGCTGCAGAAGTACGACGCCGAGGTGGTGCGCTTCTTCATCCTGCGTGCCCATTACCGCAGCCCGCTCAATTATTCCGACGCCCATCTCGACGACGCGCGCGGCGCACTGACCCGACTTTATACGACACTGAAGAACGTGCCGCCCGCCAGCCGCGCGCCGGACTGGTCGACGCCGGCAGGCAGCCGCTTCCGCGCAGCAATGGACGACGACTTCAACACGCCGGAAGCGATGGCGGTGCTGTTCGACCTGTCGGCCGAAGCCAACCGCAGCGGTGATGCCGCCGTGGCGGGCGAGCTGCGCGCGCTGGCCGGTGTACTCGGTCTGCTGGAACGTTCCCCGGAAGACTTCCTCAAAGGCCGTGCACAGGCTGGCGGTCTGGATGACGCGCAGATCGAGGCATTGATCGCGCAACGGGTGGCCGCCAAGAAGGCGCGCGACTTCGCGACCGCCGACCGCGTGCGTGACGAACTGAAGCAGCAGGGCGTCATCCTCGAAGATTCGGCCGCTGGAACGACCTGGCGGCGTGCGTAACATGGAGTTTTGCAGTCGGGCATGCGTGCGATCACGATCAAATCGGCGTGGAACGGCCACAGTGACTGCGAAGGCTGCAGCATCCGCCAGTCGGTGCTGTTCGCCGACCTGGTAGAGGCCGACTTCGCACTGCTGCATGAGCAGATAGATGACCTGGATTACCCCTCCAGCGCCGTCATCTATCACGCCGGCGCCCACGGCGACTGGCTGTTCACCTTGCGCGCCGGCGCGATCAAGCTGGTCCGCTACGGCAACGACGGCAATCAGCGCATCCTCCGCGTGCTGCGGCCGGGCGATGTGTGCGGCCTCGAAGCGCTGGTGCGACCCGGTTACGATCACACGGCGATCACGCTGGCGCCGACCAAGATCTGCCGCATCCCGCGCACGCTGATCGAAAGGTTGAACCGGGAGACGCCGCGGCTGCAGAAACCCTTGTTCGAGCACTGGTACGCCGCACTGGCCGAAGCCGACGCCTGGCTGGCCGAGCTGGCCGCCGGCCACGCCGACGTGAAGACGCGGGTGGCGCGCCTGCTGCTGCGACTGCGCACCGACGAGGCGCCTGGCAGGGCGATCCGCCTGAGCCTGGAAGACATCGGCGCCATCCTTGGCGTCGCCCCGGAATCGGCCAGTCGTGCGCTCGGGTTGTTGCGACGCAGCAACCTGCTCACTGACGCGGATAGCCGTTACCACTGGCGTATCGACGCTTCAGGTCTCGCCGCACTTCTTGCGGCGCACGATCAAGAAAACTGATCCAACGTTGCCGAATGCAATGCCTTTTCAGGGCAGGACCCGCCGCGTCCGAACAAATCGCATCATTCGTGACTCTTATAGCAGACATAAGACCCCGTTATGGTTAAAGTGCGTCCTCCGTGAGGATGACCGCAGGCGCAGTCGGCGGTCAGCAGGGTCCGACGCATACACCTACCCGGTGGATGCCGAGTCTGTTTCAACCGTCGAACCGGGACGGCAATGGTTACCACCCTTGTCCGATTCCGGTGGATTTTGGAGAGCGTCGCAATGAAAGTCGTCCTGTCGCCGGAGCAGCTGAACTCCGGAGAGATCCCCGTTCCGGCCTGGGTCAAAAACCGCAAGCTGGTGAAATGGGTTGCCGAGATCGCTGCGCTGACCAAGCCCGCCGCGATCCACTGGTGTGATGGTTCGCAGGAGGAGTACGACCGCCTGTGCGCCGACATGGTCGCCGCCGGCACCATGCGCCGCCTGAACCCCGAGAAGCGCCCGAATTCCTATCTCGCCTGGTCCGACCCGTCCGACGTGGCGCGTGTCGAAGACCGCACCTTCATCTGTTCCGAACGCCAGGAAGACGCCGGCCCGACCAACAACTGGATGGCCCCGGCCGAAATGAGGCAGACGCTGAACGGCCTGTTCGACGGCTGCATGCGTGGCCGCACGATGTATGTCGTGCCGTTCTCGATGGGTCCGCTTGGTTCGCACATTTCGCAGATCGGCATCGAGCTGTCCGATTCGCCCTATGTCGCCGTCAACATGCGCATCATGACCCGCATGGGCAAGGCCGTTTACGACGTGCTGGGCGAGGACGGCGAGTACGTGCCCTGCGTGCACACCGTCGGCAAGCCGCTGGCCGCCGGCGAGCAGGACGTCGCGTGGCCGTGCAACGCCACCAAGTACATCGTCCATTACCCGGAAACCCGCGAGATCTGGAGTTTCGGTTCCGGCTACGGCGGCAACGCGCTGCTCGGCAAGAAGTGTTTCGCGCTGCGCATCGCCTCGACTATGGGTCGCGACGAAGGCTGGCTGGCCGAGCACATGCTCATCCTCGGCGTGCAGAACCCGCAGGGCGAAAAGCACTACGTCGCGGCGGCCTTCCCGTCGGCCTGCGGCAAGACCAATTTCGCGATGCTGATTCCGCCCAAGGGTTTCGAGGGCTGGAAGGTGACCACCATCGGCGACGACATCGCCTGGATCAAGCCGGGCAAGGACGGTCGCCTGTACGCGATCAACCCCGAAGCCGGCTATTTCGGCGTCGCCCCCGGCACCAACGACAGCACCAACGCCAACTGCATGGCTTCGCTTCGTTCCGACACCATCTTCACCAATGTCGCGCTGACCGACGACGGCGACGTCTGGTGGGAAGGCATGACGAAGACGCCGCCGGCGCATCTGACCGACTGGCAGGGCAAGGACTGGACGCCGGAAATCGCCAAGCAGACCGGCGCCAAGGCCGCTCACCCGAACGCCCGCTTCACCGTGGCCGCCACCCAGAACCCGGTCATCGACCCGTCCTGGGACGATCCGGCCGGTGTGCCGATCTCGGCCTTCATCTTCGGCGGTCGTCGTTCGACCACGGTGCCACTGGTGACCGAGGCGCGCAACTGGATCGAGGGCGTCTACATGGCGGCGACCATGGGTTCGGAAACCACCGCTGCGGCCGCCGGCCAGCAGGGTGTGGTGCGGCGCGATCCGTTCGCCATGCTGCCGTTCTGCGGCTACAACATGAGCGACTACTTTGCGCACTGGCTGAAGCTCGGTCAGAACCTGTCGGCCCAGGGTCAGGTGCTGCCGCGCATCTTCTGCGTGAACTGGTTCCGTACCGACGACAACGGCAAGTTCGTGTGGCCGGGCTTCGGCGAAAACATGCGTGTGCTGAAGTGGATGCTGGACCGCGTGGCTGGCGGCGCCGAAGGGGCTGAGCACCTGTTCGGCACCAGTCCGCGCTACGACGACCTGAGCTGGGCCGGCACCGAGTTCAGCCGCGAACTGTTCGAGCGCATCACGTCGATCGACGTGGCCGCCTGGCAGCAGGAAATCGCGCTGCACGACGAACTGTTCGATCGTCTGCAGCACCGCCTGCCCGAGGCACTGGCCGCGGTCAAGGCGCAGATCGCGAAACAGCTCGCGGCCTGATCAGGCGCTCGCCGGCCGCGGGGGTGCCGCGGTCGGCCGCTCCGGACTTCGCCAAAAAGAAAGCCCGCTCAAAGCGGGCTTTCTTTTTGCGCGTGGCGACCGGATCAGCCGGCGAAGAAATCCTTCATCTTGTCCATCCACGACTTGGCACGCGGGCTGTGGCTCGCTTCGTCGCTGCGGTTGATGTCGTCGAATTCCTTCAGCAGTTCGCGCTGACGCGCCGTCAGGTTAACCGGCGTCTCGACCACGACGTGGCACATCAGGTCGCCCGGGTAGCTGCTGCGCACGCCCTTGATGCCCTTGCCGCGCAGGCGGAACACCTTGCCCGACTGGGTTTCGGCCGGGATCTTGATCTTGGCTGCGCCATCCAGCGTCGGAATCTCGATCTCGCCGCCCAGCGCCGCGGTGGCGAAGCCGATCGGCATTTCGCAGTGCAGGTCGTCGCCTTCGCGCTGGAACACGGTGTGCGGCTTGATGTGGATCTGCACATACAGGTCGCCGGCCGGGCCACCGCCCTGACCGCGTTCGCCTTCACCGGCCAGACGGATGCGGTCGCCCTCGTCGATGCCGGCCGGAATCTTCACCTGCAGCGTCTTGCTGCCCTTGACGCGGCCGGCGCCGTGGCAGTCGTTGCAGGGATCCTTCACCATCTTGCCGGTGCCGTGGCACTTCGGGCAGGTCTGCTGGATCGAGAAGAAGCCCTGCTGCATGCGCACCTGGCCGACACCGTTGCAGGTGGTGCAGGTGACTGGTTTGGTGCCCGGCTTGGCGCCGGTGCCGCCGCAGGTGCCGCAGTCGTCCATGGTCGGAATGCGGATGCGCGTGTCGGTGCCGCGCGCCGCTTCTTCCAGCGACACTTCGAGGTTGTAGCGCAGGTCGGCACCGCGGTAGACGCCGCTGCGACCGCCGCCGCGTCCGCCCTGGTTGCCGAAGATTTCGCCGAAGATGTCGCCGAAGGCGTCGCCGAAACCGCCGAAGCCCTGGCCGCCGCCCGCGCCGCCACCCATATTGGGGTCGACACCGGCGTGGCCGTACTGGTCGTAGGCCGCACGTTTCTGTCCGTCGGACAGGATTTCGTAGGCTTCCTTCGCTTCCTTGAACTTGTCCTCAGCTTCCTTGCTGTCCGGATTGCGGTCCGGGTGGTACTTCATCGCCAGCTTGCGGTAAGCCTTCTTGATTTCGTCATCGGAGGCGTCGCGGTTGACGCCCAGGATGTCGTAAAAATCTTTCTTCGCCATTCGTTTTCACCACAGATGCGCCAAAGGCACAGCGCGTCAGGAGTGCTCCTGCCGCGCTGTGCCTCGGTCGTTGAACTGCTCGCTGTCAGCGTCGGGAGCGCAGCTTACTTCTTGTCCTTCACCTCGGTGAATTCCGCATCGACCACGTCGCCGTCGTCGTCCTTGCGGCCGCCGGGTGCGGCGCCACCGGCCGCTTCACCGGCCGCGGCCTGCTGTTCGGCGTACATCGCCTCGCCCAGCTTCTGCGCGGCGGTCGCCAGTGCGGCGCTCTTGGCGTCGATCGCTTCCTTGTCGCCGGAGCGGATGGCTTCTTCCACTTCCTTCAGCGCAGCCTCGATCTTCTCCTTCTCGCCGGCGTCGACCTTGTCGCCGTGCTCGGTCAGCGCCTTGCGCGTCGAATGGACCAGCGCGTCGGCCTGGTTGCGGGCGTCGGCCATCTCGTGCGCGCGCTTGTCTTCTTCGGCGTGCAGTTCGGCGTCCTTCACCATGCGCTGGATCTCTTCTTCCGACAGACCCGAGTTCGCCTTGATGGTGATCTTGTTTTCCTTGCCCGTGCCCTTGTCCTTGGCCGACACGTGCAGGATGCCGTTGGCGTCGATGTCGAAGGTGACCTCGATCTGCGGCATGCCACGCGGCGCCGGGGCGATGCCTTCCAGGTTGAATTCGCCGAGCGACTTGTTGCCGCTGGCCATTTCGCGCTCGCCCTGATAGACCTTGATGGTCACCGCCGGCTGGTTGTCGTCGGCGGTCGAGAAGGTCTGCGAGAACTTGGTCGGCACCGTCGTGTTCTTCTGGATCATCTTGGTCATGACGCCGCCCAGCGTCTCGATGCCCAGCGACAGCGGGGTCACGTCGAGCAGCAGCACGTCCTTGACGTCGCCCTGCAGCACGCCACCCTGGATGGACGCGCCGACGGCGACCGCCTCATCCGGGTTCACGTCCTTGCGCGGCTCCTTGCCGAAGAATTCGCGCACCTTTTCCTGCACCTTGGGCATGCGGGTCATGCCGCCGACCAGAATGACGTCGTCGATGTCGCCGATCTTGACGCCGGAATCCTTCAGCGCGATGCGGCAGGGCTCGATCGAGCGCTCGATCAGTTCTTCCACCAGCGACTCGAACTTGGCGCGGGTGATCTTGATCGCCAGGTGCTTCGGGCCGGACGCGTCGGCGGTGATGTAGGGCAGGTTGATTTCGGTCTGCGCGCTCGACGACAGCTCGATCTTGGCCTTTTCCGCCGCTTCCTTCAGGCGCTGCAGCGCAAGGATGTCCTTCTTCAGATCGACACCCTGGTCCTTCTTGAACTCGTCGATCACGTAATCGATGATGCGCTGGTCGAAGTCCTCGCCGCCGAGGAAGGTGTCGCCGTTGGTGGCCAGCACTTCAAACTGGTGTTCGCCATCGACGTCGGCGATTTCGATGATGGACACGTCGAACGTGCCACCGCCGAGGTCATACACGGCGATCTTGGAGTCACCCGGCTTCTTGTCCATGCCGAAGGCGAGCGCAGCCGCAGTCGGCTCGTTGATGATGCGCTTGACGTCCAGACCGGCGATGCGGCCGGCGTCCTTGGTGGCCTGACGCTGGCTGTCGTTGAAGTAGGCCGGCACCGTGATGACGGCTTCGGTCACTTCTTCGCCGAGGTAGTCCTCGGCGGTCTTCTTCATCTTGCGCAGCACTTCGGCCGACACCTGCGGCGGCGCGATCTTCTTGCCGCGCACTTCGACCCAGGCGTCGCCGTTGTCGGCCTTGGCGATCTTGTAGGGCATCAGCGCGATGTCCTTCTGCACTTCCTTCTCTTCGAAGCGGCGGCCGATCAGGCGCTTGACGGCGAACAGCGTGTTGGCGGCGTTGGTGACCGCCTGACGCTTGGCCGAGGCGCCGACCAGGATTTCGCCGTCGTCGGTGTAGGCGACGATGGACGGCGTTGTGCGCGCGCCTTCCGAGTTCTCGATTACCTTGGGCTTGCCGCCTTCCATCACGGAAACGCAGCTATTGGTGGTGCCCAGGTCGATACCGATGATTTTTCCCATGTTCGGGGTCCTCTATATATATGCGGGTGGAGGAGAGAGCTTGTCTGAGGTCGAAGTGGGGCGTTTGCCCCTGCATTTCAAGGGGCTTTTCAGCCCGCTGCCTTCGAAACGATGACCAGGGCGGGGCGCAGCACGCGGTCGTGCAGCAGATAACCCTTCTGCAGCACCTGCACCACGTGGTTCGGCTCGCCCGGCGCCTCGATCTGGCTGATCGCCTGGTGCTTGTGCGGGTCGAATTTTTCGCCCAGCGGGTTCACTTCCTCGACGCTGGCGCCGGCAAAGGCCTGCGCCAGCTGCTTCAGCGTCAGTTCGACGCCTTCGCGGATCTTGGCGACGTCGTTCGAGGTGTCGGCCAGCGCCGCTTCCAGGCTGTCCTTGACCGGCACCATGGCGGAAGCGAACTTCTCGGCGGCGAACTTGCCCGCCTTGATCACGTCCTCGGCGGCGCGACGGCGCATGTTTTCCGTTTCGGCCTTGGCGCGCAGCAGCGCGTCCTGCAGCTCGGCCACCTTTTGCTCGGCGGCGGCCAGCGCCTCGGGCGTTGCAGGAGCGGCCGGCGTGGCGGCTTCGGTGTTGGGGGCGGCCTGCTGTTCTTCGGGCACCGGTTGCGGGGTCTGCTCGGTCATGCGTAAAGTCCTCTGAATCTGAGACCCGCCGGAAATGGGGGCGTCCGGACGCATTTCAAGCCCGGAAAGTCGACTTTCCATCAGCCTTTTGACCCATTCTTTGTCCGGCGCTTGGCGATGGCCTATCATTCGCGGTTCATGACGCGTCCATCGCTCCACACGACATGCTCGAACGCATTGGCAAATACAGGGTAATCCGCGAAATCGGCAAAGGCGCCACCGCGACTGTCTACCTGTGCAAGTGCGACGACATCGAGGAAATGGTCGCCGTCAAGCTGGTCGATTTCGGCGACAAGAACCGCGATCAGGGCAAGTGGTCGCGGCGCATGCGCAAGCTCTTCCTGACCGAGGCGGCGATCGCCGCCAAGCTCGACCATCCGAACATCATCCGCATCTACGACGCGCAGGTCGAAGAGAACCGGGCCTATCTGGTCATGGAATTCATCGACGGCCAGCCGCTCGACCACTACTGCGAATTCAACACGATGCTGCCGCTGCCGCGCGCGGTGAGCATCGTGTTCAAGTGCGCGATGGCGCTCGATTACGCCTTCCGCCACGGCGTCGTGCACCGCGACATCAAGCCGGCCAACATCCTGATCGGTGCCAACGATCTGGTGAAGGTGACCGACTTCGGCTTGGCGCTGAACGTGGCCAAGGAGAACGACAAGGATTCGACCTTCATCATGGGCGTGGGCTCACCGGCCTACATGAGCCCGGAACAGGTGAAGGGCTATCCGCTGAACCAGAAGACCGACCTCTACTCGCTGGGGGTCGTGCTGTTCCACTTACTGACCGGTAGGCTGCCCTTCCGCGCCAAGCATCCGGCCCAGCTCATCTACAAGATCATCAACGCCGACCCGCCGTCGGCGTCGCAGCTGAACCCGGAAGTGCCGGAAGCGATGGACCGGGTGATCCGCAAGGCGCTGGAGAAGGACCTCTACTCGCGCTACAAGAACGGCGCCGAGTTCGCGAAGGACCTGTCGACGGTGCGTTTCAAGATCCTCGACGACAAGTACGTGCCGCCGGACACCACGCGCTTCTCCATCCTGCGCAAGATGACCTTCTTCACCGAATTCGACGACGTCGAGGTGTGGGAGGTGCTGCGTTTCTCGAACTGGCGGCAATACACCGAAGGCACGGTGCTGATGCGCGAGGGCGACAGCGACAACCGCTTCGGGCTGATCGTGTCCGGCCATGTCCGGGTGGTGGTCGGCGGCAGGCTGCTGGCCGAACTGGGGCCGGGCGAGGTGGTCGGCGAAATGGGCTATCTCGACCCCAACCACCTGCGCCGCTCGGCGACCGTGATCGCGTCCTCGCCGGTGGCTTTTCTCGAAGTCAGCCCGTCGGCGCTGGCGCTCGCGTCGGAAGAGTGTCTGGAGCACTTCCGCGCCCAGCTCATCAGCACCGTGGTGCAACGGCTGGCCCGCGCCAATTCCGCGCTTGCCGCCCAGGGCGAGCAGGTGGTGCTGGCGACCGAATCGGGTTTTTCCGTCATCGGCGGCGGCATCGACCTCGAACTGCTGCCCGATACGCCGGCGCGACGCTGAGCGTTCTGCACGTGTCGGCGAGCCCTGCGGCGTGAAGAACGCCCGCCGGCCCGGCTAAAGTTTCGACACGGCAGGCCGAAACTCTCCTCACAAGCACATGGCGACGCCTGTGCTATTGGAAGGAGACCGACCTTGAGCCGCAATTCAGTTTATGGCATCAGCCGCGTGGACAACGAAGCCAGCCGTACGCATGGCTGGCTCGTGACCATACAGCGACGCGGAGTGATACACCGGAAGCACTTCAGCGATGGTGTCTTCGGCGGCAAGCAGAAGGCCTTTGCCGCCGCCAAGCAGTTTCGCGACGACATCATTTCGAAATTTCCGCCCTTCTCGTTGCGCGAGTATTCGAGCATCGTCAAGAAGAACAACCGTTCCGGCGTGGTCGGCGTGTGCCGCTATTGCGCTTCCGAAACCCGTGACATGCCGGAGGACAAGCAGCGCTGGTTCTGGGTGGCTTCGTGGCCGCTGCCGTCCGGTCGTCGCAAGCGGGTCAAGTTCTCGGTGAACAAGTACGGCGAGGAAGGTGCGTTCAAGATGGCGCTGAAGGCGCGCAAGGATGCGCTGAAAAAGCTCGATGGCCAGTTCGATCCGGGTGCTTCGCGGCGCGGCCGTCCGCGCAAGGCGAAGAACGACGAGAACATCGTGCCGACGCGCGCTGCGGCCTGAACGCAGCAGCACGCAAAAGAAAGGCGACCGCGAGGTCGCCTTTTTTCATTGCTTCGCGCCCATCGCCGTCGCGTTGCGCGCCTGCAGCGCAAGGTCGGCGGGCGGCCGGCCGGCTTCGTCCCACCAGTGGCCCAGTTCGCGGCGCACGATGCCGCCCAGCGCGGCGATCCAGTCCGGTCGCTCGTTCAGGCAGGGGATGTAGCTGAACTGCTTGCCGCCGCGACCGATGAAGGCGTCGCGGTTCTCGACCGCGATTTCCTCCAGCGTTTCCAGACAGTCGGCGACGAAGCCGGGGCACATCACCTCGACGCTGCGCAGGCCGCCCTCGGCCAGCTTTTCCAGTGTCGGCTGCGTGTACGGTTCGAGCCAGCGGGCGCGACCGAAGCGCGACTGGAAGGTGACCAGATAGTCCTCCTTCGCCAGACCGAGCGCCTCGGCGATCAGGCGGCCGGTCTTGTGACACTCGCAGTGGTAGGGATCGCCCTTTTCCAGGTGGAAGTGCGGCACGCCGTGAAAGGACATGACCAGCTTGTCGGCACGGCCGTTCTTCTGCCAGTGCTCGCGCACGCTGGCCGCCAGCGCGTCGATATAGGCGCGGTCGCCGGCGAAGGCGCGGACGTAGCGCATTTCCGGCAGGTTGCGCCAGCGCAGCAGCGCACGCGCCATCTCGTCCACCACCGAACCGGTCGTGCTGGAGGCGCCCTGGGGGTACATCGGCACCATCAGGATGCGCGTGAAGCCGTCGGCCTTCATCTGCTGCAGTACGTCGGCAATCGACGGGCTGCCGTAGCGCATCGCGTGCCGCACCTCGATGTCGCGCTGCCCTTCGGCCACCATCCAGCCGCGCAGCAGCTTGGTCTGCCTTTCGGTATGCACACGCAGCGGCGAGCCCTCGTCGGTCCACACGGTCGCGTACTTTTCCGCCGACTGCTTCGGGCGCACATTGAGGATGATGCCGTTGAGTATCAGCCACCACAGCGGCTTCGGCACCTCGACCACGCGGTCATCGGACAGGAATTCCTTCAGATAGCGGCGCAGTGAGGGCGCATCGGCCTGGTCCGGCGTACCCAGATTGACCAGCAGCACGCCGGTGCGCGGCATCTGGCCGTGTGAATAAGGCGGTTCTTCGACGAAGCGGGACATATCCGGTTTTCTTGTTGTGATCCGTCCCGGTGGAGACGGGTTTTCAGGTCTGGCTCAGGGCGCTCGACAGCAGTTTCGCGGTGACGTCGACGATCGGAATCACGCGCTCGTAGGCCATGCGCGTCGGTCCGATCACACCCACGGTGCCCACCACCTGACCCTGCACCTCGTATGGCGCGGTCACCACGCTGCATTCGTCGAGCGGGGCCAGACCGGATTCGCCGCCGATGAAGATCTGCACGCCATCGGCCCGCTGCGACAGGTCGAGCAGACTGGCCAGCTGCGTGCGCTGATCGAACAACGAGAACAGCTCGCGCAGTCGCGACATGTTGGACGCGAGATCGTCGACTTCGAGCAGATTGCGCTCGCCGGTGATGACGTACTGCCCCTTGTCGTCGGAGAAGGCCTCGTTGCCGGCCTGCAACGCAGCCGACATCAGCGTGGTCAGATCGCCGTGCAACTGCTTCAGTTCCGCCTGCAGTCGGCCGCGGATCTCGTCGAAATCGAAGCCGACGTAGTGCTGATTCAGGTAGTTGGCCGCACTGACCAGCTCCGACGGCGAAAAGTTGCGTTCGGTCAGCAGGATGCGGTTCTGCACCTCGCCGGTGTCGGTCACGATGATGAGCAGGATGCGCTTGTCCGACAGGCTCAGGAACTCGATCTGCCGGATGCGCGGCAACTGGCGGCGCGGCGCGACCACGATGCCGGCGAAGCGGGTGAGCTGCGACAGCAGTTGCGACGCCTGATTGACCAGCAGCCGCGGATCGGCCGGGCGCAGCTCGCCTTTCAGTTCGCTGATCTGGCCGGGCTCAAGCGGCTGCACTGACAGCAGCGTGTCGACGAAGAAGCGGTAGCCGCGTGGCGTCGGGATGCGGCCGGCCGAGGTGTGCGGGCTGGCGATGTAGCCCATGTCCTCGAGGTCTGACATGACGTTGCGTATGGTCGCCGGCGACAGATCGAGGCCGGAGTACTTCGACAGCGTGCGCGAACCCACCGGCTGGCCGTCGGCGATGTAGCGCTCGACCAGGGTCTTGAGCAGCAGTCTCGAACGATCTTCAAGCATGGTGCGGGTGGCGGGATACGGATCCTGATGCGGTTGCGGAGACTGATTCTAGAGCAGCGCCGGCATGTTGGCGCCGTCAGCGCACCGATATTGACACAGCCGTCGTCACCCCGCCGTGCCGTCGATGACGGGTCGGGGCTTTGTGGTTTAATTCGCCGATGAAAAACGAATCCCCGGCCTTTGGCTGCGTCGCGCTGATCGGCAAGTACCAGAGCGCCGAAGTGGCCGAGTCACTGCGCGCGCTGGCGCACTGGCTGAGCGAGTCCGGGCGCGAGGTGCTGATCGAGCAGGCATCGGCCGAAGTGCTGCCGGACGACCGCTTCGAGGTGGCCGATTTCGATACCCTGGGCCGCCGAGCGAAGCTGGCGGTGGTGGTCGGAGGCGACGGTTCGCTGATCAGCGCCGCGCGCAAGCTGGCGCCGCACGACGTGCCGCTGGTCGGCATCAACCAGGGCCGTCTCGGCTTCCTGACTGACGTCGCCCGCTCCAACATGCTGGCGGCGATGGAATCGCTGATGCAGGGCCAGTTCCGTCCGGAGCGTCGCGCGCTGATGCAGGCTTCGGTGCTGCGCGAAGGTGCCGAGGTGTTCTCCGCGTTCGCCTTCAACGACGTGGTCATTTCGAAGGGCGACCTCGGCCGCATGATCGAGTTCGAAATGCGGGTCGACGACGAATTTGTCTACAGCCAGCGGTCCGACGGGCTCATCGTATCGACGCCGACCGGCTCGACCGCCTACTCGCTGTCGGCCAACGGACCCATCCTGCATCCATCCCTTGGCGGCATGCTCATCGTGCCGCTGTGCCCGCACGCGCTGTCGTCGCGCCCCATCGTGCTTGGCGATTCGGCCGTGCTGAAGGTACGCCTGTTCTCGCGGCACGACGCGCGGGCGCACTTCGACGGCCAGGAGCACTGCAATCTGCAGGGCGACGACGTGCTGCGCATCGAGCGTTCACCGTATCGCGTTACCTTGCTGCACCCGCCCGGCTACAGCTACTTCTCGATGCTGCGCGAAAAGCTGCGCTGGAGCGAGGCGCCCAAGGAAGTCTGAACCTCACGTCTGAGTCCCTTTCGTTTCATGCTCGAACGTCTTTTCATCCGCGACTTCATCCTGGTCGACCGGCTCGAACTCGACTTCGCGTCCGGTTTCGGCGCGCTGACCGGCGAGACCGGCGCCGGCAAGTCCATCCTGGTCGATGCGCTGGGGCTGCTGCTCGGTGGCCGGGCCGATGCCTCGGTCGTGCGCGCCGGCTGTGACCGGGCGGAACTGTCGGCCGAGTTTTCCTGTGCCGCCGACAGTGCCGTCGCCGGCTGGCTGAAGGAACAGGATTTCCAGCTGGAAGAGGGCATGGTGATCGCCCGTCGCGTCATCGACGCTGGCGGTCGTTCGCGCGCCTACATCAACGGTGCGCCGGCCAGCGTGAGCCAGCTGCGCGATCTGGGCGGCCAGCTGGTCGACATCCACGGTCAGCACGCCCATCAGGCGCTGATGCGTGAGACGGCGCAGCGCGCGCTGTTCGACCAGCACGCCGGTCTGACCGCGCAGGTGGCGACCGTCGGGCGGCTGCATCGTGAATGGCAGCAGCGCGAACAGGCGCTTGCGCGCGCTCTGCAGGACCGCGATGCCGCCGAGCGCGAGCGCGAGCGGCTGCAGTGGCAGGTCGAGGAGCTGACGGCGCTGGCCTTCGAACCGCAGGCATGGGCCGAATTGCAACAGGATCACGGCCGACTGGCGCATGCCACACAACTGCTCGAGGGCTCGGCCGAGGCGCTGGCGCTGATCGAGGAGGGCGAGGCGGCGCTCGACGGGCAACTGGCGCACATCGCGTCACTGCTCGGCCGGCTGGAAGCCTTCGACGCCTCGCTCGGCGAATGTCGTGGCCTGATCGAGTCGGCCGCCACACAGGTCGACGAGGCGGCGCGCGCGCTGCGCGCCTACGCGCATCGCATCGATGCCGACCCGGCCGCCCTGGCGCGTGCCGACGAACGCATAGCGACGGTGCTGGCCTGCGCGCGCAAATACCGCGTCGATCCGGACGAACTGCCGCAGCTGCTGGCCGACAGCCAGGAAGGGCTGCAGCGGCTGGAGGCGGAATCCGACCCGGCCGCGCTCGAAGCGGCGCGCGATGCTGCACGGGCGGCCTGCGTCGAGGCGGCCAAGGAACTGTCCGATGCGCGCCGGCCGGCGGCAAAGCAGTTGTCAGAGGCGGTGACCGCGGCAATGTCCGAGCTGGCGATGCAGGGCGGGCGCTTCGAAGTGGTGCTGAAGCCGCTCGATCAGCCGTCGGCCACCGGCCTCGAAGAGGTCGAATTTCATGTCGCCGCCAATCCGGGGCAGCCACTTGCACCGTTGGCCAAGGTGGCCTCGGGCGGCGAGCTGTCACGCATCGGACTTGCCATCCAGGTCATCGCCAGCGCGCGCAGCGGCACGCCGACGCTGGTGTTCGACGAGGTCGATGTCGGCATCGGCGGCCGCGTGGCCGAAGTGGTCGGGCGTCAGCTCGCCCGTCTGGGCGAGGCGCGGCAGGTGCTGTGCGTGACCCATCTGCCGCAGGTGGCGGCGCGGGCGGACTGGCAGTGGTCGATCGCCAAGCGCAGCGAGGGCGGGCAGACGCGCAGTTCGGTCACGCCGCTGGATGCGCCGGCGCGCGTTGACGAGATTGCCCGCATGCTGGGCGGCGAAGTGATCACCGACACCACCCGCGCGCACGCGCGCGAAATGCTCGGCGCCTGATCAGTTCAGCCCGACCGCCAGCGTGATCACGCCGGTGGCGACGAACAGGCCGGCGGCGATGCGCCGTATCCAGTTCACCGGCAGCCGCTGCGCCAGTTTCTGGCCGATATACACCGCCGGTACGTTCGCGATCATCATGCCCAGCGTCGTGCCGGCGACCACCCAGACATAGGCGTCCTCGAAGCGGGCGCCCAGCGCCACTGTCGCCAGCTGTGTCTTGTCGCCCATTTCGGCCATGAAGAACAGCAGGGTCGAGGTCAGGAACACGCCGTGCGCGCTGCCGACTTCGGTTTCCTCCAGCTTGTCCGGCACCAGCGCCCACAGCCCGCAGCCGATGAAGGCGAGGCCGACGATCCAGCGCAGCACCTCCGGCGACAGGACGGAAGCGACCAGCGCGCCGAGCCAGGCGGCCAGCGCGTGGTTCAGCACGGTGGCTACCAGTATGCCGAGGCAGATGGCACGTGGCCGGCGCATGCGCGCCGCCAGCACGAAGGACAGCAGCTGTGTCTTGTCGCCGATTTCGGCGAGCGCGACCAGCGCGGTGGAGGCGATCAGGGCATCCATGGGCAAGCCGCCGGGCGGCGGCGAGGGTGGGCGCGGCTGGACTCAGCCGCGGGGCGTGGTCTTGCGCTTGTTCGGGCAGGCTTCGGTCGAGCAGTCGGCGAAGATGGTCAGCGCGTGGTCGTGTACGGTGAAGCCGCGTTCCTTGGCCACCTTGATCTGGCGGCGTTCGATCTCGGCGTCGTAGAACTCCTCGACCTTGCCACACTGGATGCACACCAGATGATCATGGTGGTGGCCTTCGTTCAGTTCGAATACCGCCTTGCCCGACTCGAAGAAATGGCGTTCGAGCAGGCCGGCCTGCTCGAACTGGGTCAGCACGCGGTAGACCGTGGCGAGGCCGATGTCCATGTCCTCCTGCAGCAGGGCCTTGTAGACGTCCTCGGCGCTCATGTGGCGCACGTCTGCACGCTGGAAAAGCTCGAGGATCTTCAGTCGCGGCAGCGTGGCCTTGAGGCCGATGTTCTTCAGGTTCTGGGAATTTGCGCTCATCCGGGTCGTCTGGAGGCTATGGCAAGGTCGCTATAATATAGACTTTCGCGTCCGGCCCGGCGTTCCGCCTGCGGTCGCCCGATCATCACCCGAGTCCTGCCCGCGATGTCCCTCGCTCCCTTTGCCACCCTGAGCCGCGTCTGTCTAGCGCTTGTTCCGTTGATTGCCGGCTGCAGCAGTTTCGAGGTGCCCGATGCGCTCGACGTCACCAGCAAGCTCAATCCCTACCGTATCGACATCCGTCAGGGCAATCTGGTCACCCAGGACATGGTGGGTCAGCTCAAGGCGGGCATGAGCCGCGAGCAGGTCCGCTTCGTGCTCGGTTCGCCGATGCTGGCCGACGTGTTCCACCCGGACCGCTGGGATTACGTCTATTACTTCAAGCCGGGCAACAAACCGGAAGACACGCAGCAGCGCCGGCTCATCGTCTATTTCGAGGACGACAAGCTGGTCAGCGTGGGCGGCGACGTGGTCGCTGCGGAAGATGGCGAGATCCAGCCACCGGAGCCGCGTACGCGCACGCTCGATCTGGGCGAGATTGCGGCACCCGAGAAGAAGTGAAACCGGGCGCTGCGAGCGTCCGCACACAGCGAACTGAAAGGATTTCATGTCACCGATGCGCATAGCGATCGCGGGGGCATCCGGCCGCATGGGCCGCATGCTGATCGAAGCCACCACGCGTGACGAGGGGGCGACGCTGGTCGCCGCCCTCGATCGTCCGGACTCGCCGGCGATCGGCGAGGACGCCTGCGCCTTCCTCGGCATCCGGAGCGGCGTGCTGATCCGCGGCGATGTCGAGGCAGCGCTCGCTGGCGCCGATTTCCTGATCGACTTCACCCGTCCGGAAGCGACTCTTGCGCATCTCGATGTGTGCAAGCGCCTGGGCGTCAAGATGATTATCGGTACCACCGGCTTCAGCGACGCACAGCGTGCGCAGCTGATCGAGGCGTCGAAGGAACTGGCCATCGTATTCGCGCCGAACATGGCGGTCGGCGTCAATGCCGTGTTCAAGCTGCTCGACGTCGCGGCGCGCATCCTGAACAGCGGCTACGACATCGAGGTGATCGAGGCGCACCACCGGATGAAGGTCGATGCGCCATCCGGCACCGCGCTTCGCATGGGCGAGGTGGTGGCCGATGCGCTGGGTCGTTCGCTGGCGGACTGCGCGATCTATGGTCGCGAAGGGCATACCGGCGAGCGCGATGCGAACACCATAGGATTCGCCACCGTGCGCGGCGGCGACATCGTCGGCGATCATACGGTGCTGTTCGCCGGCATCGGCGAGCGGGTCGAGATCACGCACAAGGCGGCCAGCCGCATGCCCTACGCGCTGGGCAGCCTGCGCGCTGCGCGCTGGCTGGTCGAGCGCAGCAGCGGTCTGTACGACATGCAGGACGTGCTCGGACTGCGCTGAATCGCAACGGCTGCAGTAGCGCTTCAGTGCTGCGGGTGTGTGTCGTTAATTCTGCAGGATCCGGTTCAGGTCATTCATGCATCCAGCGCTGAATACATTGCTGCAACAGCTCGGTCTGTCGTCGCTTGACGACAAGACTGTCGGCGCCTGGCTGTCGGCTCAGTCCGAACCTTCGGCGCTGGCCGGAGCGCTGCGCGAGATCGATCGCCTGCTCGAATCGGCAGGCGGAACGGACGCATCGCGCCACGCCTGGCAATGGATACCGTCCAGCGCACACTTCGTCGTGTCGGCCGAATGCCGGCAGTCGCTGGGCTACAGCCAGGCCGAATTGCCGGACCTGCTGGCGGTCTGGCGCGACATCCTGCACGAAGATGATCTCGGCAGCTTCGATGCCTGGCTGGAGGACCGCCTGGCCGGGGCGTCGGGTCAGCCGGCCATCGATGTGCGGATGCGACGCGTCGATGGCGGCATGGTGTGGATGCGCGTCGAAGCAACCGCCACCGAGCGCGACGAGCGTGGCCGCGTGGGCAGCGTGTCCGGACTGATCGGCCAGCTCGATGCGCGCCGTCAGGCCGAGGTCGAACTGCTGCGTGCCAAGGAGAAGGCGGAGGCGGCCAGCCGCGCCAAGAGCGATTTCCTGGCCAATATGAGCCACGAAATCCGCACGCCGATGAACGGCATCATGGGCATGTCGGCGCTGATGCTCGACACCACGCTGGACAGCGAACAGCGCGAATACGTCAATGCAATCAAGACCTCGGCCGATGCGCTGCTGGTCATCATCAACGACATTCTCGATTTTTCGAAGATCGAGGCCGGCAAGCTGGCGATCGAGGAAGTCGAGTGCTCGCCCGGCGAACTGGTCGGCGAGGCCGCCCGCGGGCTGGCCATCGGTGCCCAGCAGAAGGGTCTGGAGCTGTACTGCCGCATCGCCCCGGATCTGCCGGTTCGCGTGCTCGGTGACCCCGGCCGGCTGCGCCAGATACTGGTCAATCTGATCGGCAACGCGGTCAAGTTCACCCAGCGCGGCGAGATCGAGGTCGGTTGCGAGGCGGTCGGCATCCCGGCAGCGGCCGGTGCCGAAGCCGAACTGCACCTGTGGGTGCGCGATACCGGCATCGGCATCGACGCGACCAAGCAGGCGCTGGTTTTCGAAGCCTTCGCCCAGGCCGATACCTCGACCACGCGCCGCTTCGGCGGCACCGGCCTCGGCCTGGCCATCTGCAATCGCCTGGCCACGCTGATGGGTGGCCGGCTGTGGCTGGAGAGCGCGCCTGGGCAGGGGTCGACCTTCCATTTCACGATGCGCTGCCGGGTGGTCGAGCAGGCCGGGCTGTCGCCGAACTTCCACCGTTTCACCGGTCTGCGCGTGCTGCTGATCGAGGATCATCCGCCTAGCCGCGGCGTGGTCGCCGCGATGCTGGGCGACATGGGTGCGTCCGCGCTGGCCGTCGGCAGCGTGCAGGCGGCGAGGCAGGCGCTTAAGCAGGCACACGAGAGCGGCCGGCCCTTCGACATCCTTCTGGTCGATCGCACGCTGCCCGACGCCGATGCCTTCGATTTCGTGTCCGGTTTCTGCGAAGGCCCGAACCGGCTGAATCGGGTGGTGATGATGTTCAGTGGTGCCAATCAGGCCGCCGACAACGCGCACGCCCGCACGCTGGGCGTGCGCGGCCGTCTGCACAAGCCGTTCTCGGCTCACGAACTGGCGTCTGCGCTGGGCGAGGCGCTGAGCAGTCGCCCGGACGAGGTGCACGAGCTGGACGATTTCGCGCTGGCCATCGGCGACCTGGACATCGAGCGCTCGCTGGCGCACGAGGGCCTGGGCGAAAGTCCGAGCCGGCGCGTGCTGCTGGCCGAGGACAATCCGGTCAACCAGCTGGTGGCCGTGCGCACGCTGGAGCGTGCCGGCTACAAGGTAACCGTTGCCAACAACGGGCAGGAAGCGCTGGATCTGCTCGAACGCGAGAACTTCGACGTCGTGCTGATGGACGTGCAGATGCCGGTCATGGGCGGCATCGAAGCCACGCGTGCGATCCGTGCGCGCGAGCAGCGCCGCTCCTGGGTCATCGACACCGACCACGTCGAGCACCTGCCCATCATCGCGATGACCGCCAATGCGATGAAGGGCGACCGCGAACTGTGCCTGGACGAGGGCATGGACGACTATGTGAGCAAGCCGGTCAAGGCCGACGATCTGCTGGCGGCGCTCGAACGGGTGCTGGCGCGACCGGACGACGGCTTGTCGCAGACCGCGATCACCGACGTGAATGGTCTGATGCGCGAACGCCCGGATGCGGCCGATCCGGTGATGGATCTCGAACATACGCTGGCAACGCTGGAAGGCGACCGTGCCATGGTGTTGCGCGTGATCGACGTGTTCCTCGGCGAACTGCCGGAATTGCGTCGCGGTCTTGGCGTCTGCGTGCAGGCGCAGGACGGCGACGGGGCGGCGCGCATCTGCCATCGACTGCGCGGCTCGCTGTCGGTTTTCGGCGCTGCCGGTGCCGAGGTGAGCGTGACGCGCCTCGAAGATGCCGCACGCGGCGGCGATCTTTCCGATCTGGCGACGCTGCACAAGGACGCTGACCAGCAACTGTCCCGTCTGGGCGACGCTCTTTTCAGTGGCCGAGCGAGCGAGGCTGAGATGGCCTGACCCGGCTGCAGCGCGCCTCAGCGCACCAAAATTGCGCGCCGCACCACCCCGAGGTATAATTCGCACACTCAGCGGGAGACGCCTCGAACGGCGCCTCCCGCTTCGCATATGTGGCGCACGCGCGCGCCGCCGTCCCCCGATCAGAAATTCAGGAGTTACTACGTGTCCGCCCATGCGCCCGCGCTGCTCGCACTCGCCGATGGATCGGTCTTTCACGGCAAAAGCATAGGGGCGGAAACGGTCACGACCGGCGAAGTGGTGTTCAACACGGCACTCACCGGCTATCAGGAAATCCTGACCGATCCGAGCTATACCCGCCAGATCGTCACGCTGACCTATCCGCACATCGGCAATACCGGCGTCAATGTCGAGGACGTCGAAGCCGGCCGCGTGTTCGCTGCCGGCCTCGTCATCCGTGACCTGCCGCTGCGCTCGTCCAACTTCCGCAGTCACCAGACGCTGGATGCCTACCTGCGCGAGCAGGGCATTCCCGGCATCGCCAATATAGATACCCGCAAGCTCACCCGCCTGCTGCGCGAAAAGGGTGCGCAGAGCGCCTGTCTGATGGCCGGCAAGGTCGACGCCGCCGAAGCGGTGGCCAAGGCGCGCGAATTCGCCGGCCTCGCAGGCATGGACCTGGCCAAGGTGGTCAGCGCGACCGCGCCCTACGAATGGACCGAGGGCGAGTGGCAACTCGGCCAGGGCTTCGTCAAGCCGGACGCCACGCCTTTCCACGTCGTCGCCTACGATTTCGGCGTCAAGCGCAACATCCTGCGCATGCTGGCCAGCCGCGGCTGCCGTCTGACCGTGGTGCCGGCGCAGACGCCGGCCGAGAAGGTGCTGGCGATGAATCCGGACGGCGTGTTCCTGTCCAACGGCCCGGGCGACCCGGAGCCCTGCGACTACGCGATCGCCGCGATCCGCACCTTCCTCGACCGCAGAATTCCGACCTTCGGCATCTGTCTCGGTCACCAGCTGATGGGCCTGGCTGCGGGCGCGAAGACGCTGAAGATGAAGTTCGGCCACCACGGCGCCAACCACCCGGTCAAGGACAACGATTCCGGCCGTGTGCTGATCACCAGCCAGAACCACGGCTTCGCGGTCGATCCGGCCACGCTGCCGGCCAATGTGCGGGTCACCCACGTGTCGCTGTTCGACGGCAGCCTGCAGGGCATGGCCTGGACCGACCGCCCGGCCTTCTGCTTCCAGGGCCACCCGGAAGCCAGCCCGGGCCCGCACGACGTGGCCTACCTGTTCGATCGATTCGTGAAGATGATGGAGGAGGGGCTAGGGAAGAGGGGCTAGAGGCTAGAGAGCATGCGGCGGCGAAGCCGCCGTGATGTGTCCCCTAGTCCCTGATCCCTAGTCCCTGACCCCTCAAAGACAAATGCCCAAACGTACAGACATCCAATCCATCCTGATCATCGGCGCCGGTCCCATCGTGATCGGCCAGGCCTGCGAGTTCGATTACTCCGGCGCCCAGGCCTGCAAGGCGCTGCGTGAAGAGGGTTACCGCGTCGTGCTGGTGAATTCCAACCCGGCCACGATCATGACCGACCCCGGCATGGCCGACGTGACCTACATCGAGCCGATCACCTGGCAGATGGTCGAGAAGATCATCGAGAAGGAACGCCCGGACGCGCTGCTGCCCACCATGGGCGGCCAGACCGCGCTGAACTGCGCGCTCGACCTGGCCCGCCACGGCGTGCTCGACAAGTACAAGGTCGAACTGATCGGCGCCAAGCAGGAAGCGATCGACAAGGCCGAGGACCGCGAGAAGTTCAAGCAGGCGATGACCAAGATCGGCCTCGGTTCGGCCCGCTCCGGCATCGCCCACTCGATGGAAGAGGCGCTGCAGGTCCAGGCCAGCATCGGCTTCCCGGCCATCATTCGCCCGTCCTTCACGATGGGCGGCAGCGGCGGCGGCATCGCGTACAACCACGAGGAATTCGTCGAGATCTGCAAGCGCGGTCTCGAAGCGTCGCCGACCAACGAGCTGCTGATCGAGGAATCGCTGCTGGGCTGGAAGGAATACGAGATGGAAGTCGTGCGCGACAGCGCCGACAACTGCATCATCGTCTGTTCGATCGAGAACCTCGACCCGATGGGCGTGCACACCGGTGACTCGATCACCGTGGCACCGGCGCAGACGCTGACCGACCGCGAATACCAGATCATGCGCAACGCCTCGATCGCGGTGCTGCGCGAGATCGGCGTCGATACCGGCGGCTCCAACGTGCAGTTCTCGATCAACCCGGCCGACGGCCGCATGATCGTGATCGAAATGAATCCGCGCGTGTCGCGTTCGTCGGCGCTGGCGTCCAAGGCGACCGGCTTCCCGATCGCCAAGATCGCCGCCAAGCTGGCCGTGGGTTTCACGCTGGACGAGCTGAAGAACGACATCACCGGCGGCGCCACGCCGGCGTCCTTCGAGCCGTCGATCGACTACGTGGTCACCAAGATTCCGCGTTTCGCCTTCGAGAAGTTCCCGCAGGCCAACGACCGCCTGACGACGCAGATGAAGTCGGTGGGCGAGGTGATGGCCATGGGCCGCAGCTTCCAGGAGTCGATGCAGAAGGCGCTGCGCGGCCTCGAAGTCGGCGTCTATGGCTTCGACGAGATCGAGACCGACCAGGACGAGATGGAACGCGAACTGGCGCTGCCGGGTCCGCAGCGCATCTGGTACGTCGGCCAGGCCTTCCGCAACGGCATGAGCCTGGACGAGGTGCATCAGCTGACCAAGATCGACCCGTGGTTCCTGGCGCAGATCGAGGACATCATCCTGACCGAGCGCGCCTTCTTCGGTCGCAGCCTGAAGAGCGTGGACGCCGCGACGATGCGCGATCTGAAGCGCAAGGGCTTTGCCGACCGTCGCCTGGCGCGTCTGTTCCAGTGCGACGAAACCGCGCTGCGTCTGCACCGCCAGACCCTCGGCGTGCGTCCGGTGTTCAAGCGGGTCGATACCTGCGCCGCCGAGTTCGCCACCGACACCGCCTACATGTACTCCAGCTATGAAGACGAGTGCGAAGCCAATCCGACCTCGGCACGCAAGATCATGGTGCTGGGCGGCGGTCCGAACCGCATCGGCCAGGGCATCGAATTTGACTACTGCTGCGTGCACGCGGCCCTCGCACTGCGCGAGGACGGGTTCGAAACCATCATGGTCAACTGCAACCCGGAAACCGTGTCGACCGACTACGACACCTCGGACCGCCTCTACTTCGAACCGCTGACGCTGGAAGACGTGCTCGAAATCGTCGCCATCGAAAAGCCGGTCGGGGTCATCGTGCAGTTCGGCGGCCAGACGCCGCTGAAGCTGGCGCGCGACCTGGAGGCCAACGGCGTGCCCATCATCGGCACCACGCCGGACATGATCGACGCTGCGGAGGACCGCGAGCGCTTCCAGAAGCTGCTGAACGACCTCGGCCTGAAGCAGCCGCCCAACCGCACCGCGCGTGCGGAAGACCAGGCGGTGCGCCTGGCGGCCGAAATCGGCTACCCGCTGGTGGTGCGCCCGAGCTACGTGCTGGGCGGCCGCGCGATGGAAATCGTCCATCAGCAGTCGGACCTCGAGCGCTACATGCGCGAGGCGGTCAAGGTGAGCAACGACTCGCCGGTGCTGCTGGACCGCTTCCTGAACGACGCCACCGAAGTGGACGTCGATGCCTTCTCCGATGGCCAGCAGGTGATCATCGGCGGCATCATGGAACACATCGAACAGGCCGGCGTGCACTCGGGCGACTCCGCCTGCTCGCTGCCGCCGTTCTCGCTGACGCCGGAACTGTGCGACGAACTGCGCCGCCAGACCGAACTGATGGCGCGCGGCCTGAACGTGGTCGGCCTGATGAACGTGCAGTTCGCGATCCAGCGCGACGCGTCCGGCGACACCGTGTATGTGCTCGAAGTGAACCCGCGTGCTTCGCGCACCGTGCCCTTCGTGTCCAAGGCCTGCGGCCTGCCGCTGGCCAAGATCGCTGCACGCTGCATGGCCGGCCGCTCGCTGGCCGACCAGGGCGTGACGCACGAAGTCGTGCCGCCTTACTTCTCGGTCAAGGAAGCGGTGTTCCCGTTCGTGAAATTCCCCGGTGTGGACACCATCCTCGGTCCGGAAATGAAGTCCACCGGCGAAGTGATGGGTGTCGGTCGCACCTTCGGCGAAGCTTTCGTGAAGAGTCAGCTCGCCGCCGGCGTGCGGCTGCCGACCGGCGGTCGCGCCTTCATCTCGGTCAAACCGGCCGACAAGGCCAAGGCGATCGAGGTCGCGCGCGAGCTGCACGAACTGGGCTTTACGCTGGTCGCTACCCGCGGCACCGCGGCAGCCATCGCCGCCGCCGGTTTGCCGGTCACCCCGGTAAACAAGGTGAATGAGGGCCGTCCGCATATCGTGGACATGATCAAGAACGATGAAATCACCTTCATCGTCAATACGGTGGATGAAAAGCGCAGCGCCATCAACGATTCGCGCTCGATCCGCACCAGCGCGCTCGCCAGTCGCGTCACGCTGTTCACCACCGTCGAAGGCGCGCGTGCCGCGTGTGCAGGCATGCGCATTTCCGAACTCGAAACCTATGCGCTGCAGGCCCTGCACGCGCAGATCAACTGAACGATATGAGCGTACCTCTTACCGTCAACGGTGCCGAAAAGCTCAAGGCCGAGCTGCACCGACTGAAAACCGTGGATCGTCCCAACGTCATCGCCGCGATCGCCGAAGCGCGTTCGCACGGCGATCTGTCCGAAAACGCCGAGTACGATGCGGCGAAGGAGCGTCAGGGTTTCATCGAAGGCCGGATTGCCGAAGTCGAAGGCAAGCTTTCGAACGCCCAGATCATCGATCCGAAGGCGCTCGACGCCGACGGCCGCATCGTGTTCGGTGCAACCGTCGATCTGGAAGACGTGGAAGCCGGCAAGCCGGTGACCTACCAGATCGTCGGGGACGACGAGGCAGATCTGAAGGCGGGCATGATTTCGGTGAATTCGCCGATCGCGCGTGCGCTGATCGGCAAGTACGCCGGCGACGTGGCCGAAGTGCAGGCCCCGGGCGGCATCCGCGAGTACGAAATCGTGGACGTGCGCTACGTCTGAGCGCAGCGCCGAGGCTCAGCGGGTCGGGCGGGCGCGCGGCCTGAGCGGCTTCGTGCTGTTGCGGGCGATGCCGCGGCGATTGGCCACCGGCTTGGCCGGCGCACTGCGCGTCGGTACCGGCTTGCCGGGCTTGGCGGCCGACGTCTTGGCAGCGCTCTTGCGCACCGGCTTCACCGGTTCGGCCGGCACGTGCAGTTCGGGGTTGGGGCGGTACAGCACCAGGATGTTGCCGATGCGCTGCACCGGCGCGGCACCCAGCGTTTCGCAGGTTTCCGCCAGCCAGGCGTCGCGCTGTTCACGGTCTGCGTCGAACACGCGCACCTTGATCAGCTCGTGCGACTTGAGCGCCAGTTCGATTTCCTTCAGTACCGCAGCGGTCAAGCCGTTCTGCGCGATCATCACGACCGGCTTCAGCGGGTGGGCTTGCGCGCGCAGCGCGCGGCGTTCATCGGGAGTCAGGGTCAACATGGCGTTCTTCCAGAAAGGCGCGCAAGTCTAAGCTAAGTCATGGCCAAGAACAAAACCAGCCGCCAGTGGGTACACGACCACATCAACGACCCTTATGTAAAGCAGGCGCAGGCGCAGGGCTTTCGCTCGCGTGCCGCGTTCAAGCTGATGCAGATCGACGACAAGGACCGTCTGCTCGGGCCGGGCAAGGTGGTGGTGGACCTCGGCAGCACGCCCGGCGGCTGGTCGCAGGTGGCGTCGAAGAAGGTCGGTGCGGCCGGCAGGGTGGTGGCGATAGACCTGTTGCCGATGGAGCCGGTGCACGGCGTGCATTTCATCCTCGGCGATTTCCGTGAGGACGAGCCGCTGGCCGAACTGGTGGAATCGCTGGAGGGCCGTCGGGTGGACCTTGTTTTGTCCGATATGGCCCCCAACCTCTCCGGAATCGCGGTCACCGATCAGGCGAGATCCATTCATCTGCTCGAACTGGCACTCGAATTCGCACGCGAACACCTCAAGAGCGGCGGTGACATGCTCGTAAAAGTGTTCCAGGGCTCGGGTTTCGACGAGCTCAGACGCGAAATGGAACAACTTTTCACGTCGGTGGCCGTGCGCAAGCCCGACAGTTCCCGCGACCGCAGTGCAGAGGTGTATCTTCTGTGTCGTGGCAGGCGTGGACAGCCTGCTGCGTGACATACAGGCGCGGGCGCGGAACATACGCGGCCGTTTCCGGTCTGTCGGTGGTCGCTTCGTGATGTTGCATTGATCGGACCGGTCAATCCGGTTCCGGGAATACAGAGGAAATGCCTTGAACAACATGTTCAAAAATCTTGCGATCTGGCTTGTGATCGGCATCGTGCTGATGACGGTGTTCAACCAGTTCAATCAGCGCCAGGCCACGCAAGGCATGGTCGAGTATTCGGAATTCCTCGAAGAGGTGAAGGCCGGCCGGATCACCAAGGTCGAAATCCAGGGCCGTTCGCTGAACGCCCAAACCGCCGACGGCAAGCGCATCACCTCCTACGCACCGCCGCAGGACATCTGGCTGATCAGCGACCTGCTGAAGAGCAATGTCAAGGTGGTCGCCAAGCCGGAAGAGGAACAGAGCTTCCTGATGAGCATCTTCGTGTCGTGGTTCCCGATGCTGCTGCTGATCGGCGTCTGGATCTTCTTCATGCGCCAGATGCAGGGTGGCGGCCGTGGTGGCGCCTTCTCCTTTGGCAAGTCCAAGGCACGCATGCTCGACGAGTCTACCAATACCGTCACGTTCGCCGACGTCGCCGGTTGCGACGAAGCGAAGGAAGAGGTGGCTGAGCTGGTCGAGTTCCTGCGCGATCCGTCCAAGTTCCAGAAGCTCGGTGGCCGCATTCCGAAGGGCGTGCTGATGGTCGGCTCGCCGGGTACTGGCAAGACGCTGCTGGCCAAGGCCATCGCCGGCGAAGCCAAGGTGCCGTTCTTCTCGATTTCGGGTTCCGATTTCGTCGAAATGTTCGTCGGCGTCGGCGCGGCCCGCGTGCGCGACATGTTCGAACAGGCCAAGAAGCAGGCACCCTGCATCATCTTCATCGACGAAATCGACGCGGTCGGCCGCCAGCGCGGTGCCGGCCTCGGCGGTGGCAACGACGAACGCGAACAGACGCTGAACCAGCTGCTGGTCGAAATGGACGGCTTCGAAGGCCAGACCGGCATCATCGTCATCGCCGCGACCAACCGTCCGGACGTGCTCGATCCGGCGCTGCTGCGTCCGGGCCGCTTCGACCGTCAGGTCGTGGTGCCGCTGCCGGATATCCGCGGTCGCGAGCAGATCCTCGCCGTGCACATGCGCAAGGTGCCGTTGGCGCCGGACGTCAAGGCTGAAATCATCGCGCGCGGCACGCCCGGTTTCTCTGGCGCCGACCTCGCCAATCTGGTGAACGAAGCGGCGCTGTTCGCTGCGCGCAGCAACAAGCGCGTGGTGGATATGGAGGACTTCGAGCGCGCCAAGGACAAGATCATCATGGGCGCCGAACGCCGCACCATGGTGATGGACGAGGAAGAGAAGAAGAACACCGCCTATCACGAGTCCGGCCACGCCATCGTCGGCATGCTGCTGCCCAAGTGCGACCCGGTGCACAAGGTCACCATCATCCCGCGCGGTCGCGCGCTGGGCGTGACCATGTCGCTGCCCGAGAAGGACCGCTACAGCTACGACAAGGACTACTGCCTGCAGCTCATTTCGATGATGCTGTCCGGCCGCATCGCCGAAGAGATCTTCATGAACCAGATGACCAACGGCGCCGCCAACGACTTCCAGCGCGCGACCGATCTGGCGCGCCGGATGGTGACCCAGTGGGGCATGTCCGATGCGATGGGCCCGATGGTGTATGGCGAGGAGGAGGGCGAGGTATTCCTCGGCCGCTCGGTCGCCACTCACCGCAACATGTCGGAAACGACGATGCAGCACGTCGATGCGGAAATCCGCAGCATCATCGACGAGCGCTACGCCGTTGCCCGCAAGCTGCTGGAAGACAACCGCGACAAGGTCGAGGCGATGACCCGGGCACTGCTCGACTTCGAAACCATCGATGCCGACCAGATCGACGACATCATGAACGATCGCCCGGTGCGTCCGCCCAAGCCCACCTCGCGTCCGCCCAAGGCGTCGTCCGATGGCGGCGCACCGGGTGCGGCAGCGAACGCCGCAGCGCCGGCCTGACACCGACTGCAATTCAACCCACGACCGGAGGCGCTGCCTCCGGTTTTCATTTGTGACGACCATGAACACGAACTTGCACTGCGGCCCCTACCGTCTCTCGCTCGATCGCCCGCTCGTGATGGGCATCATCAACGCCACGCCCGACTCCTTCTCCGGTGACGGCATTGCCTTCGACGTCGCCCGGGCCGTCGCCCAGGCCGAGAAATTCATCGCTGACGGCGCCGACATGCTCGACATCGGTGGCGAATCGACGCGTCCCGGCTCCGATCCGGTGCCGGCGGAGGAGGAAATCCGCCGCGTCGTGCCGGTGATCGAGGCGCTGTCCGGCCTGGGTGTGCCGCTGTCCATCGATACCTGGAAGCCGGAAGTGATGCGTGCGGCACTGGCGGCCGGCGCCACGCTGGTCAATGACATCAACGGCCTGCGCGCACCCGGTGCGGTCGAGGCGGTGGCGGCCACCGATGCCGGCGTCTGCATCATGCACATGCAGGGCACGCCGCAGACCATGCAGAACGATCCCCGATATGCCGATGTGTGCGCGGAAGTGACTGATTTCCTTCTGCAACAGGCCCGCACCGCGGAAGATGCCGGCATCGCGCGCGAACGCATCATGCTCGACCCGGGGTTCGGCTTCGGAAAAACCTCCGAACACAACCTGACCCTGCTCAAGGGACTGCGTGCGCTGGCCGATTATGGTTATCCATTGCTCGTCGGTCTGTCGCGCAAGTCGGTGCTGGGGCGGCTGACCGGGCGACCGGTGACCGATCGGGTGGCGGCCAGCGTGGCGGCCGCGCTGGCGTCGGTCGCGCGGGGTGCGCACATGGTGCGCGTGCACGACGTCGCAGCCACCCGCGACGCGATCGCGGTCTGGCAGGTGGCGGGCATTTTCGAACACGGAAGATAGAACAGGAGACGGTGCAGATGTCGAGACGCTATTTCGGTACGGACGGCGTACGCGGTCGGGTCGGTCAGGCCCCGATCACGCCGGATTTCGTGATGCGACTCGGCTACGCCGCCGGCCGCGCGCTGGTGGCCACCGAGCATCTGCCTGCAGGCGAGCACCCGGCGGTGCTGATCGGCAAGGACACCCGGGTGTCCGGCTACATGCTCGAAGCCGCGCTGGAAGCCGGTTTTGCGGCGGCCGGTGTCGATACCGTGCTGGCCAAAGTGGTGCCGACGCCGGCCGTCGCCTACCTCACTCGCGCGTTGCGCCTGCAGGCGGGGGTGGTGATCAGCGCCTCGCACAACCCCTTCGAAGACAACGGAATCAAGTTCTTCTCCGCCCGCGGCACCAAGCTGCCGGATGAGGTCGAACTGCAGATCGAGGCGCTGCTCGACGAACCGATGGGCTGCATGGAGTCGTCCCGCCTCGGCAAGGCACGTCGCATCGAGGACGCGCCCGGCCGCTACATCGAGTTCTGCAAAAGCACTTTCCCGACAGAACTGGACCTGCGCGGCCTGAAGATCGCGCTCGACTGCGCGCACGGCGCCGCGTACAGCATTGCGCCCAAGGTGTTCCACGAACTGGGTGCCGAGGTGGTGACTGTCGGCTGCAGTCCAAACGGCATGAACATCAACGACGGCGTCGGCGCCACGGTACCGAAGTCGCTGTCCGAGGCGGTGCGCGCGACCGGCGCCGATATCGGCATCGCCCTCGACGGCGACGCCGACCGCCTGATGATGTGCGACGCCTCCGGCCGCATCTACGACGGCGACGAACTGCTCTACGTCATCGCTGCCCAGCGCCTGCGCGAAGGGCGGCTGAACGGCGTGGTCGGCACCTTGATGACCAATCTGGCGCTCGAGCACGCGCTGAACGAAATGGGGGTCGGTCTGGCGCGCGCCAAGGTGGGCGACCGCTACGTGCTGGAAACGTTGCACCAGCAGGGCTGGCGCCTCGGCGGCGAGAACTCGGGCCACATCATCGATCTCGACCGCCACACCACAGGTGACGGCATCGTCGCGGCGCTGCAGGTGCTGGCCGCGCTGCGTGCGCAGGACATCAGCCTGGAGCAGGCCTGTTCCGGTCTCAAGCTCTACCCGCAGAAGCTGGTGAACGTGAAACTGCGCCCCGGTTTCGACTGGAAGCAGGCGCCCATCATCGACCAGACCCGGATCGAGGTCGAAAGCGAACTGGCGCAGCGTGGCCGCGTGCTGCTGCGTCCGTCGGGCACCGAGCCGCTGCTGCGCGTGATGGTCGAAGGTCAGGACGCCGCCGAAGTCGGCCGGCTGGCCCAGCGTCTGGCGCAGGTGGTCGAGTCGGCAATGGCCGCCTGACCGGCAGACTTCTCCCCCGAATGCCGCCACCGCGTCCGCGGGGCGGCATTTTTCTTTGCTGCACCGCTTTTGTGCGTGATGCCGTCCGCGTGTAGATTTCGGCCCTCAACCCGAGGGAGGACATGAACATGCGTTTCGACACGCTCGCCATTCACGCCGGCTATTCGCCCGATCCGACCACCAAGGCGGTGGCGGTGCCGATCTACCAGACCACCAGTTACGCCTTCGACGACACCCAGCACGGGGCCGACCTGTTCGACCTCAAGGTCAAGGGCAACATCTACACCCGCATCATGAACCCGACCAGCGATGTGCTGGAACAGCGCGTCGCCGCGCTGGAGGGCGGCATTGCGGCGCTGGCGCTGGCGTCCGGCCAGGCGGCGATCACCTACGCGATCATGACCATTGCCGAGGCGGGCGACAACATCGTCGCCACGTCGGCGCTGTACGGGGGCACCTACAACCTGTTCGCGCACACGCTGCCGCAGTACGGCATCGAGGTGCGCTTTGTCGATGCGGCCGATCCGGCCGCCGCTGCAGCGAAGATCGATGCGCGCACGAAGGCGGTGTTCTGCGAATCGATCGGCAACCCGCTCGGCAACGTGGTCGATTTCGCCGCGTTCGCTAAGGTGGCGCACGAGGGCGGCGTGCCGCTGATCGTCGATAACACGGTGCCGTCGCCCTATCTGACGCGGCCGATCGAGCACGGCGCCGACATCGTCGTGCATTCGCTGACCAAGTACATGGGTGGTCACGGCACCAGCATCGGCGGCATCATCGTCGATGGCGGCCACTTCCCGTGGGCCGAACACAAGACCCGCTTCCGCCGGCTGAACGAGCCGGAAGTGAGCTACCACGGCGTGATCTACACCGAAGCGCTCGGACCGGCCGCCTACATCGGCCGTGCGCGGACGGTACCGCTGCGCAATATGGGCGCCGCGATCTCGCCGTTCAACAGCTTCCTGATCATGCAGGGGCTGGAGACGCTGGCGCTGCGCATGGACCGGCACTGCGAAAACGCGACGGCGGTCGCCCGCCATCTGACGTCACACCCGAAGGTCGAATGGGTCAATTACGCCGGCCTGCCGGACCACCCCAGCCACGGCCTGGTGCAGCGCTATTTCGGCGGCAAGGCCTCCGGCCTGCTCACCTTTGGCGTCAAGGGTGGGCGCGAAGCCGGGGCACGTTTCCAGGATGCGCTGAAGCTGATCACCCGGCTGGTCAATATCGGTGACGCCAAATCGCTGGCCTGCCATCCGGCCTCGACCACCCATCGCCAGCTCTCGCCCGACGAGTTGAGGCGGGCGGGCGTGTCGGAAGACATGGTCAGACTGTCGATCGGCATCGAGCACATCGACGACATCATCGACGATCTGGATCAGGCTCTGCAGGCCGTTTGACGACGGTCATGGGGTGGCTGGATGAATTGTTTCACCTTCACATGGGTGTAACAAAGCATTCATAAACTGCGCTTCGTCGCATCGCAACACGACGCAACCTTACGGAGAGTCCTGATGAACGTACGCAAGATCGCCACCCTGACCGCCGCTGTCGGCGCCCTGTTTGCTTCCGCATCCGCCCTGGCAGCCCCGACGCTGGTCAAGATCGACGGTTCGAGCACTGTTTTCCCGATCACTGAAGCGGTCGCGGAAGAATTCCAGAAGGCGAAGAAGGGCACCGTCCAGGTGACCGTGGGCATTTCCGGCACCGGCGGCGGTTTCAAGAAGTTCTGCCGCGGTGAGATCGACGTGTCGAACGCCTCGCGTCCCATCCTCGACAAGGAAATGGCTGACTGCAAGGCTGCAGGCATCAAGTACATCGAGCTGCCGGTCGCCTTCGATGCGCTGACGCTGGTGATGAACCCGAAGAACAGCTTCCTGAAGCAGATTACCGCCGCCGAGCTGAAGACCATGTGGGAACCGGCTGCTCAGGGCAAGATCCTGAAGTGGAACCAGGTCAATGCTGCCTGGCCCGACACCGGCCTGAAGCTGTTCGGCCCGGGCGCCGATTCCGGCACCTTCGACTACTTCACCGAAGCCATCGTCGGCAAGTCCAAGTCCAGCCGTGGTGACTTCACCGCGTCGGAAGACGACAACGTGCTGGTGCAGGGCGTGTCGCGCGACGCCGGCGCACTCGGCTACTTCGGCTTTGCCTACTACGTCGAGAACAAGGACAAGCTGAAGGCCGTGCCGGTGGTCAATCCGAAGACCGGCAAGGCGGTCGAGCCGTCGCTGGAAGCGGTGATTTCGGGTGACTACCAGCCGCTGTCGCGCCCGATCTTCATCTACGTGAATGCCGCTTCGGTCGACAAGCCGGAAGTGAAGGAATTCGTCGAGTTCTACCTGAAGAACGCCGCCGCGCTGACCAAGGAAGTGAAGTACGTGCCGCTGACCGACGCGGACTACAAGCACGCGCTGGAGAACTTCACGAAGAAGAAGACCGGTACGGCCTTCGGTGGTCATTCGGAAGTGGGCGTCAAGGTGTCCGACCTGCTCAAGCGCGATCCGAAGGAATAAGGATTCCGCTGCAAGGGCCCCGGGTTCGTCCCGGGGCTTTTTGTCATCTTCCGCACGGCGGCGGATGGCGACCCGTAAAATGAGCGCCCCTACATGACCGCCCACGCCCAGACCATGTCAGCTCCTCCGTCGACTGCGCCCGATGCGGTCAGCGATCGCCTGCGCAAGCGCGCGTCCCGCCACGTGAAGGAAAGGGTGATCGAATTCATCCTGTTCACTGCGGCGTCGATCTCCGTCCTGACGACGATAGCCATCGTCTACATCCTGGTCAGCGAATCGCTGACGCTGTTCGAGCACGTGTCGCTGTGGGACTTCCTGACCGACACGCAATGGACCCCGCTGTTCGATGACGCGCACTACGGCATCATGGTGCTGCTGTCGGGCACGCTCACCAGTTCCTTCGTCGCGCTGGCGGTCGCGCTGCCGCTGGGCACCATCATCGCGATCTATCTGTCCGAATTCGCCTCGTTCAAGACGCGTGAGATCGCCAAGCCCATCCTCGAGCTGCTGGGTGGCGTGCCGACCATCATCTACGGCTATTTCGCGCTGATGGTGGTGACGCCGGCGCTGCAGTACCTGTTCCCTGAACTGCCCGGTTTCAGCCTGCTGTCGGCCGGTCTGGTGATGGGCATCATGATCATCCCCTACGTCAGTTCGCTGTCCGAGGACGCGATGCGCGCGGTGCCGATGAGCCTGCGCGAGGGCTCCTACGCGATGGGTGCGACGCGCCTGCAGACGGCGCTGCGCACCGTGGTGCCGGCAGCGACCTCGGGCATCGCCTCGGCCTACATCCTGGGCATTTCGCGCGCGGTCGGCGAGACGATGATTCTCGCGGTGGCCGCCGGCATGCAGCCCAACCTGACCTTCAATCCGGCCGAGCCGGGCGCAACCATCACCTCCTACATCGTGCAGGTGGCCCTCGGTGACCTGCCGCACGGCTCCATCGGTTACCAGACCATCTTCGCCGCCGGTCTGACGCTGATGCTGATGACCCTGGGCTTCAACCTGCTCGGCTATTACCTGCGCAAGCGCTTCCGCGAGGTCTATTGATCCATGAACCAACAGGACATCCAGGCCATCCGGGCCATCATCGCGCGCCACAAGCGCTGGGACATGCTGTTCGGCCTGCTCGGGCTGCTCGCGCTGATGGTCGGCGTGCTTACGCTGACCGTGCTGTTCGCTGACATGGCGATCAAGGGGGCGGCGCGCATCGACTATGACTTCCTGACCAATTTCCCGTCGCGTCGCGCCGGCAGCGCCGGCATCCTGTCGGCCTGGGTCGGCACCATTCTGGTCATGCTGGTGACCGCCTTCTCGGCGGTGCCGCTGGGCGTGGCGGCCGGTATCTATCTGGAAGAGTACGCGCCGAAGAACTGGGTCACCGACATCATCGAAATCAACGTGACCAACCTCGCGGGCGTGCCGTCCATCGTGTATGGCCTGCTGGCGCTGGGGCTGTTCGTGTACAAGTTCGGCTTCGGTCAGTCCATCCTGTCGGCCGGCCTGACGCTCGGCCTGCTCATCCTGCCGGTGGTCATCGTGGCGACGCGCGAATCGATCCGCGCCATTCCGCAGATGGTGCGTGAAGGTGCCTACGCCTGCGGCGCGACGACCTGGCAGACGGTGCGCGATCACATCGTGCCGTACTCGAGTGCCGGCATCCTGACCGGCGTCATCATCGGTATGGCGCGCGCGATCGGCGAAACGGCGCCCATCATCACCATCGGCGCGCTGACCTTCATCGCCTTCCTGCCGCCGGCGCCGGTTACGGACGTGTTCCCCTTCATCAATTTCGAATGGCTGACCGCGCCTTTCACCGTGATGCCGATCCAGATGTTCAACTGGACCTCGCGTCCGGAAGCGGCCTTCCAGGTCAATGCCGCGGCGGCCGGTTTCATCCTGGTCTTCATGACGCTGGCGATGAATGGCGTCGCGATCTGGCTGCGCTACCGCCTGCGCCGCAACATCAAGTGGTAAGCCGATCGTCCGTACCGCATACAACCTTCAAGAGAATCCGACCATGACCACTGCGACCGATGTGCGCTCCGCTGCCAAGGCCGAAGTCAAGAACCTGAATTTCCACTACGGTGCCTTCCATGCGCTGAAGGGCATCAACATGCCGGTGCACGAGAAGAAGGTGACTGCGCTGATCGGCCCGTCCGGCTGCGGCAAGTCGACGCTGCTGCGCTGTTTCAACCGCATGCACGACCTGTATCCGGGCAACCGTTACGACGGCAAGATCCTGCTGCACCCGGACAACACCAATCTGCTCGACGACGAGGTCGATCCGATCGAGGTGCGCATGCGCATCAGCATGGTGTTCCAGAAGCCCAACCCCTTTCCCAAGTCGATCTACGAGAACGTGGCCTACGGCCTGCGCGTGCGCGGCGAGAAGCGTCGCTCGGTGATCGATGAGCGGGTGGAGCAGGCGCTGCGCGGCGCGGCGCTGTGGGACGAGGTGAAGAACCGCCTGAACGAGCTGGGCGCCAATCTGTCCGGCGGCCAGCAGCAGCGCCTGTGCATCGCGCGCGCGCTGGCGACCGATCCGGAAATCATCCTGTTCGACGAGCCGACTTCGGCGCTCGACCCGATCGCCACTGCGAGCATCGAAGAGCTGGTAACCGAGCTGAAGGACAAGGTGACCATCCTGATCGTCACCCACAACATGCAGCAGGCGGCGCGGGTGTCCGACTACACCGCCTACATGTACATGGGCGAGCTGGTCGAGTTCGGCCTGACCGATCAGATCTTCATCAAGCCGCAGAAGAAGGAAACCGAGGACTACATCACCGGCCGCTTCGGCTGATCCTAGGCAAGGAGCGCAACGCGGCCCGCGATTCAATATCAACAGACCCTAGCCTCGCCATCTGCCGAGCCCCGGATTTTTGCGCTGCGATGCGCTAGAATCCGGGGTTTTGCTTTTGGCGCGCGAGCGTTTTGGCGATGCGAAAACTGGTCGTAGGCAACTGGAAGATGCATGGCGGGCTGGACGCCAATGCGGCGCTGCTCGGTGCGCTGCGCGAGGCGGGCGAGCAGGGATGTCCGTCGGCGGTGTGCGTGCCCTTCCCCTATCTGCAGCAGGCGAAGTCGCTGCTCGAAGGCTCGGCCATTGCGTGGGGCGCACAGGATCTGAGCGAGCACGCGGTCGGTGCCTATACCGGCGAAGTGTCCGGTGCGATGCTGAACGACTTCGGATGTCGTTACGTCATCGTCGGTCACTCTGAACGGCGCGCGCTGTTCGGCGACACTGACCAGCGTGTCGCCGCCAAGGTCGACGCCGCGCTCGCGGTCAAGCTGCAGCCCATTCTGTGTGTCGGCGAAACGCTGGACGAACGCGAGGGCGGGGTGACCGAAGCCGTGGTCGAGCGTCAGCTCAAGGCGGTGTTCGAGCGCGGTGGTGCAGCGGCACTGGCTGCCTGCGTGATCGCCTACGAACCGGTGTGGGCCATCGGCACCGGCAAGACGGCGACGCCGGCGCAGGCGCAGGCGGTGCATGCCTTCATCCGCGGGCGACTGGCTGCATGGTGTGGTGCCGACGTCGCCGCGCGCACGACGATTCTTTACGGCGGCAGTGTTAAGCCGCAGAACGCCGCCGAGCTTTTCGGTCAGGCGGATATCGATGGTGGACTTATTGGCGGTGCGTCGCTGGTGGCCGGGGATTTCCTCGCCATCGTGGCCGCTGCAGCATCCTGAGGTGATTTGATGGGTATCGTTTTTTCGCTTGTGCTGTCGGTCCACGTGCTGGTCGGCATCGGTGTCATCGTTCTCGTGCTGCTGCAGCATGGCAAGGGCGCGGACATGGGTGCCGCCTTCGGCAGCGGTGCGTCGGGCAGCCTTTTCGGTTCGTCCGGTTCGGCGAACTTCCTCAGCCGCACGACCGCTGCGCTGGCTGCCGTGTTCTTCTGCACCAGCCTTGCACTGAGCTATATGGCGACCAATCAGCCGAAATCGGGTTCCAGTTCGGTCATCGATGCGGCCAAGACTGTCACCGTTCCCGCTACACCTGATGCACCGCAACAACCGGCTGCAACGCCCGCCCAGCCTGATTCCAAGGCGGCGGATATTCCCAAGTAAGTCCGCATTCATCGTGAAACGCGCTATACTCCGCGCGTTTCACGCTGCAGTGCAACGTGGTGCGCAGCCGATCGGTGGTGCGCCGTGAGCCGGCCCCGGATTACTCCCCGTGCCGCCGGAAATGATTTCACGCATGAATAACCCGTCATGTTGATCGAATACTTTCCGATCCTTCTGTTCATTCTCATCGGCATCGGTTTCGGTTTCGTGCCGATGATCGCCGGCAAGCTGGTCGGCCCCAGCCGCCCGGACCCCGACAAGCTCTCCCCCTACGAGTGCGGCTTCGAAGCGTTCGAAGACACGCGCATGAAGTTTGACGTGCGCTACTACCTCGTGGCCATCCTGTTCATCCTGTTCGACCTGGAAATCGCCTTCCTCTTCCCGTGGGCCATCGTGCTCGAAGAGATCGGCATGTTCGGTTTTGTCGCGATGATGATTTTCCTCGGCATTCTGGTCGTGGGTTTCATCTACGAATGGAAGAAGGGCGCGCTGGACTGGGAGTAATCCTGCCAGGCGGTCGGGCGTCTGCCCAATTAAGTTATTACGACGGATTGATCGATGAGCATTGAAGGCGTTCTTCAGGAAGGCTTCGTCACGACTCAGCTCGACAAGCTGATCAACTGGACCCGCACCGGCTCTTTGTGGCCGATGACCTTCGGTCTGGCTTGCTGTGCTGTCGAGATGATGCAGGCGGGTGCTTCGCGTTACGACCTCGACCGCTTCGGCATCGTGTTTCGCCCCAGCCCCCGGCAATCCGATCTGATGATCGTGGCCGGCACGCTGTGCAACAAGATGGCGCCGGCGCTGCGTCGCGTCTATGACCAGATGCCCGAGCCGCGCTGGGTGCTGTCGATGGGCTCCTGTGCCAATGGCGGCGGTTACTACCATTACTCCTACTCGGTGGTGCGCGGCTGCGACCGCATCGTGCCGGTCGACGTCTATGTGCCGGGCTGTCCGCCGACGGCCGAGGCGCTGATCTACGGCCTGATGCAGCTGCAGAACAAGATCCGCCGTACCAGCACCATCGCGCGCTGAACGTCATGAGCACACGCATTGAATCCCTGCGCGACGCGCTGACGGCGCAGTTCGGCGACAAGATCCGCACTGCCTCCGTCGAACTGGGCGAGCTGACCATCGAGGTCGGCGCCGACGATTACCACGACATCGCGCTCGCACTGCGCGATCACGCCGACACGCCGTTCGAGCAGTTGATCGACCTGTGCGGCCTCGATCTGTCGACGCACGCGACCCGTTCTTCGGGCGCGCGTTACGCGGTCGTGGTGCATCTGATGTCGATTGCCGCCAACCTGCGCCTGCGACTGCGCGCCTTCGTGTCGGACGAGGACTTTCCGGTCATCGCCTCGGTGAACGACGTGTGGCCGGCGGCCAACTGGTTCGAGCGTGAAGCCTTCGACCTGTTCGGCATCATGTTCGCCGGACACGGCGACCTGCGTCGCCTGCTGACCGATTACGGTTTCGTCGGTCACCCCTTCCGCAAGGACTTCCCGATTTCGGGTCACGTCGAAATGCGCTATGACCCGGAAACCAAGCGGGTCATCTACCAGCCGGTCACCATCGCACCGCGCGAAGTCACGCCGCGCGTCGTGCGCGAAGAAAACTACGGGGACGTCGGCCATGGCTGAGATCCGCAACTACACGATGAACTTCGGGCCGCAGCATCCGGCGGCCCACGGCGTGCTGCGCCTGGTGCTCGAACTGGACGGCGAAGTCGTCCAGCGCGCCGACCCGCACATCGGTCTGCTGCATCGCGCGACCGAGAAGCTGGCCGAAACCCGCACCTGGGTGCAGAGCGTGCCCTACATGGACCGTCTCGACTACGTGTCGATGATGTGCAACGAGCACGCCTACTGCATGGCGATCGAGAAGCTGCTGCAGATCGACGTGCCGGAGCGCGCGCAGTACATCCGCGTCATGTTCGACGAGATCACCCGCATCCTGAACCACCTGCTGTGGCTCGGCGCGCACGCGCTCGACGTCGGCGCGATGACGGTGTTCCTGTACGCCTTCCGCGAGCGCGAAGATCTGATGGACGCCTACGAGGCGGTGTCGGGTGCGCGCATGCACGCGGCCTACTACCGTCCGGGCGGCGTCTATCGTGACCTGCCGGATTCGATGCCGCAGTACCAGGCGAACAAGTTCAAGAACGCCGACGCGATCAAGCGGCTGAACGAGAACCGCAGCGGTTCGATGCTCGACTTCCTCGAGGATTTCACCAATCGCTTCCCGCGCTATGTCGACGAGTACGAAACCCTGCTCACCGACAACCGCATCTGGAAGCAGCGACTGGTCGATATCGGCATCGTGACGCCTGAGCGCGCCAAGGCGCTGGGTTTCACCGGTCCGATGCTGCGCGGCTCGGGCATTGCCTGGGACCTGCGCAAGAAGCAGCCGTATGAAGTGTACGACCGCATGGATTTCGATATCCCGGTCGGCACCAACGGCGACAGCTACGACCGCTATCTGGTCCGCATCGAAGAGATGCGCCAGTCCAACCGCATCGTCCGTCAGTGCATCGACTGGCTGCGCAAGAACCCGGGTCCGGTCATCAGCCCCAACCACAAGGTTGCACCGCCGTCGCGCGAAGCGATGAAGGGCAATATGGAAGAGCTGATCCACCACTTCAAGCTGTTCACCGAAGGCATCCACGTGCCGGAAGGCGAGTGCTATGCCGCGGTGGAACACCCGAAGGGCGAGTTCGGCATCTACGCGATGTCGGACGGTGCCAACAAGCCCTACCGCCTGAAGATCCGCGCGCCCGGTTTCGCACACCTGGCGGCGATGGATGAAATGTCCCGCGGACACATGATTTCCGACGTCGTCGCCATCATCGGCACGATGGACATCGTGTTCGGCGAGATTGACCGTTGAGCGACCGCTCAGTGACCGCGAGTAACCGGTGAGCATGGACAGAATGAGTTTTGCGCTGAGTGACGCTTCGCGCGCGGCGATTGACCGCGAAGTCGCGAAGTACCCCGAAGGCCAGGCGATCTCCGCCGTGATGGCCGGCCTGCGCATTGCGCAGGAACAGAACGGCTGGCTGTCGCCCGAAGCGATCGAGGCCGTGGCCCTGCATCTGAACATCCCGCCGATGGCGGCGATGGAAGTGGCCACCTTCTACAACATGTACGACGTGAAGCCGGTCGGTCGCTGGAAGATCACCGTCTGCACGAACCTGCCCTGTGCGCTGTCCGGCGGCGAGCAGGCGGCCGAGTACGTGAAGGAGAAGCTCGGCATCGGTTTCAACGAAACCACCGCCGACGGCCGCTTCACGCTGAAGGAGGGCGAGTGCATGGGTGTGTGCGGCGACGCGCCGGCCATCATCGTGAACAACACGCGTCTGTGCAGCTGGATGAGCCGCGAGAAGATCGACGCACTGCTGGACGAGCTGAAATGAACGCCCCCGAGAACCCGCAAGCCATCCTGCTCGCCGGCCTGGACGGCGACAACACCTGGGGCATCGAGCACTACATCAAGCGCGGCGGCTATTCGGCGCTGCGCAAGATTCTCGAATCCGGCATGACGGCGGACCAGATCATCGCCGAGGTGAAGAAATCCGACCTGCGCGGCCGTGGCGGCGCAGGTTTCCCGACCGGCCTGAAGTGGAGCTTCATGCCGCGCCAGTTCCCGATGGACAAGTACGTCGTCTGCAACTCGGACGAAGGCGAACCGGGTACCTTCAAGGACCGCGACCTGCTGCGCTACAACCCGCATCTGGTCATCGAGGGCATGGCCATCGCCGGCTTCGTGATGGGCTGCACCCGCGGCTACAACTACATCCACGGCGAGGTGTTCTCGCTGTACCAGCGCTTCGAGGAGGCGCTGGCCGAAGCCCGTGCCGCCGGCTTCATCGGCAAGAACATCCTGGGCAAGGGCTTCGATTTCGATCTGTTCGCGCACCATGGCTGGGGCGCCTACATCTGCGGCGAAGAAACTGCGCTGCTCGAATCGATCGAAGGCAAGAAGGGGCAGCCGCGCTTCAAGCCGCCTTTCCCCGCCAGTCACGGCCTTTACGGCAAGCCGACCACGATCAACAACACGGAAACCTTTGCGGCCATTCCGTGGATCATCAACAACGGCGGCGAGGCGTTCCAGGCGCTGGGCAAGCCGAACAACGGCGGCACCAAGATCTTCTCGGTGTCCGGCCACGTCAATCGCCCGGGCGTCTATGAAATTCCGCTCGGCACGCCGTTCGCGGCGCTGCTCGAAATGTGCGGCGGCATGCGCGGCGGCCGCAAGCTGAAGGCGGTCATTCCCGGCGGCTCGTCGGCACCGGTGCTGCCGGCCGACATCATGATGGACTGCACGATGGACTATGACTCCATCTCCAAGGCCGGCTCCATGCTGGGCTCGGGCGCGGTCATCGTGATGGACGAAACCACCTGCATGGTGAAGTCGCTGGAGCGTCTGTCCTACTTCTATCACGAGGAATCCTGCGGCCAGTGCACGCCTTGCCGCGAAGGCACCGGCTGGCTGTACCGCATGGTGCATCGCATCGAGCACGGCCAGGGCCGCCCGGACGACCTCGACACGCTGGACAACGTCGCCAGCAACATCGCCGGCCGCACCATCTGCGCGCTGGGCGACGCCGCCGCTTTCCCGGTGAAGAGCTTCATCAAGCACTTCCGGTCCGAATTTGAGTATCACGTCGAGCACAAGCACTGCCTCGTCCCGGTGGACGTGCAGCGCGAAGGCAGCCGCATTTACGTGGAACACGCAGCATGCTAGAGATCGAGATCGACGGCCAGAAGCTGGAAGTGCCGGACGGCAGCACCGTGATGGATGCGGCCAACCGTCTGGGCCTGCACATTCCGCACTTCTGCTATCACAAGAAACTGTCCATCGCCGCCAACTGCCGCATGTGTCTGGTGCAGGTCGAGCGCGCGCCGAAGCCGCTGCCCGCGTGTGCCACGCCGGTCACCAACGGCATGAAGGTTCAGACGCATTCCGACCAGGCCATCACCGCGCAGAAGGGCGTGATGGAGTTCCTGCTGATCAATCACCCGCTGGACTGCCCGATCTGCGATCAGGGCGGCGAGTGCCAGCTGCAGGATCTCGCCGTCGGTTACGGCGCGTCGGCCTCCCGCTATCAGGAAGAGAAGCGGGTGGTGATGAACAAGAATCTCGGTCCGCTGATTTCGACCGACATGACCCGCTGCATCCACTGCACCCGCTGCGTGCGCTTCGGCCAGGAAATCGCCGGCGTCATGGAACTGGGCATGGCCAACCGCGGCGAGCATTCGGAAATCATGACCTTTGTCGGTCACACCGTCGATTCCGAGCTGTCGGGCAACATGATCGACCTGTGCCCGGTCGGTGCGCTCACCTCCAAGCCGTTCCGCTATTCGGCCCGTACCTGGGAACTGTCGCGCCGCAAGACGGTAAGTCCGCACGACAGCCTGGGTACCAACCTCGTCGTCCAGGTCAAGCACGACGAAGTGAAGCGCGTACTGCCGCTGGAGAACGAAGAGGTCAACGAGTGCTGGATTTCCGACCGTGACCGCTTCTCCTACGAAGCGCTGAACAGCGACGATCGCCTGACCACGCCGATGATCAAGCAGGACGGCAAGTGGATCGAGGTCGATTGGCAGACCGCGCTCGAATACGCTGCCAACAGCCTGAAGCGCGTCGCCGACGAACACGGCGCCGCGAAGATCGGCATGCTGGCCGCCCCGTACTCGACGACCGAAGAGCTGTATCTGGGCGCGCAGCTGATGCGCGGCCTCGGTGGCGGCAGCATCGATCACCGCCTGCGCCAGTCCGATTTCGGCCTCGACGGCAAGCTCGCCGGCATCCCCTGGCTGGGCATGAAGGTGGCCGACGTATCGAAGCTCGATGCGGCGCTGGTCGTCGGCAGCTTCCTGCGCAAGGATCACCCGCTGATGGCGCAGCGCCTGCGTCAGGCGGCCCGTCGCGGCACCCGCGTCAGTGCGCTCGGCGTCAGCAACGAAGACTGGCTGATGACCACCTTCGCCCGCGTCACCGTCGCGCCGTCGGCACTGGCCGGCGAACTGGCCGCGCTGGTGAAGGCCGCTGCCGAAATCCGCGGCGTCGCGGTGCCGGTGGGTGCCGAGTCGGCCGAGGTTTCGGATGCGGCCCGCCGCATCGCGCAGAGCCTGTGTGACGACGGTGCGCGCGCCGTCTTCCTCGGTTCCGTCGTCCAGCAGCATCCGGACGCTGCCGGCCTGCATGCGCTGGCACAGGAACTGTCGCGGCTGACCGGCGCCACGCTGGGTTATCTGGGCGAAGCCGCGAACAGCGTCGGCGCTGCCGCCGTCGGTGCGCAATCCGGTCTGAACGCGCAGCAGATGCTGCTCGGTGGCCTGCGCGCCTACGTGCTGCTGCACACCGAACCGGAACTCGACGCGGCCAACGCGCCGATGGCGGTCGAAGCGCTGAAGGGCGCCGACACGGTCATCGTCATGTCGCCGTTCAAGACCGGTCTGGACTACGCCGACTGCCTGCTGCCGGTGTCGCCCTTCACCGAAACCTCCGGCACCTTCGTCAGTGTCGAAGGCCGCATCCAGAGCTTCCACGCGGTCGTGCGTCCGAAGGGTGAAACCCGTCCGGCGTGGAAGGTGCTGCGCGTGCTCGGCAGCCTGCTCGAGCTGGGCGGCTTCAAGTTCGATTCGTCGGAAGCGGTGCGCGACGAAGCGCTGGCCGGTGCGAATGGCTGGCTGCCCGAGTACAAGCTGGACAACACCGCGAGCGACGTGTCGTTCGCGCGTCCGTCCGCGATGAGCGGCCTGCAGCGCATCGCCGACTTCCCGATCTATCGCAACGACGCTGTGGTACGCCGGGCGCCGGCACTGGCTGCCGCGCGCGATTCCGCCGCGCCGACCGCCCGCATGAATGCAGCGACCGCCGCGGCGTCCGGCCTGACCGAGGCGAAGCGTGTTCGCGTGCGCGGTTCGGCCTGGTCGAGCGAACTTGATCTTGCGCTGGACGACACGGTGCCTGCGGGCTGCGTGCGCGTGTCGGCCGGCTGGCCGCAGACTGCGCCGCTGGGCACGCTGTCCGGCATCCTGAACGTGGAGGCCCTGTAATGGACGCGCTGCTGCAACCCGTGCAGGACCTGCTCGGCGCCGCCTGGGTGCCGGTCTGGACCCTGGTCAAGATCTTCGCGATCATCCTGCCGCTGATGGGCTGTGTCGCCTACCTGACGCTGGCCGAGCGCAAGATCATCGGCTGGATGCAGGTGCGCAACGGTCCGAACCGCGTCACCTTCTTCGGCATCAAGGCACTGGGCGGTCTGGCGCAGCCGATCGCCGACGGCCTCAAGCTGCTGTTCAAGGAAATCGTGCTGCCGTCGGCGTCGAGCAAGACGCTGTTCGTGCTCGCACCGGTGCTGGCGCTGGCGCCGTCGCTGGCCGCCTGGGCGGTCATCCCGTTCAACGACGGTCTGGTGCTGGCCGACATCAACGCCGGCCTGCTCTACATCATGGCCATCACGTCGATGGGTGTGTACGGCGTCATCATCGCCGGCTGGGCGTCGAACTCGAAGTACGCCTTCCTCGGCAGCCTGCGTTCGGCGGCGCAGATCGTCGCCTACGAAATCGCCATGGGCTTCGCGCTGGTGACCGTGCTGATGGTGTCGCAGAGCCTGAACCTGTCGGACATCGTGCGCGGGCAGGGCGAGGGCATGTTCGCCAACATGGGCCTGGGCGTGCTGTCGTGGAACTGGCTGCCGCTGTTCCCGATGTTCATCGTCTACTTCATCGCCGGCGTGGCCGAAACCAACCGCTCGCCGTTCGACGTGGTGGAAGGCGAATCGGAAATCGTCGCCGGTCACATGATCGAGTATTCGGGCATGGCGTTCGCGCTGTTCTTCCTGGCCGAATACGCGAACATGATCCTGATCGCGACGCTGACCTCGATCATGTTCCTCGGCGGCTGGCTGTCGCCGGTCGGTTTCCTGCCGGACGGTTTCCACTGGCTGGCAGCGAAGAGCGCTTTCTGCCTGTTCTTCTTCCTGTGGCTGCGCGCGACTTTCCCGCGCTACCGCTATGACCAGATCATGCGTCTGGGCTGGAAGGTTTTCATCCCGGTCACCATCGTGTGGCTCGTGTTCATCGGCGGCTGGATGATGTCTCCGCTGTCGATCTGGAAGTAAGGGACGCGTTATGGGTTCGATGAGAGATTTGTTCGGCGGGCTGATGCTGACCGAACTGGTGAAGGGCATGGCGCTGACCGGCCGTCACCTGTTCGCGCGCAAGATCACCCTCCAGTTTCCAGAAGAGAAGACGCCGCAGTCGCCGCGTTTCCGCGGCCTGCACGCGCTGCGCCGCTATCCGAACGGCGAGGAACGCTGCATCGCCTGCAAGCTGTGCGAGGCGGTGTGCCCGGCGATGGCCATCACCATCGAGTCGGATCAGCGTGACGACGGTACCCGCCGTACCACGCGTTACGACATCGATCTGACCAAGTGCATCTTCTGCGGTTTCTGCGAGGAAGCCTGTCCGGTCGATGCCATCGTCGAGACGCGTGTGCTCGAGTACCACGGTGAAAAGCGCGGTGACCTGTACTACACCAAGCAGATGCTGCTGGCCGTCGGCGACCGCTATGAAACGCAGATCGCCAAGGACAGGGAAGCGGACTCGAAGTACCGCTGATGGCCGGGCCCGCGCGAGCGGGCAGGGCTCAAGGGAACGGACAAGAACGAACCGATGATGGATTTCCAGACCGCAGTTTTCTTCTTTCTCAGCGCCATCCTGGTGGCCGCGTCGCTGCGCGTCATCACTGCGCGCAATCCGGTGCACGCGGCGCTCTACTTGGTGCTGTCCTTCTTCACCGCCGGTGGCATCTGGATGCTGCTGCAGGCCGAGTTCCTCGCGATCGCGCTGGTGCTGGTCTATGTCGGCGCGGTGATGGTGCTCTTCCTCTTCGTCGTGATGATGCTGGACATCAACATCGAGCGGATGCGCGAGGGCTTCTGGGCCAATCTGGTGCCGGGCCTCATCGTCGCCGGCCTGATGCTGGCCGAGATGTTCGCCGTGCTGGGCGCCAAGTACTTCTCGGCTGACCGCATGCCGGCGCCCGAGGCCGCCGCCGCTGGCTACAGCAACACCAAGGAACTGGGGCGCCTGATCTACACCGAGTACGTGTATCCGTTCGAACTGGCCTCGGTCATCCTGCTGGTCGCCATCATCGCGGCCATCGCGCTGACCATGCGCAAGCGCAAGGACACCAAGTTCCAGGAACCGGCCAAGCAGATCGCGGTGCGCCGTGAAGACCGCGTGCGCCTGGTGTCGATGCCGGCCGAGAAAGACTGAGAAAAGAAGCGCACGACATGACCTCCTTGCCCCTTTCCTATTTCCTGATGCTGGGCGCCGTGCTGTTCGCGATCAGCGTGGTCGGCATCTTCCTGAACCGGAAGAACCTCATCGTGCTGCTGATGGCGATCGAACTGATGCTGCTGGCGGTGAACATGAATTTCGTCGCCTTCTCGCACTACCTCGGCGACCCGTCCGGCCAGATCTTCGTTTTCTTCATCCTTACCGTAGCCGCCGCGGAATCCGCGATCGGGCTGGCCATCCTCGTGGTGCTGTTCCGCAACCTGAACACCATCCACGTCGATGATCTGGACAGCCTGAAAGGTTGAGCGACATGACATCGATGCAAAAGCTCTATCTGCTCGTCCCGCTCGCGCCGCTGTTCGGCGCCATCATCGCCGGCCTGTTCTGCCGCGTCATTCCGCGCTGGGTCGCGCACAGCGTGACCATCCTCGGCGTCGCCGTGGCACTGGTCGCGTCCTGGGTCATCTTCCAGGACGTGCAGGCCGGCAACAGCTTCAATGGTGCGCTCTACACCTGGGCAACCAGTGGCGATCTGACGATGGAAATCGGTTTCCAGATCGACAAGCTGACCGTGATGATGATGCTGGTGGTCACCTCGGTGTCGCTGATGGTGCACCTCTACACCATCGGTTACATGGCCGAGGATCCGGGCTACAACCGCTTCTTCTCCTACATTTCGCTGTTCACCTTCTCGATGCTGATGCTCGTCATGAGCAACAACTTCGTGCAGCTGTTCTTCGGCTGGGAAGCGGTGGGTCTGGTGTCCTATCTGCTGATCGGCTTCTGGTTCAAGCGCCCGACCGCGGTGTACGCCAACCTGAAGGCCTTCCTGGTCAACCGCGTCGGTGACTTCGGCTTCCTGCTCGGTATCGGCCTGATCGCCGCCTACGCCGGCACGCTCAATTACGCCGAGGTGTTCGCCAAGCGCGAAGAGCTGGTCACCATGACCGTCGCCGGCACCGACTGGCCGCTGCTGACCGCGGTGTGTATCGGCCTGTTCATCGGCGCAATGGGCAAGTCGGCCCAGGTGCCGCTGCACGTTTGGCTGCCCGACTCGATGGAAGGCCCGACCCCGATTTCGGCGCTGATCCACGCGGCGACGATGGTGACGGCTGGCATCTTCATGGTCACCCGCATGTCGCCGCTGTTCGAACTGTCGGAAACCGCGCTGTCCTTCGTGCTGGTGATCGGCGCGACGACCGCGCTGTTCATGGGCTTCCTCGGCATCATCCAGAACGACATCAAGCGCGTGGTTGCCTACTCGACGCTGTCGCAGCTCGGCTACATGACGGTGGCGCTGGGCGTGTCGGCCTACTCGGCCGCGGTGTTCCACCTGATGACCCACGCCTTCTTCAAGGCGCTGCTCTTCCTGGGTGCCGGCTCGGTCATCATGGGCATGCACCACGACCAGGACATGCGCAACATGGGCGGCCTGTGGAAGTACATGCCCATCACCTGGTTCACCTCGCTGCTCGGTTCGCTGGCGCTGATCGGTGTGCCTTTCCTGTCCGGCTTCTACTCGAAGGACTCGATCATCGAGGCGGTGCATTTCTCGACGATCCCGGGTGCCGGCTACGCCTACTTCTGCGTGGTTGCCGGTGTGTTCATCACCGCCTTCTACTCCTTCCGCATGTATTTCCGCGTGTTCCACGGTCCGGAGAACTTCGGCAAGGCGCACGACAATCACCATGCGCACGGCGACGATCATCACGATGATGACCATCACGACGAGCACCATGGCCTCGCCCCGGGCGAGAAGCCGCACGAGTCGCCGTGGGTGGTGTGGGTGCCGCTGGCACTGCTGGCCATCCCGTCGGTGTTCATCGGCTACTTCACCGTGCAGCCCATGCTGTTCGGCGACTGGTTCGACGGCGTCGTGACCGTGCTGCCGGAGCACGACGTGCTGGCCAAGGTTGGCGAGCACTTCCACTCGGCGGCCGGCATGGCGATGCACGGTTTCACCGCGCTGCCGTTCTGGCTCGCGCTGGGTGGCGTCGTGCTGGCCTGGGTGATGTACATCGCGATGCCCTCGCTGCCGGGCCGTATCGCGCCGATCTTCCGCCCGATCAATGTAGTGCTCGAGAACAAGTACTACTTCGACCGCTTCAACGAGATCGTCTTCGCCGGTGGCGCCCGTCTGCTGGGTCGCGGCCTGTGGGCCGCGGGCGACCGCACGATCATCGACGGTGTGCTGATCAACGGTTCCGCCTCGGCTGTCGGCGCGTTTGCGCGCCTCGCCCGCGGCATACAGACCGGGTACATCTACCGCTACGCGTTTGCAATGGTGATCGGTGTCTGTCTCCTGCTGCTGTGGAGACTGGGCTTCAAGTGATGTGGTGCGGGCGGTGAGGGTGCCGCCCGTGGCGTGAATTCAGAGGGAGTGCCAGACGCGGTTGCCCTGACCGGTGAACGTGTCGGCTGAACAAACAAAGAAATGACCGATATTCCCCTTCTCAGTCTTGCCGTATGGCTGCCGATTGCCGGTGGTCTGCTCGTGCTCGCCAGTGGCGACGGCCGCAATGTGGCCTTCTCGAAACTGATCGCGCTGGTCACGGCCATCTTCGGCTTCCTGGTCACGATTCCGCTCTACACCGGCTTCGATACCGCCAGTGCCGGCATGCAGTTCGTCGAGCTGATGCCCTGGGTGCGCGACTACAACATCAACTACCACCTCGGCGTCGATGGCATCTCGATGCCCTTCGTCATCCTGAACAGCTTCATCACCGTACTGGTGGTGATGGCCGGCTGGACGGTGATCGAATACAAGCCCTCGCAGTACTTCGCCGCCTTCCTGATCATGTCGGGCCTGCTGAACGGCATCTTCTCGGCGCTCGACGGCATCCTGTTCTACGTGTTCTTCGAAGCGTCGCTGATCCCGCTGTATCTGGTCATCGGTGTGTGGGGCGGCAAGAACCGCGTCTATGCGGCCTTCAAGTTCTTCCTCTACACGCTGCTCGGTTCGCTGCTGATGCTGGTCGCGCTGCTCTACCTGTTCCACAAGAGCGGCAGCTTCGCCATCCTCGACTGGCACCGTGAGCCGCTGGCGATGACCGCGCAGTCGCTGATCTTCTGGGCCTTCTTCGCCAGCTTCGCGGTGAAGGTGCCGATGTGGCCGGTGCACACCTGGCTGCCGGACGCCCACGTCGAGGCGCCGACCGGCGGTTCGGCCGTGCTGGCGGCAATCGGCCTGAAGCTCGGCGCCTACGGCTTCCTGCGCTTCTCGCTGCCCATCGTGCCGGATGCTGCCCAGCACTTCGCGCCGGTGGTGATCGGCCTGTCGCTGATCGCGGTCATCTACATCGGCCTGGTCGCGCTGGCGCAGACCGACATGAAGAAGCTGGTCGCCTATTCGTCGATCTCGCACATGGGCTTCGTCACGCTGGGCTTCTTCATCTTCAATCCGCTGGGTATCGAAGGCGCCCTGGTGCAGATGATTTCGCACGGCTTCGTGTCGGCCGCGATGTTCCTCTGCATCGGCGTGCTGTACGACCGCATGCACACCCGCAACATCGCCGACTACGGCGGCGTCGTGAATACGATGCCGAAGTTCGCCGCGCTGTTCCTGCTGTTCGCGATGGCCAACGCCGGCCTGCCGGCGACCTCCGGTTTCATCGGCGAATTCATGGTCGTGCTCGGCGCCATCCAGTTCAATTTCTGGACCGGTTTCGCCGCCGCCACCACGCTGATCCTCGGCGCGGCCTACACCTTGTGGATGTACAAGCGCGTGGTGTTCGGCGACGTCGCCAACAGCCATGTCGCCGAACTGCGCGACATCAATGCGCGCGAAATGCTCATCCTCGGCGTGCTGGCCGTCTGCACGCTGGCCATGGGCATCTGGCCGCAGCCGGTGACCGAAATCATGCATGCGACCGTGAACCAGCTGCTCGACCATGTCGCAGCCGGCAAGCTCTGACGGACCAAAAGAATGAACTTCCCTCTGCCTGACTTCTTCCCCGCATCGGCCGAAATCTTCGTGCTGGTGATGGCCTGCGTCGTGCTGCTCGCAGACCTCTTCAAGTCCGAACGCCAGGGCTGGTTGCCTTATGTGCTGACGCTGGCGACGCTGGCCGGCGCCTTCGCCATCCAGGTCGGCACTGCCGGGCCGGACACCACGCTCACCTTCAGCGGCATGTTCGTCGATGACCGTCTCGCCGACGTGCTGAAGAGCTGCCTCTACATCACCGTGTTCGCTGTCGTCGTCTACAGCCGCGATTACCTGATGGCACGCGGCCTGGAGCGTGGCGAGTACTACCTGCTGGTGCTGTTTGCGACGCTGGGCATGCAGGTGATGATTTCGGCCAACCACTTCCTGACGCTCTACCTGGGCCTGGAACTGCTGTCGCTGGCGATCTACGCGCTGGTCGCGCTGGACCGCGAATCGGCGCGGTCGACCGAAGCGGCGATGAAGTACTTCGTGCTCGGTGCGCTGGCTTCCGGCCTGCTGCTGTACGGCATGTCGATGATCTATGGTGCGACCGGCACGCTGGAAATTTCCGCCATCGCCCGCAAGCTGTCCGACCCCGCCACCAATATGGAGGTGCTGCGCTTCGGCCTGGTCTTCCTGGTCGCCGGCCTGGCCTTCAAGATCGGCGTCGTGCCTTTCCACATGTGGATTCCCGACGTCTATCACGGCGCGCCGACCGCGATCACGCTGCTGATCGGCTCGGCGCCCAAACTGGCCGGTTTCGCGATGGCGATCCGCCTGCTGGTCGACGGCCTGCCGACGCTGGCGGTGGAGTGGCAGCAGATGCTGATGCTGCTCGCCATCCTGTCGATCGCGCTCGGCAACGTGGTCGCCATCGCGCAGACCAATGTCAAGCGCATGCTGGCCTACTCGACCATTTCGCACATGGGCTTCATGCTGCTCGGCCTGGTCAGCGGCGTGATCGAACTGCGTGCCTCGGGTGACATCCATCTGTCCTACGCTTTCGGAAGCGCGATGTTCTACACCATCGCCTACGTGCTGATGAGCTCGGCCGCCTTCGGCACGCTGCTGGTGCTGACGCGCGCTGGCGTCGAAGCGGAGACGCTGGACGACCTGAAGGGCCTGAACCGTCGCAGTCCGTGGTTCGCCGCGGTGCTGATGATGGTCATGTTCTCGATGGCCGGCATTCCGTTCTTCATCGGCTTCTTTGCCAAGCTTGCCGTGTTGCAGGCGGTCGTCGCGGCCGGCTACATCTACACGGCGGTGTTCGCCGTGCTGCTGTCGCTGATCGGCGCCTTCTTCTACCTGCGCGTCGTCAAGCTGATGTACTTCGACGAGCCGCTCGACAACAGCCCGCTGGTCGCCTCGACCGAAATGCGCGCGCTGCTGTCGGTCAATGCGCTGGCGATCGCGCTGATCGGCCTGATGCCGCAGTCGCTGCTCGCATTGTGTGCGTCGGCCCTCGGCCAGGCGCTGAAGTAAGCGACGGATGGCGGAGGACCTGACCGAAAGCACGCTGGACAGCCGTCAGGTCTACGACGGTGTCCTGCTCAAGGTCTATCAGGATCAGGTCCGCCTGCCGGACGGCAAGCAGGCGATCCGCGAGTACATCAAGCATCCGGGCGCCGTCGTCATCATCGCCATCCTGCCGGACGGGCGCATGGTGTTCGAGCGTCAGTTCCGCTACGGCCCGCGGCGCGTCTTCCTCGAATTTCCGGCTGGCAAGATCGATCCGGGCGAGCCGATCGAACAGACGGCCATCCGCGAACTGCGCGAGGAAACCGGCCACGAGGCCGACAGCTGGGAACACCTGGGCACGATGCACCCCTGCATCGGCTATTCTGACGAACGCATCGAAATCTTCCTCGCCCGCGGCCTGCGCCACGTCGGCGCTTCGCTCGACGAAGGTGAGTTCCTCGAAGTCACCGCGCTGTCGTTGGAAGCCGCAATGTCGGCGGTCTGGCGTGGCGAACTGACCGACGCCAAGACGCTGGCCGCCCTGATCTGGGCGCAGCGCGTGTTCGCCCAAGGCTTCTGAGTCCCTGCATCTGAGTCCCTGCATCTGAGTCGCTGATCCGTCGGCCCGCCGGGCGGCAGTCAATCGCGGCAGCACGAATGATCGAGATTGCACCGTTGGAGCGGGCGCCGCAGTCCGCTGGCTTTGGCACAGGCCGTTGTCGGGGTCAGAAGACCCCTCCCACAGAACCGTCGCTCGGACTCCGGCCGCGGCTCGGGCGCCTCTCCCTGTGGGAGCGGCCTTGGCCGCGACTGCGGCGGTCCGACAGGGGCACCATCGACGGCGGCGTCCGACTTACTCGGCGACGCGCTGGATGGGCTGGTCCTGACAGTGGGCGAGCCAGGCGTTCGCCGGTCCGATGCCCGGAATCACTACGTCCGGCGACACCTCCAGCAGCGGCAGCAGCACGAAGGCGCGCAGGTGCGCGCGTGGGTGCGGCACGTTCAGCGTGTCGGTGTTGATCACGCGGTCCTCGTACAGCAGCACATCGAGATCCAGCGTACGCGGCGCGTTCAGGAATTCGCGCACGCGGCCGTGCGTGCGCTCGATGTCGAGCAGGGCGTCGAGCAGGGCCTGCGGTTCCAGCGTCGTGCGTACGCGCGCAACGGCGTTGATGAAATCGGGCTGGTTGTCGTAGCCGATCGGCGCCGTGCGGTAGAGCGACGATTTCCGTTCGAGCACGATGCCCGGCGCAGCGGCCAGTTCGTCGAGCGCTGCGCGTACCTGCTTTTCCGGATCTGCCAGGTTGGCGCCGAGCCCGATGTGGGCGATGTGGGTGGGGGCTTCTTGGCTCATGTCGTGTTCTCGTGATCTGGCCGCACTTTAGCACCGCCGGCCCCGGCGCCTCCGCGCCGCGGCGCCATTGTGGCGGCCGCGACACGGCGCAAACCTAATCTGGATCAAGGTGCACCGTCCGCCCGGCGGGCACAGTGCGCGCCATCCACGAAAGGAGCCGCCATGTCCGCACTCGAACTGAAGCAGGAACACGTACTCGGCCTGGCGCCGATGGACGACATCCACCGCGAATTCATGCAACTGCTGGCCCGTCTTGACGATGCGACGGCCCCCGCTGCGCTGCCGGTACTCGATGAACTGGTGACACACACCGAAGCGCATTTCGCGCAGGAGGACGTGTGGATGGAGGCGTCGGACTTTCCGCCGCTGCACTGCCATCGCGGCGAACACGAGCGCGTTCTCGAGGTGCTGCGCGAGGTCAGACGCCTGGCCGCGGCCGGCGACGCGGGCATCGTGCGCACGCTGGTGCGCGAACTGCCGGTGTGGTTCGAGCACCACGCCTCGACCATGGACACCGTGCTGGCCGAGCACATCGCCCGCACCGGCTACGACGCCCAGACCACGCTGCCGGAACTGGCGGAAGCCTGATCGTTCCGCTCAGACGCGGTCGCGCATCAGGCGCGCCTTCTCGCGCTCCCAGTCGCGCTTCTTCTCGGTCTCGCGCTTGTCGAACTGCTTCTTGCCCTTGGCCAGACCGATCTCCAGCTTGATGCGGCCACGGGTGTAGTGCAGGTTCAGCGGCACCAGCGTGTAGCCGGCGCGCTCGACCAGACCGATCAGCTTGCTGATCTCGTTGGCGTGCAGCAGCAGCTTGCGGCTGCGCGTCGGGTCGGGCTTGATGTGGGTGGAGGCGGTCGGCAGTGGCGACACGTGCATGCCGATCACGTACACCTCTTCGCCCTTGAGCACCACGTAGGCTTCCTTCAGCTGCGTGCGGCCGGCGCGGATCGCCTTTACCTCCCAACCTTCGAGCACGAGGCCCGCTTCGAAGCGTTCCTCGATGAAGTAGTCGTGAAAGGCCTTCTTGTTGTCGGCAATGCTCATGAAGTGAAACCGGTGAGGGGCGTGCTGAAATGAAATCGGGGCTGCGTAGGGGGCGCTGCCGCGGATAGAATCGCGATTTTACCTTCTGATGACATGGCTGAAGTCCGAAAAACCGTGCTCATCGAGCGCAGTGCCGAACAGATGTTCCGCCTCGTCGATGACGTGGAACACTATCCGCAGTTCCTGCCCTGGTGTGGCGGCAGCCAGCTGATCGAGCGCACCGACGTGCTGACGCGCGCGCGCATCGACATCAACTACCACGGCGTCAAGGCTCACTTCGTCACCGCCAACGACAAGGTGTTCCCGCGCAGCATGACCATCCGTCTGGTCGAAGGACCTTTCAACCGGCTGGACGGCACCTGGCTGTTCACGCCGCTGGGCGAGGCCGCCTGCAAGGTCGAGTTCAACCTGCATTACGAGTTTTCGAGCCGGCTGATCGAGAAGGTGGTCGGACCGGTGTTCAGCCATATCGCCAACACCTTTGTCGACGCCTTCGTGAAGCAGGCCGATCGCCAGTACGGACAGGGAACGCAGTGATGAGCGACAAGATTCACGTGCAGGTTGCCTACGCGCTGCCCGAGCGACAGGACATCGTGACGATGGAACTGGCCGCAGGCGCCACCGCACAGCAGGCGGTCGAGGCGTCCGGGCTGCTGCAGAAGTATCCGGACATCGATCTGGCGAAGAACAAGCTCGGTGTATTTTCCAAGCTGGTCAAGGCCGACCAGGTGCTGCGCGATCGCGACCGCGTGGAAATCTACCGCGCGTTGATCGCGGACCCGAAGGAAGTGCGGCGACAGCGCGCCGCCGAGGGCAAGGTGCTCAAGAAGGGCGGCGGTGAGGCCGAACCGGCGGCCTGATCCGCGTCCTTACTTGCACCACTCCGACACCGACTTCTGCGCTTCTTCCATTTCCTTCGCCCGCCCGGCGTCGTCGAGGAATTCGCGTTCGCCCTGGGTGTTGAAGCGCACGATGCGCTGGCCCGACTGCAGCGCCGCGAGCTTGCTGCGCGCCCGGGTGCAGTTCTCGGCCATCCGGTCTTTCTCGGCCTGTTCCTTGGCCTGTTTGGCTTCCGATTCCAGCCGTTCGTCGCGGCGTTTCTGGAACTCCTGCAGCTTCTCCTGCACCGAACCCGAACTGTCGCCGGACGGCGGCGGCGGATTGATGTTCTTCTTCGTCGCGTTGGCGCCCGGCGGCGGGGTGTCGGAAAAAACGGTGCGTCCCTGGGCGTCCTTGTACTGGTAGACCTGGGCGGCGCAGGCGAGCGGAACACTGAGCAGCACGGCTGCGGCGATACGGACGAGCACTTCACAACTCCTCGATTGAGCGCCTTCTGGCGCGGCTTTCAGGGCCGGGTGCAGACGGCTGCGTCGACCGGCGTATAATACGTTTTTGCTAGTTGGGAAAGTAGTCATGCGTGTTATCCAGAAGGCGCTGACCTTCGACGACGTGCTCCTCGTGCCGGCGCACTCCAATGTGCTGCCGCGCGACGTCAGTCTCAGTACCCGTATCTCCCGCAACATCCGCGTCAATCTTCCGCTGCTGTCCGCCGCAATGGACACCGTCAGCGAAGCCCGGCTGGCCATCGCGCTGGCCCAGGAAGGCGGCCTCGCGATCATCCACAAGAACCTCACCGCCAAGCAGCAGGCCGCCGAAGTGGCCAAGGTGAAGCGTTTCGAGGCCGGCGTCCTGAAGGACCCGATCACCATCTCTCCCGATATGACGGTTCGCGAGCTGCACGGGTTGACACGCAGCCATCGCATTTCCGGTTTCCCGGTGCTCGATGGCGAGCGCGTGGTCGGCATCGTGACCAACCGCGACCTGCGTTTTGAAACCAATCTCGACCAGCCGGTCTCGCGCATCATGACGCCGCGCGAGCGCGTCGTGTTCGTGCGCGAAGGCGCGTCGCTCGACGAAGCGCGTTCGCTGATGCACAAGAACCGCCTCGAACGCGTGCTGGTGCTGGGCGAGAACGATACGCTGCGCGGGCTGATCACGGTCAAGGACATGCTGAAGTCGACCGAACACCCGCTCGCCGCCAAGGACGCGCACGGCCGACTGCGTGTCGGCGCTGCGATCGGTGTCGGCGAAGGCACCGAAGACCGCGCCGCAGCGCTGGCCGAAGCAGGCGTTGACGTCATCGTCGTCGACACTGCGCACGGCCATTCTCAGGGCGTGCTCGACCGCGTGAGCTGGGTCAAGCGCACCTTCCCGCACATCGACGTGATCGGCGGCAACATCGCCACCGCCGACGCTGCGCGCGCGCTGGTCGATGCCGGCGCCGACGGCGTCAAGGTGGGCATCGGTCCCGGTTCGATCTGCACCACCCGCATCGTCGCCGGTGTCGGCGTGCCGCAGATCACCGCCATCGACAACGTCGCCACCGCACTCGCCTCGACCGACGTGCCGATGATCGCCGACGGCGGCATCCGCTACTCCGGCGACATCGCCAAGGCAGTCGCCGCCGGCGCCAACGCCGTCATGCTGGGCGGTCTGCTGGCCGGTACCGAAGAGGCCCCGGGCGAGATCGAACTGTTCCAGGGCCGTTCCTACAAGTCCTACCGCGGCATGGGCTCGCTCGGCGCGATGCAGCAGGGCGCCGCCGACCGCTACTTCCAGGACCCGGCGTCCAACGCCGACAAGCTGGTGCCGGAAGGCGTCGAAGGCCGCGTGCCCTACAAGGGCCCGGTGGTGAACGTGATCACCCAACTGATGGGCGGCCTGCGCGCATCGATGGGCTACTGCGGCTGCGCCACGGTGGACGAAATGCGCTCGAAGGCGCAGTTCGTCGAGATCACCTCGGCCGGCATCCGCGAGTCGCATGTGCACGACGTGCAGATCACCAAGGAAGCGCCGAACTATCACGTTGATTGAGGGGCTGGGGAACAGGGGCCAGGGGCTGGAGGGGCCGGGGCTGGATGAGCGAGGTGCGCAGCTATCTCGATTTGCTGGTCTGGCAACGAGCAATGGATCTTGCCCTTGCTGTCTATTCCCTGAGCCGGAGTTTCCCCAAAGGCGAGCGCTTCGCGCTGGTGAGCCAGTTGCGACGTGCCGCCGTTTCGGTCCCCTCGAATATCGCAGAAGGCCATGCAAGAAGCTCCACGCGTGATGTCCTGCGTTTTCTGTCGATCGCTGCCGGCTCTTTTGCCGAGATCGAAACCCAGCTCCTTCTTTCGCGTCGCCTTGATTACGTGGATGCGCAACGAATGAACGTCACGCTGAAGGACGCCGATGAACTCGGCCGGATGATCAGAGGTTTGCAAGCCTCCCTCTCGTCGCGCCTCGCGGACTCCCCCTAGTCCCCAGCCCCTGTCCCCTGATTCCTGAATACCCCATGCACAACAAGATCCTCATCCTCGATTTCGGCTCCCAGGTCACCCAGCTCATCGCGCGCCGCGTGCGCGAGGCGCACGTGTATTGCGAAATCCATCCGTGCGACGTGAGCGACGATTTCGTGCGCGGCTTTGGCGCGCAGGGCGTCATCCTGTCCGGCAGCCACATGTCGGCCTACGAGGAATCGACCGACCGTGCGCCGCAGGCGGTGTTCGATCTGGGCGTGCCGGTGCTGGGCATCTGCTACGGCATGCAGACGATGGCGCAGCAGCTGGGCGGCAAGGTGGAGGCGGGCACGGTGCGTGAGTTCGGGTATGCCGAAGTGCGCGCCCGCGGCCATACGAAGCTGCTCGACGGCATCGAGGATTTCCGCACCGAGCAGGGCCACGGCATGCTCAAGGTGTGGATGAGTCATGGTGACAAGGTGACCGAACTGCCGCCGGGCTTCGTCGTGATGGCGTCGACCGACAGCTGTCCGATCGCCGGCATGGCGGACGAGGCGCGCCGTTTCTACGGCGTGCAGTTCCACCCGGAAGTCACCCATACCGCGCGCGGCGCCGACCTGCTGCGCCGCTTCGTGCTCGACGTGTGCGGCTGCCAGGGCGACTGGATCATGGGCGACTACATCGCCGAAGCGGTCGAGCGCATCCGCGAACAGGTCGGTGACGAAGAGGTCATTCTCGGCCTGTCCGGTGGCGTCGATTCGTCGGTGGCGGCGGCGCTGATCCACCGCGCCATCGGTGACCAGCTCACCTGCGTGTTCGTCGATCACGGCCTGCTGCGCCTGAACGAGGGCCAGATGGTGATGGACATGTTCGCCGGCCGCCTGCACGCGCGGGTGATCCATGTCGACGCGGCCGACCAGTTCCTCGGCCACCTGAAGGGCGTGTCCGACCCGGAAGCCAAGCGCAAGATCATCGGCCGCGAGTTCGTCGAGGTGTTCAAGGCGGAAGCGGCCAAGCTGAAGGCGGGCGACGGTGGCCACAAGGGCGCCACCTTCCTCGCCCAGGGCACCATCTACCCGGACGTGATCGAATCCGGCGGCGCCAAGAGCAAGAAGGCCACCACGATCAAGAGCCACCACAATGTGGGCGGCCTGCCGGAACAGCTGGGCCTCAAGCTGCTGGAACCGCTGCGCGAACTGTTCAAGGACGAGGTGCGCGAACTGGGTGTGGCGCTCGGCCTGCCGCGCGACATGGTGTACCGCCACCCCTTCCCGGGGCCGGGTCTGGGGGTGCGCATCCTCGGCGAGATCCACGCCGAGTACGCCGACCTGCTGCGCCGCGCCGACGCCATCTTCATCGAGGAACTGCGCGCCACCATCGACCCGCAGACCGGCAAGAGCTGGTACGACCTCACCAGCCAGGCCTTTGCCGTCTTCCTGCCGGTGAAGTCGGTCGGCGTGATGGGCGACGGTCGAACCTACGAATGGGTCGTCGCGCTGCGCGCGGTGCAGACCCAGGACTTCATGACCGCCCACTGGGCCGAACTGCCGCACAGCCTGCTCGGCCGCGTCAGCAACCGCATCATCAACGAGGTGCGGGGCATCAACCGGGTGGTGTACGACATCTCGGGCAAGCCGCCGGCGACGATCGAATGGGAGTGATGCACCGCCCTGCGGGCGCGTGAAGCGACAGATAACCCCGGACCTGCTCCGGGGTTTTTCTTTTCCGGTCGCCGTTCTCTGTCGCCGATTGCCGCCCGCGCCCTCCCTCTCTACAATGCGAACAATTATCAATTGCATTTATGCCTGTCTGCAGCCGCGGACCGGGCGCGAGGGGAGTGCGCAGTGCGGACTGTCGAATGTGAGCTGCAGCGAGAGGCGGAGGATCTCTACCGGGGTCATCACGGCTGGCTGCAGGGCTGGCTGCGCCGCAAGCTGGGCGACGCAATGGAGGCGGCGGATATTGCGCAGGACGTGTTCATCCGCGTGCTGACGCGGCAGCAGCCGGTGCGTGCCCATGAGCCGCGCGCCTATCTGTCGACCATCGCGCGCGGCCTGGTGATTGACCATTGGCGCCGGCGCGCGCTCGAACGCGCCTGGCTCGATACGCTGGCGGTGCTGCCGGAAGCCGAAGCGCCGTCGCCCGAAAATCGCGCGCTGGTGCTGGAGGCGCTGATCGAGATCGACCGCATGCTCGACAGCCTGAAACCTCAGGTGCGCACGGCCTTCCTGTGGGCGCAGCTCGAAGGCCTGAGCTGCCCGCAGATCGCCAGCCGGCTCGGTGTGTCGCTGGCCACCGCCGAGCGCTACGTCGCCCGCGCGCTGCGTCACTGCTACGCGCTGCGTTTCGAATCATGAGCGACGGACTGTCTGCCGCGGCCAGCGAGCGTCTGCCGGACGACATCGTCGACGCCGCGATCGCGTGGTCGGTGCGGCTGGACTACAACGCCGCGACGCCGGCGGCAAAGCAGGCCTTCGCGTGCTGGCTCGACGCCGACCCGCGCCACGCGCAGGCGTGGGGCAGGGTGGTGACGCTGCGCAGCGGCTTCTCCAGCCTGCCGGCGCGACTGGCGCAGGACGTGCTGCAGGCGGCCGAGGTTGGGCGCCGTCATGCTGCCGCCGGCCGGCGGCGCACCTTGCGCGTGCTGTCGCTTTCCGGCGTGGCGCTGGCGAGCGGATGGGTGGTGCGCGAGACCACGCCGTGGCAGCGTCTGCTGGCCGACGCGAGCACCACGGTTGGCGAACAGCGCACGCTGCGTCTGGCCGACGGCAGCGTCGTCATGCTGAACACGGACAGCGCGATCAGCGCCGATTTCTCCACTGAACGCCGTGTGCTGGTGCTGCACCGTGGCGAAATCATGATCACCACCGGCGACGATGCAGGCGCTTCCGCGAAGCGCCCGTTCTGGGTCAGTACGCCCTTTGGCTCGTTGCGCGCGCTGGGCACCCGTTTCGTCGTGCGGCTGGAGCGCTCCGGGGCGCGGGTGAGCGTGCAGGAGGGCGCGGTCGAGGTGCATCCGGCCGACGGCGGCGCGCCCGTCGTGATCCACAGCGGCGAGCGCAGCGCGCTCGGCCCGGCAGGCACCTCGCCGCCGGTCATGGCGGATGCGGATGACGATGCGTGGACGGACGGCGTCATCACCGGCCGCGACATGCGGCTGGCCGACCTGCTGGCCGAACTGTCGCGCTATCGCAGCGGCCGCATCGTCTGCGATCCGCAGATCGTGGACTGGCGCGTGTCCGGCGTATTCCATGTGCGCGACACCGACCGTGCGCTGCGCTTCCTGGCGCAAGTGCAGCCGGTGGTCGTGCGCTACCGCACCCGCTACTGGGTCATCGTCGAGCCGGACCGGGCAGGCTGAACACGGCCGCGCAGGAAATTTTCGACTGAAGTGAGGGGATGCGCGGTCTCGTCCGGCCTTTGCAGTGAAGGCGCCCGTTTGGGTGGCGCTTCTTTCAACCGGACTCGAACACCGTCATGAATGCTCCTCTTTCCGCTTCCGCTTCCGCGTCGCCGGCGTGCGCGCCTCCCCCGTTGAAGACACTCGCCGCCGCGTTGCGCATCGCCCTGCTGGGCCTGACCCTGACGGCGGCCGCGCTGCCGCAGTGCGCGCGCGCACAGGAGGCTGCCGCGCCGACGGCAGCCGGCGTACTGCATTTCAGTCTGCCCGCCGGTCCGCTCGCCACGACGCTCGACCGCTACGCGCGCATTGCCGGCGTCAATGTGTCCTACGAGGCGGCGCAGCTGGCCGGCGTACGTTCGCGCGGGCTGGAGGGTGACTACACCATCGAGGGCGCACTGCAGGCGCTGCTGGTCGATACCGGTTTCGAGGCTGTCGCGCGCGGGGGCGGCTACGCCGTGCGCAGGGGCACCGCACGTCCGTCGTCGGCCGGCGGCGAAGTGCCGGTGCTGGACGCGGTGCGCGTGCGCGCCGAGGCCGAATCCCTCCATCCGCTGCCGGCCCTGCAGGCCGGCGGCCAGATGGCGCGCGGCGGACGCCTCGGCATGCTGGGCAACGCCGACGTGATGGACGCGCCATTCAGCGTCAGCAGCTACAGCGTCGGCATGATCGAGGACAGGCAGGCGGTCAGCGTGGCCGACGTCGTCGGCAACGACCCGTCGATTCGCATTTCCGGCCATCCGGGTGACATCCTCGACACCTTCTTCATCCGCGGCTTTCCGATCGGCGACCAGAATTCGGGCGAGATCGCCTTCGACGGCGTGCATGGCGTGGCGCCGAACTACCGCGTGCGGGTCGACTACGCCGAGCGTATCGAGGTGATCAAGGGGCCGACCGCGCTGCTCTACGGCATGTCGCCGGCCAGCAGCGTGGGCGGCACCATCAATATCGTGCCCAAGCGCGCCGGCGCCGACGATCTGACCCGCTTTACCGCGAGCGCGTCGCCGAATGCGCAGTACGGCGGCCACCTCGACCTGAGCCGGCGCTTCGGGCCGGATCGTCGCCTCGGCATCCGTTTCAACGGCAGCGTGCATGACGGTGACACCGGCATCGACAAGCAGTCTCGCGCAGCGACCGTCGGCGCGCTGGCGCTCGACTACAGCGGCGACAGACTGCGCGCCACGCTGGACATCGTCGATCAGCGGGAAGACATCGACGCGCCGTCGCGCCGTCCTTTCCTCGGCGCCGGCGTAGCGGTGCCGTCAGCGCCCGACGGACGGCGCAACGTGTCGCAGCGCTGGGAGCGTTTCGAAACCGAGGACCAGTCGGTGCTGGCCCGTGTCGAGTACGCGGCGAGCGAGCAGCTCACGCTGTTTGCCGGCGTCGGTGGCGGACGCACGCGGGTCGATCGCCTGTTCGGCAATCCGACCGTACTGAATGCGGCCGGCGATACGAGCACGGTGCCGCAGCGCTTCCGTTTCGACGTCGATCGCAGCACCGCCGAAGCCGGCCTGCGCGCGCGCTTCGGAACCGGGCCGGTGCGTCATGTGGTGAGCGCGCAGGTCAGTACCTATCGTGACCGCCTCGGCCGCATTTCGGCCAACGGCACCGCGGTGCTGTCCAATCTGTACGCGCCCTTCGACAGCCCGGCGCAGGACGTGCAGCTGGCGGGCGACGTGCCGCGCGTGTCGGACACCGAACTGAGCGGTTTCGCGCTGTCCGACACGCTGTCTATGTACGACGAGCGCCTGCAGCTCACGCTGGGCGTGCGCCGCCAGCGGGTGGAAACCGACAACTTCAACCCGTTGAACGGCGCGCTGACGACGGCCTACGACGAAAGTGCGCTGACGCCGCTGGTCGGCATCGTCGTCAAGCCCTGGCAGAGTGTGGCGCTGTACGCCAACCACATCCAGGGTCTGAGCCGCGGCGACATCGCGCCGCCGTCCGCCAGCAACGCGGGCGAGGTGTTCGCACCGTACAAGGCGCGGCAGAACGAAGTGGGCGTGAAGGCCGAGATCGGCGGCGTCATCGCCACGTTGAGCGCCTTCCAGATCACCAAGCCGAGCGGCCAGCTGACCGGCACCGTGTTCGCGGTCGATGGCGAACAGCGCAACCGCGGCGTCGAACTGGCGCTGTCCGGCGAAGCCGCGCCCGGCCTGCGTGTGCTCGGCGGCGTGACGCTGCTCGACGCCGATCTGACGCAGACCAATTCTGCTGCGACGCTGGGCCGGACCGCGGTCGGCGTGCCGTCCTTCATGGCCAACCTCGGCGTCGAGTGGGATACCACCTTCCTGCCCGGCGTGACGCTGACCGGCAACGTGGTCCACACCGGCAGCCAGTACGTCGATCGCGCCAACACGCTGCGCGTGCCGGACTGGACCACCGTCGATGTCGGCGCGCGCTACCGCACCACGGTGGCCGGCCGCGCAACCGTCTTCCGCGCCCAGTTGCGCAATGCCTTCGATCGCAACTACTGGGCCGGCGTGTCGCAGTACGGCAGCCTGGTGCAGGGTGCGCCGCGCATGCTGCTGCTGTCGGCCACCGTCGATTTCTGAGCGGGGGGAGCGCGATGAACGCATTCCGCATGATGGCGGCGCTGCTGCTGCTGACGATGGCAACGCCCGGCTGGGCACACGGCATCTGGTTCGCCCAGCGTGCCAGCCGGCTGGCGCTGGTCTACGGCGAAGGCGCCGAGGACATCGAGGTGTTCAGCCGCCGTGACCGCATCACGGCGCTGCAGGCCTTCGACGCGGCCGGTCGTCCGGCGGTGGTGCGTACCGTGCCGGCCGAGCCCATGGTGTTCGTCAGCGCCGACGCCGCGGCCGCCGTGCTGGCGACGACGATGGACAACGGCCACTGGTCGCGCCTGCCTTCGGGCAAGTGGATGGCGGGGACGAAGGACACGGTGCCCGGCGCCACCACCACCGGCCGTTACCTGAAGTACGGCACGCATCTTCTGGCGGCGCCGGCCGGTGAAATGCAGCCGGTGGCCGGCATGGCGTTCCAGATCGTGGCCGTCGGGAAGCGCTTTCCGCAGCGCAGCGGAGACGCGCTGACGGTGCGCGTGCTGCACGAAGGGCGGCCGCTGCCCGGTGTCGAGGTGTGGCCGGACCTGGTCAATGACCCGGACGGCCCCCCGGTGCGGACTGATGCCGACGGGCTGGCGACCGTCACGGTGCGCAATCAGGGCCTCAACGTGATCCGCGCCGAGTACACCGAACACGCCGTACGCGGCGATGCCGATGGCAAGGTCGATCTGGTCGAACATTTCGCCACCCTCAGTTTCACGCTGAAGCCGCCCGCCGACTGACCGCGACGGTCTGTCCGCCAGCGGCCGCGGTGGCGGGCAGACTGTAAAAATTTCTGCGTTTCCGATCTGTTTGCGCACACAGATGTTGTCGGCCGCACCTAACCGGTGCAGTCTCCGCATGTTACAAAGCGCACGCGGAAATCATTACCTTGCACCAGCGACTGGACCCTGCGAGCACGACGATACTGATCGTCGACGACATGTCGGAAAACCTGGAAGTGCTCGACGGCCTGCTGCGCAATGCCGGCTATCGCGTGAAGGCGGCGAAGAACGGTGTCGCCGCGCTGCGGCTGGCCACCGACCGCGATGCGCCGTCGCTCATCCTGCTCGACGTGATGATGCCCGGCATGGACGGTTACACGGTTCTCGAGAGGTTGCAGAACGATCCCGTGACCAGCGGGATTCCGGTCATCTTCGTCACGGCGCTGACCGAGGCCGGCGACGAGGAAGCCGGGCTGGCCATGGGCGCGGTGGACTACATCTCCAAGCCGATCAAGCCGGCCGTGCTGCTTGCGCGCGTGCGCGCCCATCTGCAGGCCAAGCTGGCGCGCGACCTGATGCGCGATCAGAACGCCTGGCTGGAGGCCGAAGTCAGCCGGCGCATGGAAGAGAACGAGCAGATCCAGGCGGTGAGCATCCGTGCGCTGGCCAATCTGGCCGAGACGCGCGACCACGAGACAGGACGCCACATCCGCCGCACCCAGGCCTACGTACGGGTGCTGGCCGAGGCGCTGGCAGGCAACCCGCGCTTCGCGCCGGTACTGACGCCGGCCTGGATCGACCTGCTCACCCAGTCGGCGCCGCTGCACGACATCGGCAAGGTCGGCATTCCGGACCACATCCTGCAAAAGCGCGGCAAGCTCGACGCCGACGAGTGGGCGGTGATGAAGACGCACGCCGAGATGGGCGCGCGCGCCATCGAGTTTGCCGAGCGCGACGAGGTGAAACCGGCCGCCTTCCTCGCTCTGGCGCGCGACATCGCGCACTGGCACCACGAGCATTGGGATGGCAGCGGCTACCCCGACGGGTTGGCCGGCGAGGCGATCCCGCTGGCGGCACGGCTGATGACGGTGGCCGACGTGTTCGACGCGATGATGTCGCGCCGCGTCTACAAGTCGCCGTTTCCGGCCGACGAGGTCCGGGCCCACATCGTCGAGCGGCGCGGCACGCATTTCGATCCGGACGTCGTCGACGTGTTCATCGAGCGTTATTCCGATTTCATCGACATCGCGAGGCGACATGCCGACCCGGTCTGAGTGGTCCGCCGCGTCCCCGTCGGGACAGGCACGCAGCGACGCGATCTGGGGCATGCGGATGACGGTGCTCGCCTACACCGGCATCGCGTCGCTGTGGATACTGCTGTCGGACGAACTGCTGCTCGCGCTGACCGACGATCCGAAGCGGTTTGCGCTGGCCAGCACCTTCAAGGGCTGGGCCTTCGTCGCGGTCACCGCCGGCGCGCTCTATTTGCTGATGCGCCGCCTCACCGGGCGCGCCCTCGACGCGCTCGAGCGCGAGAACGTGTCGTTGACGGCCCGCGCGCGTGCCGAATCGCTGCTCGATGCGATTGTCCGAAGTTCGTCCGACCCGGTGTTTGCCAAGGACAGCGAAGGGCGCTATCTGGTCAGCAATCCGGAAGTCGTGCGCCTGCTCGGCATTCCCGAGACATCCATGCTCGGCCGCACCGACGCCGAGCTGCTGGCGCCGGAGGTGGCGCGCCGCACGATGGACAACGACCGCATCGTCATGTCCGGCGGGCAGGTGGTGCGCTTCGAGGAGCACCTGCCGACCGCCGACGGCGAACGCATCTTCCTCAGCACCAAGGGCCCGCTGCGCGACGCCAGCGGGCACGTGATCGGCATGTACGGCGTGGCGCGCGACATCACCGAGCGGCTCAACGCCGAGCGTGCGCTGCGCGACAGCGAAGAGCGATTCCGTACCCTGTTCGAACATTTCCCGGTGGCCTACCAGTCGCTCGACGCGCAGGGCCGGTTCATTCACGTCAATCCCATGCTGTGCGCCTTGCTCGGCTATCGCGAGGGCGAACTGCTGGGCCGCGCTTTCGGCGACTTCTGGATGCCGGCCGAGCGCGCGGAATTCGCGGCCACCTTCGAGCGTTTCAAGCGCGACGAGCGCATACAGGCCGAACTGCGACTGCAGCATCGCGACGGCCACGCCGTCGTTGTCTGGCTGGTCGGGCGCGTGCAAGTCGATGCGCGGGGAAATTTCGAGCGCACGCATTGCGTTCTCGCCGACCTCAGCCAGCGGGTCGCTGCAATGCAGGCGCAGGAGGAACACGAGACGCTGTTGCGCCAGATCGGCGAACTGGCGCAGATCGGCGCCTGGGCGGTCGATCTCGAAAGCGGTCGTCTGAGTGCCACCGACGAGGTGGCGCGCATTCACGAGGCGGATCCGGCGTCGGTCGATACGCTGGCCAGTGCGCTGCAGTTCTTCCGCGAGCAGGACCGGCTGCGCATCGAGGCGGTCATCGAAGGCGCGGTCGAGCGGGGCGAGCCGTGGGATATCGAGGTACAGATGTCCACCCGGGCCGGGCGCCAGAAGTGGGTGCGCGTGCTCGGCACGCCGGTGACCGAGCACGGCCGTGTGGTGCGCCTGCGCGGCACCGTGCAGGACGTGACCGAACGTCGGCGGATGGAACTCGAACTGAGCCGCCACCGCACGCATCTGGAGGAGCAGGTGCAGTCGCGCACCGCCGAACTGGCCGTCGCCAAGGAGGCGGCCGAAGCGGCGAACCGCTCGAAGAGCCAGTTTCTCGCCAACATGAGCCACGAGATGCGTACGCCGATGAATGCCATCATCGGCTTGACGCACCTGCTGTGGAAATCGCCGCTCGACGCCTCGCAGCGCGAGCACGCGCAGAAGATCGGTGCGGCGGCCAAACATCTGCGGCACATCATCGACGACGTGCTCGACCTGTCGCGCGTCGAAGCGGAGAAGCTGGTGCTCGAATCGGCCGCCTTCCGCCTCGATGGGCTGCTCGAACAGGTGCGCTCGATGATGATCGAGCGCGCCGAGGAACGCGGCCTGGCCCTGCGCGTGCAGACGGACGACGGCGTGCCGGCGACGCTGCGCGGCGACGTCACCCGTTTGCGTCAGGCGCTGTTGAACTACCTCAGCAATGCGGTCAAGTTCACCGAGCAGGGCAGCGTCACGCTGAGCGTCGCCGTGGTCGAACGTGGCGACGACAGCGTGCTGCTGCGCTTCGAGGTCAGCGACACCGGCATCGGCATCGAGGCGCACGATCTCGCCCGCCTGTTCAGCGCCTTCGAGCAGGCCGATGCATCGACTACGCGCAAGTACGGCGGCAGCGGACTGGGGCTGTCGATCACACGCCGTTTGGCGCGCCTGATGGGCGGCGATGCCGGTGTCAGCAGCGAGCCGGGACGCGGCAGCCGTTTCTGGTTCACCGCCCGGCTCGGCGTGGTGGCCGACATGGCCGATCTGGCGGTGCCGTTCGTGGTCGACGCGCGGGCGCGCCTGGAACGGGATTTCGGCCGCAAACGCATCCTGCTGGTCGAAGACCACGACATCAACCGCGAGGTGCTGCTGGCGCTGCTGCGCGACGCGGGCCTGCAGGCAGACGTCGCCGCCGACGGTGTCGAGGCACTGGAGCGCGCGGCCGGCGAGCGCTACGACCTGGTGCTGATGGATCTGCAGATGCCGCGCATGAACGGCACCGACGCCACACGCCGTCTGCGCGCGCTTCCCGGCTGGGCGCATGTGCCCATCGTCGCGGTCACCGCCAACGCCTTTGCCGACGACCGCGCGGCCTGTGCGGCGGCAGGACTGGACGACTTCATCGCCAAACCGGTCGAGCCGGAAGCCTTCTACACGCTGCTGCTGCGCTGGCTCGGCGCCGGCGACGCGGCTTCGGAACCGCCGCCGCGGCCGTGTGCCGGCGAGGCCAGGGCGGTGGTCGAGCGCCTGCTGCCGCTGCTCGAAGCCGGCGACACCCGTGCCGGCGCGCTGGCGCGCGAATCGGCGGCCATCCTGCAGGCGCTGGGTCCGGATGGCGCCAACCTGCTGCGCTGCATTGCCGCCTTCGACTACGATGCCGCCCTGGCGGCGGCGCGTGCATTGCTGGCGGCGACCTGACGCCCGACCGTCCGCACTAAAGATTGATCTGGGGCAGCCGTTGCACACTGCAGGTCATGGTAGGGTCTGCTGACCATCGATTCGTGCGTCCGGCAGCGGGCACGTGGCTGCGCCGGGACGGCGCGACGAGCATAAAGAATTGCGGACGCGCGAGCGACGCCGCCCTGCCGAGTTGCCGCCAACATTCCTGCCGCCCGGAACCTGCAGCATGACAGAACAACCGATTGCGGGCCGTCTGCCCGGCCGTGTCGTGTCCGCCCTGTCCGCCCTGTGCGCGCTCGTCGCGGGCGTGGCGATGACCCTGCTGGCCGGCTGTGGCGAGGCGCCGCAGCTGCCGCTGCGCGTCGGTCTCAATCCGTGGGTGGGCTACGACCCGCTGGTGCTGGCGCGCGAACGCGGGTTGTTCAGTGCATCGGACCTGCGCGTGGTCGAGCTGGAGACGAGCAGCGAAAGCGCGCGCCAGTTGCGCAACGGCCTGATCGAGGCGGCCGGACTGACGCTGCCGGAGGCGGTCGAACTGGCGGCGGCGGGTATCGACGTGCGGGTGGTGGCGGTGCTCAGCCTGTCCAGGGGCGCCGACGCGGTGCTTGCACGCCCCGGCATCGGTTCGGCTGATCGCCTCGGAGGCGGGCGCATCGGCCTCGAAGACACCGCGCTGGCGTCCATCATGCTGCAGCGCCTGCTCGAGGCAGGCGGCTTGCGGCGCGACGAGGTGAGCCTGGTCATGCTGCCGGTGATCGAGCACGAATCGGCGCTGAAGGCGGGCCGTGTCGATGCGGTGATCACCTTCGAACCGGTCATCTCCCGACTGTCGTCGGCCGGCTTCGCGGTCGTGCTCGACAGCGCCAATATGACAGGCGAGGTCGTCGATGTACTGGTGGTGCGCGCCGACGCGCTGCAGGCTCGACCGCATCAGGTGCAGGTGCTGCTCGGTGCGTTCGAAGCCGGGCGGCGCGAAATGCTGGCGCGTCCGGCCGAGGCGGCGAATTCGCTGGCGGCCGGCGCCGACCTCACCGTAGATGAGTACGCGCTGGCCCTGTCCCGCCTGAACATGTACAGCGACGCGCAGAGCCAGGCACTGCTCGCCTCACCGACCGATTCGCCGGCGCTGGGTCTGGCGCGGCTTTCGAGCGACCTGAAGGCCAGCGGCCGCATGATGGCCGACCCCGACTGGGCGCGCCTGTTCGTGCCCGGCCTGGTACCGGACCGTGACGGGAAGGGCGCGCAATGAAGCTGCCGTCGCGCACCTTGGTGCCGTTGCTGCTGACCGTATTCGCGCTGCTGCTGGCCGTCTTGAACAACATTCTGCAGGTGCGCGAATACCGGCAGCTGGTGGAGTATGAACAGTCGCAGTCGCTAACCGAGCGCCTGGGTGTCGAGCAGTCGGTGCTCGACCTGCACATCGCCAACGACAACCTTCCGCAGTTGCGCCGCATGGTGGCCGAACTCGGCCTGCGCCCGAACCTGACGCACGCCTACCTGATCGCGCCCGGCGGGCGCGTCGTCGGTTCGCTGGCGCGCGCCGACGTCGGTCAGCCGCTGGTCGACAAGGTGATGGACCCGGCCGGCAACCCGCTGCTTGCGTTGAATACGTCCCCTGACCGTTCCTTGCGCATCGAGCGTTCGGCCGACGATCGCGCGCTGCTGGCGGTGCTTACGCTGGCGGCCGGTCACCGCCTGCTGGTGCGTACCGACCTCGAACTGCCGCTGGCGCAGCGGCTGCACGCGAGCCGGCTCGAACTGTGGCGCCATGCGGCGACCATCCTGCTGTCCGCGCTGTTGCTGGCGCTGTTCCTGCATCTGATCTGGTTCCGTCGCACGCAAAGGCTGGTCGACGCCGTGCGCGAGGTCGGCCGCGGGCGGCTCGATACCCGTGTCAGCATCGACGGCCGCGACGAACTGGCGCAGATCGGTGGTGCGATCAACGACATGGCGCTGAAACTGCAGGCGCAGCATGCGGCGCTGCGCGACAGCGAGACGCGCATGCGGGCCGTGTTCGAGCAGGCCGGCGTCGGTGTCGCCCGCATCGACAGCCGGCTCGGACGCTTCGTCGACGTGAACGCGAAGTACTGCGCCATCGTCGGCTATAGCCGCGACGAGATGCTGGCGCTCGACTTCATGCGCATCACCTACCGCGACGATCTGGCGGCCGATCTGCAGCACATGGAAGCGCTCAAGCGGGGCGACATCCGCGAGTTCTCGATGGACAAGCGCCTGGTCCACAAGGACGGCCACATCGTCTGGGTGAACTTCAGCGTCACGCCGCTGTGGGCGCCGGGTGAGGCGCCCGATTACCACATCGCGGTAGTGCAGGACATCACGTCGCGACACGAGGCGGAGCAGGCGCTCAAGCTTGAGCGCAACCGCCTGCAGTCGGCCGAGCGCATCGCCCGCCTCGGCAGCTGGGAGTTCTATCCGGCGCTTGGGCGCGGCTGGTGGTCGGAACAGATGTACGAGTTCTTCGGGCTCGATCCGGCGGCCGGCATCCCGCCGATCGACGACTACCTCGCCTGCGTCCACCCGGACGACCGGCCGAGCGTGGCGCAGGCCATGCGACAGATGGCCGAGGCGGCGCCGCACCTTACGCCGACGATCTACCGCACGGCCCCTGAACGCGGGCCGATCCGTCATCTGCAGCCGTCGGCCGAATGCGTCACCGACGCCGCCGGTCGGGTGATCAAGTACACCGGCATGCTGCTCGACGTGAGCGCCTCGGTCGAGGCCGAACAGGCGCTGCGCGCCTCGGAGGAACGTCTGCGCGCGACGCTCGAATACGCGCCCAACGTGGCGGTGCAGTGGTTCGACCGCGACGGTCGCGTGCTGTACTGGAATCACGCCTCGGCGACGCTGTACGGATGGACCATGGACGAGGCACTGGGGCGCGGCATCGACGAACTGATGTTCGGCAGCGAGGAGGCCCGCGATTTCGTCGAACTGCTGGCGCGCATCGAGCGCGACAAGGTGCGCATCGGACCGCTCGAATACACGGTGCGCCATCGCAGCGGCGAACTGCGCCAGGTCGAGGCCAGCACCTTTGCCATTCCGGGCCTGCAGGGCGAACCGATCTTCGTCTGCATGGACGTCGACGTGACGGCGCGGCGCAGTGCGGAAAAGGCGGTCGAGAAGGAGCGCACCTACCTGCGCACGCTGTTCTCGGCGCTGCCCGATTTCGTCTGGGTGAAGGACATCGAAGGCCGCTACCTGTCGTGCAACCGCATGGTCGAACAGTTCTTCGGCCTGCCGGAGGCTGCCCTGGCCGGCAAGACCGACCACGACTTCTTCCCGACCGAGGTGGCGGACCTCTTCCGTGCGCAGGACGAGGAAACCTTGCGCACCGGGCTGCGCAGCATCCACGAATCCACGGTCACTTCGGACGTGACCGGCGAGTGCCTGCGCGTGCAGACGATCAAGGTACCGATGCGCAGCGAGGACGGCACGGTGATCGGCGTGCTCGGCATGGCGCGCAACATCACCGAACTGCGCGATGCGCAGGACGAACTGCGCGCGCTCAACCGCGACCTCGAACAGCGGGTGAGCGAGCGCACGCAGGCGCTCACCGCGGCGATGAAAGAGCTCGAATCCTTCTCCTACGCCGTGTCGCACGACCTGAAGGCACCGCTGCGCGGCATCGACGGCTACAGCCGCATCCTGATCGAGGACTACGGTGACCGGCTCGACGAGCAGGCGCAGCGCTTTCTCGGCAATATCCGCAATGGCGCGTCGCAGATGCACGCCCTGATCGAGGATCTGCTGGCCTATTCGCGCATGGAGCGGCGCGCGCTGGAGGCGAGCCGCGTCGATCTGGGCGAGCTGATGCGCAGCGTACTGACGCGTCGCGCCGACGAGATCGCGGCGGCGTCGGCGCAGATCGTCGGTGAGGTGCCGTCGCTCATCGTGCGCGCCGACCGGCAAGGGCTGGATCTGGTATTGCGCAACCTGATCGACAACGCGCTGAAGTTCAGCCGCGACGCGAAGCCGCCGACCATCACGCTGAGTGCGCGAAGCGAAGGAGACCGCATCGTGCTGTCGATACGCGACAATGGCATCGGATTCGACATGAAGTACCACGAGCGGATTTTTGAGATATTCCAGCGCCTGCACCGCAGCGAAGAGTTCGCCGGTACCGGCGTGGGCCTGGCGCTGGTGCGCAAGGCGATGCAGCGCATGGGCGGCCGCGTGTGGGCGGAAAGCGCGCCCGGCGAAGGCGCCTGCTTCAACCTGGAGTTTCCTGCATGATCACTGCGGTCAATCAGCAGCAGCCCTTCACGCTGCCCATACTGCTGGTCGAGGACAATCCGGTCGACATCGACCTCACCTGCCGCGCCTTCGCGCGTAGCCATCTGCACAACCCGATCAGCGTCGCCCGTGACGGCGAGGAGGCGATCGGCCTGATCGACCGCTGGGAGGCTGGCGAAACGCCGCCGTCGCTGATCCTGCTCGACATCAACCTGCCGCGCGTGAATGGCATCGAGGTGCTGCGCCACCTGAAGGCGCATCCGAAGTACCGGCGCATTCCAGTGGTCGTGCTCAGTTCGTCGTCGGAAGACCGCGACCTGCACGACGCCTACGCGCTGGGCGTAAACTCCTTCATCGTCAAACCGGTGGATTTCGATCGTTTCGTCGAAGCGGCGGGACAGATCGAACGCTACTGGTGCGAACTCAACCAGCGCCCTGTCTGATGCGCGTCCTCTACACCGAAGATTCGGAGTTCGACGCCGATCTCACGCAGCGGGCGCTGGCACGCTGCGGGCGCGACATCGAGCTGCAGATCGCGACGACGCTGGCGCATGCGCGCAGCCTGCTTGAATCCGGGCAGTTCGACCTGCTGCTGACCGACCTCAAGCTGCCCGACGGCACCGGGCTGGAACTGCTCGCCCACGTGCGCGAACAGGGTTGGCCGCTCGCCGTCGTCGTGCTGACCGGCTCGGGCGACGGCGACGCGGCGATCGCCGCGCTGAAGGCGGGCGCCGACGACTACCTGATTAAGCGCGACCAGTATCTGGAACGCCTGCCGCGCGTGATGGAAGCGGCCGTGGTGCGCCAGCGCTCGATGAAGGCGCGCCGTGACCGGCCGATACGCGTGCTGTCGGCGGCCGTCGGCGGAAACGAACTGGAGCGCATGCGCCGTCACCTGCTGAAGCATGCGCCGCACATCCGGCTCGATGCCGTCGTCCGCATCGACGACGTCGCGCCCCGTTTGCCGGCCACCGGCGAAGAAGCCGAATTCGACGTGCTGCTGCTCGACGCCGGTCCGCATCCGGCGGACGCGCTCGAACTGGTACGGCGCATCCGGCTGGAGCGTCTGCTGCAGCTGCCGGTCGTCATGATGGCCGGCCGCGAAAGCGAAGAACTCGCGTCCAGCGCACTGCATCTGGGCGTCGACGACTACCTCGTGCAGCACGAAGGCTATCTGTTCGAGCTGCCGTCCACGCTGGAGAAGGTGCATCGCCGTGCCGAACTGGCGCGCGAGGAGCGGCGCCTGCGCGACACCAATCAGCGCATGGCGCAACTGCTCGCCTCCAGCCCGACCATTGTGTACAGCCTCAGCGTGCAGGATGGCGCGGCGCACCCCACCTGGGTGAGCGAGAACGTCAGCCGAATCCTCGGCTACCCGATCGCCGAGGCGATGCAGCCGGGCTGGTGGATCGATCACATTCATCCGCAGGATCGGGAGCGGGCGCTGGACGGCATGGCGACCCTGATGCGTGAAGGTCACCTGAGCCATGAATACCGCTTCCGCTGCGGTGACGGACGCGAAATCTGGGTACGCGACGACTTGCGGCGGGTCAGCGAGGCCGGCGCACCGGTGGCGGACATCGTGGGTTCATGGACCGACATCACGGCGAACAAGCGTGCTGCGCTCGTGAACGAGGCGCGCACCGAGGTGCTCGACCGTGTGGTGCAGGTGGCGCCGCTGGAATCCATCCTCGAAACGATCGCGCTGCGCATGCAGGCGATCGAGGCCGACATGCGCGTGTCCATCGTGCTGCTCGACGAAGCCAGCGGTCATCTGCGCAATGGGGCGGCGCCCAGCCTGCCCGATTACTACAACCAGGCACTCGAGGCGCTGAAGCCGGGCGAAGGCGTCGGCTCCTGCGGCACGGCGATCTGGAGCGGTGAGCCCATACTGGTTGGCGATGTGCTGGACCACCCGTACTGGACGCCCTATGTCGATCTCGCGCGTCGCGTCGGTTTCCGCTCCTGCTGGTCGGTGCCGTTCAAGGACGAAGCCGGGCGCGTGCTCGGCTCCTTCGCCGTCTATCACGACGCACCGGGCCTGCCCGATGACGAGCAGTTCAAGCTCATCGTCGAATTCAGCCGCATCACCGCACTGGCCGTGCAGAAGGTGCGCGCCGGCCGCGCGCTGAGGCAGGCGGCGGCGGTGTTCGAAAGCACGCGCGACGGCGTTTTCATCACCGATCTGGACGCCAGCATCGTCGCCGTCAATCGTGCCTTCACCGACATCACCGGCTACAGCGAATTCGAGGCGCTGGGAAGCAATCCGCGCATCCTGCAGTCGGGTCGTCACGACATGTCCTTCTACAAGGCGATGTGGCGTGCGGTTCTGGAAAGCGGCTTCTGGCAGGGCGAGGTGTGGAACCGGCGCAAGAGCGGCGAGCTGTACCAGCAGTTGCTGAACATCAGCACGGTGCGTGACGAATCCGGACAGGCCAGTCACTACGTCGCGGTGATGACCGACATCAGCCAGCTCAAGCGCTCCGAAGCCAAGCTCGATCACCTGGCCCACCACGACCCGCTGACCGACCTGCCGAACCGCCTGCTGCTGCAGTCGCGCGTGCAGCATGCGATCGAGCGCGCCGAGCGGCAGCATGAGCACGTCGGGCTGCTGTTCATCGATCTCGACCGCTTCAAGAACGTCAATGACAGCCTGGGTCACCCGGTCGGCGACGAACTGCTGGGCGCCATCGCGCAGCGCCTGCGCGCGCGTCTGCGCGAGGCAGACACGCTGGCGCGTCTGGGCGGCGACGAATTCGTGCTGCTGATCGAGAGCATGACCGCGCCCGAAGATGCCGCCCACGTCGCCCATTCGCTGCTCGAACTGATGCAGGCGCCGTTCCGCCTCGCCCAGGGACGCGACATCTACATCGGCGCCAGCATCGGCATCGCCGTCTATCCGGAAGACGGCACCACGGTGACCGAGCTGATCCAGCATTCCGACGTCGCGATGTATCAGGCCAAGGAAGCGGGCCGCGGTGCCTTCCGCTTCTACACCGAGGCGATGAGCCGGGCCGCGCAGGACAGACTGCATCTGGACACGCGGCTGCGCCGCGCGCTCGAACGCGGCGAATTCCGTCTGCATTACCAGCCGCAGATCGACATGGCGAGCGGCCGCGTGGTCGGCGCCGAGGCGCTGATCCGCTGGATGGATCCGGACGAGGGCATGGTGTCGCCGGCCCGTTTCATTCCAGTGGCCGAGGAAAGCGGCCTCATCGTGCCGATCGGCGAGTGGGTGCTGCGCACCGCGTGCGCCCAGGCGCGTGCCTGGCAGGATGCCGGTCATGCGCTCAGCATCGCCGTCAACCTGTCGGCGCGCCAGTTGCAGCACGCCGACATGGCGCAGTACCTGTCGGTGCTGATGGCCGAGTCCGGTCTGCAGGCCGGACGGCTCGAATTCGAATTGACCGAATCGATGCTGGCGGACGATCTCCAGCAGACCGAAGAACGCCTGCGTGCGCTGAAGGCGCTCGGCGTTGCGCTGTCGATCGACGACTTCGGCACCGGCTACTCGTCTCTGGCCTACCTCAAACGCTTCCCGATCGACGTGCTGAAGATCGATCAGAGCTTCGTGCGCGACATCCCGCAGGACCGCAACGACATGGAAATCGCCGCCACCATCATCGCGATGGCGCACACGCTGAAGATGCGCGTGGTCGCCGAAGGCGTCGAAACCGAAGAGCAGCTCGCCTTCCTGAAGGACCGCGAATGCGACGCCTGGCAGGGCTATCTGTTCAGCAAGCCGGTGCCGGCTGAGGAGTTCGAGGCGCGCTTCCTGCGCACCTGAAGCTCTGCGGCTTTGGCCGCGTCGCGGCCAAGGGATCGCGCCCGGTTCGCGGCTGGAGCCAGCGCCCGGTTCTGTGGGCGGGGTCTTGACCCCGACAGCCGCCGGAATCGACGCCCGCGGACTGCGGCGACTGCGTCGAGGCCAAGACTCTGCTCCCACTGGATCGGCGCCTGACCCGCGCTGCGCAGGCGTGCTCAGAACGGCAGCGCGAGCTGGCCTTCGTCGTGGCCGGTGGGCGCGTCAGCGAGATCCTCTGCCGACAGCAGATGACCGGCCCGTACGCCGAGCAGTCTGAACCGACGTTCAAGCGGCATCCGTTTCAGGCACAGACCTGCGTGGCGGCGGATGACTACCGCGTCCGCCGTATAGGCATCCATCGTGATTTCGCGCGTGACGATGCGAAAGTCGTCCTGCCGCAACTTCACGCCCACCGATTTCGCGACGACGCCTTTGCGCCTGAGGTCGTCGGCCAGCCGCTCGCACAGCCAGGTGAAGATGCCGCCCAGTTCCTCGCGGTCGTGTTTCGCGTGCAGGTCGCGTTCGAAGGTGGTTTCGCGGCTGATCGATTTCGGGTCGCGGCTGTAGCTGAGCGGGCGCTCGTCGTGCCCGCGCGCGGCGTCGGCGAGCCAGGCGCCATAGCTGCGGCCGAACTGTTCGATCAGCCAGTGCGGCTCGGCGGCGGCCAGCTCACCGATGGTGCGTATGCCGAGCGATTCGAGCCGGGCGCTCGCTTTCGGGCCGATGCCGTTGATGCGCTTGGCCGGCAGCGGCCAGATGCGGGTGGGAATGTCGGCTTCGGTGATCACCGTCAGGCCGCGCGGCTTTTCGAGGTCGGAACAGATCTTGGACAGCAGCTTGTTCGGCGACAGTCCGATCGAGCAGCTGAGGCCGGTCGCCGCATTCACCGCCTGCTGGATGCGGCTCGCGATCGCGCGCACGCCGCCGTGCGGGTCGTCGCCTGCGGCGTCCTGCGCGCCCGGCAGATCGGTCAGTTCGAAATAGATTTCGTCGATGCCGCGGTCCTCGATCACCGGCACCTGCGCCAGCACCGTCTGCTTGAACAGCCGCGACATGCGCTTGTATTCGTCGAAATCGGTCGGCAGCAGCACGGCGTCCGGGGCCAGCGCAGCGGCCTTCATCAGACCGATGCCCGAATGCACACCGAAGGCGCGCGCCTCGTAGGTGGCGGTGGTGGCCACGCCGCGGCCGACGTAGTCGCGCAGCCGGGCGAAGCGGCGCGTGCCGTCCGCCTGCCGTTCCGGCTGATGCCGGGCACCGCCGCCGACCACCATGGGCTGGCCGCGCAGTTCGGGGTAGCGCAGCAGTTCGACTGACGCGAAGAAGGCGTCCATGTCGAGGTGGGCGATCCAGCGGCGCGGCACGGCAGGCTCCGGGCGATCAGCGAGCCGGGGCGGGGCGGCTCGCGGCGGGCGGTCGCTCGCCGGCACGGCTGGCCGCTTCGAGCGCGTCGCGCACGGCGTCCATGTCGTGCGCGCGCAGGCCTTCGACCAGCGCGCGTGAAGCATCCCGGCGCGCTTCCGCGTACTGGCGCAGTTCGCGCAAGGTGGCCGCCGACGGCGCGGCGGGACTCAGATGCAGGTCGCTCAGGTCCTCGAAGCTCTGCTGGTAGGGCAGAGCAACCTCGCTTTCGATCTGCCCGGCAAGGTCGTCGAAACTGGCGCCATTGCGCTGGGCGTCGCCGATCAGCGTGTTCCAGCGGTGGGCGATGCGGCGGTCGGCGCCGATGAAGTCGCGGATTTCGTCGCGCGCCATCACCTCTTCGCTCCAGCGGTAACGCGGCGCGGGGATTGCGATCACCAGCACGACGACCATCAGCGCCAGCCCGAGGCCGGCCAGCCATTGACCGGCCGAGGCCACCGGCTGGCGGTAGCGGCCGAGCACGGCGCTGTCGTCCAGCGGGCGCACCAGGGCCGCACCCGCAAGCAGGCCGGCGACGAAGCCGCCGATGTGCGCGCCATTGTCGATGCCGGCGATGTTCAGACCGAGCACGATGGTGACGGCGGCGAACAGGCAGGCGCCCCAGAACAGGCGCACGAATTCGCGTCGGTCCAGCGTGGCGCGTTGCTGCCACAGGAAGGCGAGCAGTGCGCCATAGACGCCGAAGATGGCCCCGGAGGCGCCGCCCGATACGGCGCGGTCGCCCTGCACGATCAGCGACAGCAGGTTACCGGTGAGGCCGCTGACGAAATAGATCGCGACGAAACGGAGCGGGCCGAACATGCGCTCGACCAGGCGACCGCCGTCGAGCAGCGACAGCATGTTCATGCCGAGGTGCAGCAGGCCGAAGTGCAGGAACAGCGCACTGCCCAGCCGCCACCATTCGCCGTCCTTCGTTGCCGGCCCGAAGTTCGCACCCCAGGCGAGCTGGATGCCGTTGGCCGAATGCCACAGCCCGGCGCCGGACAGCAGCATGGCGGCAAACACCGCCAGGTTGGCGACGATGAGCGCCGACGTCACCGGGATGCGGCGGCGGCGGGCGATCAGCTGGTCGATCAGGGGGAGCGGTGCGACGGTCACGAAGGGCAGGCGTGGTGGTGTTCGATGTGCAACGTATGCGAGGTTAGCACCCGCAGCCGACGGCGACCGTTACCGGCCGGTAACGGTTTCATTTGCGCCGGGCCGGAAGTCGGCGAAGCGATCGGCCAGGAAGTCGACGAAGGCGCGTACCCGCGCCGACAGCTGGTGGTGCGGTGGCCAGATGGCATGGATGTCGGCCGCCGTGCCGGCCCAGGGTTCGAGCAGGCGCAGCAACTGACCATCGCGCAGGTGCGGCGCGATGTCCCACTCCGAGCGCAGCAGGATGCCGTGGCCGTCCAGCGCCCAGTCGACCGCGATTTCGCCGTGGTTGGTACCGAGCGGTCCGGCCACCTTCACCTTTACTTCGCGCGTGCCGTCGGACAGCACCCAGGTGTTGAAGGCGTCGTCGTTCTCGCGGATGACGATGCAGCGATGCGCGCGCAGCGCCTGTGGCGTATCCGGCGCGCCGAACGCGGCCACATAGGACGGCGCCGCGCACAGCAGCCGGCGGTTGCGGGCGATGCGTCGCGCATGCACGTGGGTGTTGGGCGGCGGACCGAAGCGGATCGCCAGATCCATGCCATGACTTTCGAGGTCGAGCGGGCGGTCGGTCAGGTGCAGCACGACCTCGACTTCGGGCCAGCGCCGGGCGAACGCGGACACTGCCGGCGCCAGATGGCGGCGACCGAAACCGAAGGTGGCGTTGATGCGCAGCAGGCCGCTCGGCACCGCCCGGCTGGCGGCGAGCGAGCGTTCGAGCGCGTCGATGTCGCGCAGGATGCGTTCGCCCTCTTCGAGATAGCGCTCGCCCTCGGCGGTCAGGCTGACCCGGCGCGTCGTGCGGTTGAGCAGGCGCACACCCAGCCTCGCTTCCAGCGCGGCCAGCCGCCGGCTCACCGCGGGCGGCGTCACGCCCAGCTGCTGGGCGGCTGCGGCGAGGCTGGGCTGGCGGGCCAGCGTGCTGAAGAAGAGCAGATCGGCAGCGTCTTTCATTGATGACTTTAAAAGCAATGATCGTTTGAATTTCTGATCATTGTAGTTATCGATAGCTTGAATAGCATGCTTGCCATTGATGTCTTCCTGCTCCGCGATGGCTTTCCACGACCTTCTGATCACGTTGCCACTCGGCGCCGCGCTGGGCTTCTTCGGCGGTCTGTTCGGCATCGGCGGCGGCGTCATCGCCATTCCGCTGCTGGCGCTCGCCTTCGGCATGGACCAGGCGCTGGCGCAGGGCACGGCGCTGGTGATGATGGTGCCCAATCTGCTCGTCGGCTGGTGGCGCTACCAGCGCCGGCACCCGGTGCCGATCCCGCGCGTGCTGGCGATTGCCGCGGTCGCCACCGCCACCACCGCCGTCACCGCACATTTCGCGGCGCGGCTGGACCCGACGCTGCTGCGCATGCTGTTCGGCGGCTTCATGGCGGCGCTGTCGGTGTCGCTGCTGTGGCGCTCGGCGCCGTCGGCAAAGAGCGCCGCACCGCGGCCGCGCGACACGCTGATTCCGCTGGTCGGCGTGGTCGGCGGCAGCAGCATGGGCCTGCTCGGCGTCGGCGGCGGGCTGGTCGCGACACCGCTGTTCGTGCGGCTGTTCGGCCAGCGGCAGACGGTGGCGCAGAGCCTCGCGCTGGCGCTGGTCACGCCCAGTGCCGTCGTGGCGCTCGCGAGCTACGCACAGGCGCACAAGGTCGACTGGAGCATGGGGCTGCCACTTGCGGCGGGCGGGCTGTTCACGGTGGCGGCCGGTGTTGCGCTCGCGCACAGGCTGCCGGAGCGGCAGATGCAGAAGCTGTTCGCGCTGCTGCTGATGGCGACCGCGGTCGCGATGACCGTGGCCTGAGGGCGATCAGTTCCGCAGGCGGCGGGTTCAGCCCTCGAAACTGCTGCGGTCGAGCACGTCGCCGACCAGTTCGAGCCGCAGCAGCGGGTCGCGCATTTCCATCAACCGCTGCTTGTCGTCCGGCTGCAGCGGCAGCAGTTCGCACCAGCGGTTGGCGACCCAGCCGGCGTCGTCGAAATGCTTCGGCGTATCCGACGGCGTGAATTCGGAGGCGGTCAGCGCGTCGAGCACGCGCACCAGAGCCGCCGCGACATAGGTGAGGTCGGGCGGCACGGCGCAGGGCGGGTCGGCCGGGATGTCCTCGACGTCGGCCATCCACAGCCCGTGCGGTGTCTGCGAACTGGCGGTGACGCGAAAGCGCGTGCTGCCGCGGGTGAAAATCTCGTACAAACCCGGCTGCGGTTGTGCGAAGTGCGTGATCACCGCGCGCGTGCCGATGGCGTGGAAGCGCTCGGGCGCCGGCGCGCCGGCGCGCATCACTTCGTTGCCATGGAGCAGCGATACGACGCCGAAGGGCGTGCCGGCGCGGTGGCATTTCTTGATCATGTCGAGATAGCGCACCTCGAAGATGCGCAGCGGCAGCAGGCCGTCCGGAAACAGCACGGTGCCCAGCGGGAACAGCGGAATGGCGTGGTCGGTCAGCGTTGTCGTCATGAGCGGGCCTGCTGGGTGGTCGGTGCGCGGCAGGTGATGCCGTCGAGTTCGTTGGCGAAGCTTGATACCTCACGCTGCAGGTGCCGGCGCTGCGCGTCGGTCAGCGAAGCCGACAGCTCGCTCAGGGCCTGTGCGGCGCGCGCCCGGTTGTCGCGGAAGGTCTGGGCGTAGCCTGATGTCCAGTGCCGCTCGGGCGCGACGAACATCGCTTCGAGTTCGCCTCTGAACGCGTCCGGCGCGAGGTCGGTACGTGCCAGCAGATCGGCCATCGCGGCCTGCCAGCGGCGCCGGCTTTCCAGACTGTCGTCGCTGCGGCTGCGCACCTCGCGCGCCCAGCGGTCGACGATGTCGCGCTGTGCCGGCGTGAGCCGGCCGATCCAGTTCTCGATCCGTTCGCGCAGCCGTGTGCTGCGCTCGCGCACGATGTCTTCCGCAGGGGGCTCGACCCAGTCCTTCACGTATTCGCGGGTATTGCGCTCGAAGCGGCGCTTCAATGCGGCGATCTGCTCCGGCTTCGCGCCGGCGACCAGCGGCCCGATTTCGCGCGCTGCTTCGCTGGCGGCGGTGCGGGCGAAGCCGAGCACGGTGTCGATGTGGGCGTCGATGCGCGCCACGTCGGCACCGGCACGCAGATCTGCGTCGACCTGCCTCAGCCATCCGGCGTAACCCGGCAGCTGGCTGCTGCAGTGCCAGTCCACCCAGCGCGTCAGCGCTGGCTGCACGGCGGCGCGCTGCGTGCTGTCCAGCGGCAGGTAGTCATCCAGTCGCCAGGCGATCAGCCGGTCGAGCTGGTTGTAGCCGACCTGCACCATGCTGCAGGCGGCCAGCAGCACGGTACTCAACAGCAGCAGGGGACGTCGCCAGTCGGCCATTGCCATATCGGGAGGGTGGATGCGTGTTTCTGCACAGGATGGACTATAGGGTCTGTTGCCATTGAATCGAGTGCGGCCCGCGATTCAATGGCGACAGACCCTAGACCCGTATGGCGGCCGCGGGTTCGTGCGAAACCTTTTTCCGCCGGTCCGCTCACAGAGCGAACGCCGCCGCCTACAATCGCGCCCATGACCCGACCGCGCCCGTCGATCCGCTCCCTGCGCCGCCTGCTGGCCTTGTCGTCGACGCTGCTGCTGGCCGCCTGCGGCGACGTGTGGAACGACCCCTACCCGGCGGCCGAGAGCGGGCAGAACATTCTCTACACCGCCTTCACCGACCGGCCGAAGCATCTCGATCCGGTGCAGTCGTACAGCGAGAACGAAATCACCTTCACGGCGCAGATCTACGAAGCGCCGCTGCAGTACCACTACCTGAAGCGCCCGTTCGAACTGGTCACCGCGACCGCCGAGGCGATGCCGGTGCCGCGCTTCTACGACGCATCGGGCCGCGAACTGCCGGCCGATGCAGCGGCCGCCGACATCGCCGAGTCGGTGTATGAGATCCGCATCAAGCCGGGCATCCGCTACCAGCCCCACCCGGCGCTGGCGCGCGACGACGCCGGCAACTACCTCTATCACGAAGGCGGTCCCGGAGAGCGGCGTACGCTGTACGACTTCGAGCGGACCGGCACGCGCGAGCTGGAGGCCGCCGACTACATCTATCAGATCAAGCGTCTGGCGCACCCGGGCCTGCATTCGCCGGTGTTCGGGCTGATGAGCGACTACATCGTCGGCCTGAAGGAATACGGCGACACGCTGAAGGCGGCGGCGAAATCGCTGCCGCCGGGGACTTGGCTGGATCTGCGCAAGCACGACCTGGCCGGCGTCGAGGTGGTCGACCGTCACACCTACCGCATACGGCTCAAGGGCAAGTACCCGCAGTTCCTGTACTGGCTGGCCATGCCCTTCTTCGCGCCGGTGCCGTGGGAAGCCGACCGCTTCCATGCGCAGCCGGGGATGGCCGAGCGCAACCTGACGCTGGACTGGTATCCGATCGGCACCGGCCCCTACATGCTGAGTCAGAACGATCCGAACGCGCGCATGGTGCTGACGCGTAACCCGAATTTCCGCGACGAAACCTATCCCTGTGAAGGCGAGCCGGGCGATCGCGAGGCGGGCCTGCTGGCCGATTGCGGCAAGCGTCTGCCGCTGGTCGATCAGGTCGTGTTCACCCGCGAGAAGGAGCAGATCCCGTACTGGAACAAGTTCCTGCAGGGCTATTACGACGCCTCCGGCATCAGTTCCGACTCCTTCGACCAGGCGGTGCAGTTCGGCCAGACCGGCGAGGTGAACCTGAGTGACGACATGAAGGCGCAGGGCATACGGCTGCAGACCTCGGTGTCGACCTCGACCATGTACATGGGCTTCAACATGCTGGACCCGGTGGTCGGCGGCATGGGCGAGCGCGGGCGCAAGCTGCGTCAGGCCATCGGCATCGCGCTCGACCAGGAGGAGTTCATTTCCATCTTCCAGAACGGCCGCGGACTGCCGGCGCAGTCACCGCTGCCGCCCGGCATCTTCGGTTACCGCGACGGCCGCGAAGGCATGAACGCCTTCATGTACGACTGGGTGGACGGCGAGCCGCGGCGCAAGCCGATCGAGGCGGCGAAGACCTTGCTGGCCGAAGCGGGCTGGCCGGGCGGGCGCGATGCGAAGACCGGCGAGCCGCTGGTGATCAATCTAGACACCACCGGCACCGGCCTCGGCAGCAAGGCGCGCATCGACTGGCTCACCAAGCAGTTCGACAAGCTGGGCGTGCAGCTGGTGGTGCGCAGCACCGACTACAACCGCTTCCAGGACAAGATACGCAAGGGCGCTGCCCAGCTCTTCTTCTGGGGCTGGAACGCTGACTACCCGGATCCCGAGAACTTCCTCTTCCTGCTCTACGGCCCGCAGTCCAAGGTGAAGGTGCAGGGCGAGAACGCGGCCAATTACGAGAGCGCCGAATTCGACCGCCTGTTCGAGCGGATGAAGGCGATGGACAACGGCCCCGAGCGCCAGGCCATCCTCGACCGCATGCTCGAAGTGCTGCGCCACGACGCGCCCTGGGTGTGGGGTTACCACCCGAAGAGCTACGGCCTCGAACACAGCTGGGTGTTCAACCGCAAACCGTCGACCGTTGCCAACAACACGATGAAATACACCCGCATCGATCCGGCGCTGCGCGAGGCGAAGCGCGCCGAATGGAACCGTCCGGTGCGCTGGCCGCTGTTCGCTTTCGCCGCGCTGCTACTCGCGCTGGTGTGGCCGGCCTGGCGCCACTGGAAGCGCTCGGAACAGGCGCGCGCGGTGGGGAGCGGCGCATGATCGCCTACATCATTCGCCGCCTGCTCTATGCCATCCCCATCCTGATCGGGGTGAACCTGATCACCTTCGTGCTGTTCTTCGTCGTCAATTCGCCGGACGACATGGCGCGCATGCAGCTCGGCGCCAAGCGGGTGACGCCGGAGGCGATCGAGAAGTGGAAGGCCGAGCGCGGCTACGACCGGCCGCTGGTGTGGAACGCCGATGCGGCCGGACTGGCGAAGGCGACCGATACGATACTGTTCGACAAATCGATGCGCATGTTCGTGTTCGACTTCGGTCGCGCCGACGACGGCCGCGACATCGCGCTGGAGATCGGCAACCGCATGGGGCCCAGCCTCGCCATCGCGATACCGACCTTCCTGCTCGGCCTGTTCGTCACGGTGAGCTTCGCGCTGCTGCTGGTGTTCTTCCGCAACACCGCGCTCGACGTCGGCGGCGTCGTGCTGTGCGTCGCGGCGATGTCGATTTCCGGCCTGTTCTACATCATCGGCGGCCAGTACCTGGTCAGCAAGGTATGGAATCTGGTGCCGATTTCCGGCTATGCGCCGGGGCTGGATGCCGGCAAGTTCCTGATACTGCCGGTGCTGATCAGCGTGGTCGGCGGCATCGGTTCGTCGGCGCGCTGGTACCGCACGCTCTTTCTCGAGGAGATCAACAAGGACTATGTCCGCACCGCCCGCGCCAAGGGGCTGTCGGAACTGCGCGTGCTGTTCCGCCACGTGCTGAAGAACGCGATGATCCCCATCCTGACCGGTGTGGTCGTCGTGATTCCGCTGCTGTTCATGGGCTCGCTGCTGCTGGAGAGCTTCTTCGGCATCCCGGGGCTGGGCAGCTACACGATAGACGCGATCAATTCACAGGATTTCGCGGTGGTGCGCTCGATGGTGTTCATCGGCTCGGTGCTCTACATCGTCGGCCTGCTGCTGACCGATATTTCGTACACGTTGGTCGACCCACGCGTGAGACTGAACTGATGGCCGACCTTATTGGTGTGAAACCGGTCTTCCTCTGGTCCGACCTCCTGCTGTGGGCGCTTGTCGCCGGCGCCGTGCTGCTGGCCCTCTACTGCCGCAGCCAGGACTACCTGCGCCGTGCCTGGCGCCGGGTCGGCGAGTCGTCGGCGGCGATGGCCTCCGTCACCGTGCTGGCGGTATTCGTCGCAGTCGGCCTGCTCGATTCGCTGCACTACCAGCCGCGCCTGCCGGCGAAGGAGGGCAGCAGCGAAATCCAGTACGCCCCGGAGGTGCTGTCGGCGCTCGATGCACTGTTCGCCGACCTCAGGCTGAACAAGGAAAAGACCTATTCGGCGCCGCTGGCCACGCACGGCTTCGCCAAGGAAACGATGGAGCGCGACGGCGTGCAGATGCGCGATTATCCGCGGCTGGTGTTCGGCGGCGCCCACCTGGACGAGCTGTCGCAGCACGACGCCGACCTGCGCAGTCGGGCGCTGTCGGGCGCGGTCAAGGGACTGCTGGTGTGGGCGGCGTTCACCGGCCTCGTCGTTGGCCTGCTTGCGCTGACGCAGCGGCGCAGCTACGCCGACACCTGTCGCGCGGTGTGGCGACCACGGCTGTCGGCCGAGCGGCCGATCGCCTGGCGCGCGGTCTTCGTCACCGCCGCCGTGCTCTGTGTGCTCGGCGGCGTCATCGCCGCCTGGGCCGATGGCTACCATGTGTTCGGCACCGACAAGGTCGGGCAGGACGTGCTCTATCTGTCGCTGAAGTCGGTGCGCACCGCGCTGCTGATCGGCACGCTGACCACGCTGGTGACGCTGCCGCTGGCGATCGCGCTCGGCCTGATCGCCGGCTTCCGCGGCGGCTGGTGGGACGACGCGATCCAGTACCTCTACACCGTGCTGAACTCCATCCCCGGCGTGCTGCTGATCGCCGCCATGGTGCTGATGATGCAGGTGATCATCGACACCCACCCGGAGTGGTTCGAGACAGCCGCCGAGCGTGCCGACGCGCGCCTGCTGGCACTGTGCTTCATCCTCGGTCTGACCTCCTGGACCGGCCTGTGCCGGCTGCTGCGCGCCGAGACGCTGAAGCTGCGCGAACTCGATTACGTGCAGGCGGCGCGCGCCTTCGGTGTCAGCGACGCGCGCATCATGGCGCGCCACGTGCTGCCCAATCTGATGCACATCGTGCTGATCGCGCTGGTGATGGATTTCTCCGGCCTGGTGCTGTCGGAGGCCGTGCTGTCCTATATCGGCATCGGTGTCGACAGCTCGATGAACAGCTTCGGCACGATGATCAACGCTGCGCGCCTCGAACTGTCGCGCGAGCCGGTCGTCTGGTGGTCGCTGGCCGCCGCCTTCGTGCTGATGCTGGCACTGGTGCTCGCCGCCAACCTGTTCGCCGACGCGGTGCGCGACGCCTTCGATCCGCGCTTCCAGTGGCGGGCGCGCCGCACGCTGCGGAGGGCTGCCGCATGAACATGCCCTTGCTCGAAGTGCGCGGCCTGACCGCTGAACTGGATACGCCGGCCGGCATCGCGCGCGCTGTCGACGCGCTCGACTTCGACGTGCGCGCCGGCGAAACGATGGCGCTGCTGGGCGAATCCGGCTGCGGCAAGTCGATGACGGCGAACGCGCTGATGCGCCTGCTGCCCGACGTCGGCTATATCGCCAGCGGCAGCGTGCGCCTGTCCGGCCGCGAACTGACCGGGCTGACCGAGGCCGACATGCGCGAGGCGCGCGGCCGCGACATGGCGATGATTTTCCAGGAGCCGGGCACCAGCCTGAATCCGGTGCTCACCGTGATGCAGCAGATCGGCGAGGTACTGTCGCTGCACCGCGGCCTGCGCGGCGCGGCAGCGCGCGCGCGGGCACTCGAGCTGCTGGCCGCGGTCGGTATTCCAGACGCGGCGCGCCGGCTCGACGAATATCCCTTCCAGTTCTCCGGCGGCATGAAGCAGCGCGTCATGATCGCGATGGCGCTGGCCGGCGAGCCGAAGCTGCTGATCGCCGACGAGCCGACCACCGCGCTCGACGTGACGATACAGGCGCAGGTGCTCGACCTGCTGGCGAAGCTGCAGCGCGAACAGGGGATGGCGCTGCTGCTGATCACGCACGACCTCGGCGTGGTCGCGCGCATGGCGCAGCAGGTGGGCGTCATGTACGCCGGCCAGCTGATCGAACGCGCGCCGCGCGCGGCCTTCTTCGCGCAGCCGGCGCATCCGTATTCGCAGCTGCTGTTCGCCGCCTTGCCCGACACCGCGCAGCGCGGGGAGCTGGCCACCATCCGCGGCTCGGTGCCGCCGCTGACCACCGATTTCCGTGGCTGTCGCTTTGCCGAGCGCTGTCCGCAGGCCTGGGCGCGCTGCCGCGACGAGGCGCCGGCCTGGCAGACGGCGGGCGAGGGCCAGCAGGTGCGCTGTCACCTGTACGACCCAGCGGAGGCGGGCCGGCATGCGCAGCACGTCGCCCCGTCGGCCGGTGTCGCCGAAGCTGCACTGTCGGGCGATGCGCAGCCGCTGCTGAGCGTGCGCGAGCTGAAGGTGCATTTCCCGATCCGCCGCGGCGTCCTGCAGCGTACGGTGGGCCATGTGCGGGCGGTCGATGGCGTGTCGCTGGACATCCGCGCCGGCCGCACGCTGGCGCTGGTCGGCGAGTCCGGCTGCGGCAAGACCACCGCCGGCAAGGCCGTGCTGCGACTGATCGAACCGACCGCCGGCAGCGTGACGCTGGGCGCTCGGGATGTCGGCGCCGCATCCGGTGCTGCATTGCGCGAACTGCGCGCGCAGATGCAGATGGTGTTCCAGGACCCGTACGGCTCGCTGAACCCGCGCATGCGCGTCGGCGAAATCATCGCCGAGGGCATGTCCGCGCTGAAGCGCGCCGGCGGTGACGAGGCGGTGCGTGCACTGCTCGAGCAGGTCGGCCTGCGGCCGGACATGGCCGATCGCTACCCGCATGAATTTTCCGGTGGCCAGCGCCAGCGCATCGCCATCGCGCGCGCGCTCGCGGTGCAGCCGCGGCTCATCGTGTGCGACGAACCGACGTCGGCACTCGACGTGTCGGTGCAGGCGCAGATACTGAATCTGCTGCGCCGGCTGCAGCGCGAACTGGGGCTGGCCTACCTCTTCATCACGCACAACATCGCGGTGGTCGAGCACCTGGCGCACGACGTGGCGGTGATGTACCTGGGCCGGATAGTCGAAAGCGGTCCGGTCGATCGCGTGCTGCGCGCGCCGCGTCATCCCTATACGCAGGCACTGCTGTCGGCGGTGCCGCGCATCGACGGCGCGCAGCAGCCGCAGAAGCTGGCGGGCGATCTGCCGTCGCCGGCCAGTCCGCCGTCCGGCTGTGCCTTCCACCCGCGCTGTCCGCGCGCGCAGGCGCGATGTTCGACCGATCTGCCGCCGCTGGCGGGCGAGGACGGCCGTCAGGCCGTGGCGTGCTGGTATCCGGACTGAGCGCCATCGACGCGAGGAGGAAACGATGACATGTCTGGCTATCGCCGGCCTGCGCCTGCCGCTGATCCAGGCGCCGATGGCCGGTGTGCAGGATCACCGGCTTGCCGCTGCCGTGTCGAACGCCGGTGGTCTCGGTTCGCTGCCGGCCGCCATGCTGGGTACGGACGCTTTGCGCGACCAGCTGAGCGCGCTGCAGGCGCTCACCGATCGGCCCGTCAATGTCAATTTCTTCTGTCACGTGCCGCCGTCGCCGGACTCGGTGCGCGAGCAGCGCTGGCGTAGCGCGCTCGCGCCGTACTACGCCGAGTTCGGTGTCGATCCGGCGCAGGTGCCGGCCGGGCCGGGGCGCATGCCTTTCAGTGCCGACATGGCCGACGTGCTCGAAGCCTTCCGTCCGGCGGTCGTCAGTTTCCACTTCGGGCTGCCGGCGGCCGACCTGCTCGCGCGGGTCAAGGCGTGGGGCGCCTGCGTGCTGGGCTCCGCCACCACGGTGGCCGAAGCACGCTGGCTCGAAGCGCACGGCGCCGACGCGATCATCGCGCAGGGGCTGGAGGCGGGCGGGCATCGCGGACATTTTCTGTCCGACGATCTGAGCGAACAGCTCGGCACGTTCGCGTTGCTGCCGCAGGTGGTGCGCGCGGTGTCGCGCCCGGTCATCGCCGCCGGCGGGATTGCCGACGCCCGGGGCGTGGCGGCCGCGGTGGCGCTGGGGGCGAGCGCGGTGCAGGTCGGCACCGCCTATCTGTGCTGCCCCGAGGCGACGACCTCAGCCGTGCATCGCGCGGCGCTGGGCAGCGAGGCGGCACGACACACCGCGCTGACCACTGTGTTTTCCGGGCGACCGGCGCGCGGCATCGTCAATCGGGCGATGCGCGAACTGGGGCCGATCAGTGCCGATGCGCCCGCGTTTCCGCTCGCCACGGCGGCGATGGCGCCGCTGCGTGCGCGCGCCGAAGCGGCCGGAAGCGGCGATTTCTCTCCGCTGTGGTGCGGTCAGAACGCCGCGGGCTGTCAGCCTGTGCCGGCGGCCGAGCTGACGCGGCTGCTGTCGGCCGGCGTCACACGCTGAACGCGCGCCGGCCCGCCCGGCATTTGGTCCACGCCACTATTTTTTCGCCGCAGGCTTTTTCGTTGCGGTCTTCTTGACCGGGACGACGGCCTTTTTCTTGGCGACGGGCGCGGCCTTTTTCTTCGGTGCCGCCGGTTTCACCGCCTTGTTGCCGGACGGCGTTGCGATCGGCACGTTCACCCAGCGCCCGTTCCGCTTGACGCGCTTGTACTTCGGTTTGTCCACACCGAGGCGCGGCGCTTCTTCGGCGTTGCCGGCACCGTCAAGCGACAGGCTGCTGTTCTCGTCGGGCACCAGCAGGGTGGTGCCCGGACCGATCTTCGCCGTCGGCGACAGGCCGTTGAAGCGGCGCAGGCGCCATTCGGTCACGCCGAAGCGGCGGATGACGGTGGTCAGCGTTTCCTTCGGACCCAGCGTATAGGTGCGCCACGGCGCACCGGCTGCGGGTGCGGCATCGGCGTCGCGGTTGCTGAGATTGGACATGAAGGTGTCGACCGCGTGCGACGGCAGCACCAGCTGCGCGCCACCCTCGCCGGCGCGGATGACCGGTCGCTTGTGCTGCGGATTGAGCGCCTTGATCTCGGCCACCGGTACGTCGGCCAGTCGCGCCGCAGTGGCCAGATCCATGGTCGGCGCTTCGGCCACCAGCGTGAAGTAGGGCTTGTTCTCGACCGTATCGAGCTCGATGCCGAACAGTTCCGGCTGGGCGATGATGTTCTTCAGCGCCTGCAGCTTGGGCACGTAGTGCCGCGTTTCGTTGGGCATGTTCAGCGAGGCGTAGTCGGTCGGCAGGCCGGCCGCCTGGTTGCGCATGACCGCGCGACCGACGGCGCCTTCACCCCAGTTGTACGAGGCGAGCGCCAGGTGCCAGTCGCCGTGCATTTCGTAGATACGCTGCAGGTACTCCAGCGCGGCGGCGGTCGAGGCGACGATGTCGCGACGGTCGTCGCGCTGCGCGTTCTGCTCGAGGCCATAGAGCTTGCCGGTCGACGGGATGAACTGCCAGAGCCCCGAGGCACGTGCCGACGACAGCGCTTCCGGGTTGTAGGCACTTTCCACCATGGGCAGCAGCGCCAGTTCGGTCGGCAGGCCACGCTTCTCGATTTCCTCGACGATGTGGAACATGTAGCGGCGGCCGCGCTCGGTCATCCGCCGGAAGTAGTCGGGGCGGTTGAGGTACCAGGCCTGGTGCTCCGCCACCAGCGGGTGGTCCAGATCAGCCATGCCGAAACCCTTGCGGATGCGTTCCCACAGGTCGTCCGGCGGCACGGTGAGATCGATCGGCCTGATCGCTTCGTCCTCGTTGGCGATCACTTCGGTCGGTTGCGGAAAGGGAATCGGCTCCGCCTTGCCCGGCTTGATGCCCGGCGTCGTGCGGCTGGAGGCGTCCGGGGTGCGACGTGCTGCCGGGCGTTCGACCGAGCGGGTGCCGACCGAGGTGCCCGGGGGCTCGGCCGGTTCCTCGGGCACGACGCCCGTGGCCGCACAGCCGGCGAGCGTTGCGGCCGCCAGCACGAGCAGCGAGCGGCGCAGCAGGGAAACGATGAAATGCGGCATTGCGGCGAAAGAGCCAAACCCCGAATGCTAGCCAGCCGGAGCGGGCACCGTCAAACCTTGCTGTCGGGGTGGGGTTGAAGGAGTGCGGATTGACCGCACGTCGCGGACGGGGTTCGTCGGTGTTGTCCTGCGGCTTTGTAAGGTTATGATGGCGAATAAAAAAAGGGTGTGTCCATGAAAGCGCTGGTCATCGAAGATTCCCAGACAGGGCTTGCAGTCGTCAGCCAGCATCTCGAACGGATGGGGATACTGCCCATCGCCGCCACCGACGGAGAGAGCGGCGTGGCAGCGTTTCGCCAGCACAACCCGGACATCGTGCTGCTCGATGTGGTGCTGCCGGGTATGGACGGCTACGAGGTCGCGCGCCGCATCCGCGCCATCGAGCAGTCGGGCGAATGGACACCCATTATCTTCCTCACCGCGCGCACGGCCGATACCGATCTCGTGCAGGGCATCACCGCTGGCGGCGACGACTATCTTTTCAAGCCGATCAGTGAAGTGGTGCTCGCCGCCAAGGTGCGTGCGATGCAGCGCATCCTGCAGATGCGTTACTCGCTGGTGGTGCTGACGCGCAAGCTCGACGCCGCCAACCAGGAACTGACCCGCCTCACCTCGCTCGACGGCCTGACCGGCCTGTCCAACCGTCGCCATTTCGACGAAACGATGCTGCGCGAGTGGCGCCGTGCGGCCCGCTACAAGCGTCCGCTGTCGCTGGTGCTGGTCGATGTCGATCACTTCAAGCAGTACAACGACACCTACGGTCATCTGGCAGGCGACGAGTGCCTGAAGACGGTGGCCAGTGCATTGCAGGCCGTGTCGCGTCGGCCGAGCGATCTGGTGGCGCGCTATGGCGGCGAGGAGTTCGCGCTGGTGTTGCCGGAGACCGATCTGTCCGGCGCGCGCAGCGTGGCCGAAGGCCTGTGCGACGCGATCCGTGCGCTGCAGCTGCCGCACGCGGCGGCGGCGTCGGGCCACGTGACGATCAGTGTCGGTGTGGCCAGCCTGATGCCCGGCAACGGCGCCGGCGGTCCGCAGAACCTGATCGCCGAAGCCGACCTCGCGCTCTACGCGGCGAAGTCGGGCGGGCGCGATCGCGTCGGTTTCAGACAGGTCGATACCGTCGTCGGCTGATGCCGGCGCAGGCCGGCTTTTCAGAACACGTTCTTCCACTCACGCAATACGGCGAACACCTCGACCGGGCTGCCCAGTCGGCGGCCGGCGTGCGCCTCCGCCGCGCGGATGACCGCCGGCTCGCGGGCGCGCAGGAAGGGGTTGGTCGCCAGTTCGTCGGCCAGCGCGCTCGGCACGCTCGGCAGGCCGGCCTCGCGCAGCTTCGCTACGCGGCGGATGCGGGCCAGCAGCGCCTGATTGTCCGGTTCGACCGCCAGCGCGAAGCGCAGGTTGGCCTGCGTGTATTCGTGCGCGCAATGGACACGCGTGTGCAGCGGCAGCGAGGCGAGCCGCGACAGCGAATGCCACATCTGTTCTGCGCTGCCCTCGAACAGCCGCCCACAGCCGGCGGCGAACAGCGTGTCGCCGCAGAACAGCAGGTCGCCGCCGACATAGGCGATGTGGCTGCGCGTGTGACCGGGCACTTCCAGCACGGCGAAGGTGGCCGCAAGCGAGGGCAGGGCGACGCGGGATCCTTCGCGCACCACGTCGTCTATGTGCTCGATGCGATCGTCGGCCGGGCCGAACACGCGGGCTCCGGTGCGCCGTTTCAGTTCGCCGAGGCCGCCGATGTGGTCGGCGTGGTGGTGGGTGATCAGGATGGTGTCCAGGCGCAGCGAATGTTCGTCGAGTGCGGCCAGCACCGGGGCGGCATCGCCCGGGTCGACCACCAGCGCCCGGTCACCTGCGGCGGCGAGCCAAAGATAGTTGTCGCCAAATGCGGGGATCGGATATATCTTCATCCGCCCGATTCTGGCGGCTGGGCTCTGCGTTGACAATGCACCGGCCGCGATCTGCCTGCCCCACGCCTCTTGCCCATGTCGATTCCCGGTCTGCACGAATGGTTGGACACGCCGCAGGGACAATACGTCCAGCGCTGGGAGCACGCGCGGGTCGACCAGATCGTGGCCGACGTGTTCGGCTACAACGCGGTGCAGATCGGGCTGCTGGAACACGACTACCTGCGTGCCAACCGGATGCCGTTCAAGCTCTATTGCGAGGACGCGAAGCCGGGCCCGCCGCGGGCGCTGATCTGCGATCCGGTGCAGTTGCCGTTCGCGGCGACCAGCGTCGATCTGGTCGTGCTGCCGCACGTGCTCGAGTTCGCCAGCGATCCGCACGCGGTGCTGCGCGAGGTCGAACGCGTGCTGGTACCGGAAGGGCAGGTGCTGGTGACCGGCTTCAATCCGTTCAGCCTGTGGGGCGCACGTCGGCGCCTGCGCGAGCGCGACCCTTTCCCGTGGAACGGCGACTGGCTGTCGGTGCCCAGGCTGCGCGACTGGTTCAAGCTGCTCAGCCTGGACACCCAGGCCGGCTGCTTCGGCTGTTACTGCCCGCCGGTACTCAGCGAGAAGTGGCTGGCGCGCTGGCACTTCATGGAGACCGCCGGCGATCGCTGGTGGCCCTTTCTCGGCGGCGCTTATGTGCTGCAGGGCATCAAGCGCGTGCGCGGCATGCGACTCATCATGCCGACCTGGCGCGACCGCCGGGCGGCCGCACGCGCGCTGGCAACCGTCAGCCCGCGCGCGCAGAAGGACAAGGCGGCGGGGCAGTGACCCACCTCCACCTCGAATACGGAGCATTCATTGGAAGAAGTCATCATCTACACCGACGGCGCCTGCAGCGGCAATCCGGGTCCGGGCGGCTGGGGTGCGCTGCTGAAGAGCGGCGCGCACGAGAAGGAAATGTCGGGCGGCGAGCCCTCGACCACCAACAACCGGATGGAACTGATGGCGGTGATCGAGGCACTGAACGCACTGAAGAAACCGGTGCGCGCGGTGGTCTATACCGACTCGCAGTACGTGCAGAAGGGCATCAGCGAGTGGATACACGGCTGGAAGCGCAAGGGCTGGAAAACAGCCGCCGGCGATCCGGTCAAGAACGTCGATCTGTGGAAGGCGCTCGACGCCGCAGCCGGCGTGCATCAGGTCGAATGGAAGTGGGTGAAGGGTCACGCCGGTCACCCGGAGAACGAACGCGCCGATCGGCTGGCGCGCGAGGCCATCCCGGCCCGTCGTTGATCGCTGTCAGCGAACTGCAAGTTCTGGCCGGTACAATCCGGCCCGCCTCAAGGAGCCGCCTTTCCCCATGATTCGCCAGATCATCCTCGATACCGAAACCACCGGCCTGGAGTGGCAGAACGGCGACCGGCTGATCGAAATCGGCTGCGTCGAACTGGTCGGGCGCAAGCGCACCGGCCGTCGGCTGCACATGTACGTGAATCCGGAACGCGATGTGCCGGAGGGCGCGGTGGCGGTGCACGGCATCACCACCGAATTCCTTGCCGACAAGCCGAAGTTCCGCGACGTGGTCGATGAATTCGTCGATTTCGTGCGCGACGCGGAACTGGTCATCCACAACGCAGCCTTCGACGTCGGCTTCCTCGACAACGAGCTGAATATCGTGGGCCGGCCGCCGTTGCGCGAAACCTGCGTGTGGCCGGCGATCGATACCGTGCGCATGGCGCGCGACATGTTCCCGGGCAAGCGCGCCAACCTCGACGCGCTGTGCGAGCGCTTCGGCATCGAGAACTCGCACCGTGAATTCCACGGCGCGCTGCTCGACGCGGAACTGCTGGTCGAGGTCTATCTGGCGATGACCCGGGGCCAGGAGAGCCTGATCATCGACCTCGAACCGGAGGCCTCCGCGGTGCGTGCCGCCGCGGCTGCGCGCCCGCGTGGTGCATTGCGCCGGGTGCAGGCGAGCGAGGCGGAAATGGCCGAACACGAACGCGTGCTGGCCGAGATCGACAAGGCCAGCGGCGGCGCCACGGTCTGGCGCAAGCTGGAACCGGCGCAGGCCGGATGAATACAGGGTCGGCCGGCAGACCCGAAGCCGAGGCAGGTTTCTTGCTTCAGCGGCCGGACATTTCCGGATGCGTCGCCGACCTGGCGGCGCGGTCCGGAGACAATGAACCATTACAGGAGACCCCCGAATGAGCGCGCAGAAAATCCCCGCCACACTGATCCCCGGTGACGGCATCGGACCGGAAATCATGGAAGCCGCCCTGGCGGCGCTGGACGCGGTGGGGGCTCCGTTCGAGTGGGAAGAGATGCCTGCCGGCATGGGTGCGCTGAAGAGCGAGGGCGATCCGCTGCCGGCGAAGACGCTGGACAGCATCCGCCGCACCCGGCTCGCACTGAAGGGCCCGCTGGAAACGCCGGTCGGCGGCGGTTTCCGCTCGATCAACGTGCGCCTGCGCGAGGAGTTCAAGCTCTACGCCAACATCCGTCCGGCACAGACGCTGATCCCGGGCGGCCGCTACGACAACATCGACCTCATCGTCTGCCGCGAGAACCTCGAAGGCCTGTACATGGGCTACGAGCACTTCATCCCGATCGAGGGCGACCCGCACGCGGTGGCGATGTCGACCGGTGTGAACACCCGCCAGGGCGCGCGCCACATTCTCGAATACGCCTTCGAACACGCGATCGCGCTCGGTCGCAAGAAGGTGACCGTGGTGCACAAGGCCAACATCATGAAGGCGCTGACCGGCATCTTCCTGGAAACGGCCGAGCAGATGTACGAGGAGCGCTACAAGGGCAGGATCCAGTTCGAACAGGTCATCGTCGACGCCTGCTGCATGAAGCTGGTGATGAACCCCTGGCAGTTCGACGTGCTGGTCACGACCAACCTGTTCGGCGACATCCTGTCCGACCTGACTGCGGGTCTGGTCGGCGGCCTGGGCATGGCGCCCGGTTCCAACATTGGCGCCGATGCGGCCATTTTTGAAGCGGTGCATGGCTCGGCGCCTGACATCGCCGGCAAGGGCATCGCCAATCCGACGGCGCTGGTGCTGGCCGCCGCGCTGATGCTGGATCACGTGAACATGCAGGACAAGGGCGACCGCATCCGCAAGGCGGTGTCGGAAACGCTGAACATCGACAACGTCCGCACCGGCGACCTGGGCGGCCGCGCCAGCACCAAGGAGTACACCGCCGCACTGGTTGCCCGCATCCGCAACAACGGCTGAACCGCCGGCTGAGCGGTCTGCGCCACGACCGTTCCATCCGGCCGGCGGCGTCCGGAGATCGACCTCCTGAGGTCCGGTTTCCGGACGTGGTCCGCCAGCCCGGCCCGCTTCCGGGCGATAATCGCGTTTTTCCCGCGCCCGCCCACCCCATGAAAGTTTTCGGATTTGCCGGCTACAGCGGTTCCGGCAAGACCACGCTGATCGAGCAGCTGATTCCTCACTTCGTGCTGGAGGGGCTGACCGTGTCGCTGATCAAGCACGCGCACGCGGGCTTCGACATCGACAAGCCGGGCAAGGATTCGCACCGCCTGCGCGAAGCCGGCTGCACCGAAGTGATGCTGGTGTCGAACAACCGCTGGGTGCTCATGCACGAGCTGCGCGGCCGTCCCGAACCGACGCTGGACGAGCAGATCGCTGCCATGGGCGACTGCGATCTGCTGCTGGTCGAAGGCTACAAGGCCTCGCCGATCCCGAAGCTGGAAATCCACCGCCCGTCCTACGGCCGGCCGCTGATGTATCCGGACAATCCGCATGTGGTGGCGGTCGCCACCGACGAGCCGATGGAACTTCCGCTGCCCCGGCTCGACCTGAATGACGTGGAAGCCATCGCCGGCTTCATCCTTCGCCACCAGGGATTCAGATGAACGAAATGCTCTCGCTGGACGCTGCGGTCGATCGTTTGCTGTCCGCAGCGCGCCCGATATCCGATACCGAGACCGTATCGACCTTCGCCGCCGCCGGCCGCGTGCTGGCCGCCGACCAGCGGTCGACGCTCACCGTGCCGCCGCACGACAACTCCAGCATGGACGGCTACGCCGTGCGTCTGGCCGATCTGGATGCGGCCGGCTGCTGCCTGCCAGTGAGCCAGCGCATTCCGGCCGGTCACGTCGGCGCGCCGCTGGCTGCCGGCACCTGTGCCCGCATCTTCACTGGCGCGCCGGTTCCGCCGGGTGCCGACGCCATCGTGATGCAGGAGTCGACGCGGACCAGCGACGCCGGTGTCTGTTTCGACGAGATTCCGAAGGCCGGCGCGTGGATACGCCGCGCCGGCGAGGACATCCGCGAAGGCGACATCGTGCTGGCTGCCGGCACCCGACTGCGCGCGCAGGAAGTCGGGCTGGCCGCATCGATCGGTCTGGCCGACGTGCCGGTGGTACGGCGGCTGCGCGTCGCGCTGTTCTCGACCGGCGACGAACTGGTCATGCCGGGCGAGCCGCTGCCGCCGGGCGGCATCTACAACTCCAACCGCTACACGCTGCGCGCGCTGTGCGAAACGCTGGGCTGCGAAGTGCTGGACCTGGGCATCGTCCCCGACCGCCTCGACGCCACGCGCGCCGCACTGCGCGAAGCCGCGGCCAGCTGCGACCTGATACTGACCAGTGGCGGCGTTGGCGTCGGCGAGGAAGACCACATCAAGGCGGCGCTGACTGCCGAAGGCGGGCTGGACAGCTGGAAGATCGCGATGAAGCCGGGCAAGCCGCTGGCGCACGGCCATGTGAAGCGCGCCGACGGCGGTCATGCCGACTTCCTCGGCCTGCCCGGCAATCCGGTGTCCAGCTTCGTCACCTTCCTGCTGCTGGTGCGCCCCTTCATCCTGCGTCGCATGGGCGTGGCCGACGTCACCCCGCAGTCCTTCATGGTGCGCGCCGATTTCGACTGGCCACGCCCCGACCGCCGACGCGAATTCCTGCGCGTGCGCCGCAACGCCGACGGTGGACTGGAACTGTTTCCGAACCAGAGTTCGGGCGTGCTGACCTCCACCGTGTGGGGCAGCGGGCTGGCCGACATCACCGCCGGCCAGGTGGTGAAGCGGGGCGACACTGTGCCCTTCCTGTCCTTCGAATCCCTGCTTTATTGAAAACCATGAAGATCAAGGTGCTCTATTTCGCCGCACTGCGCGAAGCGCTGGGTTCGCCCGGCGAAACGATCGAACTGCCCGAGAGCGCGACCACGCTGGCCGCGGTGCGCGCGCTGATCGCCGGCCGCGGCGGCGACTGGGACAAGCTCGCGCAGATGAAGAACCTGCGCGCCGCAGTGAACCAGCGCATGGCCGAGCCCGATGCCGCGGTTGCCGACGGCGACGAGGTGGCCTTCTTCCCGCCGGTGACCGGCGGCTGAGTCGGCACTGAGGAGACGAGCATGAGCGTGAGCGTGCAGCAAGCCGACTTCGACATCGGCGCCGAAATCGACGCGCTGCTGGCCGGCCGTACCGACGTCGGCGCGGTCGCCACCTTCACCGGTCTGGTGCGTGACGTGAACGACGGTTCCGGCGTGCACGCGATGACGCTTGAGCACTACCCGGGCATGACCGAAGCGGCGCTGGAGGACATCGTCGCGCAGGCGAAGGCGCGCTGGGACATCCTGGCCGTGCGGGTGATCCACCGCGTCGGCACGCTGCAGCCGGCGGACCGCATCGTGCTGGTCGTCGTCGCCGGCAGTCACCGCGGCGAAGCCTTCGCCGCCTGCGAATTCATCATGGATTACCTGAAGACCCAAGCGCCGTTCTGGAAGCGCGAGGACACGCCGGAAGGCAGCCGCTGGGTGGATGCGCGCGAATCCGACGACAGCGCGGCCGAGCGCTGGAAGCAGGGCGGCTGAACGCTCAGTTCGTGACGTCCGCCGCCCGCACCGGAACGGGGAACGGCGTCACCGTGCGGCCCTTCTTCGCATACAGCAGCACCGGCGCGCAGCGCTGCGGGTCGGCGTGGATGCCAACGCAGTCCAGACACTGGAAACAGTCGTCGTAGCGGATGTCGCCGCTGCGCTCGATGGCGTCGTACTGGCAACGGTGGCGACAGGTCTGACAGGGCTTGCCGCATTCGGCGCGGCGCACGAGCCAGTCGAAGCGCCTGAATTTGCCGCCCAGCGCCATCGCGGCACCCAGCGGACACAGGTAGCGACAGAAGAACTTGTAGCTGAAGGCGCCCGCCAGCAGCAGCCCGACCGCCCACGCGACGTAGGGCCATGCGCGATCGAAGCCCACCGTGATCGCGGTCTTGAATGGCTCGACCTCGACCATGCTTTCCGCCAGCCGCGGCGCCAGCGCGGCTGACAGCACCAGTGCCGCCAGCAGTGCGTAGCGGCCGCGGTCGAGCACGCGCGCCAGCGGCCGCGGCAACCGGATCTGCGGGACGCGCAGTTTCTGCGCCGCGATCGCGACGAATTCCTGCAGCGCGCCGAAAGGGCAGAGCCAGCCGCAGAAGGTGCCGCGACCCCAGATGAAGAAGCTCACGACGGTGAAAGCGATCAGCAGCAGCGACACCGGGTCGTACAGGAAGCTCGACAGGTCCGATCCGGCTGACAGCGTCTTGATCGCGCCGGTGATCTGCACGATGGACAGCTGGCCCTGCGCGTGCCAGCCGATGAACACCAGCGTGAACAGCAGGAAGGCGTTGCGGAACAGCGCGAGTCGCCGGGCGTCGCGCGCCATCCAGTCCGGTTTCGCCAGCACCATGCAGAGCAGGGCGAGCGCGACGCCTATCGCTGCGAGGTCGGGCCACCGGCCCTGCCAGGCGACCAGCCACTCCGGCAGCGGCTGCGGCGGATAGACGAACAGATCGGCGTCCGGCGTGTAGTCGAAGGACACGGTCTGGTGCGTGATGCGCGGCAGCATCATGCCCTTGGCGCGGGTCAGCGTCAGCGTGAGCTGCATCGGCCGCGCCGGGTCCAGCCCGGCCTGGGCGTAGATGCGGAACACGCCGGAGGCATTGAAGGCCGGCGCGCCTGCAGGAGCCGGGTGCTCGAACACCAGATCGCGCATTTCCACCGGCAGCCCGCCCTGGGTCAGCGACAGGCTGGGTGGCGGCGTACCCGGCACGAAGCCTTCGTCCAGCATCGCGATGCGGCCGGCGCTGGCGATCCACAGTGCGTGCTGGCCGTCCTCCAGCTTCTTCATCAGATCGGCGTAACGGGCGTCGCCGAGCACGGCGCGGCCCACCGTCGGCGTATTCAGGTAGCCGACGTAGAGGTCGACCAGCGTGGCGTCCGGTTCAGCCAGCGCGACGTCGTCTGCGCCTTCGCCGTCGGTGCCGGCGAACAGCTTTTCGGCCTCAGCGTTGCTGACGCGCAGGTGGCCGATCAGCCCGCGCTTGACCAGCGTGGCGAAATCCAGCCTGTCGAAGACGTCGGCGCGCGCCCGCGCGGCCGGTCCGCGCGCGCCGGGGTCGGCAAAGCCGAGCTTCTCGCGCGCCACCACGAGACCGGCCGCCAGCACCGTCTGGTTCACGATGCGTACCGAGGCGGTCGCCTTGGTCACACCGTCCAGTACGACGCGGCTGTCGCTGCCGCCGGCGCGCGTATTGCCGTAGGCCGACGACACGGTGATTTCCTGCTTCAGATTGCGGCCGGCGTACTGCTGCACGAATTCCTTCAGCGGCGCTTCGCCCAGACCGCTGAGGAAGACCGGTTCGTGCTGGCGCAGCACCTCGACGTCGATGAAGCCACCCTTGCGGTCGATGGCGACCAGCAGGTTCATCGGCGTGCCTTCGAAGCCGGGTATCGGTGCCAGATCGATCGACTCGAACACATAGCCGACCGGCCCGGCCTCCGGTGCCAGTTCGCTGGTGATCGGCCAGACCGGCAGGTCGGCCAGCTTGGGCTGCACGTGCAGCGGCGGCTGGAAGCGGCGGGCGAGATCGTCGTAGCCGAGGTCACCGGCCAGCGCCGTGCCACCCAGACAGGCGGCAAGCAGCAGGGCGCGGCGGGCAAGCGCGCCGAAGGACGCACAGGAGATCAGGGACATGAAGTCGGTCCGTGTGGGACGACGGGGCAAACGGTCTGCACGCTGTTCTGGCGCGCCCCGCAGACGCGCATGCTAATCGGACGCAGCTCGACGCCCGCCATGGAAAATGCCCGAAGAGGTGGCCTTCATGAGTGCGCGATGTAACTTAGACTGCGCCGCGCCTGTCACAGGCACGCCCTGCAGAACGGGCGCTTCCGCCCTGGAGAACCGATATGTCCGCATTCCCCCTTGCCCGCCCGCTGCGCCGCCTGTGCGTGACGCTGCTTGCCGGCCTGCTGCCGCTGAGCGCGTGGGCCATCACCGACGACGACATCGCCGAGGCGGTGCAGAAGCCGTCCTGGGGGCTGTACAAGGGTTACGCCGAATTCAAGATGGCGCACTACGCCGACGCGAAACGCATCTGGGCCGCGCTGGCCGAGCGTGGCAACGGCGAGGCCTGGTTCAATCTGGGCATCCTCGCCGAGGACGGTCTGGGCGAACCGCAGAATCCGCACGAGGCGCGTCGCCTGTACGAGAACGGCGCCCAGGCGGGCAGCCGCAATTCGGCGCTGCGCCTCGGTCTTCTGCTACAGGGCGGCAAGCTCGGCCAGCGTGACATCGACGGCGCGCGCCACTGGCTCAAGGTGGCGGCCGACGCAGGTGATCAGGAAGCAGCCACCCACCTTGCCGCGCTGAACGACCCGCAGGGCGGCAGCATCCGTGATCGCGAACTGGCCGAGGCGCGCCGTTTCGAGGCTGAGGGCCGGCACGCCGACGCGGCGGCGATGTACCGCAAGCTGGCCGACTTCGGTGACGTGCGCGGCGTGACGCGGCTGGCCTGGGCCTATGAAGCCGGCCGCGGCGTGCAGCGCAATCTGGCGGAGGCGGCGCGGCTGTTCCGCGTCGCGGCAGAGCAGGGCGAGGCGGAGGCGCAGTACGCGCTGTCGGTCATGCTGGACACCGGCGCCGGGCAGACGCGCAACGCGGACGAGGCGCTGCGCTGGCTGCGCGCTTCGGCCGGGCAGAACTATCCGCCGGCGGTACAGGCGCTGCAGGCGAGGAACTGAGCGGAGCGCGTCTTGCGGTGGGATGAGCGACGGAATTCCGCGCGCGATCGTTGAGGGCGCTGTCGCGGTCAGCCGGCCGCGCGCACAGGAAATGCGATCGACCCGTCACCGCCGGCCGGTTTAACCGGCCGGCTTCCGGCCCTGCAAGGGCAGCGCGACGCGCGCCCGCAGGCCGCCCTCGGCGCGGCGCGACAGCGTTACCTCGCCACCCTGGGCGCGGATGACGGCGCGCGAAATGGCCAGCCCCAGTCCGCTGCCGCCGGTGTGGCGGGCGCGCGATGCTTCGAGGCGCACATAGGGTTCGAATACGTGCTCGAGTTCGGCTTCGGGTATGCCCGGTCCGTCATCGTCGATGTCTATCCGCGCTTCACCGTCGGCCGACGACAGCGTCACGCGGACGCGGCCACCACCGTAGCGACGCGCGTTGTCCATCAGGTTGGCGAGCGCGCGGCGGGTCAGCGCCGGGCGCAGCAAGACTGGCTGTGCCAGGCTGCCGCTCACCTCGATGTCCGCTCCCAGCGCAGCGATATCGTCGGCCACACCCTCGACCAGCGCGTCGAGCCGGGTCGGGGCGGCGCTTTCCGAGCTGTCGCCGGCGCGCAGGAAGGCCAGCGTATCGTCGATCAGCGTTTCCATCTCGGCCAGGTCGCGCTCGATCGCTTCGCGTACCGGGCTGTCCGGCAACTGCTCAAGACGCAGCCGCACGCGGGTGATCGGCAGTCGCAGGTCGTGCGACACGCCGGCCAGTGCCTGGGCACGCGTCTGTATCAGCGCGCGCAGCGCGCCCTGCATGCGGTTGAAGGCCTGGGCTGCACCGGCCACCTCGCGCGGTCCGCCGGTATCGAGCGGCGCCTGATCGAGATCGCGCGCCAGTCCGTCGGCGGCGCGGGCGAACATCGCCAGCGGACGGGTCAGGCGGCGTACCACCCAGACCGACAGCAGGCTCACGGCAAGCCCCACCAGCAGCAGGCCGACGATGATGCGCAGCGGCCTGTCCACCGGCGGGGGCGGCGGTGAGTAGCGGAAGGTGAGCACACTGCCGTCGCTCAGCCTGGCCTGGGTCGACACGTCGATCGCCGGTGGCGCTGGCAGCAGTCGCGCCAGTTTGGGTGGGGGCGGGGGTGGCGGGCGCAGCGGGTGTGCGTCGCCACGCGGGGTGAGCATGGGCTGTTCGCGCCTCACCACCTGATGTTCGAAGCGCTTGTCCAGCCGATCGCCGACGCGTTGTGCAAAGGCGTCGAAATCGTCCGGCACCGCCTTCGCGTCGTCATACCAGGGCTCGTCGAGAGACAGTCGGGTGCTCGGGCTTTCGAGCATGCGCAGCAACCGCTCGCGGCCGGCCACCGGCGTCTCGTCGACCAGGGCGACCGACTCGGCCAGCCGTGTCGCGGCGTAGTCGCTGCGCATCTGGCGCGACAGGCGCACGCGGTCCTCGACCACCAGCCACAGGCCGAGCGCGTTGGCGAGCAGCAGACCGCCCAGCAGCACGCACAGGATCTGACCGAACAGCGTGCGCGGCAGCAGCCGCGACGCCCATGTCAAAGCAGCTTCTCCACCGGACCGTTCAGCACATAGCCTTCGTTGCGCAGCGTGCGGATGATGCGCGGTTCGCGGCCGTCGTCGCCGAGCCGGCGGCGCAGACGGCTGATCATCACGTCGACGGTGCGGTCGAAGGGGCCGGCGTCGCGGCCGGCCAGCACGTCCATCAGCTGGTCGCGCGACAACACGCGGTTGGCGTTCTCGGCCAGCGCATTGAGCATGCGGAATTCGCCGCTGGACAGTGGCGTCACCACGCCGGCCTCGTCGACCAGGTGGCGGGCGCCGAGATCGAGCGTCCAGCCGGAGAACTTCAGTGCGCGCACGCTGCCGTCGCCGTCCGGGTGTTCGGGCGCCCGGCGCAGGATGCTGCGCACGCGCGCCAGCAGTTCGCGCGGATGGAAAGGCTTGGGCAGGTAGTCGTCGGCACCCATCTCCAGGCCGATGATGCGGTCCAGTTCGTCGCCGCGGGCGGTCAGCATCAGGATGGGCAGGCGCGACTTCGCGCGGATTTCGCGGCACAACGCGAGGCCGTCGTCGCCCGGCAGCATCACGTCGAGGATGAGCAGGTCGCAGCCGTCGCGTTCGAGCGCGACACGCAGTGCGTCGCCGTCGGCGACGGTACGCACGTCCATGTCCTGCTTGCCGAGGTAGTCGCGCAGCAGATCGCGCAGGTCCGGGTCGTCGTCGACCACCAGGATGCGCGGCTTCGGTGGGTGTCCGTTCATGCCCTTCAGCTTAGCGGCTCGCGCCGGCGCGGTGGGCGATCCGGACAATTCGGGACATTGTGTTTACGCAGTGTTTACAGAGGCCGGCGCGCGCGCCAGCAGCACGAGCATTCCGGCAAGCAGGCCGACGGCGGCGAAATCGGCGCTGTACAGCACCAGGCCGGCCGCACCCGTGACGACGGCCAGGCGCGCCACGAAGGCGTGGCGCAACAGCAGTGCGAGCGCACCGGCGGCCAGCGCAAGCACGCCGATGCGCTCCTGCATGAACAGCTGCGGCGCAATGCGGCGCACCAGGCAGCGCCAGTCGTCGGCGCCGCCGGCGCACAGGCCGTGCAGCAGGTCGGATTCCATCAGGCCGTAGCGCAGGCCGGCGCTGGCCGCGGCGACGACCGTCAGCGCGATGAGCAGCGGCCAGCCAAGGCGTTTGCGCAGGTCAACAGCAAGGGAAGAGGTGGGCATCGGGGTATTCATCTGTAGGCACTTTCCGTCACGGGCGAACCGCGGATTTTCGCTGTGTTAGCATCGCCGCGCTGCAGCATCGACACCGTCATCCGGCGCCCGGCTGCAGTCCTCACCTTACCGGAAACGCTGCGCCCGGCCCAGCCGGACGACCGACACCGATCTCGCATGAAAAGACAGATTTCCCTTGCCCGCGTCATGATCGCCCTGCTGATAGCAGGTGGCGTGGCGGCGGTGCACTTCGCGCTGTGGGCGGTGATGAACCGTCCGGTCAGCGTGGTCGAGCCGCTGGACTACATCGACGGCTTTTCCTACAGCCCCTACCGGCGTGACCAGACGCCGCTCAAGGGCGTCTATCCGAGCTACGCCGAGATCGAGCAGGATATGAAGCAGCTCGGCGGCATCGCTCACCGGGTGCGCACCTACAACTCGACCGAGAACCCCGAGGTGTCCGATCTGGCCGGACAGAATGAACTGCGCGTGACCGCCGGCGCCTGGCTGGACCGCGACAAGGTGAAGAACCGGCGCGAGATCGGTGCCGTGCTGGCGGACGCCCGGCTGCACGAGAACATCGACCGCATCATCGTCGGCAACGAGGTGCTGTTGCGCGACGACCTGACCTTCCCCGAGATGTATGCCTACCTGGACGAGGTGCGCAACGCGACCGATCTGCCGGTATCGACCGCCGAACCCTGGCACGTCTGGCTGAAGAACCCTGAACTGGCGGACCACGTCGATTTCCTTGCCGTCCATCTGCTGCCGTATCACGAGGGCGTGCCGGTGGACAAGGCGGTCGACTACGCGATGGCGCGTTACCAGGAGCTGCTGGACGCCTTCCCCGGCCGCTCCATCCTGATTTCCGAAATAGGCTGGCCGAGCAAGGGGCCGACCATACAGGCGGCGGTCGCGTCGGAAGAGAACCAGGCGCGCTTCGTGCGCGAATTCCTCTACCGCGCGCTGTGCAAGAACCTCGACTACTTCCTGATCGAGGCCTACGACCAGCCTTGGAAGATCGACATCGAGGGCTGGGCAGGCGCCTACTGGGGCGTGTTCAACGCCGACCGCCAACTGAAGTTCCCGCTCGAAGGCAGCGTGGATCCGAACAGTGGCTGGATAGACGACGCGCTGATCGCCACCGTGTTCGCGCTGGTGCCGATGCTGCTGCTCTGCCTGGCGCAGCGCGGCATGAGCATAGGCGGCCAGTTGTGGATGTGCATACTGGTGCAGTCCTGCGTCACCGCCATCGTCATTGCAGCGCGCCTGCCGGCCGACTACTACTTCACGCTGCGCGATCTCACCGCGCTGATCGGCCTGGTGTTCGGCGTCGTGCTGACGGCCGGCGTACTGCTGACCAACGGTTTCGAGTTCGCCGAGGTGTTCTTCAAGCCGCGCTGGCGCCGTGCCTACAAGCCGGCCGAGCCGTTGCCGCCGGAACAGCAGCCCTTCGTGTCGGTGCACCTGGCGTGCTGCAACGAGCCGCCGGAAATGGTGATCGCCACCATCGACAGCCTGGCGGCGATGGACTACCAGAACTTCGAAGTCATCGTCGTCGACAACAACACCAAGGACGAGGCGCTGTGGAAGCCGGTCGAGGCGCGCATGGCCGAACTGGGCCCGCGCTTCCGTTTCTTCCACCTGCCCCAGTGGCCGGGTTTCAAGGCCGGCGCGCTGAATTTCGCGATGAAACAGATCGACCCGCGCACCGCCGTAGTCGGCGTGGTCGACGCTGACTACGTCGTGACCACCGACTGGCTCAGCGCGCTGGTGCCGCATTTCCGCGACCCCAAGGTGGCCGTCGTGCAGGCACCGCAGGCGCACCGTGAGTGGGAGCGCCATTTCTTCAAGCGCATGTGCAACTGGGAGTTCGATGGCTTCTTCCGCATCGGCATGCACCATCGCCACGAGCGCAATGCGTTGATCCAGCACGGCACGATGACGCTGGTGCGCCGCTCGCGCCTGGAGGAATCCGGCAACTGGTCGGAATGGTGCATCTGCGAGGACACCGAACTCGGGCTGCGCCTGCTCGAGAACGGCGACGAACTGCGCTACATCGACCGCGTGTTCGGCCGCGGTCTGACGCCGTCCAGCTTCGCCGCACTGAAGTCGCAGCGCTTCCGCTGGGCTTTCGGCGCGATGCAGATCATGAAGGGTCACTGGAAGGCGCTGGTTGGCAAGAGCAAGCTCACCGCCGGCCAGCGCTATCACTTCATTACCGGCTGGTTCTCGTGGTTCGGCGACGCGCTGCAGTTCCTGTTCGCGCTGGGCGCCATAGGCTGGACGGCCGCGATGCTGATCTGGCCGAAGATGTTCTCGCTGCCGGTCACCATCATGCTGGCGCCGGTGCTCGGTCTGCTGGTCGCCAAGGCGGCGATGGGGCCCATCCTGTACCGTCGCGCGATGGACTGTCCGTGGGCCGACATCGCCGGCGCATCGCTGGTGAGCCTGGGCCTGTCGCACGCGATCGCGCGCGGCATCATCGCCGGCATCACGCACAAGCGCGGTGTCTTCCTGCGCACCGCGAAGGGCAAGGCGGAGGGTGGTTTGGCCAAGTTCTTCCAGCCGATACGCGAAGAGATGTACCTGCTGCTGTCATTGATCTCTGCCGCCGGCGCCATGCTTTACATGCGCGGCACCGACAGCGTCGAGGTGCTGCTGTGGGTGACCATGCTGGGCCTGCAGTCGCTGCCCTACATCGCCGCACTGGCCTGTCAGTTCATCGCCCAGCTGCCGGAGAAGCCGCTGCCGGCAGCGTCGGCGACACAGGCAGCCTGACGCGATGATGGAACCTCTGAACCGCGCGCCGCGCTGGGCGCGTTATGCGCTGGTGCATCTGATCGCGCTGGCGCTGATCGCGTTCTGGATCTGGCGCGCCAACCAGCCGCAGGCGCTGGCCGACGTGCCGCCGGACCAGGCCCGTCTGCAGTGCGTGTCGTACGCACCCTATTACCGGCCGGGCGAATCGCCGCTGATCCCTGATTTCCAGGTGAGCCGCGAGCGCATCGACGCCGACCTCGCACGGCTGGCACGCATCACTGACTGCGTGCGTCTGTATTCGGTCGATCAGGGGCTGTCCGCCGTGCCCGAGCTGGCCGGTCGCCACGGACTGAAGGTGCTGGTGGGCGCCTGGATAGGCGGCGATCTGAAGAAGAACGACATCGAGCTGACACAGGCCATCGCGCTTGCCAACCGTCACCGCGACGTGGTGCGCGGCCTCATCGTCGGCAACGAAGTGCTATTGCGCCGCGAGCAGACCGAGGACGCGATGCGCCGCTACATCGAGCGTGCCCAGCGCGAAACCGAGGTGCCGGTGACTTACGCCGACGTCTGGGAGTTCTGGCTCAAGCACCGTTCACTCGCGGCCAGCGTCGATTTCGCCACCGTGCACATCCTGCCCTACTGGGAGGACGAGCCGCGGGCGATCGACGACGCGATCACGCACGTGACGGCGGTGATGGACACGATGGCCGTCGAACTGGGCAAGCCGCTGCTGATCGGCGAGACCGGCTGGCCCAGTCTGGGCAAGCAGCGCGACGGCGCGCGGCCGGGGCTGATCGAGCAGGCGCGCTATCTGCGCGAATTCCTGCTGGCGGCCCAGGCGCACGGCTGGCAGTACAACGTGATCGAAGCCTATGACCAGCCGTGGAAGCGCCTGCTCGAAGGTACGGTCGGCGGGTACTGGGGGGTGCTCGATTCGCACGGCCACGCCAAGTTCGGCTGGCATGGCGCGCTGGCCGAACGCAACGACGGTGCCACGCCGCTGACCGCTGGCGCGGTCGGGCTGGCGCTCGGCGTGCTGATCGTACTGGCCGCGCGCGTGCGTCGTTCGGGTGCTGCAGCGGCTTACGCGCTGTCCGGGGCACTGGCGGGACTGATCGGATGGCTGCAGTGGGAATACCTGTTGCTCGCCTGCCGCAATCCTGCAGAGTGGCTGGCCATGGGCGCGGTAGCACTGGCGGGCAGTCTGGCGTGGGCGCTGTTGCCCTTCGTGATGACCGGTCGTGCACGACCTGCGATGGCGTTCGCCGTGCGTGTGCTGCTGTTCGGCCTGGCCGCCGGCGGCCTGTTGCTCGCGGTCGATGGTCGCTACCGCGATTTCCCCTTCCTGCTGTTCGTGTTGCCGACCGTTCAGTTCGGTCTGGCTGCGCGCTGGGCCGGTTTCGACGTGATGCCGCGACTGCCCGAGGCGCGCGTTTTCACGCTGATTGCGGTGGCCGGCAGTGTCATCGCCTGGCTTGTCGACTGGCGCAATCCGCAGGCGCTGGGCTGGGCGCTGATGGCCGCCGTGCTGGCGGCCGCCTATCTGCAAAAGCGCTCAGCAGCGGACTGAAGGGTTCAGCGCGTAAAGCCCAGTCAGGCTCGCCTGGCCGAGCACGTGGCCCTGCATCGCCTGTTTCACGACATCGAGCGTAAGCCGACCGTCTGCCGGAAGGCGTTCGACGTCCAGCGCGTACAGCGTGAACACGTAGTGATGGACGATTTCGTCGTTCCACGGCGGGCAGGGGCCGTCGTAGCCATGGTAGTCGCCGGTCATCTGCGCGTCGCCGGCGAACCACGCAGTGTAATCGTTGATGCCCTGGCGGGTGCCGCGGGGACCGGCCGGACCGGGCTTGCCGCAGGCGGTGACGGCCGACGAGAACTCGCCTTCGGCGATTTCGCCGGTCGGCGCGAGGTCGACCAGTATCCAGTGCGTGAAGTCGCAGCGCGGCAGCGAGGCTGGCACGGTGCGACCTTCCTGGTTCACGTCGTCCGGCCGGGTCGGTACGTCGGGGTCGTGGCAGATCAGCACCAGCGAACGCGTGCCAGCCGGCAGGTCGGACCAGGCGAGGTGCGGGTTGCGGTTGTCGCCAAGTTGCGCGTGACCCTTGCCGTCCGGAATGCAGAACGCGTTGCTGCCCGGGATGCGGGCACCGTCGGCGAAGGTGTTGCTCGTCAATTTCATCTAGTCAGCTCCTCGTTCAGGACGCCGCGCGACGCGAAAAGTCGCGCAGCCGGAAACCCAGTGCGAACAGCACGGCGAAATAGGCGCCGGCGCCAGCCGGCACCAGCCAGCCCAGGTGCAGGATACGGCTGAGCGTGCCCATCTGCAGCCAGTCGCCCGGCACCTGGGCGCCGAAGTAAAGCACCAGCCCCATCGCTGCAAGTGCAGACAGCATCTTGAGCCAGAAGCTCCGCCAGCCCGGCGCCGGCGTGTAGGCGCCGATGCGGCGCAGTCCGCGGTAGAGGAAACCGGCGTTCACCAGCGACGCAAGGCCTATCGACAGGGCCAGACCGGCATGCGCCAGCGGACCGATGAAAACGAGGTTCATCAACTGGGTCAGCACCAGCACGCCGAGCGCGATCTTGACCGGCGTGCGGATGTCCTGCCGCGAATAGAAACCGGGTGCGAGCACCTTCACCAGAATCAGTCCGGTCAGGCCGATGCTGTAGGCGAGCAGCGCCTCGCGCGTCGCCAGCACGTCGTGCGCGGTGAACTGCCCGTGATGGAACAGTGTGGCGATCAATGGTGTGGCCAGCAGACCCAGCGCAAGCGCTGCCGGCAGCGTAAGCATCAGCGTCAGCCGCAGGCCCCAGTCGAGCAGCGCCGAAAACTCGCCACCGTTGCCGTCGGCGTGACTGCGCGACAGCGAAGGCAGCAGTATGGTGCCCAGTGCGACGCCGAGCAGGCCGGCCGGGAATTCCATCAGACGGTCAGCGTAGTAGAGCCAGGACACCGAACCGCTTTCGAGGAAGGAGGCGAAGATGGTGTTGATCAGCAGCGAGATCTGCGACACCGATACGCCGAGGATGGCCGGCAGCATCAGCTTGAAGATGCGGCGCACACCGGGATCGTGCAGGTCGAGCCGCACCCGCGGCAGCATGCCGATGCGCATCAGCGCCGGCACCTGCAGCGCCAGCTGCAGCGCGCCGCCGATGAACACTGCCCAGGCCAGTGCCAGCACCGGGGGATCGAAATACGGTGCAGCGAACAGGCTCATGCCGATGAAGCTCAGATTGAGCAGCACCGGCGTGAAGGCGGGTATCGCGAAGCGGCTGAAGGTGTTCAGCACGCCGCCGGCCATGGCGACCAGCGACATGAACAGGATGTAGGGGAAGGTGATGCGGGTCAGCGTCACCGTCAGGTCGAACTTGTCAGCGTCGGCGGCAAAGCCGGGCGCGGATATATATATGATGAGCGGCGCGGCGACGATGCCGATCGCCGTGACGACCGCCACCACCAGGGCGAGCAGCGTGGCGACGTGGTCGATCAGTGCCCGCGTGTCGTCGACACCGCGCCGGTTGCGGTATTCGCCCAGTATGGGCACGAAGGCCTGCGAGAATGCGCCTTCGGCGAACATGCGGCGCAGCAGGTTGGGCAGGCGGAAGGCGACGAAGAAGGCGTCGGTGGCCGCGCCGGCGCCGAAGGCCCGGGCGATGAAGAAGTCGCGGACGAAGCCGAGGATGCGCGACAGCAGCGTCATGCTGCTGACGGTCGCAAGTGCACGAAGCAGATTCATCAGGCGGGGCGTGAGGACGGACAGCGCGCACCTTACCAGAGCCGTGCGGCCTGTCGGTCACGCGATGCACCACTCCGGGGTCTTGCGCCAGCAATCCTTAGTGCGTATACTCGCGCGTTTTCCCGAACACCCAACCGCAAGAATATGGCCAATTCCGCACAAGCACGCAAGCGCGCCCGTCAGGCGAACGTTCGTCGTGATCACAACATGAGCCAGCGCTCGGAGCTGCGCACCGCCATCAAGAACGTTCGCAAGGCCATCCTGGCTGGCGACAAGGCAGCTGCGCAAGCCGTGTTCGTGCAGGCCCAGACGACGATCGACAGCATCGCTGACAAGAACATCATCCACAAGAACAAGGCAGCTCGTCACAAGAGCCGTCTGTCCGGTGCGATCAAGGCGATGGGCGCCGCGGCCTGAGTTCCGCAGCCTGACCCGCCGGCGGCCATCTAGGCCGCAGCAATAAAAAAGCCGACCCGATGGTCGGCTTTTTTATTGCTCGTTTCTGTTGTCCAGGCTCGCCGTGCGCAGAGACAGAAAGGCGTTTTCGTCGTTTTCGTCGGCGCTCGCGTGGCGGACATATTCCGGACGGCGTCCGCCATATGTCCGGATCGCCAAAAAACGGGGATTCAGATTTCGGCGGCGCCGGTCTCGTAGTCCACGCGCAGATCGTTGTCGCGCGCGAAATGCATCAGGAAGTTGTAGGCGAGCGGTTCGAGCTCATACAGGCGGGCATCGACGAACACGCATTTTTCGCCGGTGATCCAGCAGCCAGGGCGCACGTACGGCGAGTAGCGCATCTTGCGCTGACTGCCGAACGAGGACATGACGCCGCACAGGCGGTCGGACCAGTCGCTGGGGCGGAAGGTGCGGCCCTTGCTCGTGGCGCCGATGATGGTGAAGCTGCGCGCGCGGCGCGGGTCGTCCATCTGTTTGCGCACCAGGGTGTCGTTGGCGGGCGGGAGAGGGGCTTCGGCGTCGCCGTCGTGTACATGCGGAATCGCGCTCATGTTCGGGTCTGTGGCCTCGGGCAGTTCTGTGTTCGGTCCGGCTGCCGCCGCACGTGGCAGGGAAGTGCGGCGCAGCCGGGGTGGTGCTTCACTCAGTTATAGCGGTAAAACAGGGCTCTTTTTTATCTTTAAAAACAAGGTTTAGCTGTTGTAAAGCTAATGTTCTGTTTCTATACTCGCGCTATCCCTATGAGGAGACGGCGCTTTATGCTCAATTCCAGCCTCAGATCCAGGCAGTCCAAAGTACTTGGCAGTGTGTCGTCTCCGGCGCCTCGGGCTCAGATGGCCCGATTCGGTTTCAGGATCCGTACGCGAGGCGGCGTGCTGATCGACAACCTGTCCATACCGGGCGCGAGTGCCGAAGAGGCCGAACGCAAGTTGCGACAGATCTATATGGGCTGCTCGGTCTTAGCACGCTTTGTGCCAGACCCGCAGATCGGGCCCGGTGCCGCCCGCGGGGTCGGCTAAGTCCCTGCCGCAACGGATGTTCGCAGCCCGGTACGGGCTGGGGGGCGGGCGACCGCGCTGCTGCGCCGTCTGCCGCGCGAGGTGACAATGTGCGCCGCAACATGAGCGGCGCCTGCTACACAGCGCGCGGGCTTTGAACTAAAATCGTCCTCTCATCAAGCACGGCGGCGCGAGCCGCCGTGCTTTTTTCGTTTTCCGCATCACGCCGCCAGCAGGCGTGCCGTCGATGCGGCAGCAGGGTCACGGAGCTGTTTCGATGACGCATCTGATGAATACCTACGGCCGCCAGCCGGTCGCCTTCACCCACGGCAAGGGCGTACGGTTGTATGACGAGAACGGTCGCGAGTACCTCGACGCGATGGCCGGTGTTGCCGTGAATACGCTGGGCCACGGTCACCCCGATCTGGTTCAGGCGGTGTCGCGGCAGGCGGCGGAAATGATCCACTGCTCCAATCTGTACCGCGTGCTGGCACAGGAAAAGCTGTCGGACCGTCTGGCCGAACTGTCCGGCATGGACGAAGTGTTCTTCTGCAATTCCGGTTGTGAAGCCAACGAGGCGGCGATCAAGCTCGCCCGTCTGTACGGCCATCAGCGCGGCGTCGAACTGCCGGGCATCATCGTGATGGAGCACGCCTTCCACGGCCGCACGCTGGCCACGTTGTCGGCCACCGGCAACCGCAAGGTGCAGGCCGGTTTCGAGCCGCTGACGCCGGGCTTCCACCGGGTGCCTTTCAGCGACATCGCCGCGGTGCGGGCGATCGCCGAGCACACGCGCAACATCGTCGCCGTGCTGTTCGAGCCGGTGCAGGGCGAGGGCGGCATCCATGCCGCCGACCTGGCTTACATGCGCGAACTGCGCACGCTGTGCGACCAGCAGGAATGGCTGTTCATGGTCGACGAGGTGCAGTGCGGCATCGGTCGCACCGGCAGCTGGTTTGCCTTCCAGCACGCCGGTATCGAGCCGGACGTGATGACGCTGGCCAAGGGCCTGGGCTCGGGCGTGCCGATCGGCGCCTGCCTGGCGCGCGGGCCGGCGGCCGGTGTTTTCAAGCCCGGCACTCATGGTTCGACCTTCGGTGGCAATCCCCTGGCCTGCGCTGCCGCGCTGACCACGCTCGACGTCGTCGCGCGCGACGATCTGCGCGGCAATGCCGTGCGTCAGGGCGACGCGATCCGCGCCGGCTTCCGTGATGCGCTGAAGGATGTGGCGGGCGTCAAGGACATCCGCGGTGCCGGCATGATGATAGGCATCGAACTCGACCGCCCCTGCGGCGCGCTGGTCGGTCAGGCACTCGAAGCCGGTCTGCTGATCAACGTCACGGCCGACAGCACCATCCGGCTCGTGCCGCCGCTGGTTTTCTCCGACGCCGACAGCCGCGAGCTGGTCGACCGGTTGTCGCCGATCATCCGCAACTTCCTCGCGGGCGCTCAGCTCGCCGCATGAAATGACTGAACCCAGACACTTTCTGCAACTGAAGGATCTGACGCGCGAAGAGCTCGACTACGTGTTCGCGCGCACCCGCTGGATCAAGGACAAGTTCAAGCGCTACGAACAGTACTGGCCGCTGCAGGACCGCACGCTGGTCATGATCTTCGAGAAGCAGAGCACGCGCACGCGCCTGTCCTTCGAAGCCGGCATGCACCAGATGGGCGGCAGCGCGATCTACCTGAACACGCGCGACTCCCAGCTCGGCCGCGGCGAGCCGGTCGAGGACGCGGCCCAGGTCATTTCGCGCATGTGTGACGTGGTCATGATCCGCACCTTCGAACAGACCATCATCGAGCGCTTCGCGGCGAACTCTCGCGTGCCGGTGATCAATGGCCTGACCAACGAATACCACCCCTGCCAGGTGCTGGCCGACATCTACACCTGGATCGAGCACCGCGGCGACATCTCCGGCCGCACCGTGGCGTGGATCGGCGATTCGAACAACATGTGCCACACCTGGATGCAGGCGGCCGAAATCTTCGATTTCAAGCTGAACATTTCGACCCCCCCGGGCTACGAAGTCGAGGCCGAGCGCGCAGGCGTGGCGGGCAGCCACCACGAGTGCTTCGCCGATCCGATGGACGCCGCGCGCGGTGCCGATCTGGTCACCACCGACGTGTGGACCTCGATGGGCTGGGAAGCGGAGAACGAGGCACGTTGTGCCGCTTTCGCCGACTGGCAGGTCGATGCCGAGATGATGAAGGTGGCCAAGGCCGACTCGCTGTTCATGCACTGCCTGCCGGCGCATCGCGGCGAGGAGGTGAGCGCGGAGGTGATCGACGGCCCGCACTCGGTGGTGTGGGACGAAGCCGAAAACCGCCTGCACGCGCAGAAGGCGCTGATGGAATTCCTGCTGCTCGGACGCGTGTCCGGCAGCTGAACCGACGACTCTTATTGAAAGACGAGCAACGATGAGCGACATCAAGAAAGTGGTCCTCGCCTATTCGGGCGGCCTGGACACCTCGGTCATCCTGAAGTGGCTGCAGGATGTGTATCAGTGCGAAATCGTCACCTTCACCGCCGACCTCGGCCAGGGTGAGGAACTCGAACCGGCGCGTGCCAAGGCGATCAAGCTGGGCATCAAGCCGGAGAACATCTACATCGACGATCTGCGCGAGGAATTCGTCCGCGATTTCGTGTTCCCGATGTTCCGCGCCAACACGATCTATGAAGGCGAATACCTGCTCGGCACCTCGATCGCGCGTCCGCTGATCGCCAAGCGCCTGATCGACATCGCGCGAGAAACCGGCGCCAACGCCATTTCGCACGGCGCCACCGGCAAGGGCAACGACCAGGTCCGCTTCGAACTGGGCGCCTATGCGCTGATGCCGAACGTGAAGGTGATCGCGCCGTGGCGTGAGTGGGATCTGCTGTCGCGCGAAAAGCTGCTGGCCTATGCCGAGAAGCACGGCATCCCGATCGAGATGAAGCACAAGCAGGGTGGCTCGCCCTACTCGATGGACGCCAACCTGCTGCACATCAGCTACGAAGGTCGTCACCTCGAAGATCCGTCGGCCGAAGCCGAGGAATCGATGTGGCGCTGGACGGTGTCGCCGGAAGCGGCGCCGGACGCCGCCGAATACCTCGACCTCGAATTCGAGCGCGGCGATCTGGTGAGCATCAACGGCACCCACATGCCGGCGCACGAACTGCTGGCCACGCTGAACACGATCGGTGGCAAGCATGGCATCGGCCGCCTCGACCTGGTCGAGAACCGCTATGTCGGCATGAAATCGCGCGGCTGCTACGAAACCCCGGGCGGCACCATCCTGCTGCGCGCGCACCGCGCCATCGAGTCGATCACGCTGGACCGCGAAGTCGCCCACCTGAAGGACGACCTGATGCCGCGCTACGCCAGCATCATCTACACCGGCTACTGGTGGAGTCCGGAGCGCCGCGCGCTGCAGGCGCTGATCGACCACACGCAGCAGACGGTCAATGGCTGGGTGCGGCTCAAGCTGTACAAGGGCAACGTCATCGTCGTCGCCCGCGATTCGAAGACCGACTCGCTGTTCGACCCGACCATCGCCACCTTCGAGGACGATGCGGGTGCCTACGACCAGAAGGACGCCGCCGGTTTCATCAAGCTCAACGCGCTGCGCATGCGTATCGCCGCCAACGCGGCCATCAAGCGCGGCAAGTAATCACAACAGGAAAAGAACATGTCCCAGTTCGACAACATCAGCGTCGTCAAGAAAGCCAATGTGTACTTCGACGGCAAGTGCGTCAGCCACAGCATCCAGTTCGCCGACGGCACCAAGAAGTCGGTCGGCGTCATCCTGCCGGCCACGCTCACCTTCAATACCGGCGCGCCGGAAATCATGGAAGGCGTGGCGGGCAGCTGCCGCGTGCGCCTGAAGGGGGAGACCGAGTGGAAGACCTACGGTGCGGGTGAGTCCTACAACGTGCCGGGCAACTCGTCCTTCGACATCGAAGTGAGTGGCGAGCCCTACCACTACGTCTGCCATTTCGGCTGATCCGCATCACCGGGCGCCGCTTGGCGCCCGCACGCAGCACACGAGGTTTTCAGCATGCCCTCCTTCGACATCAGTTCCGAAATCGACATGGTCGAACTGCGCAACGCGGTCGACCAGGCGAACAAGGAAATCACCAACCGCTTCGACTTCAAGGGTTCGGACGCGCGCGTGGAGCAGGGCGACAAGCTGCTCACGCTGTTCGCCGACGACGACTTCAAGCTCGACCAGGTCTATGACGTGCTGCTGGGCAAGTTCGCCAAGCGCGGCATCGACGTGCGCTCGGTCGAGCGCGGCGACGCGCAGAAGATCAGCGGCAACAAGATGAAGCAGGAACTGAAGCTCAAGGTGGGTATCGAGAGCGAATCCGCCAAGAAGATCGTGCGCATCCTGAAGGACAGCAAGCTCAAGGTGCAGGGCAGCATCCAGGGCGAGGAAGTGCGCGTCACCGGCGCCAAGCGCGACGTGCTGCAGGAGGCCATCGCGCTGCTGCGCAAGCAGGTCACCGACATTCCGCTGCAGTTCGGCAATTTCCGCGACTGAGCGCCGATTCAGGCGCTGCCGCTGCCGCGCCCTGCGATAACGGCCTGTTTCCCCGGTTCAGTCCTTCAGACCTTTGACCCACTTCGCGTAGGCGGTTTCCGCCACCGCGTGCAGCGCCGCGATGCGCGCTTCCAGGTCGCGCTGGATGTCCGCCGGCTGCTGCACTGTCGGCTGGGCGGCTGCCTCGGCGATCTCGTCGGCGCCGCCGGTACACCACGACTTCACCAGATCCTCGGTCATTTCGATGTGGCACTGCATTGCCAGATGCTTGCCCATGGCCCAGGCCTGGTTGTCGCAGCCGGCGGAGGCCAGCACACGGGTGGCGCCGGTCGGCACGGTGAAGGTTTCACCGTGCCAGTGGAAGGACGGAAAGCGTGCCCGGTCGCCGAACCATTCGGCCGCTGCCGGGTCGGTGGCATGGACGTCCAGCCAGCCGATCTCCTTGCAGCGATTGGTGCCGACGGTGCCGCCAAGCGCCTTCGACATGAGCTGGCCGCCCAAGCAGTGGCCGATCACCGGAATGTCGGCGGCGACCGCCTTGCGGATCAGTTCGAGCACCGGCGGAATCCACGGCAGCGGATCGTTCACGCTCATCGGCCCGCCCATGAAGCAGAGGCCGGCGAAGGCCGACGGATCGGTCGGCACCGGATCGCCGCAATCCATCGCGAACAGGCGGATTTCACGGCCCAGGCCGTTGATATATGTAGCAAAATGACCGGGTCCTTCGGTCGGACTGTGACGGAACACTGCAATGGGTTTCATCGAAACACCTCCTCGCCGCATTCTAGCCACGCTCGCGCTCGCCGTCCTTGCTGGCGCAAGCGCTGCGCATGCGGCCGACGTTTCGCTGGCCGGTGTGTTCGGCGGCAAGGCGGTTCTGGTGATCGACGGCGGGGCGCCGCGCACGCTGGCACCGGGTGCCCGTTCGCCGGAGGGGGTGAAGCTGCTGTCGGTCGAGGGCGACCGTGCCTGGGTCGACATCGACGGCCGGCGCGTGCAGCTGCGCATCGGCGAGAACGTGGCGTCGCAGCGCAGTGCCGAAACGTCGGCCTCGGTCATCCACCTGAACGCGGATCAGCAGGGACACTTCTCCGCCGACGGGTCGATCAATGGCGTGCCGATGAAATTCCTGCTCGATACCGGCGCTACCGTGATCGCGATGGACCGCAATCAGGCGCGCCGTGCCGGCGTCGATCTGTCCCGCGCCGAAGCGATGCGGGTGCAGACCGCCAATGGCGTGGTCCGCGCCTGGCGCGTCCGGCTGGCCAGCGTGAAGCTTGGCAGCGTGACCCAGGCCAATGTCGAAGCGGCCGTGATGGACGCCGAAATGCCGCAGGTGCTGCTCGGCATGAGTTTCCTGAACCGCATGGACATGCAGCGCAACGGACAGGTCATGACCCTGAGGCAGCGCTTCTGATGGACTTTACCGCGCCCGCTGCAGGCTTCGACATCGATCGCCTGCGTACCCGACTGTCTCTGCCGGCGGCGCAGCCGGATGTGCGCTTCGCCGGTTTCACGCCGGCGGCTGTACTGGTGCCAGTGGTGGTCGGCGGGGACGAACCGACGCTGCTGCTGACCCGGCGCAGCGCCCATCTGCACGATCACCCGGGCCAGATCGCCTTCCCCGGCGGTCGCGTCGATGCCGGCGACACGTCGCCCGAGGCGACCGCACTGCGCGAAGCGCAGGAGGAAATCGGCCTGTCGCCGGAGCAGGTCGAACTGATCGGCCGCCTGCCGGATTACTACATCACTGCCAGCGGCTTTCGCGTCACCCCGGTGGTCGGTCTGCTGCGCGGGCCGCTGCAACTGCGGCTGGATGCCTTCGAGGTGGCCGAGGCTTTCGAGACGCCGCTGTCCTTCCTGCTCAATCCGGCCAACCGGCGGCGCGGCAGCATCGAACACCAGGGCATCACCCGCGAGTTCTGGGCCATGCCCTGGCAGGGCTACGACATCTGGGGCGCCACCGCCGGCATGATCGTCAGCTTCGCCGAGCACCTGCTGAAGGACTGAAGCTGCCGGGTGGGGTGACGGTCACCCGGCTGACCGGACCTGCCGGTTTCGACGGGATGACGGCTTGCAAGGCTCCCGCAAGCTTCACTGTGATATCGTCCGGGTGCTCGTAAGGCGATAACGCATCACATGACCTGGCTGTCTCTTTTCGTCGCACTGCTGATCGAGCAGTACAAACCGCTCTCCTATGAGCGCGTCGTCGCAGGCCCTCTTGCCCGCTATGCGGCCTGGTTCGAACAGCGCCTGAACGCTGGCGAGGCGCGTCATGGCGTGGTCGCGTGGTCGCTGGCCGTCGGCCTGCCGGTGACGGCCGTCTGGTTCCTCTATCTTTTCCTCGTCTGGATCAACCCGGTGCTCGGCTGGGTGCTCAATGTCATCGTGCTCTACGTGACCATGGGCTTCCGCCAGTTCAGCCACCATTTCGAGGCCACCGCCGACGCACTGCGTGCCGGTGACACCGACACCGCGCGGCGCGAACTGGGCAACTGGCTGTCGCGCAACACCGACCGGATGAAGCAGGAGGAGATCGCCCGCCTGGCGATCGAGCAGGGCCTGCTGGCGGCGCATCGCCATGTGTTCGCACCACTGGCGCTGTTCGCGCTGCTGCCGGGGCCGACCGGCCCCTTGCTCTATCGCCTGACCGAACGCCTGTCGTGGTCGTGGGCTCGGCGCGAAAACATCGAATTCGGTGCCTTCGGCCGCTTCGCGCGGAACATGTACGAATGGCTGGATTTCATCCCTGTGCGCATGACTGCCGCGACCTTCGCCATCGTTGGCGACTTCGAGGACGCAGTGCATTGCTGGCGCACACAGGCCGCAAAATGGCCTGAGCAGGCGGCGGGCATTCTGCTCGCCAGCGGCGGCGGGGCGCTCGGCGTGAAGCTCGGCGCACCGCTGTTCGAACTCGGCGAAGTCGCGGACCGGCCCGAACTGGGCATGGGCGACGACGCCGATGTTGATCTCATGCAAAGCGCGATCGGCCTTGTTTGGCGCACACTTATATTTTGTCTTCTTTTGCTCGGCCTGCTCACGCTGGCTGGCTATGTCGGTAGCTGATTTCAACGGAGGTGGTACTGATGGCTGACAAGAGAGAAGTGGTGATCGTAGGTGCTGCACGTACGCCGATCGGCGCATACGGCGGCTCGCTGAAGGACTTCACGGCCTGCGATCTGGGCGCGCACGTGGTCAAGGCCGCCTTCGCGCGCGCCGGCGTCGATGCGAAGGAAGCGCAGCACCTGGTGCTGGGCAACGTGATCCACACCGAAGCACGTGACATGTACGTGTCGCGCGTCGTGGCGATCAACGGCGGCATGTCGAAGGAATCGTGCGCCATGGGCGTGAACCGCCTGTGCGGCTCCGGCTTCCAGGCCGTCGTGTCGGCCGCCAACGCGATCCAGCTCGGCGATGCCGACTGCGCAGTCGGTGGGGGCGTCGAAACGATGAGCCGTGGCGGCTACCTGATGCCGGCGGCCCGCTGGGGCGCCCGCATGAACGACACCAAGATGATCGACATGATGGTCGGCGCGCTGACCGATCCGTTCGACACGGTGCACATGGGCATCACCGCGGAAAACATTGCCAGCCAGTTCGGCTTCAACCGCGAGGAGCAGGACGCCTTTGCCGTCGCCTCGCACCAGAAGGCCGCGGCCGCGACCGACGCCGGCCACTTCAAGTCGCAGATCGCGCCGCTGGAAGTGGTGACCAAGAAGGGCACCACCGTCATCGACACCGACGAGCACTTCCGCCGCGACGCGTCGATCGAAGGCATGGCCAAGCTGCGCCCGGTGTTCAAGAAGGACGGTTCGGTCACCGCCGGCAATGCCTCGGGCATCAACGACGGCGCGGCCGCCATCGTCATGATGGAAGCCGGTGCGGCCGCCCGTGCCGGCGCCAAGCCGCTGGCCCGTCTGGTGTCCTACGCCGTTGCCGGCGTCGATCCCACCATCATGGGCACCGGCCCGATCCCGGCCGTCAAGCTGGCGCTGCAGCGCGCCGGTCTGAAGGCCTCCGATCTGGACGTGATCGAATCGAACGAAGCCTTCGCCGTGCAGGCCATGTGCTGCACGCGCGAACTGGGTCTGGACCCGGCCAAGGTGAACCCGAACGGCGGCGCCGTCGGTCTGGGTCACCCGGTCGGTGCCACCGGCGCCATCCTGACCGTCAAGTGCCTGTACGAACTGCAGCGCACCGGTGGCCGCTATGGCCTGATCACGATGTGCATCGGCGGTGGCCAGGGCATTGCCGGCATCATCGAACGCATCTGATCGCCGCTTCACCGGTCTGAAAAAAACGCCCCGCCCAGTGCGGGGCGTTTTCGTTTCAGACCCTTGCACCACATGAATCCGGGCTCCGCACCCGCTTGGTGCGTAAAACCCTTCGAAGCGGAAGGTTTCCAGTCCTGGCGCCGTTTTCCGGCATGGCACATTTTTCGCTGAATGCCGGTACGCGCCAAACAATCACACGAGACAACCCGATCATGGCCAACCCGTCCTCGATCTATGACGAAATGAACGGCGCCGACGGCACGGTGCGCGCTCACTACGCCGGCTACCAGAAGTGGCTGGCGGAAACACCGCCGGAGCGCATCGCGCAAAAGCGTGCCGAAGCGGATCTGGTGTTCCACCGGGTCGGCATCACCTTCGCGGTCTATGGCGAGGAGGAGGGCAAGGAGCGCCTGATTCCGTTCGACGTCGTGCCGCGCATCATCCCCGCCCAGGAATGGAAGCAGCTGGCCGCAGGCCTGCGCCAGCGCGTGAAGGCGCTGAACATGTTCCTGCACGACGTCTACCACGACCAGGAAATCATCAAGGCCGGCAAGATTCCGGCCGAGCAGGTGCTCTCGAACAGCCAGTACCGGCCGGAGATGCAGGGCGTGGACGTGCCGGGCGGCATCTACGCGCACATTGCCGGCGTCGATGTCGTGCGCGCCGGGGCCGGCGAGTTCTACGTGCTGGAAGACAATCTGCGCGTGCCGTCCGGCGTGTCCTACATGCTGGAAGACCGGCGCATGATGATGCGACTGTTCCCGGAACTGTTCTCGCGCTACCGCGTGGCGCCGGTCGAGCACTACCCGGACATGCTGCTGAGCAATCTGCGTGCGGTCGCACCGGCCGGCGTGCTCGATCCGACCGTCATCGTGCTGACGCCCGGCGCCTACAACTCGGCCTACTTCGAACACGCCTTCCTCGCCCAGCAGATGGGCGTCGAACTGGTCGAGGGTCAGGATCTGTTCGTGCGCGACGAGCACCTGTACATGCGCACCACCCAGGGGCCGCAGCGCGTCGATGTGATCTACCGGCGCATCGACGACGACTTCCTCGACCCGCTGGCCTTCCGCGCCGATTCCATGCTGGGTGTGCCGGGTCTGCTGCAGGTCTATCGCGCCGGCCACGTGACGCTGGCGAACGCGATCGGCACCGGGGTGGCGGACGACAAGTCCATCTATCCGTATGTGCCGGACATGATCCGTTTCTATCTGGACGAAGAGCCGCTGCTGAACAACGTGCCGACCTATATGTGTCGCAAGAAGGAGGACCTGTCCTACGTGCTGGCCCACCTCGACGAACTGGTGGTCAAGGAAACGCACGGTGCCGGCGGCTACGGCATGCTGATCGGGCCGCGCGCATCGAAGGAGGAGATCGAGCGCTTCCGCCAGCTGCTGACCGAGACACCGGAGCGCTACATCGCGCAGCCCACGCTGTCGCTGTCGGCCTGCCCGACCTTCGTCGACGCCGGCATCGCGCCGCGCCATATCGACCTGCGTCCCTTCGTGCTGTCCGGCAAGGACATCAACATGGTGCCGGGCGGACTCACCCGCGTGGCGCTGCGAGAGGGCTCCCTGGTGGTGAATTCGTCGCAGGGCGGCGGCACCAAGGACACCTGGGTCCTGGAGATCTGAACATGCTGAGCCGAACCGCAGACCACCTGTACTGGATGGCGCGCTACATCGAGCGCGCCGAGAATGTTGCCCGCATGCTGGACGTGAATTACCGCATGTCCATGGTACCGCAGGCCGATGGCGGCATCGACGCCGGCTGGGGCGCGACGCTGTCGATCACCGGCCTGGAGGACGCCTTCCGCGCCAAGTACCCGGCGGCGACGATGGAATCGGTGCTCGAATTCATGGTGTTCGACGGCAGCAATCCGTCGTCCATCATGAGCTGCCTGCGCATGGCGCGCGAGAATGCGCACGCGGTGCGCGGCACCATTACGTCGGAAATGTGGGAAACCACCAACGACACCTGGCTCAAGATGCGCGACTACCCGCGCTGGAAACTGTCGGGCAGCGAGATCGGCGAATTCTTCGAGTGGGTGAAGTTCCGCTCGCATCTGTCGCGCGGCGTCACGCTGGGCACCATGCTGCGCGACGAAGCCTTTCACTTCATCCGCCTCGGCACCTTCCTCGAACGGGCCGACGCGACCGCGCGCTTCATCGACGTGAAGTACCACATGCTGGTCGACGGCAAGGCGCCGCCCGACGCGGCTGCCGACTACTACCAGTGGAGCGCGCTGCTGCGTTCGGTGTCGGCCTTCGAGGTGTATCGCAAGGTATACCGCGACCTGATCACGCCGGTGAAGGTGACCGAACTGCTCATTCTGAACGACCAGATGCCGCGCTCGCTGCGTACCAGCATGGTCGAGGTGTACGAAAACCTGCTGGCGGTGTCGAACTATCGCTCGAAGGAAACCCAGCGTCGGGCGGGCGAACTGCAGGCCAGCCTGAAGTTCGGCCGCATCGAGGACGTGTTCGCGCGCGGGCTGCACGAGTACCTGACGCAGTTCATCGTGCGCGTGAACGACCTCGGCAACCGCATTTCAAACGATTTCCTGGTTCCGATGTCATCCAGTTGAAGGAGATCGCCATGCTGCTCGATATCCGTCACGAAACCACGCTGCAGTACGCCAGCCCGGTCAGCTACAGCATCCAGCAGTTGCGGCTCACACCGCGCGAGGACTCGACCCAGCGCCCGCTGAACTGGCGCGTGCAGGCGCCGGGCAGCGCGCGCCGCTCGGTCGATGCGCACGGCAACATCGGTCACCTGCTGACGCTGGACCGACCGCACAGCGAACTGTCCATCGTCGTCAGCGGCACCGTGCGGCTGACCGACGCCGACGCCTGGATGCCGCGCGACAGCGGCACGCTGTCGCCGCTGTCCTATCTGGCCGGCACACGGCTGACCGAGGCCGACGAACAGGCGCACGCGATGGCCGCCAGCCATCTGCGGGCGCGGCGCGACACGGTGGGCGAACTGCTGGACCTCAGCGGTGCGGTGTGCGGCGCGGTGCGTCATCAGCCGGACTGCCTGCCGCCGGGTGGCGCCTCGACCGCGCTGGACGCCGGCTTTGGCTGCAGCGCCGACATCGCGCACGCCTTCATCGCCTGCTGCCGCGCGGCCGGGTTGCCGGCACGCTACGTGAGCGGCTATCTGATCGACGCCGCCGGCGAGTGGGCGGCACCACATGCGTGGGTCGATGTCTGGCTGGCCAGCGGGCCGGCGCCCGGCGGCGAAGCCGGCTGGGTCAGCGTCGATGTGCTCGAACGCGCGCTGGCCGGCCACGGCTACTGCAGGCTGGCGGTCGGGCGCGACCATCTCGATGCCTGCCCGGTGCGCATGGCCGGTGGCGAGGCGGTCACGCGCACGCTGACCCGGGTGTCCATCCACACCCACTGACGCACCGCCGCACCGGGCAGCGCGCGCGCTGTCCGTCTAACATTCAACTTTTCCCTGACGGAAATCCGCCATGACCTACTGCGTGGGCATGCTGCTCGACGCCGGGCTCGTATGCCTGTCCGATTCGCGCACCAATGCCGGTGTCGATCACATCAACACCTTCCGCAAGATGAATCTGTTCGAGCGCCCGGGCGAGCGCGTGCTGGTGCTGATGAGCGCCGGCAACCTCGCGCTGACGCAGACCCTGGTGAGCCTGCTGCGCGAGCGTCTCGCCACCGACGGGCCCAACCTGTACACGGTGACGAACATGTTCGAGGCGGCGCGCCACGTCGGCGACTGTCTGCGCGAAGTGCACGCGCGTGACGCCGAGGCGCTGAAGGAATTCGGCATCGAATTCAACGCCAGCCTCATCCTCGGTGGCCAGATACTGGGCGAGGAGCCGCGGCTGTTCCAGATCTACGCTGCCGGGAACTTCATCGAGGCGACGCGCGACACGCCTTACTTCCAGATCGGCGAGGCGAAGTACGGCAAGCCCATCATCGACCGCGTCATCCGCCCCGAAACCACGCTGGACGAGGCGGCCAAGTGCGCGTTGATCTCGATGGATTCAACCATCCGCTCCAACCTGTCGGTCGGCCTGCCGCTGGACCTGCTGGTGCTGCGTACCGGCGCGCTGAGGGTGTGTTCGCACACGCGCATCGACGCCGAGAACGCCTATTTCGAAATGATCCGCACGCGCTGGGGTGAAAGCCTGCGCGAAGCCTTCCACGCGCTGCCGTCGCCGGACTGGATCCCGCTCGCCTGATCGCGCCGTCGACGGCGCGAGAGCGTTGTGCAGCGCAAATTTTGCCCAACCCGGGCCTGCAAGCTAAAGGTTCCCCCACAATGCGCCGTTCACCGGAAACCCTGTCGGCGCCCGTGACCTGATGCTTTCGATCTTTCGTTCGCTGCACCGTCCTGACCTGTCTCGTTACACCCGTCTGCTGTGCTTCGTCGCGCTCGCGTTGTTCGCCGTGGCGGCCAGCGCACAGGCGGGCGAGCTGCCGTCGGTTGCACTGCACTATGGTGCCGATGCCCCGCTGACGGCGATGAAGGCCTTCGACATCGCGGTGGTCGAACCCGACCATGGTTTCGACCCGGTCGCCTACCGCGGGCAGGGGCGCTCCGAACTGTTCGCCTACGTGAGCGTGGGCGAGGTGCATCCGACCCGCCCTTACGCGGCACGTATTCCGGAAGCCTGGCGCATCGGTCGCAATCCGGCCTGGAAATCCCTCGTGATCGACCAGGCCCAGAGTGCGTGGCCGGCCTTCTTCGCCGAACAGGTGATCGCCCCGCTGTGGGCGCGTGGCTATCGCGGCTTCTTTCTCGACACGCTGGATTCCTACCATCTGGTCAATGGTGTCGACATCCTTGCCCAGCAGCAGGGCATGGTGGCTGTGGTGCGGCAGTTGCGCAGCCGCTTTCCCGGCATCCGCCTCATCTTCAACCGCGGTTTCGAACTGCTGCCCGACCTGCGCGGCGAGGTCTATGCGGTCGCCGCCGAGTCGCTGTACCGCGGCTGGGACGCGAAGAAGAAGCGCTATGTCGAGGTCGGGCAGGCCGACCGCGACTGGCTGCTCGGACAACTGCTCGCGGCGCGCGACAAGTACGGCGTGACGGCGATCGCCATCGACTACGTGGCCCCGGCGGCGCGCGAACTGGCGCGCGATACGGCGCGACGCATCCACGCGCACGGCATCGTGCCCTACGTGACCGACGGCGATCTGCGTCACCTCGGCGTCGGCCTGGTCGAGGTGCTGCCGCGCAAGATCCTGTTCCTGTACAACAGCCGCGAGGCGGCGCGCGTCAACGTGTCGAGCGCACACCGCTACGCCGAGATGCCGGTCAATCACCTCGGTTACGCCGCGGACTACGTCGATGTGAACGAGCCGCTGCCGGACACCGTGCCGGCCGCGGAGTACGCGGGGGTCGTGAGCTGGTTCGACGGTTATGTCCCGCCTGCGCGCGCGACCGTGCTGGCACGCTGGATGGCGGCGCGCATCGCCGAAGGCACCCGTCTGGCGGTCTTCGGCTCCTTCGGTTTCGAGCCGGCAGGCGATTTCCTGCGCGAGGCCGGCCTGGCATCGGTCGCGCTGGCGCGCGGCCGGCTCGACATCGCGTCGGCCGATCCGTCGGTCGGTTTCGAATCACCGCCGATTCCGGAGCGCGGACGACTGGAACGGATACGCGTCGATGTCGATGCGGCACGGACGCTGCTGACCGTGTCGGACGCCGACGGCAAGCGCTACGACGCGGTGGCGCAGATGCCCTGGGGCGGCTTTGCGCTGCATCCCTTCGCCATCCGCGTGCTGCCGCTGGAGGAGGCGCAGACGCGCTGGATCGTCGAACCCTTCGCCTTCATCCGCGATGCGCTCGCGCTGCCGCCGCTGCCGGTACCCGACACCACCACGCTCAGCGGTCGTCGCATGTTCTTCGCCCACATCGACGGTGACGGCTTCGCGTCGCGCGCGGAAATGAAGGGGCGCCGGCTGGCCGCCGAGGTGCTGCTCGATGACGTACTGAAGCGCTACGTCGTGCCGCACGCGATGTCGGTGATCGAGATCGAAACCAGCGCACAGGGGCCGTACGCGAAGGACTCGGTCGAAATGGAGTCGGTTGCGCGCCGCATGTTCGCGCTGCCGCACGTCGAGATCGCGTCGCACAGCTACACCCATCCGTTCTACTGGGACAGTGTCGAGCGCGGCGAAGTGAAGCAGGCCTTGCAGGGTTACTCGCTCGCGCCCGACGGCTACGTGCCGTCGCTGGAGCGCGAAATCGCCGGCTCGGTCGACTACATCCGCAGCCGCCTCGCACCGCCGGGCAAGCCGGTCGGCCTGATGCTGTGGACCGGTGACGCCGCGCCGACCGAGGCCGCGCTGGACATGGTCGAGCGCCTGGGCATGGTGCAGATGAATGGCGGCTATACGGTGGCGAGCCGCCTCTATCCCAGCCTCGCCGCGGTGTCGGCACTTGGCACCTGGCAGGGGCGGCACTTCCACGTTCATGCGCCGATCATGAACGAGAACGTCTACACCAATCTGTGGACCGGCCCGTTCTACGGTTTCGAGCGCGTCACCGAAACCTTCGATTTCACCGACGAGCCGCGTCGGCTCAAACCGATCAACATCTACTACCACACCTATTCGGCGAGCAAGCAGGCGGCGCTGGAGGCGCTGCACAAGGTGTACCGGCACGCGCTCTCGCAGCCGGTGCATCCGGTCTATCCGAGCGAATACGTGCGCATCGCGATGAACTTCAATGATGTGGTGCTGGCGCGCACGCTGGACGGCGAGCGTTACCGGGTACGCAACGCGCACCACCTACGCACGCTGCGCCTGCCGCGCGAACTGGGCGTGCCCGACCTGCCGGCGTCGCCGGGCGTGGCCGGCTTCCGCGACGGCGGCGAGGGACGTTACGTGCACCTCACCGCGGACGAGGCGGAGTTGCGTCTTGCCGCGGTCGATCCGCGCCTGCCGATGCTGGCCGACGCCAACGCTCGCGTGCTGTCGGCGACGCGCGACGGCGAGCTTTACCGCTTCGAACTGCGTGCCCACGTGCCGCTGGAATTTGCGCTGGCGAACGCAGAGCGCTGCAGCGTATCCGCCGACGGCCGCGCACTCGCCGCGCAGCGCCGCGACGGCGCGCTGACCCACTACCGACTGAGCGCCCATGCTGCGACGATCGAGCTACGCTGCCGCCTCGCTTGAGCGACCGCGCCTGGTCGCACCGCACGTGCTGCTGGGCATCGGTGCGCTGGTCGGCGTGCTGCTGGTGCTGCTCTATCCCTATCAGGCGCTGGTGCAATACACGATCAACGCCACGCGCGGCGACACGCTCACCGTCGTCTATCTTCGCAACCTGCTGCGCACCGATCCGCGGAACCCGGAACTGCGGTTGGCGCTGGTGCGGCAGTCGCTGGCGCGGCGCGACTACGAACAGGCGCGTGCCGATCTGGCACCGCTGCTGGCGAGCGACATCGATCGCGACACGCTGACCGAAGCGCGCTGGGTGGACTGGACGCTTTACGAGAGCGAGCTGCTGTCGACGGCGCCGTGGTCGTCGCGCCACGTCGAGCTTGAGGCGCAGCTGCCGCAGCGCCTGCGCGATGCGGTGGCGATCGACGGCCTCAACGAGATCAACCGGATGTCGCTGGTGCAGCGCGCGCTGTCGCGCGGACAGGCGCTGCTGGCGCTGGACCTGATCGCCACCTTCCAGCGCGACGGCAGCGCGGTCGATCCGCGCCTGTACGGGCAGGCGGCGGCGGAACTGCTGGGGCAGGGCGAGTACGAGGGCGCGGCGCGCATGCTGTTGCTGCAGCGCAGCCGCGAGCCCGACGCAGCGGTCCGTCGCCAGCTCTTCCTGCAGGCGCTGCGCACGCTGCAGTCCGGCAATCTGCTCGATCTCGCGCTCGACACTGCAGAGCGCGAGATCGGCGAACTGGCGAGCGACACCGAAGTGCTCTACTACCTGGTCACGCTGGCGCGCGCCGCCAACCGTCCGGAGGCGGCCGCCCGTTACGCGAAGCAGATGCTGAAGCTGTCGCTGCAGCAGCAATTGCGCCGCGCAATGCTCGCGCAGGCCGGCTTCGACGCGCAGCCGTGGCGCGTCGCCAGCGGTGCGGGCCCCGACCTGCCGTTCGACGACAAGATCTACACGCTGGGTTACGAGGCCTTCATCGGCAATCGCCAGCTCGACGACGCGCAGCGCGTGGCCGCCTCGGCGGTGCGTCAGGCGCCGGACGACATGAAGTGGCGCGAGCGTCTGGCCACCGTGTCCGAATGGGCCGGCAAGCCGCAGGAGGCGCTGGACCAGTGGCTCGTGCTGGCGCAGCGTACCGGCCGCGAAGACGCCTGGGACGCCGTGCTGCGGCTGGCACCGGGCCTGCTCGACGACGAGGCGCTGCTGCCTGCGCTGCAGCACCGGCTGCGCCGCACGTCGGGTGACATGCGTCTGCTGGGCGAGATCGTCGCCGCCTACGAACGGCTGGGGCGGCCGCGCGAAGGCATCGCCTTCCTGCAGAAGATCACCGCCAGCTCACCCACGCCGCAGGCGCTGAAGGCGCTGGCCGATCTGGCCGAACGTGCAGGCGACGTCGACCTCGCCCTGGCCACGCTGGCGCGCCTCGATACTGTCGTCGCGCCGGAGCCCGCGCGTGCGTCTCGCCGCGCTGCGCTGCTCATCGTGCGCAGCCGCTTCGACGATGCGATGCAGGCGCTCGAATCGGCCAAGGCGGTGGCGACCGACGCCGATCGCGACTACTGGCGGCTGTATTCCTCACTCGCCATGCTGCTGCAGGACGACGACAGGGCGCGCGCCGCACTGGAGCGCGTGACGCGCTTCGACGACGCCGATGCCTTCGAGCTGGCCGACCTGATCGAACTGCTGACCGACGTCGCGCCGCTGGCGGCGGCGCGCGAGGCCGAGCGCGGCTGGCGCCGTTACGGCGACACACCCTGGCTGATGCGCACGCTCGACCTCTACGTGTTCGCCGGCCGGCCGCAGGACGTCGGTCGCATCATCGGCGACATGAGCGCCGCACAGCTGGCCGAGGCCGAGCGTGTGCCGGTGTTCCTGCAGATGCGCGCGCAGTGGCACCAGTCGGCCGGGCGTCGCGACCTCGCCTTCGCCGACTTCAGCGCCGCACTGTCGCTGGTGCCGGATTCGGCCGACGTGCGTTCGGCGCTGCTGTGGCTGCTGATCGACGGCAACGAGGTGCGCGCGCTGCGCGATCTGCTGCTGCGCAAGGAACAGGCGTGGGCGCAGGACGAAGCGCTGCACGACGCGCTGGCCGCGGCCTGGCAGGCGCTGTCGCGACCGCAGGTGGCGCTCGACCGCTACATGCTGCCGCGCTTCGGCCGCAAGCGTGGCGACTTCCTGTGGATGATGAATGTCGCCGACGCGCTGGAACAGAACCAGGAGGTCGACCGGGCCTGGCGCCTGCGTCAGACGCTGTGGGCGCAGGAGCGACCGCGACTGGGCGAGCTCGCCGCTGGCGACATCGGCCAGCTGCAGCGACTGGCACGGGTGCGACTGGCGCGGGCACAGCAGCCGGGTGACGCATCGCATGCGCTGCTGCGCGAGGTGCTGCGGCTGGACCGCGCTCCGGACGGCCAGTGGTTGCCGGCGGCGCGTGAACTGGCGCTGTCCTGGTTCATCGACCGCGGCGAGTACGACGCAGTGCGCGGCTTCCTGTGGCACCAGTACGGACGCGCGCTGAACCGCCCGTTGTGGGCCGACATCACCGCCGCGCTCGGGCAGGGCGACGTCGCGGCGGTCGGCGCGCTGCTCGAAACCTGGGACGAGCGGCTGCCGCGCTACGACCGCGTGAACAGCGCACGTCTGGTTGGCGATCTGCGTCGGGCGCAGAGTGCCGCCTTCGAAACGATGGACGCCCAGCGCGACGATGCGCCGCTGCATCTGCAACTGTCCGATGCGATGCTCGATTACGCGCACCGTTTCGATCTCGACATCGCGCAGCGCGAACTGGGCGGCATCGACGAGCGGCAGGCCGGCGCTACGCTGGACATGGCGATCGCGCCCGATCTGCGCATGAGTCTGGAGTTCGGCTCGATCTCGCGCAGCCGTGGCGACAACACGCAGTTCTCCGCGGTGCCGGGAGAGAGCAGCTATCTGCTCGGCAAGCTTGCCTGGGCGCACGACGACGGCACCACCCGCATCACGTTCGGTCAGCGCGACGGTTTCGAAACCATCCACCCGTTCGCCATCGAGCGCGAGCAGCGCATCGACAACCGGCTCAGCGCGTCGGCCGGCGTCGGCATCGACATGCCGGCGACCGAGAACCTCGGCCTGCGCGCGGCCGGCATGCGCGACCAGATCGACCTGCGCGCCAGCTACCGCGTGTCGCGCTACGACCGCGTCGGCGTGCAGTTGGGCGGCTATCGCTACCGGGCGCAGAACGGCCTGTCCATCGGCAGCGGCCGTCTGTGGCAGGCCGAGCTGGTGCATTCGATCCGCACCGAACTGCCCGATCTCGAGGTCAGCGCCTATGTCGCCGGCTACCGCTTCAGCCCGTCCGACATCGATCTCGCCGACGCGCGGGCGGTCGAGATCAAGCAGCGCCTGTTCGCCGGCAGCGACGCCGACGCCACGGCGCTGCGTCCGCAAAGCTTCAATCTGCAGGGGCTCCGGCTCACGCACAACATCCGCCTGCTGCGCGATTACACGAAGGCGCTGCGTCCGTTCGGCTCGATCGGCGTATCGAACAACAGCGTCGCCGGCGCCGGGTACGACGTGTCGCTGGGCGTGGCCGGTAGCCTGCTCGGTACCGATCATTTTTCGCTGTCCTGGCGACAGGACAAGGGCGGTGGTGGCATCTTCGCGCGCACCACCGAGTTCGCACTGCATTACCGACTGTTTTTCTGAACCGGGAGAGTTCGCATGAAACGCCTGATCAACTACATCGCCGGTCTCGGCGCCGCGCTCGCGCTGCTCGCCGGCTGTGCCGTCATCGACCACTCGGCACCGTCCGGCGCCGACAAGTCGGCCGCCTGGGTGCTGCTGCCCTTCGGCAACGCCACCGAAACGCCGTTCGCCGGCCAGCGCGCCGAAGCGGTCACCGAAAACCTGCTGCGCGCGCTTGGCGTGGCCAACGTGCAGCGCTATCCGTCCGATCTGCAGCGCGACAACCTGTTCGAGACCGGGCAGGCGAAGGACGACGCCAAGGCGATCGAGTGGGCGAAGGCGCAGGGCGCGCGCTACGCCGTCACCGGCACGGTCGATGAGTGGCGCTACAAGGTCGGCGTCGATGGCGAGCCGGCGGTCGGCATTGCATTGCAGATCGTCGAGGTCGACAGCGGTCGCGTGCTGTGGAGCGGTGTCGGCGGCAAGAGCGGCTGGAGCCGCGAATCGCTGGCCGCGGTGGCGCAGGAACTGATCAAGTCGCTGCTGGTGCCGGCGTTGAAATGAACGAACGCTCGCCCGGCGAGAAGCCGGTCATCCGGCGCACTGACGAGCCGCTGCTGCGGCGCCTGATGGCGCGCTTCACGCCGACCGGGTCCGGTGCCGGTGCGGCGGCCATGGCCGAGACGCTGGCGACGCCGCTGCTCGCGCTGCTGCTCGCCTTCTGGCTCAACCCGCTCGACCCCTTCTTCCTGCGGGCGCAGTTCGCTTGGGTGTGGCTCGGCCCGGTACTGGTGGCGCTGCGCTATGGCCCGATCCCCGGTCTGGCCGCCAGCGCCATCGTGTTCGCCGCGTGGTTCGTTTTCGGCGAACTGGGCGTGGCGCTGGGCGAACTGCCCAAGCTGTATTTCCTCGGCTGGCTCATCACGGTGATGATCTGCGGCGAGTTCTCGTCGCTGTGGCGCAATCGCGTGCGGCGTGCGGAAAGCGTGCAGGCCTACCTCGAGCAGCGCCTGGAGTATCTGACGCACCAGCATTACCTGCTGCGCCTGTCGCACGACCGGCTGGAGCAGGATCTGATCTCGCGTCCGGTGTCGATGCGCGACGCACTGGTGAGCCTGCGTGCGCTGGCCTCGGCACCCGGCGCCGCCGGTGACGCGCTGCCGGGCGCGCCAGACCTGCTGCGTCTGGTTGCGCAGTACTGCCAGATCGAACGCGCGGCGCTGCTGCCGGTCGATGCCGACGGCCGGCCCGATGGCGGCGCGCCGACCTATCTTGGCGCGCCGTTCGACATCGATGCCGGCGATCCGCTGATTGGCTTCGCTCTTGAGCGTCGCCGGCTGGCGCACGTGGCGCTCGACGACGAGCGCGCCGAGGGCGGCTCGCGCTATCTGGTGGTGGCACCGCTGAGCGACATGAGTGGTGCGATGCGGGCGCTGCTGGTGGTCGATCGCATGCCTTTCTTCGCGCTGCACGAAGAAACGCTGCAGATGCTGAACCTGCTGCTCGGCTACTACGCCGACGGCCTGTCGGCGAGCGCGCTGGCGGCCCCGCTGCGTGCGCGCTTCGCCGACTGCCCGCTCGACTTCGCCTTCGAAATGGCACGCATGTGGCGCGTCCGCGTCGAGTCCGGCGTCGCCAGCGCACTGGTCACGCTGGAATTTCCGGCGGGCGAGGAGGGGCGCGAACTGGTCCAGCAGATCGCCCGCATCCAGCGTTCGCTCGATGTGGTGTGGAAGGTCGACGGCGGCGACCGCCCGCGTCTGCTCACGCTGATGCCGCTGGCCGGCAGCGCCGCGGTCGAAGGCTATCTGGCGCGTATCGACAACTGGTTGCGCCAGCACCGCGGCAGCGGTCTGGACGACAGCGGCGTCAGCAGCCGCATCAGCATGCTCGATCAGGTCGAGCCGGTCGCGCTGTTGAGCGGCGTGCTGAAGGTGCAGCATGGGCAGTAGCCAGCTCGCCTTCGCCGCGCTGCTCGCCGAGCTGACCGCCTTCTACGGTCTGGGCAGCATCGACGCACCGGACCTCGCGCTGTCCGCCTACCTGGCGGCACACGCACCGGCCAGCCTGATGCTCGCGCTGGCCGTGTACGCGCTGATTCCGCCGGCCCGCTCGAAGCCGCGCACCAGCGTGCTGTCTCTGCTGTTCAGCTGCATCTTCTTCGTGCCGGTACTCGGTTTCGTCGGCGTGCTGGCGGGCGCACTGATGCGCCACCTGCTGCCGCGGCTGAAGGCGCCGCAGCGCTTCTCGGCCGTGCGGCTGCCGGATCTGGACATCCACGAAAGCAGTGAGAAGTCGGCCGCCGGCTTCCGTCAGGCCGGCGTGCGCCAGTTCCTGAAGAACGAACGCGCGCCGGTGCCGCAGCGTCTGCGTGCCATGGTGGCGCTGTCGCACGCGCCGTCGCGCATCGGTTCGCCGGTGCTGCGCGAACTGCTCGGCGATTCCGAAGACGATCTGCGCCTGCTCGCCTACGGCCTGCTCGACAGCCGCGAGAAGCGGCTCAACGCCGACATCCACGAAGCCCGTCAGCGTTACGCAGCGAGCCGCGACGCCGAACAGCGCAGCCGCGTCGCGCACCAGCTGGCGGCGCTTTACTGGGAGCTGATCTATCAGGGGCTGGTGCAGGGCGATCTGCTCGACTACGCGGTCGGCGAGGCGCTGCGCTACAGCGAATCAGCACTGCAGACGCACGGCAACGACCCGGCGCTGCATCTGCAGCACGGCCGTCTGCTGCAGCAGATGGGCCGGCTGGACGAGGCCGACGCGGCTTACCGGCGTGCGCGCGAACTGGGTCTGCCCGCTTCGCGCGTCGTGCCCTATCTGGCCGAGCTGGCTTTCGCGCGACGCGACTTCACGCAGGTGCGCGCGCTGTTGCAGACGATGCAGGACTGGGAAGGCCTGTCGCGGCTGCAGCCGGTGCTGAAATTCTGGGGGCAGGCATGAGTGCAGCACTGATCGATCGGTTCGACCGCAGCCCTCCTTGGTGCGGCCGCGACGGAGGGGTGTCCGGTGAGTGAAGTGATCCGCCGGGCGGAGCAGGGCGTCGATGTGGCGCTGCTGCTGGAAGGTACCTTTCCCTATGTGGCGGGCGGGGTGTCGAGCTGGGTGAACCAGATCATCCGCGCCTATCCCGAACTGCGTTTCGCGGTCGTGTTCATCGGCAGCCGGCGCAGCGACTACGGCGACATGCGCTATGCGCTGCCGGACAACGTGGTGCACCTGGAAACGCACTACCTGCACGACGACCTCGGCGGCGGCGCCAGCGCGCACGACCGCAAGTCCGGCATGGCCGGCGACGCGCAGGCCTTCGAGCGGATGGCGGCGCTGCATGAGTCCTTCCGCAATGGCGGCGGCGACGTGCTGGAAATGTTCGGCGACGCCTGTCGCGACATCTGCCCCGGCGGACGCATCGATCTCGAGGCCTTCCTGCGCAGCGAAGCGTCGTGGGACATCGTTACCGACCGCTACCGCAAGTACTGCAGCGACCCGAGCTTCGTCGATTACTTCTGGACGGTGCGCATCATGCACCAGCCGCTGTGGCAGCTCGCCCGCATCGCGCACACGCTGGTGCCGGCGAAGGTCTATCACAGCGTGTCGACTGGTTACGCCGGCTTTCTCGGCGCCATGCTGGCGCAGTCGACCGGGCGTCCGCTGGTGCTGTCGGAACACGGCATCTACACCAAGGAACGCAAGATCGACCTCTACCAGAACGAGTGGATACGCGACAACCGCAACGTGTTCCAGAAGGACGCGTCGGAGTTGAGCTACTTCCGCCAGCTGTGGATACGTTTTTTCGAGTGGCTGGGGCGCATCACCTACGCCGCCGCCGACCCCATCATCGCGCTGTACGAAACCAACCGGCTGCGCCAGGTGGCCGACGGCGCGGACGCCGCGCGCACGCGCAACATTCCGAACGGTGTGGCGATACAGCGGCTGGCGCCGCTGCGCGCGCAACGGCCGGACGTCGTGCCGCCGGTGCTGTGTCTGATCGGTCGCGTGGTGCCGATCAAGGACATCAAGACCTTCGTGCGCGCGATGCGCCGCGTGGTCAATCGCATGCCCGAGGCGCAGGGCTGGATCGCCGGTCCGGCCGACGAGGATCCGGCCTACGCCGAGGAGTGCCGCAACCTGGTCGACAGCCTCGGCCTGTCGGACAACGTGCGCTTTCTCGGCATGCAGAAGATCGACGAGCTGATGCCGAAGATCGGTCTGGTCGTGCTGTCGTCGATTTCCGAAGCGCTGCCGCTGGTGCTGCTGGAGGGCTTTGCGGCCGGCGTGCCGGCGGTGTCGACCGACGTCGGTTCCTGCCGCCAGCTCATGTACGGGCTGGGCGAGGAGGACGAGGCGCTCGGCGCGGCCGGCCGCGTGGTCGGCATCGCCGACCCGCAGGCGCTGGCCGATGCCGCGCTCGACCTGCTGAACGACGGCGCGGCCTGGCAGGCGGCTCAGCAGGCAGGCATTGCGCGCGTCGAGCGCTACTACAGCGACGCGCTGATGTTCGACCGCTATCGCGCGGTCTATGACGAAGCGCTGGCGCGCGACACGCGCAGCGCTGGCGGCTGCCCGTTCGGACACGGAGCGCGCTGATGGCCGGCATCGGTTTCGAACTGCGCAAGCTGCTGAAGAAGGACAGTCTGCTCGGGCTGGTCCAGGCCTACAGCTACGCCGGCGTGATCGGCTCCGGACCGTGGGTGCTGTCCATCGTCGGCATCCTGATGGTGGGTCTGCTGTCGCGCGCGGTGGTGGTGCCGGAATTCCTGATCACCCAGTTCCAGGTGTCGGTCACCTATCTGATCTCGACCTCGCTCATCCTGACCGGCCTGGTGCAGCTCGCCTTCACCCGTTTCATTTCCGACCGCCTGTTCGAGAAGCGCGACGACCTCGTGATGTCGAACTTCAACGGCCTGCTGCTGTGGGTGCTGGCCGTTGCCGGCGTGGTCGGGCTGCTGCTCGCCTTTACGCTGTTCGCCGGCCTGTCGGTGTCCTATCGTCTGCTGATGCTGGCCGGCTTCGTGCTGTTGTGCGGCATCTGGGTGGCCACCATCTTTCTGTCCGGCCTGAAGATGTACCGCGCCATCCTGCTGCTCTACGCGCTGGGTTACGCGGTCACCGTGCTGTCGGCGCTGGCGGCGCGGCCGTGGGGGCTCGAAGGCTTGCTGGGCGGATTCGTGCTCGGGCACTTCGTGCTCTTCGTCGGCATGTGGATGATCACCGCCTGGCACTACCGTTCGCGGATGACGATTTCCTACGAGTTCGCCCGCCGCGAGACGCGCTATCCGTCGCTGATGCTCATCGGTCTGCTGTACAACCTCGGCGTCTGGGTGGACAAGTTCATGTTCTGGAGCTGGCCGGAAACGTCGGACGCCATCATCGGGCCGCTGCGCGCGTCGGTCATCTACGACCTGCCGGTGTTCATGGCCTATCTGTCCATCATCCCGGGCATGGCGGTGTTTCTGGTGCGCATCGAAACCGATTTCGTCGAGTACTACGACCGCTTCTTCGACGCGGTGCGCACCGGCGGTTCGCTGGAATACATCGAGGACATGCGCGACGAGATGGTGTACTCGATCCGCCAGGGGCTGGCCGAGATCGGCAAGATCCAGACGCTGGCCATGCTGGGCGCCATCGTCGCCGGTCCGGCGGTGTTCGCGGTGCTGGAAATTTCGGAACTGAACCTGCCGCTGCTCTACATCCAGACACTGGCGGCCAGCCTGCAGGTCGGTCTGCTGGCGCTGCTCAACGTGTTCTTCTACCTCGACCAGCGCCGCATCATCCTCGCGCTGTGCGGCTTCTTCTGTCTGTCCAACATCGCCTTTACCGCGCTGTCCTTCCAGCTCGGCGCCAGCTTCTACGGCTATGGCTATGCGCTGTCGGTGCTGCTGACGCTGATGCTCGGGCTGTGGGCGCTGGACCGGAAACTGGGGCGGCTGGAGTACGAGACTTTCATGCTGCAGTGAGCGTGCGAGCAGGTTCTGTGGGAGCGAGCATGCTCGCGATTGCGACCTGTATCGGAGTCGGCGGCCTGCAGCAGCCGCGTCGCGGCCAAGGCCGCTTCCACAAGGATCGCGCACGATTCGCCGCCGAAGCCGGGGCCCGGGTCTCTGTGGGAGGGGTCTTCTGACCCCGACAGGGCCTTGCGAACGCGCAGAAGCGCTGCTCAGTACTGCGGGGCAGCTGCCGTGGTGATTTCGTGGCGCAGCAGGTGATAGAGCGCCAGGCGGTCAGGTGCGACGTGGTCGCGCAGGCCGCAGCCCGGTTCGCTGTCGTGCGCGCAGTCGCGGAAGCGGCATTTGCCCAGATGCGGACGGAAATCCGGGAAGGCCTGTTCGAGATCGTTCACGTCGAGCTGGGCGAGGCCGAATTCCTGCAGGCCCGGGCTGTCGATCAGCGCACCGCCACCGTCGAGTGCATAAAGCTTGGCGTAAGTGGTGGTGTGCTTGCCCGAATCGAGTGCCTGCGACACCTCGCGCGTCGCGGCGCGCGCCTCCGGGACCAGCGCATTGACCAGCGTCGACTTGCCCATGCCGGACTGGCCGGTGAACACGCTGGTGTGGTCGCGCAGGAAGGGGCGCAGTGCGTCCGCACCCTCGACCGCGCTCATTTCGAGCACCTCGTAACCCAGCGCACGGAACGGCGCGAGCGCAGCGCGGGCGGTGTCGAGTGAGGCGGTGAGGTCGCACTTGTTCAGCACGATCAGCGTTCGCAGTTGCTGCGCTTCGCACGCCACGAGGATGCGCGAGATCAGTTCCGGACTGAACGACGGTTCGGTGGCGACGACGATGGCGACCAGATCGACGTTGGCGGCGACCATCTTCTGCTTCCACATGTCCTTGCGGTAAAGCAGGCTGGTGCGCGGCAGCACTTCGGCGATGCGTGCCTGGTCCTCGCCCTGGATGTCGAGCAGTACGCGGTCGCCGCAGGCGATGTCCGACTTCTTGCCGCGCGGGAAGGCCTGCAGTTCGCGCCCATCCTCCAGCCGTGCAACGTAGTGCCGGCCGTGGGCCGACACGATGCGGGCGGCCGGCTGCAGAGTTTTTTTCAAACCGTCAGGCGGCGTCGCGCATCGCCTCGATGCGGGCGGCGCAGATCAGATCATTGAGGGACACACCGCGCACGCTGTGCGTGGTGAACACCACGCGTACGCGGTTGGCGCCGAACATGATGTCCGGGTGGTGATCTTCGGCCGCAGCCAGCGCGGCGACCTGGTTCACGAAGGCGACGGTCTGCGCGTAGTCGGTGAACTGGAAGTCCTTGGCGATGTGCTTGTCGATTTCGATCCAGCCGCGCAGATCCTTCAGGGCCGCGGCGAGCGCCTCGCCCTCGATGCGGCGGTGGGCGCCCTTCTGCGGCGTGCAGTGTTGTTGTGCGAGTTCGTGTGCGGTCATCGTCAGGTGGATTGCAGCCGCGCCACGCGCAGCGCGGCCGGCGGGTGGGAGTCGTAGAACTGCGAGTACAGCGGGTCCGGCGTCAGCGTCGAGGCGTTGTCGCGGTACAGCTTGACCAGCGCGGTGACCAGCCAGTCGGCGCGGGTCTGCGCCACGGCGTAGGCGTCGGCCTCGAACTCGTGCTTGCGCGACATCAGCGACAGGATGGGCGACAGCGGGAAGCTGAACACCGGTATTACGAGAGCGAAGAGCGTCAGCGCCATCGCATCGCCCTGCGACGACACGCCCAGCTGTTCGAAGAACCACGGCGCGTCGACCAGCCAGCCGAGCAGGGCGAAGAAGGCGAGGCTGCCGGCGGCGATCCAGCCGACGCGCTTCCAGATGTGGTGGTGCTTGTAGTGGCCCAGCTCGTGCGCCAGCACCGCTTCGATCTCGTCGCCGCCAAGGCGGTTGAGCAGGGTGTCGAAGAACACGATGCGCTTGCCCTTGCCGAAGCCGGTGAAGTAGGCGTTGCCGTGCGCCGAGCGGCGCGAGCCGTCCATCACGAACAGGCCGTCGGAGCGGAAGCCGCAGCGTTCCAGCAGCGCCTCGATGCGGCTGCGCAGCTCGCCGGCCGGCATCGGTTCGAACTTGTTGAACAGCGGTGCGATGAAGGTGGGGTAGAGCACCATCATGGCGAGGCTGAAGGTGAGCCAGAAGGCCCAGGCATAAACCCACCAGGCAGCGCCCAGGCTGTCCATGATCCACAGCACCGCGGCGACCGCCGGTGCGCCGATGGCGGCACCGATCAGGCCGTGCTTGATCTGGTCGCCGAAGAACATGCCCAGCGTCATCTTGTTGAAGCCGAAGCGCTGTTCGATCACGAAGGTGCGCCACATGAGAACCGGCAGGTCGATCAGCGACGAGGCGAAGGCGACGATGCCGATGAACACCAGGTCACGCACTATGCCGTCGCCAGCGAGGTTGCCGGCCAGATCGAACATCCACTGCAGGCCGCCGCCCAGCGTCAGCACCAGCAGCCACAGCGCGCCGATGACGACGTCGGCGCGGCCGAGGCCGGCGCGCGCCACGGTGTAGTCGGCGGCCTTCTGGTGCGCTTCGAGCGGAATCGCTCCACGGAAGGCGACCGGCACCTCGCCGCGATGAGCGGCAACGTGGGCGCGGTGACGGGTGGCCAGCCACAGGCGCACGCCGGTGGTCAGCACGAGAGCGGCGACGAAGATTTCGGTGAGCATGGTGGGTTGCCTCGGGTGGATGCGGTTCCGGTCAGGATCAGAGTCAATTTAGACTCAGTCCAGGTCACGCGAGTGTGACAAAATCGGGCCGATCCGCGTTCGGACGAACGCATTAATCCCGCTTGGAAATTTTCTCGATTATGGCACAGGACCCCACACATCTCGTCTGGCTGGACATGGAAATGACCGGTCTGGATCCGGACAACGACCGCGTGATCGAACTGGCCTGCGTGATCACCGACGCCAATCTCGAAGTGATCGCGGAGGGCCCGGTGCTGGTCGTGCACCAGTCCGACGAAGTGCTCGGCGGCATGGACAGCTGGAACACCGCCACTCACGGCAAGTCCGGTCTGACCGAGCGCGTGCGCGCCTCGACGCTGGACGAGAACGAAGCGGCCGCGCAGATGATCGCCTTCCTCAGTCAGTACGTACCCGAGCGCACCAGCCCGATCTGCGGCAACTCGATCTGCCAGGACCGCCGCTTCCTCGCCCGCCACATGCCGACGCTCGAAGCGTGGTTCCACTACCGCAACCTCGACGTGTCGACGCTGAAGGAGCTTTGCAAGCGCTGGCGGCCGCAACTGGCCGCGCAGTTCAAGAAGGCGCAGCGGCATGAGGCGCTGGCCGACATCTACGAATCGATAGACGAACTGAAGTTCTACCGCGAACACTTCCTGCGCATGGAGTGAGGCGATGAGCACCCTTCGCATCGCCGTTGCGCAACTGAACTGCGTGGTCGGCGATCTCGACCACAACGCCGCGCTCATCCTCGACGCCGCGCGCCGCGCGGCGGAGCAGGGCGCCGGCCTGCTGCTGACGCCCGAACTGGCGCTGTGCGGCTATCCGCCGGAAGACCTACTGCTGCGCCCGGACTTTCACCTTGCCTGCGCGCGCGCGCTGGCCCGCATGGCCGCGGAGGCGCCGCGTGATCTGGCCGTGCTGGTGGGGCACCCGCACGCGAGCGGCGAATGCCGATACAACGCCGCCAGCCTGATCCGCGGCGGCCGTGTCGAGGCCACCTATTTCAAGATGCGCCTGCCGAACTACGAAGTGTTTGACGAAGAACGCTACTTCGAGGCCGGCACGCAGCCGCTGGTGATCGACGTCGAGGGCGTGAAGGTGGGCGTGAACATCTGCGCCGACGTGTGGGAGCCGGGCGCGGCCGAAGCTGCCGCAGCTGCGGGCGCGCACCTGCTGGCGGTGCTCAACGCCTCGCCCTATCACCTGAACAAGCCGGTCACGCGCGAACAGGTGGTGGCCGAGCGCGTGCTTGCTACTGGCATTCCGGTCGTCTATTGCAATCTGGTCGGCGGCCAGGATGAACTGGTGTTTGACGGCGCATCGTTCGCGCTCGACCGTCGCGGTCGCCTGGCATGGCGCGCGCCGCACTGTCGCGAACATTTCGCCACGGTCGAATTCAGCGCCGGCGACATCGTCGACCAGCCGCTGCCGCCGGTCACCACCGTCGAGCAGGACTGTTACGAAGCGCTGGTGCTGGGCGTGCGCGACTACCTCGGCAAGAACGGTTTCAAATCGGCGCTGATCGGGCTTTCAGGTGGCGTCGATTCAGCGCTGACGCTGTGCATCGCGGTCGACGCCATCGGCGCCGATCACGTGCGTGCGGTCATGATGCCGTCGCCCTACACCGCGCAGATGAGCCTCGACGACTCGCGTGAGCTGGTGCGCAATCTCGGCGTGCGTTACGACGAAGTGTCGATCGCTCCCGCGATGCAGACCTTCGAGCAGATGCTGAAGCCGCTGTTCGGCGACGCCGCCGCCGACACCACCGAAGAGAACGTGCAGGCGCGCGCCCGCATGATCATGCTGATGGCACTGTCCAACAAGACCGGCGCCATCGTGCTCACCACCGGCAACAAGAGCGAAATGGCGGTCGGCTATTCGACGCTCTACGGCGACCTGGCCGGTGGCTTCGCGGTGATCAAGGACATCTACAAAACCTTCGTCTACCGCCTGTGCGCCTGGCGCAACAGCCAGCGCCATGACATCCCGGACAACATCCTGACCCGCGCGCCGTCGGCCGAACTGCGTCCGAACCAGACCGACCAGGACAGCCTGCCCGCCTACGAAATCCTCGACGCCATCATCCAGGCCTATATGGAGCGCGACCAGTCGCCGCGCGAAATCATCGCCGCCGGCTTCGCCGAGAACGACGTGAAGCGGGTGATCGGGCTGCTGAAGCGGAACGAGTACAAGCGCCGTCAGGCGCCGCCGGGTGTGCGGGTGACCGAGCGGGGGTTCGGGAAGGATTGGCGGTATCCGATCACCAATCGTTACCAGGACGAGCACTGAGGCGATCGCGGGCGGGGCGACGCGGTCCGCGGACCCGCAGAGTGGAGTCTCAGGGATCGCTCACCGCCGCCGCGAAATCCGGCATTTTCGTCAGGATGTCGTTACGCAGTGACTGTGCTGCGGCGACGTTCTGCTTGCGCAAACCGAGGTAGCTGCTGCGCAAACCGGCAGCGTCGCGCGCGTTGGCGTGTACCAGTGCCTTCACGTGCCAGGCGTTCAGGAAGCCGGGGTAGCGCGCAGTCAGGCGGTCCAGCACCGCGATGCCCTTGGCGAACTGCCTGTTCTGTCCGTAGGCCTGACCGAGGAAGAACTGGCCGTCGGGCGACTCGGGTGCCAGTTGCTCGGCACGCTCCAGCACTTCGATCGCGCGGCCGACTTCCCGCTTCAGCATCAGCGCGTGGCCCAGATTGATCCAGCCGTTGACGGTCTGAGGGTCGAGCCGCACCGCGACTTCGAGTGCTTCCACCGCCTCTGCCGGGCGGCCCAGCAGAATCAGTACATAGCCTTTGCTGCTCCAGGCCGGACCTGCGGTGGGATGGCCCTTTGTCGCGCGCGTCGCGTATTCGAGGGAGCGCGCGTGATCCTGTTCGCGACCGTATTGCGCGCAGCGGGCGAGCAGCACTTCGAGACTTTCAGGCGCGGCCGCCTCGGCGCGCGTCAGTGCAGTGCGCGATTCGTCCACCAGCCCGGCACGCAGCGCTGCCTCGCTCAACGCGATCTGGTCCGGCGCGGTGGCGCCGGGCAGACGGACCAGGCTGCGGGCGCTGACGAGTGCGCCGGGCCAGTCGCCGAGCTGGCTCTGCACCTGATTCAGTTCGCGCAGGGCCGCCGCGTCATCGGGGTGACGCGCAACGACCCGTTGACGCAGTTTCGCGGCCCCCGCGCGGTCGCCGGTGTTCGCCAGATGCCGGGCGAGGCTCAACTGCGCTTCGCGATGATCCGGATCGCGCGCCAGTACCGCGTCGATCATCTTCCGCCCCTCTTCGGTACGCCCGCTGTCCATCAGGATGGCGCCCAGCGGCGCCGCGGCATCGTTGGAGGCGGGTGCGATGGCGAGCGCCTTGCGCAGTGCCTGTTCGGCCTCGGTGTAACGGCTCTGCGCCAGCGATTCGTGCGCAAGCGCGATCAGCGTCGCCACGTTCTCGCTGCCGGAACTTGCGGTCGAGAGCACCGCGCGCGCCTGGTCGGTCTGTCCGGCAGCCTTCAACGAACGCGCAAGTGCGGCCGACCACGACACCTGCCCCGGCTGGTGCCGCAGGGCGATGCGCCATGCACGGGCGGCTTCGGCGGGCCGGCCGAGCGCGTCATGCGATTCCGCCAGCAGCGCCCATGCGTCGTCGTCATGCGGGCTGCGCTTGACGGCCTGATTCGCCAGTTCGTGAGCGGCGCGTGCGTCACCCTGCCGCATCCGCCATCGGCCTTCGACCCGATACGGGTAGCCGGAAAGAGGCTGGGCCTCCTTGGCGCGGGCAAATGCGGCCGCGGCTTCCGCCGGGCGCTTGCCGACGAGCCGGACGTCGGCCAGTTCGACCCAGGCGTCGGCGTTGCGCTCGTGCAGTTCGAGTGCGCGCAGCTGGTCGCGCTCGGCTTCGTCGTAGCGGCCGAGGTTCATCCTGGCCAGCCCGCGCAGGCGCCAGGCCTCGGACGTATCGGGCAGGGCGTCGATCCAGCCGCTTGACCATTCGGCCAAGGCAGCCATGTCTCCCGACGAGCGCAGCCGCTCTGCCTCCTCCGCCCAGCGAGGTTCGGCCTCGGGTACGACGAAGGGTGGCGGCGGCGCCGTTCCTCGCTGGGCGAGGTCGCCGATCCATTCGACGGGCAGCGCGATATTGGTGTTCTGTCCCGCCACCATGGTGCCGGTGGTGATGCCGACCAGCCGGCCCTGGTCGTCGAACAGGCCGCCGCCGCTGGAGCCCGGCGACAGCGGTGCCGACACGACGATGACCGGGGCGCTGTCGCCCTTCAGCAGATTGGATACCAGACCACTGCTGACTGAAACACCCAGGCCGAGCGGGTTGCCGATCGCGTGCACCCGCTCGCCGATCTCGAGTGCGGTGCCCGCCCGCTGCGCGACCGGCGGCGCGTCGAGCGTGTCGACCTCGAGCCGGCACAGATCGCGCTCGACATCGCCGAGGGTCCAGCGGGCGCTGTGGGTCTTCTTGCCGTCATTGACCGAGATCGATTTCGCGTAGCGGATGACATGGCAATTGGTGATGACAGTCGCGCGTGCGATCACTACACCGCTGCCTTCGCCGGCAATACGTTCCTCGATGTCGATGGCACGGACGGTCACCACCCCGGACAGTGCGGCTTGTACCGATGCCGCCGGTGGTGTGTCGGCCGAGGCCGGCAGGCCGTGGGCGGCGAGCAGCAGGAAGAGGGCGCGGCGCATCATCGCGTGATCTCCAGCGGCACGATGCAGCAGAGGTAGGCAAGTTCGGCGCGTTCGCGGTCCAGTTCGCGCAGCCGGCCGTATGCCCGGCGGGCGTCTTCGTGGCGATCGAGCTTGTAGTAGACCTCGACCAGCGCTTGCCAGACCTGGATCTGCGACGGGTCGATCGAGATGGCGTGCTCCAGGGATTTCACCGCGTCGGCATTCCGGTTCGTGCTGGCGTGAATGAATCCGATCTGTCGCCAGCCGTCCGGATCCTTGGGGAAGTCCTTGGCCCAGCGCTTGAAGATGTCCATCGCTTCGTCGAAATGTGCGGAGTCCTTCAGTGCGAGACCGAGCCGCCAGCGCCACAGGGGTTCGTCGGGCGACAGCGAGATCGCCTTGCGGAAAGAGGCGATCGCCTCCGCCCATCGCTGCTGGGCATACGCGTTCTCGCCGATAGCGGACCACACCCAGGCGGGTGAACGGGGCTTGTGCTCAAGGCTGAGCCTGAGCACCCGAGACGATTCCTGCGGGCGCCCGAGCGCCGCCAGCGCGCGGCCGCGGAAATACAGCAGGTCGCCATCGGTTTCCGCCGACGCACCTTGCCCGAGGATGAGCTCCAGTGCCCGTTCGGGCTTCTTCGCCTCCAGATATGCGTCTGCGAGTCGCATCACGGCGCCTGTGTCGCTCGGCGCCAGGTGGATCGCGCGTCTGCGATAGTCGAGCAAGGCCGCGGTGTCGCCACGGAGCGCTGCAATATGGGCGAGGCCCTCAAGCGGGCCACCCGACCACGGGTACAACTGCTGGGCGTGACGGTAGGACGCTTCCGCTTCATCGAGGCGCTTCGCCATTCCCTGCGCGTACGCCAGCATCAGCCACGCGTCCAGCTCGTCGCCGAAATCGGCAGTCAGCCGCCGCGCAACGGTCAGCGCGTCGTCGGTCTTCTGCTGCCCGATCAGGGCGCGGCACAGGCCGAAGGCCGCCTGGCGATGGCTGGCGTCCAGCGCGAGTGCGGCGCGATAGGCGGCCTCGGCCGCCGGCGTTCTGTTTAAGCCCTCGTTGGCCTGCGCCCGTGCAATTTGCGCGTCCACGCTCGCGCGGTGACGCCCGGCCCAGCGATCGGCATGCTGCAGCAGTTCGGTCCATTTCTGCTCCGCGACGAGGCGCTCGGCCTCGGCGGCAAGGCGTGACTGTTCCTGGGCGGCTGCGTCGATGACGGCGGCGCGCTGGGCAACGCCGGCAAGCTGGCGCGCCTCGATGGCGAAATTGATGTTCTGGCCTTCGCGCCTGGACGTTTCGATCATGCCGATCAGCGCGCCGCTGGCGTCGAACAGGCCGCCACCTTCGGAGCCCGGGGAGATGGCTGCGGTGAACTGGATGCGCCGTTCGTTGTTGGCGCCGCGTATTGCCGATACGACGCCCTCGGAAATGCCGGTGCCCAGTCCCAGGCCGTTACTGACGGCATAGACGGTGTCCCCGGCCGACGGCAGGCCGGCAAGCCTGGGGGCTGGCAGCTTGCGGGCCCCGTCGGCGACCAGCGCGCACAGCCCGTTCTGCGCGTCGCGCGACTCCAGTCGTGCAACGAGGACCGTGCTGTCCTTGCGCAGCTGCAGGGTGTGCTTCTGCGGGTTCCAGCCGGTTTCGCAGCGTGTGACGAAACGACCTCCGCCGAGTGACAACGCGCTGGCGACGGCCTCGGCAACGCCGTTCTCGTCCTGCAGATGCAACTCGTACACGCTGGAGGAGGCGCGCTCGAACACGGCGCGTGGGCCGGACCGTGCGTTGGCGGACCCCGACAGCATCATGGCGACTGAAATCAGGACGACGGTCTTCGTGCGCAGCGTGCTGTGCGGGGCGGTGAGGGCGGACATGGCGTACTCTGGCGCAGGCGACAGCGCGCATTATGCCGTCGGCTTGACTCAGTACTTCGTCATTGTCGGCCGCGGTGTTGCCTTTATCACTGAGTGGCGCAGATGTCTCTGTCCATCATTCGCCCGGCGGACGGGATGTGCGATTGAAGCTGGGACCCGCCGATGCAGGGGGTGCCGACGGCAGGCTCATAAGCCTTTATACTTCGCGGCCTCACCGAGGAGACTCCCGCATGAAAAAGATCGAAGCAGTCATCAAGCCTTTCAAGCTCGACGAAGTTCGCGAAGGCCTGTCTGAAGTCGGCGTGACCGGCCTGACGGTGACTGAAGTAAAGGGTTTCGGCCGCCAGAAGGGCCATACCGAGCTGTATCGCGGCGCCGAGTACGTCGTCGATTTCCTGCCCAAGATCAAGATCGAGGTCATCGTTGCCGACGAGACGGTCGAGCCGGCGGTCGAGGCCATCATCAAGGCGGCGCGCACCGGCAAGATCGGCGACGGCAAGATTTTCGTGATGCCGGTCGAACAGGTGGTGCGCATCCGCACCGGTGAATCGGGCGAAGCAGCGATCTGATTCCGCGCCGGCCGGCCGCCGCTCAGTCGCGGGCGGCCGGTTTCAGCAGCACCATCAGCGCCCCGGCCCCACCCTCGTGCGGCCGGGCCTGACAGAAGGCCAGCACTTCCGGGCGGTGCATCAACCAGCCCAGCACCAGTCCTTTAAGCACCGGTTCCCGCCCGGGCGACCCGAGTCCTTTTCCGTGGATCACCCGCACGCAGCGCATGCCGCGGCGGTGTGCGTCGTGCAGGAACTCGACCACGATGTCGTGGGCGGCGTCACGCGTGGCACCGTGCAGATCGATCTGCCCCTGCGACACCCAGCGCCCGCGGCGCAGATCGCGCAGCACCTGTCGTGTCAGCCCGGCGCGCAGGAAGGACGGCTCCTCGCCGCCTTCCAGCCGCAGGTCGATCGACAGCGGGCCGCGCAGCGACTCCGCCAGCACCGACATGTCGTCCGCTTCACGCTGCAGCGGCCAGGCGCGGGGCGGCGGTGTCTCGAGCAGTACGCGGTCAGTGGTGATCGGTTGTACGCCGATCACCGCCTGCCGGAACAGCGCGATCTCTTCCTCGCTGGGCAATACCGGCGCCCGGGGATGGCGCCGCTTCTTCGACGACATGGCGCAGTGCGCTCACGCGCGGCTCAGGCCAGCCCGAGACTGTCCAGATAGCGCTCGGCGTCGAGCGCGGCCATGCAGCCGGTGCCAGCGCTGGTGACTGCCTGGCGGTAGATGTGGTCCTGCACGTCGCCGGCGGCGAATACGCCCGGAATGCTGGTGGCGGTGAAATTGCCGTTGCGACCGGCCTGGGTGACGATGTAGCCGCCTTCCATGTCGAGCTGGCCTTCGAACAGCTGCGTGTTCGGCTGGTGGCCGATGGCGATGAACACGCCAGCGAGCGCGACGTCCTCGGTCTTGCCGTCCAGCGTGGACTTGATGCGCATGCCGGTGACGCCGGTCTTGTCGCCCAGCACTTCGTCCAGCGTGCTGTGCCAGCGTATGGTCACCTTGCCCTGCTTCTCCTTCTCGAACAGCTTGTCCTGCAGGATCTTCTCCGACTTGAATTTGTCGCGACGGTGCACCACCGTCACATGGCGTGCAATGTTGGCGAGATACAGTGCTTCCTCGACCGCGGTATTGCCGCCGCCGATGACTGCCACGTCCTGGTTGCGGTAGAAGAAGCCGTCGCAGGTCGCGCAGGCCGATACGCCCTTGCCGGCGAAGGCTTCTTCCGATGGCAGGCCGAGATATTTGGCGCTGGCACCGGTGGCGATGATGAGTGCGTCGCAGGTGTACTCGCCGTTGTCGCCGACCAGGCGTATCGGATTTTCCTTCAGGTGAGCGGTATGGATATGGTCGAACACCATTTCCGTCTCGAAGCGCTCGGCATGGCGCTGGAAGCGGGCCATCAGGTCCGGGCCCTGCACCCCTTCGGCGTCGGCCGGCCAGTTGTCGACGTCGGTCGTGGTCATCAGCTGACCGCCCTGGGCCAGACCGGTGATCAGCACCGGCTTGAGGTTGGCGCGGGCGGCGTAGACGGCGGCGGTGTAGCCGGCCGGCCCCGAGCCGAGGATGAGGAGACGGGAGTGACGTGCAGCCATGGCGGAAATCCGTTCGTTTTGTTGGGTGTGGAGGATGGCGGAGGATTATAGCGATCAGTCCGGCGACTGCCTTCGGGCCTCAAGTTCCTGTGACCCAGGTCCGATACACATGACAGATATTGGGGCAGTTTGTTTCCTGCGTGAAAAACTACCTATAATCAGGGCCGCTTCAGTGTTTGTGGCTCAGAATGGCCGAACCGTCGCAGCGGTGCGACTTTGGCAGTGACCACAGGCGCGACGATCCATTCAAAGCGGCGCAGCCTGTCCCCCCGTCCGGCATGCCCGTATCAGGAGGTCTTTTGATGGTAACGGCTCACCCCGTTTCAATTACCGCTCTGCGGACGTTTTCGATGTTCAGCGGTCTGCCCGACAGCAGCCTCGAACCGGTTGCCAAGGTCGCGAACATGCGGCGTGTGCCGCGCGGCTCGATCGTCGTGCGTGCCGGTGACAAGACGGATTTCGTATATCTGGTGCTTTCCGGCAGTCTCAAGGTGCTGGTCAGCGACGAGGAGGGCCGCGAGGTCATCCTGTCGATGCTGGGCCCGGGCGAACTGTTCGGTGAAATGGGTGTGCTCGACGACAACCCGCGCTCCGCCACCGTGGTGACCGTGGTGCCAAGCGACCTCATCGTGATCGCCAAGAGCGATTTCAAGCGCGTGCTGCAGGAGAACTTCGAAGTGTCGATGTTCATCATGCGCAATCTGGTGGCCCGTCTGCGCACCGCCGACCGCAAGATCGAAAGCCTGGCGCTGATGGACGTCTATGGCCGCGTTGCACGCCTGCTGCTCGAAATGGCGGACGACGTGAATGGCGAGAAGGTGGTGAACCGCAAGATTTCGAAGCAGGACATCGCCAAGATGATCGGCGCGTCGCGCGAAATGGTGTCGCGCGTGATGAAGGATCTGCACCTGCAGGGCCTGATCGAGGAAACCAACGGCAAGATCCTGCTGCGCGAGCGGCTCGAAACCGTCTGATTCCAGCGGCCCCTGTGGCTGCGTACGATTGAGCATACGGGCCGCAGATGCGGCCCGTATGCTTTTGCAAGCCGTCCGCCTGCGCGCCGGCTGACATCGTCATCCGCTTATATAATCCCGCTTTGTTTTTCCCGGCACCGCACCGTTTCCCCGTGGCGAAAGACGCTCAGCAACTTCCCCTTCCCGAACGCATCGCTGCCGTGCTGCACGAAGCACGCTGGCTCGTGCTGGCCGCGATCGCGCTCTACCTCGTCATGGTGCTCGGCGGGTACGACCGCGCCGATCCGGGCTGGTCGCACGCCTCGGTGGTCGAGCAGCTGCACAATCCGGGCGGCCGCTTCGGCGCCTGGCTGTCCGACCTCGCGCTGTTCCTGTTCGGCCTGTCGGCCTGGTGGTGGGTCGTCATGCTGGTTGGCGGCTGCGTCTGGCTGTCGCGCAGCGCCGACCGCCGCGAGGACCGGCGACCGCTGTTCGTCGCGCTCGGCGGCTTCCTGCTGGTGCTGCTGGCGAGCTGCGCGCTCGAAGCCATCCGCTTCCACAGCATGGGCGCCGAACTGCCGGTCGGGCCCGGCGGCATGGTCGGCATCGAACTTGGACGGCTGATCGCTGGCGCTTTCGGGTTCACCGGCGGCACGCTGCTGCTGCTGGTGACGCTGGGCGTCGGCCTCAGCGCGATGACCGGCGTGACCTGGCTGCGTGCCGCCGAAACGGTCGGCCGCGCGCTTGAACTGGCGTGGTTCGCCAGCCTGAATGCCTGGGCGCGCTGGCGTGACCGTCGCGTCGGCCAACAGGTGGCGGAGCAGCGCGAAGCGGTTGTCGAAGCCGAGCGACGCAAGCCGACGCGCCGGCGCGAACCTGTGCGCATCGAAGTGCCCGAGGTCGAAGTGCAGAAATCGGAGCGGGTCGAGAAGGAGCGGCAGCAGACGCTGTTCGCCGACCTGCCGGGATCGCTGCCGCCGCTGGCGCTGCTCGACGAAGCCAAGGCCGACATCGACCCGCCCAGCCCGGAATCGCTGGAACTCATTTCGCGTCAGATCGAACGCAAGCTGGCCGACTTCAATGTCGAGGTGAAGGTGCTGGCCGCCTATCCGGGCCCGGTCATCACGCGCTACGAAATCGAGCCGGCCACCGGCGTCAAGGGCAGCCAGATCGTCAATCTGGTGAAGGATCTGGCGCGCGCGCTGTCGGTCATGAGCATCCGCGTGGTCGAGACGATTCCCGGCAAGAGCTGCATGGGCCTGGAAATCCCGAACACCCGGCGGCAGATCGTGCGCCTCTCCGAGATCCTCGGTTCGGCGGTCTATCACGACATGGCCAGCCCGCTGACGATGGCGCTCGGCAAGGACATCGGCGGTCAGCCCATGGTGGCCGACCTCGCGCGCATGCCGCACGTGCTGGTCGCTGGTACCACGGGTTCAGGCAAGTCGGTCGCGATCAATGCAATGATCCTGTCGCTGCTGTACAAGGCCGATCCGAGCAAGGTGCGGCTCATCATGGTCGACCCGAAGATGCTCGAACTGTCGGTCTATGAGGGCATCCCGCACCTGCTGGCACCGGTGGTGACCGACATGCGGCACGCTGCCAACGCGCTGAACTGGTGCGTTGGCGAGATGGACCGCCGCTACAAGCTCATGTCGGCGATGGGCGTGCGTAACCTCGCCGGCTACAACAGCAAGATCACCGACGCCGAAAAGGCCGGCACGCCGCTGACCAATCCGTTCTCGATCACGCCGGAAACGCCGGAACCGCTGTCGACGATGCCGATGATCGTCGTCGTGATCGACGAACTGGCCGACCTGATGATGGTGGCCGGCAAGAAGATCGAGGAACTGATCGCACGGCTGGCGCAGAAGGCGCGTGCGGCCGGCATCCACCTGATCCTGGCGACGCAGCGTCCGTCGGTCGATGTGATCACCGGTCTGATCAAGGCCAACGTACCCACGCGCATCGCCTTCCAGGTGTCGAGCAAGATCGATTCGCGCACCATCCTCGACCAGATGGGCGCCGAGGCGCTGCTGGGGCAGGGCGACATGCTCTACCTCGCACCGGGCACCGGCGTGCCGACGCGCGTACATGGCGCTTTCGTCGCCGACGGCGAAGTGCACAAGGTGGTCGAGCACCTGAAGACCACTGGCGCGCCGGACTACGTCGAAGGCATCCTCAGCGGCAGCGGTGACGACGAGGGCGGCGAGCTGTCGCTCGACGGCGCAGGCGGTGGCGGTGCCGACGGCGAGTCGGACCCTTTGTACGACCAGGCGGTCGAAGTGGTTCTGAAGACCCGGCGGCCGTCGATTTCGCTGGTGCAGCGCCATCTGCGCATCGGCTACAACCGTGCGGCGCGGCTGATCGAACAGATGGAACGTTCGGGTCTGGTGTCTCCGATGAACGCAACCGGCGGGCGCGAAGTGCTCGCACCCGCCCGCGAGGAATGACCATGACTTCAAGCTTCCGCGGCTGCATCGCCGCCGTCGCGCTGGCGCTGCCGCTGTCGGCATTTGCCGCTGGCGCAATCGACCAGCTGCGCACCTTCGTCGAATCCACGCAGTCCGGCCGCGCCACCTTCGACCAGCAGGTCACGGCCAAATCCGGCCGCAAGCCGCAGAACGCCAGCGGCACGATGGCTTTCTCGCGTCCTGGCAAGTTCCGCTGGACCTATGACAAGCCTTATTACCAGCTGCTGGTCGGCGACGGCGAGAAGCTGTGGGTGCATGACCGCGACCTGAACCAGGTGACGGTGAAGACGCTCGGCGACGCGCTGGCGTCGACGCCCGCTGCACTGCTGGCCGGCCGCAACGAACTGGAAAAGAACTTCGACCTCAGCGAGGGCGGCAGCGAAGAGGGGCTGGACTGGGTCGACGCGAAGCCGAAGGCGAACGAGGGCGGTTTCGAGGCGGTGCGCATTGGCTTCAAGGACGGTCTGCTGCGCGGCATGGTGCTGCGTGACAGCTTCGGTCAGACCACGAAGCTGCGCTTCACCTCCTTCGAGCGCAATCCGGCTATCGATCCGGCGCAGTTCCGCTTCACGCCGCCGGCCGGTGCAGACGTCATCAGCGACGACGCGAAGAAGTGAAACCGGGCCTGGGCGATCCGCAGTGACTGACCTTTTCGGCATGCCGGACGAGCCGGCGCCACCCGCGCGCGCGGCCTCGACCGCGACCGAGGTGCGTGCCTCGGCCAACGCGCCGCTGGCCGAACTGCTGCGCCCGAAAACGCCGGACGAGGTGATCGGCCAGCAGCACCTGCTCGGCCCGGGCAAGCCGCTGCGCCTCGCCTTCGAATCCGGCATCCCGCATTCGATGATCCTGTGGGGCCCGCCCGGCGTCGGCAAGACCACGCTGGCGCGGCTGATGGCCAACGCCTTCGACGCCGAATTCACTGCGCTGTCGGCGGTGTTCTCCGGCGTGAAGGACATCCGCGAGGCGATGCAGCGCGCCGAGACGGTGGCCGCCAACACCGGGCGGCGCACCATCCTCTTCGTCGACGAGGTGCACCGCTTCAACAAGGCGCAGCAGGACGCCTTCCTGCCCTACGTCGAATCGGGTGTCGTCACCTTCATCGGCGCCACCACCGAGAACCCGAGTTTCGAGGTCAATTCCGCGTTGCTGTCGCGTGCTTCGGTCTATGTGCTGCAGAGCCTGACCGAGGACGAAATGGTGACGCTGTTCGAACGCGCACGTGAAGCCGCGCTCGGCGGCCTGAACTTCGACGAGGACGCGCGCACGCGGCTGATCGGCTTCGCCGACGGCGACGCCCGCAAGCTGCTGAACCTGCTCGAACAGCTGGGCACGGCCGCGCGCACTGCCAAGGTCGATCCGGTCACCGCTGCCTTCGTCGATAGCACCTTGTCGCGCAACCTGCGCCGCTTCGACAAGGGCGGCGACGCCTATTACGACCAGATATCGGCACTGCACAAGTCGGTGCGCGGTTCCAATCCGGACGCGGCGTTGTATTGGTTCGTGCGCATGCTCGACGGTGGCGCCGATCCGCTCTACCTGGGCCGGCGCATCGTGCGCATGGCGGTCGAGGACATCGGTCTGGCCGACCCACGCGGCCTCGAAATTTCGCTGCAGGCCTGCCAGACCTACGAGCGCCTCGGTTCACCCGAAGGCGAACTGGCGCTGGCGCAGGCCGTCATCTTCCTCGCCTGCGCTGCCAAATCGAATGCCGTGTACATGGCCTACAACGCGGCGCGCCGTTTCGTCGCCGAGGATGGTTCGCGACCGGTACCGCTGCATCTGCGCAACGCACCGACCAAGCTGATGAAGAACATGGGCTTCGGCGCCGAGTACCGCTACGCGCACGACGAAGAGGGCGGCTACGCGGCCGGCGAGCGCTACCTGCCGGACGGCATGAAGGACGTGCAGTGGTATCAGCCGACCGACCGCGGCATGGAAGCCAAGATCGCGGAAAAGCTGAACTGGCTGCGCGAGCAGGACCGCAAGGCGCGCGGGGACTGATCGAGACGCCTGCCCCGTCGCGGCCAAGGCCGCTCCCACAGGGAGTGCGCCCGGTCCACGGCCGGAGCCGGATTTCTGTGGGAGGGGTCTTCTGACCCCGACAGCGGCGGTGGCGCGCTATTTCGCCCGCTTCAGCACGCCGATCGGCGGTGCCCAGCCTTCGCCCGGCGCCTTCTTGCTGGTGACCAGCGTGAGCTGGGCTGGCGCGAATACGTTGGCATTGTGGGTGACCGGTGTGGTGATCAGGTACTGCGCACGGGTGGCACCGAGGAAGCGGCCGACGCGGTCGATGTTGGCGACGTCGAGGTGGGCGAAGGGTTCGTCGATGAACACGAAGCCACCCGGTCGGGTGTCGTCCATCAGCAGCGCGATCAGCAGGATCAGCGACTTCATCACCTGCTGGCCGCCGGACGCTTCGCCGTCGTTGAGGCCGACCGCGCCCTTGCGGTCGAAGTCGAAGCTCACGTCCAGCCCGGCTTGCGCCAGCGACAGGTCGTCGTTGTCGAGATGCGGCGTCGGGCAGTCGACGCCGACGCCGGCCAGGTCGCCGAGCGCGCGCAGGTTCTTCGCATACTGGCGGACGGTGGCGCGCAGCTTGGCGATGTAGGCCGAGCGCGCGTCGTCGGTCAGGCGGCGTGCGGTGGCGCAGTAGCCCTGGCGGGCGGCGTAGTCCTGCTCGCGCTTGGCGAGGTCGTCACGCAGGCGCTCGCGCAAGGTGAGCGCCGACGGGTCGGTGATCCAGTCGCCGCGTGCCAGCAGTTCGCGCAAGCGGCCCAGCTCGCGCCGTGCCGCGCGGGCGTCGCCGTAACGCTCGGCCAGCTGCGCCAGTTCCTGCGGGTCCAGCCAGTGCGCCGGCATGCCGCGGCGGCGCGCGCGCAGCTGCAGCAGGCGGCGCGCCTGCTCGTTGCGGCGCGGTGCCGACTCCTGCGTCAGTTCGCGCAGGCGGCGACCGGTGTCGTCGATTTCGCGGCGGCGGCGGTCGGATTCCACTTCGATGCCGCGCAGGTTCTCGTTCAGCCGTTCGACCTCGCGGCGGGCGGCATCGCGTGCCGCTTCGGCGGCTGCGCTGCGTTCGCGCGCGGCCGGCTGTGCCTGCGCAGCGGCGGCAAATTCGGCGCTGCGTTCGGCCAGCAGCGTGGCCGACTGCAGGCCGAGCAGACGGGCGCGCAGTGCCTTCAGCCGCTCGCGCGCGGCATCGAGCTGAGGACTGAGTTCGCGCCGCTGGTTGTCGAGCGCGGCGATGTCGGCGCCGAGCTGCGCGATGCGCGCCTGGCGCGCCAATTCGCCGAAGTGGAATTCGGCGGGCCGGCCGAGGTGGCGGGCGCCGCGGCGTTCCTTGTGATAGCCGTCGCGTGTGATCCATTCGGCGTCGCGCGGCAGCGTGCGTGCCGCTTCGGCGTTGTCGACGCGCTGCATGCGGTTCAGCAGGTCGCACAGCCAACGTGGCACCGGCGCGGCGAAGCGCACGACTTCGGCCAGCGAACCGGCACGCGGCGCGGCCGCGCTTTCGCGTTCGCCGACGATGAAGTGGCGGAAGCGTGCGCGTTCGCCCAGTGCCCACGCGGTGTGGCGGTCGTCCTCGCGCTCCAGCAGGATGAGGTGGCGGTAGGGCCGCAGCACCGCTTCGAGCGCGGCCTGCCAGGCGGTATCGGTCACCTCGACCACGTCGGACAGCGCGCTGTGCGCGATGCCGGCTTCGTCCAGCCCGGCGCGGAATTCACTCACTTCGCGGTCGCTCGGTGCGCCGCGGCGTTCGCGCGCGGCGCGCAGCGCCTCGGTCTTTTCCTCGAAGCGCAGCACCAGTGCACGCTCGTCGGCGGCCAGCCGGCCGGCGGTCGATTCCGCCTCGGCGTGCTCGGCTTCCAGCGCCAGCGCGTCGGCGCCGTGTTCGCTGGCGACGCGTTCGCGCAGCTTGCGTTCCTCGTCGAGCAGGCGCTCGATATCGCGCAGTGCGTCGTGCGCGGCCAGCTGTTCGGTCTCGGTGGCCTTCTCGGCGGCGCGTGCGGCATCCAGCGCCGACTTCGCGGCGTCGCGCTCGCCCTTCACCGATTCCAGCCGCGCCGACACGGCGTCGTGCTCGACTTTCAGGCGACGCAGGTCTTCGCGTAGCCGCGTCAGTCCGCTGCGTTCGCCCTCGATGTCGCGACTCAGTTCGGCCACTTCCAGCCGCGGCACGATTTCGGCCTCCAGCGCGTGCGCCTCGTCCGAATGCTGCTTCCATTCGAGGTAGTTGTCGGCTTCCATGCGCTTGGCTTCGGCCTGGGTGCGCAGGCGGTCGAGGTCGAGGCCGATGCTCTCCAGTTCGCGCTCGGCGCTCTTCTGCTCCTCGCGCGCGGCCTGGTAGTTGTCCAGCACCTCCTTGTCGCCGAACACGTCGAACACGAGGTCGAGCAGGGCACGCGGCGAGTACTCGCACAGCTTGTCGGTGTCGCCCTGTTCGAGCGACAGCACCTTGGCGATGGCCGGTGTCAGGCCGCCCCAGGCGAGGCGGTTCTGGTAGTCGCGCAGGCCGGCCCAGTCGCTGCCGGCTTCCAGCTGTTCGATCGCCACATTGCCGTCGACGATGGCGTAGTCGCGCGTCCAGTCGCCGCCGGCGCGCTTGATGCGGCAGGCCAGCGTGACTTCGTCGTGGATGCAGGGGAAGAAGGGCCGCTTGCCGGTGCCGCCCGGCACATTGGCGACGACCGCGCGTATCCAGGCGAAGTCGCGGTCGGCGCGGCGGACGTAGCGGCGGAAGTCGCGCTTGCCGGAACAGCGCAGCGCGAACAGCGTGCGCAGCGCGTCGAGCAGCGTGGTCTTGCCGGAGCCGTTGGGGCCGACGATGGTGATGATCTGGGCGTCGAGCGGCAGTGTGAAGCGGCGCCAGAAATCCCAGTGCACCAGTTCGAGTTGCTTGATGTGGAACATGGTCGTGGATCGTCAGCGCGAGTGAAGGGGGCGTCGGAACGGGGTCGGCATCATCATTCTTCGCCGTCCTCGTTGGCCTGCGCGTCCTGCGCCAGTTCGAAGGCGTTGGCCGCGGGCAGGCGATGGCCGGCCTCGGCCAGCACGTCGGCCAGCGTGCCGTGGATGACGCGGTCGGCCAGGATGCGGTAATCGAGCAGCACGTCGAGCAGCGGGCCTTCGAGCACCTGGCCGCCGCGTCGCTCGATGAAGCCGAGGCGGGCCAGCTTGCCCAGTGCGAAGTTGAGCTTGGTCTTGCCGCCGAGGCGGTTGCCGAAGTCGGCCGCCAGCGACGCTTCGGACAGCGCGCCCGATACGGTCTCGCCGTGCTCGACCGGCGTTTCGGCGCCGAACATGTCGTCCTGCCCGTCGTCGTGCAGGCTGCGGCGGTTGACCTGACGCTCGCGCTTGGGCAGCACGATGAGCGCCCAGATCACCATCAGCCAGGCCAGTTCATCGCGCGTCAGACCGACGTTGGACGCCGCGTACTCGCGGCCCTGGCCGAACACCGGTTCGCGCATGTCTTCGGACAAACCGACCGCGATGTGCGCGGCATAGGGGTTGTCGAGCAACTGCAGGCCGACCGTGGCCAGCCGGTTGTCCAGCGCGTGGCGGAAGCTGTCGTCGACCAGTGCGCGCCGCGCCAGCACGTCCGAGCGCGGGATCGAGCGGTGTGCCAGCAGGCGGGCCGTGAGGGTGCGCAGTTCTGTTTCCATCGTCACTCCCGTCGGTTCAGGGTTGGTTCGCCATCCGCGGCGCGACTTCGCCGACCGTGATGGCTGCGACGTTGTCGTCGTCGACTGGCTGGATGTCTTCGCTGAAGCGCACGTCCACCGGCATGCGCAGGAAGTCGGCGATCGGGCCCTCGCCGGCTTCGCGCATGCCGTCGGCGTCGCTGTCGCGCAGCAGCGCCAGCAGCGACATGCGGTAGGACGCCTGGGCGAAGCTGCCGCCGGGCACCACGTCGGCCAGCGACGACGGCGCGCTCAGCCGTTCGATGCGCTGGCCGAACAGTTCGAGCAGGCGCAGGTCTTCCATCTGCGGCGCCGGTGCGACCGGCGCTTCGTCCGGCGCCGGCAGCACGGACGCACCGGCTTCCGGCACCGGTTCGTTGGCAGCGGCCGGCTCCGCGCGGTCCAGCAGTTCGTGGCCGCCGGCCAGCAGCGTGAGGTCGGGGCAGGGCGTCAGCGCGTCGGCGCACAGGCCGGCCAGTGCCGCGGCGTCCAGCCCGCGCAGCCAGCTGGCCACGTCGGACGACGATATGCCGGAGCCGCCCAGCGTCACGCGCTGCGACTCGATCTTGTTCAGCGCGCGCTGGAAGGACGCGTCGACGCGCGCCAGCCGCGACTGCGCCAGACCGATGCGTTGCGCCAGACTGGCGCGCTCGAACGGGATGTCCTCGTCGGCCAGCAGTTCACGCAGCAGCAGCGTGCCGCGGTCCAGCCAGCGCGCGTTGGCGGCGAGCCGGCGGCGCGCCGACAGGATGCGGAATTCGGAACCGGAAGCAATGGCGTCCTCGAAGTGCAGCGTGAGGTCGTTCAGCTTGCCGAGCAGTTGCTGCAGCGCTTCGCCGGTGTCGCCATCGACCGCCTGCAGACCCGCCAGCTGGGCAGTCAGGAAGCCGAGCTCGACGTCCTCGTCGCCCGACAGTTCGAGCAGCATGGTGAGCGCGGCACAGGCGTTGCGGCCGATGTCGGACAGCAGGTACTGGCCGTCGGCGATCAGCAGCAGCGCGTGGTCGCGCAGCCGGCGCAGCACCGTTTCCAGCTTGACCGGGTCGATGAAGGCGAAGCGCGCACGCAGCGCGTCCGGCGACCAGCGCGGCATGTCGGCGGTGCGGCCGATCTCGCCGAGCACCATCACGCGCATCAGCACTTCGGCTTCGGAGCCGTGGAACAGCGTGGTGAAGGCGGCCAGCATCGGGCGCGCGCGCAGCAGGCGGTCCAGTTCGGGCACTTCGTCGGCATCGACGCCGGGGGCGAGGAAGTCGGTGAAAGCGGCGGCGTTGTCGATGCTCACTTGTACAGCTCCAGTGCGGCGATGCGCGCGTCGATGTCGGCCAGCACCGCGTTGTAGGCGGGCGCGCCGACGCCGCCGAAGCGGCGCAGGAACACCGCTTCCGGCATGAACTCGGCGAGGCCGGCGATCGACGGCAGCAGGTCTTCGGTTGCCGGATCGCCGCCAAGGACGCGGCTCACTGCGTCGTCACCGGCGGCGATGCGCTCGCCCAGCCGGGTGCCGGCGCGGTCGGCCAGCAGATCGGTGAAGGAGAAGCCGCTGCCGCTGCGCGCGTCGCGCACCTCCTTCGACAGGCCGATGGCGTTCGCCCACTGCGCGCCGGCGTGGGCGGCAATCAGTGCGGAACCGACGAAGTGCTGCGTCAGGTCCTCACGGCCGTGCAGCGTCAGCACCTGGCGCGGAACCGGTGGCCAGTCGGCGGCGGCCGGCACCAGCATGGCCGGCGAGCGGCCATTCACGTGCAGCGCGAGCGCGAGCAGGGCCGAGCGTTGTTCGGCGACCGTGTCGCCGCCGCGTGTCTGCGCCAGTGCGAACAGTCGCTGCAGCACCGGCGGCAGGCTGTCGGCGTCGCGCGCTGCGCCGCCTTCGCGCAGCGCGAGTACGGCCGTGCGCAATTCGGCGTGATAGGCGGCCAGCCGCTCCGCTTCACCGGCCGGAAGCAGTGCGCGCATGCCCTCGGCGGCCACCTGCCTGCTCAGCGCGTAGTCGATGCGCAGCCCATCGCGCGAGATCCGTGCGCCGTGCACGACCTCGGACAGCAGGGCCGGATCGCCGCCATAGCCAAACTGGCGGAGCAGCCAGGGCAGGGCGGCTGCAAAGGCCTTGCGCGCGATCGGGGCTGGCAGCGACAGGCTGCCGATCTGCAGTCCGTCCAGCCGCGGCTCGCCATCGGCGATGACGATGGGCGCGTCGATATTGAGCCAGAGAGAGCCGGGCAGTGCGGTGGCGGTGCGCAGATTCATCTGTCCGTCGACGCTGACCGCCTGCGCCCGCGTGTCCGGCAGCCGCTTCGCCGCGATCTGCAGCAGGGCCTGCACTTCGTCGGTGGCCAGCACGATGCTGCGGCGCTCGCCGTCGCGCAGCCGGCGCGGGTCGAGTTCGCCCAGCCGCTTGGCGGCGCGCTCGGCCGAGCGGGCGGACATGACCGCCTGCGCGTCGGTGATCGACGGTGCGCTGTCCAGCGCCGCCCACAGTGCGAGCAACAGGGCGGCGACGCTCAGCGCGACGCCGAACACCACGGCGCGCAGCAGGAAACGCACCGTCAGACGCCCTGTTTCAGGCTGGCCTGGATGAAGCCGTCGAGGTCGCCGTCGAGCACGGCCTGCGTGTTGCCGACTTCGTGATTGGTGCGCAGGTCCTTGATGCGGCTCTGGTCCAGCACGTAGGAACGGATCTGATGACCCCAGCCGATGTCGCTCTTGGTGTCTTCCAGCGCCTGCTGTGCCGCCTGGCGCTTGCGCAGTTCGGCTTCGTACAGCCGCGACTTCAGCATCGCCATCGCCTCGGCGCGGTTCTTGTGCTGAGAGCGGTCGTTCTGGCACTGCACGACGATGCCGGTCGGCACGTGCGTGATGCGGATGGCCGAATCGGTCTTGTTGATGTGCTGACCGCCGGCGCCAGAGGCGCGGAAGGTATCGACGCGCAGGTCGGCCGGGTTGATGTCGACCTCGATCGAATCATCGACTTCCGGATAGACGAACACGCTGGAAAAGCTGGTATGGCGGCGCGCACCGGAATCGAAGGGGCTCTTGCGCACCAGCCGGTGGATGCCGGTTTCGGTGCGCAGCGTGCCGTAGGCGTACTCGGCGCTGATTTTCAGCGTCGCACTCTTGATGCCCGCGACTTCGCCCTCGGACTCTTCCAGTACCTCGACGCCGAAACCCTTGCGTTCGCAGTACTTCACGTACATGCGCAGCAGCATCGACGCCCAGTCCTGCGCTTCGGTGCCGCCGGCACCGGCCTGGATTTCGAGGAAGCAGTTGCTCGGGTCCTGCGGGTTGTTGAACATGCGGCGGAATTCGAGGCCGGCGACGTCGGCTTCGATCTTTTCCTTGTCCGCCTCGATGGCGACAACGGTGTCCTCGTCCGCTTCCTCACGGGCGAGTTCGAACAGGTCACGCGTGTCGGCCAGCCGGGCGTCGATCGATTCCAGCGTGCGCACGACCGCTTCCAGTCCGTGCTTTTCCTTGCCCAGTTCCTGCGCGCGCGCGGTGTCGTTCCAGACCGTCGGGTCTTCGAGTGCGCGTTCTACTTCTTCGAGCCGCGATGCCTTGGCATCGTAGTCAAAGATACCTCCGCAGTTCGCCGGCCCGCGATTGCAGGTCGGTCAGGTGATTGGCGATGGCGTTGAGGCGTTCTGCTTCCATGGTAGGTACCGGCCGAATTGCGTAAAACCCGGCATTCTACCGTTGCAGGCGGCCGGGATGTTTTCCCTTGTCCGGATCGGGCGCCTGCGACACCTTGTAAGGGAGGATTTCCCGTGCCGCGCTGGCGGCCGATACAGTGGCCAATTCGCGGAAATCCTGAACCTGATGGCGCATTCCGCTCTCTATACTGCGCGACGCTGCCGGTTCGGCACACGACAAGAAAACGACGGAGGATTCCCCATGAAGCTCAAATCCGCGATGCGCGGCCTGATTCCGGCTGCGCTGTTCTCGATGATGGCAGGCGCCGGTCTGGTGCAGGCAGCCGGTACCGCCTACGTGAGCAACCAGGACGGCGGCATTTCCATCATCGATCTGGCGAAGATGGAAGTCACCGGCGAATACGAGGTGGGCGGCAAGGTGCCGCGCGGCCTGGGCGTCACCGACGACGGCAAGACGCTGGTGGTTGCCGTGCGCGAAACCGGCGACATCGCACTGATCGACACCGCCAGCGGCAAGGTGACCAAGCGCGTCAAGATAGGCAAGAACCCGGAATTCGTGCGGGTGCGCGGCAACATGGCCTTCGTGTCCTTCGAGCCGACGTCGAAGCTGGGCCCGCCGCCCAAGCCGGGCGCGGAAAAGAAGGATGACGACAAGAAGGCTGGCGGCAAGGAAGGCGGCCACGGTCACGACGACGATGACGACGATGACAAGGAACCGGCCAAGGTCGCGGTGATCGACCTGAAGAAGGGCAAGGTGATCCGCAACATCGTTGGCGGTCCGGAAACCGAAGGCATCGAATTCACCGCCGACGGCAAGCGTCTGGTGGTGACCAACGAGGCCGACAACACGCTGACGCTGCACGACATCAAGACCGGCAAGCTGCTGAAGAAGGTCGACGTCGAGAAGCACGGTGCCCGTCCGCGCGGCATCAAGCTGTCGCCGGACGGCAAGACCTTCATCGCGACGCTGGAGTTCGGCAACAACTTCCTGGTGCTCGACGACAAGCTGAACCCGGTCAAGACGGTCGCCACCGGCCAGACGCCCTACGGTGTCGCCTTCGACAGCAAGGGCGAACGCCTGTTTGTCGCCACCGCCCGGGCCAAGGCGCTTGAGGTGTACGACGCGAAGACCTTCGCCAAGATCAAGGACGTTCCGCTGAACGCCGAGCGCTGCTGGCACTTCACCTTCACGCCGGACGAGAAGCAGATCCTCGTGGCCTGCGGCCGTTCGGACGCAGTGGTGATCGTCGATGCGGAGAAGCTCGAAGTCACCGGCAAGATCGAGGACAAGAAGCTGCCCTGGGGCGTCGTCACCTTCCCGCGCGCGATGGGCAGCCTCGACCAGAACTGATCCGCTTCGCTCGTTCGTTGTCCTGGGCCCGCCGCAAGGCGGGTTCTTTTTTTGTACTGCATTGTCCCGAAGCTGAAATACGCCGCGCGCAGACTGCCCCTGTCAATCTTCATGTCATGGTGCCTGCGTGGACGAGCGCAGCATGCTTCTGCCGGATCGGCGGCGACTGGCCTGGGCCGAATACGGTGATCCGTTCGGCTATCCGGTCATCCTGTGCCACGGTGTTCCGGGGTCGCGCCGTCAGGTGCCGCCCTTCGATGCGCTCACCAGCGAGCGGCACGCGCGCCTCATCGTGCCCGACCGAGCCGGCTACGGCCTGTCCGATGGCGCGCCCGGCTGGGGTCTGGCGCAATGGCGGCAGGACGTCGGCGCGCTGGTCGATCACCTGAAGCTGGGCGACTTCGCGGTCGGTGGCGTGTCTGGCGGTGCGCCATTCGCCTGCGCGCTGGTGGCGGAGTTCGGCGAACGGGTGTCCCGACTGGTGCTGGTCAGCGGCGTGGCGCCCGGGTACGGCGCGTCGGCGGATGCGCTCAAACTGCATCCTTTCGAAGCGGTGATGGTCCGCCTCGCGGTGCGCACGCCCCGCCTTGCCAGGCTGCTGATCGAGCCGCTGGCCGTCGTTGCCGCGCTGTGGCCCAGGACCTACCTGTCTGCGATGTGCCGGCTGGTCGGCGAGGCGGACCGCGCCGAACTGGCGCGCGCGGACATCCACGACATGTTCTTCGACGATCTGCCGAGCGCCGCCCGCCAGGGCGCGGCGGCCATCGTCCGCGATCTGGCGATTGCCGCATCCGACTGGCAGCTCACGCTGCAGGACTATCCGGGCACGGTCGAGATCGTGCAGGGCTGTGACGATGCCATCGTGCCGGCCGACTGCGCCAGCCGGCTCGCCTTCCTGTTTCCGCAGGCCAGCGTGCGACTGCTGGCGGGCGAGGGGCACTTCTTCGTATTCAGCCGCTGGAGCGAAATTCTTGCCGCGCTGATGGCCCGGCGCTGGCGACACGAACAGGAGGTGCAGATGCCGCTGAAGCGCGCGCCGGCGCCGTCGTCACCCCGCTGAAACATTCGGCTGCAAGAATCCGGGCCGGTTGTTGCAAAGTGTTGCAACAGCCGGCGCGTCTGTTGCGGCATCGGACAGGCTTCATTCGAACGACGGCCACAAGGCTGCTTCCATCCCGGTTTCTACATGACAGATCCGCTCGCGCAGGATCAGATCGACGTGCAGCTATTGCTGTTTACGATCGAAACCTCGATCCGGGTCGTCAAGCGCTTCCAGTTCTTTCTCTGGGCGCAGGGTTCGCTGCAGACCTTCCTGCCGCACGAAACGCTGCTCTGCGCCTGCGGCGACATCGAACGCGGTGACTATCGCGCCTCGGTGTTCTCGCGCTCGGTGCTGTCACCGGAGTATGAATCCAGGCTGATCGATCCGGCCTCCGGGCTGATGGCGCGCCTGCTCGACGACTGGCGCGCCGGCGCACGCGAGCCCTTGGCCTACGGCGGTGGCGTGCGCGGCCGCAGCGGCGCTGCCGCGCTGCGCACACTCGGGCTGCAGCACGCGTTGGCGCACGGTTGCCGCGAGGCGCGCGGCGAGCAATCGACCTTCTTCGCGCTGCTCGGCATGCCCGATGCACCGACCGATCAGGACGCCCGCCGCATCGAACTGCTGATGCCCAACCTGCATTTGGCGCTGCTGCGCATCACCGAATTCGAGCGGCGCGAGGGCGCCGAGCGCGCGAACGGCCGCTACAGCTCGCCGCTGACGCTGAGCGCGCGCGAACTGCAGGTGCTCGACTGGGTACGCGAGGGTAAGACCAACCATGAGATCGGGCAGATCCTCGACATCAGCCCGCTCACCGTGAAGAACCACATCCAGAAGATCCTGCGCAAGCTCGACGTGACCAATCGCGCGCAGGCCGTGGCGCGGCTGGCGGCGCTGCGCGCGCACGAAGCGGGCCGGGATCTGGCGGGAGAGACATGATGAATACGCGGAAGATCGCAGCCTGCGCGCTGCTGGCATGCGCCGGAGCCGTCGGCGCACAGGAACTGCCGCCGGAGTGGCAGGGCGTGATCGCCGAACCGGCACGCCCGCGCGCGGCGATGCCCACCACACCGATCGAGTACGCCGACATGCGTCGCACTGGCGACGACGCTGGCCCGCGCGACTACCGCAGTGCCGACTACGCGATGCTGTCGGCAGCCCGCCGTGGCGACTGGGCGGCCGTCAACCGGCTGCTCAAGTCCGGCGCCGCCGCCAACGTGCGCGACGTGTGGGGCGACAGCGTGCTGGCGCGTGCCGCCGCTGCCGGCGAGACCGAAACGGTGCGCGCCCTGCTGGCCGCCGGCGCACATGTCGACCGCAAGGGCGCGTCGGGTTTCACGCCGCTTGGTGCCGCCGCGCTGGCCGGCCATCACAAGGTGGTCGCGCTGCTGTTGCGCGCCGGTGCCGACGTTGACGCGAAGAGCGCGAACGGGCACGTGCCGATGATAGATGCGGTGATGCTGGATCGCGCCGAGGTGGTGGCCGAACTGGTGCGCGCGCGTCCGGACTGGCTGGTCTATGAGCGCGAACTGGGCAGGCATGCCCTGTCGCTGGCCGCCTCGCTGGGTCATGTGCGCGTGCTGGACCAGTTGCTCGCTGCCGGCTTCGACCCCAACCTGCCGGACCGGGCCGGCTTCAACGCGCTGTACTGGGCGGTGTTCCGCAAACAGCGCCTGGCGGTGGCCCACCTGCTGGCCTCGGGCGCCGACCCGGGGGCAATGTCGACCGAGATCTACGACTGAACTTTGGGAGCGGCCGTCGCTGTCCGCCGGCTTCAATTCAGGCTGCAGTCGGGGTTAGAGGACCCCTCCCACAGAACCTGACCCTGGCTCCGGCTGCGGGTCGGGCGCCTCCCTTGTGGGAGCGGCCTTGGCCGCGACACGGCTTCGGCTCAGGTCACTGTCGTAAGCCAACTCGCTGCTGAGGCATCACAGCCTGCACATGCGCCGATACCGCTCGCTGCTGCACTTGCCGGCTTGCGGAGCACAGTGCCCGTCTTTCGCGACACCGGCGCGCCAGAACGGGCACAGGTCGCACGCGCCCGCCGCCCGGCCTCGGCTGGCGGGTGTTCCGGCGCGGGTGGTACCATTGAGCGCTTTTTCTCGCGTTCGCCGCTACCGGTTCCCAAGGTTCGAATACATGGTGTCATCCAATCAGGTGGCTGAACACGTCCGTTCGGTGCACGCCATCATCAGCCGCCCGCAGCGCCCGTCCGGCCATGAACTGGTGGCCCGTTCGTGGCTGCGCTGCTTCCATGAACTGGGCCTCGATCCCGCCGCCGAAGACGCGCCGCCGCCGCTGGCGCCGCAGGCCTGGCGCGAGCGCGGTGACAAGCTTGGCGAGGTGATGGACAGCGCCGTGCCGGAGATGCAGACGCTGCACCGCCAGCTCGACGATCCCAATTCCGCGCTGGTGCTGGCCGATGCCGAAGGCGTCATCGTCAGCATCGTGCGCCACCCCGGTTTCGCGCGCGAAGCTTCGCTGCGCGGTCTGGTCGAGGGCGCGCGCTGGAGCGAGGACATCCAGGGCACCAATGGCATCGGCACCGTTCTGGCCGAACGCCACTCGCTGGTCATTTCGCGTGAGGAACACTTCTTCGCCCGCCATACCGACATGGTGTGCGCCGCCGCGCCGATCTACGACGGCGTAGGCGAAGTCGCCGCCGTGCTGGCGGTCTGCTCGCTGGCGCCGGGCGGCGCCCGGGCGCTGCGCGCACTGGTCGAGCGCTCGGCCCGCGTGATCGAGCACCGCGCTTTCCGCGCGCGCCACGCCACCGACTACATCATCCGCTTCCACGCCCACGCCGGTCGCGTGCTGACCGCGGTCGACGGCATGCTGGCGCTGACGCCTGAAGGCGAGGTGATCGAAGCCAACCACACCGCCTTCGAACTGCTGTCGCCCGAAGGCGAGGCGCTGCTCGGGCGTGAAGTGACCGAGTTCTTCGGCCAGTCGTTGCCGGAGCTGCTGTCGCGCACCTTCCGCTCCGGCTTCCATCCGCTGACGCTGTCGATGCCGCAGCACCAGACCTGGCACCTGCTGGCGCAGCAGCCGGCACGCAACCGCGCCCAGGCCGGTACCCGCGGCACCGATTCGGCATCGGCCGCGCAGGCACTGGCCGAGCTCGATCTCGGCGACCTGCGCATGGCCGGCAATGTGCACAGCGCGATGCGCATCCTCGATCGCGACATTCCACTGCTCATTTCCGGCGAAACCGGCACCGGCAAGGAAGTGTTCGCACGCGCTTTCCACGCGTCGAGCCAGCGGGCGCGCGGGCCTTTCGTCGCCATCAACTGCGCGTCGCTGCCGGAAGCCCTGATCGAATCCGAACTGTTCGGCTACAAGCAGGGCGCCTTCACCGGCGCCAATCGCGACGGCCGTCGCGGCAAGGTGCTGCAGGCCGACGGCGGCACGCTCTTCCTCGACGAGATCGGCGACATGCCGCTGCAGCTGCAGGCACGCCTGCTGCGCGTGCTGGAAGAGCGCAAGGTGACGCCGCTGGGTGGCGAGAACGCGGTGCCGGTCGATCTGCAGCTGGTGTGCGCGACGCACCGCGACCTGCGCGCCATGGTGCGCGAAGGCAGCTTCCGCGAGGACCTCTACTACCGGCTGCGCGGCATGGAAGTGACGCTGCCGGCGCTGCGCGACCGCACCGACCGCCGTGCGCTGATCGAGCGCTGCCTGACCGAGGAGAGCGCCGGCCGGCACCCGCCGATACGGCTGGGTCAGGCGGCCATGCAGGTGCTGGACCGCTTCCGCTGGCCGGGCAACATCCGCCAGATGCGCTACGTGCTGCGCACGCTGGTCGCGTTGTGCGACGGCCCGGAAATCACGCTGCGCGACATGCCGCCGGAACTGATGGACGCGCCGGAACCGATGCCCGCCGTCGCACCGGCCGCCCACCCGACCGACACGGCAGGCGAGCCCGTGCATTCGACGCCGAGCAACCTCAATCCGCTGCAGTCGGCCGAGCGCGACGCGCTGCTGTCGGAGCTGCGCCGCCACCGCTGGAACATTGCCGGACTGGCGCGCGAACTCGGCGTCAGCCGCAACACCGTCTACCGGAAGATGAAACGTCTGGACATCGACACCGACACGCAGGCCGGCGATGGCTACTGATCCGCGCCTGAACGACATCCCGGACGAAGCCGAGGTCCTGCCGGATGCGCGCATCGCCTGGGGGCTGACCGGTTCCGGCCACTTCCTGAAGGAGTCGCTGGAGTTCGCCGACACGCTCGACCGCATCGACCTGTTCATGTCGCGTGCCGGCGAGGAAGTGCTGAACATGTATGGCTACCCGCTGGCCGACATGAAGAAGCGTTACCGCATCTTCCGCGACAGCACGGCGAGCGCGGCGCCGGTCGGGCTGTTCTACCAGGGGCAGTACCACACCGTGGTGATCGCCCCGGCGACCTCGAACACGGTGGCCAAGTGCGCGCTCGGCATTTCCGACACGCTGGTCACCAACATCTTCGCCCAGGCCGGCAAGCTGCGCATTCCCATCATCGTCTTTGCCTGCGACAACGAACCGGTGGTGATCACCGAATCGCCGAGCGAATGGGTGACGCTGTACCCGCGCTCGATCGATCTCGAACACACCGGGCGCCTGGCCGGTTTCGAAGGCGTCACCGTGGTGAAGAGCGTCGAGGAACTGCAGAGCGCGCTCAGGCAGAGACTTGCGGCCGTCGGTCGTTGATCGCGCGATCGACGATTCGATGAGCGACGAACTCCGGCATGCCTGAACAAGACGTCCGCGCCGAACGCATCCTCTTCCTGACCGGGCATCTGGCGCTGAAGAGCCTGCAGCGCATCCTCGATGACATGCAGCCGCTGCCTTTCGAGGCGCGCGTGCTCGACGTCGGCATCAACGTGGCCGGGCTGATGACGGCCGAGCTGATCCGCCGCCGCGTGCCGGTGCCGGTCGATGCCGACCGCATCATCGTGCCCGGCCGCTGCCGCGGCGACCTCGACGCGCTGTCGCAGCACTTCGGCATTCCGGTGCAGCGCGGACCGGACGAAGTGAAGGACCTGCCGCAGCACTTCGGCCGCAAGGCGAAGAAGCGCGAACTCACACAGCACGACGTGCTCATCTTCGCCGAAATCGTCGATGCGCCGCAGGTCGACATCGACACCGTGCTCGCCACCGCGCGCCGCTACCGCCGCGACGGCGCCGACGTGATCGATATCGGTTGCCTGCCGGACACCCCCTTCCCGCACATGGAGGACTGCATCCGTGCGCTGAAGGCCGAGGGCTTCCAGGTCAGCATCGATTCGCTCAATACCGACGACCTGCTGCGCGGCGCCTACGCGGGTGCCGACTACCTGCTGAGCCTGAAGAAGAGCACGCTGTGGGTGGCCGACGAGGTCGACGCGATTCCGGTGCTGATTCCGGACACGCCGGGCGATCTCGATTCGCTGCGCGAAGCGGTGGACATCATGACGGCGCGCGGCCTGCCCTTCTACGCCGACCCCATCGTCGAGCCCATACACTTCGGTTTCACCGCGTCCATCGTGCGTTACCACGAACTGCGGCGCAGCCACCCGGACATTCCGGTCATGATGGGCGTGGGCAACCTGACCGAACTGACCGATGCCGATACCAGCGGCATCAACGCGCTGCTGTTCGGCATCATTTCCGAGCTGCGCATCGGTGCCGTGCTGGCGACCGAAGTGAGCCCGCACGCGCGCCGCGCAGTGAAGGAAGCCGACATCGCACGGCGCGTCATGTTCGCCGCGCGCGAGGACAACGCGCTGCCGCGCGACTATTCCGACGACCTGATGACCACGCATCAGCGCCGCCCGTTTCCCGACACACCGCAGGAAATCGCCGAGATCGCCGCCACCGTGCGCGACCCGAACTTCCGCATCCAGGTGAGCGAGCAGGGCATACACATCTACAACCGCGACGGCCTGCAGGTGCATACCGATCCGTTCGCGCTCTACCCCGGGCTGAATGTCGCCGAGGACGGCGCACACGCCTTCTACCTCGGCGTCGAACTGGCGCGCGCGCAGATCGCCTGGCAGCTCGGCCGCCGTTACGCGCAGGACGAAGAACTGCAGTGGGGCGCCGCGGTCGAGAAGAAGGAGCAGGATCTGATGGCGCACTGCGCGCCCGGCACCACGCTGCAGCGCAAGACGAAGCGCAGGCAGACGGACGCGCCGCCGCCGGCCGACGACACACAGGACCAAGCATGATCTGGGAAACCATACTGACCACCGTGGACGTGCAGGGTCGCACCCACATCACGCCGCTGGGCGTGCGCGAGGAACGCGGGCTGACCGTGCTCGCGCCCTTCCGTCCGTCGGGCACGCTGGACAATGTGCTGGCCACGCGCATTGCGGTGGTGAACTACACCGATGACGTACGCGTGTTCGCCGGCGCGCTGACGGGCCGCCGCGACTGGCCGGTGCAGGCGGCCGAGAAGATAGGCTGTGCCCGCCTCGTGAATACGCTGGCTCACCGCGAACTCGAACTGGTCGAGGTCGAGGAGGACGCGGTGCGCCCGCGCCTGTTCTGCCGCACCGTGCACGAGGAAAGCCATGGTGCCTTCCCCGGCTTCAACCGCGCGCGTTCCGCCGTGATCGAGGCGGCCATCCTGGTGAGCCGTCTGCACATGCTGCCGATCGACAAGATCGACGCCGAACTGGCCTACCTCCAGATCGCCATCGACAAGACCGCGGGCCCGGCCGAACTCGAAGCCTGGGGCTGGCTGATCGAACGCATCGCCGCGCACCGCGCCGGAGCGCAGGCGTGATCCGCATGCTGGCCAGCGTGCGCGACCTCGACGAGGCGCGCATCGTGCTCGATGCCGGGGTCGACCTGATAGACCTGAAGCAGCCGGCCGACGGCGCGCTCGGCGCACTGCCGCCAGCGGTGATCCGCGACGTCGTCGCCTTCGTCGGCGGTCGTGCGCTCACCAGCGCCACCGCCGGCAATATCGAACCGGACGCACACGCCGTGCAGGCCGCCATGGCCGACATTGCCGCTACTGGCGTCGATTACGTCAAGGCGGGTCTGTTTCCGGCGACCTGGCAGCAGGGCGGCCGCGACTACGCAGCCGTGCGCGCCTGCCTCGGTGGTCTTGAGCCGTTGACCGGTGCGCGGCGCATCGCGGTCATGTTCGCCGACCTCGCGCCGCCGCTCGAACTGGTCGATGCGGTGGCCGATGCCGGCTTCGACGGCGTCATGGTCGATACCGCACTGAAGACCGGCCACAGTCTGCCCGACGTCGTCGGCAGCGACTGGCTCGCCGCCTTCGTCGAGCGCGCCCGAGCGCGGGGACTGCTGTGCGGGCTGGCGGGTTCGCTGCGGGTGGGCCATATCGCACCGCTGGCGCGACTCGCGCCGGACTATCTCGGTTTCCGCGGCGCGCTGTGCGCGGAGCAGGCGAGGGCGCAGGCGCTGGATGCCCGTGCGGTCGTTGCCGTGCGTCAGGCGTTGGCCGACGCGCAGTGCCTGGCAGCCTGATCGCCTGACCGGCGTTCGCGACCGGTTTGCGCTGTGCTGGATGAGGCCCGGATGTCGGACTCACTCACTGCGTCGCTAAACCTCTAGTGTGGGAGGTCGGCTTTGCACAGGCGACCCGTGTCGCCGGAGCGACGCAGTGCGTCGCTAAACCTCTAGTGTGGGAGGTCGGCCCTGCATGGCCGACCCGTCTCGCAGAGGCGACGCATGCGTCGCCTCTATCCTTTATGTGGGAGGTCGGCTTTGCATAGCCGACCCGTGTCGCCGGAGCGACGCAGTGCGTCGCTTTTATCCGGCGACACCCCACTGCGCGCATTTGCGTTCTATGGTTTTGCGGGATACGCCGAGCTGGCGGGCGGCTTCGGATTTGTTGCCGCCGCAGGCGGCGAGCACGTCGAGGATGTGCTTGCGCTCGACGTCCTCCAGCGCGGCAGCCGGTTCTGCTGAGCGCGGCGGGGTGAGGGTGCCGAAGGCGTCGGTGGGGAAGTAGCCGAGGATGAGGGCGCGTTCGACCAGGTTGCGCAGTTCGCGGATATTGCCCGGCCAGTCGTGGGTCGCCATGCGGGTGATGGTGTCGCGGTCGAGCGGGATGGGCGCCACCCCAAGTCGTGACGACAGCTGGGCCATGAAGTGGGCGACCAGCAGTTTCACGTCCTCGCGCCGCTCGCGCAGCGGCGGGATGGTGATGCGCACGACGTCGAGCCGGTAGAACAGATCCTGGCGGAAGCGGCCGGCACGCACTTCGGTCGCAAGGTCACGGTTGGTCGCGGCGACGACGCGGATATCCACCGGCACTTCGCGCGTGGAACCGACCGGGCGGATCATGCGGTCCTCGAGCACGCGCAGCAGCTTGGTCTGCATCGCCGCCGGCAGTTCGGAAATTTCGTCGAGGAAGAGGGTGCCGCCCTGGGCGTAGAACAGCAGGCCTGGGTTGTTGTCCTGCGCGCCGGTGAAGGCACCCTTCACGTGGCCGAACAGCTCGGATTCGATCAGCTCGGCGCTGATCGCACCGCAATTGACCGGGACGAAGGGGGCGGCCGCGCGCGGACTCATCTGGTGCAGCGCGCGCGCGGCCACTTCCTTGCCGACGCCGGATTCGCCGGTCAGCAATACCGTGCTGGGCATCGCGGCGGCGCGGCGCAGCACGCTGGCCAGTTCGCGTACCGGCTGCGATTCGCCGACCATGCCCTCGACGCCCTCGGTCTGGCGCGCGATCTCACGGCGCAGCACATAGTTCTCGCGCAGCAGGCCGGCGCGGTCGAAACAGCGGTCCACTGCATTCATCATCTGGTCGATGCGGAAGGGCTTGAGGATGAAATCCGAGGCGCCGGCGCGCAGCGCGTTGATCGCGGTTTCGATGTCGGCGAAGGCGGTGATCAGGATGACATCGCACTGCTGACCCTGCTCACGCAGTTCGTTGAGCCATTCGAGGCCACTGCGACCGGGCAGCGAAATGTCGAGGATGATGAGGTCGAAGTGCAGCCGCGCGAACAGCTGCTGCGCGTGCTCGACACTGCCCGCGGTCTCGACCAGGCCGCAGCGCGAGCCGAGCGCGCGGCTGATGAAGCTGCGCATGCCCTCTTCGTCGTCGACGACCAGCACCGAATACTGCTGCCAGTCGCGCTCGCCGTCGCGGGCGGCGGCCGAGGGCGCGCGTGCTGCGTTCATGCCGATGGCTGTACCACGATGAGGATGTTGCACGGCGCTTCCTCGACCAGCGAGGCACCGACCGAGCCCTTCCACCAGCGCTCCAGACGCGAGGCATGGTGGGTGTGGCCGATCACGATCAGGTCGATGCGCAGTTCGTGCGCGAGGCGGCTGATCTCACGCACGGCGTCGCCGGTGACAAGATGACCTTCGGCAGTGACGCCGCGCGCTTTCAGCTGGTCCAGGCCTTCCTTCAGCACGTCGGCGAAACGCTCGTTTTCTTCCTCCTGCGGCACGTCGGCGACGAAGCCTTCAGCGACGAACAGCGTCGCGGCGATCGGCGCGACGGCCAGCAGGTGTATTTCGGCGTGCAGCAGGTCGTTGATGTCGGCGCATTCGAGCAGTGCGCGGCGACCCGATTCGGAACCGTCGTAGGCGAGCAATACCTTGCTGTACATGAACGTTCTCCTGCTGTGTCGAAAGTCGATGCCTACCAGAGCTTCCACCAGGGGTCGTCCTCACCCGGCCGCTTGAAGCCGCGCGCGAGGAAGTCGCTCTGCGGATAGTTCTTCAGCATGACGCGCTGGGCGTCGTCGCGCAGGTCGGTCAGCCCCAGCGAATCGTAGGCCACCATCAGGATATACAGTGCTTCTTCGACCGCCGGCGACTGCTGATAGTTGCTGACCGCGAACTGCGCGCGGTTGGCCGCAGCAAGGTAGGCGCCGCGCTTGATGTAGTAGCGCGCCACGTGCACTTCGTGCGCCGCCAGCGAATTGACCAGGTAGTTCATGCGGATGGTTGCGTCCGGCGTGTACTTGCTTTCCGGATAGCGCGTCACCAGTTCCTTCAGGGCATCGAAGGAATCGCGCAGGCCCTTGGGGTCGCGTTCGGTCATGTCCTGGCGCGACAGCACGCTCATCACGCCGAGGTCTTCGTTGAAGTGAACGAGGCCGCGCAGGTAATACACGTAGTCGACGTTCGGGTGGTTCGGATGCAGCCGGATGAAGCGGTCGCAGGCGGCGACGGCCTGTACGCGCTCGCCCTGGCGGTAATAGGCGTAGGCAACTTCGATCTGCGCCTGCTGCGCATAGCGGCCGTACGGGAACTTGGCTTCCAGCTTCTCGTACAGCTTGATCGCCTGTTCGTACGAGCCTTCGCCCATCAACTCCTTCGCCTCGGTGTAGAGGCGCTGGGCGGACCAGTTGGCGGTTTCGTCGATCTTATCGGGAAGGAGCCCGCACCCGGCGGCCAGAGCCACCCACAGTATCGCTACACTACGCCACATGACCGCTTTGACCCTGGAAGATACGCAAGACGACGATTATATCGCCGAGCAGCCCGCGAACCGGCCTCAAGTCCCGATATGCGCGACGGTGCCCGCCGGCGTGGTCGGCGACCGGCTCGACGCGGTGCTCGCCCGGGTCTGGCCGCAGTATTCGCGCAGCCGCCTGCAGGGCTGGCTGCGCGAGGGCAGGGTGCGGGTCGACGGAAAGGCCTGCGACGACGCGCGCCGTCGCACCTTCACCGGCGAACGCCTCGAACTGGACCCCGGCAGCCTGCCAGCGGATACCGTGCACGCGCCGCAGAATATCCCGCTCGACGTGGTGTTCGAGGACGACACGCTGCTGGTGATCAACAAGCCGGCCGGCATGGTGGTGCACCCGGGCAATGGCGTGCCGGATGGCACGCTGCTCAATGCGCTGCTGCATCGCGTGCCCGGACTGGCACAGGTGCCGCGCGCCGGCATCGTGCACCGGCTGGACCGAGACACCACCGGGCTGCTGGTGGTGGCTCGCACGCTGGAAGCGCAGACCGATCTGGTGCGCCAGCTGCAGGCGCGCACCGTGTCGCGCCGCTATTTCGCCGTGGTGGCCGGCGACCTGAGGACGGACGGTACGGTCGATGCCGCCATCGGCCGGCATCCGGTACAGCGCACCCGCATGGCCGTGGTGCAGGCGGGCGGCAAACCAGCGCGTACCCATTATTTCGTGCGCGAACATCTGCAGGGCGCGACGCTGGTCGAGTGCCGGCTGGAAACCGGGCGCACGCACCAGATACGTGTACATATGGCGCACATCGGTCACTCGCTGCTCGGCGACGAGGTCTATGCGCCGCGCAACGTGGCCGAACGCTTCTCGCGCCAGGCGCTGCATGCCTGGCGGCTCGGACTCATCCATCCGAAGAGCGGCGACGAAGTCGAGTGGGAAGTGCCGCTGCCGGCCGATATGGAAGGCCTGATTGCCGGGCTGAGGATAGCCACGTGAGCAGGCCTGCCGCGCTGCCACTGATCCTGCCCGACTGGCCCGCACCGCCGTCGGTGCGCGCCTGTGTCACGACGAAGCTGGGCGGTGTCAGCGCGCCGCCATTCGGACCGTTCAATCCGGCGACCCACGTTGGCGACGATCCGCAGGCAGTGGCCGACAACCGGGCGCTGCTGCGCGCTCACCTGCCGGCCGAGCCGCTGTGGCTGGATCAGGTGCACGGCGTGGAGGTGCTCGACGCGGACCGTCAGCGCTGCGGTACCGGCGACGCCTCGGTCGCGCACCGGCCGAACCGCGTCTGCGCGGTGATGACTGCGGATTGTCTGCCGGTACTGTTCTGCAACCGCCAGGGCAGCGTGGTGGCAGCGGCGCACGCGGGCTGGCGCGGGCTGGCCGCCGGCGTGCTGGCGCGTACGGTCGAGCGCATGGGTTCGCCGGCCGAGCTGATGGCCTGGCTCGGCCCGGCCATCGGCCCCGACGCCTTCGAGGTCGGGCCGGAAGTGCGTACCGCATTCGTCGAACGGCTGCGCGGCGCAGCGCGCGCATTTCGCCCCGGTTCGGGCGATCGACTGTATGCCGACATCTACGCGCTGGCGCGGCTGGAGCTGGAAGCGGCGGGCGTGCAGGCCGTGTACGGCGGCGGGCTGTGCACCGTGAGCCAGGGCGGACTTTTCCATTCCTACCGGCGCGACGGCCGTTGCGGACGCATGGCCAGCCTGATCTGGATCGCAGATCGTGCGACCCCGTTCGCCGCGGAACCGTCGTATCAAGGATAATAAGAGACCGTTTTCAGTTTCGAATCCCCCATGTCTGTCCTTGCCTGGATCGTACTTGCCTCTTTCGTCGGCGGTGCGATCAGCGTCTGTGCCGCCGCGCTGTTCGGCATGGCCGTCAATCTTCAGCGCATTCCGATGCTCATCAGTTACTCGGTCGGCGCGCTGCTTGGCGCCGCCCTGCTCGGCGTGCTGCCGCAGGCGATCGAGGAAATCGGCAGCGTAGAACTGGCCACCAGTCTGCTTCTGGCGGGCATCCTCGGTTTCTTCCTGCTGGAGAAACTGGTGCTGTGGCGGCACTGCCACGAGGTCAGTTGCGAGGCGCACGATCCGGCGGAACTGGCGCAGCACGCAGGGCACGACCACGCTCACCACGACCACGCCGCGCTGACACACCACGATCACGGTCATGGCGGCGACGGCGCGCGCGCAGCCTCGCTCATCCTGATCGGCGACGCCTTCCATAACTTCGTCGATGGTGTGCTGATTGCCGCCGCCTTCTCGCAGAGCATTCCGCTTGGCATCGTTACCGCCACCGCCATCGTCGCGCACGAAATTCCACAGGAGGTGGGCGATTACCTGGTGCTGCTGCATTCGGGCATGAGCCGCATGCGCGCGCTGGCTTTCAACCTGTTGTCCAGCATGGCGACCCTGGTCGGCGCGGTCGGCGCCTACTTCGCACTGTCGCTCGTGAGCGGCGCCGTGCCCTATCTTTTGTGCATTGCGGCGGCCAGCATGATCTATGTCGCGGTGGCCGATCTGATTCCCGGTCTGCACAAGCGCGCCGAGATCGGCGCCACCATCCAGCAGGTGCTACTGATTTCGCTGGGCGTCGGCAGCATCGTGCTGATCCACCACTTCGTCGACGGTTTCGCCCATCACTGATCCGTCCTCCTCCGGTTGCGGCCGCCGCGCGGCCGCGCGCCGCCTCGCCGGCGTGCCGAAAATCCACAGGAACAGCGCCAGCGGCGCGACGCCGTAGAAAAGCACGGTGAGCACGGCGGCGACGATGCTGTGCTCTGTCACGGCCATCATCAGCACCACGTACAGCCACGCAATCGCAATGATGTACATGCGGGGAATCCTTTCCTGCAGCGCGTTTCGTTGGCCCGTGCCTGGTGCGGACGGGCGGGATTGACAGCTATTTTGTGCGATGCAACAATCCAGTCGTGTTGCGTGTGCCGGGTGGTCGCACCCATAGCGCGCGCGTCAGCCGGCATGCGCTGTTATGCTCGCCTGGCGCGATTGCGACCGGCACGATAGACGCAGATTCCCGACGACGCCATCGCGTTGCATCTGAATAAGAACGACTGGGGTTTGGTTTGATGAGCAGTGACTCGGCAGCACCCGGAAAGTCCGTCCCGCCTCGCAACGAGGCCGTGCAGCCCGACTGGACGGCCATCATGGCCGCGATGGGCAAGAACTTCAGCGAATTCATGACACGCCAGCAGAGTACGCTGGCCGCACACACACCGCTCAACGGCAGTGCTTTCGCGGCGCCCGAGGCCGCCCGTTTCTCCGAACTTCATCAGCAGTGGCTGGAAAGCCAGCACCGGCTCTGGCAGGCCTTCGCCCAGCGCAAACCGGACGACGGACCGGCGCCGGCCGTGGTGCAGCCCGACCCCACCGACCGCCGTTTCCGCGCGCCGGAGTGGACCAAGAGCCCCTATTTCGACTATCTGCGTCAGGCCTATCTGCTGAACGCGCAGTTCATGCGCGCCTGCGTCGAAGCGACGCCGGTGGCCGACGGGCGTGCGAAGGATCGCATGCGCTATCTGTCGAAACAGATGATCGAGGCGATGTCACCGGCCAATTTCGCCGCCACCAACCCGGAATTCGTCGAAACCGCGCTGCGCACCGAGGGTGAAAGCATCCGCCGCGGTCTGGAGAACCTGCTGCGCGACCTGCAGCAGGGCCATATTTCGATGTCGGCGCCCGGTGCCTTCGAAGTGGGCAGAAACCTTGCCGTGACCGAAGGTTCGGTGGTGTTCGAGAACGAGCTGATACAGCTCATCCAGTACGCGCCGACGACCGACAAGGTGCACGCCAAGCCGCTGCTGATCGTGCCGCCCTGCATCAACAAGTACTACCTGATGGACCTGCAGCCGGAGAACTCGCTGGTGCGTTTCCTGGTGGAGCAGGGCATCACCGTGTTCCTGATTTCCTGGCGCAATCCCGATCAGACGCTGGCCCAGCTGACCTGGGACGACTATCTGCGCCTCGGGCCGCTGACCGCGCTCGATGTCGTGCGCGACATCAGCGGAGATGCGCAGCCGAACACCATGGGGTTCTGCGTCGGCGGCACGATACTCGCCTCGGCGCTGGCCGTAGCCTGCGGTCGTGGCGAAAAGCCTGCTGCCAGCATGACCTTGCTGACCACGCTGCTCGATTTCTCGGATGCCGGCGAGATCGGTTGCCTGGTCGACGAAGGCATGGTCGCGGCGCGCGAGCACACGATAGGCCGCGGTGGCCTGCTGCCGGGGCGCGAACTGGCGCAGACCTTCAGCAGCCTGCGTCCGAACGATCTGATCTGGAACTACGTGGTCGGCAACTACCTGAAGGGCGAAACGCCGCCGGCCTTCGACATCCTGCACTGGAACTGCGACAGCACGAACCTGCCCGGCCCCTTCCTCGCCTGGTATCTGCGCAACCTCTACCTTGAAAACAGTCTGCGCGTGCCGGGTAAACTCGAAATGCTGGGCGTCAAGGCGGATCTGGGCAAGGTGGACATGCCGGCCTACCTGCTGGCCACGTCGGAAGACCACATCGTGCCGTGGACCGGTGCCTATCTGGTGCGCAAGCTGCTTGGCGGCGACACCACCTTCGTACTGGGTGCCAGCGGCCACGTGGCCGGCGTGATCAATCCGGCCTCGAAGGACAAGCGCTCGCACTGGGTTGGCGGCAACGAATCGACCGCCGAGGAATGGCGGGCCAATGCCGGCGAACAGCCGGGCAGCTGGTGGAAGCATTACATCAAGTGGCTGACTGCGAAGTCAGGCAAGAAGGTCGCGCCCCCGTCACGAGCGGGCAACGCGCAATACAAGGTGATCGAGCCCGCACCCGGGCGCTATGTGAAAGGCAGCGCAACGAATTGAACGCATGGCAGCCTCATGAGGGGGGCTGCGGAAGACATACCCTCGACTAATAAAAGGAGACAAGGAAATGACGCGAGTCGCACTGGTAACAGGCGGTATGGGAGGACTGGGTGAAGCGATCTGCATCAAGCTCGCGGCACTGGGTTTCCGCGTGGTGACCACACACAGTCCTGGCAATACGAAGGCAGCCGAATGGCTGCAGACCATGAACAACATGGGCTATGGCTTCAAGGCCTACCCGTGCGACGTGTCGGATTTCGACTCCTGCAAGGCGTGTGTCGAAACGGTGGTGAAGGAAGTCGGTCCGGTTGATGTGCTGGTGAATAACGCCGGCATCACTCGTGACATGACCTTCAAGAAGATGACGAAGGCGGACTGGGACGTGGTGATGAGCACCAACCTCGACTCCTGCTTCAACATGACCAAGCAGGTCATCGACGGCATGACCGAGCGCAAGTGGGGCCGCGTCATCAATGTGTCTTCGGTGAATGGTTCGAAGGGTGCATTCGGCCAGACCAACTACTCGGCCGCCAAGGCCGGCATGCACGGCTTCACCAAGGCGCTGGCGCTGGAAGTGGCGCGCGCCGGTGTCACCGTGAACACGATTTCGCCGGGCTATATCGGTACCAAGATGGTGACCGCGATCCCGCAGGACATCCTCGACTCGAAGATCCTGCCGCAGATCCCGGTATCGCGTCTGGGCAAGCCGGAAGAGATTGCAGGCCTGGTGGCCTACCTGGCGTCGGACGAAGCCGCTTTCGTCACTGGCGCCAACATTGCGATCAACGGCGGTCAGCACATGTCCTGACCGCCTGCGCGGAGGTCCGCGCACGCCTTCCACCTCGTCCGGCGGGGGTGGAGGGTTTTTCACGCAGCTGGCTGGGAGAGAAGTCATGACGAAACGAGTTGCCCTGGTTACCGGGGGTATGGGCGGTCTGGGTACCGCAATCTGCAAGGCACTGGCCAAGGACGGCTACACCGTCGTGGCGAACTGTCTGCCCGCGTTCCCCCAAAAGGACGAATGGCTGGCCAAGATGCAGGCCGAAGGCTTTGAAATGAAAGCCGCCGAGGGCGACGTGTCCGACTACGATTCCTGCAAGGCGATGATCGACAAGGTCGAGCAGGACATCGGCCCGGTCGATGTGGTCGTGAACAACGCGGGCATCACCCGTGACAAGTTCTTCTCCAAGATGGACAAGGCCCAGTGGGATGCGGTGCTGACCACCAACCTGGACAGCCTGTTCAACGTGACGCACCACGTCGCCGGCAAGATGGCCGAACGCGGCTGGGGTCGCATCATCAACATTTCGTCGGTCAATGGCGTCAAGGGTCAGGCCGGCCAGACCAACTACTCGGCTGCCAAGGCCGGCGTGGTCGGCTTCACCAAGGCGCTGGCCGCCGAAATGGCCGCCAAGGGCGTTACCGTCAATGCGATCGCTCCGGGCTATATCGGCACCGACATGGTGATGGCGATCCGCGAAGACATCCGTCAGGGCATCATTGACTCCGTGCCGATGAAGCGTCTGGGCAAGCCGGAGGAGATCGGTGCTGCCGTGTCCTACCTTGCCTCCGACATGGCGGGTTACGTGACCGGTGCGACGCTGAACATCAACGGCGGCCTGTACTACCAGTAATTGCCGTAAAACTGGGTTTGTGACGTATCGCAAGGCCTTATGCGGCACTGCCGCATAAGGCCTTTGCTTGCTGTATGATCAAAACAGAGTGGGCGGAAACACCGCCCCGGGGTAGTTCAAACGAGCGAGGACACCACACAATGAGCGCTTCCGAAAGCCGCGAGGGGACCGGTTCCACCAACAGGCTGATCAAGAAATATCCCAACCGCCGGCTTTACGACACCCGCACGAGTTCCTACATCACGCTGTCCGACGTGAAGGAACTGGTTCTCGAGAATGCCGAGTTCCAGGTCGTCGATGCCAAGACTGGCGAAGACCTCACCCGCAGCATCCTGCTGCAGATCATCATCGAAGAAGAAAGCGAAGGCGTGCCCATGTTCACGTCCGACCTGCTGTCGCAGATGATCCGCTTCTACGGCAATGCGATGCAGGGCATGATGGGCAAGTACCTCGAAGGCAACATCAAGGCCTTCACCGACGTGCAGAGCAAGCTCCAGGACCAGGCGCGCGCCATCTACGGCGACAACAACGCGATGAGCAAGGACCTGTGGGCGCAGTTTCTGAACTTCCAGGGCCCGGCCATGCAGAGCATGATGGGTGCCTACATGGAGCAGAGCAAGCGCATGTTCGTGCAGATGCAGGAACAGATCGAGCAGCAGACCCGATCGATGATGTCCGGTTTCAAGTTTCCCGGCTTCGGACCGGGGGGCGATAAAGGCCCGCAAAACAAGTAAACTGCTGGGTTTTGCGGCGGAGACGCGGCGTGACCCGTACTTCTGAATCTGGCAACACCACGAAGCCGACCCCCAAGGTCGGCTTCGTTTCTCTCGGCTGTCCGAAGGCGACTTCGGACTCCGAGTCCATCCTGACCCGCCTGCGCTCCGAAGGCTACGACATCGTGCCGACCTACGACGATGCTGATGTCGTGGTCGTCAACACCTGTGGCTTCATCGATGCCGCGGTCGAGGAATCGCTCGACGCGATCGGCGAGGCGCTGGCCGAGAACGGCAAGGTGATCGTGACCGGCTGTATGGGGGCGGAAGGGCCCAAGCGCCAGCAGGTGCTGTCCGCCCATCCGCAGGTGCTGGCGGTGACCGGTCCGCACGCGACCGAAGAGGTGATGGACGCGGTCCATCGCCACCTGCCCAAGCCGCACGATCCCTTCTCCGACCTGGTGCCGCCGCAGGGCATACGGCTCACGCCGTCGCACTACGCCTACCTGAAGATTTCCGAAGGCTGCAATCACCGCTGCAGCTTCTGCATCATCCCGTCGATGCGTGGCGATCTGGTGAGCCGGCCGATCGGCGATGTGATGCGCGAAGCCGAGGCGCTGCGCGACGCCGGCGTGCGCGAACTGCTCATCGTGTCGCAGGACACCAGCGCCTACGGCGTGGACGTGAAGTACCGCACCGGCTTCTGGGGCGGCAAGCCGCTGCGCACCAAGCTGTACGACCTGGCGAACGCGCTGGGCGAGCTGGATATGTGGGTGCGCATGCATTACGTGTATCCGTATCCGCACGTCGACGACATCATCCCGCTGATGGCCGAGGGCAAGATCCTGCCCTACCTCGACGTACCCTTCCAGCACGCCAGTCCGCGCGTGCTGAAGGCGATGAAGCGGCCGGCCAATGCCGAGAACAATCTCGAACGCATCCGCGCCTGGCGCTCGATCTGCCCGGACATCACGATACGCAGCACCTTCATCGCCGGCTTTCCGGGCGAGACCGAACAGGAATTCGAGGAACTGCTGGACTTCCTCGGCGAAGCCCGCCTGGACCGCGTCGGCTGTTTCGCCTACTCGCCGGTCGACGGCGCCAGCGCCAACGACCTGCCGGGCGCGCTGCCGGAAGAGGTACGCGAAGAGCGCCGTCAGCGCCTGATGGAATTCCAGGAAGACATTTCGACGCAGCGCCTGGAAGAGAAGATCGATCGCGAAATGATCGTGCTGGTCGATGAGGTCGACGAGGACGGCGCGGTCGCCCGCTCCGAAGGCGACGCGCCGGACATCGACGGTCTGGTGCACATCCTCGACGGTCAGGATCTGGAAGTCGGCGACTTCGTGCGTGTGCGCATCACGGACTGCGACGTACATGACCTGTACGCCGAAGTCATCACCGAAGACTGACCATGAGCCGCCCGTGCGTCGGCACAGCGTGAACGGGATCCGGAGCTGATATGGAGGACGGACGCATCGTGTCGGCACTGGCGCGGCTGCGGACCGTGGTCGGCGACAGCCAGCTGCTGACCGCTGCCGCTGACCTCGCGCCGTATTGCATCGACTGGCGCGGCCGCTATCGCGGCGAGGCGCTGTGCGTCGTGCGACCGGCAACGGTCGACGAACTGACGCAGGTGGTGCACGTCTGTCACGAGGCGCAGCTGCCCATGGTGCCGCAGGGGGGCAATACCGGCCTGTGCGGGGGCGCCACGCCGCACGCGGGCCGTTACGAGGTGCTGGTCAGCCTGTCCCGTCTGAATCGCGTCCGCGCGCTTGATCGCGACAACGCGTCGATCACGGTCGAGGCCGGCTGCACGCTTGCTGCGGTACAGGCCGCCGCGCGTGATGCCGGCCTGCTGTTCCCGCTCAGTCTGGCGTCAGAAGGCTCGTGCGAGATCGGCGGCAACCTGTCGACCAATGCCGGCGGCGTGCATGTGCTGCGCCACGGCAACGCGCGCGAACAGGTGCTCGGCCTCGAAGTCGTGCTGCCCGATGGTCGGCTGTGGAACGGCCTGCGTGCGCTGCGCAAGGACAATACCGGCTACGACCTCAAGCACCTGTTCATCGGCGCCGAGGGCACGCTGGGCTTTATCACCGCCGCCGTGCTGAAGCTCGCGCCGCTGCCGGTGAACACCGCGCTCGCCTGGGTGGCACTCGACGGCCCGCAGCGCGGCATCGATCTGCTGCACGCGCTGCAGGCACAGTCAGGTGACCTGCTGAACGCATTCGAACTGGTCGGTCGCGAGGCGCTGGGCATGGTGCTGAAGCACATTCCAGGAGCGCGTGACCCGCTTGCCGACGCCGCGCCCTGGTACGCGCTGGTTGAACTCGCCGGCAACGACCCGACGCTCGAAACGAAGCTGGGCGACATGCTGGCAGCGCTGCTCGAGCGCGGCATGGTGCGCGACGCGGTGATCGCGCAGGACGGCGCACAGGCGAAGGCGCTGTGGGCACTGCGCGAGAACATATCGGAGGCGCAGCGCATCGAGGGCTTCAGCGTGAAGCACGACATCAGCGTGCCGGTCGGCAGCATTCCGCACTTCATCGAGGCAGCCGGAGAGAAGCTCGAGGCCACGCTGCCCGGCGTGCGCGTCGTGGTGTTCGGCCACGCCGGCGACGGCAATCTGCACTACAACCTCTCCTTCACGGATGCCTCCGACAACGCGCGGCTGATCGCCGACGCGAAGGTGGCGAGCGAACAGGTACATGAAACGGTGATCGCACTCGGTGGCTCGATCTCGGCCGAGCACGGCATCGGCCAGCTCAAGCGTGATCTGCTGGCGACGTGCAAGAGCACGGTCGAGCTGGACATGATGAGGGCGGTGAAGCGCGCATTCGATCCGTATGGCTTGATGAATCCGGGCAAGGTGCTGCCCGACGCCGGTCAGTAAGCGAAGGTCAACGCACCTCGGTGTGATGGGTGAATGCCGATGTGATATGCGGATGTCACGACCCCGAAATGTCGATCGACGTCCGACAAAAATAATTGCGCGAGATGCTTTACAAACCCGGAACAGTGTTTATAATGCGCTCCTCTTTCGACGGGGGTATAGCTCAGCTGGGAGAGCGCTTGCATGGCATGCAAGAGGTCAGCGGTTCGATCCCGCTTACCTCCACCAAGCGAGAGAGAAGGCAGTACAAAGCAGCAAATAGCGGTAAAACTAGGTCCCCATCGTCTAGAGGCCTAGGACACTACCCTTTCACGGTAGGTACCGGGGTTCGAATCCCCGTGGGGACGCCAGCGTTTTTTGCTGGCAGTGCAAGTCCGGAAAAAGAAGTGCCGGCACCAACACTGGAGTGGTAGTTCAGTTGGTTAGAATACCGGCCTGTCACGCCGGGGGTCGCGGGTTCGAGTCCCGTCCACTCCGCCAACATAAAGTGCTCTGCAATATCTGCAGGGTGCTGACGAAGAAGGCCGCGAAAGCGGCCTTTTTTGTTTTCTGCGTCCCGCAACGGGATCGCCTTGAGGCTGAACCGCCTCAGTTCAGAACAGCTCGATCTCGCCGCTGTTGTTCACCTCCTCAAAAACGCCCGCCTTGACCAGTGCTTCGTACGAATGCACCTGGTTACGCCCGTTGTGCTTCGCGTGATAGACCGCGCGATCTGCGCGATCCACCGAGCCGCTGGCATTGTCCATCAAGCGCAGACGGGTGAAGCCGACGCTGGCGGTGACATGGCCGACCTGTGGGAAGGCGAAGGCGGACAACTGCTGGCGGAAGAAATCGAAAGCAAGGTGAGCTTCGTCGTCGTTATCGGCACGCAGCAGCACGATGAATTCCTCGCCGCCGAAGCGATACAGGTATTCGCTGTGGTGGAAAGCGGTGCGCAGGATGCGTGCGACCAGCAGCAGCACCTCGTCGCCGATCAGGTGACCGAAGGTGTCGTTCACCCGCTTGAAGTGATCGACGTCGATGACGCCCAGCCACCAGTTCGGCGAGCCCTCGGCGGCGTGTCCGTTGCCCGCCATCGTGTCCAGACATTTCAGGAACTGTTCGTCGAAGGTCTTGCGGTTCAGCAGGCCGGTCAGGCTGTCGCGTTCGCTGTAGTCGAGCAGGCTGATCTGGTTGCGATAGATCTTCAGCAGGCCCTCCACAAGGCGCAGCTGCACCGGCAGCAGCGGCTGTTCGCTGATCAGTTCGATGATGCCGAAGCGCCGCGCGCCGGCCCACACCGGAAAGAGGTTGAGCCATGGGCCGTCGTGCCCGTTCATCGGCAGGTCGAGCAACGGTTCGTCGCAGCCGAAGGCCTGATCGAACTGCGGGCGGGCGGACAGGGCGGGGAGCGCATCGAGCGGCGTCCAGCTCGGATCGCCGGCACGCATGCCGCTCCCTTTGACCATGCCTGCCTGCAGCAGCAGCCGCAGATCGGAGACGTCACCGACGCAGCGATACAGATTCAGTTCGATCGGGTCGAGCCAGTCACCCAGTACCGAGACGAAGGTACTGTCGATGAGGTCGCGATCGCGGTAACCGGTCAGGTTGGCGACCGATCCTATGAGGTCAGACATGGCGGTGTGCGGGCTGGTCTTTTTGCGGGGTTCGTGTGGAGTATCGGCAGCGCGACGGGGCGACTTGAGCGCTAGAATCGGCCTCAATCAGCCGAGGGCGTGCGCATGCGCATCCCCGCGGATTCACCGCCGAGCGGTAAGCACAGGGCCCGTTGATGACCGTCCTCTCCATCCGTCGCGCCGCCTCCGCACTGGCGATGCTGCTTTGTCTGTCGGGTGCGCCGGCGCTGCATGCGGCCTGTGCGCTCGACGGCGTCATCACCGTCGGTGTCGTGCCGCAGCAGGCGGCGAGCGATCTGGCGCAGGGCTGGATTCCGCTGTTGCGCGAGGTGTCGGCCGTCAGCGGCTGCGAATTCCGTTTCGCGACGGCGCCGACCATCACCGAGTTCGAGAAGCGACTGGCCCGTGGCGAATACGCGATCGCCTACATGAACCCCTATCACTACGTGGTGTTTCATCAGGCTGCAGGCTACCTGGCGTTTGCTCGCGAGAAGGACCGCAAGCTGCGCGGACTGATCGTCGTCCGCAACGACAGTGCCATCGCGTCGGTGCAGGAACTGGACGGCAAGGAGGTCGCCTTTCCGTCGCCGGCGGCTTTCGCCGCCACCGTCATTCCGCTGGCCGAACTGAAGCGCGGCGGCATTTCGGTGAAGCCGCGCTTCGTTGCCTCGCACGATTCCGTTTACCTGAATGTTGCGCGCGGGCTGGTTGTCGCTGGCGGCGGCATCGAGCGCACGCTGGAGGCCATCGACCCCGGCGTGCGCGATCGCATGCGCGTCATCTGGCGTTCGGCCGAGTACCCGCCGCACGCCTTCGCCCGTCTGCCGAGTGTGCCGGAGTCGGTGGGCAGGGAGTTCGTCGACGCGATACAGAAAGTCGGCAGTTCGGCGCCCGGCGCCGAACTGCTGAAGCAGATCGGCTTCAAAGGCGTCGTGAGCGCGCAGGATCGGGACTGGGAGCCGATACGTGCGCTCGATATCCGGGTACTCGATGCATTGCTGGCCGAACCGGTGCGCTGATTCCTGTTGATGAAGATGCGCGCCTTCAGCCGCATGTCCTTCCGCTGGAAGGCCATTCTCGGCATCGCCCTGATCGAGGCGCTGACGCTTTCGGTGACGATATTCGGCGCGCTGGGCCAGATGGCCAGTTCGCAGGCCGATCTGATCCAGCGCAGCGCGCAGATGGCGATGTCGCTGTTTTCGGCGGCCGTGTCCGACGCCCTGATTGCAAGCGACCTGGCCAAGGTCGAAGCGGTGTCCTCGGATCTGGTGTCGCGGCGTGAGGCCGTTTTCGTTCGGGTGCTCGATCAGGACGGTCGCGAGGTGGCGGCGAAGGGCGATGCTGCGGCGCTGGCGCGGACCTTCAGCGCCGACAGCGACCCGCTGGCGGAGGGCTCCGACAGCTTCGCCGTCAGTGCGCCCATCATGGCCGGCAGCGCGCGCATCGGCGAGGTGCAACTGGGCATCGACAACCGTCAGGCGCGCAGCGAACTGGCGCAGGCGAAGCGGCTCGCAGCCGTCGTCGCGGTCTTCGGCATGGGGCTCGCGGCGCTGTTCTCATGGCTGCTGAGCCACTGGCTCGCGCACGGCATCCGGCGATTGTCCGACGGCGCGCAGCGCATCGCTTCGGGCCAGCTCGACGCGCGGGTGGACGAAAGTGGTGAGCAGGAACTGCAGGTTCTGGCGCAGTCGTTCAACGGCATGGCCGGTTCGCTGCAACAGCGCGAGGACGAGCGCGAGGCGCTGCTGCAGCGCGCCGAACAGGCGGTGGCCGATGCGCGCGAAGCCAGCCGCGCCAAGAGCGCCTTCCTCGCGGCGATGAGCCACGAAATCCGCACCCCGCTGAATGGCGTGGTCGGGCTGGCGGCCATCCTGGCCGACAACGACAGCCCGCAACGGGCGCGCGAGCATGGCCGGCAGTTGCGCATCGCGGCCAGTCAGCTGCGCATGATCGTCAACGACATTCTCGACTTCTCGAAGATCGAGGCCGGCAAGCTCGATCTGGAACACATTCCCTTCGCCATCGGCGACCTGCTGGAAACCTGTCACGCCTCGTTTGTCGCGCAGGCACAGGACAAGGCGCTCGCTCTGACGTTCAAGCTGGCGCCGGAAGTGCCGCCGGCGCTGTGCGGCGATCCGACGCGGCTGGCGCAGATACTGAACAACTACGTGTCGAACGCGCTGAAGTTCACCGCACACGGTCGCGTCGACGTCGAGGTCGCGTTGTGCGAGCGGGCGGGTCAGCGGGTGCGCCTGCGCATGACGGTGCGCGACACCGGTCGCGGTGTGTCGTCTGACGAGATCGACGCGCTGTTCGAGCCCTTCGTGCAGGCCGACGCATCGGTGGTGCGCAGCCACGGCGGCACCGGCCTCGGCCTGACCATCTGCAAACGGCTGGCCGAGGCGATGGGCGGTCGTGTCGGCGGCAGTGGCGCGCCGGGCGAGGGCGCCACCTTCTGGGCCGAGGTCTGGCTCGAACAGGTGGAGGACGGTGCGCTGCCGACGGCTGCCGAGCAGATATCCGCGGTTTCGCTGGCCGATCTGCGCGTGCTCGTCGTCGATGACATCGCGGTCAACCGGACGGTGGCGGTTCATCTGGTCGAACGCGCGGGCGCGCACGCCGAGCAGGCCGTCGACGGGCGGCAGGCGCTGGAACGCGTCTGTGCCGGTGGCATCGACCTGGTGCTGATGGATATCCAGATGCCGGTGATGGACGGCAAGACTGCGACGCGCGAGATCGTCGCCCGCCTGGGCGCTGCCGCGCCGCCCGTCGTCGGCCTGACCGCGCACGCGGTGACCGAGGAGCGCGACGAGTGCCTGGCGCTGGGCATGCGTGCCTACCTGACCAAACCGGTCGACGCGCACGCCTTGCTCGGGGTGCTGGCGACCACCGCCGCCGGCCGCGGCGACGTGCTGCAGACCATGGCGCCGGCAACGGTCGAGCCCGTCGCGGAACCGGTCACCGATGAGGCGCGACCTGCGCTCGATCTGGTCGCCGTGCGCCAGCAGTTCGATGGCGATCTCGCGCTCTACGGCGAAATCCTCGCCACCACGCTGGGCGAGGTCAGGGCGCTGCGCGACGCACTGGCGGCGCGCGTCGGCGAACCGGCTGCCGACATCGTCCGCCAGATTCATGCGCTCAAGGGCGTCTGTCTGAACCTCGGTTTTGCCCGCGCCGGCGTTGAGGCGGCGCGGCTGGAACGCGCACTGCGCGACGCCAGTCTGTCGCCGGAACAGCTGCCCGACGCGTTGCGTGCATACGTCGTCGTGCTCGACGAAGCGCTGGATGCGGCCGCACGACATCTTGCAGCCGGCCCCGCGTCATAATCGCCCCGTTCATCCGCCTGGATCCGCTTGCCCATGTCGCTCAACGCCCTCTTTTCCCGTCCCGCCGTACGCAAGACCTTCATCGGCATCGTCGCTGCAACCGTGCTGTTCGGTCTGCTCGGTGCGTTCGCGGCGCCGCATCTGGTGCGTTCGCTGGCCGAGAAGCACGGTTCCGAATTCCTCGGTCGTGCGCTGACGCTGCAGGCGGTGTCGATCAATCCCTATACGCTGGAACTGACGGTGTCGGGAGTGAAGTTGCTGGAGGCCAACGGCAAGGACGAGGCGGTGACGCTGGACAGCCTGACCGTTGATGTCGAGTGGGCGTCGCTGTTCAAGGGCGCACCGGTGGTGCGGGCGGTACAGGTGGAGCGGCCCTGGCTGCGCATCGTGCGTCTCGACGAGGACGGCCGCTTCAATTTCAGCGACGTGCTGCAGAAGATTCTCGACCAGCCGCCGAGTGAGGAACCGGCGCGCTTCTCGATCAACAACATCGTGCTGCGCGACGGCCGCGTCGATATCGACGACCAGCCCTTCGCGCGCAAGCATGCGATCAGCGACATCCAGATCGGCCTGCCCTTCGTGTCCAACCTGCCGTCCGACGTCGAACTGTTCGTCGAGCCCTCGATCGCGGCTCGCATCAACGACGCGCCGTTCTCGATGAAGGGCAAGGTGCGGCCCTTCATCGACGAACGCGAGGCGACGATGAAGATCGAGTTCAACGCGCTCAACCTCGCGCGCTTCGATGAGTACTCGCCGGTGCCACTGGGCTTCCGCATCAGTTCCGGCCTGCTGGACACCGACATCGAGCTGGGCTTCCGCCAGAACAAGGAGGGCGCGCCGCGCATCGTGCTGCAGGGCACTTTGGAACTGCGCGATTTCGAACTCGACAGCCGTGACGGCAGTCCTCTGTTCAAGCTGCCGGCGCTGGATGTTGTGCTGAACGAGATCCAGCCTCTGGCCGGCAAGATCGACATCGCCAGCATCCGCATCGATCAGCCCGATTTCGAGGTTTCCCGCGCGAAGGATGGCAAGCTGAACCTGCAGGCCTTGCTGGCGCGACCGCGCCCTGCACCGAGCGCCACCGCGGCACCGGAAACGGCGCCGGCCGAGCCGGCGAAGGTACCGGAGGTGAAGGTCGGGCTGTTGGAGGTACTGCAGGCACGCGTCGCCTTCACCGACGAAATGCCGGCCAAGCCCTTCAGTTACGTGATCGAGCCGATGGACATCGTGCTGCGCGATTTCTCGCTGCAGGGCGACGCCCCGGCGACGCTGGTGATCGCCGCGCAGGCCGAGGGCAATACGCGGCTGGCGGTCGATGCAAAGCTGCACGCGAGTGCGCCCGACATCGAGGGCGAGCTGACGCTGAGCGGTGTCGAGGTGCCGCGCTTCAGCCCCTACTTTGCCGACCTGATCAACTTCTCGGTGGATCAGGCGGACGTGCGCATCGGTACGCGCTTCGGCCTGCGACTGGCCGACGGGGCGCCGCAGGGCGAGGTGCTGGTGACCGAGGCGGGCGTGGCCCGGCTCAAGCTCACGCGTCGCGGCGAGAAGAACGCCTTCGCCCAGGCCGACGACATCGTCGTGAGCCAGGCGCGCATCGACCTGTCGACGCGCAAGGTCGCGGTCGGCGCACTGGATCTGCTCAAGCCGCGTCTGCGCGCGGCGCGTCAGGCCGACGGCGACATCGATCTCGCCGGTCTGGTGCGCCCCTCGTCAGCGGCGGCGGGGCCTGCCGCGCCGGCGGCGTCCGCTCCGGCATGGACCGCGCAGCTGTCGGCGCTGAACCTGAAGGACGGCGCGGTCCGCTTCGAGGACCGCACGCTGACGACACCGGCCGTAGTCGAGCTCGACCGGCTGTCGCTCAAGCTGGAAAACGTCGGCACCGACCTGAAGCAGAAATCGAAGCTGGACCTCGGCTTTCGTGACGCCAAGGGCGGCCTGTTCGGCGTACGGGGCGGCTTTTCGCTGTCGCCGGTACAGGCCGATCTGAAGATCGATGCGCGCCGCCTCGACCTGCTCGTCGGCCAGCCCTGGATGGCGCAGAAGTTGAATGCCGAACTGCTCGCCGGCGTGCTGAGCCTGCGCGGCGACCTCGCACTGCAGACGCAGCCGACCGGCGACTGGACACTGGCGTGGAAGGGTGAAACCAATGTCGAGAACGTGCACCTGACCGAAAAGGTGAACGCCTCCGACCTGCTGAAATGGCGCTCGCTGTTCGCAGGCGGCATCGCGCTGAAGCTGGACAGCCGCAAGCCCGATCTGCTGGCCGGACTGTCGATCAACGAAGTCGCGCTGTCGGATTACTTCGCTCGCATCATCGTGTCGCCGCAGGGCCGGCTGAACCTGCAGGACGTGGTACGCAAGGACGGGACGGCTGCGACCGCGCCGGTGGCCGCCGCGCCGGCCGCCAAGCCTGCTCCGGCACCGGCTGCCCGCCCGGCGGCGCCGCCGGCCTCCGGCAGCCAGAGCGCGGCACTGGCACAGATGATCAATGCGGCGCGTCCGCCGATCGACGTGAAAACCATCGTGATGCAGGGCGGCCGCGTCGATTTCAGCGACTTCTTCATCAAGCCGAACTACCGTGCCCAGCTGTCCGAACTGGGCGGTCGCGTATCCGGCCTCAGTTCTGCATCCGGCACCGCCGGCGAGGTGGAACTGCGCGGCCTGGTCGAAGGTTCGGCGCCGATCGACATCACCGGCCGCATCAATCCGCTGGCCGAGGCGCTCTTCCTCGACATCAAGGCCAGTGCGCGTGGCATCGAGCTGGCGCCGCTGTCGCCCTATTCGGGCAAGTACGTCGGCTACGGCATCGAGAAGGGCAAGCTCAGCGTCAACATTGCCTACAAGATCGAGAACGACCAGCTGACTGCCCAGAACAACGTCATCCTCGATCAGCTCACCTTCGGCAACAAGGTCGACAGCCCGGACGCGATCAAGGCGCCGGTGCTGCTGGCGGTGTCGCTGCTGCAGGACCGCAACGGCGTCATCGACATCAATCTGCCGATCAGCGGTTCGCTGTCCGATCCGCAGTTCTCCATCGGCGGCATCGTCGTCAAGGTGATCGTGAACCTGATCGTCAAGGCGGTCACTTCGCCGTTCGCGCTGCTCGGTTCGCTGTTCGGCTCCGAGGCCGATCTCGATCACGTCGCCTTCGAGCCGGGTCGCGCGACGCTGACTGACACCGCGCGCAGCAAGCTCGACACGCTGGGCAAGGCGCTGACCGACCGACCGGCGCTGAAACTGGAAGTGACCGGCCGCACCGATCGCGCGACCGACATCGAAGGCTACCGCCGCGCGCTGCTGGAGCAGAAGGTACGTGCGATCAAGGCGGCGAAAACCAAAGCCTCGGCCGAAACCACGACGGTGTCGCCGGAGGAATATCCGGATCTGCTGAAGGCGGTCTACAAGGCGGCGGATTTCCCGAAGCCGCGCAATCTGGTTGGTCTGGCGAAGGACCTGCCGGTGCCGGAAATGGAAAAGCTCATCCTGACCAATACCGAAGTCAGCGACGAGGATCTGCGCCTCCTCGGCCTGGCGCGTGCGCAGACGGTGAAGGACTACCTGACGCGCAAGGCCAAGGTCGAGGACGCGCGCCTGTTCGTGCTGGCACCCAAGGCAGGCGAGCCGGCCGCCGACGGAGGCAAGCCGGCCGATGAGGGGAGCAAGCCGGCCGGCGGCAAGGACGCGAAGACGGCGCCGAACCGCGCCGACTTCTCGATCAAGTAAGAGGGCCGCGCGGCCCGTCGTCAGTCGCCGTCGGGGATGATGCGGGCGATCTGTTCGGTCGCCTCGCGCGTGCGTTCCGACAGCGTGCGCACCTCGTCGGCCACCACCGAAAAGCCGCGTCCGGCGTCGCCGGCGCGCGCGGCCTCGATCGCCGCATTCAGCGCCAGCCGGTTGGTCTGGTCGGCGATGGCGCGGATGGCGGTGACGATGGCGCGTATCTTCTGCACGTTGTCACCGAGCTGCTGGCGCTGCCGCGCCTCGACTTCCTGCAGATGGTGCTCGTTGTGCTCGGCCTCGATGCAGGTGAGCGCGCCGACCACGCGCAGCGGCGTACCGCGGTCGTCGCGCCGGGTGCGGCCGCGGGCACGGAACCAGCGGTAGACACCGTCCTTGCAGCGCAGCCGGTAGTCGATCGAGTAGGGCGTGTTGCCGCTGCGGTCCATCAGGTGGCGGGTGAAAGCTTCGAGCACGCCCGGCTTGTCGTCCGGGTGCAGGCGCGAGGCCCAGCTGTCGAGCACGTTCGGGAATTCCTCTTCGGTCTCGAAGCCGAGCAGGCGGCGGAACTGCGTCGACCACCAGAAGGTGTTGGACGGATTGACCGGGTCGCCGGCCACCACGTCGAGGTCCCAGATGCCGTCCGACAGCATGTCGCTGGCCAGTTCGAAACGGGTGAGCGCGGCGTCGAGTTTCGCCTCGTCCTCGCGGCTGCGGCTGATGTCGGTCAGCGAGCCGGCGATGCGCACGACGCCCTGTTCGTCGCGCACGGTGCGGGTGCGCGACAGCAGCCAGCGGTAGCTGCCGTCCTTGTGTGCCATCCGGTAGCGCGTGTCCGGCCAGTCGCCGTCGCGCCGGTCGGTCCATTGCCGCGCCAGCGTGTCGAGTGCTTGCTTGCGGTCTTCCGGATGCAGACGCGAGGCCCAGCTGTCGAGGCGATCCGGAAAGTCGTCGTGGTCGTAGCCCAGCATGCTGCGCAGACGGTCCGACCACCAGACCGGATGTTTCAGGTCAGGCGTCCGGGCGTCGCCCAGCCGGACTTCCCACAGTCCGGCGTCGACCACGGCGGCGATCAGACTGCTGCGCGCGCTCGCTTCGCTCAGCTCCTGACGCAGCGACTGCGCGTTGTCGGCGGCCACGTCCAGCATCTGTTCCAGTTCGTGCGCGCGCGTTTCGGCGTTGCGTGCCCGGTTGCGCAGACCGGAGAACACGCGGGACAGCGTGCCCAGCAGCTGCCGCTCATTGGCGCTGCCGCGTGGCGACGGGCAGTAGTCCTCGTCGCGCGATTCGCAGTCGGCGATGCGTTGCAGTTCGAACCAGAAATGTCGTCTGAGCAGCCAGGCCAGCATGCATCCTCCCCGTCGGTCCGGCGCACGACGCGCCGTGCAGCGGGGAGCAGATGACGTGCCATGAGGGCGGGCCGCGGAAAGGCTGGAATATCAGTGTCTTGTGCGAGAGCGTCGGGCGGGTGCAGCGTCCACATGCCGGACGGCGTATGACAATCGTCCGTGGCGCGGGCGCTCAACGTGGCGGCAGCAGACCGAGCAGTTCGTCAGCGTGGCGGCTCACGTCGGGTCGTTCGATCAGGTGTGCGATGCGACCTTCGGGGTCGATCAGCACGCTGATGCGCCGGTAGGCACCCAGCCAGCGGCGCAGCAGTCCGGCCGGACCGCTGCCGAGCGCGCCGTAGCTGTGGGCGATGCGCTGGCCGTCATCGACCAGCAGCGGGAAATCGAGGGCGAACTTGTCGGTGAAAGCGCGGTGCGCCGCGCTGCCCTGTGCCGACACGCCGAGCACGGTGAGCCCGCGAGCGGCGAGGTCGGCGCGACCGTCGCGGATGGAGCAGGCCTGTTTCGTGCAGCCCGGCGTGTCGTCGCGCGGATAGAAATACAGCGCCAGCCAGCGGCCGCGGTAATCGGCGAGACGGTGGCGGTGGCCGTGCTGGTCGAAGGCGTCGAAGTCGGGAGCGGGCTGGCCGGGCGTCATGGCGTGCGGGAACGGTCGTGGAAGACGGGACTGTAGTCGCTTTCTAGTGGAAATCCCGACTGCGCGGCGTCAGCGCTCCGAGCAGTGCCGAGCGGTCGACCAGGCGGCGGGCGATCAGGTGGATCACCTCGCCTTCGCGCGACACCTGGCCGTAGATGCCGAGCAGGGTAGCGCCCAGCACTTCGTGCCGCTGTTTCTCCTGCACGTCCTTGTGCACGATGACGTTGGCCAGTCCGGTTTCGTCTTCCACCGTGACGAACATGACGCCGCTCGCCGTGCCCGGACGCTGGCGGCAGGTGACGATGCCGGCGGCACGGGCCAGTGCGCGGTCGGGCAGACGGCGCAGTTCGGCGGCGGTGATGAAGCGCTGAGCGGCCAGTTCGCCACGCAGCAGCGCCAGCGGATGGCGGCCCAGCGTGAAACCGAGGCTGGCGTAATCGGCGACGATGTCTTCGCCTTCGTGCGGTGCCGCCAGCGCGAGCGGCGTTTCGTTCACCGGCGCGTCGCCCAGCAGTGCGTCCGGGCGCCGCACTGCCGCCTGCCAGTGTGCCTGGTGGCGGTTGCCGGCGAGCGGCTGCAGCGCTCCGCCGGCAGCGAGACAGCGCAACTGCTGCCGGTCCAGCCGGGCGCGGCGGGCGAGGTCGTCGACATTCGCGAACGGTGTCTTTGCGCGGGCGGCGATCAGGCTTTGCATGGCGTCCTGCGACACGCCCTTGATCATGCGCAGGCCCAGCCGCACGGCAGGCCCGGATGCGCGCGACGACGACGGACGTTCGAGCACGCAGTCCCAGCCGCTCACCGTCACGTCGGCCGGATGCACCTCGACGCCGTGCGTGCGCGCGTCGGCGATCAGCTGGGCCGGGGCGTAGAAGCCCATGGGCTGGCTGTTCAGCAGGCCGCACAGGAAGGCGGCCGGGTGGTGGCACTTGAGCCAGGACGAGGCATAGACCAGCAGTGCGAAGCTGGCGGCGTGCGACTCCGGAAAACCGTAGCCGGAAAAGCCCTCGATCTGGCGGTAGATCTGTTCGGCGAATTCCGGCGTGTAGCCCTTGTTCAGCAGGCCGGCGGTCAGCTTGTGCTGGAATTTTTCCATCGTGCCGCGCTGTCGCCAGGCGGCCATCGAGCGGCGCATCTGGTCGGCTTCGCCCGGCGTGAAACCGGCCGCGACGACGGCCAGCTGCATCACCTGTTCCTGGAAGATGGGCACGCCCAGCGTGCGTTCGAGTACCGGGCGCAGTTCGTCCGACGGGTAGTCGATCCGTTCCGGCGGCAGGTGGCGGCGGGCGAGGTAGGGATGGACCATGCCGCCCTGTATCGGCCCCGGGCGCACGATGGCGACCTGGATGACCAGGTCGTAGTAACGGCGCGGCCGCAGCCGCGGCAGCATATTCATCTGTGCCCGCGATTCGACCTGGAACACGCCGGTCGATTCGCCGCGGCACAGCATGTCGTAGGTCGCCGGGTCTTCGGGCGGAATGTCGGCGACGCTGCGGGGTATCAGTCCCGGTCCTGTCGCCGGTGACGCGGGGTGAGTGTCGGCGTAGGCCGCCAGCGACTGCAGGGTCTTGCGTATCGCGGTCAGCATGCCGAGTGCCAGCACATCGACTTTCATCAGGCCAACCGCTTCGAGGTCGTCCTTGTCCCACTGGATGACGCAGCGATCCGGCATCCGGGCGTTCTCTATCGGCACCAGGCGCGACAGCCGGCCGCGCGCGATGACGAAGCCGCCAACGTGCTGCGACAGGTGACGCGGCGCGCCGATCAGTTCATTCGCCAGTTCCATCAGCCGGCGTACGTGCGGCGAGGCGGGGCTGAAGCCGGCTTCGGCCATGCGGTCCTCGCGCACCTGCTTGCCGTCCCACCACATGTGGCCGCGCGTCAGACGGTCGAGCGCATCGTCGCTGAAACCGAGCGCGCGGCCGACGTCGCGCAGCGCCGAGCGCGGCCGGTAGCAGGTCAGGCTGGCGGCCAGTGCGGCGCGGTCGCGGCCGTACTTGCCGTAGATGTACTGGATCACTTCCTCGCGCCGCTCGTGCTCGAAATCGACGTCGATGTCTGGCGCTTCGTTGCGCTCGCGCGAAATGAAGCGACCGAACAGCATGTTGGCCCGCCACGGGTCGACCTCGGTCACGCCGATGCAGTAGCACACCGCCGAATTGGCGGCCGAGCCGCGGCCCTGACAGAGGATGCCGCGGCTGCGCGCCCAGGCCACGATGTCGTACACGGTCAGGAAGTAGGGTTCGTACTTGAGCTCGGCGATCAGCGCCAGTTCGTCCTCGATCTGCTGGCGCAACTTGCCCGCCTTCAGTTCGAAGGTGGCGTCGTCCAGCCTGACCACGCGACGGATCTGCCCGCAGCGCTCGACGTAGCCGCGTTCGGCCAGATGACGCAGCCAGGACGCCGGTGTATGGCCGGCCGGCACGATCTCTTCCGGGTACTCGTAGCGCAGTTCGTCGAGCGAGAAGCTGCACTGCGCGGCGATGTGCACGCTCGCGGCCAGCTGTTCGGCCGGATGGATCTGCGCCAGCCGGTGCGGCAGGCGCAGGTGGCGCTCGCCGTTCGGAAACAGCCGTTCGCCGCATTCGGGCAGCGTGCGGTGCAGGCGGATGGCGGTCAGCGTGTCCTGCAGCCGGCGTCGCTGGCGCACATGCATGTGCACGTCGCCCGCGGCGCACAGCGGCAAGCCGCTGGCGTCGGCCGCCGCCTGCAGCGCTGCCAGCTTGGCGCAGTCGTCGGTACCCAGGTGCAGTTCCACCGCCAGCCAGGCGCGTTCGCCGAAACGCGATTTGAGCCAGCAGCCGTGCGCAATAAGCGTTGCGGCGTCGGCGATGTCGTCGTCGCTCGGCGCCAGCAGCGCGATGCAGTCGGCCAGGCCGGCGTCGAGGTCGGCCAGTGTCAGGTGATAGCGGCCCTTGTCAGCCGCCATGCGGCCGCGGGTGATCAGTTCGGCCAGATTGCCGTAACCGTTGCGGTTGCACGCCAGCAGCACCAGCTTGGGTCCGTCGGCCAGGCGGATTTCGCTGCCGATGATCAGCGCCGGTTTCGGGTCGGGCAGGGCGCGCAGCGCCACGTGGGCGCGCACGACGCCGGCCAGCGAGCATTCGTCGGTGATGGCCAGTGCCGTGTAGCCGAGCGCGGCGGCGCGCTCGGCCAGTTCCTCCGGCGACGAGGCGCCGCGCTGGAAACTGAAGTGGCTCAGGCAGTGAAGTTCGGCGTAGGGCGTGGACATGGTGTGTACTGTATTTTCATACAGTACCTGTCGGCTGTCGACCGCACGCGCCGTGCGCGGCGCAGACCGCAGCTGCCGATGACCGGTTGTCGCCCCGATGCGGGATCGGCACCGGGGCGCGCCAGCGGTGCGACAGGGTGATCGTGCACCGGCGTGGTGCGTGTGGCGGCGAGTTCGTCCGCCGACCGCGTCCGCGGCGCCCGCGCCAGCCGGGCCCTTGAGCGGAACACTGCGATGACGATGGACACCGTGTGATCCGCGCACGGCAAGCATGGACCACAACTTGCTCAGGACCGGTCAACGGACTGCCGGGCACACACGTGAACAAGCGTGAGCACGCGGGAACTTCGCGTTGCAGGGGGTATCGACTCGACAACAAGTGTTGCATGTACGCATCTTGTGTCGCACGACTCGACACAGCGTCCATGCTTCGGAGCAGGATGGTGATCGCGGTGCTTATCGGGCTTTCATCGAGCCCGCGAGTGAACCAAGCTGAACATGTGGTGGTGCGGAATGTGCGCGCAGGCCGCGGGCTTCCGGACTACCTGTTTTGAAGGTCAACGGAGACTTGGAGATCAGCATGGACATCGTCAGTCATTTCGCCGCGCGTTTCGAGCGCACCCGCGAAGAGGAACTTTCGCTGGAGGAGTACCTCGCGGAGTGCAAGCGCGATCCGATGGCCTACGCCAGCGCGGCCGAACGCATGTTGAAGGCGATCGGCGAACCGCAGACGGTGGACACCCGCAACGACCCGCGGCTGTCGCGCATCTTCGCCAACAAGGTGATCAAGATCTATCCGGCCTTCGCCGAGTTCTACGGCATGGAGGACGCGATCGAGCAGGTGGTGAGCTACTTCCGTCACGCCGCACAGGGCCTGGAAGAGAAGAAGCAGATCCTCTATCTGCTGGGTCCGGTCGGCGGCGGCAAGTCGTCGATCGCCGAACGTCTGAAGGCTCTGATGCAGGAAGTGCCCTTCTACGCGATCAAGGGTTCGCCGGTGAATGAGTCGCCGCTGGGCCTGTTCGACCCGACCGAGGACGGCGCCATCCTCGAAAAGGAATATGGCATCCCGAGCCGTTACCTCAACCGCATCCTGAGTCCGTGGGCGGTCAAGCGGCTGGAGGAATTCGGCGGCGACATCCGCAAGTTCCGCGTGGTCAAGCGCTACCCCAGCGTGCTGAAGCAGGTGGGCATCGCCAAGACCGAACCGGGTGACGAGAACAACCAGGACATTTCGTCGCTGGTTGGCAAGGTCGACATCCGCAAGCTCGAAACCTATGCACAGGACGACCCGGATGCCTACAGCTTCTCCGGCGGCCTGTGCCTGGCCAACCAGGGCCTGCTCGAATTCGTCGAAATGTTCAAGGCGCCGATCAAGGTGCTGCATCCGTTGCTGACCGCGACCCAGGAAGGCAACTTCAAGGGTACCGAAGGCTTCGGCGCGATTCCGTTCGACGGCGTGGTGCTGGCGCACTCGAACGAGAGCGAGTGGAAGGCCTTCCGCAACAACAAGAACAACGAAGCCTTCCTCGACCGCATCTACATCGTCAAGGTGCCTTACTGCCTGCGCGTGTCCGAGGAAGTGAAGATCTACGAGAAGCTGCTGCGCGGCTCGTCGCTGGCCGAGGCCGTGTGCGCTCCGGGCACGCTGAAGATGATGGCGCAGTTCGCCGTGCTGACCCGGCTCAAGGAGCCGGAGAATTCCAGCCTCTATTCGAAGATGCAGGTGTATGACGGCGAGAACCTGAAGGACACCGATCCGCGCGCCAAGAGCTATCAGGAGTACCGCGACTACGCCGGCGTCGACGAGGGCATGAGCGGCATCTCCACCCGCTTCGCGTTCAAGATCCTGTCCAAGGTGTTCAACTTCGATTCGACCGAGGTGGCGGCCAACCCGGTGCACCTGATGTACGTACTCGAACAGCAGATCGAGCGCGAACAGTTCCCGCAGGACGTCGAGCAGAAGTACATCGCCTGCATCAAGGAACACCTGTCGCCGCGCTACGCCGAATTCATCGGCAAGGAAATCCAGACCGCCTATCTGGAAAGCTACAGCGAGTACGGCCAGAACATCTTCGATCGCTACGTCACCTACGCGGACTACTGGATACAGGACCAGGAGTACCGCGATACCGATACCGGCGAAGTGTTCGACCGCGCCTCGCTGAACGCCGAACTGGAAAAGATCGAGAAGCCGGCGGGCATTTCGAACCCGAAGGATTTCCGCAACGAGATCGTGAACTTCGTGCTGCGGGCGCGCGCCAACAACGCCGGCAAGAACCCGGTGTGGACCAGTTACGAAAAGCTGCGCACGGTGATCGAGAAGAAGATGTTCTCCAACACCGAAGAACTGCTGCCGGTGATCAGCTTCAACGCCAAGGCCAGCGCCGACGATGCCAAGAAGCACGAGGACTTCGTCAATCGCATGGTCGGCAAGGGCTACACGCCGAAGCAGGTGCGCCTGCTGTGCGAGTGGTACCTGCGCGTGCGCAAGAGTTCGTGACGGTGGTGGTGCATCGATAGACAAGACCGGGGCGACGCTGCCCCGGCGGGAAGGGGACACATCTTGCAGCAGATCATCGATCGCAGACTGGCCGGCAAGAACAAGTCCATCGGCAACCGCGAGCGCTTCCTGCGCCGCCACAAGGAGCAGATCCGCGAGGCGGTGCGGCGGGCGGTCGAGGGGCGCGGCATCCGCGACATCGCGCAGGGTGAGGACATCCACATCCCGAAGCGCGACATCAGCGAACCGGTGTTCGGCCACGGTCAGGGCGGCTCCCGTGAAATGGTGCACCCGGGCAACAAGGATTTCGTCCGTGGCGACCGCATCGAGCGGCCCAAGGGTGGCGGTGGCGGCGGGGCAGGTTCGGGCAACGCCAGCGATTCCGGCGAAGGTGAGGACGATTTCGTCTTCCACCTCACCAAGGAAGAGTTCATGCAGGTCTTCTTCGACGACCTGGCGCTGCCCAACCTGATCCGTACCACGCTGGCCGAGACGCCGGAGTACAAGACGCATCGTGCCGGTTTCTCCAGCGACGGCACGCCGAACAACCTGCACGTCGTGCGCTCGATGCGCGGGGCGATCGGCCGGCGCATCGCGCTCGGCAGCGAATCGCGGCGCGAACTGCACCGGCTCGAAGCGCTGCTCGAAGACCTGCGCGCGCAGCCGGGCACGCCGGCGCGGCTGCACGAGATCGAACAGATCGAAGCCGATATTGCCGCGCTGCGTTCGCGCATCGACCGCATTCCCTATCTCGACCCGATAGACCTGCGCTACCGCAGCCGCGTGCGCACGCCGGTGCCGACCGCGAAGGCGGTCATGTTCTGCCTGATGGACGTGTCGGGCTCGATGGACGAGGCGCGCAAGGATCTGGCCAAGCGCTTCTTCATCCTGCTCTACCTGTTCCTGACCCGGCACTACGAGAAGATCGAAATCGTGTTCATCCGCCATCACACGCAGGCGCAGGAGGTGAGCGAGCACGACTTCTTCCATGCCACCGAAACCGGTGGCACCGTGGTGTCGAGCGCGCTGGTACTGATGGAGGACATCATCCAGGCGCGCTACCCGCGGGGCGAGTGGAACATCTACGGTGCGCAGGCCAGCGATGGCGACAACTGGCACGACGACAGTCCGCGCTGCCGCGAAATCCTCGAACAGAAGATCCTGCCGCTGGTGCGCTACTTCGCCTACATCCAGGTGGTCGAGCAGGAACAGAACCTGTGGCACGAGTACTCGGATCTCGCGATGGAGAGCGAGAACTTCGCCATCCGCAAGGCGGCCGAGGTCGACCAGATCTATCCGGTGTTCCGCGACCTGTTCAAGAAGGAAGGAGCCGCGAAATGAGCGATACCTACGACCGCCGCAACAACGGTCGCGCGGCCTCGCCGGGCGAATACGGCGGGCGTCGTCATCCGGCGCCGCTGAGCGCACCGCTGCCGCTGAAGGAACGCCCGACCGCCCGCTTGCCGGCGCCCAGCGACTGGACCTTCGAACTGATCGAGCAGTACCACGACGTGATCCGCGCCACCGCGCAGCGCTTCGGGCTCGACACCTATCCGAACCAGCTGGAGATCATCACCGCCGAACAGATGATGGACGCCTACGCCAGCGTCGGCATGCCGGTGAACTACCGGCACTGGAGCTACGGCAAGGAGTTCATCAGCACCGAGAAGAACTACCGGCGCGGCCAGATGGGCCTGGCCTACGAAATCGTGATCAACAGCAACCCCTGCATCAGCTACCTGATGGAGGAGAACACGATGGCGATGCAGGCGCTGGTGATCGCGCACGCGGCCTACGGCCACAACAGCTTCTTCAAGGGCAACTACCTGTTCCGGATGTGGACCGACGCGTCGTCCATCATCGACTACCTGGTCTACGCGAAGAACTACGTCGCGGCCTGCGAGGAGCGGCACGGCATCGACGCGGTCGAACTGCTGCTCGACAGCTGCCACGCGCTGATGAACTACGGCGTCGACCGCTACCGTCGGCCGAGCAAGCTCAGCCTGACGCAGGAACTGGCGCGCGCCAAGGACCGCGAGGCCTACGCGCAGCAGCAGGTGAACGAGATCTGGCGCACGCTGCCGCCGAAACTGGGCCGCGACGAGGCGGAAAAGGAAGCGCCGCGCTTCCCGGCCGAACCGCAGGAAAACCTGCTCTACTTCATCGAGAAGAATGCGCCGCTGCTCGAACCGTGGCAGCGCGAAATCGTGCGCATCGTGCGCAAGGTGGCGCAGTACTTCTATCCGCAGCGCCAGACCCAGGTCATGAATGAGGGCTGGGCCACCTTCTGGCACCACCACCTGCTGAACACGATGTACGACGACGGCTTCCTCGACGACGGCATCATGATCGAGTGTCTGAAGTCGCACACCAACGTTGTCTACCAGCCGCCAGTTGGCCACCCGGCTTACAGCGGCATGAACCCGTACGCGCTGGGCTTCGCGATGTACACCGACATCAAGCGCATCTGCGAGGCGCCCACCGAGGAGGACCGCCTGTGGTTCCCGGACATGGCGGGCAGCAGCTGGCTGGAAACGCTGGACCACGCCATGCGCAACTTCAAGGACGAAAGCTTCATCGGCCAGTACCTGTCGCCGCGCGTGATGCGGGCCTTCCGCCTGTTCGCCATCACCGACGACGACACCGAGCCGACGCTGGAGGTATCGGCCATTCACGACGAGTCCGGCTACCGCAACCTGCGTGAAGCGATGTCGCGGCAGTACGATCTCGGCTCGCGCGAACCGAATATCCAGGTGTGGAGCGTGAACCTGCGCGGCGACCGTTCGCTGATGCTGCGGCACACACAGCACAACAACCGGCCGCTGCACGACGGCGCCTACGAAGTGCTGAAGCACGTCGCCCGGCTGTGGGGCTTCCCGGTGCATCTGGAAAGCGTGAATGGCCAGGGCGCGGTCGCCCGGCGCTGGACGGTGGACCCGAGCACGACTTGACTGGTGTCATGCGAACTTCGTCGATGCGCTGATATCCTAGTCCCCATGCGTTCCGCGACCCGCCTCCTGCTGACCTTCTTGCTGCTGCTGGCATTGCCCCTGCAAGGCTTTGCCGCGGCGGCGATGATCAGTTGCGCGCCGTCGCATCACGGATTGCAGACCACTGTCACCCTGCACGATGATGCGGCCGCGCACGCGCATCACCAGGGCAGTGATCATGACCCCGTTTCGACACCTTCCCATGGCAAGCACGCCTGCAGCGCCTGTGCCGCCTGCTGCATCGGTGGCGCCTTGATGCCGTCCGCGCTGCGGCTGCCCGGCGATTTTTCGACGCACCTGCGTCCGCTGCCGGCGCCCGTAATACCTCCGGCCTTCATCACCGAAGGCACCGAACGCCCGCCCAGACACGACCTCGCCTGACACCCGAAATCCGTCCACGGTGGGCGGAAGTCGATACACCTGTCTTTCGCGAGGTATTCATGGTCCATCTTTCCATCCGGATGCTGCTTGCCGCAGCGTTCGTCACCACGTCCGCCTGGGCGGCCGATCCGACGGATCCGGCTGCACCCACGCGGTCGCTCGATCACCGCTCGGTGTTCGACACCTACCGCGCCGGTAGCGCAGGCGCTGTCGGCAACTGGCGGGAAGCCAACGACGCGGTCGGCCGTCAGGCCGGCAGCCACGCGCACGATCACGGCAGCACGACGTCCGCGCCGCCTGACCCGCATGCCGGCCACGATCACGGTGCGCAAGCGGCCACCGATCCGCATGCGGGCCACCACGGACAGATGCACGGTCACATGCATGGCCCCATGCATGACGCGCATGCGCCTGGACACAAGGACGGCGGCGCTGCCGCCGCGTCGCCTGAGCCGCATGCCGGCCATGATCATGGCTCACCGGCTGCCGGCGACGCGCACGCCGGCCACAGTGCCGGCACGCCTGCAGGCGGAGCCGCCAAGCACGATCACGGCGCTGCCGGCGGCGACGCGAAGCCGCATCACTGTCCGCACCACGCCGCTCACCACGCGTCGATGCACGAGCAGATGCACGGCCGGATGCATGACGCGCATCGGTCAGGACACCAGCACGGCGGCGATTCCGCGGCGATGAAGTCGGGCCACGGACACCGCTGCCATCACGACAGCAAGGAGGGCGGCGATGCGCACAAGCACTGATCATGGCCGGTTCAGGCTCGTGCCGCTGGCGGCGGCGGTTGCGCTGCTGGCCGGTTGCGCGAGCTTCAGCCCGGACGGCGGTTTCGGCACGGTCGAACAGACCGCGCGCGAAAAGCTGGGCAAGGATGTCAGATGGGCGCGCAGCGACGAGGACCGCAAGGCGGTCGCCGACCGCGTTGCCGAACTGCTGGCGCAACCGCTGTCGGCCGACGACGCCGTACAGATCGCGCTGCTGAACAATCGCGGCCTGCAGGCGGGTTTCCACGAACTGGGCATCCGCGAGGCCGAAGTGGTGCGCGCAGGCCGCCTGCCCAATCCGACCTTCTCGATGTTTCACGCCAGCAAGAAGGCAGACGGCGTGCGCGACTACAAGATCGAGCAGGCGCTCACCTTCAACATCTTTTCGCTGCTGACGATGCCGCAGGCCGTCGAGGTGAATCGCCGCGTCTTCGAACAGTCGCAGCGCGCGGTATCGCTGCAGGTGCTGCGGCTGGCGGCCGACGTGCGCCGCGCCTGGGTACAGACGGTGGCCGCCGGCGAGACGCTGCGCTACATGGAACAGGTGATGGAGGCTGCCGACGCCGGTGCCGAGCTTGCCCGGCGCATGCGCGCTGCCGGCAACTACAGCGCGCTGGCACAGGCGCGCGAGCAGGGCTTCCACGCCGATGCGGCGCTGAACCTGGCGCGCGCGCAGCAGGCGCACACTGCGGCGCGCGAACGACTGACGCGGCTGATGGGCCTGTGGGGCGAACAGACCGCCTTCCGCCTGCCCGACCGCCTGCCCGAACTGCCGGCGGAGGCCCTCGACGCACCGGACATCGAGCGTCAGGCGATGGGCTCGCGCATCGACCTGCAGATCGCGAAGCTCGACGCCGAAGCGACCGCGCGCAACCTCGGGCTGACGAAGACCACGCGCTTCATCGACGTGCTTGAGGTTGGACCCGCGCGCGTGCTCGAGGGGCGGCGCAGCGAGTCCTACAAGAAGGGCTACGAGATCAGTTTCGAACTGCCGCTGTTCGACTGGGGCGGTTCGCGCGTCGCACGGGCCGAGGCCATCTACATGCAGTCGGTCGAGCGTGCCGCCGAAGCGGCGGTCAATGCACGCTCGGAGGTGCGCGAAGCGTACGCCGGCTATCGCACGGCCTTCGACATCGCGCGCCATTACCGCGACGAGGTGGTGCCGCTCAGGAAGCGCATTTCCGACGAAAACCTGCTGCGCTACAACGGCATGCTGATCGGCGTGTTCGAACTGCTGGCCGATGCGCGCGCGCAGGTGGCCGGCGTGAATGGCTACATCGAGGCGCTGCGCGATTTCTGGATCGCCCAGGCGGATCTCGACATGGCGCTGGTCGGTCGCCCCGATCTGGCGCCCGCACCGGGCGCCGCAATCGCCACCGCCGCTGGCGCAGAGCACTGAACAGGATGAACAAAATGACTTCCCGCAGAGATTTTTTCCGCAATGCAGGCATCGCTGGTGCCGCGGTGGCCAGCGCGGCCGTGAGCCGCGTGGCGCTGGCAGCGGTGCCGGAACCGGTGATCGAGACGACCGCCGACACGCGCGGCCCACTGATTCCGCCGAATGGTCGTCCCTACAACCCCGTGGTGACGCTGAATGGCTGGACGCTGCCCTGGCGCATGAAGGACGGCGTCAAGGAATTCCACCTGGTGGCCGAGCCGGTGGTGCGCGAAATGGCGCCCGGCTTCAAGGCCCACCTGTGGGGCTACAACGGCCAGTCGCCGGGCCCGACCATTGAGGTGGTCGAGGGCGATCGCGTACGCATCTTCGTGACCAACAGGCTGCCAGAGCGCACCAGCGTGCATTGGCACGGCCAGCGCCTGCCCAACGGCATGGATGGCGTGAGTGGCCTGACCCAGCCGGCGATACCGCCGGGCAAGACCTTCGTCTATGAATTCGTCGCGCGCCGGCCCGGTACCTTCATGTACCACCCGCACGCCGACGAAATGACGCAGATGGCGATGGGCATGATGGGTTTCTGGGTCACCCACCCCAAGGGCCGCCACCCGCAGATCGCGACGGTCGATCGCGACTACGTGTTCCTGCTCAATGCTTACGACATCGATCCCGGCAGCTACACGCCGAAGACGATGACGATGCTGGATTTCAACCTGTGGTCGTGGAACAGCCGCATCTTCCCCGGCATCGCGCCACTCGTCGCGCGCAAGAACGACCGCGTGCGTCTGCGCATCGGCAATCTGACGATGACCAATCACCCGATGCACATCCACGGCCACGAATTCGAGGTCACCGGCACCGACGGAGGCCCGGTGCCGAAGTCGGCACGCTGGCCCGAGGTGACGGTGGACATCGGCGTCGGCCAGATGCGGCAGATCGAGTTCATCGCCGACGAAGAGGGCGACTGGGCCTTCCACTGCCACAAGAGTCACCACACGATGAACGCAATGGGCCACGACGTGCCCAATCTGATAGGCGTCGATCATGGCGGGCTGGCCGAACGCATATCGAAGCTCGTGCCGGGCTACATGACGATGGGCGAACGTGGCATGGGCGACATGGCCGACATGAAGATGCCGCTGCCCGAGAACACCGCGCCGATGATGACCGGCGACGGTCCTTTTGGCTCGGTCGAGATGGGCGGCATGTTCTCGGTGTTCAAGGTCAGGCGCGAACAGAAGCCGGGCGACTACACCGACCCCGGCTGGTTCCGCCATCCGCCGGGCACCGTTGCGCACGAGGTTGGCCAGATGCCGGCAGCATCGCCGCCGGCCGGCCACGACCATGGCGCCTCCAGCATGCCGCTCGTACAGCCGCAGGACATCGAAGTACAGGTGCGCAAGCCGGCCGCCGGCGCGCACGACCATCATTGAAAGGACGCACCATGAACACGACACGTCGCGCGCTGATCGGCGCGCTTGCCACCGCGGCCCTGCTGCCGCGCGCCGCCACGCTGATGGCGGCGCCGAAACCGCTGGTCGAGGTGTGGAAAAGCCCGACCTGCGGCTGCTGCAAGGACTGGGTGGTTCATCTGGAAGCGAACGGCTTCGCGGTCAAGGTGTATGAGACCGGCAACAACGAAGCGCGCGCCCGGCTGGGCATGCCGGCGAAGTTCGCCTCCTGCCACACCGCGCGGGTCGACGGCTATCTGCTCGAAGGCCACGTGCCGGCGAGCGAGGTGCACAGGATGCTGAAGGAAAAACCGAAGGCGCTCGGCCTGGCGGTACCGGCGATGCCGGTCGGCTCGCCGGGCATGGACGGTCCCGAGTACAAGGGGCGCAAGGATCCGTACGACGTGCTGCTGGTGCAGGCGGATGGCAACGCGAGCGTCTATCGCAGCTATCGCTGACGCCGCCCGGCCAGGCTTTTGTGGGAGCGAGCTTGCTCGCGATTACAGCCTGCAGCAAAGACCGGATTACGCCGGCGGGTAGTCCGCCTCAGCCAGTGCGCTGCGGTAAGTGTCCGCGTCGACGGTTGAGTCGATGCGCACGCGGTGGGTCGGCAGGTCGATGTCGACCTTCGCGCCGTCGTCGATGCTGGCGACCAGCGCCCTGATGCGGCCGGCGCAATGGCCGCAGGTCATGTCGGGGACGGTGAATTCGATGGTCGTGCTCATGGCGGGGCTCCGCTGTCGGGTTGGGATGGGAGGATGATGGACCTTGCCACGATGGGAAGGTCAAGCGTCTTGTCGCTTTCATTTCGTTTCGGGATCGCCGGCGTCGGCGGCTGAATTTTCCGCTTGACCTTGCCATCATGGGAAGGTCGACACTGGGTACGTTCTCCCGATACAGGATTGTCCAATGAACACCTCCGATCTGCCCGCCGGTGCGGGCCCGCTCACTCGCTGGGAATTCGGCGTCGATGGCATGACCTGCGCCTCCTGCTCGACCCGGGTCGAAAAGGCCTTGGCGCGCACGCCCGGCGTGGTGTCCGCCAGCGTCAATCTGGCGACCGAACGTGCGACCGTCGAGGCCGACGCCTCGGTCGATGCCGCCGCGCTGCAGGCGGCGGTCGACAAGGCCGGCTACGTACTGAGGCCGCAGGCACTGCGGCTGAACATCGAAGGCATGACCTGCGCGTCCTGCGTGGCGCGGGTCGAGAAGGCGCTGAACAAGGTGCCGGGCGTGCTGTCGGTCAGCGTCAATCTGGCGACCGAAACCGCGGACATCGTCAGTGCCGCCGACAATCTCGGCGCGCTTCAGGCGGCGGTCGAGCGCGCCGGCTATCGTGCAACGCCGCCGGCCGCCGCGCCCGAGGTTGCTCCTCGCGGTGCGCTGCCCGAATGGTGGCCGGTGGCGCTGGCGGTCGCGCTGTCGTTGCCGCTGGCACTGCCCATGGTGGGCATGCTGTGGGGCGCGCACTGGATGCTGCCCGGCGGGCTTCAGTTTCTGCTCGCGACACCGGTGCAGTTCTGGCTCGGCGCCCGCTTCTATGTCGCCGGCTGGAAGGCGCTGCGCGCCGGCAGCGGAAACATGGACCTGCTGGTCGCGCTCGGCACCTCTGCCGCCTGGGGCCTGAGCGTCTGGCTGTGGCTCACTGCCGGCCCGGGTGCGATGCCGCATCTGTATTTCGAGGCCTCGGCAGTGGTGATCACGCTGGTGCTGCTCGGCAAATGGCTGGAAACCCGCGCCAAGCGGCAGACCACCGACGCCATCCGCGCGCTCAACGCGCTGCGTCCGGACACCGCGCGGGTACGCCGTGACGGTGTAGAGGTCGAACTGCCGCTGGCGCAGGTCGTGCTCGACGACGAGGTGGTCATCCGACCGGGCGAACGGGTGCCGGTGGACGGCGACATCGTCGATGGCGCCAGCCAGGTGGACGAATCGCTGATCACCGGCGAGAGCCTGCCGGTCGCCAAGCAGGTGGGCGACCGTGTGACCGGTGGTGCGGTCAACGGCGAGGGCCGGTTGGTGGTGCGCACGCGGGCCATCGGTGCCGAAACCGTGCTGGCGCGCATCGTGCGGCTGGTCGAGAGCGCGCAGGCCAAGAAGGCGCCGATACAGCGCCTGGTCGACCAGGTCAGCGCGGTGTTCGTGCCGGTGGTGATCGTGCTTGCCGGACTCACCTTCGGCGGCTGGATGATCGCTGGTGCCGGTGTCGAAACGGCGCTGCTGAATGCGGTTGCAGTCATGGTGATCGCCTGCCCGTGCGCGCTCGGTCTGGCCACGCCGACCGCCATCATGGTGGGCACCGGCGCGGCGGCGCGGCACGGCATTCTGATCAAGGACGCCGAGGCGCTGGAAATCGCGCACCGCGTGTCGGTGGTCGCCTTCGACAAGACCGGCACGTTGACTGAAGGACGACCGGAACTGGTCGCGTTCGAGCCGGCGGTCGGTGCGCCCGGCGAGCTGCTCGCGCTGGCCGCTGCACTGCAGGCCGGCAGCGAGCACCCGCTGGCGCGCGCAGTCAGCACGGCTGCGGTGCGCGAAGGCGTGACGGTACTGCCGGCGAACGAACTGGCGGCGGTCGCAGGGCGCGGCATCGAAGCGACCGTCGACGGCCGCGCGCTGAAGCTGGGCAGCTCGCGTTTCACGGAAGAGCTGGGCGTCGATCTGTCGCCGCTCGCCGCTCGCGCCGCGCAACTGCAGACCGAGGGGCGCACCGTGTCCTGGCTGGCCGACCTGACGACTGCGCCGCGCCTGATCGGACTGCTCGCTTTCGGCGACACGCTGAAGGCGTCGGCGGCGGGAGCGGTGAGCCGCCTTCAGGCAGGCGGCGTTCGTACCGTGCTGGTGAGCGGCGACAATCGCGGTGCCGCGGCGGCAGTGGCTGAGCAACTGGGCATGACCGACGTGCGCGCCGAAGTGCTGCCCGAGCACAAGGCCGAAGTCGTGGCCGAACTGAAGCAGGGCGGGGCGGTGGTCGCCATGGTGGGCGACGGCATCAATGACGCGCCCGCGCTGGCCGCCGCCGACGTCGGTATCGCGATGTCCACCGGCACCGACGTGGCGATGCACGCCGCCGGTATCACGCTGATGCAGGGCGACCCGGCGCGCGTGGCCGACGCGCTCGATATTTCCCGGCGCACCTGGGCGAAGATCCGGCAGAACCTGTTCTGGGCCTTCGCCTACAACGTGGTCGGCATTCCGCTGGCCGCCGCCGGCATGCTGAATCCGGTGATCGCCGGCGCGGCGATGGCCTTCTCCAGCTTCAGCGTGGTCAGCAACGCGCTGCTGCTGCGGCGCTGGAAACCCGAAGAGGTGCGCGATGAACATCGGTGAGGCGGCCGCACGTTCCGGCGTGTCGGCCAAGATGGTGCGGCATTACGAGTCGCTCGGCCTGCTGCCGGCGGTGGCGCGCACGGACGCCGGCTACCGGCAATACGGCGAGCGCGAGGTGCACACGCTGCGCTTCATCCGCCGCGCGCGCGACCTCGGATTCTCGATGACGGAAATCGCCGATCTGCTGGCCTTGTGGCAGAAGCCGGACCGCGCCAGTGGTGACGTGAAACGCATCGCCGAGGCGCACATCGCCGACCTCGACCGGCGCATCGCCGAAATGACGGCAATGAAACGCACACTGGCGGAACTCGCCCGCTGCTGCCACGGCGACGGCCGACCGGACTGCCCGATACTCGACGGCCTTGCGGATAACGCCCGGTAGTCCCGGCAACGGGTCCTCATTCGACGATGCGGCCCTGGCCGCGACGCGGCCGCTGCAGTCCGCTGGCTTCGCTTCAGGCTGCTGTCGGGGTCAAGACCCCTCCCACAGGCCCCCCGCTCGGGCTCTAGCCTCGAATTAGGCGCAATTCCCGTGGGAGCGGCCTTGGCCGCGACAGGGCCGCTGCAGTCCGCAGGCTTCGATTCAGGCTGCTGTCGGGTCGAGACCCCTCCCACAGGACCCCCGCGCGGGCTCCGGCCTTGAATTAAGCGCGATTCCCGTGGGAGCGGCCCTGGCCGCGACAGGGCCACTGCAGTTCGCAGGCTTCGATGCAGGCTGCGGTCGGGGTCAGAAGACCCCTCCCACAGAACCCTTGCGCAGGTCTGGACCGCCGGTCAGGCGAAACCGTTGTGGGAGCGGCCTTGGCCGCGACGCAGCCTCAGCAGTCTGCAGGTCTTGATACAGGCTGCCGTCGGGGTCAGAGGACCCCTTCCACAGAATCCGTCCCGGCATCGGGCCGGATCAGTGCCAGCAGTTCGGGCAGGCGGCGCGAGGCGGCGAGGCGGGCGTCCTCTTCGATCGCCCGGTAGAGCGCCAGCACCTGCTCTCCGGTGGCGGTCAGCCGGGCGCCACCGCCGGCCGAGCCGCCGCGCTGCTTGGTCACCAGCGGCTCGACGAAGTCCTTGTTCATCGCGTCGACCAGCGACCAGATGCGCTGATAGCTCATGCCCAGCCGGCGACCGGTTTCGGCCAGCGAGCCGGTCGTCGCGATGCCTTCGAGTACGTCGGCCTTGCCCGGACCGATCGCCACCGCGTGCTTGATCTGCACGCGAAACCGGGTGCTGTGTTCGAGGGTGGCGGGCGCTGCCTTGGTGTTCATCGCGGATCGAAGACGAAGGGAAATGCATCGAGCACGATACTCGTTATACTCACCGCGCGATATCCATACGGATATATATCGAGTCGACCGGAGGCGCGCCGTTCATGAGAGCTGTCTGCCTGATCCAACGCATCGCGCTGCTGTGTGTGCTGGCGTTTTCGCTGACAGCGCCGGTGCGGAGCGCCGAGCCGCCGACGGTCGCCGCGGCGTCCGACCTGAAGTTCGCGATCGAAGAGGTGGCGGCCCGCTTCGAACGCGAAACCGGCCAGCGGATGCGTCTGGTTTTCGGTTCATCCGGCAACTTCTTCTCGCAGATCCGGCAGGGCGCGCCCTTCCACCTGTTCATGTCGGCCGACGAGGATTTCGTGTTCCGGTTGGCCGATCAGGACCTGACGCAGGACCGCGGGCGGCTCTATGCCTATGGCCGCATCGGTCTGATCGTGCCGCGCGGATCGCCGTTGAAGGCCGACGGCGAACTGCGGGATCTGGCGCAGGCCCTGCGCGACGGGCGGCTGAAGAAGTTCGCCATCGCCAACCCCGAACACGCACCCTACGGCGCCCGTGCGAAGGAAGCGCTGCAGCACGCCGGCGTGTGGGCCGACATCGAACCGCGGCTGGTGCTGGGCGAGAACATTTCGCAGGCGGCCCAGTTCGCGACCTCGGGCGCGACCCAGGGCGGCATCATCGCGCTGTCGCTGGCGAAGGCGCCACAGGTGAGCGCGCTTGGCGACTTCGCGCTGATCCCGGAGAACTGGCATCGCCGGCTGGCGCAACGGATGGTGCTGCTGCGCGGCGCGCCGCCCGCTGCACGTGCCTTCTACGACTATCTCGCCACGCCGGCGGCGCAGGACATCATGCGTCGCCACGGCTTCGCGATGCCCGGCGAGTGAGCGGCGCTTCGGCGCCGACGCACTGACTAAGGACAGGTCATGGACTGGCAGGCATTCTCGCTGTCGATCGAACTGGCGGTGGTGACGTTGCTCGTGCTGCTGCCGCCCGGCGTGCTCACGGCGCGCTGGCTGGCGCGCACGCGCTTTTCCGCCAAGGCCTGGATCGAGGCTTTCGTCGTGCTGCCGCTGGTGCTGCCGCCCACGGTGCTGGGTTACTACCTGCTGGTGTCGCTGGGCGCCGGCTCGCCGTTCGGCGCCTGGATGCTCGAAACCTTCGACATCAGGATGACCTTCAATTTCGCCGGCCTGCTGATCGCCTCGCTGGTGTTCAACATTCCATTCATCGTGCAGCCGGTGCAGCGTGCCTTCGAAGCGATACCGGAGAATCTCGCCGAAGCCGCCGCGGTCTGCGGGTTGAGTGGCTGGCAGACCTTCTGGCGGGTCGAACTGCCGCTGGCCTGGCCGGGCATCCTGTCCGCCATGGTGCTTACCTTCGTTCACACGCTGGGCGAGTTCGGCGTGGTGCTGATGATGGGCGGCAGCATTCCGGGCGAGACCAAGACGGTGGCGATCGCGATATACGATCGCGTGCAGTCCTTCGACCTTGCCGGCGCCGACCGCATGGCGCTGCTGTTGCTGGCGCTGTCGCTCGGCGCGGTCGCGGCGTCCTTCTTCGCGTCGGCCAGACTGGCCGCCCGGCGATGAGTGGCGATCAACGCGCTGCCCGCGCACTGCGGGTCGATATCGCCCAGACCGAGCCGATGCCGCTGCACGGTCGCTTCGACTGCGCGGCTGGCGAGCTGCTGGCGCTGGTCGGTCCGTCGGGTGCCGGCAAGACGTCGATGCTGCGCGTGCTGGCCGGACTGATGCGGCCGCAGCGCGGTCGTATCGAGGTCGGCGCTGAGGTGTGGTGCGACAGCGAGCAGGGCGTCTTTCTGCCGCCGCAGCGTCGCCACGTCGGTCTGGTGTTCCAGAACTACGCACTGATGCCGCACCTCAGTGCCGTCGACAACGTTGCACTGGCCATGCTGCACCTGTCGCCCGGCGAGCGCGCAGCGCAGGCGCGGCGCTGGCTCGACCACGTCCACCTGTCGCAGGAACAGCAGCAGCGGCGACCCGCCGCCTTGTCCGGCGGCCAGCAGCAGCGCGTGGCGGTGGCGCGTGCGCTCGCTCGCGAACCGAAGCTGCTGCTGCTCGACGAACCGTTTTCCGCAGTCGACCAGATGAGCCGGCAGGGGCTCTACCGCTTGCTGGCCGATCTGCGCAGCGATCTCGACATTCCCATCCTGCTGGTGACGCACGATCTGAACGAAGCGCGTCTGCTGGCCGACCGCCTGGTGGTGATGGACGCCGGCACCGTGCTGCAGGAGGGGCCGCCCGAACACATCCACCGCGCACCGCGCAACGCGCGCGTGGCCGACCTCGTGGGCATGCACAACCGTTTCCAGGGGGTCTGGGTGGGGCCGTCGGGCCGGGCGGGCTGGGGCCTGCTGAAATGGGTGTCGGCGGCGGGCGGTGACAGCGGCGACATGCTGCTCGAGGTGCGCGACAAGGGAAAGATCAAGCCGGGCCAGCCGGTGAACTGGGTCGTACCGGGCGACGGCATCCTGCTCGGCGCCGACGGCAGCGGGCAGGAACTGGAGGCGACGGTGAGTGAGGCCCGCCACCTTGGCGAGATCACGCTGGCATCGCTGACGCTGGAGCGCAATCCGCAGATCAGTCTGCGCATCACGCTGGCCGGGCCGCAGCGCCGCCGCATCGGCAGCGGAGACCGGCTGGCACTGCGTCTGGACCCCGCGCTGGTCCATGTGATGCCCCTGCACCAGCGGCCACCGGGCCTGAGTCCGGATTAGTCGGTGGGCATGCCGGGTTGCCGATCGGCGCCGGGTTTTCTGTCAAGGTGGAGAGCGTTCAATCGCGATCAAGCTCGCTCCCACTGAAGCCTTGCGCGGGCGCGCACAGGACGCTCTCTTGTGGGAGCGAGCTTGATCGCGACGCAGCCGTGGGTGAGTCACCGTCTGTCGCCCTGTCTGCGCCTGCTTCCGGGACGAGAGCCTTTTTGCGCCGCACAAACCGAGGGCGAAGTACGCCCCGCGGCGGTGCGGATGCGACGCTTTGCTGCCGTTGCGACACGCTTTGCCCGATACTTGTGCGTCGGCCGGGTGCGCATGAGCTGCGTCAAGTTGCAGGAGTGCGGCGGCCGGCATACTCCGTGACGCATCGGGCAGGGCTGCAGTGGCCTTGCCGCGCGCGTCGGTGATCGATCCGGACAGACCGACCGACATGAACGACAGCCACGCCATCATCGAATCCCGCCGCTACACCACCCGTGCCGTACCGCTGAGCCGACCGCTGGACTGGCTGGTCGCCGGCTGTCGCGACTTCCTGCGCTGTCCGGGGCCCGGTCTGCTGCATGGCGCGGCCGTCGCGGTGTTCGGTGCGCTGCTGTGCTGGCAGATTCCCGACCAGTTCTGGCTGCTCAATGGCGCCTTCACCGGTTTCATGCTGGTCGCGCCGGTGGTGGCGACCGGTCTGTACGCGATCAGTCGCGCACTGGAGCGCGGGCAACCGGCGGGGCTGATGACGGCCGTGCATGCGTGGAAGCCGCGCGACAGCCGCATGGTGGTGTTCGGACTGCTGCTGGCGCTGGCCGGTACCGGCTGGGTGATGACCTCGGCTGCCCTGATATGGGCCTGTGCGCCGGCGCCGGTGGCCACGCCCGAGGATTTCCTGCGCCTGGTCGTGCTGGCGGAACAGGGCTGGCTGTTCGAGGCCTGGCTGGCGCTGGGCGGCCTGCTCGCCGCGCCGGTGTTCGCGTCCAGCGTGGTGGCGATTCCGCTGCTGCTCGATCGCGACATCGGGGTACTTGGCGCCGTGCTCACCAGCTGGCGCGTGGTGATGGAGAACCCAGCGCCGCTGGCGCTGTGGGGCGTGGCGATCGCCGGATTCACGCTGTTCGGCATGGCGACCGGGCTGGTCGGCATGCTGGTGGTGGTGCCGCTGCTGGGTCACGCCAGCTGGCACGCCTATCGCGATCTGGTGCGCGCCGCCTGAGCGCGCACCGATCTACTCATTGAATATTGCGGGAGCAGGTTTCACACATGGGCGGCATCACTGAAGAGCAATTTGCCGAGTTCGGGCTCACCTTCGGCGTCGCCGCCTTCATGCTCTACATGCTGTTCATCCTGCTGCAGCTCGCGCGCGAGTCGAAGGCCGGTCGCTTCGGCACCTTCGTCATCCTGATCGGCCTCGGCCTCGGCATGATGGGTTTCGTTGCCAAAGGCGTGATCAAGTGGATGCTCGGCGGCTGATCAGGCGCCCGTCGCGCAGACCCTCTCCCGTACCGTCGCGCGCATCGTGCGCGCCAGCGACTGCAGCGATCCGCCGGCGCGATAGTTGAAGCTCACGTGCAGCGTGTCGCCGGCTCGCGCCTCGACCGGCGTCGTCAGCGGCAGCACCAGGTAGTCGTTCAGCCAGTCCTGCGTCCGCCCCTGCGTACCGAGCAGCGCCAGGATGTTCTTGGTGATGAAGCGCAGCGCATTGACCGTACCGTCGGCAGTGATGGCGATGTCGCCCTTCCAGGCGATGTCGCGGCTGCAGGTCTGGTCGAAGTCCATCACGCCGTAGACCACCGGTGCGGCCAGCTCGGTTGCGCCCGGGTGTTCGGCGCCGACGCGCTGGAACTGGATGATGGGGGCGTTGAAGCCGTAGAAATCGAACACCTGGTGCAGCGGCTGCACCGCCATCAGCGCGGCAGTCGGCAGGAAGATCGGCAGGCGGTCGCCGAAGCGGGCGCGGTAGCGCGCCTTGAAGGCTTCGATCACGTCGACCTGCTTCTCGCGCAGCATGCCGACGTGGATCATTTCGCAGATGACCACGTCCACCGGTTCCGGCGGCAGGTATTCGAAAGCGTCGGCATGCACCACCTCGACCTTGTGACCATGCGCGTTCATCGCCAGCAGCCGGCGCGATTCGGCCACCATGTCCGGGTTGAATTCGACGCAGTACACCTTGCTCGCGTGCGCTGCGGCGAAGCAGGACAGCACGCCGGTGCCGCCGCCCAGTTCGAGCACGCGGGCGCCCTTGAACACGACTGCATCGATGGCCGCCTTGAAATTGCTCATGCGGTTGGTGTCGAGCAGCATGTTGTGGTGGTAGTGCAGGGGAATGAACTGTCCAAGATGGCTGGGCTCGTCGTCGGCGTCGCTCATCGGCAGGCTGGCGCCGGGCGCGGCCGGGCTACCGAGGTGGGCTGCGGTTTCCATCCGTGACATGGTTCTTCCTCTCGTGTGGTCGGTTAATGTTTGCCGCGCGCTGCCGGCAACTTCTGCCTTGAACATCCCGTTATTGCCGTTTGAACCGCCTTGCGGCGATCGCGCGAGGTTCATGGCAGCTTTCGTGCCAGACTTCGGCGAGAACTGAACAACGGATGCCGCGGATGAACGGGTCGAAGGAGCAGGCCGGGCTGAACGAAGCGGAGGTGGCTGCGCGCCGCACGCAGGACGGCTGGAACGAGATCGCCGCCGAGAAGCCGCACACGCTGATCGCCACGGTCTTGGAGGTGGTGCGGGAGCCGATGTTCCTGCTGCTGCTGGGCGCCGGCGCCATCTATCTGCTGATGGGCGACGCGCACGAAGCGCTGGTGCTGCTCGGCTTCGTCGTGCTCATCATCGGCGTCACGGTCTTTCAGGAACGGCGCACCGAGCACGCGCTGGCTGCGCTGCGCGACCTGTCGAGTCCGCGCGCGCTGGTGATGCGCGACGGCGCAGTAAAGCGCATCGCCGGGCGCGAGGTGGTGCGCGGCGATCTGCTGCTGCTGACCGAGGGCGACCGCGTGCCGGCCGATGGCGTGCTGCTGAGCGCCAACGATCTGGCGGTCGATGAATCCATGCTGACCGGAGAATCGGTGCCGGTCGGCAAACTGCCGGTCGACGGTGGCGAACCGCTGCGCGTGTTCTCCGGCACGCTGGTCGTGCGCGGTCGCGGCACGGTCGAGGTGACGGCAATCGGCGAGGCCACCGAGCTGGGGCGCATCGGCAAGTCGCTGGCGGACACCGTCAGCGGTGTCTCGCCACTGCAGCGCGAACTCGGGCTGCTGGCGCGCCGGCTGGCGGTGATCGGCATCGTGCTGTGCGCGCTGCTCGCCGTGTCCTACGCGACGCTGCGCGGCGGCTGGCTCGACGGCGTGCTGTATGGCATCACGCTGGCGATGAGCATCCTGCCGCAGGAATTTCCGGTCATCCTGATCGTGTTCCTCGCCTTCGGCGCACGCCGCATCGCCGCCCGACGCGTGCTGACGCGCCGGCTGTCGGCGATCGAAACGCTGGGCCAGACCACCGTGCTGTGTACCGACAAGACGGGCACGCTCACCCGCAACCGGATGGAAGTCGCCGCGCTTGCTGTCGATGGTGAGGTGCTGGCGCTGGATGGCGGCGCACGCCTGGAGGAACTGCCTGAAACCTATCACCGCCTGCTTGAATACGCGGTGCTGGCGAGCGAGGCCGATCCGCACGATCCGATGGAGCAGGCCTTCCTGCGGCTGGCCGGCGACTATCTGGCGAACACCGAACACCTGCATCCTGACTGGGCGCTGGCCCGCGAATACGAACTGTCGCCCGACCTGCTGGCGATGACTCACCTGTGGCAGGCGCCGGATCGGCGCGATGGCGAGGTGGCCGCCAAGGGTGCGCCCGAGGCCATCATCGACCTTTGCCATCTGTCGGCGGATGCCGCCGCGCTGGTGATGGCGCGCGCCGGCGATCTGGCCGACCGTGGCCTGCGCGTGCTGGCGGTGGCTCATGCGGCGCACCCGCAAGGCGCCGGCGTGCCGGACATCCAGCACGATTTCGAATTCCGCTTCATCGGCCTGATCGGGCTGGCCGATCCGCTGCGTCCGGAGGTGCCGGCGGCGGTCGCCGAGTGCCGCGCGGCCGGTGTGCGTGTGGTCATGATTACCGGCGATCATCCGCGCACCGCCGGCGCGATCGCGGCACAGGCCGGCATCGACGGCGGGCGTGTGCTGACCGGCCCGGATCTGGCGGCGATGGACGAGGGGACATTTGCCGATGCGGTCGCCGGCTGCTGCGTGTTCGCGCGCGTCAGCCCGCAGCAGAAGCTGGCCATCGTCGAGGCACTGAAGGCGCGCGGCGACATCGTCGCCATGACCGGCGACGGCGTGAATGACGCACCGGCGCTGAAATCCGCGCATATCGGCATCGCCATGGGCAAGCGCGGCACCGACGTCGCGCGCGAGGCGGCCGCGCTGGTACTGGTGGAGGATGATTTTGCCGCCATTGTCGACGCGATACGGCTGGGCCGGCGCATCTTCCGCAACCTGCGCCACGCGATGACCTACACGCTCGCGGTGCACGTGCCCATCATCGCGCTGGTGGCCGCGCCGGTGCTCTTCGGCTGGCCGGTACTGCTGGCGCCGGTGCACATCGCCTTCCTCGAGCTGGTGATCGACCCGACCTGTTCCATCGTGTTCGAGGCGGACGAGGCCGGCGACGCACTGATGCGCGAGCCGCCGCGACCGCGCGGCGCCGTGTTGCTGCCACCCTCGCGCATTGCGACCAGCCTGCTCTACGGCGCCATCGTGTCGGCCGCGCTGGTGGCATTCGATGTCTGGGCACTCGATGCCGGCGTCGCGGCCGACGAGGTCCGCACGCTGGTGTTCGTTGCGCTGGTGGCGAGCGGCATCGCGCTCATCTTCACCGCCCGCGCGTCGGCCGCTGACCCGAGTGGGCTCGGGCACGGCACCGCGGTCGCGCGCTGGGTGATCGGCGGCACGCTGCTCGCGCTGCTGCTGGTCACCACGGTGCCCTGGCTGGCGGCACAGTTCTCCTTTGCCGTGGTCGCGCCCGCAGCGTGGCTGAGCGCCTGCGCGCTCGGACTGGCAACGCTGCTGCCGCTGCTCGCCGCACGTGGGCTTCTACACGCGCGTGCGGTGGCATGACCGCGGGCATCCGCCGGACGAAAAAAATGCCCGACCAGCGGTCGGGCATCAAGGACATGCGTGTGACAGGGTCGTGCGGTAATCAGGTGCGACGGCGTGCAGCCATGCCGATCAGGCCGAGGCCGGCCAGCAGCATCGCGTAGGTTTCGGGTTCCGGCACCGGGGCGGCGACCGCCAGATTGTCGAGCACCACGCCGTTGCCCTTGAACGAGATCGAGCGGATGTCGGCCACGTCGCGCGTGATGCCGACGAACTGACCTTCGTTGTAGCCGAGCTCGTCGGTATCGATCGCCAGCGTGTAAGTTTCGATGATCTGGTTATTGTCGCCGTAGGCGGACACCACGACCGAGAACGGGAAGAAGTCGGCTGCAAAATGATTCAGCAGCGCGCCGGCACCCGACGTCAGTTCGGCAAAGGTGAAGCGCAGTTCGCCGATGGCACCGCCTGCAACGAAGGGCGTGTCGGCGCCCCAGATGCCATTGCTGCCGAGGTCACGGATGAAGGCACCCAGTTCCGATCCTTCGTCGCCGGTGAAGATGACGCCGGGGGCGACCGTCTCGGGACCGGTGGTCAGGAAGCCGTCGTAGTCGTTGAAGTCGACAACGATGGCGTTGCCGATGTCGGCAGCGTCATTGGTCAGCGCGGCGTGGGCCGGCAGTGCGGCGGCGAAGGCCAGCGCCAGAGCGGCGAGTTTCAGTTTCATGATGAATCCTTTACGGAGGTTTCGTTGATGGAGGCGACGCTACGCCGCCTCCATGACGCCGATGTGAAGACGGTCAGGTACCGATCACGCCGCCGTCGTCCTTGGTGATGACGACCGTGGCCGAGCGCGGCTTGGCGACGCCGTTGGCGCTCTGCGTGGTCGGGCCGTTGAAGCCGCTGTCCGGCCAGGTGCTGCGAGAGGTGAAGCTGCCGCTCCAGCCTTCGCCCGGGTGCTGGATGTTGACGAACATCGTCTTGTTGTCCGGCGTGGTGACCACACCGGTCACTTCGCAGCGGATCGGGCTGGTCAGGAAGCGGGTGATCTGGCGGGTGGCCGGGTCGGCGCAGAACATCGCGTTGCCGCCGATGTTGGCGTAGTTGCCGGTGGCGTCGCCGGCCTGGTCGGTCTGGATCCACAGGCGACCGTCGGAATCGAACCACAGGCCGTCCGGCGAGCCCAGGTCGTCACCGATGATGTTGCCCTGACGCTGCGGATTGGCGCTCAGCTTGTCGCCGCACTCGACGAAGATTTCCCACTGGAAGCCGGTGGCGCGCACGTCGCCGCCGTTCTCGTTGAAGCGGATGATGTGGCCGTACACGTTCTGCGGACGCGGGTTCGCGGCGTCGGTCGTGCTGCGGCCGCTGTTGTTGGTCAGCGTGAAATAGACCTCGCGCGTGGTCGGATGCACGGCGACCCATTCCGGACGGTCCATCTTGGTCGCACCGACGACGTCGCCGGCCTGACGGCACATGATGACCACGTCGCCCTGGTTGTTGAAGCCGTTGGCCGGCATCAGGCCGTTCTGGCCGAACACCAGCGGCAGCCACTGACCCGTACCGTCGGCGTTGAACTTCGCCACGTACAGCGTGCCGTGGTCCAGCATGTCGCGGTTGGCGGCACGGTTCTTCGTGTTCAGCTTGTTGGCGCAGACGAACTTGTAGACGTAGTCGTTCGCTTCGTCGTCGCCCATGTAGAAGGCGACGCTGTTGTCGCTGCCGACCGCGGCGATGGCCGACTCGTGCTTGAAGCGGCCCAGCGCGGTGCGCTTGACCGGCACCGAGTTCGGGTTCCACGGGTCGATCTCGACGATCCAGCCGTGACGGTTCGGTTCGTTCGGGTTGTCGCGGAAGTCGAAGCGCGCGTCGGCTTCGTGCCAGCGGTAGCCGAAGCCGGCCTGGCTCATGCCGTAGCGAGTTTCGTGCGCGGTGCGCGGCTGTGCGGCCAGCTTGGCGGCCGTGGTGCCGAAATAGCCGTTGAAGTTCTCTTCGCAGGTGAGGTAGGTGCCCCAGGGCGTGTAGCCGTGTGCGCAGTTGTTCAGCGTGCCGAGCACGGTGGTGCCCGTCGGGTCGGCGGCGGTCTTGACCATGGCGTGACCGGCGGCCGGGCCGCTGAGCTTACAGGGCGTGGCACCGGTAACGCGGCGGGCGAAGGCGCTCGGACGCTGCACCTTGAACTCACCGCCGATCTTGCGTGCTTCGATCACGCTGACGCCGTGAGCGGCGAGCTGCGCATCGACCATCGGCTTGGTGATCACGTCGGTGGCGTAGGTCAGCGTGTTGCAGACCAGGCCCGGATCGACGTATTCGTGGTTCGACACCAGCAGACCGCGGTCGTTGGCGATGCCGCCGGCACCGGCCGCCGGGAAGGGGAAGAAGTGCATGCCGTCGTTGTGCGCGCCCCAGGTCGTCAGCTGGCGCTCGGCGGTCATCGCGGTGGCGGGATCCCAGTGCGTGTTGGCGTGCGGGCCGGTCTTGCCGATCGCGTCGCCCCAGGCGATGAATACCTTGGCGGTGTATCCGGCCGGCACGGTGATGCCGTCGGTCATCGGTGCCACGTTGGCCGGCACGCCGGTGAAACCGATGCCGCCATTGGTCGGCGACGGGCTCGGCACATAGCCGGCAGCCAGCGCCTCGAGGCTGAAGCCGCCCATCGAGGCCAGCACGGCGGTGCCGATCGAGCCCTTCATGAAGTTGCGGCGGCCGTTGAATTCGGCGATCACGTCGCGAATGGTTTCATTCGACGACGGGTTGATCGACTCGGTGTTGTCGGGGTGGAACTGGGAAGACATGAAGACTCCTCGCTGACGTGTTCGTGGGGGAAGTCCACGACGGCGCAGCACGCGCCGGTCGGACGCGCGAAGTCTGGGATGCGTGTTTGACAGGGAAAAGAATGACGGCGGTCTGGCGATAGTCCGTTCGGACTATCGCCAGCCGGGGCGCCCGGCGGCCGCCGGGCGTGGGCAGATCAGGTGAGGGAGCTCAGCGCGAGGTCGTAGGCGCCCGCCAGTTCGGCTTCGCTGCCGGCTTCCATGCGCAGGTTGCGCACCAGGCCGTCCTTCAGGCCGTAGATCCAGCCGTGCACACGCACGTCCTGGCCGCGCGCCCAGGCTTCGCGGACGACCGTGGTTTCGCAGACGTTCATCGCCTGCTCGATCACGTTCAGCTCGCACAGCCGGTCTTCCTGCAGTTCGCCGGCGCCGACCGCTTCGAGCAGACCGCGGTGCTTGTTGCGCACGTCCTGCACGTTGCGCAGCCAGTTGTCGATCAGACCGAAACGCATGTCGTGCAGTGCGGCGCGCACGCCGCCGCAGCCGTAGTGACCGACCACCAGGATGTGCTTCACCTTGAGCACATCGACGGCGTACTGCATGACCGACAGACAGTTCAGGTCGGTCTGCACCACCACGTTGGCGACATTGCGGTGTACGAACACTTCACCCGGAATCAGACCGACGATCTGGTTGGCCGGCACCCGGCTGTCGGAACAGCCGATCCACAGATATTCAGGCGCCTGCAGCGTGGCCAGCCGCTCGAAGAACTGCGGGTCGTCGGCACGCATGCGTTCGGCCCAGCGGCGGTTTGCTTCGAATAGTTGATCAGTTTTCTTCAGTGTCATGGTGTCCTCGCATCAGGCGGGATTATATCTTTCCCGCCCTCGCGAGGCGCCATCAGCCGCCGCGACGGATCACGGCGGATCACTGTGCTGCGCGGCGGGATCAGCCGGCGGTGACAACGAGCCGGTTGTCGATGCCGGTCACGCCCTTGACCGAGGCCGCCAGTTCGGCGGCACGGGCACGCGCCGCTTCGGTCGGCGCCGGGCCGCTCAGCGTCACCTTGCCGTCGGTGGTATCGACGTCGATCTTCAGCGCGCTCAGATCGGGGTCGCCGGCGAGGCGTGCGGCGACGTTGGCGGTGATCGTCGCGTCGTCGATCTTTTCCCCCATGCGCTCCGCGGCTGACTCGACGGAGGTTTTGGCGTCGGCCGCCGCGGCCTCGGCCCGGGCCTGCGCGTTGTCGAGCGAGCCTTCGGCCTTGGCGCCCATTTCGTCAGCCTTCTTTTCGGTCTGCGAGATGGCGGAATCGAGCTTCTGGCCGACGGTCGCGTTGTCGGTGGATTCGCCGCAGGCGGCCAGCGTCAGCGCCAGTGCAGTGGCGGTGGCCAGGCGGACGGCAGGCTTCAGCAGCGTGGATCGGGTGGCGGTAATCTGCATGGCAGTTCTCCTGTTGCGATGAAGAGGATGGCGTTCAGCCATGACGAAACTCTAGTTGCTCGTGACGCGCCGGCCTGTCGGTGACGTGGTCGGGTGCTGTAGGACGATGCGGACCGCGCCCGCTGACCCAGGCAGCCGGCGCTGTGGTCAAATCGCGGCTGTCCAAACGCCAGAACGCCGACATGAGCGCCGTCCGCTACCGCATCACGCCCATCCATCCCGAAGCCCATCTGTTCGAGGTCGAACTCGACATCGACAAGCCGGCGGCCGACGGCCAGCTGCTGTCATTGCCTGCCTGGATACCCGGCAGCTACATGATCCGCGAGTTCGCCCGCCACATCGTGCGCATCGACGCGCGCGACGGCGTGCGCGCGGTGCCGCTGACCAAGCTGGACAAGCACACCTGGCGTGCCGCACCGTGCGACGGCGCGCTGCGCGTGCGCTACGAGGTGTATGCGTGGGACCTGTCGGTGCGCGCCGCTCACCTCGACACGACGCACGGTTTCTTCAACGGCAGCAGCGTGTTCCTGATGGTGCATGGCTGCGAACAGCAGCCCTGCGAGATCGACATCCGTCCTCCGGCCGGTCGCGCCTACAAGGAATGGCGCGTCGCGACGACGCTGCCCGAGGCCGGCGGCCGCAGCGGCGCCAAGCGTCACGGATTCGGCGTGTACCGGGCGGCGAACTACGACGAATTGATCGACCACCCGGTCGAGATGGGCAGCTTCGCGCTGTACGAATTCAAGGCCTGCGGCGTGCCGCACGAGGTGGTGGTGACCGGCCGGCACGACATCGACGCCGCACGGCTGTGCGCCGACCTGAAGCGTGTCTGCGAGTGGCAGATCCGGCTGTTCGGCGAACCGGCGCCCTTCGAGCGCTATGTCTTCCTCGTGATGGCGGTCGGCGACGGCTACGGCGGACTCGAGCACCGCTCCAGCACCGCGCTGCTGTGCTCGCGCAACGACCTGCCGGCGCCCGGCGCCGCCGCGATGAGCGATGCCTACCGCGGCTTCCTCGGTCTGTGCAGCCACGAGTACTTCCATTCCTGGAACGTGAAACGCATCAAGCCAGCCGCCTTCGTGCCCTACGACCTCAGGGTCGAGAACTACACGCGGCTGCTGTGGGCTTTCGAAGGTTTCACTTCCTACTACGACGATCTGGCGCTGGTGCGCTCAGGCGTCATCACGCAGGACGACTACCTGAAGCTGCTCGGCAAGACCGTGACCCAGGTGATGCGCGGCAGCGGTCGGCTCAAGCAGAGCGTGGCCGACTCGTCCTTCGATGCCTGGATCAAGTACTACCGCCAGGACGAGAACGCGCCGAACGCCATCGTCAGTTACTACGCCAAGGGCGCGCTGGTGGCGCTGGCGCTGGATCTCACGCTGCGCAGCAAGAGCCGCGGCGCGGTGTCGCTGGACGACGTGATGCGCAGGCTCTGGGCCGATCACGGACTGAGTGGGCAGGGCGTGCCGGAAGATGGCATACGCCGCGCGGCCGAAGCGGTCAGCGGCATGAAGCTCAAGCGCTTTTTCGACGAGGCGACCGAGGGCACGGATGATCTGTCGCTGGACAGGCTGCTGCACGCGGTCGGTCTCGACCTCGCGTTCGAAGCCGCCGGCAGCACGCCGGTGCTCGGCGTGAAGACCACGAACGACGGCGACAACGTGAAGCTCACGCAGGTGCTGGACCACGGCGCCGCCCAGCGCGCCGGGCTGTCGGCCGGCGACGTGCTGGTCGCGCTGGACAATCTGCGCATCACGGCCAGCTCGCTCGACACGCTGCTCAAGCGTCGCAATGCCGGCGACGAGGTGAAGATCCACGCCTTCCGGCGCGACGAACTGATGAAGTTCCGCGTGCGGCTCGACGCGCCGCCGGTCGATCAGGCGAAGATCGGCCCCGCGGTACGCGCCAGTGCGGCGGCGAAGGAACTGCTGAAGCAGTGGCTGGGACGCGGTTGAGGCGCCGCCCACCGGGGAAATACGTCAAACCTTTGATCTGAGCCTGCGCCAAGATCTTGTGGGAGGGGTCTTCTGACCCCGACAGCGGCCGGTATCGAAGCCGCGTACAGCAGCGGCCGCGTCGCGGCAAAAGCCGCCCCCACAGGGGTTGCGCCTGACCCGCGGCCGGGGTCCCTGTGGGAGCGAGATTGCTCGCGATGCCGCCGGTGATCGGACGCAGACGCCTCAGTCGACCGCGGTGAGGCGTCAACGCCCCAGCTTGCGCGCCGCGCTCAGCACGATCATGCCCAGACCACCCAGCATCATCATCCATTCGCGCGGCTCAGGTACGGCCGGCGTGGTCGCGATGTCCAGCGTGAAGCGATCGCCCGCACTCAGGCCGGCGAAGGCGATGCGCCAGTCGGCGAGGCCGCCCTCGTAGAAGGGGTTGCCGAAGTAGAACTCCGTCACCGTTGCGCCTGCGAAGAAATTGGCATCGAGCAGATCGCCATTCACCGTTGCCGCGCGCACCGAACCTGCCGTCCAGGAGACCGGTGCGCCGCCCGTCGTCACGTTCAGCGAACCGATGCCGAAGCCGCTGGCGTCGCGCAGAATGGCGTTGAAGTCGGCGCCGCCGGCTGCGATGTCGGCGGCATCGAGCACGAAGCTGAAGCTCAGTGCAGCGTTGTTCAGCAGCGATACGTCGAGCGCGATCAGCGACGGCGTGCTGAAGCTGGTGTCGAGCAGATTACCGTTCAGCGTGGCGCTGTCCATCGTGACGGCGTGGGCGGGCAGCGACAGGCCGGCGGTTATCGCGAGGGCAAGCAGGGTGTTCTTCATCGGGCGACTCCGGGAATGCGGTTGTTGCGACGCACGATAGGCAGTGCATGTGACAGGCGCATGTCGCCGCGTTGATCACGCGTTCAACAATCCGTCATCGACCTGTCACCGGCGCTCACCACACTCCGCGGCAACTTCTTCCGCCCGGAGCTTCCGCGATGTCCCGCAATGTCTTTTCCCGCCGCGACTTCATGCGCGGCATCGGCGCCGGTGCGCTGGCCGGTTCCGCCGTCGTCCGCTCCGCCACCGCGCTGGCGGCGACCGACAGCCTGTTCCAGCACGGCGTGGCCAGCGGCGATCCGCTGTCCGACCGCGTCATCATCTGGACCCGCGTGTCGCCGACCCGACCGGGCACCGTTGCCGTGCTGTGGGAAGTGGCGCTGGACGCGCGCTTCAGCCGCATCATCCGGCGCGGCCGCGTGCTGACCGGCGAGGACATCGACTACACGGTGAAGGCCGACGTGCTCGGCCTGCCGGCGGCTGCACGCCTGTACTACCGCTTCCGCGCCGACGGCCAGCTGTCACCGGTCGGCCGCACGCGCACGCTGCCGGCCGGTGCGGTCGAGCAGGTCAAGCTGGCGGTGTTTTCCTGTTCCAACTACCCGGCCGGCTATTTCCACGTCTATGCCGAGGCGGCCAAGCTGGACGATCTGCACGCGGCGGTTCATCTGGGCGACTACATCTACGAGTACCCGCGCGGTGGCTACGCCTCGGGCGATGCAGCCGCACTGGGTCGCGTGTCCGAGCCGGCCGGCGAGATACTGACGCTGGACGACTACCGCATCCGTCACGCCCAGTACCGCACCGACCCCGATCTGCAGGCGCTGCACGCCGCGCTGCCGGTGATCGCGGTGTGGGACGACCACGAGATTGCCAACGACACGTGGCGCGACGGCGCCGAGAACCACAGCGAAGGACTGGAAGGCGTGTTCGCGGAGCGGCGCGCGGCGGCGATCAAGGCCTACCACGAGTGGATGCCGACGCGCGTTGCCGATCCGGCGCAGCCCGAGCGCATCTACCGCAGCTTCCGCTTCGGCAACCTGCTGTCGTTGCACATGCTGGACACCCGCGTCATCGGCCGCGACCGGCAGATGGAGTACGCCGACTACTTCGGCGCCACCGGTTTCGACGGCGCGCGCTTCGCCGCCGATCTGGCCGACCCGAACCGCACGCTGCTGGGCGCCGAACAGAATGACTGGCTGGGCCTGCAACTGGCGCAGTCCGACACCACCTGGGACCTGCTCGGACAGCAGGTGCTGATGGGCCGCATGAACATTCCGGCACCGCTGGTGCTCGGCCAGATCAGTTTTTCAGCCTACAGCGCGCTGGTGGTGAAGGCGCAGACCGCACCGGCCACGCTGACGCCGCAGGAGCAGGCGGTGCTCGCGCAGCCGGCGATTCCGTACAACCTCGACGCCTGGGACGGCTACGCCGTCGCACGCGAAACGGTGCTCGGCACTGCGCGGGCGCTGGACAAGAACCTGGTCGTGCTGTCGGGCGACACACACAACGCCTGGGCCAGCGACCTGGCGGACTACGCAGGTCGTGCGGTCGGCGTCGAGTTCGCGACGCCCGGCGTGACCTCGCCCGGTTTCGAGGAGTACTTCCCGAGCGAAAACCCGCTGGCGGTCGCCGCCGGGCTGACACAGATCATCGGCCCGCTGCAGTACGCCGACACCGCGCGCCGCGGCTTCATGATCGTCACCGCGACGCAGGACGCCTGCCGCTGCGAGTGGCGCTACGTCAGCACGGTGAAGAGCCGCAGCTACGTGCTGCAGCAGGGTCCGGCGCTGAAGGTGCTGCCCGGCGCGGCGAACCGGAAGCTTATGCCGGCGTGACAGATGTCCGGAGCGCGGCACGCGGGTGGAGCCGCTCCCCGGACGGAGGCTCAGTGTCGAGGCGGAGGCGCGTCAGCGACCTTCTTCGGCTGGAACAGCTTCACCAGTGCGCTGCCGGCGATGCCCATCAGCAGCATCATGCCGGCGCCGATCAGCCACACCGTCCATACGATGAAGCCGAGCAGGCCGCGCAGGTCGGGCGTCTGCTGCAGCCAAGCCTGGATTTCCGGGCCGGCGTCAAGCAGCCAGGCGCGGCTGTCGTCCAGCCATTCCTGCGGCAGCCACGGGGCCAACCAGACCGGCGGCCGCAGACTGTCCAGCCACAGCGGCCATTCGGCCAGCGCGTTGGCGCTCCAGCCGGGCCAGTTCAACACGGAGTCGGCGGTCCAGGCCATCAGCGTCCAGATGCCGACGACCAGTGCGACGAAGATCCAGATCACGGCGTGAGCCATTGAGGTGTCCTCAGAGCAGTTTTTTCAGTGCGTACAGCGCGTCCAGTGCCTCGCGGGGGCTGAGGCTGTCCGGGTCGAGCGTGGCGAGCGCATCGACCGCCGCGTGCGACGGCGGTTCCGGTGGTGGTGGCGCGGGCGCGAACAGATCGGCCTGCGGACCGGCGTTGATGCGGCTGGCTTCGAGTTGCTGCAGCGCGCGTCGGGCGTCGCGGATCACCGTACCCGGAACGCCGGCCAGCGCGGCCACCTCGATACCGTAGGACTGCGAGGCCGGGCCTTCTTCGATCGCGTGCAGGAAAACGATGCGGTTGCCGTGCTCGACCGCATCCAGGTGCATGTTGGCGCAGCTCGGGTGGGTCTGCGCGAGCTGGGTCAGTTCGAAGTAGTGGGTGGCGAACAGGGTCCAGCTGCGGTTGCGCGTCAGCAGATGGCGGGCGATCGACTGGGCGAGCGCCACGCCGTCGAAGGTCGAGGTGCCGCGGCCGATCTCGTCCATCAGTACCAGGCTGCGTTCAGTGGCGCCGTGCAGGATGCCGGCCGCTTCGGTCATTTCGACCATGAAGGTCGAGCGGCCCGAAGCGAGGTCGTCGGAGGCGCCGATGCGGGTGTGGATGGCGTCGAGCGGCCCCAGCCGCACGGCGCGCGCCGGCACCGGGCAGCCGCAGTGGGCCAGCAGCGCAATCAGCGCCACCTGTCGCATATAGGTCGACTTGCCGCCCATGTTCGGGCCGGTGATCAGCAGCATGCGGCGCGCGTCATGCATCGCCGTGTCGTTGGCGATGAAGTTTTCGACCTGCTGTTCGACCACCGGGTGACGGCCGCGCTCTATCGTGATTTCCGGTTCGTCGACGAACTGCGGCCGGCAGTAGTCGTGGCGCTGGGCGGCGCGGGCGAAGGCGATCAGACCGTCCAGCTCGGCCAGCGCGCGGGCGATGTCGCCGAGCAGCGGCAGTTCCGGCGCCAGCGCGTCGAGCAGCTGTTCGTACAGGAATTTCTCGCGCGAGGTGGCGCGATCGGCGGCTGACAGTGCGCGGTCCTCGAAGGCCTTCAGTTCCGGCGTGATGTAGCGCTCGGCGTTCTTCAGCGTCTGCCGGCGGCGGTAGTCGTCCGGGATGCGCTCGATGTTGGCGTGCGTGACCTCGATGTAGAAGCCATGTACGCGGTTGTACTCGACCTTGAGGTTGGCGATGCCCGTGCGGCTGCGCTCGCGCGCTTCCAGCGCCAGCAGGAACTCGCCGCAGTTGTCCTGCAGGCCACGCAGTTCGTCCAGCTCGGCGTCGAAACCGGCGCGCATGACGCGACCGTCGCGCAGCTGCGCGGCCGGTTCGTCCATGATGGCGCGGGCGAGCTGGTCGCTGGCGGCCAGCGGCTGCGCCAGTGTGGCACGCGCCTGGTCGAGCAGACCGCGATCGAGCGGGATTGCCTCGGCGATGGCCGGCAGCTTCGCCAGCGAGTCGCGCAGACTGGACAGGTCGCGCGGCCGTGCGGTGCGCAGCGCGACCCGCGCCGCGATGCGCTCGATGTCGGCGATGCCGCGCAGCGCGTCGTGCACCCGGTCGGCGCGGTCGGTGTCGCGCAGTGCGGCGACCGCCTCCTGTCGCGCGTCGGCGCGTGCGCGCTCGCGCAGCGGGTGGTGCAGCGCGCGGCGCAGCCAGCGCGAACCCATCGAGGTGGCGCAGGTGTCGAGCAGCGACAGCAGCGTCGGTGACGCCTCACCGCGCAGGGTTTCGGTCAGTTCGAGATTTCGCCGGGTGGCCGCGTCCATGCGCAGCCAGTTCGAATCGTGTTCGACCGCGAGCGTCGTGACGTGGGCGAGCGCCCGCTGCTGCGTCGCCTGCGCGTAGCTGAACAGCGCGCCACAGGCGGCCAGCGCGATCGGCACCTCGGCAACGTCGAAGGCGGCGAGGTCGCGGCTGCCGAAGTGCTCGCACAGCAGCCGGGTTGCCTCCGTCACGTCGAACTGCCAGGCGCTGCGCGACGTGACCGCCCAGCTGCCCTCGGGTGCGCTGGCGAGATCGGCGACCAGCAGTTCGGCCGGGCGCAGGCGGTCGAGCAGCGACGGCAGCACGTTGGCCGCCACTTCGGTCAGCTTGAGTTCGCCGCTGGCGAGGTTGAGCCAGGCGACGCCGGCCCGTGCACGCTCGACGTGCAGCGCCATCAGCAGCGAGTCCGCGCGCTCGTCGAGCAGGCTGGCGTCGGTCAACGTGCCCGGCGTGACGATGCGCGAAATGGCACGCTCGACCGGGCCCTTCGACGTGGCCGGATCGCCGATCTGCTCGACGATGACCACGGATTCGCCCATCTTCACCAGCCGCGCGAGGTATTGCTCGACGGCGTGGAAGGGTACGCCGGCCATCGGAATCGGTTGCCCGGCGGACTGCCCGCGATGGGTCTGCGTGATGTCGAGCAGCCGCGCAACGCGGATCGCGTCCTCGAAGAACAGTTCGTAGAAATCCCCCATGCGGTAGAACACCAGCAGATCGGGGTGCTGCCTCTTGAAGCCGAGATACTGCTGCATCATCGGCGTGTGGCCCGAAAGGTCTTTGTTGTCCATGCGAAACGAAGGTGCGGGCGGGGTCCGCGTGCCGAGTGGCAGGCGGAACGGACCGGCGATTGTATCGGCTCACTGCGATCCGGCGCGATGACGACAGGAATGTTGCGGCGCGGTATTAAAGTTGGGAATATTTCCCGCCGATATAGATGACTGATTTCAATTACTTACGGAGTCGTCATGTTCGCCAACTGGACTTTGCGAAGCAAGATGCTGGCGGTGGGCGTGGCCGCACTGGCCGGTATGCTCATGATCGGCGTCATCGGCGCCTTCGAGATGCGCAGCGCAGCGCACGAGCAGCGCATGCAACTGTTGCGCGCGCTGGTCGAATCGACGCGCACACAGATCGGCCATTACGAGCAGCTGGCGAAGGACGGCAAGCTGACGCGCGAGCAGGCTCAGGCGCAGGCGCGCGAGGCGCTGCGCAACGTGCGCTTCCAGCAACGCGAGTACTTCTACATCTACAGCACGGACGGCGTGAACGTGCTGCACCCGACACAGCCTCAGCGCGAGGGTAAGCCCTTCATCGACGAGCGGGACAAGCTCGGCAAGCCTTTCGTGGCCGAAATCGTGAAGGCCGGCCAGGCTGGCGGCGGCTTCGTCGATTACCACTTCCCGCGTCCGAACGAGACCGAGGCCGTGCGCAAGGTCGCCTACGTGGCGCCGGTGCCGGACTGGCAGTGGGTGGTCGGCACCGGGCTTTACGTCGATGACGTGGAAGCCGCCTTCCGCAAGGATCTGGCGATCAATCTGGGCATCGTTGTCCTGCTGGCAGGCGTGGTGCTGACACTGGTGATCGCGATCGGTCGCTCGGTCATGCGCCAGGTCGGCGGCGAGCCGGCGGTGGCCGTCGAGGCGATGAAGAAGGTGGTCGAGGGCGATTTGCGGGCCGGGGTTGGCAGCGCGCCGGCGGGCAGCGTACTGGCGGAACTGGATACGCTGATTTCGCGGCTGCGCACGACCGTGTCGGAGATCAGCGCCGGCGCGCAGAAGGTCGGCGCCGCTACCGCGGACATCAGCGCCACCTCACGCCAGGTGGCCGGATCGGCCCAGCAGCAGACCGACTCCACGCAAACCATGGCGGCCGCGATGGAAGAGCTGACGGTGAGCATCACCCACATCTCGGAAAATGCCGGCGAGACCGAAAGGCAGTCGGTCGAGTCGTCGGAAATGGCGGTGGCCGGCGAACGGCAAGTACATGAAGCGGCCGAGGAAATGCGCTCGCTGGCCGACGCAGTGGTGCAGGCGAGCGAGCGCATCGCGTCGCTGAGCGCACGCGCCAACGAGGTAGGCGGCATCGCGACGGCGATCAACGACATTGCCGCGCAGACCAATCTGCTGGCGCTGAACGCCGCCATCGAGGCGGCGCGCGCTGGCGAACAGGGCAGGGGCTTCGCGGTGGTGGCCGACGAAGTGCGCAAGCTGGCCGAGCGCACGACGCAGGCGACGCTGCAGATCGGTCAGACGGTCAGTGCGATCCGTGGGGAAAGCGAAGCGGCGGTCAGCGCGATGGATGCGGCTTCCGAGCGGGCGCGCAACAGCGTGAACTCGGCTGAACAGTCGGCCGACATGCTGCGCCGGATCGCCGAGGGCGCGACCCGTGCCCGCGAACTGGTGGCCGAGGTGGCCAACTCGACGCGCGAACAGGGCATCGCCAGCAACAGTCTGGCCGGCCAGATCGAGCAGGTGGCGCAGATGGTCGAGGCGACCAGCCAGGGCATGCACGCCACCGCCACCGCGACGGAAGAGCTGACCCGCGTGGCGGGCGACCTCAACAGCGTCGTGTCCCGCTTCCGCTGCTGACGGACCTGTCCGGCCGGCCCGCCGGGCCGGCCGTCTTTCAGCCGCGCAGGGCCTCGGTCAGGTGCGGTTCGATGGCCTGCAGGATGGCCGGGTAGATGCGCGGCGTGGCGGCGACCAGATTGCCGCTTTCCATATAGCCGGTCTCACCCTGCAGATTGCCGACCAGGCCGCCGGCTTCGCTGACCAGCAGGCTGCCGCCGGCGATGTCCCACGGCGACAGACCGATCTCGAAGAAGCCGTCGAAGCGACCGCAGGCGACGTAGGCCAGATCGAGCGCTGCAGCGCCCGGGCGGCGCAGGCCGGAGGTCTTTTCCATCAGCGACTTGAACATGCCCAGATAGGCATCGACGTGGTCCCACACGCGATAGGGGAAGCCGGTACCCAGCAAGGCCTCGCCCAGCTTGGCGCGGCGCGACACGCGGATGCGGCGGTCGTTCAGGAAGGCGCCGCGGCCACGGCTGGCGGTGAACATTTCATTGCGCACCGGATCGAACACGACGGCCGACTGCATCTGGCCGCGGTGTTCGAGCGCGATCGACACCGCATACTGCGGCATGCCGTGGATGAAGTTGGTGGTGCCGTCCAGCGGGTCGATGATCCAGCGGTACTCCGACTCGGGGCCGGACTCGCCGCTCTCCTCGGCTAGAATGGCGTGGTCCGGATAGGCCTCGCGCAGGATGCCGACGATGGCGTCTTCGGCGGCACGGTCGACCTCGGTCACGAAATCGTTCTGGCGTTTGCTGCTGACCTTCAGCAGGTCCACATCCTGGCTGGCCCGGGTGATGATCTGACCCGCGCGGCGGGCGGCCTTGACGGCGGTGGTGAGCGTCGGATGCATGAATGTCTCTGTACGCGGACCTTGTGGCCCGCATCTCGGCAGGAAAACCCTGCATTCTAATATGAACCTGAAAGCCTCAGTTGACCGCTTGGCATCCGTGCGAGGCGGAGGCCTTCTTCTCCGTAACTTTTGTCATTTGCCTGCCCCTTGCACATGGGCCGAGACCGCTTCGACGTCGCGGACACGGCTGGCGGGGCGCCCGGCTGCGTTGCGCGCCCTTGCAGGGAGCCATCCTGCCGCGTCCTCGCGCCTTGCCGCACACCCCGCCAACCATGCTCACGTCGTCAATCAACTGAGGTTTTCAGGTTGAACCCGTTCGCTTCTCTCGACCGCGTGCGCGTGGTCATGTCGCACACCACCCATCCGGGCAATATCGGCGCCTGTGCGCGGGCGATGAAGGTGATGGGCCTGTCCCGCCTCTATCTGGTCAATCCGAAGTACTTCCCGCACGAGGACGCGATGGCGATGAGTTCGGGCGCGACCGACGTGCTCGATAACGCCGTGGTCGTCGACAGCATCGAGGCGGCGCTGGCCGGAACCGTCGCTCAGGCGGCGCTGACCGCGCGTCGGCGCGAAATGGCGCTGCCGGTGCGCGACGTGCACTCGGCCGCGACCGAATTGGCCACGCTGCTGGCGGGCAGTGATGCGGAGGTGGCGCTGGTGTTCGGCACCGAAAGTTCGGGCCTCACCAACGAGGAGGTGGCGATGTGTTCGCTGCCGGTCACCATTTCGACCAGCGAAACCTACCGTTCACTGAATGTCGCGGCCGCCGCCCAGATCATGTGCCACGAACTGCGCATGGCGGTCGGTGGCGCCGTGCTGCCGGCCGAGGTGCCGCCGGCGCTTGCGCCGCACGAGGGGCTGGAAAGCCTGTACGCGCTGTTCGAGCAGCTGATGCTCGAATCGGGTTTCCTCGACCGGGTGAATCCGGGCCGCGCATTGCCGCGCCTGCGTCGTCTGTTCGGCCGGGCTCAGGTCGAGGCGGAGGAGCTGCATCTGCTGATGGGCGCCCTCAAGGCCATCGGCGGCAAGAAGCCGCGGGCGCCCGAGCGGTAGCGAACTTCGCAGGTGCACAAAAACCGACTAAAATTCTCGGGTTTCAACCGTCCGGCAGCGCTGCCGGCGCTTCCCACAAGGAAAGACGATGTTCCAACGCCTGCGCGAAGACGTTGCCAGCGTGCTCGACCGTGACCCGGCCGCCCGCTCCGCCTTCGAAGTGCTGACCTGCTATCCGGGCATCCACGCGCTGTTCATCCATCGCATGGCCAACGCCTGCTGGCGCCGCGGCTTTCTGTGGCTCGGCCGCTTCCTGTCGCACATCGGCCGCGTGCTGACCGGCATCGAGATTCACCCCGGCGCGACCATGGGTCGTCGCGTCTTCATCGATCACGGTATGGGAGTGGTGATCGGCGAGACGGCCGTGGTGGGCGACGAATGCACGATCTATCAAGGGGTTACGCTGGGCGGAACTTCGCTGTACCGCGGTGCGAAGCGCCATCCGACGCTGGGCCGGGGAGTCGTCATCGGTGCCGGTGCCCAGGTGCTGGGCGGTTTCGAGGTCGGTGACGGCGCCAAGATCGGTTCCTGCGCAGTGGTGGTGAAACCGGTGCCGGCCGGCGCCACCGCGGTAGGGAACCCGGCGCGGATCATCGAGGCGACGGCACCGGGGGTCGAGGACGAGAAGAAGCGGCGTGCCGAACAGGCCGGCTTCACCGCCTATGGCGTCACCCGTGACATGGAAGATCCGATGGCCAAGGCGCTCACCGCGCTGGTCGACCATGCGCTGGAAAGCGACCGCCGCATCGAGTGCCTGCTGCAGAAGCTGGAGCGCGCCGGCATACAGCTCGACGACGAGGCGAAGGAAGAAATGGCCGACCACTCGCACGTCGATCTGGACAAGATCCGTACGAATTGTTGACTGAACTTGTCGGGAATTATAAAGTCGACTGAAATGATCGGGAATTGAACCGGCCTCCTCCGGTTCGCCGATGTCCCGGCTGATTTCAGGAGCCCACGCGATGAGACTGACCACCAAAGGACGCTTCGCAGTCACTGCGATGCTCGACCTCGCCCTGCGGCAGGAAAACGGTCCGGTCACGCTGTCCGGCGTGGCCGAACGCCAGCGCATCAGCCTGTCCTATCTCGAACAGCTGTTCGGCAAGCTGCGCCGCCAGGAGTTGGTGGCCAGCGTACGTGGCCCGGGCGGCGGCTACTGTCTGGCGCGCGACGCGCGCACGATTTCGGTGGCGCAGATCATCATCGCGGTGGATGAGCCGCTCGACGCGACCCAGTGCGGTGGCAAGGAAAACTGTCTGGACGAACACCGCTGCATGACGCACGACCTGTGGTCCAACCTCAGTCGTCACATGTTCGATTACCTCGACTCGATCAATCTGCACGATCTGATGGTGCAGCAGCGCGAGCGCAACAGTCACAAGGTGGTGCTGCACGACCACGCGCCGCGTGCCTGTTCGACCGAGCCGGCGAGCGTGCAGGCCTGATCATGTTTGCGCCGGTCTACCTCGACCACAACGCCAGCACGCCGCTGCTCGACGCGGTGCGCGAGGCGATGCTGCCCTGGCTGGGCGTGCGTTTCGGCAATGCGTCGAGCCGCCACGAGTACGGTCGCGCCGCCCGCCGCGCGATTGACGACGCACGGGCGCAGGTGGCGGCCGCCGTGAAGGCGCACCCGACCGAGGTGGTGTTCACCAGCGGTGGTTCGGAAGCGAACAACCTGTTCATCAAGGGCGCTGCGGCCCGCATGAAACCGGGCGTGATCGCGGTGTCGGCGATCGAGCACCCGTGCGTGCGTGAACCGGCGCGCCAGCTCGTGCGCGGCGGCTGGGAACTGGTCGGCATCGCGGCCGACGTGCAGGGCAGGGTACTGGTCGATACGCTCGACCCGCGTGCCGCCCTGGTGTCGGTGATGGCGGCCAACAACGAAACCGGCGTGCTGCAGGACATTCCTGCCTTCGCAGCCGCGGCCAAGCGCAGTGGCGCCTGGCTGCATAGCGACGCGGTGCAGGCGCTGGGCAAGATCGAACTGGATTTCCGTGCGCTCGGCGTGGCGGCGATGACGCTGTCGGCGCACAAGATCGGCGGCCCGCAGGGTGCAGGGGCGCTGGTGCTGGACAAGCGGGTCGATATCGAACCGCTGATTGCCGGTGGTGGCCACGAGCGCGGTCTGCGCTCGGGCACCGAAAACATTGCGGCCATCGTCGGTTTTGGCGTGGCCTGCGAGCAGGCGGTTGCTGCACTCGGCGCCCGGCGCGAGGCGATGCAGGCGCAACGCGCGCGCATCGAAAGCTGCGTGGCGGCGCTCGGTGGCGTCGTGTTCGGGGCGCAGGCGAAACGCCTGCCCAACACCTGCTATTTCGCGCTGACTGGCATCGATGGCGAAACCCTGGTCGGCAAGCTCGACCGCGCGGGTTTTGCAGTGGCCAGCGGGGCGGCCTGTTCCAGCGCCTCGCCCGAACCGTCGCGCACGCTGACAGCGATGGGCGTCGAGGCGGAACTGGCACGCGGCGCGGTGCGGGTGAGCGTCGGTGCGGCGACGACGATGCAGGACGTGGATGATTTTTGCAGCGCGCTGGTGCGGGTCGCGGACGAGCTCCGTGGTCTGCGGGCGATGGCTGCGGCGTGATGAAGTAAACAAGGACCTGATGGAGCCGATGACATGCTGAAATTCCCGATCTACCTCGACTACTCGGCGACCACGCCTGTGGATCCGCGCGTGGCGGCCAAGATGATTCCCTGGCTGACCGAGCACTTCGGCAACCCGGCCTCGCGCAGCCACGCCTACGGTTGGGAGGCGGAAGCCGCGGTCGAGGAGGCGCGCGAACAGGTGGCCAAGCTGGTCAATGCCGACCCCAAGGAAATCGTCTGGACTTCGGGCGCGACCGAATCGAACAACCTCGCCATCAAGGGCGCGGCGCATTTCTACTCGGGCAAGGGCAAGCACATCATCACGATGCGCACCGAACACAAGGCGGTGCTCGATACCTTCCGCGAGCTTGAACGCGAAGGCTTCGAGGCGACCTACCTCGACCCGAAGGACGACGGCCTGGTCGATCTGGACGTGTTCCGCGCCGCCCTGCGCCCGGACACCGTGCTGGTGTCCATCATGTTCGTGAACAACGAGATCGGCGTCATCCAGCCGATCGCCGAGATCGGCGAGATCTGCCGCGAGAAGGGCATCATCTTCCACGTCGACGCCGCGCAGGCGACCGGCAAGGTGGCGATCGACCTCGACAAGCTGAAGGTCGACCTGATGAGCTTCTCGGCACACAAGACCTACGGCCCGAAGGGCATTGGCGCGCTGTACGTGCGCCGCAAGCCGCGCATCCGTCTGGAAGCGCAGATGCACGGCGGTGGTCACGAGCGCGGCCTGCGTTCGGGCACGCTGGCGACGCACCAGATTGTCGGCATGGGCGAAGCCTTCCGCATCGCGCGCGAGGAAATGGGCACCGAGAACGAGCGCGTCCGCATGCTGCGCGACCGTCTGCTCAAGGGCCTGCAGGACATCGAGGCGACCTATGTGAATGGCGACCTGGAAGCGCGCGTCCCGCACAACCTCAACATCAGCTTTGCCTACGTCGAGGGTGAGTCGCTGATCATGGCGATCAAGGAAGTGGCGGTGTCCTCCGGTTCGGCCTGTACCTCGGCCAGCCTGGAGCCGTCCTACGTGCTGCGTGCCCTCGGTCGCGAAGACGAACTGGCGCACAGCTCGATCCGCTTCTCGATCGGCCGCTTCACCACCGAAGAGGAAGTCGACTTCACCATCGATCTGCTCCACCGCAAGATCGGCAAGCTGCGCGAACTGTCGCCGCTGTGGGAAATGGTGCAGGAAGGTGTGGATCTGAATACCGTGCAGTGGGCTCATCACTGAGCACAGACCACTGACGATGTGCCACCGGGCGCATCGGGGAAAGACAGGAAGACAAGGAGAAAGACATGGCCTACAGCGACAAACTGCTCGATCACTACGAAAACCCCCGCAACGTCGGCTCCTTCGGCAAGGAGGACGATGACGTCGGTACTGGCATGGTCGGCGCGCCGGCCTGCGGCGACGTAATGAAGCTGCAGATCAAGGTGGGTGCGGACGGCATCATCGAGGACGCCAAGTTCAAGACCTACGGCTGCGGCTCGGCCATCGCGTCGAGTTCGCTGGTGACCGAATGGGTCAAGGGCAAGACGCTCGATCAGGCAATGGAGATCAAGAACACCGCCATCGCCGAGGAGCTGGCACTGCCGCCGGTGAAGATCCACTGCTCCATCCTCGCCGAAGACGCGATCAAGGCGGCGGTCGAGGATTACCGCAAGAAGCACGGCGCAGCGGCGCCGGAGTCCGACGCAGCCTGAAGGAGCACGACATGGGTGTCACACTGAGCGAAAAGGCGGCGAAACACGTCGCCAACTACATCGCCAAGCGCGGTCGCGGCGTCGGCCTGCGCCTGGGCGTGCGCACCAGCGGGTGTTCCGGCATGGCTTACAAGCTTGAATTCGCGGACGATCTCGCGGCGGACGATCTGGTGTTCGAGAGCCATGGCGTCAAGGTGCTGATCGACCCGAAAAGCCTGCCCTACCTCGAAGGGACCGAACTGGACTTCGTGCGCGAAGGCCTGAACGAGGGGTTCAAGTTCAACAACCCCAACGTCAAGGACGAGTGCGGCTGCGGCGAAAGCTTCAATGTCTGAGTCCGCCGGCCTGCTGCCCGAAGCCGACCTGCTCAGCAGCGATCACTTCGCGCTGTTCGGTCTGCCGCGCCGCTTCGAGATCGACGAACGCGCGCTCGAATCGCGTTATCACGAGCTGCAGTCGGCGGCGCACCCTGACCGCCACGCGCATCGCGCCGAGCAGGAACGGCGGCTGTCGATGCAGTGGGCCACACGCATCAATGAAGGCTACCGCCTGCTGCGCGCGCCGCTGTCGCGTGCGCGCTATCTGCTGGAACTGGAAGGCATTGACGTCGGCGCGGAAAACAACACCGCGATGCCGGCCGACTTCCTGATGCAGCAGATGGAATGGCGCGAGGCGCTGGACGAGGCGCGCGACGCACGCGACGTCGATGCGCTGGACGCGCTGGCGCGCAATCTGCGGCAAGCGCGCCGCGACGCGGAGGCGTTGCTGGCCCGCCAGCTTGATGTCGAGCACGACAACGCGGCTGCCGCGGCCACCGTGCGTCGCATGATGTTCATCGCGAAGCTCGGCGAGGACATCGCCGAGGCACACGAAACACTGGAAAACTGATGGCCCTGCTGCAGATCGCCGAACCCGGCGAATCCACCGCGCCGCACCAGCACCGGCTGGCTGTGGGCATAGACCTGGGCACCACGAATTCACTGGTCGCCACCGTGCGCAACAGCGTGCCGGTGGTGCTGAACGACGACAAGGGCCGCGCGCTGCTGCCATCGGTCGTGCGCTATTTCGCCGACGGTCGCACCGTCGTCGGCCACGCCGCGCAGGCGGCGCAGGCGCAGGACCCGCGCAATACCATCGCTTCCGTCAAGCGCTTCATGGGACGCGGTCTGGCCGACGTGGCGCACGTCGAATCGATGCCCTATGTGTTCGAGGACGCGCCGGGCATGGTGCGCCTGCGTACCGCGCAGGGCGCGAAAAGCCCGGTCGAGGTGTCGGCCGACATCCTGCGTACGCTGCGCGAGCGCGCCGAAGCCAGTCTGGGCGGTCCGCTGACCGGCGCCGTCATCACCGTACCTGCCTATTTCGACGATGCGCAGCGGCAGGCCACCAAGGACGCCGCACGTGTGGCCGGCCTGGAAGTGCTGCGCCTGCTGAACGAGCCGACCGCGGCCGCCATCGCCTACGGTCTCGACAATGCCTCGGAGGGTATCTACGCGGTCTATGACCTCGGCGGTGGCACCTTCGACATTTCCATCCTCAAGCTGTCGCGCGGTGTGTTCGAAGTGCTGGCGACCAGCGGTGATGCCGCGCTCGGCGGCGACGATTTCGACCATCGCGTCTATTGTTGGCTGATCGAGGCTTCGCGCATCGGCCCGCCCGGGCTGGAGGACATGCGCACGCTATACATGGAAGCGCGTCGCGCCAAGGAAGTGCTCTCCGCGCAGGACGCCGTGCATATCGGACTCAAGCTGTCCGGTGGCGAGGAGATCGATGTCACGCTGACGCGTGACGCCTTCGCCGACATGACGAAGAAACTGGTGGAGAAGACGCTGGCGCCGACCCGCAAGGCATTGCGTGACGCCGGTCTGTCGCCGGAAGAGGTCAAGGGCGTCGTGATGGTCGGCGGCGCCACCCGCATGCCGCACGTGCAGCGCGCGGTGGGTGAGTTCTTCGGCCAGGAGCCGCTGACCAACCTCGACCCGGACAAGGTGGTCGCCATCGGCGCTGCCATCCAGGCCAATGTGCTCGCCGGCAACCGCAGCGCCGACGAGGACTGGCTGCTGCTCGACGTGATTCCGCTGTCGCTCGGGCTGGAGACGATGGGCGGGTTGGTCGAGAAGATCATTCCGCGCAACTCGACGATTCCGACCGCGCGCGCGCAGGAGTTCACCACCTTCAAGGACGGCCAGACAGCGATGGCCATCCACGTCGTACAGGGCGAACGAGAACGCGTGTCCGACTGCCGTTCGCTGGCGCGTTTTGAACTGCGTGGCATTCCGCCCATGGTGGCGGGTGCGGCGCGCATCCGCGTCAGTTTCCAGGTCGACGCCGACGGATTGCTCAGCGTTTCGGCGCGCGAGATGGGGACCGGCATCGAGGCGCGCATCGAAGTCAAGCCGAGCTATGGCCTGGGCGATGACGAAGTCACGCGCATGCTGCGCGAGGGCTTCGAGCACGCGCAGGAGGACATGAGTGCGCGCGCTCTGGCCGAACAGCGGGTCGAGGCGCAGCGCCTGGGCGAGGCGACGCGCGCTGCGCTGGCCGCCGACGGCGATCTGCTCGACCCGGCGGAACGCGCCGCGATCGACGCAGTGCTGGTCGACCTGGCCAAAGCTGCCGCTGGCGAAGACACCCCCGCCATCAAGAAGGCGATCGACGCGCTCGGCCGCAGCACCGACGAGTTTGCCGCCCGCCGCATGAACCGCAGCATCCAGCGCGCGCTGGCCGGTCGCAGCGTCGAATCACTGTAAGAAACCGAGTTCCGAGACCCGCATGACCCAGATCGTCGTACTGCCCCATGTCGAACTGTGCCCCGAAGGCGCAGTGATCGAAGCCGCCCCCGGCACCACCATCTGCGACGCATTGCTCGCCAACGGCGTCGAGATCGAGCACGCCTGCGAGAAGTCCTGCGCCTGCACCACCTGTCACGTCATCGTGCGCGAGGGCTTCGGCAGCCTCGAGGCCGCCGAGGAACTGGAGGAGGATCTGCTCGACAAGGCCTGGGGCCTGGAGCCGAACTCGCGCCTGTCCTGTCAGGCCGAGGTGGCCGGTACGCCGCTGGTGGTCGAGATTCCGAAATACACCATCAATATGGTCAGCGAAGGAAAGAGGTAACAGCGATGAAATGGACCGATTCACGCGAGATCGCGATTGCGCTGTCCGAGGCCCGGCCCGATGTCGATCCGCAGTACGTGCGCTTCACCGACCTGATGGAGTGGGTCATGGCGCTGCCCGGTTTCGACGACGAACAGAGCCGCTGCGGCGAAAAGATTCTGGAAGCCATCCAGCTGGCCTGGATAGACGAAGCGGATTGATGCGTCGCTGAGCGTTGCACGGGGAGCGGGAAGGGCAGAAATGAAGGCGCAGTGTCGCCGGCAACTGCCCTGGTCAGCGCGCCGCGGTGTTCAAGGGCCGCCGCTTTTCCGGTAAACTGCGCATTTCCCGCTGCAGCGCAATACATGACCAAGTACGTATTCGTCACCGGTGGCGTGGTGTCCTCGCTCGGCAAGGGCATTGCAGCCGCCTCGCTGGGCGCGATTCTCGAATCGCGCTCCATCCGTGTCACCCACCTCAAGCTCGACCCCTACATCAACGTCGATCCGGGCACGATGAGCCCGTTTCAGCATGGTGAGGTCTTCGTCACCGAAGACGGGGCGGAAACCGATCTCGACCTCGGCCATTACGAGCGCTTCACCAGCGCCAAGATGGGCAAGCGCAACAACTTCACCACCGGCCAGATCTACGAGTCGGTGATCAAGAAGGAGCGCCGTGGCGAGTATCTGGGCAAGACGGTGCAGGTGATCCCGCACATCACCGACGAGATCAAGGCCTATGTGAAGCGTGGCGCCGAAGGCGCCGACGTAGCCATCGTCGAGGTCGGCGGTACGGTGGGCGACATCGAATCGCTGCCCTTCCTCGAAGCGATCCGCCAGATGGGCATCGAAGAGGGCCGTGGCAACACCTGCTTCATGCACCTGACGCTGGTGCCCTACATCGCCACCGCCGGCGAACTGAAGACCAAGCCGACCCAGCATTCGGTCAAGGAACTGCGCGAGATCGGCATCCAGCCGGACATCCTGCTGTGCCGCTCCGACCGCGTCGTACCCGACGACGAACGGCGCAAGATCGCGCTGTTCACCAATGTGCTGCCGGAAGCGGTCATTTCGGTCACCGACGCCGACAGCATCTACAAGATCCCGGCCATGCTGCACAACCAGATGCTGGACGAGATCGTCTGTCACAAGCTGAACATCCTCGCCCGCGCGGCTGACCTCAGTGCCTGGACTCGCCTGATCGACGCGCTGGAGCATCCCGAGCGCGACGTGGACATCGCCTTCGTCGGCAAGTACGTCGACCTGACCGAGTCCTACAAGTCGCTGTCGGAAGCACTGGTGCATGCCGGCATCCACACCCGCTCGCGCATCAACATCCACTACATCGATTCGGAAGCGATCGAGCGCGCCAGCGACGGCGGCCGCGCGCTGCTCGACCCGATGGACGCCATCCTGGTGCCCGGCGGCTTCGGTCGCCGTGGTGTCGAGGGGAAGATCGCCGCCATCCGCTACGCACGCGAGAACGGCGTGCCCTACCTGGGAATCTGCCTCGGCATGCAGCTGGCAGTGGTCGAGTACGCCCGCAATGTGGCCGGCCTGACCGGTGCGCACAGCACCGAATTCGAGCGCAACGCGCCGCACCCGGTGATCGGTCTGATTACCGAGTGGATGAGCGCCGAGGGCAAGCTCGAACGCCGCGATGAGTCGTCGGACATCGGCGGCACGATGCGTCTGGGCGGCCAGAACTGCAACCTCGCCGAAGGCAGCCTGGCGCGCGACATCTACGGCGCCGCGACCATCGTCGAGCGTCATCGTCACCGCTACGAGGTCAATAACCAGTACCTCGCCCAACTCGAAAAGGTGGGTCTGCGCGTGTCCGGCCGTTCGCAGGATGCGACCGACCCGCTGTGCGAAATGATCGAACTGCCGGACCACCCGTGGTTCGTCGCCTGCCAGTTCCACCCCGAATTCACCTCGACGCCGCGCGCCGGCCATCCGCTGTTCTCCGCCTTCGCCCGCGCGGCCATCGCCCGCCAGGACGCTCGCGGTGCGGTCAAGCGGTCCGTGCGCAAGGTGACGGGCTAAGGAGATCGCCATGAAACTGTGCGGATTCGACGTCGGCCTCGACCAGCCCTTCTTCCTGATCGCCGGCCCCTGCGTGATCGAGTCGCGCGAAATGGCCTTCGACACGGCAGGCAAGCTGAAGGAAATCACCGCCCGACTGGGCATTCCCTTCATCTACAAGTCGTCCTTCGACAAGGCCAACCGCAGCTCGGGCAAGAGCTATCGCGGCCCGGGCATGGAAAAGGGCCTGGAAATCCTGGCCGACGTGAAGCGCGAGCTGAATGTGCCGGTGCTGACCGACGTGCACACCGCGGAAGAGGCGCCCATCGTCGCGCAGTACGTCGATGTGCTGCAGACGCCGGCCTTCCTGTGCCGCCAGACCGACTTCATCCACGCCTGTGCCGCTACCGGCAAGCCGGTGAACATCAAGAAGGGCCAGTTCATGGCGCCGGGCGACATGAAGAACGTGGTCGACAAGGCGAAGGAAGCGAACGGCGGCGCGGACACCATCATGGTGTGCGAGCGCGGTGCCTCCTTCGGCTACAACAACCTCGTGTCCGACATGCGGTCGCTGGCCATCATGCGCAACACCGACTGCCCGGTCGTGTTCGACGCGACGCACTCGGTGCAACTGCCGGGCGGGCAGGGCAGTTCTTCGGGCGGACAGCGCGAGTTCGTGCCGGTGCTGGCGCGTGCTGCGGTGGCCGTGGGCATCGCCGGCCTGTTCATGGAAAGCCACCCGAATCCCGAGAAGGCGATGTCGGACGGCCCCAATGCGTGGCCGCTGCCGATGATGGAAGCGCTGCTGACCCAGCTGCGCGACCTCGACGCCGTCACGAAGAGGCACGGATTCCTCGAATCCGCCTTCGCCTGATGGCGCGGGACACGATCAAAATTCGAATTCAATAAATTTACTGAGGACCTGGAGCGACCATGAGTGCAATCGTCGATGTCGTCGCGCGCGAGATACTGGATTCGCGCGGCAATCCCACTGTTGAAGCGGACGTGCTGCTCGAGTCGGGCGTCATGGGCCGCGCCGCCGTGCCGTCCGGCGCCTCGACCGGTTCGCGCGAAGCCATCGAGCTGCGCGACGGTGACAAGGACCGTTACCTCGGCAAGGGCGTTCTGGCCGCCGTCGAGAACGTCAATACCGAAATTTCGGAAGCCATCATCGGTCTGGATGCCGAAGAGCAGGCCTTTATCGACAAGACGCTGATCGAGCTCGATGGCACCGAGAACAAGTCGCGCCTCGGCGCGAACGCCACGCTGGCGGTGTCGATGGCGGTGGCCAAGGCGGCTGCCGAAGAGGCCGGCCTGCCGCTGTACCGCTACTTCGGCGGCTCGGGTGGCATGGCGATGCCGGTGCCGATGATGAACGTGATCAACGGCGGCGCGCACGCCAACAACAGCCTGGATTTCCAGGAATGCATGATCATGCCGGTCGGCGTGACCAGCTTCCGCGAAGCGCTGCGCATGGGCGCCGAAGTGTTCCACGCGCTGAAGAAGCTGACCGACAAGAAGGGCTACCCGACCACGGTCGGTGACGAAGGCGGTTTCGCACCCAACGTCGGCAGCGCTGAAGAAGCACTGAACATGATTCTGGACGCCGCCTCGGCCGCCGGCTACGAGCCGGGCCGCGACCTGGTGCTGGCGCTGGACTGCGCCGCCTCCGAGTTCTACAAGGACGGCAAGTACCACCTCGAAGGCGCCGGCCTGACCATGGAATCGGCCCAGCTGGTCGATTACCTCGCCACGCTGGCCGACAAGTTCCCCATCGTCAGCATCGAGGACGGCATGGCGGAGAACGACTGGGACGGCTGGAAGCTGCTGACCGAACGTCTGGGCAGCCGCGTGCAGATCGTCGGCGACGACCTGTTCGTCACCAACACCAAGATCCTGAAGGAAGGCATTGCCCGCGGCATCGCCAACTCCATCCTGATCAAGATCAACCAGATCGGCACGCTGACCGAAACCTTCGCCGCCGTCGAGATGGCCAAGCGCGCGAGCTACACCGCCGTCATTTCGCACCGCTCGGGCGAAACCGAGGACAGCACCATCGCCGACATCGCGGTCGGCCTGAACGCGATGCAGATCAAGACCGGTTCGCTGAGCCGTTCGGACCGCATCGCCAAGTACAACCAGCTGCTGCGCATCGAAGAAGATCTCGGCGATACCGCGTGGTACCCGGGCGCTTCGGCGTTCTACAACCTGCGCAAGTAAGCGGGCAGGTCGGCGATCATGGTCCGCCACTGGCCGTCCTTGTTGCTGGTGGCGCTGATCGCCGCGCTGCAGTACCCGCTCTGGCTCGGCAAGGGCGGGTGGCTGCAGGCATGGGAAGCCGAGCGTGCGCTGGAAGCGCAGCGCGCGCTCAACACCCGGCTCGAAGCGCGCAACGTCGCGCTGGAGGCGGATGTGAAAGACCTCAAGACCGGCTTTGACGCGGTCGAGGAGCGCGCACGCATCGAACTGGGCCTGGTCAAGCCGGGCGAGGTGTTCGTGCAGGTGCCGCGCAGCAAGCCCTGACCCCCGTCAGGCGGATTTCGTCGTTTTTCCGGATGTTCAGACGTCGCGACGCAGCGTGCGCAGCCCGCTGATGCGCGCAGCGAACCAGCCGCTGTCCAGCGCATCGGTGCGCACATACTTTCCGCGCGTGCTCGGCGCGTGGATGAAGCGCCCCTCGCCGGCGTAGATGCCCATATGTGAATGCGGCTTGCCGCTGGTGTTGAAGAACACCAGATCGCCCGGCTGCAGCGACGCACGATCGACCGGGCGCGCCAGGCGGGCGATCTGCGCCGCGTTGTGCGGCAGGCGGATGCCAGCCACCTGCTCGAATATCCAGCTCACCATGCCGCTGCAGTCCAGCCCGCTGTCCGGGTTGCGACCGCCGAAGCGGTACTGGTTGCCGATCAGCCCGAGCGCGTAGATCACCGCGTCCTGCGCGTGGGCGTCGTCGGCCAGCTGCAAGGCCGTCGTCGGTGCCGTCGGCGGTGTCTGTACGACAGGCGGCTGTGGTGCGGCCGGCGCATCGGGCGCTGGCGCCGGCAGCGTGCCGCAGCCCGCCAGCAGCAGCGCTGCGGTGAGCGTGAGCGCCTGCTTACTTGCGGTCAATCTCGATCTGTCCGCTGATGTTCACGCTGACGCGCGATTCACCGGCCTCGACCGGCATGTCGGCCATTGCCGCCTCGGCCATCGCCACCTTGCTGCGCATCAGCGGGCGCGGCGGCGGCATGCCGGAGGTGTTGTTCACGTTCATGTGCAGCACGCGCCAGTTGCCGCCGAGCGACGCGGCAACGATCTTCGCGCGTGCATTGAAGGCGGCGATGGCGTCGCCGATGGCAGCGTTCTCTGCTTCGCGCGCGGTGTCCTCGCTCGGCTCCAGTGTCAGCTGGCCGACCGCCAGCTGCGTCTGCAGCTTGCCCAGCAGTTCGGACAGCGCCGCCTGATCTTTCGACTCCAGCAGCAGTTCCGAGCGCATGCGCCAGCTTTCGATGGTGCGGCCGTTCTTGCTGTAGACCGGATAGGTCGATGTGTTGCCGCTGCGTACCTTCACGCTGGTGTAGGGCTTGGTCGTGGCGAGGGCGGCCTGCATCGCCGCATTCACCTTCTTCGCGAGCGGTCCGGGCGTGGTGTCGCCCAGTTCGATGTAGGCCTGGGCGCGCGCGAGATCGTTCGGTGCGAGGCGGGATGCTTCGGCGTTCAGGTCGACCACGATGCCTTCGCGCCGCGCGGCAGACGGTTCGGCCGCATTCGCGCCGGACACGCAGGCTGCAAGCAGCAGCCAGAGGGGGAATTTCATTTGTGCTCCCGCAATCGTCATGACGACGGGAGTATAGCGGCCGGGGATTTCAGCGGCGACGGTGGATGTCCCGCTCTTCGTCGGCCTTGATGCGCACCGGCACGCGGGCGTGCTCTTCGCCCATCGCCGACAGCAGTGCGACGCCGAGCAGCGCAAGATAGGTCAGCACCGCCATCACGGTGGTTTCGCCGCTGGCAGCCAGCATGACGGCCGGCAGCACGTGGGCGCCGGTGAAGAAGAAGTGGGTGCGCTGGGTCATTGCAGTCTCCCGATGTCGGTGGTTCACCGGGATAACGACCGCCCGCGCGCCGTGCTGAAGGGTACGTCAGTCTCTGGGGACGGCCTGCAGACTGTCGCGGTACAGGCGCGACTTGTCGACATAGCCGGCGGCGCTGCGCATCAGCCCCTCGACCTCTTCGTCGGTGAGCTGGCGCACCACGCGGCCGGGCGAGCCGAGCACCAGAGAGCGGTCGGGAATGACGCGACCCTCCGGAATCAGTGCATTGGCGCCGATCAGGCAGTTGCGACCGATCACTACGCGGTTGAGGATGACGGCGTGAATGCCGACCAGCGAGCCGTCGCCGACCGTGCAGCCGTGCAGCATCGCGTGGTGGCCGATGGTCACGTCGGTGCCTATGGTCAGCGGCACGCCGTCGTCGATGTGCAGCACCGCGCCATCCTGTACATTCGAGCGCTCGCCGATCGAGATGTGGTCGTTATCGGCGCGGATGACCGCACCGAACCACACGCTGGTGTCCGCCTTAAGTTCGGCATCGCCGATGATGCTCGCGCTGGGCGCGATCCAGGTGCTGGAATGGACGACAGGTGTCTTGCCGTCGAGGGCGTACAGACTCATGCGGACTCCCGGCTGCCGCGACCGTGCGGTCGGGCGAAATATCCTGAAAACCTCAGTTGATCGGCGTGGTGGGTGCGGTTCGCGGGGTGTACGGCAAGGCGCGAGGACGCGGCAGGATGGATCCCTGCAAGGACGAGTAACGCAGCCGGGCGCCCCGCGAACCGTACACGCGACGTCGAAGCGGTCTCACCCGGAGGGTAAGCGATGCACACTGACGAATGTCCTTGAAGGACAGAGCTTTCAGTTTCATAGCAAGCGGTCAACTGAGGTTTTCAGGATCATGGTGCAACGCAACCAGGGTCGCGATTGTACGCGCATGCCTTGGTACCGGCGCAAGCGGCAGGCCGCGGGAACGCTTGTTCCGACATGGGAAAGGATTGCGATGAACGAAGCACTGGGCCGTTCGCTGGCCGATTTCGAAGCGGGGCGCATCGACATGGATGCGCTGATTGCCACCTGGCGTCGCCATGGCGTGGATGACGCGACGCTGCCGGCCAAATGGCGCGAAGTGCTCGACGGCCTGCTGATGCGGCTCGAATCGGCGCGGCTGTTTTCGGGCGAGAGCTGTTCGTTCAGTCAGGGCGAACTGCTGGCGACGATGCGCGAATGGCTGAACCGGGTGCAGGCGCAGATGCAGGCGCAGCAGTAGGCGCACGCATGCGCTGGACGGACTCGTAAGACGAAGATGTTATAAGTCGAGGGTAGCCCGACGTGCTCGCGCCACGGGCAACCTTGCGCCTTAAGGTGCATCTATTTAAACTTAAATATGTTCGGGCAACAGCTCGCGTTTGTTTCTTGGGAGGGCGCAGCCCTTGTGCCCGCCGTACGGCGGTCATCCCAAGCCGACTTGGAACCATTCGTGTCATTTGAGCTTGAGGACGGCCGCCCAGTCGCAGACCGCTGGCGGGAAATTGTTTGCCATGTGAAAGAGGAGTACCTTTCCACAACGCAAGAGTACCCTTGGATTGTTGGCTTCTCGGGCGGCAAAGACTCGACAGTGGTCGCCCATGCCGTGTTCGAGGCGCTCTTGGCTATTCCGCCTTCGCGCCGGACGCGCCAGGTTCACATCGTCTCCAACGACACCATGGTGGAGAGCCCGTTGGTCATGGCTCACTTGGACGATGTTTCGCGCCTTATAGAAGGCGCGGTGGGTAGTCTCGAGCTGCCCATCACCGTCGCGCGCACCAAACCAGATCTAGACAAGACCTTCTGGGTGCTGCTTATCGGCAAGGGCTACCCAAGCCCAAACTCGCAGATGCGCTGGTGCACGGATCGCCTCAAGATTCAGCCGACGAGCTCCTACATCCGTGAGAACGTCTCCAAGTTCGGCGCAGCCATTGTGGTCTTGGGCGTTCGTCGCTCGGAAAGTATCCGCCGGATGCAGACCATCAATAAGTACGAGAACGTCCGAGGCACGAATCTCAACGAGCATGCCAGTGTGGCGGGTGCGCTCATTTACCGGCCCATCGTCGACCTGTCCACGGACGACGTCTGGGAGATTCTGGGCTCCTTCCCGGCGCCGTGGGGCGGCACGCACCGCAAGCTGTTCCAGCTCTACCGTGACGCTGAGGGCGGCGAGTGCCCGGTGGTTCTCAGCAAGGAAGAAGCACCGGGCTGCGGAACGAAAAACAGCCGCTTCGGCTGCTGGACATGCACCGTGGTTGAGAAGGACAAGAGCCTGCAAGGCTTCATCGACTCCGGACAGCACGCATATAAGCCTTTGGTTGCATTTCGCGATTGGTTGGTCGACATCCGAAACGACCCGACGCGCCGCAGCGCAATTCGACGGAACGGCCGGCTTACCTTCGATGTGTCAGGTAAGCACATTCCTGGACCTTTCACCATTCATGCGCGCCGCGAGATTCTCGAGCGTTTGTTGCAGGTGCAAGAGGAATTCGGGGCTCAGCTCATCAGCAGGGACGAGGTAGACCTGATTCATAAGCTGTGGGCGGAGGATTTGCAAACGGAGGAGGGACTTGCCAATGTCTGAGATGATTCAAGAAGAAGCGAGCGTAGCTGATTTGCCTCTGTGGGCTGACACCGACGCCAACACCCGGCTTTCAGCCGTCTGCGAGAAGCACAAGGTTCCCCTCGACGTTCTTACCGAGCTGGTTGCTCTTCAAAGAGAGCGCCAGCATCAGGAGCGAGCTCATGGCATCTTCATGCGGTTCGAGGAAATCCTCGGAAGAATGGATTGAGGGAGACGCATCTTGTGGATTTCCAAGATAGAGCTGACGAACTTCAAGAGCTACCCCCACGCTGAATTCGACTTTCCCGAGCCGATCGATGGACGAAACATCGTGCTCATCGGTGGCATGAATGGTTACGGAAAGACGTCTATCCTTGAAGCGCTTTACCTCGCCCTCTACGGCAAAGATGCCATTATTCACTTGGCGCGCGCCGGACTGAAGACCGATGACATCAAGGGCTATCCGACGTTTCTTGAGCGAGCGTTCAACGGCGAGGCCAAGCGCGACGGCCAGGACTCGATGGCGGTTCGCGTCGTCATCAACCGGACAAAGACGAAGGCCATCGACATCCGGCGACGCTGGTACTTCAAAAGCGTCACTGGCTCATGGACTCGCGACGAGGAGGCTGTCGTCCGCGAGGTATTTCGTGACGTCCCGGACACCCCGAAGAAGGACGGCAAAAACGGCTTCCTTCTCTCGGACATGCTGGACGACCACTTCGTGCCGGCTCATATTGCGCCCTTTTTCTTCTTCGACGGCGAAGAGGTCAAGAAGCTGGCCGACCAAGCTCGCATCGAGCAAGTCAAGCAAGGGTTGGAAGGCCTGCTTGGAGTCGTACTTCTGCGCCAACTCGCCGACCGCTTGAAGGATTTCGAGGCGGGCAAGCGCTCGACTGTGTCCAGCGTCGATGAAGAAAACATCCAGCGCATGTTGGAGTCGCTCACGGCTGACGAGACGCGTTTGGCTGCGCTGCAGCGCGACTCCTCTGAAAGCTCAGAGCGCTTCGCACAGCTTAAAGGTGAGCGTGAATCGTTCATCGAGCGCATCACTGCTGCGGGCGGTGGTGGCGGCGACATCGCTACGGTAAAGGACCTAGTTGAAGAGCGCGAAGGGCTGCGCAACACTCAAAGAGATGTTCAAAAGCAGTTGGAGCGCATCCTTGCCGACAAACTGCCCTTTCACTTGATGCCGCGTGCGCTTCTCACGGAGTTCAAAACACAGCTCGAAAGCGAGATTGCGCTGGCGGAGTGGGAGGCTGAATGTCGGTCCCTGCAGCCAAAGCGTGACAAGTTCGAGTGGGCCTTCCTCGGCGCAACTTCGCCGGAATTCAAGCCTGGACTGACGCCGGAGCAGTTGGCCGTCATCAAGATGCGGATTGAGACGGCGTGGGCCTCGTTGTTCCATCCGCCGCCCAAGAACTGTGCCGAGACTGTCGTGCACGGCTACATGCATGACGAGTTGAGGCAGCGAACACTGTCGTTTCTCGGATCGCTTTCGGTCGGGCAGCAAGATGTTCACGACCTTCTGTCCCAGCAGCGAAGCCTGACAGAGCAGATTGACGAGCTAGGTCGCAAGATTTCTCGCGTGGAAGGAATCGACCGAGATGGGACGATGGCCACTCTGAAGGGGGAACTTAAACGCGTCTCGGATGAAATTGAAGCTCTCGAGGCGCACATTCGCTCCGAAGACCGAGAGGTGGCGAGCCTTGAGGTCGCGGTTAACAATACGAGGTCGCGCTACCTTCAGGAGAAGAAGCGCCTCGATGACACCAGCCCCACACGCAGTCTGCTTAACAAGTCCGAACGTGTACGCGCCGTCATCGATGAAGTCGTTCCGTTGCTGTTCCCCTTAAAGGTGCAGGCCTTGGCGACGGCGATGACCAAGGTATATAAGCAACTGGCCCACAAGGACCAAGTGGCGAAAATCGTTATCGACAACGATGGCACCACTCGCATCCTGGGTAAGACCGGTAAGGACATTGTCTTCGACCGCTCCGCTGGTGAGAACCAAATATTCGCCACAGCGCTCATCGCAGGGTTGGCGCAGGTGTCTGGTGTTAAGGCGCCGCTGGTGGTCGACACCCCGCTGGGCCGGCTAGACAGCCGGCATCGAGCCAATATCTTCCAGTTCTGGACAAGCGACGCAAACCGGCAAGTCATCTTGTTGTCCCAGGACAAAGAGATCGATATGGACTTCTTTAAGCGCATCAAGGACAACGTGTCGGTTACCTACTTACTTGATCATTCAGACGTTGGCGACGGCATCGGCCGTACGACCGCCCGACGCGACAAGTATTTCGGAGCCAACCGATGAGCGACCTCGACCTTTCGCAAGTTCTCAGCTTGCGGTACCGCACCAGCGCCGAGGCAGATAAATATACGGAGCAACTGCAGCGCAATCTGGCGCTGGCGACGAAGGCTCAGGTTGCCCGATTGGCCATCGGCCGATCGCTAGCCATGGGGCGACTCCCCGACGGCCAAGTCGACTCCAAGGGCATGGACATTCCTGCCACATCTCTTTTCTCGCCGGAGAACATCGGCGCATGGGTAGGGCTTCTAGCCACGCACGCTCGCGCCACGGGGTCAGAGCAGGTGTCATCTCAGGAGAGTCTTCGGGGTGCGATCCGAGCGCACTGGCATCGAGGTGCCGTAGCACTATGGGGTGACTGGACATCGTCTGACCGGGACTACGACCGATTCATCGAAACCCTCGTGCGTCGCTCAGAAATGCCGGACTTTGCTGACCAGCAACCGGACGATGAAGACGCCAGCCAGCAAGGCGATGCAAAGGAGCCCGTGGCTCCAGCCGACGCATCTGCTCAACTGACCAAAGCGCTTGCCGAGCTTGGCATCAAGGTGCAGGTCAAGGAGGTCATCCAGGGGCCGCGGCTGACCCGGTACAGAGTCCTACTGGTCAACCTAGCCGATCTGGGCAAGCTCAATCGCAGCGTTGCCCAGCTTGGCTTGGCCATGAACCTGGGTCAGGAGGCGGCTACGGTCTCAAACGGGGACGAGCCCAAAACGGTGTTCATCGACCTGCCACGCCCTCGCTCGTCTTGGACGGCGGTGGGTATCGAGCGTCTGCGCGATTGGTCGCATACCGCCTCGAAGGATACAAACCAACTATTGCTATATGCAGGTGTGTCGGTCACCGGGGAGGACGTCGTCCTTGACCTTGCGACTGCGCCGCATTTGCTGGTCGGTGGCACAACGGGCTCCGGCAAGAGCGTGTGTCTGCACTCCTTCCTCCTGTCGCTGCTGCTTCGGCACAAGCCCGACACGCTGCAACTAGCGCTCATCGACCCGAAGCAGGTTGAATTCAAGCCTTATGGGAAGCTGCCGAACCTTTACCGCGGCGAAATTGCCACGGAGGTACCGCCTGCGCGCGAGATGCTGGCTGAGCTTGTCGCTGAGATGGATGCCCGCTACGCGCTCTTCAATCATCTGGGGGTCGCGAACATCTCGGAGGCCCGAAAGAAGGGACAGAAAATGCCATCTATCGCGGTCTTTATCGAAGAGATGGCGGACTTGGTCATGCAAGACCAGAACGTTGAGCCGCTTATCTCCCGGCTAGCCCAGAAAGCGCGGGCGGCCGGTATCCATTTAGTGCTGGCAACGCAGCGGCCCGATGCCGAGACGTTTAGCGGCTTGATTCGTAGCAACGTACCCGGCCGCGTGGCGTTAACGGTCCAAAAGGGCACAGAGTCGAACATCATCCTCGACGAGAAAGGTGCGGAGAACTTGCTTGGCCAGGGCGACATGCTGCTGAGGCTTCCGGGGGAAGCTCCGCGCCGGGCTCACGGCGTGTTCGTTAAGCAGGAGAACGTGGCCCAGATTCTTGCGTCCCTCTTCAAGTGAGAAGGACGTAATTGATGTGCCGGCTTCAAGCATTTCGGTGCGTAGGCGACCGCCGCCTAGCTGGCTTTCGGCAATCTCACCCTTTGCCTTTGCCGCTATCGAGTGTTTCCGAGGCCGTCTGAATCGCTCCGGGTCCTCTGGACACCAAGCTGCCTAAGAGCGATGCTTGATGGAGGACTGTGTTCTCCCATCCCCACTGAACGAAAAAAGGGCGCCCGCAGGCGCCCCTGAAGATGCCGAGCAGGCGGGTCAGAGCTTGCTCTTCACAACTTCGACGACACGGTCAGCCTCGGCCACCCACTTGGCCAGCAGGGCGTCGGTTTCGGTACGGCGCGAAGCGGCGAAATCGGCGTCCTTGATGCTGGGCACGTTGATGTCGACGTTCAGCGCAGCCGAACGCAGCGCGGCGACGGCGGCCAGAGCGGCCACACCGGCGTCCGATACGACGTTCTTGTTGCCCTTCTCGGCGGCGACCAGCGACAGCGCGATCACGTCGGCGCAGGCGCGGGCGCAGGCCAGCGGCGCGTCGGTGGCCTTCTTCAGACCGTCCTGGATCGCGGCCGAACGGGCGGCCTTCTGCTCGTCGGTGTCCTTCGGCAGACCGTAGGCGGCCATCAGGCCGTCGAAGGCTTCGACGTCGGCGCGGATGAAGTCGGTCAGCTGGGCGCGCAGGGCTTCCGCCTTGGCCAGCAGATCCTTCATTTCGCCTTCGACTTCGACATAAGCCTTCTTGCCGATGGTCAGGTTGCACACCATGCTGACCAGTGCCGCGCCCATGCCGCCCATGATGGCCGCGGCGCTGCCGCCGCCCGGGGTCGGCGCGCTGGAGGCGAGCTCGTCGAGGAAGGTGGTGACCGGCTTGTCCTTGATCATCGTCATGGCTCAGCCCACCATGGTTTTCGCCATCGCGTAGATTTCCGACGCGTCGAGCGAAATGTCGTTGCTTTCGAACAGCTTGCCGACGCATGCGCGCTGCAGCGCGATCTTCAGCGCGCCGAAGCCGATGGCGCCGAACACGATCTTGCCGTGCTTGACCACGCCCTTGTCCATCATGTCGATGCCTTCGATGCCCAGCGGCGGCGTCGCGTTGGCGTCGGCAATCATCTCGAGCGTCGGGTTGTCCTTCCAGTGGCGCTCTTCCAGCAGCTGGATGCCGCCCGCGCCGGTCGCGATGACCACGTTCGCGCCTTCGATGGCACGGCCGCGCGCGTCGTTGTCAGCCGCTTCGGCGACCGCGACGTCGAGGTTGAAGTTGGCCTTGAGCTGCTTGGCGGCTTCTTCGGCGGTGGCGATCTTGCGCGACACCAGCGTCACCGTGGCGCCCTCGCTGGCCAGCATCACGGCAGCGCGCGTGCCGACCGGGCCGGTGCCGCCGAGGATGACCGCCTTCTTGCCCTTCAGCGAACCGCTGTGCGCCAGCCAGGCGACGCAGGCGGCTGCCGTGGTGTTCGAGCCGTTCGAGTCGAGCATCACCGACACGCGGAAGTTCGAGAAGAACTTCTTCTTGACCGCCTTGAACAGCGTTTCGCCTTCGGCCATGTTGCTGCCGCCGATGAAGATGGCGGTGTTCTTCTTGTCCTTTGGTGCGCGGGTGAAGATCGCACCGTCGACCATGGCGCCGACGTTGTGCGGATGCACGCCGCCGTAACCGATCACGTGGTCCGCGCCGCCGTCGTGGCACACGACGCTGTCGAACACCGACGGATGTTCATCGGTATCGAATTGGTAAAGCAGTTTTTTCATTGTGATGTCTCGGAGGTCTGAAAGAGGGTAGGCCGCCGGCCGCACAGCCGGCGGACTCTGATCAGGTCACGGTGTTGACCGGGCTGCCCTTGACGTAGGCTTCGACGTTGTCGATCAGCTGGTCGGCCAGGAACTGCATCGCGCCGTCCGAGGCCCAGGCCACATGCGGGGTCAGGATGAAGTTGGGCAGGCGCAGGTCGAGCAGCGGGTTGCCTTCCTTCGGCGGTTCCTTGGTCAGCACGTCGAAACCGGCGCCGCCGATGATGCCTTCCTTCAGCGCGGTGACGAGGTCTTCCTCGTGCACCAGCCCGCCGCGGGCGGTGTTGATCAGGATGGCGCTGCGCTTCATCTTCTTGAACTGCTCCATGCTGAACATGTTGCGGCTTTCCGGCGTCAGCGGGCAGTGCAGAGAGATGATGTCGGACTGGGCCAGCACTTCTTCCACCGGCGTGAATTCCACGCCCGGCGCCTTCGGGCCCGGATGGTCGGCGAACAGCACCTTCATGCCGAAGCCACGGGCGATCTTGGCCGTGCCCTGACCGAGCACGCCTTCACCGAAAATGCCGATGGTGCTGTCGAAGAGGTCGTAGATCGGGTGGTCGAAGAAGCAGAACTGGTCCACTTCCTGCCAGCGGCCGCGCTCGACGTCCTGGCGGTAGGCGATGATGCTGCGGCGCAGGGCCAGGATCAGCGCGAACGCGTGTTCCGGCACGGTGTGCACCGCGTAGTTGCGGATGTTGGACACGACGATGCCGCGCTCGCGGCAGGCCGGCACGTCGATCACGTCGTAGCCGGTGGCGGCCACGCCGATCATCTTCAGGTTCGGCAGCTGGGCCAGCACGTCGCCGCGCAGCGGCACCTTGTTGGTGATGGCGACGGTGGCGTCCTTCAGGCGTTCGACGATCTGGTCCGGGGCGGTGGTGTCGTACTCGGCCCAGGTGTGGTCGAAGGACGGACGACGGACATTGGCCTTCAGCGTGGAGCGGTCGAGAAACACAACGTGGTGCGACATGTCTCTTCCTTCTGTTCTATGGATGTAAAAGGCCGGGCGAACCCGGCCGAGCAGCAGACACGCAGGCCCGCCGGAGCGGGCCGCCGCAATATTACTTCGCCTGCGGAGCGTTCGTGCGCCAGTAGGTCGAGGCAGCCGCCACGCCCGAACCCGGGGTGACGTTGATGCCGTTGTCCAGCATCGACATTTCGGCACCGGCGATCGCGCTCATCAGCGACAGCGCGTTCAGGTCGCCGAGGTGACCGATGCGGAACACCTTGCCGGCAACCTTCGACAGGCCGGCGCCCAGCGACAGGTTGTACTTGTTGTACGCGTTGCTGATCACCTTGGCGGCGTCGAAACCTTCCGGCACCAGGATGGCGCTGACGGTGTTCGAGTACCACTCCGGCGCCTTGGCGCACAGGTTCAGCTTCCAGCCTTCCTGGACCGCGGCGCGGACACCGTTGGCCAGGTATTCGTGGCGGGCGAAGATGTTCTCCAGGCCTTCCTCGAAAATGGTGTTCAGCGCTTCACGCATGCCGTACAGCATTGGGATCGACGGCGTGTAGGGGAAGTAGCCGGTGGCGTTGTTGCGCATCATGTCGCCGATGTCGAAGTAGCAGCGACGCGAGGTCGCGGTTTCCATCGCCTTCAGCGCCTTCGGGCTCATGCCCAGGATGCCCATGCCGGCCGGCAGCATGAAGCCCTTCTGCGAACCGGACACCGTGCAGTCGACGCCCCACTCGTCCATGCGGAAGTCGATCGACACCAGCGACGACACGGTATCGACCATCAGCAGCGCCGGGTGGTTGGCGTTGTTCATCGCCTTGCGCACCTTGGCGATGTCGCTCGACACGCCGGTGGCGGTCTCGTTCTGGCAGGCCAGCACGGCCTTGATCTTGTGCTCCTTGTCGGCGCGCAGGATCTCTTCGTACTGGTCGTAAGGCACGCCGGTGCCCCACTCGACGTCGAGCACCTGGACTTCGAAGCCCAGACGCTGCGCCATGTCGGCCCACAGGTGGCTGAACTGGCCGAAGCGCGAGCACAGCACCTTGTCGCCCGGCGACAGCGTGTTGGTCAGCGCCGCTTCCCACATGCCGGTGCCGGATGCCGGGAAGGTGAAGATGGTGCCTTCGGTCGTCTTGAACACCTTCTTCAGATCGGCCAGCACCGACAGCGCCAGTTCCGGGAACTTGGGCGAGCGGTGGTCTTCCTGCGGCACGACCATGGCGCGCAGGATGCGCTCCGGCGTGTTGGTGGGACCAGGCACGTAAAGATGGTTACGACCGGCGATTCGAGACATGGCGAAACTCCTGTAATTGCTTTGAAAGGTGTCGGGGTGGCTGACCGCTTGTTTTATTTGTTGCGGCCGTAGACCGGGAACGCGTCGCACAGCTTGGTGACGTCGGCGACCACGCGTGCGATCACGGCGTCGTCGTTCGGTGCGTCCAGCACGTCCACGATCAGATTTGCAACTTGCTTCGCCTCGGCTTCCTTAAAGCCGCGGGTCGTCATGGCAGGGCTGCCGATTCGAATGCCACTGGTCACGAACGGCTTTTGCGGGTCGTTCGGGATGGCATTCTTATTGACCGTGATGTGTGCACGGCCCAGCGCTGCTTCTGCGTCCTTGCCAGTGATGTTTTTGGCACGCAGATCGACGAGGAACAGGTGGGACTGGGTGCGGCCCGAAACGATGCGCACGCCACGCTCGACGAGCGTTTCGGCCATCACCTGGGCGTTCTTCAGCACCTGTTGCTGGTAAGTCTTGAATTCCGGGGTCGCGGCTTCCTTGAAGGCGACAGCCTTGGCGGCGATCACGTGCATCAGCGGACCGCCCTGGATACCCGGGAAAATCATCGAGTTCAGCGGCTTCTCGAACTCCGCCTTGGCCATGATCACGCCACCGCGCGGGCCGCGCAGGGTCTTGTGCGTGGTCGAGGTGACGAAGTCGGCGATGCCGATCGGGCTCGGGTACAGGCCGGCAGCGACCAGGCCGGAGTAGTGGGCCATGTCGACCAGCAGGTAGGCGCCGACCGAATCAGCGATCTCGCGGAAGCGCTTGAAATCGATGTGCAGGGCGTAGGCGGAAGCACCGGCCACGATCATCTTCGGCTTGTGTTCCTTGGCCAGCGCTTCGACCTGTGCGTAGTCGATCGCTTCGGTTTCCGGATCCAGGCCGTACGCCACGCCCTTGTAGATCTTGCCGGAGAAGTTCACCGACGAACCGTGGGTCAGGTGACCGCCATGCGCCAGCGACATGCCGAGGATGGTGTCGCCCGGCTGCAGCATCGCCATATAGACACCGGCGTTGGCCTGCGAACCCGAATGCGGCTGCACGTTGGCGTATTCGGCGCCGAACAGTGCCTTGAGGCGATCGATCGCCAGCTGTTCCGCGACGTCAACATGCTCACAGCCACCGTAGTAACGCTTGCCCGGATAACCTTCGGCGTACTTGTTCGTCAGTACGGAGCCCTGAGCTTCCATGACCGCCGGGCTGGCGTAGTTTTCCGACGCGATCAGCTCGATGTGGTGTTCCTGACGGGCGTACTCCGCTTCCATGGCGGCCCACAGTTCGGGGTCGGAATGGGCGATGGTCTGTTTCGGGTCAAACATTCGGATTACCTTTCTGATGTGAGCTTTCGGCCCGCGTCCTCTGCAGGCCTTATGAAGTAATACAAGGCAAGCAGACTATATCTGATGGATCAAGGGCCTCGTATCGGACTTTCTTATTGCCGTGATAAGTATAAGTGAAGCTTAATTGAAAAGACCTCATCCATAATTCTTTACAACGAATCCGGTGTTCGACCCTGTGCGGGCACCTCGCGGTTCAGCGATGAACCACCACTCTCTTCCACACGACAGAAGGTGAAGCATGGACATTCACGAGTACCAAGCGAAAGAGCTTTTGGCGGGCTTCGGCGTGCCGGTGCCGCGCGGCAGCGTGGCCTACAGCCCCGACCAGGCCGTCTATACGGCGACGGAACTGGGCGGCTGGCACTGGGCGGTGAAGGCCCAGGTGCACTCCGGAGCCCGCGGCAAGGCCGGCGGCATCAAGCTGTGCAAGACCTACCATGAGGTCGATGCCGCCGCCCGCGAACTGCTGGGCAAGCGCCTGGTAACCATCCAGACCGGCCCGGAAGGCAAGCCCGTTCAGCGCGTCTACGTGGAAGTGGCCGAGCCGTTCGAGCGCGAACTCTATCTGGGCATCGTGCTGGACCGCAAAGCCGAGCGCGTTCGCGTCATCGCCTCTGCCGAAGGTGGGATGGAAATTGAAGAATTGGCACACAGTGCTCCGGAAAAGATCATGCAGGTCGTGGTCGAGCCGGCGGTCGGCCTGCAGGCTTTCCAGGCGCGCCAGATCGCTTTCGGTCTGGGCCTGTCGATCAAGCAGGTGTCGCGTGCGGTGACCGCGATCATGGGCGCCTACCGCGCCTTCCGCGACCTCGACGCCACCATGGTCGAAATCAACCCGCTGGTCGTGACCAAGGACGACCGCGTACTGGCGCTCGACGCCAAGATGTCCTTCGACGACAACGCAATGTTCCGCCAGCGTGCCGTGGCCGACATGCGCGATCCGTCGCAGGAGGATCCGCGTGAAGTGCAGGCCGCCGAGCACAACCTGAACTACGTCGGCCTCGACGGCGACATCGGCTGCATCATCAATGGTGCCGGTCTGGCCATGGCCACGATGGACACCATCAAGTATGCCGGCGGCGCGCCGGCCAACTTCCTCGACGTCGGCGGTGGCGCCTCGCCCGAGCGCGTCGCCAATTCCTTCCGCCTGGTGCTGTCGGACAAGAACGTGAAGGCCATCCTGGTCAACATCTTCGCCGGTATCAACCGCTGCGACTGGGTGGCTCAGGGCGTGGTGCAAGCCTGCAACGACATCGATATCACGGTGCCGCTGATCGTCCGCCTGGCCGGCACGAACGAGGAAGAAGGCCGCCGCATCATCCGCGAGAGCGGTCTGCCCATCATTAGCGCCGATTCGCTGACCGAAGCAGCCCAGAAGGCGGTAGACGCCGCCCGCGCCCACGCCGCCAGCTGAGCACAAGAGGATTTAGACATGAGCATTCTGATCAACGAAAAGACCAAGATCATCGTCCAGGGCTTTACCGGCGACAAAGGTACCTTCCACGCCAAGGAAATGATCGAGTACGGCACCAACGTCGTCGGCGGCGTGACCCCGGGCAAGGGCGGCACCACCCACCTCGGCAAGCCGGTGTTCAACACGGTGGCCGACGCGGTGGCCGCGACCGGCGCCGAAGCATCGATCACCTTCGTCGCGCCGGCCTTCTGCGCCGACGCCATCATGGAAGCGGCCGACGCCGGCATCCAGCTGGTGTGCTCGATCACCGACGGCATCCCGGCGCAGGACATGATGCGCGTCAAGCGCTACTTCATGCGCTACCCGAAGGAGCGCCGCACGCTGATGGTCGGCCCGAACTGCGCCGGCATCATCAGCCCGGGCAAGGCCATGCTGGGCATCATGCCGGGCCACATCTACAAGCAGGGCAACATCGGCATCGTGTCGCGTTCGGGCACGCTGGGCTACGAAGCGGCCGCGCAGATGAAGCAGCTGGGCATCGGCGTGTCGACCTCGGTCGGCATCGGCGGCGACCCGATCAACGGCTCGTCCTTCCTTGACCACCTGATGAAGTTCCAGGAAGACCCGGACACGCACGCCGTGGTGATGATCGGCGAGATCGGCGGCCCGCAGGAAGCCGAAGCGTCGGCCTGGGTGAAGGAAAACATGAAGAAGCCGGTAATCGGCTACGTCGCCGGCCTGACCGCACCGAAGGGCCGCCGGATGGGCCACGCGGGCGCCATCATCTCGGCCGCCGGCGATTCGGCTGCCGAGAAGTCGGAAATCATGCGTTCCTTCGGCCTGACCGTCGCGCCGAGCGCCGGCGAGCTGGGCAGCACCGTGGCCTCCGTCCTGGCCAAGCTGTAAGAGCAGAGCAGCACGGGGCGTGCGGAGCGCGCCCTGCTTTCCGTCCGCCCCGGTGGGGCGGACGCCCGCCACCAGCCTGCGAGACTCCCACCGTGGTGAGTGATCCCATTTCCGTTCCCGCGTCTGCCGACGCCTCCGGGGCGGCTTTCTCGGAAAAAGCGATCGACCTGCTGTTTTCGCTGCTGCGCGAAGTGGTCGAACGTCACCATCCCGAACTGCTGCCGGTGCTTGCCGGCGAGTCGGGCAACAGTCTTTCCCCGCAGATGCTGGGCCGTGCCATCCAGGCCCAGGGCATCCTGTTCCAGCTGCTGTCGATCGCCGAACAGAACGGCGCCATGCGCAAGCGGCGCGAGATCGAGCGCCACCAGGGCCGCGAAAGCCTGCCCGGCACCTTCGCCAGCGTGCTGGCGTCGGCGAAGAAGGCCGGCCTTTCGCCGGAGCGCGTGCGCGAGGCTTTCGCCGGCCTCAAGGTGCGTCCGGTGCTGACCGCGCACCCGACCGAAGCCAAGCGCGTGACCGTGCTCGAACGGCATCGCCGCATCTACCGCATGCTGATCGAGCTCGAATCGCCGCGCTGGACGCCGCGCGAACGCCACGATCTCGAAGACGCGCTGCGCAACGAGATCGAACTGCTGTGGCTGACCGGCGAACTGCGCCTCGAAAAACCGAATGTGTCGCAGGAAATCGCCTGGGGCCTGCACTTCTTCAACGAAACCCTGTTCGAAGTCGGCCCCGACGTGCTGGCGCGCGCCGACGAGGCGATGGCGCAGCATTTCGGCGAGGCGGATCTGCCGGGCTTCCTCGAATTCGGTTCCTGGATAGGCGGCGACCGTGACGGCAATCCCTTCGTCACCAACGCGATTACGCGCGGTGCGCTGGTCGAATGCCGGCTGGCCAGTCTGCGCCGCCACCGTCAGTCGGTGCTCGAACTGCTGCGTGGCCTGTCGGTGACCGAAGCGTCGCTCGTGTTGTCCGGTGACTTCCGCGACGCACTGATGCTGGCGCTGGAAGAGAGCGGCGAGGGTAATGCGATTGCCGCGCGCAATCCGGGCGAACCGTTCCGCCAGTTCCTGGTGTGCGTGCTGGGCAAGCTGGACGACACCATTACCTGCACCCAGGCAGAAGAGGGCGCGGCCTGTCGTCGCGGCTACGAATCCGCCGACCGCCTGATCGCCGACCTGCGCACGCTCGAAGCCGGCCTGCGCGACGCGAAGCTCGGCCGCATCGCCGACACCGAAGTGGTGCCGCTGCGCCGCCAGATCGAAATGTTCCGCTTCAGCACGGTGCGTCTCGACGTGCGCGAGAACTCGACCCGCGTCACGCAGACGCTGGAAGCGCTGTGGCGCGCCAGCCGCGGCGAACCGGAGGACGTGCCGGCACCGGCGCAGGACAGCGCCGAATGGCGCGACTGGCTGTTGGCCGAACTGGCCGCGCCGCGCGCCGGTGTGCGCGACACCAGCGGTCTGCCGGCGGTTGCCGCCGAAACGCTGGGCCTGTTCCGCCTGATCGCTGACATGCGTCCGCGCGTCGGCCGCGAGGCTTTCGGCAGTTTCATCCTGAGCATGACGCGCAATGTGTCGGACGTGCTCGGCGTCTATCTGCTGGCGAAGGAAGCCGGCCTGTACGCCGACCCGGCCGGTGTCGAACGCTGTTCGCTGCCCATCATGCCGCTGTTCGAAACCATCGACGATCTGCGCCGCGCGCCGGCCATCATGCGCGAGCTGCTGGCGATGCCGCTGATCAAGCGCTCGGTGCGCGCGCTCGGCGGCGTGCAGGAAGTGATGATCGGCTACTCCGATTCGAACAAGGACGGCGGCTTCCTGTCGTCGAACTGGGAGCTGTTCAAGGCGCAGCAGAAGCTGACCGCGGTCGGCGGCGAAGCGGGCGTGAAGATTGCCTTCTTCCACGGTCGCGGCGGTTCGGTCAGCCGTGGCGGCGTGCCTGCCGGGCGCGCCATCGCCGCGCAGCCGGCCGGCTCGATCCAGGGTCTGTTCCGGCTGACCGAGCAGGGCGAGGTGATTTCGAGCAAGTACGCCAACAAAGGTACGGCCGCCTTCAACCTCGAACTGCTGGCCGCCAGCGTGTTCGACCACGCGCTGAAATCCGGCCGCGCCGACGGCCCGCACGCGGTACCCGAGTTCGACGACGCGCTGGAGGCGCTGTCGGGCGCGGCGCACGCGGCCTACCAGAACCTGATCTCGAACCCGGCGCTGGTCGGCTACTTCCAGGAAGCCAGCCCGCTGGAAGAAATTTCGCTGCTCAACATCGGCTCGCGCCCGGCGCGCCGCTTCGGTGCCAAGTCGCTGGCCGAGCTGCGCGCGATTCCGTGGGTGTTCGCCTGGTCGCAGAACCGCCACATCGTCACCGGCTGGTACGGCGTCGGCTCCAGCCTCGCCAATTTCATCGGTGTGCGCGGTGCCAGCGGTGAAGCGCTGCTGGCGCGCATGTTCAACGAGTCGCCGCTGTTCCGCCTCATCGTCGATGAAGTGGAAAAAACGCTGGCCGTGGTCGATCTCGACATCGCCCGCGAATACAGCCAGCTTGTGGCTGACGCCGGTGTGCGCGAGGAGGTGTTCGGCATGATCGCCCGCGAATACGACATCACGCGCACGCAGATCCTGCGTCTGTCGGGCACCCGTGGCCTGGCCGAGCGCTTCCCCGACTACCGTCAGAAACTTGACCACCGGCTGCCGGTGGTCAACCAGGTGAGCCGTCAGCAGATTTCGCTGCTGCGCGCCTTCCGCATGACCGACGACGCCGCGCGGAAAGAGGAATTCCGCAAGGCCCTGCTGCTGTCGATCAACTGCGTGTCCGCCGGTTTCGGCGCCACCGGCTGATCGTCCGGCCCGACTTCTGAACCGACTTCGCACCATCCACCGGAGGAGACATCCATGAGCTTCACGATCATTGAACAAGCGACGCCCCGCCTGCACCGTTCCGAACTGGCCGTTCCGGGTTCCAACCCGGGCATGTTCGAGAAGGCCGCCAAGTCGGCCGCCGACATCATCTTCCTCGACTGCGAGGACGCAGTCGCGCCGGACGACAAGGAGCAGGCGCGCAAGAACATCATCGAAGGCCTGAACGACGTCGACTGGGGCAACAAGACCATGATGGTGCGCATCAATGGTCTGGACACCCACTACATGTACCGCGACGTGGTGGACATCGTCGAAGCCTGCCCGCGCCTGGACATGATCCTGATCCCGAAGGCCGGCACCGCCGCCGACGTGTACGCAGTCGACATGATGGTCACGCAGATCGAGGCCGCCAAGAAGCGCACCAAGCGCATCGGCTTCGAAGTGCTGATCGAGACCGCGCTCGGCATGGCCAACGTCGAGGCGATCGCGCAGTCGTCGAAGCGCCTGGAAGCGATGAGCTTCGGCGTGGCCGACTACGCCGCCTCGACCCGCGCCCGCACCACCGTGATCGGTGGCGTGAACAAGGACAGCGTGGTGCTGACCGACAAGGACGAGCAGGGCAACCGCCAGTCCTTCTGGACCGATCCGTGGCACGCCGCGCAGACCCGCATGATGGTCGCCTGCCGCGCCTACGGCCTGCGTCCGATCGACGGCCCGTTTGGTGACTTCAACGATCCGGACGGCTATATTTCCGCGGCGAACCGCGCTGCCGTGCTCGGTTACGAAGGCAAGTGGGCGATTCACCCGTCGCAGATCGAACTGGCGAACAAGGTCTACACGCCGTCGGAGGCCGAGGTGACGAAGGCACGCCGCATTCTCGAAGCGATGGCCCAGGCCGCGAAGGAAGGCCGCGGTGCCGTGTCGCTCGACGGCCGCCTGATCGACATCGCCAGCATCCGCATGGCCGAAGCGCTGATCGCCAAGGCAGACACGATCGCTGCGGCGCGCTGAGCGGTCGATAGCCTGTCGGCACGGCCGGGGAGGGCCCGGCCGCGTGACCCATACATACAGAGAGACAAATAAAAAAGCAGATGCAGTAACGGCGGGTAGTGAGGCCCGCCGCTTTCCAACCCGATTGACGACTACACGGAAAAAACCAATATGGCATCCGATATCGAAATCGCCCAGCAGGCGAAAATGCAGCGCATCAGTGAGGTGGTGTCCAAGCTGGGCATCCCCGAAGACGCGATCGAGCCCTACGGCCACTACAAGGCCAAGGTGTCGCTCGACTACCTGAACAGCCTGAAGGATCGTCCGGACGGCAAGCTCATCCTGGTCACCGCGATCAGCCCGACGCCGGCCGGCGAGGGCAAGACGACGACGACCGTTGGTCTGGGCGATGCGCTGAACCGCATCGGCAAGAAGACCATGATCTGCCTGCGCGAACCTTCGCTGGGCCCGGTGTTCGGCGTCAAGGGCGGTGCGGCGGGCGGCGGCTACGCCCAGATCGTGCCGATGGAAGACATCAACCTGCACTTCACCGGTGACTTCCACGCCATCGGCGCCGCGCACAATCTGCTGTCGGCGCTGATCGACAACCACATCAACCACGGCAACGAACTGCGCATCGACCCGCGCCTGATCCAGTGGAAGCGGGTGGTCGACATGAACGACCGTGCGCTGCGCAAGATCACCATCGGCCTGGGCGGCACCGCCAACGGCTTCGTGCGGGAGGACGGCTACGACATCGTGGTCGCGTCCGAAGTCATGGCCATCCTGTGCCTGGCCAATTCGCTGATGGACCTGAAGGAACGTCTCGGCCGCATCATCATCGGCTACACGCTGGGCGACAAGAAGCCGGTGTACGCGAGCGACCTGAAGGCGCAGGGCGCCATGGCCACGCTGCTGAAGGACGCGATCAAGCCGAACATCGTGCAGACGCTGGAGAACAACCCGGCCATCATTCACGGCGGCCCCTTCGCCAACATCGCGCACGGCTGCAACTCGGTCACCGCGACCAAGGCCGGCCTGAAGATGGCTGACTACGTCGTGACCGAAGCCGGCTTCGGTGCCGACCTCGGCGCCGAGAAGTTCATCGACATCAAGTGCCGCATGGCCGGGCTGAACCCGTCGGCCGTCGTGCTGGTCGCCACCATCCGCGCGCTGAAGTTCCACGGCGGCGTGAAGAAGGAAGACCTGAACCAGGAAAACCTGGCGGCGCTGGAAAAGGGCATCGTCAACATCGAACGCCACCTGAAGAACATCACCGAGCATTACGGCCTGCCCTGCGTCGTGTCGGTGAACCACTTCACCTTCGACACCGACGCCGAAATCGCGCTGCTGAAGAGCCGCATCGAAGCGCTCGGCGGCAAGTTCGTCATCGCCCGCCACTGGGCGAGCGGCGGTGCCGGTGCCGAGGAACTGGCGCGCATGGTTGCCGACATCTGCGACAACGCACCGGGCAAGCACAGCTTCGTGTACGACGAGAACGCGACGCTGCAGGACAAGATCACCACCATCGCCACCAAGATCTACGGTGCCGGTGCGGTCACCTTCTCCGACGCCGCCCGCAAGCAGCTCGAAAGCTGGAACGCCGACTACGGCCGTTTCCCGGTCTGCATGGCGAAGACCCAGATGTCCTTCTCCGCCGACCCGAACGCCAAGGGCGCACCGAGCGGCCACACGCTCAACGTGCGTGAAGTGCGTCTGGCCAACGGCGCCGGTTTCGTCGTCGCCATCTGCGGCGACATGATGACCATGCCGGGCCTGCCCAAGGTGCCGGCGTCGGAAAAGATCGACATCGACGAGCACGGCAAGGTGTCGGGTCTGTTCTGATCACGGATCGAGCAGAGCAACAGAAACGCCGCCCTTGGGCGGCGTTTCTGTTTTGCGCGCGCATGTTTCGACTGCGCAGCGCAGGCCGAGGGGATATTTACCTGCCGCGTATGAAATCCAGCAGATCCCCGGTGAGACGTTCCTTGTGTGTGGCGAACAGGCCGTGCGGTGCGCCGTCGTACTCGAGCAGCATCGAGTTCGCGATGCCTCGCGCCGTCGGCCTGGCCGACGCTTCGATCGGCACGGTCCTGTCGTCGGTGCCGTGGATGATCAGTGTCGGCACCTTGAAGGCGGAGAGCTCGCTGCGGAAGTCGGTACCCGAGAAGGACTTCACGCACTCCAGTGTGGCCTTCAGACTGGCCTGCATCGCCACGCTGCGCGCCCATTCGAGCAGTTCGTCGCTGACCGGATGGGACATGATGCCGACGCCGAAGAAGTCCTTGAAGAAGCCGCTGAAGAACTTGGCGCGGTCGTCGTTGATGGCCGCAGCTGTGGTGTCGAAGGCGCTCTGCTCCGTGCCGTTCGCGTTGTCGGGGGTCTTCAGGCGGAAGGGCAGCACCGACGACACGAGGGCCGCTTTCGTCACCGACCTGCCGCCGTGGCGCGACATGTAGCGGGCGACTTCACCGCCGCCCATCGAGAAGCCCACGAGCACGGCGTCCTGTGCGCCGGTCTGCTCGATCACGCTCGCCAGGTCGTCGGCCAGCGTGTCGTAGTCGTAGCCCTGCCACGGCTGCGATGAGCGGCCAAAGCCACGACGATCGTAGGCGATGGTGCGATATCCCGCCTCGGCGAGGGCCATCGCCTGATCGTCCCAGCTATCGGCGGACAGTGGCCAGCCATGAATCAGTATGACCGGCTGGCCGCTGCCCCAGTCCTTCACGTACAGCTTGCTCTGGTCGTGCGTGGTGACGGAGTACATAGGTGTTTCCCTTTTCGGTGGAGTGTCTGCCGTCCCGCAGGCCATGCACTGCGGCGACGTCATAGGAGCCGAAAACCTGCTGCGCCGAATCGCGTTCCGGCAGCACGTATACGACGGCTCCGTTCATCGCGTTGTGCGCGCCAAGGTAGGTTTCGTAGAAGACGACGGGCACGTTGATGCACCCGTAGGAAATGCGGTTGTCGTCGCTGCTTGCGGTGGCCAGCCGGTGCAACCGCAGCTCTTCCGGTCGGGTCGTGCGCACGCGGTGCATCGATACGGCAGCGGCATAGTCGACCCATACGACATCCTCGCCCAGCGTGTTGCGACCGCGCTGCGCAAGGAAACGCCCGGCTGGCGTGGTGCGCTCGTCGGGTCGTATCTGTTCCATCGGCCGGTCGCCTATCCCCGCCACCGAGTGATCGCCGTGGGCGGCACCCAACAGCACCGGCGCCGACGCGAGGAGGCGGGCATCGGCGGCGAAGGCGTACAGCCTCGCAGCCTTCTTGTCGACGACGAAGAAGGGGGCGCCCGCGTTGTCGTGCGTGTCGGCCACCCAGTCCGCGACATGGCGAACGTCGTCCGACGCGGCGCCCGCGTCGATATCGGCGAATCGCGGGCTCGATTCGACCAGCCCGGCGTCCGCCGGGTCTGCAGGTTGCCGGCCGGCCGCGACCGGAAGAAGAAGCGCCAGCGCGGCAAGGCCGACGACGACGCCACGCCGAACCGCGTCCGCGGCATCCATGTCTGCATGCGGACCTGCCGTTGTGCCGGACGGTTTCACGGAACGTCGATCAACGACACGGTTCGACCGGTCGTGTCGCTTGCTCCGTCAGTTGCGATCAGCGCGTGCGACGAGCTCGCCGGAGCTGCTTTCGCCGGCGCCGGTGGGCTTCTCGTTCGACATGTCGCGCAGGGCCCTGGCGCGTTCGCGCTCAACATCCGTTTCGCGGGCTGCGCTGGATGAGGTACTGCCCGTCTGCCCCTTCTCATGTTCCTGCAGGGCAGGGTGAGAGGGCATGGCCTGACTGTCGGCACCGCCCTTTTCGACAACCAGGGGGCTGCTGACCTGACCGGACGATTTGTCGGAGCTGTTCTGGTTCTGCGCGTAGGCAAAACCGATGACGCCCATCACTGACAGGGCGCTGAGGGTGGAAACGAGGACTTTTGAGGTTTTCATGCGGGGACTCCTTGAGGAAAGGGTGTGCTCTGCCGGCAAAGCCGGATGAACATCAACCTAGACCCATTGCGCAAGGAACTCGGTGCGGCAGCGCACTGAGGTGTGTCATGCCCCTGGCACATCGCAAGCGGACAGGACATCCTGCGCTGGCAAGGAGGCCGGACGGCAAAAGTCCTCTGAAGCTCGTCGCGGCACGGCGCCGAAGAAGCTCAGCCCGAAAGTTTCAGCCCGAGAGGATCTCGTCCGCGTGAATGATGGCCCGCGCGATCTCCTCGGTCGCCACGCGTTTGCTCATCGCCTGTTCGCGGATGATCTTGTACGCCTCGGCGTCGCTGACGCCGCGTGTGCGCATCAGGATGGCCTTGGCATCGTTGATCTGGTTCACGCTGAGCAGCTTCTGTTCGAGCCGCTGCACCCGCTTCCGGTAGCCGCGCATTTCCTGCGTCAGGCCAACGGTGAGCACCAGAGATGCGAGCACGCCGGTCGAGCGCAGCGGGGCGCTGAGAACGCCGGTCGCACCCAGGCGCAGCATGACCTCGAAGATGGTCGGGTTCTCGTAGCCGACCACGGCGATCACCGCGGGCGGCTGTTCGAAATTGCTGAAGTTCAGCGGCGCGTGCATCTCGTTGGACTGGATCGCGTAGTACACGACATCGACATTGTCCGGGATGTCCTGCACCGGCGGCCAGAAGGTCTGCACCTGGCAGCCGATGCGCTTCAGTTGCTGGATCAGGACCTCGCCATCGGCGTCGCGCGGATGCAGCACGACGATGCGCAGATTGCGCAGCTGGGTCAGGAACTCCGGCGTGATCCGCTTGCTGCGTACGCCTGTGCGCGGCGGACTGCTCACGTCGATTCCTCTTCGCTCGCATTGACGCGCAACCGCGTGCTCCAGTCGTCGAAGGAATGGCTGACCAGATAGGGGTCGGCATCGACGCCGCCCGGCGTCTCGGCAAGTATCGTGAACTGGCCTTCGCTGTTCACCCGGCCAATGCGCGGATAGAGGCGGGCGTGATGGTTGTGCGGCAGGATGCGGATGCGTCCCTGTGGCGCCTCGAACTCGCGCCCGAGGATGTGCGGCAGCAGGATGTCATGTTCGTCGCTGCCCGCTTCGCGGAAGGCGTCGGCGAACACATGCACCTGATAGTAGGACGACTCCCAGCTCATGTTGGGCTGCACCTCGTTGCCGAACAGCTTGCGGAACAGCGCCACGCAGTCGCGGTTGCGCGGGGTGTCGATGGACTGGAAATAGGTGCCCGCCGTGTAGTGACCTTCGGCCAGCCGGATACCCATTTCGGATACCTCTTCCTCGCTCGTGCAGAGGCTGGCGATCGGCATCTTCTTCGGATCGAAGCCGGCGTCCGCGTAGGCCTGGTAGAGCATGCGGGTGGTCTTGCCGACCATGGTCGAGAAAACGAAGTCCGGCTGCTTGGCCTTGATGTCCTTCATGATCGGCGTGAAGGCACTTTCCTTCGCGTCGAGATGTACATAGCGCTCGCCCACCTTGGCGCCACCCTGACGGTGGTGCACGAAGTCGCTCATGATGCGGTTCGACTCGTAGGGGAAGATGTAGTCGCTGCCGATCAGGTACACCCGTGCGCCGAAACGGGTCGACATGTAGTCGGCGAGCAGGGCGCTGTTCTGGTTCGGCGCACCGCCGGTGTAGATGATGTTGTTCGAGAATTCGAAGCCCTCGTACATGGTCGGGCAGAACAGCAGGCGGTTCCACCTTTCGACCACCGGCAGCACCGCCTTGCGCGTGCTCGACATGTAGCAGCCGAAGATGACATTGACTTTGTCGTCCTGCACCAGGCGGGTCGCGAGCGAGCGGAACTGCTGCGGGTTGGACTGCGGATCGTAGTAGACCGGAACCAGCTCCCGGCCGTGGATGCCGCCGGCATCGTTGATCTCGCGGATCGCGAAAAGCGTGCCGGCGAGCATCGTGTTTTCGATGCGCGATGTCACGCCCTCACGCGAGAACAGAACACCGACCTTGATGGGATCGTTTGTGGACACGGGTTTGCGGCCGGGTGACAAAAAACGTGATCGATACTAACAGAGCTTGACCGCGCGAAAGAGGCTCACTAAGATTCACTCAACGCTTCGCCCCGCCAACACTGCCGGGCGCGAAGACGGGCAAAAAGGCCTGCACGGATCTCCGGATCCGGCAGGCCTTTTTGTTTTGGTTTTTCGCTTTCGTGTGTTCGCAATTTTTCGAGATTTTCCGCATTGGCCAGTGCCGGCCGGTCGCGACAGGAGCTTCCAGATGTTCAACCCTTGAAGGAGAGTGCAGTGATTCCGATACCCAGGAAAGGCACGCCGGAACGCGACCGGCTGATCCAGGAGCACCTCGAGTGCGTGAAGTCCATGGCCGGCGTGGCCGGCTTCTCGGTGCTCAAGTGCGCGACGCCCGGTGACACCACCCACATCAGCGGCGGCGTGCACGAAGACCCCTTGCTCAAGCGCGTGCTGCTGCGCATGCGCGGCACTTCGCCCAAGGGCAAGCTCATCGTCATCTGCACCAAGATCGACGCTGAATGGCGCATCGGGCGTCTGTCCGGCATACGCGGCGTGCCGCCGGTATTCGTCGACGACACCGTCTATACCAGCGAGCAGGACATCCAGCACGCCATCTTCCTGATGCGTCTCGACGAGATGGAAGAGACCGACGGCATGCCCGAGCACTACCACGAAGGCTACAAGCGGCGCGACGATAACTGGCCAGTGACCTGATCACCGCCTCGCGCTGACGGGCGGCTGCGGCCGCACCCGTCTTCACCCTACCTACTGCAAAAGCATCCGAGCCCCCGGAGGGCGGCGCTCGGCCTGGAGAAACGACCATGTGTGCAATGCGACTGACCGGATACGCCGACAAGTTCAGTGTCCATCCGGGCGACAAGATCAAGTTCTACGTCAATTGCGACGGACCGAAGAAGTACAGCGCGTCCATCGTCCAGATGATCAACGGCGACACCAATCCGCGCGGTCCCGGCTTCATCGAGAAGGCGGTGAAGGCCGACTGCGAAGGCGTCTACGACGGCATCAAGCAGGTCGTCTACGGCGGCTCCTACGGCTTCGTGGCCGACGCGCCGCAGCTCAAGCCGGACAGTTTCACGCTGCAATGCTGGATCTGGCCGACCACGCCGAAGACCGACAAGCGCTACTGGAAGCACGGCGCCCAGGGCCTGGTGACCAAGTGGTCGGGTGGCAAGGGTTACGGCCTGTTCATCAATACAGACGGCTGTGTCGAACTGCGCATCAACGGCGAAACCTACACGACCGGTGCGCCGCTGCGCGACCACGCCTGGCACTTCATCGCGGCCAGCTTTGACGCGAAGACCGGCGAAGTGGTGCTCTATCACGAGCCGCAGGTGGTCTACGCGCTCGACCCCGAAATCCCGCCGGTCAAAGCGGCCTTCAAGGGCAAGATCGAGCACACCGATCAGCCGCTGGTGATCGCCGGCTACGTTGATCATGTCGAGCCGGGGCCGCTGGGCCTGTCCTCGCTGCCGCAGGGCGTCATCGTCGGCGGTCACTACAACGGCAAGATCGACAGCCCGCGCCTGTGCAGCCGCGCGCTGTCGCGCTTCGAGATCGAAATGATGAAGGGCGGTGCGCAGCCGGGGCTGACCGAGCGCCGCAACGCCGGCCCGACCGGCGTGCTGTCGGAAGCCATCGTCGCCGCCTGGGATTTTTCGGACGGCATCGACACGCTGGTGGCGAAGGACGCCGGCCCCTACCGCTTCGACGCCACGCTTGTTAACTGCCCGACGCGCGCGCTGACCGGCCACAACTGGGCCGGCCAGACCTTCGACTGGAAGGTCGCACCGAAGGAATATGGCGCCATTCACTTCCACGACGACGACCTTGATAACGCGCGCTGGGAAGTGAGCTTCGAGTGGACCGTGCCGGCTGACATCAAGAGCCGCTTCTACGCCGCCAAGCTGACGACGCCGGAGGGTGACGAGGACTACATTCCGTTCTGGATCGTGCCGAAGATTGGCGAGGAACAGTCGAAGATCGCGGTCATGGTGCCCACCATCAGCTACATGGCCTACGCGAACGAGCACGTCGCGTGCAACGCGGGTGGCGCCGAACTGTTCGTCTATCGCGTGCCCATCATGCAGCAGCAGAACATGTTCCTCGCCGAGCACCGTGAGTACGGCGGCTCGATCTACGACACCCACACGGACGGCAGCGGCATCTGCCTGTCGTCGCGGCTGCGCCCCATCCTGAGCATCCGTCCGAAGTACGACCACTTCCTGGCCCAGGCGCCGTGGCAGTACCCGGCCGACCTGCATCTGATCTGCTGGCTGGAACAGATGGGCTACGACTACGACGTGTTCACCGACGAGGACGTGACCTACGACGGTCTGGCCCGGCTGGAGAACTACAACGTCATCATCACCGGCTCGCACCCCGAGCACAATTCGGGCACCCAGCTCGACGCGCTGCACAACTACACGCAGCGCGGGGGCCGCCTGATGTATATGGGCGCGGATGCCTGGTACTGGGTGCATTCCTTCCATCCGGCCTACGACGGACTGGGCCGCGGCATCGTCACCGAAATGCGCCGCTGCGAATCCGGCATCCGCACCTGGCGCGCCGATCCGGGCGAGTACTACCACCAGGGCACCGGTGAACTGGGCGGCATGTGGCGCTACCGCGGCCGCTACCTGCATTCGGTGGCGGGCACTGGCATGTCGTCCGAGGGCTTCGACATCTCGTCCTACTTCTCGCGTACGCCGGAAAGTCTGGATCCGCGCGTCAGCTGGGCCTTCGACGGCATCAGCTACGAGGAGAACCTCGGCAACTTCGGTCTGGTCGGCGGCGGCGCGGCCGGTCTGGAGCTGGACATCGTCGACACCATGCTGGGGTCGCCGCCGCACATCCTCACCGTCGCCACCTCGGCCGGCCGTCACACCGAGGCCTACCTGCTGGTGATGGAGGATTTCGGCTTCAACCAGCAGGGTCTGGACGGCACCGTGCACCCGCGCGTGCGCGCCGACATCACCTTCCACGAAACACCCAATGGCGGCGGCTGCTTCGCGTTCAGCTCCATCGCCTACTGCGGTTCGCTGCCGTGGAACAACTGCGACAACAACATTTCGCGTCTGACCAAGAACGTGCTCGACCGCTTCATGCAGGACGGCCCGCTGCCGGCCGCGCCGAAGGAAGCGATCAAGCACCGCGGTCGCGCGGATTACGAGTCGCCGGCGCTGGCGTCGAAGAACTGATGTGAGGTGGACGCAGGGTTCGTCCGCCTTGCGGGCGAACCCTGCACAGAAGGCATCACCTTGAGGATCCGTCAGATGGAATGCATGACCGAACATCCGGTGCATCTGCACCGCCGGCCGGCGAAGGTCGGGGGCACATTCGATGTCGCCGCCTTCCGCGGACTCGATTTCTCCCGTGCTGAAGACGATGCGATCTGGACGCGCGAGTGGGTGTGCGTGGGCAGCCTGCTCGACATCCCGGCTGCCGGCGATCTGCTGCCCTTCACTGTGGGCGATCACGCCATCCACGTGCAGCGCCTGCCTGACGGCGGCCTGGCCGGCCGCTTCAACAAGGCGCAGCACGGTGGCTGTCGCGTGGTGCCGCTGCAGTGCCAGCAGGGCGCGAAGACGCCATGCTCGTTCACCTCCTGCGGTCACAGCCTCGATCGTCCGGCGATTGCCGCCGGCGAGCTGGGTGAAGGCACGCCCGAGATGTACCAGTATCTCGGCCTGCGGCCTGAGCGTCTGCTGCCGGTGCGCACCGCGACCTGGGGGCCGCTGTTGTTCGTCAGCCTCGATCCGCACGGGTCGTCGTTCGGGCCGACCGCCCGCGCGCTGACGTCGACGCTACCGGCGTGGGATGGTGTGCCGGCGGACAGCCATCGCAGCCGCTGGATCGCTTGCGACGCCAACTGGAAACTGGTCGCCCAGCACCTGCTGGCGGCTTCCGCTTCGGTCGTATCCAGCGAGGGAGCGCTGTGCCGCGCCGATACCGACGGTCGGGCCGCGCTGCTGTTTCCCAATGTCGTGCTGCTGTCGTCGTCCGCGGCCTGTTGCGCCGTTGTGCTGCAGCCGGTCTCGCTGACCCGCACGCTTTGCCGGTTGGCCACCTTCGGCGGTGACGACGCGGCGCTCTCGTGGCAGACCCTGCTGCATACCCGTCTCGCCGCCGCCGCCGAGGCGCAGTCGGCGATAGAAGGCGGCGGCATCGGCGGCCGCGGCTGTGAGCCGGCCAGCCGGCTGGATGCCGGCGGACGATGGATCGAGACACAAGTGATGGCGCGCATCGCTGCGCGCTGAACGCAGAACAGGCACACCGGGAGATATCCATATGCACGCACTGATGGAAACGACGCTGCAGCTCGACGATGCAGTAGCCGCCTACCGCGACGGCGATCTGGTGACTGCGGCGCGGCTGTTCGAGGCGCTGGCGGAAGAGGGCTGTGTCGAGGCGCAGGCCTGGACCGGCGCGCTGCACGCGAATGGCGAAGGCGTGCCGGCCGATCTGTCGGTGGCCTTCCGCTGGTATCTGCGCGCCGCGGAAGGCGGCCACGTGCCGGCGCAGACCAATGTCGGCGCCATGCTGATCATGGGCACCGGCACGCCAGCTGACCCCGAACGCGGGCTGCACTGGCTGCGCGCGGCGGCAGAGGCCGGCGACGCGATGGCGCAGAGCAATCTGGCGACGCTGTACTTCAAGGGCCAGGGCACGGCGCAGGACGAGGCGCAGGCGGCGCACTGGTACCGGCAGGCGGCAGGGCAGGGGCACTTCCCCTCGCAGGCGCGACTGGGCTTCATGTACGCGAACGGCTTGGGCGTGGACAAGGACAGGGCACAGGCTTTCGCCTGGCTGTCGCTGGCCGCGCAGCACGGCGTGGGCAGTGCGCTCAACGCGCTCGAAGGCATGATCGGCCAGATGTCGGCCGAAGAGAAACAGAAGGGCGCTGCGCTGTTCGATCAGTGGCGCAGCCGCACGGCCGCCGTGTCGTCGCCGGCACGGCTGATTCCTGTTCCGGGGTGACGCGATGAGCTACAGCGTGCAGCAGATCAAGTTCGAGTGCCTCACCTATATCAAGGAGTTCGGTGCGCGCATGGACGAGTGGTCCATCGGCATGGCGGACGACCCGGAACACGCGCTGTTCGGCCTGTGCGGCGTCGACCCGGAGCGCGACATCTGGCTGTGGAAGCCGGCGCTGTCGGTGAACGCGGCGCGCACCGTGGTCGACTTCATGACCGGCCGCTACCGGTTGCATCCGGCGCGGGCGTCGAGTGCACCGGGCGGCCGTTGTGTGTTCATGTACCGAAGATCGACGACTGCGGATGAAGACGACACGATCTTGTAGGAGCGGTCTTCTGACCGCGACGGCAGCCTGCATCGAAGCCGGCGGCACGCAGCCGCCGCGTCGCGGCCAAGGCCGCTCCCACAGGGGACGTGCACCGGATCCGTGACCCGAGCTGGAGCCGGGGTTCTGTGGGAGGGGTCTTGACCCCGACGGGAGCCTGAACCGAAGCCTGCAGATTGCAGGCGCCGCTCCCACAGGGGTGCGTGACGCGTTGCTGGAGTCGAAGTCTTGTGAGGGCGAGCTTGCTCGCGATTGCAGCCTCGATCGGAGCGTGAGGTCCTTCAAGGCCGCTCCGACAGGGGAGGGCGCGCGCTCACGCGAAATGTCGGCGCGCGCACGAGAATGCCGATGTATTGATGATCTGAAAGCGCGTGCATCTGCGCTTCCGGACCATCGAAAAGAATTTGAAAAAAAGCCGTTGCCGATGCTTGACGCACCGCAACAGCCTTCCTATCATCGATTCAACTTTCCGCTCCGCCAGCATTGCCGGCGCGGAACAAGGCAAAAGGGCCTGCCCTGGATCTCCGGATCCGGGCAGGCCCTTTTTTTTTCGCCTTCTCGACACGTAAGTCCGCACCGGCAACGACGACGGTGCGATCGCAAGCCACTTTCTTTCATCACTTCCATCGAGGTCCATCATGAAGAATCAAATCAGGCGCGACATCATCAAAGGCCTTGCGCTCGCATCCGTCGCCGGTCCGTGGATGGTGCGCAATGCCATGGCCGACGATACGGTGAAGGTCGGCATCCTGCACTCGCTGACCGGCACCATCGCGCTGGCGGAGGCATCGGTGGTTGATGCTGAGAAGCTCGCCATCGACGAGATCAACGCTGCTGGCGGCGTACTCGGCAAGAAGATCGTGCCGGTGGTCGAGGACGGCGCCAGCGACTGGCCCACCTTCGCCGAGAAGGCGCGCAAGCTGCTTGATCGCGACAAGGTCGCGGCCGTGTTCGGCTGCTATACCTCGGCGTCGCGCAAGGCGGTGCTGCCCGTGTTCGAACAGATGAAGGGCCTGCTGTACTACCCGACCTACTACGAAGGTCAGGAACAGTCGCCGAACATCCTCTACACCGCGCACGAAGCGACCCAGCAGTGCATCCAGGCCTGCAACTGGCTGCTGGCCAACCGCGGCAAGACGGTGTATCTGATCGGCTCCGACTACATCTGGCCGCGCGTCACCAACAAGATCGCGCGCCCGACCATCGTCAAGGGCGGCGGCAAGGTGCTGGGCGAGGAATACCTGCCGCTGGGCAGCACCAACTTCGGTTCGACCATCAACAAGATCAAGGCGACCAAGCCCGACATCATTCTGAGCACCGTCGTCGGTGGCTCCAACGTCGCCTTCTACAAGCAGCTGAAGGCGGCCGGCGTGAACTTCAACAAGACCACGGTGATGGCGCTGGCCGTGTCGGAAGAGGAAGTGTCCGGCATCGGCAAGGAGAACGTGCAGGACGTGCTCACCTGCATGAGCTATCTGCAGAGCCTGGACAACCCGGCCAACAAGAAATTCGTCGCCGCCTTCAAGGCCAAGTACGGCGACAAGCGCGTGACCGGCGACACGCTGGCCAGCGCCTACACCGCGGTCTACCTGTGGAAGATGGCGGTCGAGAAGGCCAAGAGCTTCGACGTCGACAAGGTGGTCGCCGCCTCGGCCAACCTCGAGTTCGAAGGACCGGAAGGCAAGGTGAAGTTCCACGCGACCAACCACCACCTGTGGAAGCAGGCGCGCATCGGTTCCTTCACCGCGGACGGTCAGGTCAAGCTGATCTACGAATCGCCGCTGATCGAACCCAATCCCTACCCGACGCTGTAAGCCGCACGCCGCCTGCGGGCGGCTGCGCTGATGGTGGCTGTCCCGCGGCATCTGCGGGGCAGCCCGGACCCGACCGCAAGGAAGAGACCGAACAATGCTCAGACTGACAGACATCGTCGGCAACGCGTCCGACCCGGATATCGCCGACAGGCTGCATCACATCGAACACGACGGCGGCGTCGAGCGCGTGCGCCTGTCGCGCAACGACCTGGCCCGCCGCCGTCAGCGCCTGGTGACCGACCGCGGCACCGAACTGGCGCTGATGCTGGACCGCGGCGCACAGCTCGAGAACGGCTCCGTGCTGCTGCTCGAACCGGGGCGCGCCGTGCTGGTGATGCTCGACGAGCCGCAGTGGCTGGTGCTGCGCGCCGCGCACGCCGCTGGCGCGCTGGAGATCGGCTACTTCGCCGGCAACATGCACTGGAAGGTGCGCTTCGAAGCCGACTGCCTGTGGATCGCGCTCGAAGGCCCGCGCGAGGGCTATCTGAAGCGCATGACGCATCTGCTCGCGCGCGGCGATGCGACCGTGCTCGATGCGCCGGCGCAGGGCGGAACACGCTATCTCGCCGTTCCCCATGCGCACTGACATGAACGCACCGCACGCGCCTTTTCACATTCCGTCGCCCGACGATGGCGGCGGCGACGCGATCGGCATGCTGGGCATGCTGCAGTTCGCCGACAGCTTCTTTCCCAGCGGCGCCACCTCGTTCTCGTGGGGCCTGGAGTCCCTGAAGCTCGACGGCAAGGTTGGCGGCGCCGAACAGGTGTTCGAGTTGCTGTGCAGCCACATCGAACAGCGCTGGGCCGGATTCGACCGGCCGCTGATGCAGGCGGCGCGCTCCGCCTGGTCGCAGCGTGGCGCGGCCGCACTGGCCGAGGCGACCGAACTGGACCGCCTGTGCGAGGCGATGAACCTCGTGCGCGGCTGGCGCGACGCGAGCCGCCGCCTCGGTTTTACGCAGCTTCGCGTGCACGCCGATCTCGGTCTCGGCATCGCTCAGGTCTATCTGGATCAGGTGCGCGCCGCCGGTCTGCCCGGGCATCTGCCGGTGGTGCAGGGCCTGGTGTGGGGCGCCTACGGACTGTCGGCCTCTGGCTGCGACGCGATGGCGGCGAGCGGCCTGTGCACCACCGTGGTGGGTGCCGCGCTGCGCATGGGCCTGATCGGTCACACCGAAGGTCAGCGCCTGCTCGCGCGCACCCGGCCGCTGATCGCCCGCGTCATCGACACGCCGCCGCCTTCGACCGACGAACTGTGGAACGGCGCGCCGGCGCTCGACATCGCCGCCATGCGCCACGAGCCGCGCAATGCCCGGCTGTTCGCGAACTGAGTGCTGACTGACATGCAGAAGAGAGGAGGCACCCCATGCTGCTGACACCGACCGAACTCGAAAGACTGACGATATTCAACGCCGCCGAACTGGCGCGCCGGCGCCGCGCGCGCGGCCTGAAGCTCAATTGTCCAGAGGCGATCGCGATCATCGTCGACGACATTCTCGAGGGGGCACGCGACGGCCGCACGGTGGCCGAACTGATCGGCTTCGGCTCGCAAATTCTGAACAGCGACGACGTGCTGCCCGGCGTCGCGGCGCTGATGCCGATGATCCAGGTCGAAGCCAGCTTTCCCGACGGCACCAAGCTGGTGACCGTGCATGACCCGATACGTCCGGGCGCGGGTGCACAGACCGAGGCAGCGGGCACACCGCTGCGCACGCCGGGCGAAATCATCCCGGCCGAGGGGAAGATTGAACTGAACGCCGGTCGCCGCCGCGCCACGCTGCGCGCGCTGAACACCGGCGACCGGCCGATACAGGTGGGCAGCCATTTCCACTTCTTCGAGGTGAACCGCGCGCTCGAATTCGACCGCGCCCAGGCCTGGGGCATGCACCTCGACATCGCTGCCGGCACCGCGGTGCGCTTCGAGCCCGGTGAGGACAAGGAAGTGACGCTGGTCGCCTTCGGCGGCAGCGGCGAGGTGTTCGGTCTTAACCGTCTGGCCGAGGGCCCGACCGGCGACGCCACCGGCCTGCCGGACGCGCTGGCGCGCGCACGCCAGGCCGGATTCCGCGGCGCCTGAGCGCTGTCATCGACAACAGGGAGAACACGACATGACATGGCTCACCCGCCGCGACTACGCGGCGATGTACGGTCCGACCAAGGGCGACATGGTGCGCTTGGGCGACACCTCGCTGCTGGCGGAAATCGAGCACGACTTCTCGACGCCCGGCGACGAGTGCCTGCATGGTGGCGGCAAGACGCTGCGCGACGGGCTCGGCATGATGGGCGGCCTCACGTCCGAACAGGGCGCGCTCGACATGCTGATCAGCAACGTCGTCGTGATTGATGCGGTGGCCGGCATCGTCAAGGGCGACATCGGCATCAAAGACGGGCGCATCGTCGCCATCGGCAAGGCCGGCAATCCGCACGTGATGGATGGCGTGCATCCGCAGCTGCTGGTCGGCAACGCCACCACCGTGCGCGACGGCGAAGGGCTGATCGCCACCGCCGGCGGGCTGGACGTGCACGTGCATTTCGATTCGGCGCAGCTGGTGGAGCACGCGCTGGCCTCCGGCATCACGACGATGTTCGGCGGATCGCTCGGGCCGATCACCGTGGGCATCGACTGCGGCGGCGCATGGAATGTCGGTCGCATGCTGCAGGCGTCCGAACAGTGGCCGATGAACTTCGGCTTCCTTGGCCGCGGCAATTCGTCGCGCCCGGAATCGCTGGTCGAACAGATGAAGGCCGGCTGCATCGGCCTGAAGATCCACGAGGACTGGGGCGCCACGCCGGCCACGATAGACACCTGCCTGTCGGTGGCCGACGAGATGGATTTCCAGGTCCAGCTGCACACCGACACGCTGAACGAATCCGGCTTCCTCGAGGACACGCTGGCGGCGACGAGGGGCCGCACCATTCACATGTACCACACCGAAGGTGCGGGCGGCGGCCATGCGCCGGACGTGATCTGCGTGGCCGGGTTGCAGCACTGCCTGCCGTCGTCGACCAACCCGACCAACCCCTACACGGTGAATACCTTCGACGAGCACCTGGACATGATCATGGTGTGCCACCACCTGAATCCGGCGGTGCCCGAGGACGTGGCCTTCGCCGAAAGCCGCATCCGCGCGCAGACCATCGCTGCCGAGGACGTGCTGCACGACATGGGCGCGATCTCGATGCTGGGCTCGGACAGCCAGGGCATGGGGCGCATCAACGAAGTGATCTGCCGCACCTGGCAGCTGGCCAGCAAGATGAAGGACCAGTTCGGTCGCCTGCCGGAGGAAACCACGCGCAGCGCCGACAACGAACGCATCCTGCGCTACATCGCGAAGTACACGATCAACGCGGCGCGATCGTTCGGCGTCGATCACCACGTCGGTTCGCTGGAGCCGGGCAAGCTCGCGGACATCGTGCTGTGGCGGCCCGCCTTCTTCGGTATCAAGCCGGAAATCGTGGTCAAGGGCGGCTTCATTGCCTATGGCGCGATGGGTGACTCCGCCGCGTCGCTGATGACCTGCGAGCCGCTCATCATGCGTCCGCAGTGGGGCGCCTTCGGTCGCGCACCGCAGGGGCTGTCGGCCAATTTCGTGTGTGCCGCGTCGCTCGACAGCGACCTGCATGGCCGGCTCGACATCCGCAAGGCACTGCTGCCCTGCAAGGGCACGCGCACGCTGCAGAAGTCCGACATGGTGCGCAACGCTGCCTGCCCGAACATCACGGTCAATCCGCAGACCTTCGAAGTGAGCGTGGATGGCCGCGTCATCAGCTGCCCGCCGGTCGACCGCGTGCCATTGAACCGTCTTTACATGCTGAGGTGATGCCATGTCCGCACAACTGAATTCCCACGCACGACCGCGCGGCGCCGCCCGCGTCGGCATCGGCGGCCCGGTCGGTTCGGGCAAGACCGCGCTGCTGGAACAGCTCATTCCGCGTTTCATCGCGCGCGGCACCGACATCGCGGTCATCACCAACGATCTGGTCACCGCCGAGGACGCCGAGCGCGTGCGCCGCAGCGGCTTGATCGCGCCGGAGCGCGTGCTGGCGGTGGAAACCGGCGCCTGCCCGCACACCGCAATCCGCGAAGACCCCACGCTCAACCTCGCCGCCGCCGACGAGCTGGACCGCGCCTACCCCGGCCTGGAACTGATCCTGATCGAGAGTGGCGGCGACAACTTGGCGTCCTCCTTCTCGCTCGATCTGGTCGACTACTGGCTGTTCGTGATCGACGTGGCTGGCGGCGACGATATTCCGCGCAAACGCGGCCTGGGCGTACTGCAGTGCGACCTGCTGGTGATCAACAAGGTCGATCTCGCACCACACGTGAATGTGAATCTGCCGCGCATGGTGGCCGAAGCGGAAGAGGTGCGCGCCGGCCGCGCGACGCTGCTCACCAACTGCGCGCGCGGCGACGGTGTCGACGCGGTGGTCGAGCGCATCGCGCAGGAGGTGCTGTTTGATCGCTGAGCCGGCACTTGTCGATGCGCTGCGCTCGGTTGCAGAACAGGTGCCGCCGGTCGAGATTCGGCCCTGCGTCGATCTCGCCTTCGCGCGCGACGCGACCGGCCGCAGCTACCTGGGGCGCCAGTTCGTCGGCTACCCGGTGCACGTCGGTCGTGCGCTGCACGTCGATGGCTCGGCGCCCGATCTGTGCGTCGTATATCTGCAGTCGGTGTCGGGCGGATTGTTCGAGCACGAGCGGCTGGCCGGCCGGATCGACGTGGGGCAGGGTGCGCGCGCCCACGTCGCCACCCCGGCATCGACCATCGTGCACGCGATGCACGGTGGATCGGCGGTGCAGCGCCTGCGGCTCGTCGCACATCCGCGCGCATTGCTGGAGTACATGCCGGCGCCGCTCATCCTGTTTCCGGGCAGCCACATGGTGAGCGATGTCGAGGTGACACTGGCGGACGGCGCGCTGGTCGTGGTTGCCGACAGCTTTCTGCCACACGACCCCACTGGTGGGCAGCGATCGTTTGCCCGGCTCGAATCGGCGATGACGGTGCGCGACGCGAACGGACAGCTGCTGGCACGGGAACGGATGTGCATTGACGGTGAGAACTGGTTATCCGGCAACGCCGGCGCGAATGCCCGGCTGCGCATGCACGGGTCGCTGTGGCTGCTGGGCGGGTCAGCCGATGCCGAATTGCTGGAGGTGCTGCGGGCGTTGCCCGAGGAGGATGGAGCGCTGGCCGGCGCCAGTCATCTGCCGAACGCCGCCGGCATCGTGTTCCGCGCACTGGCGGTCGATGCCGTCCGGCTGGAGAGAATCATGCACGCCGCGTGGGCTGCGGCGCGTACCCATCACACCGGCTCAGCGCCGGCGCTGCGACGACGCTAAAGCGTCGCGGCACACCGATCCCGATGGCGGGACGCGGCGGATGGCGGAAGGGGCAAGCCGTCGCGTCTCGTCGTCGGGACCTTTTTTGGCACCTCAATCCTGATCGGGTAGTCCGAGCGTGGTCACGTCGCTCGGGTGCGCTCCGGGCTTGGCCGAGAGGACATGCAGGGTGCCATTCTCGTCCGCGATGCCAAGATGTCCGTGCTGTGCGGAAATAGAGCGAGCCCGGACGCCGCCAGGAAGTTCGATGACGACCGGCGAGGGCCATTGACGAACGACACGGTTTTCGTCGAGGAGTGCTCCCCAGACGAACACATTGCCGTCCGCGGTCATCGCAGCGGAGTGGAAATCCCCACTGGCGATGTCGATGACCTTCGATGTCGACGGAATGAGTACCTCATCAGGGTCGGCAATCGCGACCTGATTCCCTGACCCCAGCTGACCGAATTGGTTAGACCCCCATGCAAACACGATGCCATCGCTTCTGAGGGCGAGACTGTGTTCGAGCCCGGCGGCAACGAGGGTGTAGCGGGCGTCGTCGGGGAGTGCCACCTCCAGAGGATGCGTGTTCGAAAGTTCTACGGAGCTCGATTGACGGCTCCGATTGTCACCCCAGGCATACACGCGGCCCGAACTCAGAACCGCAAGGCTGTGACGGCCTCCCGCAGCGCTGTGCTGTGCGGCCTCGGGCAGCGGCACGACAATCGGCGTCAGCGAAGCACTGCCGGCTTCGCCTTGCCCGAGTTGCAGTGAGCGGTTTTCGCCCCAGGCGAAGATCTGACCATCCTCGAGCCTGACGAGGCCGTGACTCAACCCGAGCGAGACATCACGCGCTGGCGCGGACGCCTGGATCGTCATGGGTGTCGGCGTGCTCGTGATTGCCGCCGTTTGCTCCGTCCTGACGCGCTGGACCAGTTGTTGGGTAAGTCGCAGAAGAACGTTGGCTGACTCGTCCGTCTCGACATGTTGCGTCGTCGTCCAGTTGCGACCCCAGACCAGCAATCGGCCGGACGCGTCGATCGCAGCACTGCGTCCGCCGTTCGCGGAGAGGGCGCTGAACAAACGCGCATTCGATACGCGGGGCACTGCAGCCGCACGGTCTGTACGGCTCCCATCTCCCAACTGACCGTAATAGTTGCTTCCCCAGGAACGCAACACGCCCTGTCTGAGGTTCAGGTGATGCGCATATCCGTGCGCAGTGCCCGCACCGATTCGAAGCTGTGTTTCCTGAGATCCACGCACCGTGCCATCGCTGCTACGAACGACCGCGAGTACCGAGCAGATACCGCTGCGATGTGTTGTTACCAGATCGCCCTCAACGGTGCAGGTCTCGGCAGAGAGGTTCTCGAGAGTGACTGCAGACCCCGACTCAGCTCTCGCATTGATCCGGAACTGCTCGCCGGGAATCGGATGAACCCTCACGGTGCTAATCGTGATGTTCTCGAGGGCGACAGGCGTTGTTCTCCAAGTGATCGCAAAGGTGTTCGCGTCGTCGGCAGACGACGACACCGCGATCAGACATTGCTCTCCCGCCGCACACGGAACGAGCATTTCCCCGCCCGACGGCGTGAGCGCCGATGAGCGAAACAGACTGAGGTGTCCGTTGGCGGCCAAGCGATAGACGAGCACTCGATGGCCTGGAACCAGACCGGAGAGCGAGATTCGAAGATCCGTGTCGGCCCGGCCCGAGAATGTCCACCAAACGCTGGTCTGCAAACTGCCAGTGCCATGATCGGGCTCGTCGACCTCTGTTCCGGAATTGAACGTGCTTCCCTGGATGAGTCCTGCGTCGCCGATCAGCTCGGTGGCGAACGACCGCAGGTCATTGATAGGCGGCTTTGATACTCGCTGAGGGGTTCTGCGCAGGGCATGGTCACCCAGACCGAGTTGCCCTTCCGAGTTGGCGCCCCAGGCATAGAGCATCCCGTCTGATCCCCGCATGAGCACATGGTCGGCACCGCCTTCGGAGAACTGTATGGCATTCACACCGGCGGGGAGGTTTACCTGGCGGAACGACGCATAGCCAGCCAGATTGTCCAGTTGCGACACGCCCGCAGGCCCGCTCTGCCAGACGGATCCATCCGAAAAACGAACCAGGGAGAAGTAAAGTCCCGCGTATGCGGACGCCACCCTCTTGTTGGTGTCGAGGTTGATGTGAAACGGCTGGTACTGCCGGATATCCGCAGGACCGAAGGCGCCGAAGTGACTGCTGCCCCATCCGTAAAGGCGGCCGCTCGAAGAGAGGGCAAGTGAGTGAGAGCCGCCTGCGGACACCTGCGTGAAGCGGACGCCCGGCACTGTCACGGTTTGAGGAATCGAAGTGTCACGGGTACTTGCCGCTGCACCGCTCGTGCCGCTGCCCCATGCGTGGACGCTGCCATCTCTATCCAGTGCAAGTGCGTGGGACACGCCGGCCGAGATGCTGATGGGGCGGGCGTCCGGATCGAGCGCTACGCGTCGGGGCTTCTCAGAATCCGCGTGGGAGTATGTGCCGAGGCCAAGTTGTGCGTTGTCGTTACTGCCCCATGCGTAGACCCAGCCGTCATCGCCCAGCGCAAGACTGTAGTCGCTTCCCGCCGCAATCTGCAGCGCGCGAACGCCCTTGGGCAGGGCGGGCTGGGCGTACATTGCGGCCGGATCAGCCGAACCCAACTGCCGATACTCGTTGGACCCCCATGCGTGGATGAGTCCTTCATCATCGATCGCCAAAACGTGGCCAAGTCCGGCGGCAACAGCGACGACCGGTCGGTCGATACCGCGAGCCAGTGCAGGGATGTTCCGACCTTGTATCGTGCCGTCGGCCAGATTTCCTCGTGCGTTGAATCCCCAGCTTTCCAGGTAACCGTCGTCGTTGACTTGGTAGCTGGAAAGATGACCGGCCGCGAAGACCTCGCCGATGCGGGTCTGGATGTGTTGCTCGAACGGCGACCATACGGCGTCGCCGTGCTGTGTGAGGCGCAGAACACAGTCCCCATGGTTTCGCATCGTGAGCAGCCCGTCGGCCCATGAGCATACTGTGTCGGTCAGCGCGGTGACTTCAACCGGCAGGCCGGACGACAAGGCCGGTTGAAGCGGGTAGGTGCCTGCATGAGTCGAGGGGCTCAGTGAAACCGGCAACGCGGTGCCCTGCAGGCGCTGGATGCGACGAGTGTCGAAAGACCAGGCGATGCGGATATCACCTGAAGTGTTCCCGGCGGGTTCCCCGACCGGCGGCGACAGCGTCGCGGCGTACCCGTCGACCGATATCTGGTACTCGACGCCGGCTTCCGTTTCGAACGTGACTTTGCTCGCGCGAGCCGTACCGAAGTCGTTGTTCCAGGCAACGAATTCCAGTGTGTCCAGCGAATTCCCGCGATAGATCGTCAGCATCGTATCGAAATTGCTGCCGGTCAGATCGATGGTCAACTTGCCGTCCGCGGGGGCCTGCCAACGCCACCATGCGCTGTGGCTGCTGTGAGCGCCTGCAAGGAGCGGTTCTCCGGCCTCCGAAGTTGTGCCGCGGTTATGCCCGGAGGTCGTTCCGGATGTCCCGGACAGCAGCCGGCGATTGGTAAAGTTGTCGTTGATGGAGGGAAGATCGAGTGACGCACCTGAGGACGACTTCAGTTCTCCATCCAGGGTTCGCACCGTAAAGGCAGTGGCGCCAAGGTCGAACGCGCTCACGTTTCCAAGAAGCGATACGGCGGATATCGACGGCACCGTCAGATCACTGATGCAGTAGAGCAAGGCATCTTCGGTGACGAGGCAGCCGCCGCGCTCACCATTCGTATCAATCGCCACAGTCTTCCCGACCAAGTTCGACGGCAACTTAACTTCGCTGATGGTGAGAGGTGCGTTAGCTGAGTGAAAGGACCGCCAATAGAAGAGCCTACGATCGGCCGTCAACGCATAGTCATATGCCGTTCCGGCAACGATGCTGACAACAGGACTCAGCAGCGGAATCTTCAATCGGCGCGGAGGTTCCGAATTTTCGGAATAGTCTGATTCGGCGCCCCAACGGAATACGCTACCTCGTTCGTCCAGTGCAAGTACATGCCGGCCGCCGCTAGACAGGGCAACAATCCTTGCTGAATTGGGGATGGTGACCAGTGAGGGGGTATCGACCGTGTCCGTAGATCCGAAACCCAGTTGTCCGGTGACGTTCGCTCCCCAAGCGAACACGCGGCCACTTTCACCGATGGCTAGGCTGAAATAAGCGGGGGGGGACGGGTAACCGACTCTTCCGGCAAGAATGTCGGCGGCGCGTTCGTTGGCGGGCAGGATCACCGCTGCTGCATGGTCACGACTGACACGTGTGCCGTCGCCCAATGCGCCATCTGCGTTGTTACCCCATGCATGAATCCTGCCCTCTTCGTCGAGAGCCAGACCGTGGCCCAGGCTGCTGCTCACCTTCACGGCCGAGGTGGGCAACTCGATTGCCCGTACTTTCGTTACGTTGTCCGATCGATAGAAGACATGGACTTCTCCTGCGTCTTCGATGGCAGCGCCTGTGTTGTATGCGCTCATGTCGAAGTCCACGGAGACATGCAGCAGATGATCCATTTCGACCGATGCCCATGTCGCGTCACCATCTACACGCAGACGCAAGCGGCAGGCTCCCGCGATACGGCCCCTTATCAAACCGTCGTCGTCCATCGGGCAGATCAAGGGATCGCGGGTGCTTACTTGGACCGGCAATCCGGAGGCATGGGTGGCAAGCACGCGAATGGCTTGGCCGCCTAACGTCAACAGAGGCGAGACCGAGAGAACGATGGGCGCATGCTTGCGCGTATCCGTGGCCCAACTCAGCAACATGTGCTCGGTTGTCCATGACGGTATGTTGACGCCGATCTGGTACACCTTGCCTGCCTCGATCTGAGCGCGCGTTTCTGCGAGACCGCCATTGGCAGTATCGCTGATTGAATGCTGCTCAAGTTGATCCAGGCTTTCACCTTCTAGAATCGCAACACGTGCGCGGCTTTCGGTGGCGAGCCTGGCGACGATCGTTGCATCGCTATCGGCGGTGAACGACCACCAGAGCGTGCCACCCGGGCTATCGAGCGCGTTCAACGGATCGCCAACCTCGGTGATCGCGCCCGAATAGAAGAAGCTGCGCTCCCCCTGCGACGATCGGATAATTTCCCGATCAGCGAAATCATCGTTGCCACGGGGAAATCGAGTCAGTGCAGGTGTTCTTGCTGCTGTGACATGCTTCGCACCACCCCATGAGTACAGCTCATCGCGGGTTGACCAGATGCTGCTGGTGGTTGCGCCGGCGTGAATATCCCTTGCACTGACGCCGGTCGGCAGGGCGACTTTGACGAAGCTCTCGCTGACCGCGTCCCAGCTGCCATTGCCCAACTGCCCATATTCATTGTTACCTCGGGCATAGAGGGTCCCGTCCCTCGTCAGCAGAAGTACGTGCGAGTATGAAATGGATATCTGATCAGCCATCGCGTCATCGGGAAGCGGTAGCGGTTCAGGCGTGGAGCATGCACGTGCGGACGCGTAGTCGAGGGAAGAGAGCGATGTGCCGCAGCCCCAGGCGTACACGCGTCCCTGATCGTCAATCGCCATCCCGCGACCGCCGATGGCGTGGATCGATGTCACCTTTACCGATGGAGGCAGGTCGATGACCGTCGGAGTGGCGATGTAATCGGTTCCGTAGGTGAGCACACCGTAGTCACTGCGGCCCCAGGCGTAGACCTTTCCGTTGCGGCCCAATGCCAGCGTGAAATCGTCGTCCGCCGCCAGGGCAGTCGCCCGCTCTCCGTCCGGGAGCTCGATTTCCTGCGGCGTCGCCGGTGACTCGTCCCACTCTTCTCTGCGCCAGCCAAAGATGCGCCCGTCTGCGTCGAGCACCGTCGTGTGGCTGTTACCGACCGCGACCGATGTAATGCTGCCCGCTCCAGGTACAGGCACCTCGACGTAGCTATCAACGGCGCCGGTGTGGCCCAGGCCGAGTTCGCCATACCAGTTCTGCCCGTAGCCATAGAGTTTTCCATTGGTGCCGATGGCGAAGCCATATCTAGCGCCGCGGCTGACGATCTGCTGCGCGGTAATGGTCCCGACGAGCGAAAACTTGCGCATGCACGACGGCAGGTCCCCCGAAAAGCAATTGAAGTCAGGGGTCCATGTGCGTATCGAACCATGACTGTCGATACTCAGGGTCGATAACCCGTAGCTGGCCATGCGCGCGGAGGTCTCCGCCTGCGCGGTGCTGGTGGCCAACATCAGGAGCGCTGCGCAACGTATCCAGAAATATATGTGGGCGCCGGGCATGTTAATCGGTGGGAACATCATCCTTGACGGTGGAGCGGGTATTGAACGTATGCCGATCAGGTTCCGAATTTGAGCACACGACGATGACATCCGTCTCGGTCACGCGTCCCGGAAAACGGCGATTGAGCGATGCATGAAGCGCAGCGTCCGCCGTGTCGCGCACTTTCGCAGCGACGGTGAAGAACGTGAACTTTTGTGCCTCAGGCTCTGGGGCGTCCTCCCGAGTCGCCGCAATCGAGCCTCCTAGGTGTTCGGAGCGAGTGCAGCAATGCGCACGCCGTTTGTGACGTGCCGTGTTCCGGGATGTGTTCGGGGTGTCAAGCGTCTCTCCTTCGTTGGACGAAGGGAAGTAGCTCACGACCTACCGTGGGGGAGTCAGGAGGTTTATGTTTTCGATCAGGATGCGCGCGTCGCGCGCATCCTCGTCGAAGTACAGCCCGGACGGTGCGAGGAAGAGGATCAGGTACAGCCGGCGGTCGATGATCGCGCCGCTGCCGAGTCCGCGGCGCGGTACCTCTTCCGCGCGCGTGACGTAATCGAAGGTGATGCGGAATCCGTCATGTCCTGCAAAAGGTGCGGGTTCGAGTTTTCCCAGTTCGAAGTGACCACCATGACCGACCAGCATGGTTTCGGTCAGCGCAACCACGTCCTCGGCGCTCATGCGCGCTCTGAAACGCGGTGCCTTGTCGCTCTTTTCGGTGAGGTCATCGAGCGGCTCTCCGTCCTTGACGGCGACGAAAAAGGTCAGTGTGTCGAGCGGCAGGCCGTGGCGCGTCCAGATTTCCCGGTGCTTGCTGCCGTCTGGTGCGAAGCCGTTCCATGGCTTGCTGCCTGCGGTGCTCACGCGCAGCAAGCCGCCGACTGTGACGGTGTCCAAAGCGCGTTGGAACGCGGTCCCACGGGCCGCAAGCGCGCGGACAGCCGCAGGACAGCCAGACTCCGGATCACAGCGTGTTGACGTCGTGCGCGATCATCGGCGCGTCTGCTGCACCGGGGGCCCGCTCGATATAGAGGGTGAAGGCGTCGCGGCCTGGCCCCGTATCTCCCTTGCGTCGTAGCAGATGGGCGCGTAGGGGGTCGGCTTCGGCGGGCTGCCGGTCAAACGCCGGAGATCTGACGGCCAGGGCGTCTTCAGCTTGACAGACCGAGAAGAGTGCGGCAGTGGAGTGTGCGCGGATCATGAGGGGTCAGGGCGAGGACGGACAGCCGCGCTGATTCTTGGGCATGTTCGCGTTCAATTCCTGGTCGGCAGCGCGGAAACAGGGCTTGCGACCGGGTTCCGACCCGCGATGATGAGGTCGGGCAGGGCATCACGACAGGCGGGCACGGACTGCCGGCTATAATTCCTCCTTCGGAATCAATCGCGCAGCCGTTGGCGCACCCTCCCCATGTCGCACGTATTCGCTCCCGTTCCGGCCGCTGCCGAGCCGCTGTCCAACACCTTCCTGAAATTCCGCAAGCGCCTCGAACGCGCCGTGGGGCAGGCCATCGGCGATTACTCGATGATCGAGGACGGCGATGTGATCATGGTGTGCATGTCCGGCGGCAAGGATTCGTACACGATGCTGGAACTGCTGCGTGGCCTGCAGGAGCGGGCACCGGTGCGCTTCCGGCTGATCGCCTTCAATCTCGACCAGAAGCAGCCGGGCTTTCCGGATCACATCCTGCCGGCCTATTTCGAGTCGATCGGCGTCGAGTACCGCATCGAGACCGAAGACACCTACTCCATCGTCAAGGACAAGATTCCCGAGGGCAAGACCACCTGCGGACTGTGTTCACGCCTGCGTCGCGGCATCATCTACCGTGTGGCGTCCGAACTGGGCGCGACCAAGATCGCGCTGGGCCACCACCGCGACGACCTGCTGGAAACACTGTTCCTGAACATGTTCTTCGGCGGCAAGATCAAGTCCATGCCGCCCAAGCTGGTCAGCGACGATGGCCGCCACATCGTGATCCGCCCGTTGGCTTACTGCACCGAGCGCGACATCGAGCGCTTCGCCCGCGTGATGGACTACCCCATCATTCCCTGCAATCTGTGCGGCTCGCAGGAGAACGCGCAGCGCAAGCAAGTGAAGGCCATGCTGCAGGAGTGGGCGCGGCTGTATCCGGGACGCATCGAATCGATGGCCACGGCGATGCGCAACGTCGTGCCGTCACACTTGGCCGATCAGAAGCTGTTCGATTTCGCCGGCCTGAAGCCGGGCAGCGTGGTGGAGGAGGGGGATACCGCCTTCGATCCGCCCGATTTGCCCGTCCGTTCATGGGGCGACGAAGACGCGATGAGCGGCATCCCGGTCCGCCTCGATATGGCTGCGGGAAGTGGCTGTGCTTGAGCGCTGGATGCGCCGGCCGCTGCGTGCCGCACGGGATCCCGACATGAAGATACTGTTCTGCTGCATGGGCAACATCTGTCGTTCGCCGACCGCCGAGGGCGTGGTGCGCGCGCGGCTCGAAGCCGCGGGTCTGCACGAACGGGTCGAGGTCGCATCGGCCGGTACGCACGCCCACCACGTCGGCAGCAAGCCTGATCCGCGTGCGGCCGCGGCGGCGGCTTCGCGCGGCGTCGATCTGGCAGGCATCCGCGCGCGTCGTGTCGATGTGGCCGATTTCATGCAGTTCGACCTGATCTACGCGATGGACCGCGACAACCTGCGCAATCTCGAACGCAACTGCCCGGAGCCGCTGCGTCACAAGCTGGCGCTGTTCCTCCAGCACGCCGAGCGCTTCGACGAGGAGGAAGTGCCGGATCCGTATTACGGCGGCCCGGCTGGTTTCGAGCGAGTGCTCGATCTGATCGAGGACGCGGCCGACGGCTTGGTCCGCGAACTGCAGCAGCGGCTCAAATGAAAACGGGCGGCCATGGCCGCCCGTTCCGCTTTCGCAGTCGCGACGATTACTTGTCCAGCAGCGCCTTCAGGTTCTTCAGGCCGTCGGTATAGACCGCCTTGATGGTGCCGGTGGCCGCCTCGTCGTCCTTGCCGGCGGCGGGATGCTCGCTCGCGTCGGCGCGGAAGAACACGCCCTTCCATTCGACGGTCGAGCCACCGCCATCGGCCGGCTTCACGGTAATCGTCGACTTGTACTTGCTCACCGGCAGCGCACCGCCGTCCTGGGCGGTATAGGTCAGGCTGCGGTCGGCATCCGAAATCGCTTCCAGCTTCTCGACCACTTCGCCGCCGCCCTTGATCTTCAGCGTGCGCACCGAACCCACATCACTGCCGGCAGTGGCGGTGCTGCTCTCGACGGCCGGGTGCCAGGACTGCAGCTGCGTGAAGTCCTTCACCTTGGCCCACACGGCGTCCGGGCTGGCCTTCAGCGTGATCGTTTCGTTGGCCTTCAGGCGCGACGGGCCGTGCGCGAACACGGTGGTGCTGGCGACAATGGCGAGCAGGGCTGCAAAAAGACGCATGGGGTGTTCTCCTCGTTTGTTGTGATTGAAAAAAGCGTGCGCAGTGTCGGTGAAAACGGGCGGCTCCGGCACGGGAAAATCACCCGGTGCCGGGCGAGCTTACTGACCGCCACGCAAAAAGGGCCCGGACAATGCCGGGCCCTTTGGGTGGTGTCAGCGCCTCATTCGTTGCGCGTTTCCACCTGCTGCATCGGCTCGTTGGCGATCACCGGCGCCGGGCGACGACGACGGCCCAGTTGCGGCTGCTCGACGATGACGGGTTCGATGCCGGCAGCGCGCTCGGCCGAGGTTTCCACCATGACCAGGCCGCTGTCGGCCAGCGTGCTCTGCAGATCGGCCGCCGGTGCGACTACGGGGGCGGGCGCGGGCGGCTGCGGCGTCGAGCCGAAGCTTTCCATTGCGCGCACCAGGGTCGATTCGCCGGCATCGTTCAACGAGGCCGCGATCTGCGCCGGTTGATCGACGATGGGTGCCGGTGCGGCCACCGGTTCGGCAGCCACTTCGACGACCGGCAGTGCAGCCACTTCAGCCGCAACGGGCTCGGTCACCGGTGTTTCCACTGCGACGGGTTCGATCACAGCCGGCTCCGGGGCTGCCGGTGCAGACACCACCGGTGCCGGCACAACAGGCTCTACCGGCGCTTCGGCCACAGCGGCGACTTCGGTCGCCGGTGCGGCGTCGGCCAACGGGGCCTGCTCGGCGGCGATCGGTGCCGCTGCGGGGACATCCAGCGGCAACGCGGCCTGGGCTTCGGCGGCGGCAGCCGGCACCTCATTGGCGGCGGAGTCGGTCACCGTCAGATCGCCCTCGACTGCGGCGACATCGGCAACTGCGCCTTCCACGCCGTCCGGACGGCGCTCGCCACGTTCGCGGCGGCCACCACGGCGGCGGCGGCTGCGCGGTGCTGCGCCTTCGCCACCCTCGGCCGGCGCGACATTCTCGGGCTGAGTGCCGGTGGCAGCGGCCAGCGGCAGATCGGTCTGTGCCTGCTGCTGTTCGCGTGCGTCATTGGCGGCACGCTCGCGCGGCTCACGCGGCGGGCGCGGCTCGCGCGGCGGACGCGGTTCGCGCGGCGTAGCGGCTTCCTGCTCGTTACGCGGCTCGCGCGGCTCACGGGGTTCGCGCTGCTTGCGCTGACCGTCGCGGCCTTCGCCCTTGCTTTGCGCTTCGCGTGGCTCTCGCGGCTCGCGTTGTTCACGACCTTCACGACCTTCACGACCTTCGCGGCCCTCGCGGCCTTCACGTCCTTCGCGGTTGTCGCGACGGTTGCGGTTGCGACCGCGTTCGCCCTCCCCACGCGGACCGCGTTCGCGCGTTTGCGCGGGCTTCGCTTCCGGGGCCGGAGCGGGCGCCGGGGCAGGCGCGGCAGCGCCACCGCCGAACAGCCCGGCGATCCAGCCGAAGAAGCCGCCCTTGGCCGCGGGTGCAGCCGCCGGCGCAGCAGCGACCGGCGCGGGCGTTGCGACCTCGGCCACGACCGGTGCAGGCTGGTCCGGCGTGATGTGCTTGATCGCCGCTTCCTGGCGCTTCGGACGCTCGTCGGCCGGGATGGCGGACGGCGGCTGATAGCTCTCGGCCGACGGGTTCACGGCCATCTGGTAGGACGGCTGGGCCACGCCTTCGAGGTTCAGCTGGTCGTGGCGCAGACGGGTGATTTCGTGCGCCGGCGTCTCCAGATACTTGTTCGGGATCAGGACGATGTTGACCTTGTGGCGCAGTTCGATCGCGTTGATGTCGGCCCGCTTCTCGTTCAGCAGGAAGGTGGCGACGTCGACCGGCACCTGGGTGTGCACGGCACCCGTGTTTTCCTTCATCGCTTCTTCTTCGAGGATGCGCAGGATGTGCAGCGCAGCCGATTCGGTCGAGCGGATGTGGCCGGTGCCGCTGCAGCGCGGGCACGGGATGTAGCTGGTTTCGGCCAGCGCCGGGCGCAGACGCTGGCGCGACAGTTCGAGCAGGCCGAAGCGGCTGATCTTGCCCATCTGCACGCGCGCACGGTCGTGATGCAAAGCATCGCGCAGGCGGGTTTCGACCTCGCGCTGGGCGCGCGGGTTTTCCATGTCGATGAAGTCGATGACGATCAGGCCGCCGAGGTCGCGCAGACGCAGCTGGCGGGCGATTTCGTCGGCCGCTTCGCAGTTGGTGCGCAGCGCGGTTTCCTCGATGTCGCTGCCCTTGGTCGAGCGGCCGGAGTTCACGTCTACCGCCACCAGTGCTTCGGTGTGGTCGATCACGATGGCGCCGCCGGACGGCAGGTTGACCTGGCGCGAGTACGCCGATTCGATCTGGTGTTCGATCTGGAAGCGCGAGAACAGCGGCACGTCGTCGCGGTAACGCTTCACGCGCGCCACGTTGCCGGGCATCACGTGTTCCATGAAGGTGTAGGCCTGGTCATACACCTCGTCGGTGTCGATCAGGATTTCGCCGATGTCAGGCTGGAAATAGTCGCGGATCGCGCGGATCACCAGACTGCCTTCCTGGTAGATCAGGAAGGCACCGGACTGCGACTGGGCGGCGCCTTCGATGGCGGTCCACAGTTGCAGCAGGTAGTTCAGGTCCCACTGCAGTTCTTCGGCGTTGCGACCGATGCCGGCAGTGCGAGCGATCAGGCTCATGCCGCCAGGCACTTCGAGCTGATCCATGGTTTCGCGCAGTTCAGCGCGGTCGTCACCTTCGACGCGGCGGGAAACACCGCCGCCACGCGGGTTGTTCGGCATCAGCACCAGGTAGCGGCCGGCCAGCGAAATGAAGGTGGTGAGTGCGGCGCCCTTGTTGCCGCGTTCGTCCTTGTCGATCTGGACGATCAGTTCCTGACCCACCGACAGTGCGTCCTGGATGCGGGCGCGGCCGGGTTCGAGATCGGGCTTGAAATAGGATTTGGAAACTTCCTTGAACGGCAGGAAGCCGTGGCGGTCTGCGCCGTAATCGACAAAGCATGCTTCGAGGCTGGGCTCGATGCGGGTGATGACTGCCTTGTAGATGTTGCTTTTGCGCTGTTCCTTGCTGGATGACTCAATGTCGAGGTCAACAAGCTTCTGGCCATCGACAATCGCGACGCGCAGCTCTTCGGCCTGCGTCGCGTTGAAGAGCATTCGTTTCATCAACTTCTCCCGCGCGCACCGCACACGGGCAGGACAAACCGCTCGTCAGTAAATAACGTCTATCGTGTCGGCTGCAATCGGGTTTTTTCGATGGGAACGGACTGGGGGACGTGGAGGGGTCTGCCAACTCTCAATGCAGCCGCGCTTTCGCGACTGCCTGGGGGATTCTGCCTGTACGGTACTCGCGCTACTCAGTACACTCGCTACTTTGGGTGAGCGGGATTAACCCGTGATCCGGTTTTCGTCTGCCAAGAAGGACTGCATGAGGAAGCACTTCACCGTCAATCTGTCACCCGGCGTCCGCCACTTCGAGCTGGATGTGCTCCACACTGCGTCTGCTTCGAAATCAGACCGAAAACCCGTCGCAGTATATTTGAAATGAAGGAGTTGGGTAAAGCTCCGAAAGTTGTGCGGCATGTCGTGGATGCGGAGGAGGCCGGGCAGCGCATCGACAACTTCCTGTTGCGGGTGTGCAAGGGCGTGCCGAAGAGTCACGTCTATCGCATCCTGCGTTCCGGCGAAGTGCGTGTTAACAGCAAGCGGGTCGATCAGACCTACCGTTTGGCCGAGCGCGACGAGGTGCGCATTCCGCCTGTCCGCATGGCGGATCCGGGTACCCCGGTCGCCATTCCGGCGCTGGAATTCGACATCCTGTACGAGGACGACGCCTTCCTGGCTATCAACAAGCCGGCCGGCATCGCCGTGCATGGGGGGTCCGGCGTCAGTTTCGGCGTGATCGAAAGCCTGCGCCGGGCGCGCCCGCAGGCGAAGCTGCTCGAGCTGGCGCACCGGCTGGACCGTGAAACCTCGGGCATCCTGCTGGTGGCGAAGAAGCGCTCGGCGCTGACCGCACTGCACGATGCCTTCCGCGACGGCGGCATGGACAAGCGCTACTTTGCGCTGGTGAAGGGCCGCTGGCTCAATCCGCTGCAGCACATCAAGCTGGCGCTGACCAAGTACCTGACCGAATCCGGCGAGCGCCGCGTATCGGTCGATCCGGACGGCAAGGCGGCCCACTCCATCGTCGAGCTGGAAGCACGCTGGCCCGGCTACAGCCTGCTCGGCGTGCGCATCAAGACCGGCCGCACGCACCAGATCCGCGTGCATCTGTCGGCCAGCGGCTTTCCCATCGCCGGTGACGAGAAGTACGGCGATTTCCCGCTGAACAAGGCTTTGCGCAAGGAGGGGCTGCCGCGCATGTTCCTGCACGCGCACAGCCTGACGCTGAACCACCCGCTGACCGGTGAGCGTCTGCAGATCGAGGCGCAGCTGCCCGACGATCTGGCTTGCTTCGTGCGCCGGCTCGACGCACAGCATCCGCGCGATTTCGATCGCGCAGCCCGAAACACTGACCAAGACCATGCCCGCACAGTTTGACCTTATCGTTTTCGACTGGGACGGCACGCTGCTCGATTCGGCGGCGGCCATCGTCCATGCCATCCAGCACGCCTGTGACGACCTGGGCGTTGTGCCGCCGGACGACGCGACCGCGCGTTCGGTGATCGGCCTCGGGCTGATCGACGCGCTGGCGCGTGCCGTGCCCGAACTGCCCGCTTCACGCCACCAGGAACTGGCCGGCCGCTATCGCTATCACTACCTGGCGCGCGACCACGAATTGACACTGTTCGACGGCGTGCCTGAACTGCTCGATGAGTTGCGCGGGCGCGGTCACACGCTCGCGGTGGCCACCGGCAAGAGCCGCGTCGGCCTGAATCGCGCGCTCGGTCACACCGGCCTGGGGCCGATGTTCGCGTCCACCCGCTGTGCCGACGAATCGGTGTCGAAACCGGCGCCCGACATGGTGCTGGAACTGATGGACGAACTGTCGCACGCGCCTGAGCGCACACTGGTCATCGGCGATACGACGCACGATCTGCTGATGGCGCGTCACGCCGGTTGCGAGGCGGTTGCCGTGAGTTACGGTGCGCATCCCCTGCACGAACTGCTCGACGCGGCGCCGCGTGCGCACGCTGCCAGCGTGGCCGAGCTGACGGAATGGCTGCGATGTCACGCATGAGCGTCTGCGCGTCGGACGCGCTGGAGGAAGGCGGAGCAGGGGTGCGGTTCGAGATCGCGGGCGCTGGCGACAAGTCGCGGCAGGCCTTCGCCGTACGTTTCCACGGGCGGGTGCACGGCTATATAAATAGCTGTCGCCATGTGCCGATAGAACTCGACTGGAATCACGGCGAGTTCTTCGATACTTCAAAGTTATACTTGATCTGCTCCACTCACGGCGCCCTTTATGCACCGGACACCGGGCTGTGTGTCGGCGGTCCCTGCCGCGGCGCACGACTGGAGCCGGTGAAGCTCGAAGAATCCGATGGACAGGTGTGGCTGTCCGAAGCACGCAGCGAGTAAGCAAAACATCATGTCCGAACCCGACAATTCTTCAGATAAACGACCTGACGCCACCTGGGAGCGCAAGCTGATCGAGCGTCTCGCGCTCGAGTCGGTCACCGAACAGCGCCGTCGTCGGCGCTGGAGCATCTTCTTCCGGATGATCGGCTTCGCCTACCTTGGCGTGCTCACCTTTGCGCTGATCGACTGGAGTTCCCTGTTCAGTCAGGCCGAACACCGCAAGCACACGGCGCTGGTCGAGCTCAGCGGTGTCATCGCGCCGAACGGCGAAGCGAGCGCCGAGCGCATCGTGTCCTCGCTGCAGTCGGCCTTCGACGACAAGAACACTCAGGGCGTCATCCTGAAGATCAACAGCCCGGGCGGCAGTCCGGTGCAGAGCGGCATCATCAACGACGAGATCGGCCGGCTGCGTGCGCTTTATCCGGACACGCCGCTGTACGCCGTGGTCGAGGACATCTGTGCATCCGGCGGCTATTACGTCGCCGTGGCTGCTGACCGCATCTACGTGGACAAGGCGAGCATCGTCGGTTCGATCGGCGTGCTGATGGATGGCTTCGGTTTCACCGGGCTGATGGACAAGGTGGGGATCGAGCGCCGGCTGCTGACGGCTGGCGAGAACAAGGGTTTTCTCGATCCGTTTTCGCCGCAGGATGAACGGCACAAGGATCATGCGCGTCAGCTTCTCGGTGACGTGCACCAGCAGTTCATCGAGGTGGTGCGCAAGGGCCGCGGCGAGCGGCTGAAGGAATCGCCGGACATGTTCTCCGGCCTGATGTGGAGCGGCTCGCGCAGTATCGAACTGGGTCTGGCCGACGACCTGGGCAGCGTCGAGTACGTTGCGCGCGACGTCGTCAAGGCTGCCGACATCGTCGATTTCACGCAGCGTCAGAACATTGCCGAGCGTTTTGCCAAGCAACTGGGCGCCGATCTGGGGGAGAGCGTGACCGGCGTGCTGAACCGCGTAGGGATGCGCTGAGGCGTTTGGCGACGCCTCAATCGGCCAGCAGGAGGAAAAGTGTCGGGCGGCGGTCGATGCGTCCGATCTCCTCCACCGTCCACTTCGACACCGGCTTCGTCCGCACGAACTGATCGGGCGCCGTCAGCGCTGCCGCCACGCACAGCAAGGTGCTGCCGCGGCAATGCGAGCGAATGGCGTCGAACATTTTCAGGTTGCGATAGGGTGTCTCGATGAACAGTTGGGTCTGTCTCAGTCGCGCCGACTGCTTCTCCAGCTCCGCCAGTGTCTTTGCCCGCGCGCCGTCCTCGACCGGCAGATAGCCGTGAAAAGCGAATGATTGCCCGTTCAGGCCGGACGCCATCAGTCCGAGCAGGATCGAGGATGGGCCGACCAGCGGCATGACCGGGATGCCCATCGTGTGGGCGGTACGTGCCGCCAGCGCACCCGGGTCGGCAACGCCGGGGCAGCCTGCGTCCGAAATCACGCCGGCGCTGCGGCCGGCGAGTACGGGCGCCAGCAGCTCGCGCAGCAGACGGCCGTCCTTTTCCGGCGGCAACTCGACGATTTCGAGCTCGCGCAGCGGCGTCGGGTGCTCGAGACGCTTCAGCGTGGCGCGGGCCGACTTGGCGCTCTCCACCAGGAAGTAGTCGAGGCGGTGTGCGCAGTCGCGCACCGCGGCCGGCGTGTCGAGCGCGCATGCGGCGCCTGCATCGAGCGGGCTGGGCAGCATGTAGAGCGTGCCCGACGAGGTCATCGTGCTCATGGCAGCGGGTAACCGATGTCACGCAGCAAGGCGCTGAGACGGATCAGCGGCAGGCCGACCAGCGCTGTCGGGTCGTCGCCGCTCAGCCGCTCCAGCAAAGCAATGCCCAGCGATTCGGATTTGGCGGCGCCAGCGCAGTCCAGCGGGTCGTCGAGATCGACATAGCGCTCGATTTCCGGTCGAGACAGCGGGCGGAACACGACTTCGGTCGGCACAAGGGCTTCATGCCGTGTGCCCTTGCGGCCATCGATCACGCACAGCGCAGTGTCGAACACGACGGTTTGGCCGCTCAACTCCGCCAGCTGGGCGATGGCGGCGTCGCGGCTGCCCGGCTTGCCGTAGCGACGTCCGCCGCAGGAGGCCACCTGATCGGAGCCGATGACACAGGCGCCGGGAAAGCGCGCCGCGATCGCTTCGGCCTTGCTGCGCGCGAGGCGTATGGCCTGTTCGCGTGGCGTTTCGTCGCCGAGCATCGACTCGTCGATGTCCGGTGACGCAGTGGTGAAGGGAACGCGCAGCCGGGACAGCAGCTCCTGGCGATAGCGTGAGGACGAGCCGAGGACCAGTGGAGGAAGATCTGGGGACATGTGCGGACGAGGGAAACGGAGTGCCGGCCCGCGTCTTCGCAGGCCGAAAGTCTGAACGTGCTTTGACAGCAGCTTCAAGGGGATAGTATCATTTTGGGTTTGTTTCTCCGCCCATTGCATCATCGGGCAAGCAGACGTTCATGACCGAAGCAGCCGGAGCCGGAAAGTCGACGGGCAATGTGTCGGCCGGCAATGAATCGAGCGGCGACGAAGTACGTGTCCGGCTCGACGCACAGCAGCTGGCGCGTGCGCAGCAGCGTCTGACCGGACGTGTCGCGTTGGCATCGTTCGGGCGACTGGCGGCGGAATGCCGCAGTGCCGATGGAATCGAGTGGTCGCTCACGGGTTCCGTGGATGCTGAGGGCGCCTGCTGGCTGACCCTCGCGGTGGCGGCAGATGTGGTGATGCAATGCCAGCGCTGTTTGGGCGATGTGCAGATCGATGTGCATAGTGAGTCCCGCTTCCGGTTGGTATTTGCCGGCGAGACCTGGGGCGACGAAGATCTCGAAGACGACAGCTTCGAAGCGCTGGAACTCGACGGGCCGCTCGATCTGGCGGCACTGGTCGAGGACGAAGTGTTGCTTGCGTTGCCCGCGGTGCCGCTGCATCAGCAGTGTGAGGCGCCGGCGATAGCAGGTGTGAACGAGCAGCAAACGACCTCGGCGAAGCCGTCACCGTTTGCGGTGCTCGGGCAGCTGAAACGGAATTGAATGAGGCTGGCTGGATCTTCCGATCCGGCGGGCACGGTTGTGTGGTTTTTTATCCGGTTATCCGGGGGAGTTGTTCATGGCTGTCCAGCAAAACAAGAAGTCGCCGTCGAAGCGCGGCATGCACCGTGCGCATGATTTTCTGACCGCGCCGGCCACCGCCGTCGAGTCGACCACGGGTGAAGTTCACCTGCGTCATCACATCTCGCCGAGCGGTTTCTACCGCGGCAAGAAGGTGCTCAAGACCAAGGGCGAGTGATCATCGCTTTGTCGTTTTTTCCGGCACGCCGCACCTGTGCGGCCTCCCCGGGCGACTTTGAATTGATCGGATGCACGGCATGAGCTACGCCCTGGCCATCGATTGTATGGGCGGGGATCATGGTCCGTCTGTCACCCTGCCTGCCGCTCTTGCCTATCTGCGCAGGGATCCGGCCTGCAGCCTGCTGCTCGTCGGGCTCAAGGATGTACTTGATGCTGAACTGAAGCGCCTCGGTGCAAGCGACGAGGCGCGGATTTCTGTCGTCCATGCATCCGAAGTGGTCGGCATGGATGAGCCGCCCGCGCAAGCCATGCGCGGCAAGAAGGATTCATCGATGCGTGTGGCGATCGACCTGGTGAAGGAAGGTCGCGCGCAGGCCGCAGTATCCGCCGGCAATACCGGCGCACTGATGGCGATCTCCAAGTTCGTCCTGAAGACGCTGCCCGGCATCGACCGGCCGGCGATTGCCTCCATCCTGCCGACTGTGAAGGGCCACACTTACGTGCTGGACCTCGGCGCCAACGTCGATTGCACCTCCGAGCACCTGTTCCAGTTCGGCCTGATGGGCGCGATGCTGGTGTCGGCGCTCGAGTCGCGCGAGCGCCCGAGCGTCGGACTGCTCAACATCGGCGAGGAAGCGATCAAGGGCAATGAAGCGGTGAAGGGTGCGGCCGATCTGCTGCGCGCCAGCGATCTCAACTTCTACGGCAATGTCGAGGGTAACGACATCTACAAGGGCACGACCGACGTCGTGGTCTGCGATGGATTCGTCGGCAATGTCGCACTGAAGACCTCGGAAGGCCTGGCGCAGATGATAGGCACCTTCCTGCGCGAGGAATTCAGCCGGGGGCCGCTGCGCAAGCTGATGTACCTGGTTGCCCGACCGGTCATTGCCGCCTTCCGCCGCCGTGTCGATCATCGTCGTTACAATGGCGCCAGTCTGCTCGGGCTGCGCGGTGTCGTCGTGAAGAGCCACGGCTCCAGCGATGCCTACGGATTCGAGCAGGCCATCGCCCGCGCAGCAGACGCAGTGCGCAATGATCTGATCGCCCGCATCACCGAATGCATGACACGTACCGAGGTAGCTGCATGAGTTTTTGCCGCATCACCGGCACGGGCGGCTATCTGCCCGGCGCGCCGGTGTCGAACCATGATCTCGTCGCACGGGGCATCGAAACGTCGGACGAGTGGATCGCCGATCGAACCGGCATCCGCTTCCGTCACTTTGCCGCGGAGCACGAGCATTCCAGCGACCTCGCGCTGAATGCGAGCCGCAAGGCGCTCGAAATGGCGGGCCGCGAGGCGGGCGAGGTCGATCTGATCATCGTCGCCACGTCGACGCCCGATCAGGTTTTCCCGAGTACCGCCTGCCTGCTGCAGCACAAGCTGGGTAACCGCGCGGCGACCGCCTTCGACGTGCAGGCGGTGTGCTCGGGTTTCGTCTATGCGCTGACCATCGCCGAGAAGTTCATCCGTTCCGGTTCGCACAAGTGTGCGCTGGTGGTCGGTGCCGAGGTGTTCTCGCGCATCCTCGACTGGAACGACCGCGGCACCTGCGTGCTGTTCGGTGACGGTGCAGGCGCGGTGGTGCTCGAGGCATCGAGCGAGCCGGGCATCCTGTCGTCCGCGCTGCATGCCGATGGCCACTACCACGACATCCTGTCGGTGCCGGGTCAGGTCTGCAATGGCGCTGTTGCCGGCAAGCCCTTGCTGCAGATGGACGGCCAGGCGGTTTTCAAGTTCGCTGTGCGCGTGCTGGGTGATACCGCGGTCGAACTGATGCAGGCGGCCGAACTGCCGATGACTGCGCTCGACTGGCTGGTGCCTCACCAGGCCAATATCCGCATCCTGCAGTCGACCGCCAAGCGACTCGACATGTCAATGGACAAGGTCGTTACCACGGTGGCCGAGCACGGCAATACGTCGGCTGCGTCGGTGCCGCTCGCGCTTGATATCGCCGTCCGTGACGGCCGCATCAAGCGTGGCCAGAACGTGATGCTCGAGGGTGTGGGCGGCGGTTTCACCTGGGGCGGCGTGTTGCTGCGCTTCTGATCCACCGATTTTCAGATGTCTTCCATGCAGAAATTCGCATTCGTTTTCCCGGGCCAAGGTTCGCAATCGGTCGGCATGATGGCCGCCTATGGCGACGACGCCGAAATCCGCGCGGCTTTTGACGAGGCTTCGCTCTCGCTCGGTGAAGATCTGTGGGCGATGGCGGCCGACGGTCCCGCCGAGCGCCTGTCGCTGACAACCAACACGCAGCCACTGATGCTGACCGCCGGCGTCGCCGTGTTTCGCAGCTGGGTCAAGCGTACCGGTCGCACCCCTGATGTCGTCGCCGGGCACAGTCTCGGCGAGTACGCAGCGCTGGTTGCTGCCGGCGTGCTCAGACTGAAGGACGCCGTGCCGCTGGTTCGTCTGCGCGCGCAGGCGATGCAGGACGCCGTGCCGGCCGGTACCGGCGCGATGGCCGCCGTGCTGGGCCTGGACGCTGCCGCAGTGCAGGCCTGCTGCGACGACGCTGCACAAGGTGAAGTGGTCGCTGCGGTGAATTTCAACTCGCCGGAGCAGACGGTGATCGCCGGCCATGCCGCCGCCGTCCAGCGCGCGATGGCGCTGCTGTCGGAGCGCGGCGCCAAGCGCACGGTCGCGCTGCCGGTCAGTGCCCCCTTTCATTGCAGCCTGATGCAGCCGGCGGCCGAAAAGCTGGCCCAGGCGCTGCCCGACGTCGAATTCCGCCGGCCGCAGATCATGCTGGTCAATAACGTCGATGTCGCCTCGCCGGAAGAGCCGGACGCGATCCGTGACGCGCTGGTGCGTCAGGCGGCGGCGCCGGTGCGCTGGGTCGAGGTGATCCAGCGGATGGCAGAACTGGGCGTCGTCACGGTCGCCGAGTGCGGCCCGGGCAAGGTGCTGGCCGGCCTGACCAAGCGCATCGACCGCAACCTGAATGGTGTGGCGCTGTCCGACGGTGCCGCACTGGAACAGCTTGCTCAACAGATCGGAGTGAATTGATGGGTGTTCTCGACGGACAGATTGCGCTGGTGACCGGCGCCAGCCGAGGCATCGGCCGCGCGATTGCGCTGGCGCTCGGCCAGACGGGAGCCACGGTGATCGGCACCGCGACCAGTGAAGCCGGCGCTGCAGGCATACAGCAGTCTTTCGAGACTGCCGGCGTCCGGGGACGGGGTATCGTGCTTGATGTGACCGATACTGCGGCGATTCCCGCCGCGATCAGCGCGATCGAGAAGGACTTCGGCAGCGTTTCCGTGCTGGTGAACAATGCCGGCATCACGCGCGACAACCTCGCGATGCGGATGAAGGACGACGAGTGGCAGGCGGTCATCGACACCAACCTGAAGGCGGTATTCACGATGTCGCGCGCTGTGATGAAGGGCATGATGAAGGCGCGCAGCGGCCGCATCATCAACATCACGTCGGTGGTCGGCGAAACCGGTAATCCCGGACAGGCCAACTACGCCGCCGCCAAGGCCGGCGTCGCCGGCATGAGCATGGCGCTGGCGCGCGAACTGGGTTCGCGCAACATCACCGTGAATTGCGTGGCGCCGGGCTTCATCGCCACCGACATGACCGAGGCGCTGGGCGACGCGGCCCGTGACGCGTTGCTGGGCCAGATTCCGCTGGGTCGCCTCGGTTCGGCTGACGAAGTGGCCGCTGCCGTCGTGTTCCTCGCGTCGCCGCTCGCTGCCTACGTGACCGGCAGTACCTTGCATGTGAACGGCGGGATGTTCATGCATTGATATTCGGAGGTGTGCGGCGCGCAAGCGCCATACACCTCCAAAGGCGAAGTGGACCAGGCTTTCTGTTACACTCGCGCCACTTTTTTTTCGCGCTCTCACGCTCTAGTCAGGGCATACACAGGGAAGGAGTACCGCAATGGAAAACATCGAACAACGCGTCAAGAAGATCGTTGCCGAACAACTGGGCGTCAACGAAGCCGAGATCAAGAACGAATCGTCTTTCGTCGACGATCTGGGCGCTGACTCGCTCGATACGGTTGAACTGGTCATGGCGCTCGAAGAAGAGTTCGAATGCGAAATCCCCGACGAAGAAGCCGAGAAGATCACCTCGGTGCAACAGGCCATCGATTACGTGAACCGTCATCTGGCCAGCAAGGCCTGATCGTTTCATCGAGCGGAGTACGTTTTGGCACGTAAAAGAATAGTTGTCACCGGCCTGGGCATCATTTCCCCGGTCGGGAACACGGTCGGACAAGCCTGGGAGAACATCCTGGCGGCGAAGTCGGGGATCCGTCGCATCACGCGTTTCGATCCGTCCGAATTGCCTGTCCAGATCGCGGGCGAAGTGCGCGATTTTGACGTCGCCAACTACCTGTCTCCGAAAGAGGCACGGCGTTTCGACACCTTCATCCATTTTGGCATTGCTGCCTCGATGGATGCCATCCGCGACGCCGGACTCGAGGCGAATCCGGCCAACGCCGAGCGCATCGGTGTCTGCGTCGGCTCGGGCATCGGCGGTCTGCCGATGATCGAGGAAACGCACAACGCCATGCTGGCCGGCGGCGTACGCAAGGTGTCGCCGTTCTTCGTGCCGGGCTCGATCATCAACATGATCTCCGGCATCGTGGCGATCAACTACGGTTTCAAGGGCCCGAACTTTGCGACCGTCAGTGCCTGCGCGACGGCCAACCACTCGATCGGCGAAGCGATGCGCCTGATCGAATACGGGGACGCCGACGTGATGATCGCCGGTGGTGCCGAATCGACGATGTGCCCGCTGGGCGTGGCCGGTTTCGCGGCTGCCAAGGCGCTGTCGGGCCGTAACGATGATCCGGAGACCGCCAGCCGTCCGTGGGACAGCGGTCGTGACGGCTTCGTGCTGGGTGAGGGTGCTGGCGTGCTGGTGCTCGAGGAGTACGAGCACGCGAAGGCCCGCGGCGCACGCATCTATTGCGAACTCGCCGGCTACGGCATGAGTGCCGACGCGCATCACATCACTGCGCCCTGCGAGGACGGTGAAGGCGCATCGCGCAGCATGGCGAATGCGCTGCGCAACGGTGGTGTGGCGCTGGACGAGGTCGACTACATCAACGCTCACGGCACATCCACGCCGCTGGGCGACATTGCCGAAACGGTGGCGATCAAGCGCTGTTTTGGCGAGCACGCCAAAACGCTGTGCGTCAGCTCGACCAAGTCCATGACCGGCCATGCACTGGGCGCGGCGGCGGGTATCGAGGCGGTGGTGACGGTGATGGCGATCCACAAGCAGATCGCGCCGCCGACCGCCAATCTGCGCGATCAGGATCCGGCCTGCGATCTCGATTACGTGCCGCTGGTGCCGCGCGAGATCAACATCCGTTCCGCGCTGTCGAATTCCTTCGGTTTCGGCGGTACGAACGCGACGCTGGTCTTCCGTCGCATGTGAGCGACCGGCCTTGAACCGCGAGCGGCTTCAGGGCTTCCGGCAGATGCATCTGAAGGGGTCACGTCTTCGCGACGTGACCCTTTTTTTCGCCTCGCTTGCCGCTGTCGTCGCATCGCTACTGCTGGGCCCTCTCGCCATCGCGCTCTGTGCGCTCTCGCTGCTGCTGACGGCAGCGGCGCGCGTGCGAGCGGGGCGTCTGTGCGGGCTGGCGAGCGAGGATGGCGAATCCCTCACTTGCGTACAGTCCGTCGGCGACGCGCTGAGCGGTCGCCCCTGCGCCGCGAGAATGGGGCGTGCATGGACTTCGGTCACGCTGGAAGGCGAGGGCGGGCGACAGCACCTGCTGCTGTTTGCGGACCAGTTCGACAGCGTCGACGATTACCGGCGCTTCAGACTGTGGTTGCGTGCAGTTCTTCTGGCTGACGCGAGCGACGCGGACGCAGGATGGTCGGGCTGGCTGCGTCGCTGGTATCGGGGTAGTCACGACTGAAATGCAGGCCGCGACTCTCGTGCCGCTGCATCGCGCTGCGCACGATGAGATGGGCGGTCATGACCAGATTGCGCAATTCGATCAGGTCATTGCTGATGCGGAAGTGCGCGTAGTACTCGTCGATCTCGCGTTCCAGCAGGCGGATGCGGTGCAGTGCGCGTTCAAGGCGCTTGTTGGTACGAACGATACCGACGTAGTCCCACATGAAGCGGCGCAGCTCGTCCCAGTTGTGCGCGATCACCACCTCTTCGTCGGCGTCGGTCACGCGGCTTTCGTCCCAGGCCGGCAGGTCGGGTAGGGAAGAGCCGGGGCGGGCGAGAATGTCCTGTGCCGCAGACTCCGCATAGACAAGGCATTCCAGCAGTGAGTTGCTGGCCAGCCGGTTGGCGCCGTGCAGGCCGGTGTAGCTGGTCTCGCCGATCGCGTACAGCCCGTCGACATCGGTGTGCGCACGCTGGTCTACCTTCACGCCGCCGCAGGTGTAATGCGCCGCCGGCACCACCGGAATCGGCTGCCGCGTGATGTCTATGCCGAGTTCGAGGCAGCGTGCGTGGATGTTCGGGAAATGACTGATCAGGAAGTCGGCCGGCTTGTGCGACACGTCAAGATAGACGCAGTCGAGACCGCGCTTCTTCATCTCGTAGTCGATCGCCCGTGCCACGACGTCGCGCGGCGCCAGTTCGGCGCGTTCGTCGTGCGCCGGCATGAAGCGTTCGCCGTCGGGCAGCCGCAGCAGGCCGCCTTCGCCGCGCATCGCCTCGGTGATCAGGAAGGACTTGGCGTGCGGGTGGTAGAGGCAGGTCGGGTGAAACTGGATGAATTCCATGTTTCCCACCCTGCAACCGGCGCGCCAGGCCATCGCGATGCCGTCGCCGGTCGCAGTATCCGGATTGGTCGTGTATAGATAGACCTTGCCGGCACCGCCGGTTGCCAGCACGACCACTGGCGCCGCAAAGGTATCGACGCGGTCGTTCTCGATGTCGAGGACGTAGGCGCCGGCGCAGCCCAGTTCGGGGCGACCGATCTTCCAGCCGACGATCAGATCGACCGCCAGATGGCGTTCGAAGATATGGATGTTCGGGTGCGCCTTGACCTGACCGGTCAGCGTCATCTGGATGGCCGAGCCGGTCGCATCGGCCACATGCACGATGCGGCGGTGACTGTGACCGCCCTCGCGAGTCAGGTGGTAACCGAGCGAGGTCTGGTCGTCGCGCGTGAAGGGGACGCCGCGGCCGATCAGCCACTCGATCGCGCGTCGGCCGTTCTCGACCACGAAGCGGCTGGCTTCGGGGTCGCACAGTCCGGCACCGGCGACCAGCGTGTCGCGCAGATGCGCCTCGACCGAGTCCTCGCTGTCGAGCACGGCAGCCACGCCACCCTGGGCCCAGCTGGAGGCGGAGTCCTCCAGCTTCTGCTTGGTGACCAGGGCGACCTGGCGACCGGCTTCCGCCAGTCGCAAAGCGAGCGCCTGTCCAGCCAGGCCGCTTCCGAGTACCAGCACGTCGAATGTCTGCACGGCGATCAGCACTTCAATGGGAGGGCTGCACTATATCGCAGCGCAGCGAGAGGATACCGGCTGCGGACGTGCCGACGGCAATGAACTTTGTCGTCAGCCCCCGGTCTGTGCTGGCATGGACGCGACACTACACCCCCTTCAAGTGGTACCCAGGCCTGCGCGCTCGGATATACTGCGCGCCAGTTCAAAACCCGCGCCGGTGAAAGACCCGGGTGGCACAACATCGGCCCAGATGAGCGAGCGAGAGGTTGACCAGCTGCTTGTCGAGCGTGCGCAGCGCGGCGACAAGCAGGCCTTCGGTCTGTTGGTCAGCAAGTATCAGCGCAAGCTCGGACGGCTGCTGTCGCGCCTGATACGCGACCCGGCCGAAGTAGAGGACGTGGCACAGGAGGCCTTCATCAAGGCTTACCGTGCGCTGCCCTCGTTCCGCGGTGAGAGCGCGTTTTACACGTGGCTGTACAGGATAGGCGTCAATACGGCGAAGAACTACCTCGTGTCGCAGGGGCGCAGAGCCCCGACCAGCACGGAGTTCGATTCCGAAGAGGCGGAAAACTTTGACGACAGCGACAACCTCCGGGACATCAACACCCCCGAGCGGCTGCTGCTGACCAAGCAGATCGGACAGACGGTGACCTCCGCAATGGAAGCACTGCCCGAAGAACTGCGCACAGCCATCATGCTGCGTGAGCTCGAAGGCATGGCCTACGAGGAGATCGCGACAGTGATGGATTGTCCGATCGGGACGGTGCGTTCGCGCATTTTTCGTGCCCGGGAGGCGATCGCCGAGAAGCTACGGCCGCTGCTCGACACGGCTCCCGACAAGAGGTGGTAACAGGCATGAAAGAGAATCTGAGCGCATTCATCGACGACGAGCTCGATGAGCGCACGTCGCAGCAGGTGCTGGATCGCCTGCACGCGGACGGCGATCTGCGCGATGAGTTTGCATTGCAGGTGATGATCGGCGATGTGCTGCGCGGCGACGATGGTTTCGACGCGCGTTTCACGGCGTCGGTCATGAGCAGGCTCGACGACGAGCCCACGGTGCTCGCGCCGGTCGCCTTCCGCGTCCAGCCCGAAGCCAAGCGGCTGTGGATGCCCGCAGCGGCAGCCGTTGCCGGCGTCGCGCTGGTGTCCTGGCTGGGGCTCGACCTCATGTCTGCACCCGACGTGCAGCCGCAACTGGCGGTTGCCCCGGTGGTCGTGCCGGTGCAGCTTGCACAGACCGAATCGCCCCTTCGCGCCTATCTGGTCGCGCATCAGGGTTACTCGCCGACCGGCAGCATGCAGGGCGTCGCGCTCTACGCGCGCGGCGTTTCGGATCCGCAGACCGACGACCGTCGATGATCGTGCGGGCAGTCTGGCTGTTTGCGTCCTTGCTGTTTGCGCAGGGCGCGCTGGCCCAGGGGCAGCCTGAAGCGCTGTCCCTCCTCGGGCGAGCAGTGAGCGCCTCGCAGCGCACCTCCTACATCGGCACTTTCGTCTATCAGAGCGGTTCGAATGTCGAAACCTCGCGCGTCGCACATTACGTCGACACCGAGGGCAATTCGGTCGAACGGCTGGAAGTGCTCGACGGCAGCCCGCGCGAGGTCATCCGCGTCAATGACGAGGTGCGTTGCTACCTGCCGAAGGAAAAGATCATCATCGAGGACCGGCGTGGGGCGCGGAAGACTTTCCCGTCGCTGTTGCCGGAGTCGGTCGGTGCGCTCAGCGATTACTACACGGTTCGCAAAGGCCCGCCCGGCCGCGTCGCAGGCTTCGATACCCAGTCCGTGCTGCTCGAGCCGAAGGACGGTTACCGTTACGGTCACATGTTCTGGATCGAAGCGCAGACCGGCCTGTTGCTGAAGGCACGCATGGTGAACGAGCGCAGCGAACCGATAGAGCAGTTCGCCTTCGCCCAGCTGCAGCTCGGTCCGGCGCTGACGCGTGAGGACGTGCAATCCAGACTGGCCGCCTCGTCGTCCGGCTGGAAGGTGCACACGGCGAATTCGACCCAGGCCCAGAATGCCGACCTCGGTTGGACGATGAATGGCGACGTGCCGGGCTTCCGCCAAATCGCTGGCATGAAGCGGTCGCTCGGCCCAGACCGCCCCGACATGGTCCACATGGTGTTCTCCGACGGCCTCGCCGCAATCTCGGTATTCATCGAGCCCTACCGCAAGGAAGACGGAAACGTCGTCGGGCCGATGAAGCATGGCGCCGTGAATGTGTACAAGCGACGGCTGGCGGGCTACGTCATCACCGCGCTCGGCGAGGTGCCGCCGCACAGTCTGCAGCGCATGGCGGACGCGGTGGGACAGAAGCGTTGATGAACGTCCGTTCGGGTCAGGTCCGCCGCGTCGCCGATGGTTTCGCCTGGGTCGATGTCGAGCGGCAGAGCGGGTGTGGTCGATGTGCCGAAAGCGGGGGCTGCGGTCGGGCCTGTGAATCGGCCGCGGCGACCTACGTGATACCCCTTGACGTCGCCGTGCGGCCAGGCGAACGCGTCGATGTCGTCGTGTCGCAGCGGGCGCCGCTGATCGCCGCGCTGCTGACCTACGGGGTGGCGCTGCTCGCGCTGTTCGTAGGCGTTGCACTGGCCATGTTGCTGGCTGGCGATTCGGACCTTTCGGTGGCCGCAGGAGCCCTGGTCGGTCTGATCGCGGCAGCGGGCTGGCTGCGTGGCAGCCGCTCGCGCAGCACGCTCATTCCTTCCGTACGCATCCTTTCCGGTCGCGACCTTTCGCCCAGATCATGAAATCCCTGTTCGCGGCTGCGGTGTTCAGCCTGAGTTGCCTGTTTGCCCTCGTTCCCCCGGCCAGCGCGCAGCGCGAACTGCCGGATTTTTCTCAGCTGGTCGAGCAGCAGGGACGGGCGGTGGTCAATATCAGCACGACGCAGAAGGTCAGTACGCGTGCAATGCCGCAGCTTCCGCCGGGGCTGGACGAAGACGACCCGATGTTCGATTTCTTCCGCCGCTTCATTCCGCAGCAGCCGGGCGTACCGGGCTCGCAGGACGCGCGCTCGCTCGGTTCCGGCTTCATCATCTCGGCCGACGGCTATCTGATGACCAACGCGCACGTGGTCGATGAAGCGGATGAGATCACCGTCCGCCTGTCGGACAAGCGCGAGTTCAGGGCGCGCGTGATCGGTGCCGACAAGCGCACCGACGTCGCCGTGCTCAAGATCGACGCCTCCGGCCTGCCGGTCGTCCGTTTCGGCGACGCCAGCAAGCTCAAGGTGGGCGAGTGGGTCGTCGCCATCGGTTCGCCCTTCGGTTTCGAGAGCTCGGTCACGGCCGGCATCGTGTCGGCCAAAGGCCGCTCGCTGCCGCAGGAGAACTTCGTTCCTTTCATCCAGACCGACGTCGCCATCAACCCCGGCAATTCGGGTGGGCCGCTGTTCAATCTAAGCGGTGAGGTGGTGGGCATCAACTCGCAGATCTACAGCCGCAACGGCGGCTTCATGGGCCTGTCCTTCGCCATTCCGATCGACGTCGCGATGGATGTGCAGTCGCAGCTGCGCGCCACCGGCCGCGTGCAGCGCGGGCGCATCGGCGTGGTCATCCAGGAAGTGACGAAGGAACTGGCCGACTCCTTTGGCCTGCCGAACGCCGAAGGTGCACTGGTCAGTTCGGTCGAGCCGCGTGGCCCGGCGGAAAAGGCGGGCATCGAACCGGGCGACGTGATCCTGCGTTTCGACGGCAAGCAGGTCGAGAAGTCGGGCGATCTGCCGCGGCTGGTGGGTGGAACGAAGCCGGGCACGGCGTCGGTCGCGCAGATCTGGCGCAACGGTGCGACGCGTGATATCCGCGTCACCGTGGCCGAACTGAGCGACGAACGCATCGACCCGCGCAAGGCCCGCCGGGGCGCGGCGCCCGAGGCGGCACCCGCACCCAACCGGCTGGGTCTGGTGCTGTCCGAGCTGACGCCGCAGCAGAAGCGCGAACTGAAGGTCGAGGGCGGGCTGAAGGTGGAGGAAGTCGCGGGCAACCAGCGATCCGACCTGCGTGCCGGCGACATCATCCTGGCGGTGATCGCCCGCGGCAAGCAGACACCGGTCGGTACGCTGGAGCAGTTCAACAAGATCCTCTCCAGCATCGAACCCAAGGTCGGGCTGACGGTGCTTGTACGCCGCGGTGACAGCCAGACCTTCCTGACGCTGCGCGCGCCGAACGGGCAGGGCGACGGCAAGTGAGCGGCGCTCAGCGCGAACTGACGCTCTACCTGCGGCGCTGGTGCCACCTGTGTGACGAGCTGATCGAGGCGCTTGAGCCGCTGATCGCCGGCCAGGGGATCAGCGTGCGCGAAATCGATATCGACGAGCACGAGGAATTCGAGGACGCCTATGGCGAGCACATTCCGGTGCTCTGTGCGGGCGATCGCGAACTGTGCCGGCACCGGCTGGACGAGGGGGCTGTACGGGCCTATCTGCTAGAATCGCGCGCTTGACTGCAGGCCCGGTCCGGCTGACCGCACAGGGGTGCCCGCCACGGCGCCCTTTTTTGTTTTCCGCCGCCCTTTTTTGATTCCGTTCCCGATTCCATTCGACTGATGCAGCACATCCGAAATTTTTCCATCATCGCCCACATCGATCACGGCAAGTCCACGCTGGCGGACCGGCTGATCCAGCGCTGCGGCGGCCTGTCCGACCGTGAGATGGAGGCGCAGGTGCTTGACTCGATGGATCTGGAGCGCGAGCGCGGCATCACCATCAAGGCGCAGACCGCTGCGCTGTCGTACAAGGCCAAGGACGGTCAGGTCTATAACCTGAACCTGATCGACACTCCGGGGCACGTCGACTTTTCCTACGAGGTGAGCCGCTCGCTGTCCGCCTGCGAAGGCGCGCTGCTGGTGGTCGATGCCTCGCAGGGTGTCGAGGCGCAGACGGTGGCGAACTGCTACACCGCGCTCGACCTCGGCGTCGAGGTGGTGCCGGTGCTGAACAAGATGGACCTGCCGCAGGCCGATCCGGACAACGCGAAGCAGGAAGTGGAGGACGTGATCGGCATCGACGCGACCGACGCCATTCCGTGTTCGGCCAAGACCGGCATGGGCATCGACGACATCCTCGAAGCGGTGATCGCGCGCATTCCGGCGCCCAAGGGCGACCCGGACGCGCCGCTGAAGGCGCTCATCATCGATTCCTGGTTCGACAATTACGTCGGCGTGGTGATGCTGGTGCGTGTGGTCGATGGCGCGCTGAAGCCCAAGGACAAGATGCTGCTGATGTCGACCGGTGCCCAGTACCAGTGCGACCAGGTCGGCGTGTTCACGCCGAAATCGGTGCAGAAGACCAGTCTGTCGGCCGGCGAGGTGGGTTTCATCATTTCCGGCATCAAGGAACTGCAGGCCGCCAAGGTCGGCGACACCATTACCCTGGCCGACCGCCGCGCCGACGCGCCGCTGCCCGGCTTCAAGGAAATCAAGCCGCAGGTGTTCGCCGGTCTGTATCCGGTCGAGGCCAGCGAGTACGACCAGCTGCGCGAGTCGCTGGAAAAGCTCAAGCTGAACGACGCCTCGCTGCAGTACGAGCCGGAAGTGTCGCAGGCGCTGGGCTTCGGTTTCCGCTGTGGCTTCCTCGGCATGCTGCACATGGAAATCGTGCAGGAGCGGCTGGAGCGCGAATTCGACATGGACCTCATCACGACGGCGCCAACCGTGGTGTACGAGGTGCTGATGAACGACGGCAGCGTCGTCATGGTGGAAAACCCGTCCAAGCTGCCGGAAACGTCCAAGGTTGCTGAAATCCGCGAGCCCATCATCAAGGCGGTCATCTTCATGCCGCAGGATTACCTGGGCGCGGTGATCACGCTGTGCGAGCAGAAGCGCGGTCAGCAGGTGAACATGCTCTACCACGGTCGCCAGGTGCAGCTGACCTATGACCTGCCGATGGCCGAAGTGGTGTTCGACTTCTTCGACAAGCTGAAGTCAGTGTCACGCGGATACGCCTCGCTCGATTACGAATTCAAGGAGTACCGCGCCGCCGACGTGGTGAAGCTCGATCTGATGGTGGCCGGCGAGAAGGTCGATGCGCTGTCCGTCATCGTGCACCGAGCCAACGCGCAGTTCCGCGGCCGCGAGGTGGCGGCGAAGATGCGCGAACTGATTCCGCGCCAGATGTTCGACGTGCCGGTGCAGGCGGCGATCGGCGCCCACATCATCGCGCGCGAAACGATCAAGGCGCTGCGCAAGAACGTGCTGGCCAAGTGCTACGGCGGCGACATCACGCGGAAGAAGAAGCTGCTGGAAAAGCAGAAGGCCGGCAAGAAGCGCATGAAGCAGGTGGGCAATGTAGAAATTCCGCAGGAAGCCTTCCTTGCCGTGCTGCGCGTTGACGACAAGTAAGGACCAACAGGCTCGGACGACAAACGAGGCGTCCGCCCGGACGCCCGACAATACGACTGGATTTCCATCTTGAATTTCGCACTGATTCTTTTTGTGCTGTGTGTGCTCACGGGCATTCTGTGGGTGATGGACAAGGCGGTGTTTGCCAAGCAGCGCCCGGCCGGCACCCCTGACCCGTGGTGGGTCGAATACGGTGCCAGCTTCTTCCCCGTCATCATCGTCGTATTCACGCTGCGCAGCTTCGTCGTCGAGCCCTTCCGCATTCCGTCCGGCTCGATGATTCCGACTTTGCTGGTGGGCGACTTCATCCTGGTGAACAAGTACACCTACGGCGTGCGGCTGCCGGTGCTCAACACCAAGATCGTCGACATGAATGATCCGCAGCGCGGCGATGTGATGGTGTTCCGCTACCCGGCCGATCCGTCGGTCGACTACATCAAGCGCGTGGTCGGCCTGCCGGGCGACAAGATCGCCTACCAGAACAAGCGGCTCACCATCAACGGCGTCGAGGTGCCGGTGAAGGCGCAGGAGGACTACTTCCACAAGGAACGTGCCTACTATTCCAACCGTTACTCGGAAACGCTGGGCGAGGTCGAACATTCCATCCTGAACGACCGCGACGCGCGCGCCGACGTACCGATGGCGCTCGATTTTCCGGGGCGCGAGAACTGTGTCTACAATCACGAAGGGGTGCGCTGCGAGGTGCCGGCCGGCCACTATTTCGTGCTGGGCGACAACCGCGACCAGAGTGCGGACAGCCGCGTGTGGGGCTTCGTGCCTGACGCCAACATTGTCGGCAAGGCCTTCTTCGTCTGGTTCCACGCGGATGCCATCGTGCCGCCGAAGGGCATCGATTTCGGCCGCATCGGCAGCTTCCGTTGATCCGGCAGCGTCAGACAATCAGAACAGGCAACAGGGAGACAGCGATGCAGCGCAAGCAGTCCGGTCTGAGCATGGTGGGATTCATTCTGGTGGCGGGTCTGATCGCCATCGTCGTCATTCTCGGCATGAAGTCGGTGCCGGCGGTGATCGAGTACTACACCATCCTGAAGAACGTGAAAGCCATCGTGAAGAGCGGCGAGGTCAAGGGCGGTACCGTCGCCGACTACCGCAATGCCTACGCCAAGCGCGCGATCATGGACGAAATGTCCAGTGTCACGCCGGCCGATCTCGACATCGTCAAGGACACCCAGGGCGTCGAGATTTCCTTCGCCTACCAGCGCAAGGTGCCGCTGTTCGGGCCAGTGAGCCTGCTGTTCGACTTCGAAGGGTCGGCCTCGGGGTCGAACTGACGCGTTGAATCCGGATGCCCAGATCGAGCAGGCGCTCGGCCACGTTTTCGCGTCGCGCGCACTGCTCGCTCAGGCGCTGACGCACAGCAGCTTCTCCTCCACTCACAACGAGCGGCTCGAACTGCTGGGCGACGCGGTGCTCGACTGCGTCGCCACCGATCTGCTGTTCCGCCGCTTTCCGGATGTGCCCGAAGGTCTGCTGTCGCGGCTGCGTGCGTCGCTGGTGAAGGAAGACACGCTGGCCGAAATCGCTGCCGCCATCGCTGTCGGCGATGCGCTGCGGCTCAGTGCGGGTGAGCTGAAGACCGGCGGTCGCAGCCGCCCGGCGCTGCTTGCCAATGCGCTCGAAGCGCTGATCGGTGCTGTCTTTCTCGAAGGTGGCTACGAGGCGGCGCGCAAGGTCGTCGCGCGTCTGCTCGATGCCCGCCTGAATGCACTGAATCCCGAGCGTGACGCCCGCGACCCGAAGACCGCGCTGCAGGAATGGCTGCACGCACGCGCGAAGAAGCCACCGCGCTACGAAATCGCCTCCACCTCCGGCCCGGCGCACGCACCGGTGTTCTGCGCCGCCTGCATCGTCGAAGCCTACGGTCTGCGCACCGAAGGCGAAGGGCGCAGCCGCCGTCACGCCGAGCAGGCCGCCGCCACGCGCGCACTCGAACAACTTCAGGGGCAGTCATGACCGACATCACTCATTGCGGCTTCATCGCCATCGTCGGTCGGCCCAACGTCGGCAAGTCCACGCTGATGAACCGGCTGATCGGCCAGAAGGTGAGCATTACCTCGGCCAAGGCGCAGACCACCCGTCACCGCATCCACGGCGTGCTGACGCGTGACGCGCACCAGTTCGTGTTCGTCGATACGCCCGGTTTCCAGACCAAGCACCGCAATGCGCTCAACCGCGTGATGAATCGCGCCGTCACGCAGGCGCTGGCCGACGTGGACGTGATCCTGTTCGTGATCGAGGCCGGTCGTCTGACCGAGGCCGACGAAGAAGTGATCGCGCTGCTGCCCAAGGACCGTCCGGTGCTGCTGCTGCTGAACAAGACGGACAAGACCGGTGATCGCGCCAAGCTGCTGCCCTTCGTCGAGCGCATCGCGAAGCTGCACGACTTCCACGCCATCATGCCGGTCAGCGCGCAGCGCGGCGACGGGCTCGATGCATTGCTGAAGGTGGCCGGCGAACTGCTGCCGGAAGGTCAGGCGATGTTCGACGCCGACGACTTCACCGACCGCAGCGAGCGCTTCCTCGCTGCCGAATACATCCGCGAAAAACTGTTCCGGCAACTGGGTGACGAACTGCCTTACGGTCTGGCGGTCGAGATCGAGCGCTTCGAGGCGGAAGGCAATCTGCGCCGCATCGCCGCCTGTGTCATCGTCAGTCGCGAGGCGCACAAGGGCATCGTGATCGGGCAGGGCGGCGAGGTACTGAAGTCGGTCGGCTCGGCGGCGCGCAGCGACATGGAGAAGGTGTTCGGTTCCAAGGTTTTCCTCGAACTGCACGTGAAGGTCCGCAGCGGCTGGGCCGACGACGAGCGTGCGCTGAAGAGCCTGGGCTTCGAGCCATGACTTCGTCGGCGATGCGCGCCATCTGCACTGACGGGCCCACTGCCGGGAAGGCCGTGCCGTGAGCTCCGGCAAGCAGCGGGTGGACGGCCAGCCGGCCTTCCTGCTGCAGTCCCACCCCTATCGCGAAACAAGCCTGGTGGTTGACGTGTTCAGCCGCGACTTCGGCCGCATTGGTCTGGTCGCGCGCGGTGCCAAGCGGCCGCGTTCGCAGCTGCGTGGCGTGCTGGTCGAATTCCAGCCGCTGGATCTGGGCTGGTTCGGTGCCGGCGAACTGCGCACGCTGGCGCGTGCCGAATGGCAGCGTGCATGGCCCATGCTGTCCGGTCCGCGCCTGCTGCTGGGCTACTATCTGAACGAATTGCTGCAGCGCCTGCTGGCGCGCGACGACGCGCATCCGGCGCTGTTCGACCTCTATGCCGAAGCCGTTCAGAAGCTCGCGCTGGCGCCGGCCGAAACGGTGCGCCACGAAGCCTTGCTGCGCGGATTCGAAAAGGCACTGCTGCGCGAACTGGGCTACGGGCTGACGCTCGATCATGATGCCAACGGCGACGCGATCGATCCGGCGGCGCACTACATGTACAAGCCCGAACTCGGTCTGCTCGAAGGCGAGGGGGGCGTGGACGACGTCAGCCTCAGCGGCGCGCAGGCGCTGGCCATCCACGCCGACGACTACGCCGACACGCAGGTCGCGCGGCTGGCGAAGACACTGATGCGCGTGCTGATCGCGCATTATCTGCAGGGACAGGAGCTGCGCACGCGGCGCGTTTTCATCGAACTACAGGATCTCTGAACATGATCGAACTGGGCGTCAATATCGACCACGTGGCCACGATACGGCAGGCGCGCCGCACCTACGAACCGGATCCGGTGTGGGCGGCGGTCGAGGCCCATCTGGGCGGTGCCGACGGCATCACCGTGCATCTGCGCGAAGACCGCCGCCACATCCAGGATGACGACGTGCGTCGGCTGCGCGATCTGGTGCACATCAAACTCAATCTCGAAATGGCGGCCACCGAGGAAATGGTGGGCATCGCCTGCGCACTGAAGCCGGAAATGGCCATGCTGGTGCCGGAAGGCCGGCACGAGGTGACGACCGAGGGCGGGCTGGACATCGTGTCGCAGGAAGAGAGGCTGACCGGCGTGGTCGGACGCCTGCGCGACGCCGGCATCGTCACCAGCGTATTCATCGATGCCGAGCCGGCGCAGATCGAGGCGGCCGCCCGCATCGGTGCCCAGGTGTGCGAAGTACACACCGGCCCCTACGCGCACGCTTTCCACGGTCTGGGCCGCGACCGCGAATCGCAGGCCGTGGTGGTCGAACTGGACAAGGTGCGTGCCGGCGGCAAGATGATCCGCGACCTCGGCATGCGCTTCAACGCCGGTCATGCGCTGAACTACGCCAACGTCCAGCCGGTGGCCGAACTGCCGGGCGTGCGCGAACTGCACATCGGCCACGCCATCGTCAGCCGCTCGGTGTTCGTCGGCCTGCGCGAGGCCGTGCGCGAAATGAAGGCACTGATGCGCGAGGCGGCCGGGAGGGCTGCGTGATCTTCGGCATCGGCACCGATCTGTGCAGCATCGCGCGTTTCGAGCGCATGCTGGCGGAGGACGGTGACGGCATCGCGCGGCGCATCCTGGCCGCCGCCGAAGTGTCCGAGTACGAATCGGCGAAGCAGCCGGCGCACTTCCTGGCCAAGCGCTTCGCGGCCAAGGAGGCGCTGGGCAAGGCGCTGGGCACCGGCATCCGGACGCCGGTGCTGCTGCGCTCGATCGCCGTGACGCACGACGATCTCGGCAAACCGGCCTTCGCCTACGACGACACGCTGACGGCGTGGATGAACGCGCGCGGCCTGCGTGCCCATCTTTCGCTGTCCGACGAAACCGAACACGCGCTCGCCTTCGTGGTGGTCGAGCGCACGGAGAACATTGCATGAGAACGACCCCGCCCGGACCGGTCATGATCGACGTGGCCGGTTTCGAACTGGATGCCGAAGACCGCGAACTGCTGGCTCACCCGTCGGTCGGCGGGCTCATCCTGTTCGCCCGCAACTTCCATGATGCGCAACAGCTGGCAGCGCTGACCGAAGCCATCCACGCTGTGCGCAGACCGCCACTGCTGATCGCGGTCGATCACGAGGGCGGGCGGGTGCAGCGCTTCAAGACCGATGGTTTCACCCATCTGCCGTCGATGCGCACGCTGGGCGAGCGCTACGAGGTCGACGCGCAGCGCGCGCTGGCCGATGCGCGCGCCGCCGGCTATGTGCTGGCGGCCGAACTGCGTGCGCTGGGTGTGGACCTGTCCTTCACGCCGGTGCTCGATCTCGACTTCGGACGCAGCGGCGTGATCGGCGATCGCGCCTTCCATCGTGACCCGGCCATCGTCGCGCCGCTGGCCGGTGCGCTGGCCGAAGGCCTGCGCGCGGCCGGCATGAAGTCGGTTGGCAAGCACTTTCCTGGCCACGGTTTCGTCGAGGCGGATTCGCACGTCGCGATTCCGGTGGACGAGCGCGATTTCGACACCATCTGGGCCGACGACATCCGCCCCTACATCGACCTCGGCAAGCAGATCGACGCAGTGATGCCGGCGCACGTGATCTATCCGGCGGTCGACCGCATGCCGGCCGGTTTTTCGCGTGCCTGGGTGCAGGGCATCCTGCGCGACAAGCTCGCCTTCGATGGCGTCGTGTTCAGCGACGACCTGTCGATGGAGGGGGCGTCGGTGGCCGGCGACGTGGTCGCGCGCGCCGAGGCGGCGTGGGACGCCGGTTGCGACATGGTGCTGGTATGCAATGCGCGCGACCAGGCAGTGAAGCTGATCGACGGCTGGCGGCCGGCATTCGACAGCGTGCGCAGCGCACGCATCGAATCGCTGATGCCGAAGCAGCCCTACGGCGACCGCACGGTGCTGGCGCAGGACGCGCGCTACCGCGATGCACTCGGCACGGTGCAGCGCCTGATCGCCTGAAGGGGACGCTGCGAGACATGGGTTTCGACGCGAAGGCCTGGCTGCCGACGGTGCCGGAAGACCCCGGTGTCTATCGCATGATAGGCGCCGACGAGGACGTGCTCTACGTCGGCAAGGCGAAGAATCTGCGCCGGCGCGTGTCGTCCTACTTCCAGCGCACGCCGTCGAGTCCGCGCATCGGCCTCATGGTGGCGCAGGTCGCGCGGGTGGACATCACCGTCGTCAGGTCGGAAGCCGAGGCCCTCATCCTCGAGAACAACCTGATCAAGAGCCTGCGGCCGAAGTACAACATCCTGTTCCGGGACGACAAGTCCTACCCCTACATCCGGATCAGCAACGACCGCTTTCCACGCATCGGTTTCTTCCGTGGCACGGTCGGGCGCGACGCGCGCTATTTCGGGCCGCTGCCCAATGTGTGGGCTGTGCGCGACACGATACAGCTGGTGCAGCGCGCTTTCCTGCTGCGCACCTGCGAGAACAGCGTGTTCGCCAACCGTTCGCGGCCCTGTCTGCTGCACCAGATCCACCGCTGTTCCGCGCCCTGCGTCGATCTCGTGTCGAAGGAGGACTACGACGAGGACGTGCGGCTGACCGCGCTCTTCCTGAACGGCCGTCACTCCGAGGTGATCGACAAGCTGTCGGCGCAGATGAATGCCGCTGCCGAAGCGCTCGCCTTCGAGAAGGCGGCGCAGATACGTGACCAGATACGCGCGCTGTCCAAGGTGCTGCACAAGCAGTTCGCCGACAGTGCGCGCGACGAGGACCTCGACATCGTCGTCGCCATCGAGCGCGATGGGGCCGCCTGCGTCAATCATGCGATGGTGCGCGGCGGGCGCCATCTCGGCGATCACGCCCACTTCCCGGCGGCCGGGCAGGGCAGTGCGGCCGACATGCTGGTGGCCTTCCTGAGCCAGCACTACGCGAGCGGTAACGCGCCCAGGCGCATCGTCGTCAATGTGCTGCCGGAGGACGAGGTCGAGGCACCGCTGCCGGGCTCGACGCTGGCGCTCGCGCGCAACGAGCGCGAACGCGCGTGGGCCGACATGGCGCTGAAGAACGCCGAGATCGCGCTGCGCGCGAAGATCGACGCCGGCGCGCGCGCCTCGCATCGTGTCGCAGCGCTGGTCGAGGCGCTCGAACTCGATATCGCACCCGAGCGCATCGAGTGCTTCGACATCAGTCACACGATGGGTGAGGCGACGGTCGCCTCCTGCGTCGTGTGGGCCAACGGCGCGATGCGCAACGGCGAGTACCGGCGCTACAACATCGACGGCATCACACCGGGTGACGACTACGCGGCAATGCGCCAGGTGCTGACTCGGCGCTACGAGAAGGTGGCGAGCGGCGAGGGGGCGCGGCCCGATCTGGTGCTGATAGACGGTGGCAAGGGCCAGCTCGGCATCGCTGTCGAAGTGATGGCCGAACTCGGGCTCGATCTGCCGCTGGTCGGTGTGGCCAAGGGCGAAGAGCGCAAGATGGGCGCCGAGGAGCTGATACGCCCGGGTGTCGCCGCAGGTCTTGTACTCGGCCCCGATCATCCGGCGCTGCACCTGATCGCCGAAATCCGCGACGAGGCGCACCGCTTCGCCATTGCCGGTCACCGCGCCAAACGCGCGAAGAAGCGGCTGACATCGACGCTGGAAGACATTCCGGGCATCGGACCGGCGCGCCGCAAGCGCCTGCTTACGACCTTCGGCGGGCTGGCCGGCGTGCGCAATGCCACGGTCGAAGATCTGTGCCGGGTCGAAGGCATCAGCCGCAAGCTCGCCGAACAGATACAGCGGCAGTTAAACTAGGGCTCATGTTTACGCTGCCAACCGCGCTCACCTGGGCGCGCATCCTGCTCATCCCGCTTTTCGTCGGTGTGTTCTTCCTGCCTGACCAGACGCTGATCATGCCGGACAAGAACCTGATCGCCACCGTCGTGTTCGTCGTCGCCGCCATTACCGACTGGCTGGACGGCTACCTCGCGCGCACGCTGAACCAGACCTCCGCCTTCGGCGCTTTCCTCGACCCGGTGGCCGACAAGCTCATGGTGGCGGCTGCGCTGATCATGCTGGTCGAGCTGTCGCGGACCAGTACAGTCATCGCGCTCATCATCATCGGTCGCGAAATCACGATTTCGGCGCTGCGCGAGTGGATGGCCAAGGTGGGTGCATCGCGCAGCGTTGCCGTGTCGATGATAGGCAAGGTGAAGACGACGGCGCAGATGATTGCGATCCCCATGCTTTTGTACTATGAACCGCTGTTCGGCATCGACGTGGGCTTCATCGGCAGCAAGCTGATCTGGATCGCCGCGGTGCTGACCGTGTGGTCCATGGTGTACTACATGCGAAAGGCATGGCCCGAGCTGCGTGCGCGCAAGGCGATCTGAGCGCGCCACAAAAATCTTCGGCGCGAAGTGTTGACAGCTTTTTCGGCAGGCCTATAATGCGCGCCTGTCTTGCGGGAATAGCTCAGTTGGTAGAGCGCAACCTTGCCAAGGTTGAGGTCGCGAGTTCGAGCCTCGTTTCCCGCTCCAAGATTTGAAAAAGGGGAAGTTCTTCTTCCCCTTTTTATTTGCAGCCCCTGACCGGGCTGCACCACCGGCGAGGTGGCAGAGTGGTCATGCAGCGGCCTGCAAAGCCGTGGACGCCGGTTCGATTCCGACCCTCGCCTCCAGGACAATTCGGTCGGCGCGCAAGTGCCGATACGCGGGAATAGCTCAGTTGGTAGAGCGCAACCTTGCCAAGGTTGAGGTCGCGAGTTCGAGCCTCGTTTCCCGCTCCAACACCCAGAACGGGGACGCCTTTCGAGGCGTCCCCGTTCTGCTTTCTGCGCCCTCAATCCCCATCCTGTCCGTCGATCGCGGCGATCGTGCGCCGGCGTGTCGTAATGGCGATGCGCCCCGGCCGACAGCGCGATATGCTGAGCCGCTATGCATAGGCCTGAGGTGCAGCATCCGTGCGTCCGCTCCAGTTCCGCTCACTCCTGCGCCTGCTGTGCGGGGTCGCGCTGTCGCTCGGTGCGTCCGTGGCCACGGCTGCGGGCACGGTTCGCCTGGTCGCTGCCGAACTGTCGCCGTACATCGGTCCGACGCATGCGCGCGAGGGCTATGTGGCGGAACTGGTGCGTACCGCTTTCGAGCGTGTCGGCTACACGGTGGACATCCGCTTCTATCCGCCGGCACGCGCCCGCAGTGTTGCGGCTTCGGGGCAGGTCGACGGACTGTTGCCGGCGCCTGACTCCGGTTCGCTGGAGAGCGAGTTCGTGCTGTCCGCGCCGTTTCCCGGCGCCAACGGCGGTCTGCTGAAGAAGCGTTCGCTCGCCATTCCCTATCCGGCCGACGCGGCGACCCGACCGCTGGACACGCTGCGCCAGCTGTCGCATCTGCGTTTTGGCGCCGTGCGCGGCGCATCGGTGTCGGCCGCGTTCGACGGCGCGGATTTCCTCAAGCGCGAGTACGTCGATCGCGATCTGCAGAACCTGGACAAGCTGGCGCTGGGCCGCATCGATCTGATGGTGGTCGACAAATTCCGCGCCAGTGATCTGATGATCCTGCACCGCCCGCATCTGATCGGGCAGCTCGAATTCCTGCGGCCACCCCTGTTCCGCAGCGATTTTCACGTCGCCTTCTCGCGGCGCGCGCCGCGGCACGAGCGGCTGCGCGCCGACTTCAATCGCGGACTGTCGGCGCTTGTGCGCGAAGGGCGCGTCGAGGACATCCTGATGCGGCACGGGCTGAGCGTGCGCAAGCCACAGGCCTCCGGGCGCGACGTGATCACGGTGGCTACGGTCAACAATCCGGACATGCTGTTGCTGAAGTCGTTGTCCGCCGAATTCACGCGCCAGAACCCGGGCGTACAGATCGAATGGCGGGTGCTGGACGAGAATTCGCTGCGCACGCGTCTGATGACCGATCTGGCGATTGCCGATGGCCAGTTCGACGTGATGACCATCGGCTCCTATGAGGCGCCGCTGTGGGCCGCGCGTGGCTGGCTGGCGCCGTTCCGCGATCTGCCGACCGCTTACCGCGCCGACGACCTGCTGGCGCCGGTCCGCGACAGCCTGTCCTATCGCGGCGAGCTGTATGCCTTGCCCTTCTACGCCGAGAGCTCGATGACCTTCTACCGGTACGATCTGTTCCGCGCCGCCGACGTCGTCATGCCGGCGCAGCCGACCTATACCGACATCCGGCGACTGGCGGCGCGGCTGCACGACCCGGCCAAGGGCATCTACGGCATCTGCCTGCGCGGGCGACCCGGTTGGGGCGAGAACGTGCCGGTGCTCACGACCATGGTGAATACCTTCGGCGGCCGCTGGTTCGACCCGCAATGGCGACCGGAGATCGACAGCGCACCGTGGCGCGAGGCGGCGTCGCTCTACCTCGATCTGCTGCGTCGCTACGGCCCGCCCGACGCGCATCTCAACGGCTTTCCGGAAACGCTCGACCTGTTTGCCCGCGGCCGCTGCGCGATGTGGATCGATGCAACCGTGGCGGCCGGCATGCTGTTCGATCCACGGACCTCGTCGGTCGCTGCCAGCCTCGGCTTCGCACCGGCGCCGGTCGAGCGCGTCCGGGACGGCGCGAACTGGCTGTGGGTGTGGTCGCTGACGGTACCCGATTCGTCGCCGAACAAGGCGCTGGCGCGCCGCTTCGTCGAGTGGGCGACGTCGGCCGATTACGTCCGTCTGGTCGCGGCGCGCCGGGGCTGGGTCGCGGTGCCGCCGGGCACCCGACAGTCGACCTACGATGCACCCGGCTATCGCGACGCCGCGCCGTTCTCGCGCTTCGTGAACGAAGCCATCGCCGGTTCGCACACGCAACTGCCGGGGCGCCACTACAGCGGTGTACAGTGGGTCGGCATCGCGGAATTTCCCGCCATCGGTCATGCCGTCGGCTCCGAGCTGGCGCGTGCCCTGCAAGGCGAGCAGGACGTGGATACCGCGCTGCGCAGATCGCAGGCCGAGGTGACGCGGCTGATGCGTGATTCGGGCTATCTGAAGCGCTAGGGGAGGCCCTAGATGAGGTCCTCGACGCCGCTCGCGTCCGCTGCGCCAGCGGCGATCGCGGCGCGCAGCTGCGCCAGCTGCAGCAGGGCAGCGTCGAAGTCGTAGCGCTCCATCGCGCGCGACATCTGCCGCAGCACGGGCAGGATGTTGGCGGGCTGAGGGCGCGTCAGCAGGCGGGCGATCGCGTCCTGCGCGTCGCTGTCGTTGCTGCTCAGCAGGGCGTGCAGCGTGTCCAGTTCGGTGGCCGAGGGTGGCGCGAGCGAGCCGGCGTCCGCCTGCACCCTCATTGCCTCGACGGTGGCGGCGAACACCGGTGTGCTGTCCGTCATCGCAGCGTCGATCAATGCCGGATCGCCGGAACGGCAGGCCATCTCCACGGCGCTCAGCGCCGTGCTCAGGGCACGCGCGCCGAGCGCGGCCGCGCTGCCCTTGTGCCGGTGAGCCAGCTCCCCGAGGGTGTCGAAGTCGCGATCTGCCCAAGCCTGCTTCAGCTGCGTCTGCGCGGTGTCCGCGCTGTCGAGGAACATGCCGAGCACGCGTCGATAGGTTGAGCTGGCGCCATTCATGCTGCGCAGCGCGGCGGCGGTGTCGAGCAGCGGCGCGGCTCCGGCAGTCGGCGCGGAATTGCCCGCGGCCTGCTCCGTCGGCGCCATGCTGCCCAGCCAGCGCGTCAACGTGCGCAGCAATTCGTCGACATCGACTGGCTTGGTCACATGGTCGTCCATGCCGGCGGCGCGCGTCTGCTCCCGTTCCCAGGGCATGGCACCGGCGGTCATCGCGATCACCGGCAGTGTGTTCAGTCGCTCGCGACGGCGTATTTCGCGGGTCGCTTCGAGGCCGTCCATCACCGGCATCTGCACGTCCATCAGCACGCAGTCGAACTCCTCCGCGTCGAGCCGTCGCAACGCCTCGGCACCGTTCTCGGCGACGGTGACCCGGACACCGGCGCCGGTCAGGATTTCGACGCCCAGTTCCTGGTTGATCGGATTGTCCTCGACCAGCAGCACGCGGCGTCCGCGCAGCGCGTCGCTGCGGAAGCTGCCGGGTGCGTCGCCGCTGCTGCCTTCGGCAGTGACCTGATGACCGAGCGCCGAAACGATGGCGTCGTAGAGCGACGAGGTGCTGGCCGGCTTGGTGAGTACGCCGGCGATGGCCAGGCCGGCGCCGGCCTGCTGCAGGTCGTCCGCGCCATAGGCGCTCACCATGACGACCGCGGGAGGATGCGCGAGATCGTCGCAGGACTGCACGCGACGGATCAGTTCGATGCCGTCCATGCCCGGCATCTTCCAGTCGCACACCAGCAGCGCGAACGGTGGCCGGCTGCGCAGCAGTTCGAGCGCCTGCGGCCCTGACTGCGCGCGCTCGGTGCTCAGACCCAGGTGTTCGAGGTCGCGACAGAGGATCTGCAGCGCTTCTGGGTTGTCATCGACCACCAGCACGCGACGCTTGTGCAGTGCCGACGGCAGCGTACGCCGGGCACTGTCCGGCAGCTCGCCGGTTTCGAAGCGTGCGGTGAAGGTGAAGGTACTGCCCTGGCCTTCCACGCTGTGCGCGCTCAGCGTGCCGCCCATCAGCTCGGCCAGGCGCCGGCTGATCGCGAGGCCGAGACCGGTGCCGCCGAAGCGCCGTGAAATCGAGGTGTCGCCCTGCATGAAGGGGCGGAACAGGCCGCCCAGCTGATCGGCATTCATGCCGATGCCGGTATCGCGCACGCCGAAAGCCAGCGTCGCATGCCGGTTGTCGCACGCAATGACGCGGCAGGACACCAGCACCTCGCCGCGCTCGGTGAACTTGATCGCGTTGCCGGCCAGATTGGTCAGGATCTGGCCCATGCGCAGCGGGTCGCCGACCAGCACCGGCGGTACGTCGGGCGCGACGTCGAACAGCAGGTCCAGGCCCTTTTCCTCGGCGCGCAGCGACACGACGGACAGCAGCGATTCGAATACGCGGTCGAGCCGGAAAGGCACCGATTCGATGGTGATCTGGCCCGCCTCGACCTTCGAGAAATCGAGGATGTCGTTCAGGATGCCCAGCAGCGCCACTGCCGACGCGTTGGCCTTCGACACGAAATTGCGCTGTTTGGCGGTCAGTTCGGTCTGCAGCGCCAGCCGCGTCATGCCGATGACGGCATTCATCGGCGTGCGGATTTCGTGGCTCATGTTGGCCAGGAATTCGCTGCGCGCCTGCGCCGCACTTTCGGCGGCGAGGCGCGCCGCGATCAGTGCCTGTTCCGCTTCCCGCCGTGGGGTGATGTCGATCGAGAAGGCGATGTAGTGCGCCGCACCGCCGCCGGCCGGCGGATCGAAATAGATGCCGATCTCGACCGGCACGACGCGGCCGTCGCCACGCCGCGCATCGGCCTCTATCCGTGCCTGGCCCTGCGCGCGCAGCGCCGGTTCGAGTGCGCTCAGGCGTGCGCCTGTGAAGTCGTCGATCACGCTGTGTGCCGGCATGCCGAGCAGACGTTCGCGCGGATAGCCGTAGAGCGTGCAGGCGTGATCGTTCACGTAGCTGAAACAGCCGCTGGCGGCGTCGATCCACTGGATCGCGACGCCCGCATGATCGAGCGCGAACTGGGTTTCTTCCAGCCGGCGATTGGCCGCTTCGAGCTCAGCCGTGCGGCTGGACACCAGTTCTTCGAGGTGGTCGCGGTGGCGCGCCAGTTCCTCTTCGGCCCGGGTGCGGTCAGTGATGTCGTTGAGTACCGTGATGTTGGGGTCGTCGGCCAGCATGCCGCCGATCTCGACGATCTTGCGGCTGCCGTCCTTGCAGGTCACCACATAGGGCCGGGCGCGCACCAGGCCGGACGCACCCTGCGCGCTCGCCAGCTCTTGCCCCCAGGTCTGCAGGACTTCGGCGCGATAGGCCGGGTCGGGGTAGGCCAGTCCGAACCAGGTGTGCGCGTCCGGAATGTCTTCGAGCGTATAGCCGAAGGTGTCCACGAAGCAGTCGTTCACGTACAGGATGCGGCCGTCGCGATCGAACAGGCTGATCGGCAGAGGCAGCAGGCGGATCACCCGCCGGAAGCGTTCGTTCGAACGTTCGAGTTCGGCGTTGCGCGCTTCAAGTTGCGTCACCATGGCGTCGACCGACTGCGTCAGCCGCTGCAGTTCGCCGAGGAAGCTCAGATCGCCCAGCGCGGTGGTGGACCGCCCGTGCCGTGCCACCTCGTCGGCGTGGCGTTCGACCAGGCGCAGTGGCTGCAGCACCATGCGCTGCAGCGCGACATAGAGCGCCAGCGTGAGTACCACATCGAGCAGAACGGTGAACAGCACCATGGTGGCCAGTGCGCTGCGCAGGTCCTGGTCGACGAAACGCGGACTGCCGATGACGCGCACCTGGCCGATGCGCTGTTCGCCGAAGGTCACCGGCTGCTCGGTGACGAACAGGCCCGTGCTGTCGATGTCGCCATCGACCGACTGCAGTTCCCAGTCCTCGTTGCGCTGCAGTGCAAAACGTGCGGTGTCCAGCTGCACGACGACGCCATAGATCGAGCGGTCGCGCATGCGGCTCTCCATCAGCTTGCGCACCTGCTCATACTCGAGATTCCAGGCCGCCGGCGCCAGCCCGACCGCGAGCTGATCGGCGGCCAGTTCGATCGAGCGTTCGAATTCTCCCTGCTCGGCGACGCTGTATGCGCGATACGCCAGCGCGCCGACCGCCGTCAGCAGCACCGACACGGTGGTGACGATGAGCACGATCAGCAGCCCTGCAATCGATGTCGGCCGGCGAAGCGTCATCGTTCACATGCACCTGTGCGGCGTACGGTCGGCAATGGCGTCGATCGGCTCATCTGTCCAGTATGCCTGCGGATTGCTTGCACGATGCTGACGGCGCGCGGATGCCGCGCGGAGGGCCGGTATCTAGCTCCTGGGCCGCCGCCAGTGGCGCACGCTGATCACGATCAGCGTCACCGCCGTCAACGGCAGCGCGATGGTCTGCATCACGAATGCGTAATCGGCGAGATTGTCATGGTCCTTGGCTGCCAGGATCAGATAGAGCGTGTAGGCACAGTAGTAGGCGAAGAAGAGGCCACCCTCCCAACGCGCGATCAGGTTGCCGGTGGCGAAGATGGGCAGGCAGGCGATGCAGACGGCCACCATGACCGGGATGTCGAAGGACAGCATGGCCGAGCCGAGGACGAGGTCGTCGGGTGCGACCACGGCGGAAAGGCCGAGCGCACCGAGCAGATTGAAGGTATTGCTGCCGACCACGTTGCCGACCGCGATGTCGCGCTGGCCGCGCAGTGCCGCGGTGATCGACGCGGCGACCTCCGGCAGCGAGGTGCCGGCGGCGACCACGGTGAGGCCGATCACCGTATCGCTGATGCCCAGATGACGGGCGAACACGATGGCGGCGTCGACCATCAGGTTGGAGCCGAGCACGAGCAGGCCGAGACCGCCTGCGATCAGGGCCAGCTGCACCGGCAGCTTGGCGTCCCAGGCCTCGGGATGGGCGGCGATCTCCTCGCTGTGCAGGCTTTCCGCGTACTCCTCGCCCAGGCCGGCGTTCTGACGACGGCTCTGCACGATCAGGAAGGCGGTGTAGGCAATCAGCAGACCGAACAGCAGACCGCCCTCAGCGCGCGACAGGCCGCCGTCCAGCGTCAGGCCGGCGAACAGCAGCGAGGCGCCGATCATGATCGGCACCTCCTGCCGTATCAGCTGCTTGTCGACCAGCAGCGGCGTGATCAGCGCCGACAGTCCGAGGATGAACAGCACGTTGAAGATGTTGCTGCCGACCACGTTGGCGACCGCCATATCGGTCTTGCCCGCCCAGGCCGATTGCACCGACACCGCCATTTCCGGCGAACTGGTGCCGAAGGCGACGATGGTGAGGCCGACCACCAGCGGCGAGATGCCGAAGGAGAGGGCCAGTTTCGAGGCGCCGCGCACCAGAAGTTCGGCGCCGGCGATCAGCGCGCCCAGGCCGAGCGCGAACAGGAGCAGGGTGGTCATGTGTGGATGGTGTCGGTTGAAAGCGGCGCTTCGACCGCGGACGCGCACAGGGGTTGCAGCGCCGTGCGCCAGCGCGCGAGCTTTTCCTGCGCACGCATGCCGGCGTGCGCCGGGCTGGTCGAGGGCAGGCGCAGCAGATCCAGCGCCCGCACAGACGGCCGCAGATGCGGCATCACGTCGCGGCGGAAGTGCTTTTCCGCCGTGCCGCCATTGAACGCGATGCGCACGATGCCCGGGTGCGCATCGAAGAAGGCGGCGAAGTCGTTGGCCTGCGCGCTGCGGACGTCGATCGCGGCGTCCAGGCTGCCCGCGCGCTCGCAGCTTTCGAGCACGTCCCACAGTGCAATGCCCGCGCGTGTCAGTGCGCGCAGCCGCTCGGCGTAAGGCAGGTCGGGACCGGCGCCGAACAGCGCACCCATGATGGGCCAGAACTGGTTGCGCGGATGGGCGTAGTAGCGCTGCGCGGTCAGCGAGGCCACGCCGGGCATGGAGCCCAGGATCAGCACGCGCGCGGTGGCCGGATCGGCCACCGGCGGAAAGCAGCGTACCCGTTCCGCCATCGTGGTCAGCGGTTGAGCACGGCGGCCAGTTCGCGCCGGTAGCGACGCACCCGTTCGTCGTCCGAGCCGAGCAGCGCGAACAGGTCGAGCAGGGCGCGACGGCCGGCGTCGTCCTCGAAGCTGCGGTCGCGGCGGACCACTTCCAGCGCCTGTTCCATCGCTTCCTCCCATTGTTCGCGTGCGGCAAGCTCTGCAACGAAGGCGAGACGGGCGGTCAGGTCGCCCGGATTGCGCGCGATGCGGGCCGCGTAGTTCTCGTCGCCATCGCCGTCGCCCGGCTGCCGGCTCGCGATGGCGATGCGGGCGTACAGCGTGCCGATGCGTGCACGGTCTTCCTGCTCATAGGGCAACGCGTCGAGCGCGGACTGGGCGTCGTCGAGCCGACCGAGCGCAATCAGCGCCTCGACCCGGCCGAGCACCGCCGGTTCGAATCCCGGATCGATGGCCAACGCGCCCTGGAACAGACCGAGCGAGGCGGTGGCGTCGCCGCGGGCGAGCGCGGCCTGCGCCTCTTCGAAGGCGGACAGGGCGGGCGACGGCAGCAGCGCGTCCATGAAATCGCGCAGTTCGCGGTCCGGCAGCACGCCGGTGAATTCATCGACCACAACGCCGCCGACAAAGGCCTTCACGTTGGGGATGCCGCGCACGCCGAAGCGGCGCGCCAGTTCAGGGTTGTCGTCCGAATTGATCCGGGCCAGACGCACCCGGCCGGCGTAGTCGGCGGCCAGCGCCTCCAGTCTGGGGGTCAGGACGCGACAGGGCTGACACCACGGCGCCCAGAAGTCGACCAGTACCGGCATGCGCTGGGACACGTCGATCACGTCGCGCTGGAAATTGGTCAGGTTCGCGTCGATCACGTCGGGCAGAGGGACAACGGCGGACATCGTGCTTCGGCTCCTTTTCGCGCGGCGCTCGCCAGCCGACACGCCGGTCGGTGTCCGGGTGCAGTGCCCTGACGAGCATGCCGCAGATACAGATGCTATTGCGAAGCGGGCGTCTTCCGCCAGTTCGGCGCGTCCGACAGTCGCGGGTGGTGTTCGCCTACATGGCGTGCCCCGACGTCTTACGCGCCATTCGTGCCGCGGGGCCTAGGCTGCAGTCATCGGGGCGCGGCCCTGCTTGTGCTGCCTCTGAAACATCCGACGGCCTCTTTTGAGGAGGCCATCATCAAACGAACCAAGGAGTGTCCAATGAAAACTCAAGCCCGAGTGCTGACCGTACTGTGTTCGATCGCCTTGACCGCGTTCTCGCTGCCCGCCGCCTCTGCCGACGTCGAAGACCGTATCGAGGCGCAGACCGAAGCCCAGTACGACGCGGCGAAGAAGCGCGCCGACATGGATTACGACGCGGCGAAGACCCGCTGCGATGCGCTGGATTCGAGCGCCAAGAAGACGTGCGTCAAGGAAGCCAAGGCCGCTCGCGAATCGGCCCTGGCCGACGCCAAAGTGAGACGCAAGGCCGGGGAGGCGCGGGCCGACACGGCGGAAGACCGTCTCGAAGCCCAGTACGCGGCCGCCAAGGCCCGCTGCAATGAAATGAGCGGCAACGCCAAGGATGCGTGCGTCGAGCAGGCCAAGGCCCGCTTCCAGCAGTAAGCGCGCAGGGGCAGCGGGCGGGGCGAACCCGTATAATCGGGTTTTATCCGCGCACACAGGTGCGCGGCCCACTTCCCCGCTGTCCTTTCATGGCCCATCTCCTCAAGCTCCGCGGCTCGCCCGCATACTCCGCCGCGCGTCTGGCGCGCCTGTCCGACGAATGCCGCACTGCGGTTCCCAAGCTGCGCGAGCTCACCGCCACCCAGTATTTCTTCGTTGAATGCACGGCGCAGCCGTCGGCCGACGAGCTGAACAAGCTGTGCGCGCTGCTCAATGCACAGCCGGCAGCCGTCGTCGAAGGCGATGCCCTGCTGGTCACGCCGCGTCTGGGCACGATTTCGCCGTGGTCGTCGAAGGCGACCGATATCGCACGCAATTGCGGCTTGGACAGCGTGCAGCGCGTCGAACGCGGCGTGCTGTATGAGCTGGAACTGGCTCGCGGCCTGCTGGGCGGCGGCCCCGACGACGCCGAGCGTGCCGCACTGGCTGCCTTGCTGCACGACCGCATGACCGAATCGGTGCTGGCCTCGCTCGACGACGCCGACGCGCTGTTCAGCCACGTCGCACCGCGCCCGCTGGTCAGCGTATCGCTGGCCGACGGCCGCGGCTCGCTGGAGCGCGCCAACGTCGAGCTCGGTCTGGCGCTGTCCGATGACGAAATCGATTACCTGCTCGACGCCTACACCAAGCTGGGCCGCGACCCGACCGATGTCGAGCTGATGATGTTCGCGCAGGCCAATTCAGAACACTGCCGGCACAAGATCTTCAACGCCAGCTGGAACATCGATTACGCGACGCAGGACATGAGCCTGTTCGGCATGATCCGCGAAACCCATCGCGCGACGCCGCAGCACACGGTGGTCGCCTATTCGGACAACGCGGCGGTGATCGAGGGCGCCACCACGGCGCCGGTCGACCGCTTCTACCCGGATCGCAACGGCCGCTGGGGCTGGCATTCCGAACCCATGCACTTCCTGGCCAAGGTCGAGACGCACAATCACCCGACGGCGATTTCGCCCTTCCCGGGTGCGGCCACCGGTGCCGGCGGCGAGATCCGCGACGAGGGCGCGACCGGCCGCGGCGCGAAGCCGAAAGCCGGTCTGGCCGGCTTCTCGGTATCCAATCTGAACATCCCAGGCTTCGAACAGCCCTGGGAGCGTGTCGACGGCGAGCTCTACGGCAAGCCGGAGCGCATCGCTTCGGCGCTGCAGATCATGATCGACGGCCCGCTCGGCGCGGCCGCCTTCAACAACGAATTCGGCCGCCCCAATCTGGCGGGCTATTTCCGCACCTTCGAACTGCCCTTCATGGGCGAGATGCGCGGCTATCACAAGCCCATCATGATCGCCGGCGGCATCGGCAACATCGCCGCGCGCGATGCGCTGAAGATCGAGTTCCCGGCCGGCACCAAGCTGGTCGTGCTGGGCGGGCCGGCCATGCTGATCGGCCTCGGCGGCGGCGCGGCATCGAGCATGACCACCGGCACCAATACCGCTGACCTCGACTTCGCGTCGGTGCAGCGCGGCAACCCGGAAATCGAGCGCCGCGCGCAGGAAGTGATCGACCGCTGCTGGCAGATGCAGGAGGACAACCCCATCCTCGCCGTGCACGACGTCGGTGCTGGTGGCCTGTCGAATGCGTTGCCCGAACTGGCGCACGGCGCCGGTCACGGCGCCTGGTTCGACCTGCGCGCCATCCACAGTGAAGAGTCGGGCATGAGCCCGGCCGAACTGTGGTGCAACGAATCGCAGGAGCGCTACGTGCTCGCGATCGCGCCCGAGCGTGTCGATGAATTCCGCGCGCTGTGCGAACGCGAGCGCTGCCCCTTCGCCGTGCTCGGCGAGGCGACGTCCGACGGCCAGCTTACGGTGGCCGATCCGCTGTTCAACACCAAGCCGGTCGACATGTCGATGGACGTGCTGCTCGGCAAGCCGCCGAAGATGCACCGTACGGTGCAGCGCCGCCCGGCCTACGCGCCGCCGATGGACGTGGCCGGCTACGACCTGAAGGACGCCGCCTACCGCGTGTTGCGCATGCCGGCGGTGGCGAGCAAGTCCTTCCTGATCACCATCGGTGACCGCTCGGTCGGCGGCCTCACCGCGCGCGACCAGTTCGTCGGTCCGTGGCAGGTGCCGGTGGCCGACGTCGCCGTCACCACCGAAAGCTTCAGCGGCTACCGCGGCGAAGCGTTTGCAATGGGCGAGCGCACGCCGGTCGCGCTGCTCAGCGGGCCGGCTTCCGGCCGCATGGCCATCGGCGAGGCGATCACCAATCTGGTCGCCGCCGACGTGCGCAGTTTCGAGCGCATCAAGCTGTCCGCCAACTGGATGGCGGCTGCCGGACACAAGGGCGAGGACGCCGCGCTGTTCGATACGGTGAAAGCGGTGGCCATCGATTTCTGTCCGGCGCTGGGTCTGGCCATTCCGGTCGGCAAGGACAGCTTGTCGATGAAGACGCGCTGGAGCGAAGGCGAGGCGCAGAAGGAAGTGGTGTCGCCGCTGTCGCTGGTCATCACCGCCTTCGCCGGCGTCGAGGACGTGCGCAAGACGCTGACGCCGCAACTGCTGATCGACCCGGAAGTCGATACCGAACTGCTGCTGCTCGACCTCGGCCAGATGAAGAACCGCCTCGGCGGTTCGGCGCTGGCGCAGGCCTACGGCGTGGTCGGCGAACATGCGCCGGACGCCGACGCCGTGCTGCTCGGCCGTTTCCTGCCGGCGATCAACCGCCTGCGCGACGCAGGTCTGGTGCTGGCCTATCACGACCGCTCGGACGGCGGCCTGTTCGCCACGCTGTGCGAAATGGCGTTCGCTTCGAAGGTGGGCCTGTCGATCAATCTCGATACGCTGGCCTACGACCCGCTGCTGGTCGACGTCGATTCGCTGGCCAAGAAGCCGGACGCGGTGCGCGGCCGCTTCAACGACCGCACCTTCACCGCGCTGTTCGCGGAGGAGCTGGGCGCGGTGGTCCAGATCCGCGTCGATCAGCGTTCGCAGGTGATGGACATCCTGCGCGAAGCCGGGCTGTCCGGCGTCACGCACGGCATCGGCAGCCCGAACGACCGCGACGAGATCCGCCTCTGGCACAACGCCAAGGTCATCTTCAGTGAGCCGCGCGCCGAACTGCAGAAGGCGTGGACCGAAACCAGCCACCGCATCGCACTGCTGCGCGACGATGCCGACTGCGCACGCGAGGAATTCGCGCTGCTCGACGACACCGCCGACAGCGGCCTGTTCGCGGCGCTGACCTTCGAGCCGCAGGAGGATGTTGCCGCTCCATATATTGCGAAGGGCGTGCGTCCGCGCATCGCCATCCTGCGCGAGCAGGGCGTGAACGGTCAGGTCGAGATGGCCGCGGCCTTCGACCGCGCCGGCTTCGACGCGCAGGACGTGCACATGTCCGACCTGATGGCCGGCCGCGTCAAGCTGGCCGACTTCAAGGGTCTGGCGGCCTGCGGCGGCTTCTCCTACGGCGACGTGCTGGGCGCCGGCTCCGGCTGGGCCAAGTCCATCCTGTTCCATCCGGAACTGCGCGACGCCTTCGCCGCCTATTTCGAACGCGAGGACACCTTCGCGCTGGGCGTCTGCAACGGCTGCCAGATGATGAGCCAGCTGCGCGACATTATTCCCGGCGCCACGCACTGGCCGCGCTTCGAGCGCAACCGCTCGGAGCAGTTCGAAGCGCGCTTCACCATGGTCGAAGTGGCGGATTCGCCGTCCATCCTGTTCCGCGGCATGTCCGGCTCCAAGCTGCCCATCGTCGTGTCCCACGGCGAAGGCCGCGCGGTGTTCGACGACGAACAGGCACAGTCGCTGGCGCAGGTCGCGATGCGCTATATCGACCACGACGGCGCCATCGCCACGCGCTACCCGCGCAATCCGAACGGCTCGCCGGCCGGCATCACCTCGGTCACCACCGACGACGGCCGCGTCACCATCCTGATGCCGCACCCGGAACGCGTGTTCCGCACGGTGCAGATGAGCTGGCACCCGGCGCACTGGGGCGAGGACAGCCCGTGGATGCGCATGTTCAGGAATGCGCGGGTGTGGGTGGGTTGATCCCGCTGCGGACATGAAGAAGCCGGCGCAAGCCGGCTTCTTCATTTCTGGGCCGTGATGTTCACTCTGTCGCCGCGTCCGTGGCCGTGTGCGTGTCCGCGATCAGCGCCTCGAAGGCGAGGGCGGCGGGGCTGATCGGGCGCTCGGGCAGGCGGATGCGGTAAAGCGTGCGCTGGATCGCGGCGCCGCCCGGATGCAGCCGGCGGATGCGGCCGAGCGCCAGCTGGTCGCGGGCGCAGATGCGCGGCACCATGCCCAGGCCGCGGCCGGCGGCCACCGTCTGCACGATGGCTTCGTTGCTGCCCACCTCGATCGCGCGTGCCGGCGTCAGGCCCATCTCGTCGAGTACGCGGTCGGTGGCGGCACGGCTGCCCGAGCCGCGTTCGCGCACGATCCACGTGTGGTCGACCAGATCGGCCGGCCGCAGCACGCCGCCGGTCGGCAGATCGGCATCGCGTGGCGCGATGATGACCATTTCGTCGCGTCGCCAGATGCGGCGGTTCAGTCGCGCGTCGTCGACCTCGCCCTCGACCAGCGCCACATCGACCCGGCAATCGAGCAGCAGGTCAGCGATCTGCCGTGTGTTGCCGCTGATCACCTGCAGTTCGACATGTGGGTGGCGGGCGTGGAAATCGACCAGGAAGGGCGGTAGCCAGTAGGTGGCAATGGTGGTGCTCGCACCTACGGTCAGACGCCCGCGTTCGAGCGAGCTGTAGGCGCGGATGGTTTCGGTCGCCTCGCGTTCGAGCGCCAGGATGCTGCGTCCGTAGTCGTACAGTGCGCGACCCGATTCGCTCGGCCTGAAGGTCTTGCCGCGGCGATCCAGCAGCACCGTTTCGAGCTGGGATTCGAGCTCGCGCACTGCTTTCGACACGGCGGGTTGCGTGATGTCGAGCGCTTCCGCGGCACGCGAAAAGCTCTGGACTTCGACGACCTTCACGTAGATGCGCAGAAGATGCAGGTTCATGCATTACCCACGGTAATCGATCAGTGATTTGCATGATATAGAAGAATGAATGGCGCGCCGCTTACGCTGCACTCACTTTCCTGCAGCCCGCGACGCATCCATGAATTCGACCACCGCCCTCACTGCTTACAGCCTGCCGACCGGCCTTGTCGCGTCGGTGGCCGTTGCGGCTGCCGCGGCGGCGCTGTCCGCCGTGCCGGGCGTGTCGGCGCACGGTTTCGGGTGGCTGCCGCTGGCGGTGGCGCTGGGTATCGTGGTCGGCAATCTGTGGCCCGCGCTGCCGACGCGCGGCGCGGATGGATTCCGCCTGGCGCGTGGCACGCTGATGCGCGCCGGCATCGCGCTGTACGGTCTGCGCATCGGCATCGACGAACTGGGCAGCGTGGGCTGGAGCGGGCTGGCGATGGCGCTGGCGATCGTGCTCAGCACGCTGGCGCTGGCCCTGACGCTGGGCCGTCGGCTCGGGCTCGACACGCAGGCCGCGGTGCTGATCGGCTGCGGCAGCGCGATCTGCGGTGCGGCGGCGGTGGCCGCTGCCGACAGCGTGATCGGCGCCCGCGCACGCCATGTGTCGGCGGCGGTGCTGGCGGTGGTCGTGTTCGGCACGCTGGGCATGTATCTGTTGCCGCTGCTGCGGCCGCTCAGCGGTCTGGACGACTCGTCATTCGGTCTCTGGGTCGGCCTCTCGGTACACGAACTGGGCCATGTCGTCGCCGGCGCTGCCGCGGCCGGACCTGAGGCGGCCGCCAGCGCGCTGGTCGAGAAGATGATGCGCGTCATGCTGCTGGCGCCGGTGGTGATGCTGATCGCCGCCGGGCTGCGCGTGCCGGGCGCCACGTCGCTGCGCAGCCCGGGCGTGCCGCTCTTCCTGTATGGCTTCGTCGTGATGATGGCGCTCAACGCCTCGGGGCTGTTGCCGCTGTGGCTGCAGTCCGCCGGAGCGGAAGCCGCGCAGGCGCTGCTGGCAGTCGGTCTGGCGGCGCTCGGTGCCAACACCCGGCTGGCCGACATGGCGCATGCCGGCTGGCGCGTGTGGGCACTGGCCGCGCTGCTGTGGCTGTGGCTGCTGCTTGCCGGCTTCGGGCTGGTCAGTCTCGGAGCACTGGCATGAACGCACGCAAGCAGGGCGTCGCCGATGCATGCGCACCGCGCCGGACCATGGCGGCGCCGCGCACGAGTCGTCACCTCCTGACGGAAACCGCGACCGCAAAGGGTTTGACGACCGGCACGCTGCGCGTGCGCGAGCTGGTCCGGCTTTTGCTCGACATGACCTGTCATGACAGGTTGGGTGCGGACGCTGCGAAATGCGCAGGCGGCCTGTCCTGCCGGGGAGAACCGATTGGATGCTTCGCTGCTGAACACGCTGTGGCCGGACCGCGCGCTCGCGAGCTGGTCGGTGATTGCCGGCGCGGTGATCGCCGGTGGCGTGCTGCGCGGCATGACCGGCTTCGGTGCCGCGCTGCTGATGGCGCCGCTGCTGTCCACGGTGGCGTCGGCGCGCGACACACTGTGCATCGTGACGCTGCTGAACGCGCTTCCGCTGACGCATGCACTGGCGCCGTCGGTGCGCCGGCTGGTCGATCACCGGGTGCTGCTGCCCATGCTGGGCGCCGCTTGTGCCGGCATTCCCCTCGGACTGTGGCTGGTGAGCGTACTGCCGGCGCGACTATTCGGCCAGGTGATCGGCGTCGCCGTGATCGCCAGTGCAGCGGTGCTGCTGACCGGCGCCCGTCTGGTGCGTGGCCGCAGTCACGCGGGCTCGATCTCTGCGGGTCTGTTCAGCGGCGTGCTGACCGGCTTCGGCGGTGTCGGCGGACCGCCGGCCGTCCTCTATCTGCTGGGCGTCGAAACCGACAGTCACCGGGCGCGCGCCAGCTTCCTCGTCTATTTCGGATGCCTCTACCCGCTGGCGCTGATCGCCATCGTGCTGTCGGGCCTGTTCGGCCTGTCGCTGCTGCTGCAGGGGCTGCTGCTGGCGCCACTTTTTCACGGCGGCGGGCTGCTCGGCGAACGGCTCTACCGCGGACTGGACCCGCGTCACTTTCGTCGTGTGGTGCTGTGCCTGCTGATGGCGACCGGCGCGCTGGCGGCCTGGCCGGTGCATGCGGTCGCGCTGGTGCAGGGCACTGTGGCGGTGCAGCAATGCGGTGCGCAAGACCGCCTGTGCTGAACCGGCTGCTCGACGAAAAGCACAGTCAAATCAAAGATTTCTGAACATGTTGTGCGGAGCGAAAAAATTGGCACTGACTTTGCATGACATGACCCGTCATAACAGGTTCTTGAACAGGAGCTCGAACATGGCACCCCACCGCAAGCAGATCGCGCCCCCGGGCGCGGCGGAGGTCGAGGACGCGCTGTCGCCGGTATCGCAGATGCCGCTGTACACGCAGATCCGGGAAATCCTGCGCCGGCGCATTCTCGACGGCAGCTACCCGCCGCATTCGCAGATGCCGTCGGAAAGCCAGATGATGACGGCATTCGATGTCAGCCGCATCACGATACGGCAGGCACTGGGCGATCTGCAGAAGGAGGGGCTCATCTTCAAGGTGATGGGCAAGGGCAGCTTCGTCGCCAAGCCCAAGGCCTTCCAGAGCCTGTCGCGGCTGCAGGGTTTCGGCGAGGCGATGTCCACCTCCGGCTACGAAACCTACTCGCTGCTGCTCAGCGCGAAGCCGGTCGCCGCCAGTGCCGTGGTGGCGCAGCGGCTGCAGCTGAAGCCGGAGGCGCCGGTGTTCGAGATACAGCGCCTGCGCTACCTGAATCGCGAACCCATCTCGGTCGACGTGAGCTACTTCCCGCCGGACATCGGCGAACGGCTGACCCAGGAAGACCTGGCCACGCGCGACATCTTCGTCATTCTCGAAAACGACCTCGGCCGCAACCTCACGCACGCCGACGTGCAGATCGAGGCGATCTCGGCCGACGAGTCGCTGGCCCGTCATCTCGACATCGCGGAAGCCTCGCCGCTGCTGCGCATCGAACGCCTGACCTGGGCCGACGACCGGCCCATCGATTTCGAATTCCTCTACTACCGCGGCGATGCCTTCCAGTACCGCCTGCGCATAGACCGAAGTTGATCCACCGCTGGAAAGCAACGCAGGAATTCTTCGTTCGCAACGGCGCGTCCTGGCGCGACAGTGCAGCCCCAAATCAAGGAGAGAACATGAAACGCATCGACATGGAATTCGACCTCGTCGTCATCGGCGGTGGTACCGGCGGCCCGATGGCCGCCGTCAAGGCCAAGGAGAAGAACCCCAAGCTGCGCGTGCTGCTGATCGACAAGGCCAACGTGAAACGTTCGGGCGCCATCTCGATGGGCATGGACGGGCTCAACAACGCCGTCATTCCGGGCCACGCCACGCCGGAGCAGTACGTCAAGGAAATCACCATCGCCAACGACGGCATCGTCGATCAGGAAGCGGTGATGGCCTACGCCGCCAACAGCTTCGACATGATCAACGAGCTGGACCGCTGGGGCGTCAAGTTCGAGAAGGACGAAACCGGCGACTACGCGGTGCGCAAGGTGCATCACCTGGGCAGTTACGTGCTGCCGATGCCCGAAGGTCACCACATGAAGAAGATCCTCTACCGCCAGCTGAAGAAGGCACGCGTCGAGGTGACCAACCGTGTGGTCGTCACCCGCGTGCTGACCGGCGAAAGCGGCGAAGTGGTCGCGGTGATGGGTTTCGACTGCCGTACCGCCGACGTCTATGTCATCCGCACCAAGGCGGCGGTGCTCAGCACCGGCGCGGCCGGCCGCATCGGTCTGCCGGCCTCCGGCTACCTGATGGGCACCTACGAGAACCCGACCAACTGCGGTGACGGCCACGCGATGGCCTATCACGCCGGGGCCGACCTGGCCAATCTCGAGTGCTTCCAGATCAATCCGCTGATCAAGGACTACAACGGCCCGGCCTGTGCCTACGTGACCGGCCCGTTCGGCGGCTTCACCGCCAACTCCAAGGGCGAACGCTTCATCGAGTGCGACTACTGGAGCGGCCAGATGATGATGGAGTTCTACAACGAACTCGAAGGCGGCAACGGCCCGGTGTTCCTCAAGCTCGACCACCTCGCCGAAGAAACCATCAGCGAAATCGAGCACATCCTGCACACCAACGAACGTCCGAGCCGCGGCCGCTTCCACGAAAAGCGCGGCAACGACTACCGCAAGCAGATGGTCGAGATGCACATCTCGGAAATCGGCTTCTGCAGCGGCCACAGCGCGTCCGGCATCCACACCGACGCGCGTGGCGCGACTTCGGTGCCCGGGCTTTACGCCGCCGGCGACTGCGCCAGCGTGCCGCACAACTACATGCTGGGCGCCTTCGTCTATGGCCGGCTGTGTGGCGAGAACGCTGCCGCCTACTGCGCCGAGCACGGCCTGGGCGCGGTCAGCGCTGGCGACGTCGCGGCGGAGGAGGCGCGCATCCTGGCGCCGCTCGGTCGCACCGACGGCCTCACACCCTTCCAGATCGAATACAAGACGCGCCGCCTGGTGAACGACTACCTGCAGCCGCCCAAGATCACCCGCAAGTACGAGATCGCGCTGCGCCGCTTCGACGAAATCCGCGAGGACACCGAAGCGATGTTCGCCGCCAACCCGCACGAGCTGATGCGCGCGATGGAAGCGCATTCCATCCTCGACTGCGCCGAAATGGCCGCGCGCGCCTCGCTGTTCCGCACCGAGAGCCGCTGGGGCCTCTACCACTACTTCGTCGATCACCCCGAGCGCGACGACGAAAACTGGTTCTGCCACACGCTGCTGAGCAAGGGTGAGGACGGCCGCATGCAGATGCGCAAGAAGCCGATCGAGCCCTACATCGTGCCGATCGACGACGAGGAGCGCAGCGCCTACCAGCGCCTGCGCGTCGCCCGCAACGCCGAAGCCGCCTGATTCCACCGACACATCCATCAAGGAGTTCGCCATGACCATAGCTGCTACGCCGACCCAGGTGCCGGTGAGTGTCGATAACGACAAATGCATCGCCGAGAAGGGCTGCACCGTGTGCGTCGATGTGTGCCCGCTCGACGTGCTGGCCATCGACATGCTGACCAAGAAGGCTTTCATGAAGTTCGACGAGTGCTGGTACTGCCTGCCCTGCGAAACCGATTGCCCGACCGGCGCGGTCAGCGTGTCGATTCCCTACCTGCTGCGCTGAGGAGCCGACGATGGATACCCTGACCTGTTCCATTGTCGAGCGGCTCACCAGCCCCGACGCCGAAGTGCGCCGGCTGGCGGTGATCGACCTGCCCTACGGCGACGAGGACGACATCGTGCCGCTGCTGCTGCCGCGGCTGAAGGACGCCGACGCCACCGTGCGGACCGAGGCGGTGCGCGCGCTCGAAGGCTACGAGGACGCCGAGGTGGTCGAGGCGCTGGCGCCGATGCTGCTCGACGCCGACGCGGCGGTGCGGGCAGCCGCCGGCGAAGTGCTGTCGGAACTGAAGGAAAGCGCCTCCGCCGCGCCGCTGATTCCCTTCCTCAGCGGCCACACGGCCGAAGTGCGCATGCTGGCGTTGCGCGCGGTACGCGCGCTGCGCGTCGATGCCGCTTTCGCGCCGGCAATGGAGGCGCTGAAGGACGGCGACGCCGCCGTGCGGCGCGAGGCGGTGGGCGTGCTCGGCTACCTGCGCAAGGCGGAGGCGGTCGGCGCGCTGGCCGAGATCGCCGCGCGCGACCCGGACCCGGAAGTGCGGCGCATCGCCATCGGCGCCATCGGCTATTCGAGCGAGGTGAGCGTGCTGCCGTCGCTGACCCGCGCGCTGACCGACGTCGCCTGGATGGTGCGCGACGAGGCGGCGCAGACGCTGGGCAAGCTGCGGCTCGCGCTGGCGGTGCCCGACCTGATACGCGCGATGCAGGACGAGTACTGGCAGGTGCGCGTCAAGGCGGCGCGCAGCCTGGGTCTGCTGAAGGCGGCTGCAGCCCTGCCGGCGCTGGTCGAAGCGCTGGCCCACCCGATCGGCAATCTGCGCAAGGAAGCGGCCATCGCGCTGGGCGAACTGGCCGACCCGCGCGCCATCCCGGCGCTGGAGAAGGCGCTCGACGACGCCGACCCGGACGTGCGCAAGCTGTCCCGTCTCGCGCTGACCGCCATTTCGCTGGCCCAGAAATAGGGAGAACACCATGACTTTCGTCGTCACCGAAGCCTGCGTGCGCTGCAAGTACACCGACTGCGTGTCGGTCTGTCCGGTCGAGTGCTTCCACGAGGGGCCGGAGTTTCTGGTCATCGATCCGGCGGCCTGCATCGACTGCGGCGTCTGCGTACCGGAGTGCCCGGCCGAGGCCATCTTTGCCGAGGAGGACCTGCCGGCCGACCAGGTCGAGTTCATCGCCATCAATGCCCGACTCGCCACCGAATGGCCGCTGATCACCGCAGCCCGCGATCCGCTGCCCGATGCGGACGAGTGGGCCAACGTGAAGGACAAGAGGCACTACCTGTTCGAGAGCGCCTGAGCGCCGGCCACCCATACAGCAAGCACGCAGCAAATCTTCGATTCATTCATTGAACTGACAGGAAGAGGTGAAGCCATGAACGTTATGAAGAAGACCCTGGGTCGCGTAACCGGCACGACCCGCGCACTGCTGCTCGGCGCAGCCCTGGGTTGCTGTGCCACCGGCGCACTGGCCGAGGTCGTCACCGTCGGCATCGGCACGCAGAACACCACCACCAACACGGTGACCGGCGGCATCGTCATCAAGGAACTGGGCCTGCTCGAAAAGCACCTGCCGAAGACCGGCAAGTACAAGGACATCCAGTTCAAGTTCGAATGGCAGAACTTCACCTCCGGCCCGCCGGTGACCAACGGCATGGTGGCCAACACGCTGCAGATCGGCATGATGGGCGACTACCCGCTGCTGGTGAATGGCGCCACCTTCCAGGCCAGCCCGGAAACGAAGAGCCGGCTGATCGCACTGATTGCCTACAACGCCGACGGCGCCGGCAACGGCATCGTGGTGCACAAGGATTCGCCCTACTACCAGCTGTCCGACCTGAAGGGCAAGAAGGTGTCGGTGCCCTTCGGCTCGGCCGCGCACGGCATGCTGCTGAAGGCGATGGAGGACAAGGGCTGGAAGAGCGATGTCTGGGAACTGTCGAGCCAGAGCCCGGAAGTCGGCACCTCCAGCCTGCAGGAAAAGCGCATCGATGGTCACGCCGATTTCGTGCCCTTCGCCGAGCTGCTGCCCTACCGCGGTTTCGCACGCAAGATTTTCGACGGCGTCGAAACCAAGGTGCCCACCTTCCACGGCGTCGTCGTGCGCGAGGACTTCGCGAAGAAATATCCGGAGTTCGTCGTCGCTTACATCAAGGCGCTGATGGAGGCGAACGACTGGGTGCGCAAGAACCCGGTCGAGGCGGCCACCAAGATCGAGGAATGGACGCGGGTCGAGAAGGAAGTGGCCTACATGTTCCTCGGCCCGGGCGGCGTGCATACGCTGGACCCGACCATCAAGCCGAAGTGGGTCGAGACGGTGAAGTACGACCACGGCGTGCTGCAGCGCATGGGCCGGGTGAAGGAATTCGACGCCGACGCCTGGGTGGACGAGTCCTACCTGATGCAGGCCTACAAGGAACTGGGGCTGGACTACGCCAAGCAGAAGGCGAGCTTCGCGAGCTACGAAATCTCGGGCACCGACCCGCTGTGCGGCGGCAGCATCGACAAGCCGCGCGAGGCCGGCGAGGTGTGGATCGAAGGCGGCGCGCTGACTGCTTACAAGTCGGCCGAATGCACGCTGGCGGCGGTCAATGCGGCGACCAAGGCGGGCAAGAAGGTGGGCGTGGCCTTCGTGTTCGACCAGAGCTTCAAGATCAAGCTGTTCGCCGACAAGGCCTTCTATTCGCTGGGCGGCAAGGGCGGTGCGGCCATCACGCCCTTCCTGCTGAAGAAGGACGCCGAGGCGCACGCCGCCGCCCATGGCGGAAAGCTCGGCAGCTATGCCGACGCACTCGCCGTCGCCACCGTGAGGAAATGAGCCATGTCGACCGTCATGAGGATGCACTCGATCGATGACGCCGCCCCGCCGGATGCCGCGCCGGCCGACGCACCCGCGCCGGTGCGCGCGGTGGCGCCGGTCGCGGTGCCCGGCGGGGCGCCCGCCGCCCCGGCCACCGCCGCACCGCTCCGGCTGACGCCGGCGCAGCGGCTGGGGCGCACGCTGCGCCGCGAACTGCCTACCTGGGCGCTGAGTGCCCTGTCCATCGTGCTGCTGATCGGTTTCTGGCACCTGGCCACCACCTATCGCTGGGTGTTCTACATCCGCTTCACCAACGTGCCCGGTCCGGTCGAGGTGTTCGGCGATGCGATGAACCTGTTCGGCAACAAGGGCTTCGCGACGCACGTGATGTTGAGCTTGCGCCGCATCATGCTGGGCTTCGCCATCGCCACCGTGCTCGGTGTGACGCTGGGGCTGCTGATCGGGCGTTACCGCCGGGTGCGCAGCCTGCTGTTCCCGGCGATGGAAATCGTGCGCCCGATCCCGGCCATCGCCTGGGTGCCGATCTCCATCATGCTGTGGCCGACCACCGAAACGAGCATCGTGTTCATCACCTTCATCGGTGCCTTCTTCCCCATCCTGCTCAACACCATGCACGGCGTGGCGTCGATGGATGCAGTGCTGGTGCGGGCGGCGCGCTGTCTCGGTGCCACCGAGTTCGCACTGATGACCCAGGTGGTGCTGCGCGGCGCGATGCCGCACATCTTCACCGGTCTGGCGGTCGGCATGGGCGTGGCCTGGGTGTCGCTGATTGCCGCGGAAATGATTTCCGGTCAGTACGGCGTCGGCTACTTCACCTGGGAGGCGTACTCGCTGATCGAGTACTCGAACATCGTCATCGGCATGCTGGTGATCGGCGTGCTCGGCCTCGTATGCAGCGGTGGCATCCGCCTGCTCGGCCGGCTGCTGATGCCGTGGCAGGCGAGCAGTGGAAAGGAGAACTCGCGATGACTGCATCGACCGTACAGACCCGATCGGCCACCGGCCACATCGACATCCGCGACGTGAACATCCGCTTTACGCAGAACGGCGTGCCCTTCGACGCGGTGAAGAACGTGTCACTGGACGTGAAGCCGGGCGAATTCGTGTCCATCGTCGGACCGTCCGGCTGCGGCAAGTCCACGCTGCTGAACATCGTGGCCGGCTTCCTGCGCGCCGATGAAGGCACGGTCACGGTCGATGGCCGTGCCGTGACCGCGCCGGGTGCCGACCGCGGCGTTGTGTTCCAGCAGTACTCGCTGTTCCCCTGGCTCAGCGTGCGGCAGAACGTCGAGTTCGGCCTGAAGATGCAGGGCGTGAGCCGCAGCACGCGCGAAGTGAAGGCGCGCACGCTGCTCGGCCTGGCCGGCCTGCTGTCCTTCGAGAACCACTATCCGGACCAGCTCTCCGGCGGCATGAAGCAGCGCGTCGGCATCGTCCGCGCGCTGGCCACCAGCCCGCAGGTGATGCTGATGGACGAGCCCTTCGGCGCGCTCGATTCGCAGACGCGCGTGGTGATGCAGGAGATCCTGACCAATATGTGGCAGCAGCTGCAGCTGTCGGTGCTGTTCATCACGCACGACATCGAGGAAGCCATCTTCCTGTCCGACAAGATCTACGTGATGACCGCGCGCCCCGGCCGCATCAAGGCGGAAATCCCGGTGCCGCTGCCGCGCCCGCGCACGCCCGACATGACCTCGTCGCCCACTTTCCTCGCGCTGCACCGCCAGCTGAAGGCGCTCATCCGCGAAGAGAGCCTCGCCGCCATGGGTGGAGAACTGAAGGAGGGCGGACTGGCCGGGCACGACTGGCACGTCGGCGCCGAAGGCGTGGGAGCGATGCTGTGAATGCGCTGCCGCGGTCGGTCACCGTGCACAGCGCCTCGCGTCTGCTGCGCATCGAATGGGACGACGGCAGCGAGAGCGCATTGCCGCACGCGCTGCTGCGCGCCCGCTGCCGCTGCGCCTTCTGCACGAAGGCGGCGCGCGCCGGCGTCGCGGCGCCGGATTGCAGCGGCGTCGTGCTGACCGAGGCGCACGCGATGGCGGACGCCGGCCTGAACCTCGTGTTCTCCGACGGCCACCGGCGCGGCATCTATCCGTGGGCCTATCTGCGCGAGCTGGAGGAGGGCGTGTCATGAAGGTGCTGGTGGCGGTGAAGCGGGTGGTCGATCACAACGTGAAGGTGCGTGTGCTGGCCGACGGCAGCGATGTCGACATCGGCAGCGCCAAGCGGGCGATGAACCCGTTCGACGAGATCGCGGTGGAAGAGGCGGTGCGGCTGAAGGAGGCCGGCGTCGCCAGCGAGGTGGTGGTCGTGTCCTGCGGCGTCGCCGCTTGTCAGGACACGCTGCGCAGCGCGCTCGCGATGGGGGCGGACCGCGCCGTGCTGGTCGATACCGCGGCCGAACTTCAACCGCTGGCCGTGGCCCGCCTGCTGCACGCGCTGTGCCAGCGCGAGCAGCCGCAACTGGTGATCTGCGGCAAGCAGGCGATCGACGACGACGCAGGGCAGACCGGCCAGATGCTGGCCGCGCTGCTCGACTGGCCGCAGGCGACCAACGCGTCGAAGCTGCGGCCCGGTGACGGCCACATCGAAGTGACGCGCGAGATCGACGGTGGCAGCGAAGTGCTGGCGCTGACGCTGCCTGCGGTACTCACCACCGACCTGCGCCTGAACGAGCCGCGCTTCGTGTCGCTGCCCAATCTGATGAAGGCGAAGAAGAAGCCGGTCGACAGCGTGACGCCCGAATCGCTGGGCGTCGATGTCGCGCCACGCCTGCGCACGCTGCACATGGCGCCGCCGCCGGCGCGCACACCGGGCGTGCGCGTCGACAGCGTGGCCCAGCTGATGGAACGCCTGCGCGCCGAGGCGCAGGTGATCTGAGGAGAGATGCGATGAAAACCCTGGTGATTGCCGAGCACGACAACGCCGTGCTGCACCCGGTCACGCTGCACGCCGTGACGGCGGCGCTGCAGTTCGGTGGCGAGATCGATCTGCTGGTGGCCGGTCATGACTGCGCCGCCGTGGCCGCGCAGGCGCGCCGGATCGCCGGTGTCGCCCGCGTGCTGCACGCCGACGCCGCGCACTACGCCGATCAGCTGGCCGAGCCGCTGGCCGAACTGCTGCGGTCGGTGCTCGCCGATACGGCGGGTCACTACACGCACGTGGTTGCGGCGGCCGGCGGCTTTGCCCGCAACCTGCTGCCGCGGGTGGCGGCGCGGCTGGGCGTGGCGCCGGTTACCGACGTCGTGCGCATCGAATCGCCCGATACCTTCGTGCGCCCGATCTACGCCGGCAACGTGCTGGCCACCGTACAGTCGCTCGATGCGCTGAAGATGCTCACCGTGCGCGCGACCGCGTTTGCCGCGGCGCCAACCGGCGGCGACTGCCCGGTGTTGCCGCTGGCCGCCGCCGCCGATCCGGCCTGCTCGCGCCTGGTGGCGCGCCAGCGCGTGCAGGGCGGGCGCCCGGATCTGGGCAGCGCGCGCGTCGTGGTGTCGGGCGGTCGTGCTTTGGGCAGCGCCGACAACTTCCGCCGCCTGCTCGAACCGCTGGCCGACACCTTGAACGCAGCCCTCGGCGCCAGCCGCGCCGCGGTCGACGCCGGCTTCGTTGGCAACGACAGCCAGGTCGGCCAGACCGGCCGCGTCGTCGCGCCCGAGCTGTACATCGCGGTGGGCATTTCCGGCGCCATCCAGCACGTGGCCGGCATGAAGGATTCACGCGTCATCGTCGCCATCAACCGGGATGCCGACGCGCCCATCTTCGGCATCGCCGACTATGGGCTGGTGGCGGACATCTTCGAGGCCGTACCGGCGCTGACACAGGCGCTGGCCGGGTGCGGCGAGGGTAATTTTTCCTCCTAAAGCGCCGGGCGGCGTAGCCGAAATAGTGTTCACAACGAGAAAAAGAAATCGGCTTCTCCGGGGAACACATGAAGATATTGCTGGTTGAGGACAGTCGCGCCATGGCGGCTGTCATGTCGGTGCGGCTCGCGTCGTTCGGCTACGAGGTGACGGTGGCCGAGCACGGCGAGGCCGCGGTGGCGCAGTTCGCGCAGCTCGCACCCGACCTCATCCTGATGGATATCGAGATGCCGGTGATGAACGGCTTCGAGGCGACTGCGCGCATCCGTGCGATCGAGGCGACGCAGGACTGGGCATGGACGCCCATCCTCTTCCTCACCGCCTCCGACACGCAGGAAAACCTGATCACCGCGATCGAGGCCGGCGGCGACGACTTCATCGTCAAGTCGGTGCCGGAAGCGGTGCTGCAGGCGAAGATGAAGGCGATGACCCGCATCGCCGCGCTGCGCAAGCGGCTGTCGGTCGCCAACCGGCTGCTGAAGGAACAGGCCAGTCGCGACGGACTTACCGGCCTGAGCAACCGCCGGCACATGGACCTCACCCTGGATCTGGCGTGGAGCGAGGCGCGCGAGAGCGGCCGGCCGTTTGCGCTGCTGATGCTCGACATCGACCATTTCAAGAAATACAACGACCACTACGGCCATCTGGCCGGTGACGACTGCCTGCGCGCGGTCGCTCAGGCCCTGTCGGGTGTGGTCGAGCGCTTCAACGCCGAACGCCTGACCGAAGGCGCTTTCGCCGCCCGCTACGGCGGCGAGGAATTCGCCGTGCTGATGCCGGTGGCCAGCAAGCCGGTCTATGAGCGCATCGCCGAAACGGTGATCGCCGAAGTGCGCGGACTGGCCATTCCGCACGAGCGCAACGCCGACTGGGGCGTGGTCACGACGTCGGTCGGCGGCGCCTTCATCGATGCCGCCGCCGACGAACTGATGCACGTGTTCCGCACCGCTGACGAGCGTCTCTATGCGGCCAAGGAGGCCGGACGCAATCGCGCCGTACTGGTCTGAACCTCAGGTCCGAGCCCGAGGTTCTTACCTGAGGTTCAGGCGGCGCGGGCGCGCAGCGCCTCCAGCAGTCGCCGGCACTCGGCTGCTGCATACAGGCCGCCTACCCATGCCGACGGCAGCGCTGCCATGCCGTTCGCGGCACCGAGCAGCGTGCCGAGCACGACCCCGCGATGGCAGTTGTCGCCACCCATGCGCACGTTGGCGAGCAGTCCGTCGCGCGGTGTGCTGGCGTACTTCACCGCGAGGTACAGCGTTGCGGGCAGCGCATCCTTCAGATAGCAGGCCGGGCTGAACTGCCGCCCGATCACGTCGTCGTCCGCGCGCGTCGCTGCCCAGTCGCGGTAGGGATGCGTCAGCGCCGGGTGGCCGGCGGGCTCGGCGCGCGACAGCGCGTCGTCGATCGTCGCGCCATGCAGCAGATGGAAGGCGAAGTCGGCGTACAGCGCCGCCGCAGCCGCCATCTCCTCGCCCTTGTGCGTCAGATCGACATGCTGGATCACCGCTGCGCGCAGCGCGTCGCGGTCATCGGCGTGGAACAGGATGAGCGGCGCCAGCGTGGCCAGCCCGCCGATGTGGATGTCCACGCCGCCGCAGTCGTCGATTTCCAGCCCCTTGCCGTAGTTGCGGAAGAAGGCGCGGTGGCATTCCTCGACATAGGTGTCGCCGTGCATGCCCGGTGTCAGCATGAAATCGGTGTAGCGGTGCGCGTAGTCGTCGCGGTCATAGTGCCCGCAGGCCAGCAGCGACTCGGCCAGCAGCATGGCGAGGCGCACGTTCAGCGTGTTCTCGCCGGCGTGCAGGAACTGGTGGTAGTGGATGTCGCGCGGGCCGCTCCACCAGCGTGCCTGCTCGTGCAGGATGTCGTCGGTGCTGCCGGTGCAGGTGTACTCGCTGCGCCACAGGAAGCTGTCCGGATGCGGGTTGTGCGGTGGCAGATAGGTGGTGATGTCGCCGTAGTCCTCGGCGATACGGTTGCGCGTGTAGTACCAGTGCACCGGCATCGCCAGCGCGTCGCCGATGAAACCGCCCCACCAGGCGGCGTCGAAGCGGGAAGTGTCGATCATGCGGGGTCTCCGGGGCAGCAGGGCGGGTGCATCTTTTCACGGCACGCGTCGGCGCAGCAACTCGGACAGCGTGATGCACAGCGTCAGCCAGGCCGCGCCGGACGCCATGCCGGCCAGCACGTCGCTGGCGAAATGCACCTGCAGCACGACGCGGCTCACCGCCGTGGTGAGGGCGATTGCCACCGCCGCGAGGACCACCGGCAGGTGCCAGCGCGACGGCAGCAGCCGCAGCAGTACGTAGGCGGCGATGCCCCAGGCGGCCACCGTGCCGGACGCATGGCCGCTCGGGAAGCTCCAGCTGGTTTCGATCGTGAAGCCGTGGTCGTGCACCGGCCGCACACGCTCGAACAGCGCCTTCAGCGACACGTTGAGCAGCGCGTTGCCGGCGATGGCCGCTGCCCAAGTGGCCGCCAGCACGAGGTGTCGCCGCCAGGCCAACAGCAGCGCGCCGCCGATGCCGAGCGCGGTGAGCGTCGCCGTGTCGCCGAAATGAGTCAGGCGCGCGAACACGCGCAGCGTGTCCGCCGGCTGTGTGGCGCTCAGCGCGGTGACCAGCGCGTCGTCGAACTCGGTCAGTGCGTGACCGGCACTGACGGCGCCGGCGATCAGCGCGAAGCTGCCGCCGGCGATGGCGACGCCCAGCGCGCCAGCGCCGGCGATGCGCGCTGCCGATGCCGCGCCGCCCGGGCGCAGCCGGCGCCACGACAGCAGCGTCGAGGCGGCGAGTGCCAGTGCGCCGGCGAGCAGCGCGAAGTACAGCGGCAGCAGGTTGGCGGCAACCGTTTCGGCAAGCAGTGCAGACGTGCTCAGAGAGGCGTGCATGGACGTGCGAGCGTCAGTTGCCGAGCGGCAGCGCACTGAGCGCCGCCATTTCGAATTCGTCGGCCGCGCTGCGGTAGTCCCAGCGCTCGACCGTGCAGATCGCGCGCCCCGCGAGCGTGCGGCGGCGGATCAGATTGACCGAATTGCCGGCGTCGCGCCGCGTGCGACTCGATACCGCAGTGCCTGCCTGCACCGCCCAGCCGCCGCGTCCGCTGCCGTCGAGCGGGCGCACGAAGGGCAGGTGGATGTGTCCGCCCAGCACCAGATCCACCCCGGCCGCCAGCCAGCGGCGCAGCGCTTCGGCATGACCGTGTACGCGGTTGTGTCGCTCGCTGGCGCGGGTGACCGCCACCGGGTGGTGCAGCGCGACCACGCGCAGTGCGCCCGCCGGCGCCTGTTCCAGCCAGCCGGCGGCGCGCTCGATCTGCGCTGCCGACAGCTGGCCGTCGACATGGCGCAGCCGTCGGGTGCTGTCGAGGCCGATCAGGCGCAGGCCGTCGGCGTCGAGCACGGCGTCGTGCGCCTGTCCGAAGGCGCGGCGGTAGTCACGATAGGGGGCGAACAGACGCGCCGGCAGGTTGAACAGCGGAATGTCGTGGTTGCCCGGCAGCACCATCCATTGCGCGATCTGCAGGCTGTCGGTGAAGGCGCGCGCGGAGGAAAACTGCGCGCGACGTGCGCGCTGCGTGATGTCGCCGCTCAGCAGCAGTACCTGTGGGCGCTGCGCATGGGCGAGCCGGCGCAGCGCCTCGCACACCTGCGGACGCTCGGTGCCGAAATGGGTGTCCGATATCTGCAGCAGCAGTGCGCTCATCCGTCCGCCCCGTCGGCCGGGACGATCAGCGGCAGCGCATCGGGAATGACGCGGAACTCGAGCGGGGTGCGCATCCAGCCGACCTCGCCGTCGGTGGCAATCTTGATGCGGCCGCCGCGCCGACCGCGTCGCAGCACGCTGAGGCGCAGCGTTTCGAAGCTGAAGCTCTGCACCTCGTCGGCGTCGCCCAGGCGGCCAAAAGCGCCGCGCGCCAGCAGCCACAGCATGGCCAGCCGGCCGGTCGGGCGCAGCGCCAGCGCGGCCAGCCGGCCTTCGTCCAGCGCGGCGGCCTCGGCGATGCCGATCTGTTCGAGCTGCAGCCGGTTGTTGCCGACGAACAGCGTCGACGTGTGCAGCGTCTGCAGCCGGCCGGCGTGTTCCATTTCCAGCGTCATCCGGCGATGTCCGCGCAGCAGCGTAGCCAGGCCCGCCCACAGCGCGACGATGCGGCTGCGGCCGAACTGCTGTTTCCATTCCTCGCGGTTCTCCAGCAGCGCCGGATAGAGGCCGAGGCTGGCGTTGACCAGGAAGATGCGCTCGTTTACCCAGCCGACCTGCACGCGTCGTATGCGACCGGTCAGCAGCAGGCGCGTCGCCTCCGCCGTATCCGCCGGAATGCCGTATTCGCGCGAGAAGTAGTTGAAGGTGCCCTGCGGCAGCACGCCGAACGCAACGCCGCTGCCGACCACCACCTGCGCCACCGCGTTGATCGTGCCGTCGCCGCCGGCGGCGACCACGATGCCCTTCTGGATGCGCGCCTCCTGCACCGCCTGCCAGGCGACGGTATGCAGCCGGCGCGCGTCCTCGACGTAGAGGATGCGGTGCGCGCGACCGACTCCGGACAGCACCGATTCGATGGTTTCGCGCGTGCGCTCGGCGTCGCTGCTGCCGGAACCGGCATTGAGCACGATGAACAGCGGTGCGTCGGCAGAAGGAGAGGACTGGGGCATCGGAGAGGGGAGCGGATGACGGACCGGCTGCATCTTAGGCAGACCGCGCCCGGCGATCAGCCGGACGATTCCGACAGCCGCGCCCGCGCCGCCTCGTAAGCCTGCAGGTGCGAGCAGGCCAGATCGAGCTTGGGCAGCGACACCGACTGTGCGTCGGCACGCCGGCACAGGTCACCGAGAATGTGATCGGCTTCGGTGCGCGCGCCGCGCAGCACGTCGCGCAGCATGGAAGCGGTGAGGGTCGAGCCGGCTTCGGTCAGCTGTGCGCGGTAGCCGGCCATGCGCTGCGCGGCCGGAGCGCGGCCGCAGGCGGCGGCGACCGCCGCGCCTTCCTCCAGCATGCCTTCGATCAGCGCGCGGCCGGCCCGCGTGTCGAGGATGTCGCCGATCGAGGCGCGCATCAGGCAGGTGGCGCCGGCCAGCGTCGCGATGAACACCAGCTTGTCCCACATGTCCTGTTCGATGTCGGCCGACACCGTGTAGTCGGGTGAAATGCCGGCGAGCAGGCCGCCCAGCGCGTCGATGCCGGCCGACTGAGACCGGTGGCGGGCGCCGATGATGAGGCGCTGGCTTGCATTCAGGTGGCGGATGCCGCCGCTCTCGTCGAGCGTCAGCGCGAGATGGGCGACGCCGCCGGCCACGCGCTCGCGGCCGAAGCGCGCGTCCAGCAGATCGAGGTGGGCGATGCCGTTGAGCAAGGGCAGCACGACGGTCTGCGGCCCGACCGCCCGCGCGATGGCGTCGAGTGCGGACGCCAGGTCGTAGGCCTTGCACGACAGCAGCACCAGATCGAAAGGGGTGTCGACGGCGGTCAGCAGCGCCGGCGTCAGCTGCAGGTCGCCGAAGGGGCTCCACACGCGCAGCCGGTGTTCGCGCAGATGTTCGGCGCGCGCCGGCCGCACGAGGAAGGTGATGTCGGCACCGGCCTGCTGCAGTCGGGCGCCGAAGTAGCCGCCAATCCCACCGGCACCCAGTATCAGTATGCGCATCGTTGTCACTCCAGAACGGGGCGCTACAGCATAAGCCGCGCCGGCGCAGGCCGGGGCGGGTGTGGCCGGGCTGTGCCGGTCGCCGCACCGGTACATTGCATTGCGCCGGGTGCGGCGATCAGCCGCTCAGCTTCTTCATCAGTTCACGTACGGCGCCGACCCGGCTGTCGAGGTCGGGACTGGATCGCTTCCACGACAGTCTGTCCTGTCCGGCCAGCTTGAAGTTCCGGTCCTTCTGCACCAGCTGGATGATGCGTATCGGCTCGATCGGCGGGTTGGGGCAGAAAGTGATCAGGATCAGCGTTTCGTGCGCGTCGATCTTGGTGATGCCCAGCGGCCGGGCGGCGATGCGCAGGCGGTGCGTTTCGAGCAGTGCGCGGGTCTGGTCGGGCATCGGACCGAAGCGGTCCACCAGTTCTTCGCGCAGGCCACCCAGTTCGTCGTCGGTTTCACAGTTGGCCAGTCGCTTGTACAGCGTGAGCCGCTCGTGCACATCCGGGCAGTACTTGGTCGGCAGCAGGGCCGGCGTGTGCAGATTGATTTCCGACACGATGTCCAGCGGCTGCGTGAGGTCGGCTTCCTCGCCCTTCTGCAGCGCCTTCACCGCGCTCTTCAGCATTTCGGTGTAGAGGTTGAAGCCCACTTCCTGCATTTCGCCGGACTGCGAATCGCCCAGCACCTCGCCGGCGCCGCGGATTTCCAGGTCATGCATGGCAAGGAAGAAGCCGGAGCCCAGCTCTTCCATCATCTGGATCGCTTCGAGGCGACGGCGGCCCTGTTCGGTCGGCTTGGCGTGCGCGTCGGTCAGCAGGTAGGCGTAAGCCTGGTGATGGCTGCGGCCGACGCGGCCGCGCAACTGGTGCAGCTGGGCCAGACCGAAGCGGTCGGCGCGGTTGATGATGATGGTGTTGGCGTTCGGGTTGTCGATGCCGGTTTCGATGATGGTGGTACACAGCAGCACATTGTGCTTCCGCTGCGTGAACTCGCGCATCACGCGCTCCAGTTCGCGCTCCGGCAGCTGGCCGTGGCCGACCACGATGCGCGCTTCCGGCAGCAGGTCGGCCAGCCGCGTCTTCATTTCCTCGATGGTGTCGACCTCGTTGTGCAGGAAGTACACCTGGCCGCCACGCTTGAACTCGCGCAGCACTGCCTCGCGGATCAGTCCGCGCGACCACGGGCTGACGAAAGTCTTGATCGCCAGCCGCTTCTGCGGCGCGGTGGCGATGACCGAGAAGTCGCGGATGCCTTCGAGCGACATGGCCAGCGTGCGCGGAATCGGCGTCGCGGTCAGCGTGAGCACGTCGACTTCGGCGCGCAGCGCCTTCAGCGCCTCCTTCTGACGCACGCCGAAGCGGTGTTCCTCGTCGATGATGACCAGGCCGAGACGGGCGAACTTCACGTCCTTCTGCAGCAGGCGGTGGGTGCCGATCAGCACGTCGATCTTGCCTTCGGCCGCCTCCTTCAGCGCCTGCGTCTGTTCCTTCGCGCTCTTGAAGCGCGAAATCTCGGCGATGCGCGCCGGCCACTCGTGCGCCACCTGGGCGAAGCGGTCGGAGAAGGTCTGGTAGTGCTGTTCGGCCAGCAGCGTGGTCGGCGCCAGCACGGCGACCTGCTTGCCGTCGGCCACCGCGACGAAGGCGGCGCGCAGCGCGACCTCCGTCTTGCCGAAGCCGACGTCGCCGCATACGAGTCGGTCCATCGGCCGGCCGGAGGTCATGTCGCCGACCACCGCGCTGATCGCGTTGAGCTGGTCCGGCGTTTCCTCGAAACCGAAACCTTCGGCAAAGGCGTCCATGTCGTGCTGCCTGAAGCCGAAGGTGTGGCCCTTGCGCGCCGAGCGCTGCGCGTACAGCGCCAGCAGTTCGGCGGCGGTGTCGCGCACCTGCGCGGCGGCCTTCTTCTTCGCCTTTTCCCACTGGCCGGAGCCGAGCTTGTGCAGCGTGATCTGGTCGCCGGGCGCACCGCTGTAGCGGCTGATCTGGTGCAGCTGCGACACCGGCACGTAGAGTTTGTCGCCGTCGGCGTATTCCAGATGCAGGAACTCGGTCTCGCCTTCGCCGAGGTCCATGTGCATCAGGCCGATGTAGCGGCCGATGCCGTGCTGCAGATGAACCACGGGGTCGCCCACCTTCAGTTCGGTGAGATCGCGCAGGAAGTTCTCTGCGGTCACCTTGCGGCCGTCGCGCTTGCTGCGCGCGCGGGCCTGCGACGGGTAGAGCTCGCTTTCGGTGACCAGCGCAATCGATGGCGAGGTCAGCGCGAAGCCTTCGGCCAGCGGGCCGGTGGCGATCAGCAGGCGTGCCTCGCTCGCCAGCGCCGCGTCGAAGCTGTCGCAGGCGGCGTTGGCCAAGCCGTATTCGGTGAAGTAGTCGGTCAGCGTTTCGCGCCGGCCCGCCGATTCGGCCACCACCAGCACGCGCTGCGCGGCGACCAGCGCGCGCAGCCGGAACAGCGGGTCGTCCGACTTGCGCTCGACGGCAAGGTCGGGCAGCGGCGTGACCGCGGCCACTTCGTCGCCGCGGCCGAGGCGCACGATGGGGCGGTTGGCCAACGATACGTGGAACTGTTCTTCCGACAGGAACAGGTCCGGCGGCGGCAGTATCGGCCGCGCCCGTTCGCCCTTCATCAGGTCGAAGCGGCTTTTCGTGTCGCGCCAGAAGTCGGCGATCGCGTCATTGACCTCGTAATCGAGCGCCACGACGGCGTTGGCCGGCAGGTAGTCGAACAGCGTGTCGGTGCGCTCGAAGAACAGCGGGATGTAGTACTCGATGCCGGCGCTGGGCACGCCGTTGGACACGTCCTTGTAGATGACCGACTTCGACGGATCGCCCTCGAAGGTTTCGCGGAAGCGCGACCTGAAGGCGGCGCGCGCCTTGTCGTCCATCGGGAATTCGCGCGCCGGCAGCAGCCGAATTTCCTGCGTCGGGAAAACGGTGCGCTGAGTGTCGACGTCGAAGGTGCGGATGCTTTCGACCTCGTCGTCGAAGAGGTCGATGCGGTAGGGCAGGGCGGAGCCGGTCGGGTAGAGGTCGACCAGGCCGCCGCGCACGCTGTATTCGCCCGGCGCGACCACCTGGGTGACCGCGCTGTAGCCGGCCACGGTGAGCTGCAGGCGCAGGCCCTCGACGTCCAGCTTCGCCCCCTGCTTGACGAAGAAGGTGTGGGCCGCCAGGTATTCGCGCGGCGCGAGACGGTAGAGCGCGGTCGAGGCGGGTACCACCAGCACGTCCAGTTCGCCGCGCATCAGTGCGTACAGCGTTTCCAGCCGCTCCGACACCAGGTCTGCGTGCGGCGAGAACTGGTCGTAGGGCAGGGTTTCCCAGTCCGGCAGCTGGAATGAACGCAGGGCTGGGGCGAACCAGCGCAGTTCGTCGAGCAGGCGCTGGGCGTCCATCGGACGCGCGGCAACGACCACCAGCGGGGCGCCCAGCTCGCGTGCAAGCTCGGACAGCGCGAGCGCCTGGGCGCCGCCCGGCAGCTTCGGCCAGTCGGTGCGGCCACCGGGGCGTGGGCGGGGAAGACGGGACAGCAGGGAGGGCGATGAAGTCATGTGCGGGTAGAGCAGTGGGGCGCTCGAACGTTCGGGCGCCGCCGGTGACGGCAGAGGCGCGATTATCCCGGAAACCGGTTGCGCCGCCTCGCCCGCTTCATTCGCGATCGGGGTACTCGTCGTACTTGCGCGCGTCGCCGCGCACCCGGTCGGCGGGGTACTTCTGGCGATTCAGCGCCATCTTGTCGGCCACCGCAGCCGGCAGGTCGATGTCCAGCACGTCGGCCAGACGCACCAGATAGACCAGCACGTCGGCCAGTTCGTGGCCGACCGCGATGCGCTTGTCGTCGGCCAGTTCGCGGCCGGTGGGCAGCCACTGGAAGTGCTCCATCACCTCGGCGGCTTCGATGCTCATCGCCATCGCCAGATTCTTCGGCGTATGGAACTGCGCCCAGTCGCGTTCATCGACGAACTGGCGGATCAGGTCGCGCAGGGCGGACAGGTCGGTGGTGTCGGTGTGCGACGGCATGGCGTGATCGAAGTAACGGAGGTGTGTGATTGTTGCAAAACTCCATCCTTGCGTCGCCGTCAAGACTTGATCTTGCAAATGGTGCGGCGCAGTATCGGCAGCGTCTTCCCACCGATTCCCCTGATGACCCAGGCCACTCAAGAGCCGAAAGCCCTTGCGCCGCTGATGCTTGCCGCACTCGGCGTCGTGTTCGGCGACATCGGTACCAGCCCGCTCTACGCCTTCAAGGAAGCCTTCGCCGGATCGCACGGACTGCCGCTGTCGGAGGCCAATGTGCTGGCCACGCTGTCGGCGCTGTTCTGGGCGGTCACGCTGATCATTTCGTTCAAGTACGTGTTCATCGTGCTGCGCTTCGACAACGAGGGCGAGGGTGGCGCGCTGGCGCTGGCTTCGCTGGCGCAGCGTTCGGCGCGCACCGGCGTACGTCGCCGCGTTGCGGCGGTCACCGCAGCCGGCGTGTTCGCCGCCGCGATGTTCTACGGTGACGCGGTGATCACGCCGGCGATTTCGGTGCTGTCGGCGGTCGAAGGCATTGCCGTGGTGACGCCCACTCTGGAGCACTGGGTCGAACCGATCACCATCGTCATCCTGGTCCTGCTGTTCTGCGTGCAGCGCACCGGTACGGCTGTCGTGGGGCGTTTCTTCGGGCCGATCACCATCGTCTGGTTCGCCGTGCTGGCGCTGCTGGGTGCATCGAGCATCGCGCAGACGCCCGAGGTGTTGCGCGCGCTGAACCCGGCCTACGCCGTCTCGTTCGCGATCGACACGCCGGGGCAGGCCTTCCTGCTGCTCGGTGCGGTCTTCCTTGCGCTGACCGGTGGCGAGGCGCTGTATGCCGACATGGGGCATTTCGGCCGGCGCCCGGTGCGGCTGGCCTGGTATTTCATCGTGTCGCCGGCGCTGCTGATCAACTACTTCGGTCAGGGCGCGCTGGTGCTGCGCGCGTCCGAGGCCGTCAGCAATCCCTTCTTCATGCTGGCCCCCGAGGACTGGCGGCTGCCGCTGGTCGCGCTGGCGACGATGGCCACCGTGATCGCGTCGCAGGCGACAATTTCCGGCGCCTTCTCGATCACCGCCCAGGCGACGCGCCTGGGTTACCTGCCGCGCCTGCGTCAGCTGCACACCTCGGACACCGAACGCGGACAGGTCTACATACCCGCGGTGAACTGGATGATGCTGGTCGCCGTGGTCGTGCTGGTGCTCGAGTTCGACACGTCGAGCGAACTGGCGGCGGCCTACGGCATCGCGGTGTCGGGCGACATGATCATCACGACGCTGCTGATGCTGTTCATCACGACCATGTCGCAGCGTCGCCTGAAGACGCTGCTGCTCGCCGTGCTCGGCGTCTTCCTGGTGGTCGAGATGCTGTTCTTCGCGTCCAACCTGACCAAGTTCATGGCCGGTGGCTGGCTGCCCATGCTGCTCGGCGGTGCGCTGTTCACGATGCTTACGACGTGGAAGCAGGGGACTGCGCTGATCACCCGCGAACGCCGGCGCATCAACATCCCGATGGCCGACTTCATCGGCGGACCGCCGCTGGACGTTCCGCGTGTGCCGGGCACGGCGATCTACCTGACGTCCGATACGGAAACGGTGCCCAGTGCGCTGTTCCACAATCTGAAGCACTTCAAGGTGCTGCATGAGCGCGTGTTCTTCCTGCACGTGATGATCGAGGATGTGCCGCGCGTGCCGGACATCGACCGCATCGAAGTGCACAAGCTCGGTGGCGAGCACTACACGGTGGAGGCGCGCTACGGCTTCCGCGAGGAACCGGACATTCCGAAGGCGCTCGCCGCGCTGGCCGATCTGGGCCTCGAACTGGAGCCGATGAGCACCACCTATTTCGTCGCCCGCGCGACCGTGGTCGAAGGCCAGGGTGACGACCTGCAGTCGTGGCGGCGTGCGCTGTTCGGCTGGATGATGCGGCAGTCAGAAGGGCCGGCGAACTATTTCCACCTGCCGCCGAATCAGGTGGTCGAGCTGGGGACGCAGATCAGTCTCTGAACGGCTGCGGCGGCTGCGGGCAATTTTCCCGGCCGCACCGGCCGGGGCTTCCGCCGGAACTGCGACGCACTGACAATGCCGAACCTCGCGGAGGCCGATGCGCCTCCAGCCTGCTTCACCCCTCGCACAGGAAAACAACGATGCGCTATACCCGCACCGCGATGTCGCTGCACTGGCTGATCGCGCTGATGCTGTTCGGCATGTTCGGCTTCGGCCTCTACATGGTCGAACTGCCGCTGTCACCGCAGAAGCTGAAGTTCTACTCGTATCACAAGTGGGCCGGCGTCACCGTGTTCCTGCTGGTGCTCGCGCGCCTTGCCTGGCGCATTACGCACCGGCCGCCCGCACTGCCCGCGGACATTCCGGCCTGGCAGGTGACGGCGGCGAAGGCCGGCCATCATCTGCTCTATCTGCTGATGGTGATCGTGCCGCTGTCCGGCTGGCTGATGAGTTCGGCCAAGGGCTTCCAGACCGTCTGGTTCGGCGTGCTGCCGCTGCCCGATCTGCTGTCCAAGGACGAGGCGCTGGGCGAGGCGCTGCTGCTGACGCACCGGCTGCTGAACTGGTTCTTCATGCTGGTGGTGGCGGGCCACGTGTTGGCCGCGCTGAAGCATCACTTCATCGATCGCGACGGGCTGCTGTCGCGCATGCTGCCCGGGCGCTGATCAGCGGGCGCCGGGCGGCAGCCAGACCTGTGCCGGGTCGAGCGCATAGCTCCACGGCAGGCCCGCATTCTTCCACCCATTGACGGTGCGCTTGCCGCGCTCGGCGCCGCTGTCCGCGGTGTCGCCCTCGAAACCGTCGATCACCGTCCATACCCGGGTGAAACCGGCCGCGGCCAGCGCATTGACGGCGCGCGCCGTGCGGTCGCCGGAGCGGCAGATGAGCACGATGTCGGCGTTGCGGTCCAGTCCCTTGGCCTGCAGGCGCTGTTCGACCGAGCGGATGAATTCAGGGTTCTTGTGCAGCGTGAAGCGGCGCGACTTGGCGTCGAAGTGGTCGAAGTCGACCAGCATGAAGGGCACGTTGGCGTCCATGCCGGCCGGCACGCCGACATAGCTCACCTCGGCCTGGGTACGCACGTCGAGGAAGAGCGTGCCGCCGGGGTTTTCGCTCAGCATGCGGTGCGCCTCGGCCGAGGTCAGATAGCGGTCCAGCACCGTGCGCTTGTCCGGCGGCACGGCGGCGGGATCGATGGCGTAGGCGCTGCTGCATGCGTACAGCGCGAGTGCAAGGAAGATTGATCGCATCGAGGACTCCTTCGCGGGGATCGCCGCGCAGGGAGGCGGCGATCAGGCCACGCTGAGGCGCGGCTTGCCACGCAGTCGACTGCGCAGCGGGCGGTCGAGTTCTGCCAGACGCGCGGTCAGCGTATCCATCAGCTTGTCGCGCGATACCGATTTGGCGACGAAGCAGCTGGCGCCGGCGTCCATCGCTGCGCGTTGCCAGGCCGGGTCCTCGATGCCCGACAGCATCACGATGACCAGCTTGTCGGCGCTGTAGTGTTCGCGCAGCGCCTTGCAGGTGGCGACGCCGTCCATGCCCTGCATCAGTCCGTCGAGCAGCAGCACGTGCGGGCATTGCTGGCCCACCATCAGCAGCGCCTGCTCGCCGCTCTCCGCCTCGCGGATGTGCGTGCAGCCGGCGCCTTCGAGCGAGCGGCGCATCAGGAAGCGTTCCGCCTCGTCGTCGTCGACGATCAGGATGTCCAGCGCGTCGGGCAGTGCGCCCTGCGCGCCTTCGCTGTCCAGGCTGCATTCGAGTACGCGACGCGCCGACTCGAGCTGCATGCGGCTGGCGATCGGCACCAGCGTGGTGGCGAGCGCCCAGTCCTTTTCCAGCGCGGCGGCTTCGAGCCGACGCATCGTGTCGTGCAGGTCGAAGGCCTGCGCATGCACGGCCAGCGACTTCAGCGTGTGGGCGGCGCGGCGCAGCGTGTTCTCGTCGCGCTCGCGCAGCGCTTCCTGCATGGCCAGCACGTTGCGCTGCGATTCCTTCTCGTACAGCGCAGCGAAGCGGGCACGGTCCTGCTGGTTGATCGCGTCGATCGAGATCGACTGCGTGCCGGACACCGCGTTGTCCGGCAGCCACTTGCGCACGATGGCGTACAGGTCGTCTTCGCGGAAGGGCTTGGCCAGGTAGTCGTCCATGCCGGCGGCGATGCAGTTCTCGCGGTCGCCGTCGTTGGCGCCGGCGGTCAGCGCGATCAGCGGCGTGGCCGGCAGGCCGACCAGGCGTTCGCGATCGCGGATGCGTTCGCAGGCTTCGAAGCCATCCATGCCGGGCATCTGGCAGTCCATCAGCACGAGGTCGAAGCGGGCGTGCTCAAGCTCCTGCAGCGCCTGTCGACCGTCGCGCGCCAGCGTGCAGCGCAGGCCGAAGGCCTCAAGCATGTGGGAGGCGACTTCGGCATTGACCGGGCTGTCCTCGACCAGCAGCACGCTGCCGGACAGTCGCGGCAAGGTGGGCAGCGACAGGCTGTTCTGCGCTTCCTCGATGCCGGTCGATACCACCTTGCACGGCAGCGACAGTGTGAAGGTGGAGCCTATGCCCTGGGCGCTGCGCAGCGTCACCGAGCCGCCGAGCATTTCGGCCAGCTGACGCGAAATCGCCAGCCCGAGGCCGGTGCCGCCGAAGCGGCGCGAGGCAGTGTTGTCTGCCTGGGCGAAGGCGTCGAAGATGCGTGCCTGGTCGTCGTGCGCGATGCCGATGCCGGTATCGCGGACCGACATGACCATGCGCACGGAACCGCTGGTCGGGCGGTCGTGCAGCATCAGGTCGTCGTCCATCGAGTGCGCGCGCAGCGTGACGAACACGCCGCCGTGGTCGGTGAACTTGATGGCGTTGCCGATCAGGTTGACAGCGATCTGGCGCAGGCGACCGGGGTCGCCCTCGATGCGGCCCGGTACCGCGTCGTCGACGTCGAGTGCCAGTGTCAGGTTCTTTTCACGTGCCTGGGCGCCGAGCAGCTCGGTCACTTCGCGCAGCGTGCGCCGCGGGTCGAACTCGCTGCGCACGAGGTCGAAGCGGCCGGCTTCGATCTTCGACAGATCGAGAATGTCGTTCAGCAGATCGAGCAGGTTTTCGCCCGAGCGGTAAAGCGTTTCCAGGTAGCGCCGCTGCTCGCCGTTCAGTTCGCTGCGCAGCAGCAGCTGCGCCATGCCCAGCACGCCATTCATCGGCGTGCGGATTTCGTGGCTCATGTTCGCCAGGAACTGGCTCTTCGCCTGGTTGGCCTGTTCGGCGTTCTCCTTCGCTTCCTCGTTTTCCTGCGCCACCTTGGCGTGGTGCAGGCGCAGCCGGATGAACTCGGCGGTGTTGCGCTGGAAGCGACGGGCGTTGACGACGGCGATCATCAGGAACAGCAGGATGAAGCCGCCCAGCACCTCGCGCTCCGGCTCGGGCGAGCGCAGATAGAAATAGGCGGTGGGGAGCAGTGTGGGCAGCGCCATGCACAGATAGGCCTTCCACATGCCGGTCAGCGAGAACAGCCCGACGGCGGACACGGCCACCAGGCAGAGCGGCACCACCATTTCGTAGGGATGTCCCGGCGGCGGCATCAGGAACACGCCGAGCGACCCCCAGGCGGAGCCGGCGGCGAGCACGCCGAGCATGAACAGCCACTTCCAGATCAGCGTCTCGTTGATGCCCGGCGACACGTGGCGCCAGGCCAGGATGAGACCGTAACGACCGACGTTCACGACCACCATCGCCACCAGCCAGACGCTGAGCGCGCGCGGATCGACGATGTTGTGCAGAACGCCCCAGATCAGGCTGGCCAGCACGATGGCCATCAGCAGCGTGAAGGGCGTCAGCCGGTAGGCGAGCGCCACCAGTTCCGCCTCGACCTGGCGTTCCGTGCCTTCATTGCGCGGTGTGGTGCCGTGTGACAGAAGAGTGGTGGGCATGACCGGCTCAGCTCGTAGGGCAGTCGGCCGCGAGGCCCGATGAGAAGGAGTAGTTCCGGTTCACGACTGTGGGCACGGTTTCTTTAACCGGCAGGCCGTGATGCGGCGCCGCATTCACTGTCCGTAGCTCCCGAACTTGACCAGCACGCGCGCCATTTCGGCGTCGTCGATCAGCTGCGGCGTGCCGATCTGCAGTGCGCGCCAGTACTGTTCGCACAGGGTTTCGAATTCGACCGCCAGCGCGACCGCCTGAGCCAGATCGCGGCCGAACACCAGCATGCCGTGGTTGGCCATCAGGCAGGCACAGCGCCCGTCGAGTGCGTCGATCACCGCGTCGGACAGCGCCTGTTCGCCGAAGGTGGCGTAGCGCGCGCAGCGCACCGTGGCGCCACCGAAGCGCGCAATCATGTAGTGGAACGGGGGAATGTCTGCACCGACGCAGGCGAGCGCGGTGGCGAAGGGGGCGTGCGTGTGAACGACCGCACCGGCTTCGGGCCGGGCCTGATAAATGTCGCGATGGATGCGCCATTCCGAGGACGGCTTGAGCCGGCCTGCGAAACCGCCGTCCTGGTCGACCAGAACCATGTCGTCCGGCGTGCACGCATCCGGTTCGAGTCCGCTCGGTGTGATCAGGAATGCGGTGCCGCGGCGCGCGCTGACATTGCCAGCCGCACCGCGGTTCAGTCCGCACGCTTCCAACCGGCGAGCCGCAGAGTGCACGTCGGCGCCGCTGACCTCAGTCATCAGGGTGTGCCCCTGTATTGTGGAGTGCCGCCGATTATCCCCAACACGCCGCGGATTACAAGCGTGTCCGTGTTAAAGGTTGACGAAACGTCAGTGGTTTCCCCACATCGTCAGTTGGAAACCGTTGTCACATAAGGGTTTCAATTTTCTCGAAACAACATTAACTTCTGTGGATGAAGTCAGGCCGCGAACTGTTTCGGCGTCTGCCCGGCCGCGCAGTCGATCGAGCCGCGCTCGGTCACGATGGCGCTCAGCAGTGCGACCGGCGTCACGTCGAAGGCCGGATTGGCGACAGCGCGGCCGGCGTCGAGCACCGTGACGCCGCCCTCGGCGCCCCGCACGACGCGCACCTCGTCGCCACTGCGTTCCTCGATAGGTATCGCATCGCCGTCGGCACAGCTCTGGTCTATGGTCGACCACGGCGCAGCGACCCAGAAGGGCAGTGCATGCGCGTGTGCCGCCAGCGCCTTCAGATAGCTGCCCACCTTGTTCGCGGTGTCGCCATTCGCCGCGATGCGGTCGGCGCCGATCACCACCGCGTCGACGCGGCCTTCGCGCATCAGCTGACCGGCGGCGTTGTCGGCGATCACGGTGTGCGGCACGCCGGCGCGCGCCAGTTCCCAGGCGGTCAGCAGGCCCTGGTTGCGCGGCCGCGTTTCCGACACCCAGACGTGGATGTCCAGCCCGGCCTGCTGCGCCAGATAGATACCGGACAGTGCAGTGCCCCAGCCGGTCGTGGCCAGCCAGCCGGCGTTGCAGTGGGTCATCAGATCGATGCGGCCGGATGCCGGCAGCGCGCGGATCAGCGCCAGCGTGTGTTCGCCGATGGCGCGGTTGGCAGCGCGGTCCTCGTCGCAGATCGCCAGCGCCTCGTGCCACGCGGCGTCGGCCCGCACCGAAGGTGCCAGCGGACGTACCGCGCGTGCGACCCGGTCCAGCGCCCAGGCCAGATTGACCGCGGTCGGTCGGGTGGCGGCCAGCGTGCCTCGGGCGGCGTCGAGCGCGGCGTCGTCGGCCGCCTCACGCAGCGCCAGCGCCAGACCGAAGGCGCCGATGGCGCCGATCAGCGGCGCGCCGCGCACCTGCATCGAGGCGATCGCGTGGGCCGCCTGCGCAGCGGTGTCGATGCGCAGTTCTTTTTCGGCGAAGGGCAGGCGGGTCTGGTCGAGGATGTGGAGCACATCGTTGTCGATGCGCAGCGGGCTGGGGGTGTCGGTCATGGAGCGGGGCGGGCATGCCGTATTGCGTCGGGGCCTGAAGCATAATCCGCCCTCCAAGCCAGAGCGATGTCTGCCATGCAGGATTACAGCGGCCGCGTGCCGTCCAAGCTGCCCGACGTGGGCACCACGATATTCACCGTCATTTCGCGCGAAGCGGCCGAACTGGGCGCGCTGAACCTGTCGCAGGGCTTTCCCGACTTCACTGCCGGGCCGGAACTGTTCGATGCGGTGGCGCGGCACATGCACGCCGGCCACAACCAGTATTCGCCGATGGCCGGCCAGCCTGCGCTGCGCGCCGCGGTGTCCGCCAAGATGGCCGCGGTGTATGGCGCACAGTACGACCCGGAAACCGAAATCACCATCACCGCCGGCGCCACCCAGGCCGTCTACACCGCGATCACCGCGCTGGCCGGGCCGGGCGACGAGGTGATCATTTTCGAGCCGGCCTTCGACAGCTATCTGCCGGGTATCCGGCTGGCGGGCGCGACGCCGGTATTCATCCGGCTGGAGGCGCCGCACTTCCTGCCGGACTGGGACGCGGTGGCGCGCGCGATCACGCCGCGCACGCGCCTCATCGTCACCAATACGCCACACAACCCGACCGGCGCTGCCTGGTCGCTGGACGACCAGCGCCGGCTGGCCGCGCTGTGCGACGGCCGCGACATTCTGGTCATTTCGGACGAGGTGTACGAACACATCATGTTCGACGGCCGGGAGCACGCGAGCGCCTGCCGCGTGCCGGAACTGGCGGCGCGCACGCTGCTGGTGTCCAGCTTCGGCAAGACCTTCCACGTCACCGGCTGGAAGGTGGGCTTCGTCTGCGCGCCGCCGTCGCTGACCGCCGAATTCCGCCGCGTGCATCAGTTCAACGTGTTCGCAGTGAACACGCCCTGCCAGCTCGGGCTGGCCGACTACATGGCGGACACCTCGCGCTACCTCGACCTCGGCGCCTTCTACCAGAAGAAGCGCGACGACTTCCGCGCTCGCATGGCCGCTTCACGCTTCGAACTGCTGGACTGCGCCGGCACCTATTTCCAGCTCGCCCGCTATCACGCGATCGCCGACGAGCCGGACGCCGTGTTCGTACGCCGGCTGATGCGCGAAGCGGGCGTGGCCACCATACCGGTGTCAGCCTTCCACCACGATGGCTTCGACGCGAAGCTCATCCGTTTCTGCTTCGCCAAGAGCGAAGCGCTCATTGCACAGGCCTGCGAGCGCCTGTGCGCCTATTGAAAGCTGCAATGGAAAACGTCGATTTCGAACTGCGGGGCGACTACGTCGCCCTGTGCGACCTGCTGAAGATTGCCGGTGTCGTCACCAGTGGCGGCGAGGGCAAGGCCCGCGTCGACGCCGGTGGCGTGATGGTGGACGGCCAGCCGGAATCGCGTCGCACCGCCAAGATCCGCGCCGGTCAGGTGGTGGAGTGCGACGGCGTGCGCGTCAAGGTGCGCGGCACAGCCGAGTAATCGCGGGGCGGCAGCTGCCGCCGATGGTGCGTCTGCATGCCGCGTGAGAGGGTCGTGTCACACGACACCGGTTCTCTGCGGCAGCGAGCGCCGCTCGCGATGCGGCGGAAGAACTCATCAGCGGATTTTTTCGCGCACCGTCACGAGCAGCGCCCGCGCCGGCGACGGAACCCGCGCATGGGGCGGATGCGCGCCTGCGCGCGGTGTTTTCCGGCGTGACCGGACAGTCGGCGACCAGGGCGTCACCGGCGATCGCCGATCGCGCGTCCGGGCCTCGCATCGACCCGCCACGTCTCTCCTCTACGCAGCGATACCCCTTCGAACTCGAGCACCGGCGATGACCGCAGCGGCATCGTGCCGGTGTCGACTGCGCGCATTGGCACCCGGTGCCCATGGCGGACCACGGGCAGCAAGAGGGTTCCGTACGACGCACCGGATGCGAAAGCGCGGCGTCGGGCGCCAATGACATTGCGCTGGGCCGGCGCATCCACCTCCGGTCGACGGTGAGGTCCGTCCGGTCAGGGACGGATCGAGCGAGGCAGCGATCACGCCGATGACGGTTATGTGCGCCAGCCAACGGACCCCGCGTCACAGGGGCACTACCGTGCAGCAACGTGCACATGCCATGAGGCATGACGCCCGCCACTCCGCACTTCACCAGAAGGACTGTCATGGCAATCTCGACCGCTGCACCGCTCGATCCGCCCGCACGCGGATACGGCCTGTCCGACACTCAACTCGATCGCCCACGCCCGATGAACAGCGCCGTGTCATGGGGGGCCATCGCGGCTGGCGCTGCCGCCGGCGCCGCCCTGTCGCTGATCCTGCTGATCCTCGGCGTGGGGCTCGGCCTGTCTTCGGTATCGCCATGGGCGCTCGAAGGCGTCAGCGCAGCGACCTTCGGCGTGTCCACCATCGTGTGGCTGACGCTCACGCAGTTGCTCTCCTCTGCAATGGGGGGCTATCTGGCTGGCAGGCTGCGCACACGATGGATGGACACGCCCGCTGACGAGATCTACTTCCGTGATACCGCGCATGGTTTTCTGGCGTGGGCCGTCGCTTCGCTGACCACGGCCGCGCTGCTGACCTCGGTGATCGGGTCCATCCTCAGCGGCGGCATCCAGGCCGGGGCCTCGGCAGTCGGCGGCGCAGCGATCACGGCCTCTGCGGCTGCGGGCGGCCTCGCCGCATCGGGGAGCGCGGCGTCGGATGACGGTGGGCCGATGGCCTACTTCGTCGACGCCCTGTTTCGCGCGGACGGGCCTGCCTCGACGGCCGGTTCGTCGGAGGCCGAGACGCCGGTCACCGCTTCGGAGCGCGCGTTGTCCGTCGATGTCGCGGAAGTCAGCCGGATATTCATGAACGTCAGCCGTTCCGCACCCCTGCCGCCGGATGACCTGCGTTATGTCGGTCGGCTGGTCGCCCAGCGCACCGGCATGTCGCAGCAGGACGCGGAGAAACGCGTGACCGACCTTTATGCGCGTGCCCAGGCCAGGCTGAACGAGGCCGAAATCGCCGCGAAGGAGGCCGCCGACGCGGCACGAAAGGCGTCCGCCTACGCTGCACTGTGGGTCTTCGTATCCCTGCTCATCGGCGCGTTCGTCGCCAGCCTGGCAGCGACCTGCGGTGGCCGGCAGCGTGACGCCTGACGGGGCGGTTCGAACACTCCACATCACGAGGCCACCATGCGTTCACTGTTGCTCCTGCTTCTCGGCATTCCCATCCCGATCATCATCCTGATCGCGCTGTTCGTGCATTGATTGCACCTCTCTCATCCGCAACAAAGCCAAGGAACCGCCATGACTACGAACACCCGGAACACTGCCGCATCGAAGACACCCGCCGTCGCAAAGGACGCCATTGCCCTGCTCAGAGCCGACCATGGAACAGTCAGCGGCCTGTTTGCCGAGTACGAAAAGACGGACTCGAGCAAGAAGAAGAAAGCACTCGTCGCCGAGATATGTGCCGAACTGAGCGTGCATGCGCAGATCGAGGAAGAGATCTTCTACCCGGCGGTCAAGGCGGCACTGAAGGACAAGCTGCTGGTACCGGAGGCCGTGGTCGAACACGCCAGCCTGATGGACCTGATCGCACAGATCGAAGGCATCGACCCGGACGGCGAAAGCTATGAAGCCAAGGTGAAGGTGCTGTCCGAGTACGTCAAACATCACGTCAAGGAGGAGCAGGACGAAATGTTCCCCAAGGCGAAGGCGTCCTCACTCGACCTTGTCGAACTGGGTGACCGGATGGCGGCGCGCAAGGCTGATTTGCTCGCCGCCCGCGGCTGACGCAGGCGCACCGTCCCGTCCAGTGCGCAGAACGAACCCCTTGATGAGCATGTGGCTGAGCGGCGCCCACCGGATGGCCGGGAGGATGCGCGGCCAGGCGACCGCAGCGGCCAGGCGTCAGATCGACGCCGCCGTGATCGAGCTTTTCCACGACACGCTGACGGCCCTGTCCGGCAGGTCAGTGCCGGCCGCGCCCAGGACCAGGCTACGACGGCGCCGCTGATTCATCCGCCGTCCGGACGGCCTCCTGCGGCCGACCCTGAAGGCGGAAGGCAGGTCTCCCCTGCTGCCGGATTGCGTCGGTGCTGCCACGCAGGTCCGATGACCGAAGCACTCTCCACACGCCTCTTGATGGCCGATCGGGCCCGAGGCGTTCCACGCCTCACCTTCGTTGCACTCACCGCGGGACAATCATGAAGAGAGATTACGCATTCGCGGCTCCCAATCCGTCGCTGACCTTGCTGGAACCGTTTCGTGCGGCAATGGAGTTCGCCTTCCAGCAATGCTCCGCACCGCGCGAAGCGGTGCCCGGCGACGGGCATCCGGTGGTCATCTTCCCGGGTCTGGGGACCGACGGCACGTCGGTGTCCATTCTGCGCGCCCACTGCCGGCAACTTGGCTACGAGGCCTTCGACTGGGGGCAGGGCGTCAATGTCGGGCCTCAATGTGAGCTCGGCGCCTGGCTCGCGGGCCTCGCGGACCGGATATCCGTCCAGCTGGAGAAACACGCACAACCCGCGACGCTCATCGGCTGGAGCCTGGGTGGCCTGTATGCACGCGAACTGGGCAAGTTGATCGCCCCCAGGCTGCGGCAGGTGATCACCATCGCCACACCGTTCAACGGCGGCGCCGCCGACAGCAACGCGAGCTGGCTATCAAGTGTGCTGGGCGGTCGTGCAGCCAGCATCGATCCGTCATGGATCGAGCGCCTTCGCGTACCACCGCCCCTCCGTACCACCTCCATCTACAGCCGGTCGGATGGTGTGGTGGCGTGGGAAACCTGCCGTCATGGCACGCGCTCCCGGCTCACCCAGGACATCGAGGTCGACGGCAGCCACATGGGCATGGGCTGGAACCGGGAGGTACTGGACATCGTCGCCGATCGACTGGGCCAGCATGCGGGCCCCTGGCGCCGCTACGTCGGCACGGCCTGAGGGACATCGGCGTGTCGTGATTCTCATCCGCACCGTTCGCAGCGTTCACACCGCCGCTGCGGCATCAACCTTTCAGGACGCTCCCATGAAAAAGACAGCCCCCAGCCACCCTGCCGCCGACACGCGGCCCACCCCGGCAAACGACCCCGGTGCCGCTCACAGGCTCGCGCAACAAGCGGCCGACGTCGAGGCGCTCGCCGGGTCAATGCCGCACAATGCCAGCAAGAGCAGCGAGTACGGACGGAATACTGCGATCGCGCCACCGGCGGGACAGGTGCTGGATCGGGCGAACGCGCTGACGTCGGCCAGCACGCTCAGCGAATGCAATCACTCGGCCAAGACCGGCGATGGCGCCACTTCGCTGGACCGGGCCCGGACCGACTCCAGCGGACAGACGCTGACGACCAATCAGGGCGTCGCAGTCGCCGACAACCAGAGTTCGCTGAAGGCCGGCCTGCGCGGACCGACCCTGCTTGAAGATTTCATCCTGCGCGAGAAGATCACGCACTTCGACCACGAACGCATTCCGGAGCGCGTGGTGCATGCCCGGGGGTCGGCCGCGCACGGCTATTTCGAGGCCTACCAGCCGCTGACCGGGCTCACGCGCGCGGCGCCCTTCCAGGAGGCCGGCAAGATCACGCCGGTATTCGTGCGCTTCTCCACCGTCGCAGGTGAACGGGGTTCAGTCGACACGGCACGCGATGTCCGCGGTTTCGCCGTCAAGTTCTACACCGACGAGGGCAATTGGGACCTGGTGGGCAACAACATCCCGGTCTTCTTCATCCAGGACGCGATGAAGTTCCCGGACCTGGTGCACGCCGTGAAGCCCGAACCGCACAACGGGATGCCGCAGGCGGCGTCAGCCCATGACACCTTCTGGGACTTTGCGTCGCTGATGCCGGAGACCACGCACACGCTGATGTGGGTGATGTCCGACCGCGGCATACCGCGCAGCCTGCGGATGATGCAGGGCTTCGGCGTACATACCTTCCGGCTGGTCAATGCGGCGGGCGAGTCGCACTTCGTCAAGTTCCACTGGACGCCCCGACTCGGCACCCACTCGCTGGTCTGGGATGAAGCGGTCAAGATCGCCGGCGCCGACGCTGACTTCCATCGCCGCGACCTGTGGGACGCGATCGAAGCCGGCGAGTACCCGGAATGGGAACTTGGCCTGCAGATATTCACCGAAGCCCAGGCCGAAAGCTTCAGCTTCGATGTGCTCGATGCAACCAAGCTGATCCCGGAAGAACTGGTGCCGGTGACGCCGGTCGGCCGCATGGTACTCAACCGCAATCCGGACAATTTCTTTGCCGAAACCGAGCAGGTCGCCTTCTGTACCGCGCATGTGGTGCCCGGCATCGACTTCAGCAACGACCCGCTGCTGGCCGGGCGCATACATTCGTACATCGATACCCAGATCACCCGGCTGGGCGGCGCGAATTTCCACGAGCTGCCGATCAACGCACCACTGGCGCCGGTCCACAACAACCAGCGCGACGGTCTGCATCGCCAGGCCATTGCCCGCGGCAAGGTTGCATACGAGCCGAACTCGCTGGCTGGCGGCTGCCCGTTCCAGGCTGGTGCGGCAGGCTTCGTGTCGTTTCCGCAACCGATCGACGACGACAAGCTGCGTGGCAAGCCGGAGAAGTTTGCCGATCACTACACGCAAGCCACGCTGTTCTATGACAGCCAGACCGAGGTGGAGAAGGCGCACATCGTCGGTGGCTTCCGCTTCGAACTGAGCAAGGTAACCGTGCCGGCCATCCGCGAACGCATGCTCGCTTCGCTGGTGAACGTGTCCGCCGACATGGCCGCGAAGATCGCCGACGGACTGGGCATGAAGTTGCCCGACGCGATGCCGCGAGCGTCGGCGAAACCGGCGGAGCCCGAGGTGATCATATCGCCGGCGCTGTCCCTCACCGCGCGGCCCGGCGACGGCGGGATCCGCACCCGCAAGGTGGCCATCCTGGTTGCCGACGGCGTGCTCGGCGCGTCGGTCGGGGCCGTTCAGGCTGCGCTGAGCGCGGCCGGTGCCGCTGCATGCGTCGTCGCGCCTCGTCTCGGTCCGGTCAGGACCACCGACGGCACGTCGGTGGACGGGACCGGCACGCTGGAGAACTCGCCGCCGGTGCTGTTCGATGCGCTCGTCCTGCCGGATGGGGGGGACGGCGTCGCGCTGTTGGCCCGCCACGGCCAGACGCTGGAGTTCGTGACCAACCAGTATCGCCACGGCAAGACCATGCTGGTCATCGGCGCGTCGAAGGCCTTGCTCGGCAAGGCCGGCATCGCAAGCGAGTTGAGCTCAGGTCTGCCCGATCCGGGCATCGTGCTGGCGAGCGACGATGCGCTGGTCGAAGGTGTGGCGGCGTTTATCGCCGCCCTCGGCAAGCATCGTCATCCGGCACGTGAAACGGACCCGCCGGGTGTCTGAAGGCAGCCCTGTTGTCGACGGGCGGTGATGAGCTGAGAAATGGTGGGCGCGGCCCGGCGCGCAGTCGTCGGGGGCGCGCCTGCTGACTGACGCGCTAGCGCGCGTCTGCGACACGGCGGGCCGCGGCGAGTCCGCTGCGCACGGCGGCTTCCAGTGTGGCCGGATAGTCGGCGACGAGGTAGTCGCCGGCAATCGCGATGCGGGTGTCGCGCGGCTGTTCGATCGCGGCACGTCCCGGCGTGCAGCGGAAGGTGGCGCGGCGTTCGCTGATCGTGCGTACCCACAGCGGATCGGACAGCGCGGGGAACTGGCTGCGCAGCGCGGCCAGTACGGTGCGTTCCGTCTCTTCCCGCGTGCCGCCCGCGGCGGATACGACACCGGCCAGCAGGCCGGGCGGACCGCCGAGCTGGCCGCGGTCGAATACCCAGTGCGGTTCGCCTGCGACGAAGCCGGTCATCGCCGCGGGCAGACGCGTGCGGGCGTCGAATGCGGCATAGACGGTAGTGATGGCTTCGTACGCCAGCGCCGCGACCTGTCGCGCGATGGTCTCCATGCCCGGCAGGTCGCCGAGCAGCGCCGGCAACTGATGCGGGCTGCAGGCGAACACGACGCGGTCGAAGCGCTGCACGCCGTCGGCGCAGTCGATGGCGAAGCCGTCGGCCCGCTCGCGCACCGTGCGCACGCGCGTTCCGGTGTTCACTGCTGCGCCGTGCGCACGCAGCCAGAACAGCGCCGGTTCCGGCAACAGGCTTCCGAGGTCGGCGCGCGGCAGCAGCAGGTCGGCCGCGCCCGGTGGCCCCATCAGGCTGTCGGTCAGCACGCGCGCGAACACGCGGGCGCTGGACTGTTCGATCGAGGTGTTCAGCGCGGCGACGCACAGCGGCGCCCACAGGTGCGTGATTGCGCCCGGCGTCTGCGCGCTGCGTGAGAGCAGGGCGGCGACGCTCTCGTCGGCGCCCGGGGCACGGCGGATCGCGCGCATCAGCCGCAGTGCCGCCAGACGGTCGCGCCAGCTCATGCCTCGGGCGCGCAGGAAGGCGAGGGCGATGCCGAGGCGCCCGCTGCTCTGCGCGCGCAGCGAGAAGCCATCGTCGAATTCGAGCGCCAGCGGCAAGCGCTGCAGCAGCGCGTCGGGGTCTGCGCCGACGGCACGCATGAGCGCCAGCGTTTCGCTGTAGGCGCCGATCAGGATGTGCTGGCCGTTGTCGAGCGGCAGACCGTCCATGTGTACGGTGCGCGCGCGACCGCCCACCTGGGGCGCGGCCTCGAACACCGTCGGCTGAAGCCCACGGCGTACGCAGTCGACCGCGCAGGCCAGGCCGGCCCAGCCGCCACCGACGATGGCGACCGTGGTACTCAACTTTTCAGCCAGGTTTTCCACGCCAGCCACAGTTTGCGCAGCGGCGTCAGCGCGATGCGCCGATCGAGTACGCGGCAGCCGTCGCGCTCGATCTCGTCGAGCAGGGTGCGGTAGATCGCCGCCATCACCAGACCCGGTCGCTGCGCCGCGCGATCCTGTTTCGGCAGCGCTGCCATCGCCTGTTCGTAGTACTGGCGGGCGCGCGCGATCTGGAACTCCATCAGTTGCCGGAATTCGTCGCTGTAGCGCGCGTTCAGGATGTCGGCGGCGCGCACGTTGAAGCGCTGCAGTTCCTCGACCGGCAGGTAGATGCGACCGCGTCGCGCGTCCTCGCCCACGTCGCGGATGATGTTGGTGAGCTGGAAGGCGATGCCCAGATCGTGCGCATACTTCTGCGTGTCGCGGTGCGTCGAGCCGAAGATCTGCGAGGCGAGCAGACCGACCACCGACGCGACGCGGTAGCAGTAGAGCTGCAGCCCCTTGAAGTCGAGATAGCGCGACTGGTCGAGATCCATCTCCATGCCGTCGATGATTTCGAGCAGCTGTTCGCGCGGCAGGCCGTAGTCGCGGATGGCCGGCAGCAGCGCCAGACAGACCGGATGCTCCGGCGTGCCGTCGAAGCAGGCGTCGATCTGCGTGCGCCACCAGGCGAGCTGGGTGCGCGCGATGCCGACGTCCTCGGTTTCGTCGACCACGTCGTCGACCTCGCGGCAGAAGGCGTACAGCGCGGTGATCGCGCGGCGGCGCGGCGGCGGCAGGAAAAGGAAGCTGTAATAGAAGGACGAGCCGCTCTTCGCGGCGCGGTCCTGACAGTATTCGTCGGGAGTCATCGGTAGGTGAGGGCCTTGAGGCCGATCAGCGGCCAGTCGGTTCGGCCCAGTTTCGGGCGGCGGCGGAACACATCGTAATCGACCTGTTCGATGCGCTGCAAAATGCGCAGCCCGCCCTGCACGATCAGGCGCAGTTCCCAGCCGATGCGACCGGGCAGGCGACGTGCCAGCGGCATGCCGGAGCGCATCAGTGCACGGGCGTCATCGACCAGGTGTTTCATCATGGCGCGGAAGGCTTCGTCGCAGCGGGCCTCACGCAGATGCGCCTCGGTCACGCCGAAGCGCGCCATCGTGTCGAGCGGAATGTAGATGCGGCCGGGCGGCAGGCCGTCGGCGTTCTTGCCGATGTCGATGGCGACGTCCTGCCAGTGGTTGATCAGCTGCAGCGCGCTGCAGATCGCGTCGGACTGCGCGAGGCTTTCCGCGTCATCGACCTTGTACAGGCAGAGCAGCAGCCGGCCGATCGGGTCGGCCGAGCGGCGGCAGTAGTCGCGCAGTTCGGCGTCGTTTGCGTAGCGGGTCGTCACCACGTCCTGCGCAAACGCGTCGAGCAGGTCGTGGAACAGCGGCAGCGGCAGCGACCAGGCGCGGACGGTGCGGGCCAGCCGGGCGTGTATCGGGTCGTCCGGCACGCCGCCGCGTTCGATGACGCGCAACTGTTCGCGGCACAGTTCGAGCGCGGTCAGGCGCGCCTCCGGGGCGGCCTCGCCCTCGTCGGCGATGTCGTCCGCATTGCGGGCGAACCAGTAGATGGCCGCGACCGGCTCGCGCAGCGCGGGCGGCATCAGGCGGGAGGCGACCGGGAAGTTTTCGTAGTGTTCGACCGACATGGGGCGCCGAGTATACCGGGGGCGGGTGTACAATCCGCGCCGCGTGCCCAGGTGGCGAAATTGGTAGACGCACTGGATTTAGGTTCCAGCGCCGCAAGGCGTGGAGGTTCGAGTCCTCTCCTGGGCACCAGCCTGCGCTTGTTCAGCCAGGCTTTCTCGCCACCATCCCCACGAGTGCCGACTGTCCGCGATGCGCGGAGCCTTCGTCGAGCACGTCCTCGTATTCGTCCAGCCGCTCGATGTCGAAGTCGCCGAAGGCTTCGTGCAGCATCGCGGCGGTGTACAGGTTCTCGATGGCCGACGGCCCGCCGGTGCGGTAGTCGAGCTGTTTCGGCGTATAGCCCTGCAGCACGATGCGACCGCCCGGGCGCAGCGTGCGCTTCAGATTTTCGAACAGCCGGGCGCGTTCGTCGGGTGCCGCGAACTGGATGAAAATGCCCACCACCAGATCGAAGGCTTCGTCCGGATAGGTCCAGTTCAGCGCGTCGGCCAGCGCGAAATCGACCCGTACGCCGCGCGCGGCAGCCAGTGCTTCGGCCTTGTCGAGTGCAACTGGCGACAGTTCGGTCGCCGTCACGTCCAGCCCCTGTTCGGCCAGCCAGACCGCATTGCGGCCTTCGCCGTCGGCCACGCTGAGCGCGCGCTGTCCTGCACGGAGCAGGCCGGCCTGTGCAGCGAGGAAGCGGTTCGGCGCGGTGCCGAACAGATAGGCCTCGCCAACGGCACGGTACTTGTCAGACCAGAAGTCCTGCGCGTCGGCGTGGCTCATCAGTCCTGGATGTGGCCCATGCGCTGGGCCTTGGTCGCGAGGTAGCGGTGGTTCATCGGGTTGGCACCGGCGTGCAGCGGAATGCGCTCGACCACTTCGACGCCCTCGCTCTCCAGTGCCCGCACCTTCAGCGGATTGTTGGTGAGCAGGCGGGCCTGACGGATGCCGAGGCTGCGCACGATGTGCGCTGCGTAGCGGTAATCGCGCGCGTCGTCCTCGAAACCCAGCATGCGGTTGGCGTCCACCGTGTCGGCGCCGCTGTCCTGCAGCGCGTAGGCGCGGATCTTGTTGATCAGGCCGATGCCGCGCCCCTCCTGTCGCAGGTAGACCAGGGCACCGCGGCCTTCGGCAGCAATCGCGCGCAGCGACGCTTCGAGCTGCGGGCCGCAATCGCAGCGCAGGCTGAACAGCGTGTCTCCGGTCAGGCACTCGGAATGCAGGCGCAGCATGACCGGCGCGCCGTCGCTGAAGTCGCCCAGCGTCAGCGCAACGTGTTCGAGCCCGGTCTTCGGGTCGGCGTAGCCGTGCAGCGTGAAGTCGGCCCAACGGGTGGGCAGCCGGCAGACGATGTCCGACGGAGCGGTCGCGTGCGCGGTGGCGTCGGCCGGGTGGCGGCCGGCGTTGTCGCCTTCCGGCAGGTGGCCGATGGCGCGGTACTTCTTTTCACTGGAGTGCGTGCTCATGTGCTGCTTTGTGTTGGGGCCTGAAGCGGAGTGCGGGAGCAGGCCAAGGGGCGTAAGTATGGCCCATGTTGTGCTCGGGGCGGCACGGTCAGCTTAACCAGCGGGCGATCAGCGGCACGACAATCGCCGTGACGACACCATTCAATCCCATTGCAAGCGCGGAGAAGGCGCCGGCCGTCTCGCCGAGCTGAAAGGCGCGCGCGGTGCCGATGCCATGCGCGCTCATGCCGATGGCGAAGCCGGTTACCGCCGGGTCACGGGTGCCGGTGGCCTTGAGCAGCGCGGGGCCGATGACGGCACCGACGATGCCGGTCAGGATGACCAGAATGGCGGTCAGTGAAGGCAGGCCGCCGATCTTTTCCGAAATGCCCATGGCGATCGGCGTGGTGACCGATTTCGGCGCCAGCGACAGCAGCGTACGCGGCTCGGCGCCGAGCGCCTGCGCGATCCACCATACGGACAGCACCGACACCACCGACCCGGCCAGCAGCGCCAGCATGGACGGGCCGAACAGCTGCTTCAGCCTGGGTAGCTGCGCGTAAAGCGGAACAGCCAGGGCGACCGTGGCCGGGCCGAGCAGGAAATGGACGAACTGGGCGCCGTCGAAATAGACGGCGTAGGGCGTGCCGGTCAGCGTGAGCAGGGCGACGATGAGGGCGACCGCCAGGGCGACCGGATTGGCCAGCGGGTGCGACCCGAGCTTGAGGTAGAGCGCATGCGCCGCCTGGTAGGCCAGCAGCGTCAGCGTGAGGCCGAGCAGCGGGCTGGCCGCCAGATAGACCCAAAGCTCGCGGATTTCGCCCGTCATCGACCACGCGCTCCGAGGCGCAGCACGGCAGCGGTGAGCAGCAGCGTGATCGCGCAGCTCAGCACGACGGCGGTCAATGTTGGCAGCCATTCGCGGGCGAGCAGAGTGGCGTGCACCATGATGCCGGCGCCGGCCGGTACGAACAGCAGCGACAGGTGCTGCAGCAGGGTGTTTGCCGTTTCGCGCAGCGGTGCCGGGGTGTCGCGGCGGATCATCAGGGCGGCGAACAGCAGCGCCATGCCGACCACCGGGCCCGGCACCGGCAGCCCCAGCCACTGGACCAGCACTTCCCCGATCAGCTGCAGCACCAGCAGCAGGGTGAGCGACGCGAGCATGACGACCTCCGGCCTTGATACATGACCGGATTCTACGGCGTCCGCGGATGTGAAAAGGCCCCGGTCCTTGCGGTACCGGGGCCTTCGCTGACGGGTTTCGATCGCCGGATCAGCGATAGCCGGCGCGGTCGAACACCTTCTGCGCCTGGGCCGTCGTGCGGGCCAGTTCGCCCACGTTCAGCGTGTCGGCCTTGAAGTTGCCGAGCGACTTCAGTTCCGGGTTCGCCACCACGGCCGACTTCACCACCGGCCACTCGTTGTTGCCGTTGGCGAAATAGGCCTGCGCCTCGTCCGAGGCGAGGTATTCCAGGAACTTGACTGCGGCGTCCTTGTTCGGCGCCGTCTTCAGCACGCCGCCGCCGGAAATGTTGATGTGGGTGCCGAAGCTGGACTGGTTGGGCCACACGACGCCGACCTTTTCCATCATCGAGCGGTCTTCCGCTTTGCCCGAGCGCAGCAGGCGCACCAGGTAGTAGGTGTTCGACACCGCCACGTCGCACTCGCCGGCCGCCACCGCCTTGATCTGGTCGGTGTCGCCGCCCTTCGGGGCGCGTGCGAAGTTGGCGACCACGCCGCGTGCCCACTCTTCGGTCTTCGCCTCGCCCCAGTGCTGGATCAGCGCCGCGCCGAGCGACACGTTGTATGGGTGGGCGCCGGAGCGCGAACAGAGCTTGCCCTTCAGCGCCGGCTTGGCCAGGTCTTCGTAGTTGGCGACGTCGGCCGACTTCAGCTTCATCTTGTTGTAGATGATGACGCGGGCGCGGGTCGAGAACGCGAACCAGTTGTTCTCGGGGTCACGCAGGTGGGCGGGAATGCGCTCTTCGAGCACGGCGGACTTTACCGGGGCGAACAGGCCGAGCGCGTCGGCCTGGGCCAGGCGCGAGGCGTCGACGGTGATGAACACGTCGGCCGGGCTGTTGGCGCCTTCGTTGCGGATGCGCTCGACCAGTTCGTCTTCCTTGCCTTCGATGCGGTTGATCTTGATGCCGGTCTGGCGCGTGAAGTTCGAGTACAGCGCTTCGTCCGTCTGATAGTGACGGGCTGAGTAGAGGTTCAGCACCTTTTCCTGCGCAAGCGCCGGGGTCAGCGCGAAGGCGGCGGTCAGCGCCGTTGCGAGGCGGATGAGTCGGGATTTCATGGTCGCTCCAGGAGATACGGTCGCAAGGTTCGTGCGCGAATCAGTGCGTCACGATGCGGCCGGAAATTAGCAGAAGCAATTCGCAATTGCAAAGCATTCGCAATTGCGCTACCGTGAATGCGAATCGTTCTCAAAAGGATGTTCGCATGGACGCTGTTCTGGTCGGGGCCGATCGCCTCGGCAACATTCCCGAGGTGCTGGCCGAGTTCGGCCTGAAGATCCGTCATCACATCACCGGTCGCGATCCCAAGCACCAGCGGCAGGCGCAGCGCCTGCCCGGCGGGACCGACGTGGTGATCCTGTTTACCGACTTTCTCGGCCACAACGTGATGAAAGCCTACCGCGACGCGGCACGCGACAGCGGCGTGCCGGTGGTGGCCTGCCGTCGTTCGGTGTGTGCGTTGAAAACAGCGCTGGAGGGGTGCGGCGCGGTCAAGTGCGCGGCGTGTCCCCGCGCGAAGTGAAGCCGGCCGGAAGGAATCAGCGCAGCGAAATGCTGCTGCCCTGATCGACGTCGATCCGGCGCGCGCCGTTGAAGCGCTTGGCCCAGTAGCGGCCGGTCATGTCGTCGACACGCACGCCGCCGCCGCGCGAATTGGCGTGCATGAACTTGTTGTCGCCGAGGTAGATGCCGACGTGCGAGAAGGAGCGGCGAAGCGTGTTGAAGAACACCAGGTCGCCCGGCTGCAGTTCGTCCTTCGGAATCGTTTCACCGACACGTGCCATTTCAACCGCGGTACGCGGCAGCAGCACGCCCAGCGCATCGGAAAACACGTGGCGCACGAAACCGCTGCAGTCGAAGCCACTCTGCGGCGTATTGCCGCCGAAGCGGTAGCGGATGCCGAGCAGGGACAGGCCGTTGTCGATCAGGTCGGTCACCGCATCGGCTGCGGCGTTGGCGTGCTCGATCACGCGCTCGCCGGAGAACGGACCGTAGAGCGTCGTGAATACGCCGCTTTCCGGTGCCGCAGCGGGCTCGGCCCGAACGGCGGGGGAGGCGAGAAGTGCGCAGGCAGAAGCGACGCACAACCACATCCGGAGAAGGGATATTCGGAGCATGGGGCCGGAATATACCGACGCAACCCCCATCTGCCAAGTTTTCCGACACCGCCAACATGTTGCGCGACAGCGCGCCGGCTTCCCCTACAATCGCGGGTCCGACCATCCCAGCCGACGCGCGGCCCATGAGTGATTCCCCGCCCAGCGATGATGTGATGCACGCCAAGGTGCTTGTCGTAGACGACTCGCGCATGGTGCGCGCGTCCATCATCAAACGCATCCGCGACCGCTTCGAGTGTCGCGAGGAGGCCGACGGCGAAGCCGGCTGGGCGACGTTGCTGGTCGATGATTCGATCCAGGTCGTGCTGTCTGATCTGAGCATGCCGCACCTCGATGGCTACGGCCTGCTCGAACGCATCCGCGCCTCGCACATCCAGCGCATCGCCGACATTCCGGTGATCATGATTTCCGGCGACGAGGATGACGCGGCACGCGAGCGTGCGCGGGCACTCGGCGCCACCGACTTCATCACCAAGGGCATCGGCACGGTCGAGCTGCTGTCGCGCATCGAATCCGCCAGCCGGCTCAGCAAGACCTCCCGCGAACTCGCCGACAGCCGCGAGGCGCTGGCCGCCGCCTCGCCGATCGACCCGGATTCGGGCATGGCGACGCCACAGTACATGGAAATCCACGGCGCGCAGCTGATGTCTGCCGCGGCGCGCTACCACGGTCAGGTCAGCGTACTGATCGTCGGCATCGACAACTTCGGCGAGATCACCCGCAACTTCGGTCGCCACGTGACCGACCTGATCATGCGCAAGCTGGCCAAGGTGCTGGCCACCAAGGTGCGCAAGGAAGACACCTTCTCGCAGATCGGCGACGGCCAGTTCGCCATCATCACGCCCGACATCAGCCTGCAGAGCGCGGAACAGTTCGCCAACCGGATGCGCAGCGTGATCGGTGCGACAGCGATGCAGTATCGCGGCCAGACGCTGCGCATCAGCCTGAACATCGGCGTCGCGAACAGTCTGGCCGACCAGGCCGATTCGGTGTCGCAGATGCTGGGCCTTGCGGTGGCGCGTGCCGATCTGGCGCACCGCGAGGGCGGCAACGCGGTGCGCAGCACTGGCGGCGAGCCGCAGAAATTCGCGTGGACGGCCGGCATCGTCAGCATCGAGCGCGCGCTGCTGCTGATCAAGTCGGGCGCACAGGCCGAAATCGAGCCGCAGCTGCCGGCGCTGATCTACCGGCTGCTGCCGCTGCTGGAATTGATCGGAGTCAAGTACGACTGCAACATTCCGCTCGACTGCTTGCGCGAGCACGCAGCCGAAGCCGATACTTCGCTCCTCGGCAAGCAGCAGCCAAGCTAGTTCGGCAAGCAGAAACACAATAACAAGATCAATCAGGTCAATTCACAGTGGTGCGGGGTTGGAGGAGTTGAATGTCAGCAAGCAAGGAATTCCGTGCCCGCTCTATCGCCAAACGCGATGAGTTCTGGGCCGAGCAGGCCGGTCTGATCGACTGGCAGACGCCGCCGCAGCAGATCTGCGATTTTTCCCGTCCGCCTTTTGCCAAGTGGTTCGTCGGCGGTGCCACCAATCTGTGTCACAACGCGGTCGACCGTCATGCCGCGCAGCGTTCGGACGCGCCGGCGCTGATTTTCGTGTCGACCGAGACCGACACCGAGAAGACCTACACCTTCGCCGAACTGCAGCGCGAGGTCGAGCGCACGGCGGCCATCCTGCAGTCGCTCGGCGTGGGCCGCGGCGACCGCGTGCTGATCTACATGCCGATGATTGCCGAGGCCGCTTTCGCGATGCTGGCGTGTGCGCGCATCGGCGCCATCCACTCGGTGGTGTTCGGCGGCTTCGCCTCCGGTTCGCTGGCCACGCGCATCGATGACGCCCGACCCAAGGTGATCGTGTCGGCCGAGGCCGGCATGCGCGGCGGCAAGGTCGTGCCCTACAAGCATCTGCTGGACGAGGCCTGCTCGCTGGCCGAGCACCCGCCGGAGAAGGTGCTCATGGTCGATCGCGGGCTGGAGAAGGACTTCCCGCGCACCGCCGGCCGCGACGTCGATTACGCGACGCTGCGCGCGCAGCACATGGATGCCCGCGTGCCCTGCGTTTGGCTGGAGTCGAGCGAGCCCTCCTACATCCTGTACACCTCGGGCACCACCGGCAAGCCGAAGGGCGTGCAGCGCGACACCGGCGGCTACGCGGTCGCGCTGGCCGCGTCGATGAAGCACATCTACTGCGGCCACCCGGGCGAAACGATGTTCACGACCTCGGACATCGGCTGGGTCGTCGGTCACTCCTACATCATCTATGGCCCGCTGATTGCCGGCATGGCGACACTGATGTACGAAGGCACGCCGCTGCGCCCCGATCCCGGCATCTGGTGGAGCCTGGTCGAGAAGTACAAGGTGACGGTCATGTTCTCGGCACCGACCGCCGCGCGCGTGCTGAAAAAGCAGGATCCCGCCTACCTGAAGAAGCACGACCTGTCGTCGCTGCGCCATATCTTCCTGGCTGGCGAACCGCTGGACGAGCCGACGCACGAATGGCTGATGACGGCGCTCGACAAGCCGGTCATCGACAACTACTGGCAGACCGAAACCGGCTGGCCCATCCTGTGCGAGCTGCCGGGCGTCGAGAAGACGCCGATCCAGCTCGGTTCGCCGGGTGCGCCGGTGTATGGCTACGACCTGCGCATCTTCCGCGAGGACGGCAGCGAATGCGGCCCGAACGAGAAGGGCATCGTCGGCATCGTGCCGCCGCTGCCGCCCGGTTGCTTGTCCACCGTCTGGGGCGACGACGACCGTTTCGTGCGCACCTATTTCTCGCTGTTCAAGTCGCCGCTGGTCTATTCGTCCTTCGACTGGGGCATCCGTGACGAGGCCGGGTATCACAAGATCCTCGGTCGCACCGACGACGTGATCAACGTGGCCGGGCACCGCCTGGGCACGCGCGAGATCGAGGAGGCCATCCAGGCGCATTCGGCGATTGCCGAGGTTGCCGTGGTCGGCGTCGCCGATGCGCTGAAGGGTCAGATGCCGCTGGCTTTTGCGGTGGTGAAGGACCCGGCCCGGACCGCAACTGCGGAAGACCGCGCCAAGCTGGAGAAGGAAGTGATGCAGACCGTGGACGGCCTGCTCGGTGCGATCGCTCGCCCGGGCCGGGTCGTGTTCGTGAATGGTCTGCCCAAGACCCGTTCCGGCAAGATGCTGCGCCGTTCCATCCAGGCGATTGCGGAAGGGCGCGACCCGGGGGATCTGACCACGCTGGACGATCCGACGACGCTGGATCAGGTGCGCCAGGCGCTGGCCTGATTTCGCTTGCGCACCAGGAAAGGGCACCTGCGGGTGCCCTTTTTTTCTTCCTCTTTCCCGGTTCTCTCTCGTCAGGCGGCGACGATGGTGTGGCGACCGCTCCAGTGTTCGCCGGCGGCCAGCGTCTGCGGGCGCTCGGCGATCGCCGGTTCGATGCAGATCATGCGGCGGAAATCGAGGTCAGGCATGTCGTTCAGCGCCCGGCACTTGTGTTCCCACGGGTTCCAGACGACCAGATCCGGGAATCCTTCGCTCTGGAAACCGAAGGCCCGCGCGCCATCGTGCAGCACCACGGTATCCGGCGCCCGGCGGTAGAGGCGATCGACCTCGTCCTCGACGATGAGGGCGTCCAGCCGGTCGTCCTTCGCCTTGTCGCCGTCGGTAGCATCAAGGTAACGCGTGTTGCGCAGGCCTTCGAGACGGCAGTTTTCGACCTCGGCGACGCGCAGATAGCTGTGCAATGCGGCGGCAAAGTCGAAGGCGGTGGCGCCGGTGTTGTCGACCGAAAGTTCGAGGTCGAGCCGGTTGCCGCCAATCACCACGGTCAGTTCGAGCGCAAAAGCGTGCGGCCACACCGCGCGCGTTGTTTCATCGTCGGTCAGGCGCAGCGTCGCGATGGCAAAGTCCTTCGATACGCGGGTCTGATCGACCTGCCAGACGAGGGTGCGCGCGAAACCGTGGCGCGGGCCGCTGCCGCGCTCGGCGAACTGAGGAAAGATCACCGGGATGCCGCCGCGCAGCGCGCTGCGGCCGTCGAAGCGCGCCTGCGGCGACAGATACAGCCTCTCCTTGCCGCCGGTCGGCACCCAGGACAGCACCTGCGCACCGAACAGGCTGACCACGCAGGTGGCGCCGTCGGGTGAGCGCAGTTCGAGCGCAGGCTGACCGTGAAAGTCTATGGTGTTAACAGAAGCGTCGGTCGAGGTCATTGCGGGCGGCGACAGGAAAAGAGGGCGCACATGTTAGCGCCTGCGGTGCTTCAGTCGTCCAGTCCGGCCCGTACACAGGCCACATAGGCGGCGCCGTCCGGCGGCTGGCGATCGCGCTGCGCGCGCCAGATGGTCTCGCCGAGGCAGTCCAGCACGCGGTGCAGCGCCTCGTGCTCGTCGCCCAGCCTGGCGCGCTGGGCCTCGAAGGCCGCACGTATGCCCGGCGGCTGGTCGATTGCCAGCTGTTCCTCGATCGCCAGGTGCAGCGACAGGTGCAGAAAAGGGTTGGTTTCGCCCAGTTCCGGCGGGTATTCACGGGTCAGTGCGCGTTCGCCCTGGTCGAGCAGTGCGTGGTACTCCGGATGGCGGCCCATCAGGGTCAGTGCCAGCGTTTCCATCTGCGTCAGCGGCTGGTTGCCGCCGCGCTTGGCCCATGTATCGATGAAGAACTGGCGGGCCTGGTCGCGGGAGGGGTTGAACATGGTGCGAAAAGCAGTCTGATGCGGACAGCTATTGCACCACAGCCAGGGATTTACCGCCGGATTAGTACATTTGCATTATTCTTCGGCTTCATCGTCCCGTGTAGCGTCGCTGTTTCCGGCGGCGCGTCGGCATGGGGTCGTCGCGAAGCAGACTGAAGGAGGCTGGCATGGCCCGAGTGTGCTCATCAGTGTTCTTTCCGCGCGTGTCCGAGGATTCTCCGCGGCGCGAATTCCGTTTGCTGGTCGTACAACGCGCGGCGCGCGGGCGGTTCAGTCCGCTCATCCCGCACTGGGCGCAGCTGCCCGGCTGGCAGGTGCGTTCGGCGACAAATCTGGCATCAATGCGCCTGCCGATGGCGGCGATGCGTCCGCATGCGGTACTGGTGGATACCGATCCCGGAACCGCGGCGCGGCTGCTGCGCGACTTTCCCGAGGCGCATCAGGTCCTGCATGTCGATGAGCGGACCGATCCGGCCGACGCGGCCGGCTTCGACGCTGTCGTCTGCTCGAGCTGGTGGCAGCGCGACCGTCATCCCGAGGTGCTGCGTTCGCGCGTCGATGTCATCCACGAAGGCATTGCCAGCGCCCAGCCTCTCGCTGTCGGCAAGGTGCTCAGCCGGGACGGTCGTCCGCTGTTTCGCGGTGAGCCGGTGCTCAGCGTGCTGATGGACGATTGGGCCGATCCGGACGATGCGCAGGCGCTCGCTGGCGCGCTCGAACAGGTATTGCGTGCGCGCACCGACTGTCGAGTGCTGGTCATCGGGCGCCCGCTTCCGTCGGTCAGCGGCAGCGCGTCTGACATCGACCGCATCGACCTCGTCGATGATCCGGGAGAGATGCGTCGTGGTGCGCTGCTGGCCTTGTCCAGGGTGCACCTGCACCCGGGCCGGAGCTCGCAGTCGGCGCTCGAAGCGATGGCGAGCGGGTGCGCTGTGGTTGCGCCGGGACACGCGCCGGCGCGCGAGGTGCTGCGTGACGGCGTGAGCGGATGCCTGGTGGCGGTGGCGAGCGCCGCAGCGCTCGGCGATGCGGCGATCAGACTGCTCGACGACGCGGCAACTGCCGAGCGCTATGGGCGTGAGGCGCGCGCCGACGTTGCCCGCGACTACGATGTGGCAACCGCGGCACGGCGCTACGCCCGCCTGCTGCACGGACCGCTGGACGAAGACGAGGATCTGCCGTGGTCAGCGCTGCCGTGTCGCGATCGCGTTGCGACCTATTCGCTTCATCAGTAGGGGTTCTCGTCCACCTGCACCGCCTGCAGCACGATGGCGGCAATTTCCTCGATCGATTTGTGGGTCGAGTCGAGCCAGCGTATGCCTTCCATGCGCATCAGCTTCTGTGCCGCATCGACTTCGAAGCGGCAGTTGTCGATCGACGCGTAGTGGCTGCCGCGCCGGCGCTCCTCGCGGATCTGCGACAGGCGCTCCGGCGAAATGGTCAGGCCGAACAGCTTGGCGCGGTATTTCACCAGTTCGGTCGGCAGCTTGTTGCGCTCGAAATCCTCAGGAATCAATGGATAGTTCGCCACCTTCACACCGAACTGCATCGCCATGTAGAGGCTGGTCGGCGTCTTGCCGGAGCGGGACACGCCGACCAGGATCACGTCCGCCTGCGCCAGTTCCTTGTGCGACATCCCGTCGTCGTGTGCCAGCGAGAAATTGATCGCCTCGATGCGGCGCTGGTAATCGGCGCTTTCTTCCATGCCCTTCTGGCGGCCAACATTGTGGTTCGCCGCCTGGCCCAGCTCTTCCTCCAGCGGGCCGACGAAGTGCTCGAACATGTCGAGAAAGAGCGCGTCGGCCTGGCGCACCGTGCGCGCTACCTCGGCATTGACGATCGACGTGACGACGATGGGCCGCTCGCCGTCGCGCATCTTGGCTTCGGTCATCCGTTCGACGCAATCGAGCGCGTTATCGACCGAATCGACGAAGGGAACGCGGGTTTGCCGGAACTTCATGCCCTCGAACTGGGAGAGCAGGCTGCGGCCCAGGGTTTCTGCGGTGATGCCGGTACTGTCGGAAATGAAGAAGACGGTTCTCATGGCCATTTGCTCAGGAATCGGAACGTAAACATCACGTTGGACGGAAAAATTTCCGCAGCGCAACACCGACTTTAACTAGAATGCCGGGTTCCCGCGCACCCACCCGGTGCGACAGGAAAGTACACGGTCGCCGCAACAAGCGATCGCCCCATGTTCAAGAGAGGATACCCATGTCTCGCTACGTCATCCCGTTCGAACAGCTTCGCATGACCGACGTCGAAAGCGTCGGTGGCAAGAATGCGTCGCTGGGCGAAATGATCAGCCAGCTCCCCAAGTCCGTGCGCGTACCCGGAGGTTTTGCCACCACGGCCGAAGCCTTCCGTGAGTTTCTGGCGCAGGACGGCCTGGCCGATCGCATCCATGCCGCCCTCGAGGCGCTGGATGTCGATGACGTCAACGCGCTGGCCCGTACCGGCGCGCAGATCCGTCAGTGGATGATGGATACGCCCTTCCCGGCCCAGCTCGAAGCCGAAATCCGCAGCTTCTACGCGCAGCTCGACGCCGCCGGCAACGGCTCGTTCGCGGTGCGCAGCTCGGCCACCGCCGAGGATCTGCCGGATGCGTCCTTCGCCGGTCAGCAGGAAACCTTCCTGAACATTTCCGGCATCGACAACGTGCTGCATGCGATCCGTGAGGTGTTCGCATCGCTCTACAACGACCGCGCGATCAGCTACCGCGCGCACAAGGGCTTCATGCACGCGGGTGTCGCGCTGTCGGCCGGCGTGCAGCGCATGGTGCGCTCGGACAAGGGCGCGGCCGGCGTCATGTTCACGCTGGATACCGAATCGGGCTTCCGCGACGTCGTGTTCATCACCTCCAGCTACGGTCTGGGCGAGACGGTGGTGCAGGGCGCCGTCAATCCGGACGAGTTCTACGTGCACAAGCCCATGCTGGCCCAGGGGCGCCCGGCGGTGATCCGCCGCACCCTCGGCAGCAAGATGATCAAGATGGAGTTCGCGGCAACCGCTGCGGCCGGTCGCAGCGTGCAGACGGTGGACGTGAGCGACACCGACCGCCAGCGCTTCTCGCTGACCGACGAACAGGTGCTCGAACTGGCGCGCTACGCGATGACCATCGAAGCGCATTACGCCCGTCCGATGGACATCGAGTGGGGTCTGGACGGCGTCGACGGCCAGCTCTACATCCTGCAGGCGCGCCCGGAAACCGTGAAGTCCCACGAGTCCGGCATGTCGCAGCAGAAGTTCCGCCTGAAGCAGTACGGCAAGGTGCTGGCCAGCGGCCGTGCCATCGGCCAGAAGATCGGCGCCGGCCCGGTGCGCATCGTCGAGAGCGCAGCCGAAATGGACAAGGTGCAGGCTGGCGACGTGCTCGTCACCGACATGACCGACCCGAACTGGGAGCCGGTCATGAAGAAGGCCGCCGCCATCGTTACCAACCGCGGCGGCCGTACCTGCCACGCGGCCATCATCGCCCGCGAACTGGGCATTCCGGCCATCGTCGGCTGCGGTGACGCGACCGAAACGCTGACCGAAGGCGAGGAAGTCACCGCCAGCTGCGCCGAGGGCGATACCGGTAACATCTATCGCGGTCGCCTGGACTTCGAAGTGGTCACCTCCGACCTGTCCAATCTGCCCGATCTCGACCTCAAGGTCATGATGAACGTCGGCAACCCCGAACTGGCCTTCGATTTCTGCCAGCTGCCGAACGCCGGCGTGGGTCTGGCCCGTCTCGAATTCGTCATCAACAACACCATCGGCATCCACCCGAAGGCGATTCTCGAAATCGATCAGGCGCCCGCGCGCCTGCGCGAGGAAATCCGTCGCCGCGCCCGTGGCTACGCGAATCCGGAAGCCTTCTTCGTGGACAAGCTGGTTGAAGGCGTGGCCACCATCGCCGCCGCCTTCTGGCCGAAGCCGGTCATCGTGCGTCTGTCCGACTTCAAGTCGAACGAGTACAAGAAGCTGCTCGGCGGCGACATCTACGAGCCGGACGAAGAGAACCCGATGCTCGGTTTCCGCGGTGCGTCGCGCTACATCGCGCACAGCTTCCGCGACTGCTTCGAACTGGAATGCCGTGCAATGCGTCGCGTGCGCGACGAACTGGGCCTGACCAACGTCGAACTGATGGTGCCCTTCGTGCGCAACGTCGGCGAGGCGGCCGAAGTGGTGAAGCTGCTCGGCGAGCACGGCCTGAAGCGTGGCGAGAACGGCCTGCGTCTCATCATGATGTGCGAGATCCCGTCCAACGCGCTGCTGGCCGAACAGTTCCTCGAGCACTTCGATGGCTTCTCGATCGGTTCGAACGACCTGACCCAGCTTACGCTGGGTCTGGACCGCGACTCCGGTCTGGTTGCCGGTGCCTTCGACGAGCGCGACCCGGCGGTCAAGATGCTGCTGTCGATGGCGATCCGCACCGCCAACCGACTGGGCAAGTATGTGGGCATCTGCGGCCAGGGCCCGTCGGACCATGCGGATTTCGCGCTGTGGCTGATGGACGAGGGCATCCAGAGCGTGTCGCTGAATCCGGACACGGTGGTTGATACCTGGCTGAAGTTCGCTGCGCACGCCAAGGAAAAGTAATCGGCGCTGCAGCAGGAAGCCCCGCTTCGGCGGGGTTTTTTTTCGCCCACACCATTTACCGGACGAGAGCGGGAGGCGAAAAAAAAGCGCACCGTGAGGTGCGCTTTCTTTCAGTGCAGATCGCCTTGCGGCGATCTCAAACCGTCTGAAGAATCAGAGCGGCTTGATTTCGGAGGCCTGCAGACCCTTCGGGCCGCGGGTCACTTCGAACGACACCTTCTGGTTTTCTTGCAGCGACTTGAAGCCGTTGCCCTGGATCGCGGAGAAGTGCGCGAACAGGTCTTCACCGCCGTCGTCCGGGGAGATGAAACCGAAACCCTTGGCGTCATTGAACCACTTGACAGTACCAGTTGCCATTTTTGAATTCCTTTGAATACGTAGTTTTGAACAAGTCTTCGCAACACGCGAGGACCGTAGCGCAGGGAAACCTCAAGGGGAATATGGCAAGCGGAGTACTGACTTGAAAATCGAGAACCGACGCACAACACGTTCATGCTTGAAATCACCTACAGACGTGCTTATACGGGAAAAGCGCGCGCGACGCAAATGGTATTTTCACTGATGCATTGTTTGCAGGTGAGCAGCGATTGCCGGCAACGCTTCAGTACGGCGCACGGACTGACGTTATCCGGTACGAAGTGAATGCATGATGTGCACTGACGTGGACGCGGAACAGGAGACCACTTGATAACTGCGACGGTGCCCGAAGCCGCTCGAATGCAGCGGCGATGCGTCGATACGCTGCGCCGGGGCGTGCGCGCTGTACTGGGCGTGATGGCCGTCTCGCTGCTGTCCGGCTGTGCCGACGACGCGCCGGTGGTGCAGCGGCCGGAGTATGCACGGGCCGATGCGGTGCCGCAGTTGCGCCGCCTCAGCTTCGGTGTGCACCCTCTGCACAACCCCGGGCGTCTGATGGCGCTTTACGGCCCTATCGTCGAAGCGCTCAACGAAGCGCTGCCCGATGTGGTGATCCGTCTGGAGGCCTCGCGTGACTACGCGGATTACGAACGCAAGCTGCGCGAGCGGACGCTCGATCTGGCACTGCCCAATCCCTATCAGACGGTCTCGGTCGCGGCGCCTGCCTACCGCGTCTTCGGCAAGGTGTCTGGCGACGAGGACTTTCATGGTCTGATACTGCGGCGTCACGACAGTCCGATCAGGCAGCCGCTCGACCTGCGCGGGGCGACTTTCAGCTGTCCGGCGCGCACCGCGGTGGCGGCCTGCATGCTGCCGCTGCTGCATCTGCGCGAGGCGGGTCTCGACGTCGCTCGCCAGCTCGACGTCAGGACAGTCGGCTCGCAGGAATCCAGTATCCTGAATGTGGCGCGTGGCCTGGTTGACGCAGGCGCAACCTGGCCGCCGCCCTGGCGTGCGTTCCAGAAGGACTACCCGGGGCTCGCTGCCCAGCTCGAGGTCGCCTGGGTTACCGACAACCTTCCGAACAACAGCCTGATGGCACGGGCGGATCTGGAGCCCGAACTGGTCGAACGTGTCGCGCAGTTCCTGTTCGGTCTGGCGGCGAGCGAAGAAGGGCGGCGACTGCTGGTCAATGCCGAGATTGCCGGCTTCGAACCGGCGACCGATGCCCGCTACGCGCCGGTGCAGGCGATGCTCGCCCGCTACGCCGAATTGATAGGCCCGATCGGACCATGACGCTCGCCGCTAACTTCGCTGCCCGACTGCGCACGCTGCTCACGGCGTCGCTGACGCGTCGGCTGGTGTTGTCTATCGTCGTGCTGCATGCGGTACTGATTTCGTTCTTCGTCAGTGATCTGGTTCGCCGGGAGCGCGAGGTGCTGCTGGCGCAGTCGCGTGCGGCGCTGCTGGCGGAGGTCGAACTGCTGTCGCGCAGCGGCCGGGAATGGGTGCTGGCGAACGATCTCGCCGGCCTCGACGAGCTGCTGCAGAGCGTGCGCAGTTCGCCCGGCATCGAATACGCGATGTATTTGAATCCCGACGGCCGGGTGCTGGTCCATACCGAGGCCGAGCGCAGCGGTACGGTGCTGTCCGATACGCTCAGCCTGTCCGCTCTGTCAGCGGGCGTCGGGCAGGGTGCGCGGCTGCTGCAGCAGACGGCGGAACTGAGCGATGCACTGGCGCCCGTGCATTACGGCGACCGGCTGGTCGGTTGGGTGCGCATCGCGCGCAACCACCAGAGCGAGGCGGCGGCGCTGCAGCGCGCGGTGTTCGATGGCGCGCTCTACGCGCTGACGGCCATCGTCATCGGCACCCTGCTGGCGATGCTACTGGCGCGCGGTCTGACCGCGGACCTGCGCCGCGCACGCGGCCTGTTCGAGCGGGTACGCGAGGGTGATCTGTCGCAGCGTCTGTCGCATCGCCGCCAGGACGAACTTGGCCATCTGCTCGACGGCATCAACGACACGCTCGATACCCTGATGCGCAATGACCGCGTGCTGCAGCAGACGCAGGAGAGGCTGGAGCTCGCCGTCAAGGGTTCGAACGACGGCGTGTGGGACTGGGACCTGGCGAGCAACGACGTCTATTACTCGCCGCGCTGGAAGCAGATGCTCGGCTATTCCGACGACGAACTGGGCAACCGGCCCGAAGCCTTTCTCGATCGCGTCCACCCGGACGATCTGCCGCGCCTGCTCGACCGTATCAACGACTATCTCGAGGGACGCATTCCGGTTTTCGAGATCATCATCCGCGCGCGCCATCGAGACGGTGGCTGGCGCTGGATCATGTCGCGCGGATCGGCGGTGCGCGATGCCAGCGGACACGCCCGGCGGATGAGTGGCACCCACACCGACATCACGCCTCTGAAGGAGGCCGAAGCCGGTCTCGCACTCGAGCGGTCGCGCCTCTACAGCCTGCTCGCGCAGATGTATATCGGCGTCGTGATGGAGGACGCCGACGGGCGGATCGCACTGTGCAACCACGCGTTCTGCGACCTGCTGTCGGTGTCGGGAGATCCGGCCGACTTCATCGGTCGGCGGCGTGAGGACCTGCTGATCGACGCGCAGGCGCTTTTCGCCGACGGTGCGGCCGCTGTGCAGCGCGCACTCGACATTGCGCAGCGCGGCGAGGCGGTGATCGGCGAGCGCGTGCACCTGAAGGACGGCCGCGTGATCGAGCGCGATTTCCTGCCCATCCGCGTCGGCGACGCGCAGCAGGGGGCACTGTGGACGTTGCGTGACATTTCGGCCCGCATTCGGCTGGAGCGGAATCTGTCGGCGGAGAAGGAGCGGCTGCGCGTCACCCTGCTGTCGATCGGCGATGCGGTGATCTCGACCGGCGAGGACGGCCGTATCGATTTTCTGAACCCGGTTGCCGAGCACCTGACCGGCTGGTCCAACGAAGAGGCGGCGGGCCGACCGCTGGCCGAGGTGCTGCGCCTGGTCGACGGCGTGACCCGCCAGCCCCGTCCCGATCCGGCGATCGAGGTGCTGCGCCAGCAGGTCGTGACGCCGCTGGAAGGCGAGACGCTGCTGGTGTCGCGCAGTGGCGAGGAGCGTGTGGTCGAGGACTCGGCCGCGCCGATACGCGATGCGCAGGGCGGCGTCTGTGGCGCGGTCGTCGTGTTCCGGGACGCCACCGACCGCCATCGCATGCAGGAGCGCCTGCGCTGGCAGGCGACGCACGATCCGCTGACCGGTCTGGCCAACCGGCTGCTGCTGGAGGATCGCCTGACCCAGGCCATGGCGCGCGCTCGCCGCCAGGACAAGCTGCTCGCGGTTTGCGTGCTCGACCTCGACGAATTCAAGGCGGTCAATGACCGGCTCGGCCACGAAGCCGGCGACGAACTGCTGCAGGCCATCGCACACCGCCTCAGCGTGTCGGTGCGCATGGACGACACGGTGGCGCGGCTGGGCGGCGACGAATTCGTCGTGCTGCTCGGTTCGCTCGGCGATGTCGGCGAGATGGAAGCCTGTCTCGAACGCATGCTGGCCGCGCTGGCCGAGCCGCTGCATCTCGCCGGCGAGGAGGTGAGCACGCCGGCCAGCATCGGCGTCACGCTCTACCCGCTCAACGACAGCGAGGCCGACGCGCTGCTGCGCCACGCGGACCAGGCCATGTACGCGGCCAAGCAGGCCGGCGGGCGCTGCTACCGGCTGTTCGATTTCGAGCACAGCCAGGAGTCGGTCGAGCGCCTGCGCCGCAAGGAGCGCATCGGCGAGGCGATCACGCATGGCGAAATGCGACTCTACTTCCAGCCGCGCATCGACATGCGCGAAGGGCGCATGGTCAGCGCCGAGGCTCTGGTGCGCTGGCAGCACCCGGAGGAAGGCCTGCTGCCGCCAGACAGCTTCCTGCCACTGATCGACAACGATCTGGAAATCCATCGCCTCGGCGAGTGGGTCATCCGCGATGCGCTGCGCCACCTCGCCACATGGTGGGCGGCCGGCGCGCACTTCAGTGTGTCGGTCAATATTTCAGCCCCGCATCTGCTGGCGCCGGGCTTCGTCATGCGGCTGGCCGAACTGCTGGCCGAGCAGCCACAACTGCCGCGTCGCGTGCTCGAAATCGAGGTGGTCGAATCGGTGGCGCTGAACGACATCGAGCGCGCCGCCACGGTGGTCAGCGACATCCGCCGGCTGGGCGTGCGCGTGGCAATCGACGACTTCGGCGTCGGCTACGCCTCGCTTGGCTATCTGCGCCGGCTGCCGGTCGATGTCGTGAAGATCGACAAGTCCTTCGTGCTCGACATGCTGGACGACGAGGACGATTTCGAGGTCGTGCAGGCGGTCATCGCGCTGGCGCGCGCGCTGCGCCGGGAATCGGTGGCCGAAGGGGTCGAGACTGCCGAGCACGGGCTGCTGCTGATGCGTCTGGGCTGTCACCAGGTACAGGGCTACGGCATCGCGCGACCGATGCCGGCGGACGATCTGCTGCCCTGGCTGGCGAGCTGGGTGCCGGATCCACGGTGGACGGAGTGGCGGGATTTCAGCTGGGATATCGACGATCGCCCACTGTTTACCGCGATACGCGACTTCAACCGCTGGGCCGACGACGTACTGGCGATCGCCGCCGGCAACACGACGCGCCTGAGCGACGTCGAGGTGCGTGACCCGACGCAATGCCGCTTCGGTCTCTGGTTCCACGCCGAGGGCGAGCAGCGCTACGGCAGCCTCGACGAATATCGGCGCCTCGATGTGGCGCACCGCGAGCTGCACGAACTGGGTGCCGACATCATCGATTGTCTGCGGCGCGGCGACGCGGCCGCGGTGCAGGCTGCCGCGCGCAGACTGAGCGCTGCGCGCGAGCGCGTGACGGCCTGCATCGACGCGCTGCAGCGCGCTGCACGGCGCCGAGCGGTCACCGGCTGACACCGGCGACCGCGCCTGTCACGCGTCGATCAGGATGCCCAGATCGCGCAGGCGCTGCATCATTTCATCGACCGTCTGTTCGATGTTGCGGCCGCTGGTGTCGATGCGGATCTCCGCGTTCTCCGGTGCTTCGTAGGGCGAGTCGATACCGGTGAAGTTCTTGATCTCGCCGCGTCGCGCCTTCTTGTACAGCCCCTTCGGGTCGCGCTCCTCGGCCACCGCGATCGGCGTGTCGACAAAGATTTCGATGAATTCGCCGTCCTCCAGCAGACCGCGCGCCATGCGGCGTTCGGAGCGGAAGGGCGAGATGAAGGCGGTCAACACGATGAGACCGGCGTCCACCATCAGCTTGGCCACTTCGGCGACGCGACGGATGTTCTCGACGCGGTCCGCTTCGGTGAAGCCCAGATCCTTGTTCAGGCCGTGCCGCACGTTGTCGCCGTCGAGCAGATAAGTGTGACGGCCGAGCGCGTTCAATCGCTTTTCGAGCTGGTTGGCGAGCGTCGATTTGCCCGCGCCGGACAGGCCGGTGAACCACAGCACGCAGGGTTTCTGGCCCTTCATCGCACCGCGGGTTGCCTTGTCCACATCGACGTGCTGCATGTGGATGTTGTGCGAGCGGCGCAGCGCGAAGCGCAGCATGCCGGCGCCTATGGTGGCGTTGCTGATGCGGTCGATCAGGATGAAGCCACCGGTTTCGCGAACCGATTCGTAGGGGTCGAAGGCGATCGGCCGGTCGATGCCGAGCTTTACCACCGCGATCTCGTTCAGCGCGAGCTGTTTGGCCGCCAGATGCTCCAGCGTGTTCACGTTCACCTTGTGCTTGATGTCGGTGACCGTGGCAGTGACCGTGCGCGTACCGATCTTCATCAGGTAGGCGCGGCCGGGCATCATCGGCTCGTCCTGCATCCACACCAGCGTGGCCTCGAACTGGTCGGCCACTTCGGCCGGCGTGTCCTTGTGCGAAATCACGTCGCCGCGGGAAATGTCGACCTCGTCCTCCAGCACCAGCGTGACCGACTGACCGGCGATGGCACGCGGCAGGTCGCCGTCGGCGGTGACGATGCGCTTGATCGTGCTGGTGCGGCCCGACGGCTGCACGCGGATGGCTGCGCCCGGTTCGATCACGCCGCTGGCGATGGTGCCGGCGAAGCCGCGGAAATCGAGATTGGGGCGGTTCACCCACTGCACCGGCAGGCGGAAGGGACCCTTCAGCCGGCGCTTCTGGTCGACCTCGACGGTTTCCAGATAGCCCATCAACGTCGGGCCGTGGTACCAGCCCATCTGTTCGCTCTGTGACGTGATGTTGTCGCCCTTCAGCGCGGACATCGGTATCGCGACGATGTCCTCCAGGCCCAGCTGGGCGGCGAAGGCGCGGTAGTCGTCGAGGATGCGGCGGAAGGTGGCCTCGGAATAGCCGACCAGGTCCATCTTGTTGATGGCGACGACGACGCGCTTGATGCCGATCAGCGACACCAGGAAGCTGTGGCGGCGGGTTTGCGTCTGCACGCCGTGACGCGCATCGACCAGGATGATGGCCAGGTCGGCGGTCGAGGCGCCGGTGACCATGTTGCGCGTGTATTGCTCGTGGCCCGGCGTGTCGGCGACGATGAACTTGCGCCGGTCGGTCGAGAAGAAGCGGTAGGCGACGTCGATCGTGATGCCCTGTTCGCGCTCCGCGGCCAGGCCGTCGACCAGCAGCGCGAAGTCGAGGTCGCCGCCCTGTGTGCCCACCTTCTTCGAGTCGGCTTCGAGCGCGGCCAGCTGGTCCTCGAACAGCATTTTCGATTCGTACAGCAGGCGCCCGATCAGCGTACTCTTGCCGTCGTCGACGCTGCCGCAGGTGATGAAGCGCAGCAGGCTCTTGTGCTCGTGCTGCTTCAGGTAGGCGCCGATGTCCTGCGCAATGAGGTCGGAAACGTGTGCCATCAGAAATACCCTTCCTGCTTCTTCTTTTCCATCGAACCGGCCGAATCGTGGTCGATCACGCGGCCCTGGCGCTCCGAAGTCTTCGTGAGCAGCATTTCCTGGATGATGTCGGTCAGCGTGGCAGCGGTTGACTCGACCGCACCGGTCAGCGGATAGCAGCCCAGCGTGCGGAAGCGGACGCTCCTCATCTGCGGCACTTCGCCGGCGCGCAGTGGCATGCGCTCGTCGTCCACCATGATGAGGGTGCCGTCGCGCTCGACCACCGGGCGCGGCGCCGAGAAGTAGAGCGGCACGATGGGAATGTTCTGCAGGTAGATGTACTGCCAGATGTCGAGCTCGGTCCAGTTCGAGATCGGGAAGGCGCGGATCGATTCGCCCTTGTGCTTGCGCGCGTTGTACAGGTTCCACAGCTCCGGCCGCTGGTTCTTCGGGTCCCAGCGGTGCTGCGCGGTGCGGAAGGAGAACACGCGCTCCTTGGCGCGCGACTTTTCCTCGTCGCGGCGGGCGCCGCCGAAGGCGACGTCGAAACCGTACTTGTCCAGCGCCTGCTTCAGCGCCTCGGTCTTCATGATGTCGGTGTGGATGGCGGAGCCGTGCGTGAACGGGTTGATGCCCTTGGCGACGCCTTCCTGGTTGATGTGCACGATGAGGTCCATGCCCAGCTTCTTCGCCATCTCGTCGCGGAACTGGTACATCGCCTTGAACTTCCAGGTGGTGTCCACGTGCAGCAGCGGAAAGGGCGGCACGGCCGGGTAGAAGGCCTTCATCGCAAGGTGCAGCATGACCGCGCTGTCCTTGCCGATCGAGTAGAGCATGACCGGGTTTTCGGCTTCGGCCACCACCTCGCGCATGATGTGGATGCTCTCGGCTTCCAGCCGCTGCAGGTGGGTCAGGGTGTCGGGATCGATCGCTTCGGGTGTGGTCTGCATGGGCGCTCTCGGTTTGATCGCGGAATGATGGGGTGCCGCCGCGACGTGCGCGTTCGAGCGCGTCACGGCGGGCGGCGGATTCGAGGACGGGGCTGCGGCGGGCGTCACGGTCGGCGACATCGGCAGCGCGGTCCAGCTTAACGGCGGCGTCTGCGCCGACATCCAGCGATCCAGTTCACCGCCCGGCGTCAGCGTCAGGCCGCTCAGCAACAGATGCACCGGCCGCTTCCGTTCGGCGGCGAGACGCTGCCAGAAGCGCGTCCAGTCGTCGGTATCCGGTGGGTTCTGGCATGCCGACCAGTGCAACTGGCCGCGGCTGCCACGTGCGAACAGGAGCCAGTGACGGTGCTCGGCGGCGGTACCGGGCAGGGCGCCGCACCAGAAGGGGTCGTGGTCGTGCGCGACCGATTTCATCAGCGCGTGCAGCTGCCGGTCGTCGTCGTCGGACAACGCGGGCTGCAGGCCCCAGCCGGCGCGGTAGCGACCCAGGCTGCGCCGCGGCGGCACCGGCAGACCTTGCTGCACGAACCACGCCGCAATCGCCTCGTCGCTCCACAGACGCTGCGGCAGGCCGAGCGCATCCGGGGTGTATCCGACCATGGCGGTCAGCAGTCTGCGCTCGACCGAGGCGTCGAGCTTGCGGCCGCTGCCGGCACTGCGGCCGCGACGGCGCAGCAGCACCGCATCCCACCCGCCAGCCAGATAGGCCTTGTGGGCAGCGATGACCGTTGGCGCGCTCAGGCGCACCGCGGCCGATACCGCGGCCACGGTCATGCCGGCCAGGCGCAGCCTGACGGCTTCGCGGCGGCGTTCGTTCAACTCTTCGGCAGGCAGGTTTCTAGCGTCCATTCTTCACGGACAGGGTTGTCATCCGTCATGTAGAGTACAAGCATTCAGTGCGCAGATAATGTGCATTAATTATTTAGTGGCCGTTAAACCGACGGACACCGTGGCTTGTCAGGAGAAAACATGAAGGACGTCGCCGAACTGAAGACCTTGCACGCGGCGCTGCTGGACATCGTCCGGGCTGCGGGCAAGTGCGTGATGGATGTCTATGCGACGGATTTCGAAGTCACTGATAAGTCGGACAATTCGCCTGTAACGCAAGCCGACAAGAAGGCGGACGAGGTCATCGTTGCGCGCTTGAAGGCGCTGACGCCGGACATTTTCATCGTGTCCGAAGAGTCCACCGAAGCCGGCCAGCGGCCGGCGGACGGCGCACCGTTCTGGCTGGTCGATCCACTGGATGGCACGAAAGAGTTTATCAACCGCAACGGCGAGTTCACGGTCAACGTCGCCCTGATCGAGAACGGCCAGCCGGTGCTGGGCGTCGTGCTGGCGCCGGCGCTGGGCCGTATGTTCTCCGGCATCGCCGGTGTCGGCGCCTGGCTGGAGGACGCCGACGGCGCGCGCGAAATCCGCTGCCGCGTGCCGCCAGGCGAAGGGCTCACGGTGGTGGCCAGCCGTTCGCACGGCGACGCGGCCGCGCTCGAGGCCTACCTCGCAGGGCGCAAGGTGGCAGACCTGCGCAACGCCGGCTCATCGCTGAAGATCTGTCTGGTCGCGGCCGGCGAAGCCGACGTCTATCCGCGCCTCGGTCGCACGATGGAATGGGACATTGCCGCCGGTCACGCGGTGCTGGTTGCCGCCGGCGGCCGCATCGAACAGGTCGACGGCTCGCCGTTCAGCTACGGCAAACCGGATTTCGCCAACCCGCACTTCGCCGCCTGGGGGCTGGGCGCCTGAGTCTCCGCTCATGACTGCCTGGCTGGTTCTCGCCTCCATCGGCCTGCTGCTGGCGCTACTGGTGCATGGCCGCATCGCGCCGGCACCGCTGTTCGCCGGCCTGGCCACCTGTTACTACCTGGCCGGTCTGCTCGACCAGAAGGCCTGGCTGGCCAGTTACACCAATCCGGCGCTGGCCATGCTGGTGATGCTGCTGCTGGTGTCGCTGGTGATCGAGCGCTCGCCAATACTGGAGCGCGTGTCCGACCGGCTGCTGCGCGGCTCGCCCGGCTGGGCGGTGGTGCGCTTCACCTCGGTCACCACGCTGTTTTCCGCCTTTCTGAACAACACGGCGGTGGTGGGGGCGCTGCTCGGCGTGGTGACCAAGCAGCGCCATCACCCGGCCTCGCTGCTGCTCATCCCGCTGTCCTTCGCCGCCATTGTCGGTGGCGTCACCACGCTGGTCGGTACCTCGACCAATCTGGTGGTCAGTTCGTTGATGGTGAATGCCGGCATGAAGCCGCTGGGCATGTTCGACCCGAGCTGGGTCGGCGTGCCGGTGGCGCTGGTCTGTGTGGCTGTGCTGGCGCTGAGCGTGCGTCTGCTGCCCCGGCATGCCGCGAACGACCGCGAACTGCAGCAGGCCTATTTCCTCGAGGCGCGGGTCGAGCCGGCGTCGTCGCTGATCGGCCGCAGCATCGAACAGAACAGGCTGCGCAATCTCGAAGGCCTGTTCCTGCTCGAAATCATGCGCGAGGGCAGGCTCATCTCCCCGGTCGCACCGACCGAGGTGATCGAATCCGGCGACGTGCTCATCTTCACCGGCGAAGTGGACAAGATGGCCGCGCTGCAGCGCTTCGACGGCCTGCAGGTGTTCGGCGTCGAGGCGGATTCGCTGCTGCGCTCCAACCTGCTCGAAGTGGTCGTGTCAAGCCAGTCCGAACTGGCGAACAAGACGCTGCGGGAAGTCGATTTTCGCACCATGTTCGACGCCGGCGTGGTCGGCATACGCCGCGGCGACAAGCGCCTGACCGGCCAGCTCGGGCGCGTGCCGCTGCACGTCGGCGACAGCCTGCTGCTGGCGGTCGGCCCCGATTTCGCGAACCACCGCAACATCGACCGCAACTTCCACCTGGTTGGCGGCACGGTGCGGCCGCGCCTGACGCCGCTGCAGAGCCGGCTCACGCTGGGCGCCTTCGCGGCGGTGATTGCGCTGTCGGGGCTGGAGATCGTGCCGCTGTTCACCGGCCTGCTTCTGCTGCTCGGAGGGCTGGTCGTCAGCGGCCTGCTGACCTTGGGCGAAATGCGGCGCCGCTTCCCGTTCGACCTGGTACTGACCATAGGCTCGTCGCTGGCCATCGCCCAGGTACTGGAAAACAGCGGCGCCGCGGAACTGATGACCGGCGCGTTGCGCGCGCTGTACGACGGCCACGGCGTGGTCGGCGCCTTCATCGGCATCTACCTGCTGACGGTCATCCTGACCGAGCTGGTGACCAACAACGCCGCTGCAGCGCTGGCCTTTCCGATCGCGCTGTCGACCGCGCGTGCCTTCGACGCCGACCCGATGCCCTTCGTGATGGCGGTGCTGTATGGCGCCAGCGCCGGCTTCCTGATCCCTTTCGGCTACCAGACCCATCTGATGGTGTATTCGCCCGGGCGCTACCGCATGCTGGATTTCGTCCGCATGGGCCTGCCGATCACCCTTGCCTATGGCGCGACCGTGCTGCTGCTGGTGCCGGTGTTCTTCCCGTTCGCCCGCTGAAGCGCCGAGGGCGCGCTCAGGCGGCCTGACCGGCGCACCAGCCGGACGACCAGGCCCACTGGAAGTTGTAGCCGCCCAGCCAGCCCGTTACGTCGACCACCTCGCCGACGAAATGCAGGCCGGGCACGCGCCGGGCAGCCATCGTCTTCTGGTCGAGCTCGCGCGTGTCCACGCCGCCCAGCGTCACTTCCGCCTTGTTGTAGCCCAGCGTGCCCGACGGATGCAGCGCCCAGCCCTTGAGCTTGGCCGCGACGTCGGCCAGCGCGGCGCGCGGCAGCTCGACCAGCGCGCTGTCCCATCGGCCGCCGCCTTCGAAATCCACCCACTGCTGGGCGAAGCGCTTCGGCAGGTGTTCCGCCAGCAGCCCAGCCAGTGTCTGCCGGCCAGCACGTGCCGATTGCAACCAGCTCTCCACGTCGTCCACGTCCGGCAGCAGGTCGATGCGCACCGGCTCGCGGCCACCCGCCTGCTGCCAATAGCTCGAAGCCTGCAGGATGGCCGGGCCGGACAGGCCGCGGTGGGTGAGCAGGGTCTGTTCGCGGAATTCCGGGCCGTCGCAGGAGGCGATCGAATCGAAGGAGGCGCCGGACAGTTCGCCGAAGCGCGCCAGCCACTCCGGGTCCAGCGCCAGCGGCACCAGTGCCGGCTTGGGCGGGACCACCTTGAGGCCGAACTGCTCGGCCACCTTGTAACCGAAGGGGGTGGCGCCGATCTTGGGCACGGTGAGCCCACCGGTGGCGATCACCAGCGAGGCGGCGAAGCGCGCCCCTTGGTCGGTGTCGACGCGGAACAGATCACCTTCGCGCGTGACGCCCGCTACCGCTGAAGGCTGTTGCCAGCGCACGCCGCCAGCGTCGCACTCGTCCTTCAGCAGATCGATGATCTGCTGCGAACTGTCGTCGCAGAACAGCTGGCCCAGCGTCTTCTCGTGATAGCTGACGCCGTGCCGTTCGACCAGCGCGACGAAATCGCGCGGCGTGTAGCGCGACAGCGCCGAGCGGCAGAAATGCGGGTTCTGCGACAGGAAACAGTCCGGCCGCAGATCGCGATTGGTGAAATTGCAGCGGCCGCCGCCGGAAATGCGGATCTTCTCGGCCAGCTTCGGGTAGTGGTCGATCAGCAGCACGCTCCGGCCGCGGCTTCCCGCGGTAGCGGCACACATCAGGCCGGCCGCGCCGGCGCCGATCACGATCACGTCGACATGCATGGACGGGGAGGGCGGAAGGACGAAAGGCGCGAGTGTAGCGGGCGGCAGCGCAAACCCGGGGCCTGAAGTAGCATCGCCGGATGCGATTCATTCATTCCTTGCGCCGCGGTTCGGTGCGCACCCGGCTGGTCATGCTGGTGCTGGCGCCGCCGCTGCTGATGCTGCCGCTGCTGATCGGGCTGGTCGTGCACTGGGGCAATTCGGCCTACGACCAGTTGCTCATCTACAAGGTGAATGCCGAACTGACCATCGCCCGCCAGTATTTCGACCGCGTGCTCGACGGCCAGAAGCAGGCGATCGCCGGGCTGGCCGCATCGGGCCGGCTGCGCAGCGTGCTCGACAACCCGGTCAGGCTCGGTACGCTGCTGGCCGCACAGGCCGGTTCGCAGCACTTCGACTACCTCTATGTGCTCGATCGCCAGGGGCAGGTGCGTGCAGCATCGAACGGCGCGAAGCCCGGCGAGGCGCGCGCTGACTGGCCGGTGGTGCGCGGCGCGCTCGAAGGCGAGGCCCGGGTTGCGCTGTCGGTGTTCGACGCTGCCCGGCTCGACGCGATAGGCCCGCCGCTGCTCGAACGTGCCCGTCTTGCCATCGTGCCGACCACCAACGCCCGGCCCGACCCGCGCAGCGAGGAAGACCGCGGCATGGTCATCCACATCGCCGTGCCGATACTCGACGCGCGGGGCGAACAGATCGGCGTGCTCGAAGGCGGTCAGCTGCTGAACCGCAACCTCGACTTCGTCGACACCATCAACGACCTCGTCTACAACGACGGCGCCTTGCCGCTGGGCTCGCGCGGCACCGCCACGCTCTTTCTCGACGACGTGCGCATTGCCACCAATGTGCGCATGTTCGGCGGCGACCGCGCGCTCGGCACGCGCGTGTCGTCGGCGGTGCGCCATCGCGTGCTCGACAACGGCGAACGCTGGCTGGACCGCGCCTTCGTCGTGAACGACTGGTATGTGTCGGGCTACGAACCGGTGGTCGATGGCGACGACCGCCGCATCGGCATGCTCTACGTCGGCTTTCTCGAAGCGCCGTTCCGCGAAGTGAAGCAGAACATCCTGGCGGCGCTGATCGGCCTGTTCGCGCTCATCATGGCCACCGGCGTCGTGCTGTCGCTGCGCGGCGCGCGCAGCATCTTCCGGCCGATCGAGCGGATGGACGCCACCATCGGTGCGGTTGAGAAGGGCGACGCGTCGGCGCGCACCGGTGCCGTCGAGGGGGGTGAAGAAATCGCCCGTCTGGCCAGTCACCTCGATACGCTGCTCGATACGGTGGCCGCGCGCGAAGCCGAACTGAAACAGCTCAACGCCGAACTGGACCAGAAGGTGGTCGAACGCACCGCCGAACTGCGCGAGGCGCAGCGCCAGCTGGTGCGCTCGGAAAAGCTGGCGGCGATCGGCCAGCTCACTGCCGGTGTGGCGCACGAGATCAACAATCCGATCGCCGTGATGCAGGGCAATCTCGACCTAATGCGCGCCTTGCTCGGCCCGGCCGGCAATACGGTGAAGACCGAAGTCCGCCTGCTCGACGAGCAGATCAACCGCATCCGCGTCATCGTGACCAAGCTACTGCAGTACGCGCGGCCGGGCGAGTTCGCAGGCTACGTCGACGAGCTGGACACCGCCACGCTGCTGCACGACACGCTGCCGCTGGTGCAGCACCAGGCGCGCAAGTCCGGCGTCGACATCGTGTTCGATACCGCGGCGACGACACGCGTGCGCATCAATCGCGACGAATTGCAGCAGGTGCTGGTGAATCTCATCGTCAATGCGCTGCACGCGATGCCCGACGGCGGCACGCTGACGCTGGCGACGCGCGACAGCGCAGATCCGGCGGGCGCACGGATAGACGTGCGCGACACCGGCCACGGCATCGCGCCCGAACACATCGGTCGCGTGTTCGATCCCTTCTTCACCACCAAGCGCTCCGAAGGCACAGGCCTCGGGCTGTCGGTGTCGCTCGGTCTGATCGAGCGCTATGGCGGCACCATCACGGTCACCAGCGCGCCGGGCGAGGGCACCTGCTTCAGCGTGCACCTGCTGGCGGAACCGCAGTTCCGCGGCGCCGAGGGGCCGGCGCACGCGTAAGGGCGGTGTCGCGGCCTTGGCCGGCTTCGATGCGGGTCGCCGTCGCGAGCAAGCGCGCTCCCACTGAACCTTCGCTCGGGCGGCTGCTCTGGCGTGGTTCTGTGGGAGCGGTCTTCCGACCGCGACGGGGCTGTTGATCCAGCGCCGACTCCTGTCCCCGCCGCCGTCGGCCGACAACAGAAGGGCGCCAGTGATCTGCCGCCGGCTGACGCGTCAGCGCACGATGGAGAAACCGACCCGGAACTGCGCCGGACCGCTGCGGTTGTAGTCGATCAGGCCTTCCCCGTAGCCATTGAAGTACTGGAAGTGCAGGAAGCCGCCAGCGCCGGCGTCCGCCAGCAGGCGGCGCTTCAGGCGGTAGGACAGGTCGAGCTGCAGTGAGCCCTGGTCGCCCGGATAGCTTTCGGCCTTCAGCAGCCAGCCGTCGTCATTGCCGACTTCCAGGCCGACCAGCGCGTAGCCGCGGTACTTCGAAATGTCGCGGTTGGTCGGGTCGCGGTCGGTGTAGTCGAACAGCTTCACCGAGGCGCCGATGTGCGTGTTGTGGTCAATGTCCCAGCGCCAGGACGGTTTCACGAACAGGGTGTCGATCGAGCGCGATTCGCTGCCGTCGCGGCCGTTCGACTGGTGTTCGTAACCCGCCTGGGCGCTCACTGTGTGACGCGAGCCGATCTGCCGGTAAGGGCCGAACTCGTAGAAGAAGCTGGGTTTGTAGGTGGTGTCGCGGAAGGGTTTGGAGTCGCCGCTCCAGTCCCAGGTCGAGGTCTGGGTGTAGCCGAAGTGCAGGCCGGTCAGCAGTTCGCCCAGCGGCAGTTCGGTCGCCCAGCCTTCCGGGTCGAAGATGCGGTACTTGAACGACAGCTGGAAGCGCGCCGTGGTGTCGCCACGCGAGCCGGCGACGAAGTAGACCGGTTCGTGCGTCCCCAGACCGATGCGATTGCGGCCCAAGTTGACCACGCCCGCCGGTTCGGCGTCCTGGTCTTCGGGCGCGGCGGGACGTGTGGCGCCGGGTGTCGTGATCGCGACGGCGCCGGCGGCCAGTGGTGCCGGTCTGAGCTGCACCAGCAGCACGCTCGACGCAGCCGACGTCAGTTCCAGGCGACCGGTGCCTTCGAGATCGGTCGGGAATACTGCCGAGTAATCACGGCGACCGCCCTGTGCCGGCGCGGTCGCCCGCAGCGTCACGTCGGCGGCGCGGGCGCCGACGATGATGCGCGCCTTCAGTTCGTCGGGCAGCGCTTCGCTGGCGGTTGATACGACGGTGAGCGTGAGCGGCAGACCGGGGTCGATCACGGTCTGCCGCGTGGCGAGCAACAGGTCGGCCTGTGCGGGCGCTGCGAGCAGCGCGCCGAGCAGCGCAAGCAGTGGTGCGGATCGACGGGAAGACGCGGCGTGGCGCGGGCGGATCATGGCGAAGCTCCAGGGTGGACTGCCCGCGATTCTGCCTTGCCGCCGCCCGCTTGCGCTGTCGGCATGGACCGACCACGCGCAGGCGCCGTCCTACCGGGTGCTCACCACAGCGTTTCCCGTTCCGGCGACGCGCTGATGCGATGGATCGCGAGGTCGGCGCCTTCGAATTCCTGTTCCGCGTCGAGCCGGAGGCCGACGAAGACGCGGATCGTGCCGTAGATGACGAAGCCGCCTGCCAGCGCAATGGCGACGCCCGCGACGGTGCCGACCAGTTGCGTCATGAAGGTGACCGAGCCGAGACCGCCGAGCGCTTCCAGCCCGAACAGACCGGCTGCGATGCCGCCCCAGGCACCGCACAGACCGTGCAGCGGCCACACGCCGAGCACGTCGTCGATCTTCCAGCGGTTCTGCGTCAGCGTGAACATCAGTACGAACAGGCCGCCGGCGACCGCACCGGTGGCCAGCGCACCGAGCGGGTGCATCAGGTCCGAGCCGGCGCAGACCGCGACCAGTCCTGCAAGCGGGCCGTTATGCACGAAGCCCGGGTCGTTGCGGCCGGCCACCAGCGCCACCAGCGTGCCGCCGACCATGGCCATCAGCGAATTGACGGCGACCAGGCCATTCACCGCTTCCAGCTTCTGTGCGCTCATGACGTTGAAGCCGAACCAGCCGACGGTCAGGATCCATGCGCCCAGCGCGAGAAAGGGAATGCTCGACGGCGGGTGGGCAGAGATGCCGCCGTCGCCTGAGTAGCGGCCGCGCCGTGCGCCGAGCAGCAGCACGGCGGCGAGCGCGACCCAGCCGCCGAACGCATGCACCACCACGGAGCCGGCGAAGTCATGGAAAGGGGCGCCGAACTGCGTTTCAAGCCAGTTCTGGAAACCGAAGTTGGCGTTCCACACCATGCCTTCGAACAGCGGATAGAGCAGGCCGACGATCAGCGCGGTCGCCATCACCTGCGGCCAGAAGCGCGCGCGCTCGGCGATGCCGCCGGACACGATGGCCGGGATTGCCGCCGCGAAGGTGAGCAGGAAGAAGAACTTCACCAGGTCGTAGCCACTCGACTGGGTGAGCGAGGCTGCACTGCCGAAGAAATGCACGCCGTAGGCAATGCCGTAGCCGATGAAGAAATACACCAGCGTCGATACGCAGAAATCGACCAGAATCTTCACCAGGGCGTTCACCTGGTTCTTGCGTCGCACCGTACCGACTTCGAGGAAGGCAAAGCCGGCGTGCATCGCCAGCACCATGATGGCGCCAAGCAGGATGAACAACACGTCGGCCGAGGTCTTGAAACTGTCCATGAGGGCTCCGGAAATCACAATCGCGGTGCGTTTAGCAAGGAGCGCACCAGAATGTGTCGGTCTGATGACGGTCGATGCACGGTGATTGAGCGTAATCCGGAGTGCCGCACCAGGCCGTGCTCCCGGCACTGCTCACTGGTCGCTCTTTGGTTGCACTGAACTGGGGCGCGGCCTGTTTTCAGGCACTAAAAGTGTGCTTGCTGAAACAAATTCGATCAAAATGCCCTGCTGTGGTGCAAACAGCCTTAGTGCGTGATTCAGGAGACAGCGTTGAAGTACAGCAATTTCAAGTCGTTCGTGAGCGTCGTCGAGGCGCGCAATCCGGGGCAACCGGAATTCATGCAGGCGGTCACCGAAGTGATGGAGAGCTTGTGGCCCTTCATCGAGGCGCATCCGCGTTACGCCGAACAGGCCCTGCTCGAGCGACTGGTCGAACCCGAGCGGGTGATCATGTTCCGAGTCAGCTGGGTCGATGACAAGGGCGAGGTGCAGGTGAATCGCGGCTACCGCATCCAGCACAGCTCGGCCATTGGCCCCTACAAGGGCGGCATCCGCTTCCACCCGTCGGTGAACCTGTCCATCCTGAAGTTCCTGGCTTTCGAGCAGACCTTCAAGAACGCGCTTACCACGCTGCCCATGGGCGGCGGCAAGGGCGGCTCGGACTTTGATCCGAAGGGGCGCAGCCAGGGCGAAATCATGCGTTTCTGCCAGGCTTTCGTGTCCGAACTGTTCCGCCATATCGGCTCGGATACCGACGTGCCGGCTGGCGACATCGGCGTCGGTGGTCGTGAGGTCGGCTATATGGCCGGCATGATGAAGAAGCTCAGCAATCGCGCCGACTGCGTGTTCACCGGCAAGGGCCTGAGTTTTGGCGGTTCGCTGATCCGTCCGGAAGCGACCGGCTACGGCACCGTCTACTTCGCCGAGGAGATGCTGTGCCACGCCGGCCATTCGATGGCCGGCCTGCGTGTCGCCGTGTCCGGCTCGGGCAATGTGGCGCAGTACGCGGTGGAAAAGGCGATGGCGCTCGGCGCCAAGGTGGTGACGGTGTCCGACTCTGGCGGTACGGTGATCGACGAGGACGGATTTACGCCGGAGAAGCTGGCCATCCTGATGGACGTGAAGAACGTGCAGTACGGCCGCGTCAGCGACTACGCGAAGAAGGTGGGCGCTGCTTTCGAGGCGAACATGCGGCCGTGGCGGGTGCCGGTCGATGTCGCGCTGCCTTGCGCGACGCAGAACGAACTGGACGAGAGCGATGCGCGCACGCTGATCGCCAACGGCGTCCGCTGCGTGGCCGAGGGCGCCAACATGCCGTCGACCATCGAAGCGGCCAAGGCATTCGAGGCAGCCGGCGTGTTGTACGCGCCGGGCAAGGCATCGAACGCAGGCGGCGTCGCGACTTCGGGTCTCGAAATGAGCCAGAACGCGATCCGCATGAGCTGGACCCGCGACGAGGTCGATACCCGTTTGCTGCACATCATGCAGGGCATCCACGGCGCCTGCCTGCAGTACGGCAAGCGCAAGGATGGGCGCGTCAGCTACCTCGACGGCGCCAATGTCGCCGGCTTCGTCAAGGTGGCCGAGGCCATGCTGGGGCAGGGCGTGGTCTGACGGACCTGCTCCCGCCTGGCGCCGCCGTGCGGGAGAGCGGTGCTCGCGACATCGGCCGGGGTGCTGCAGCGACGCGTTGCCGTGCATCCTGGCCAACAAAAAGCCCACTCCGCGGAGTGGGCTTTTTTGTGGAGCAGTACTTCGATTACTTCAGGGTGATTGCCAGCGAATCGGCCACGTAATCGATGTTCTTCGAGTTCAGCGCGGCAAGGCAGATGCGGCCGGTGCTGACCGCGTAGATGCCGAATTCGTCGCGCAGGCGGTCCACCTGGGCCACCGTCAGGCCGGTGTAGCTGAACATGCCGCGCTGGCGCACGACGAAGGAGAAGTCGCGTGCAACGCCACGGGCGGCCAGCTTGTCGACCAGACCGGTGCGCATGGCGCGGATGCGCTCACGCATTTCGCCCAGTTCCTGTTCCCACATCGTGCGCAGTTCCGGCGTCGCCAGCACCGAAGCGACGATGGCGCCGCCGTGCGTCGGCGGGTTCGAGTAATTGGTGCGGATGGTGCGCTTGAGCTGGCTCAGCACGCGCGCCGACTCGTCCTTCGACGCGGTCACGATGGACAGCGCGCCGACGCGCTCGCCGTACAGCGAGAAGGACTTCGAGAACGAGCTGGAAATGACGAAGCTCAGGCCGGACTGCACGAACTGGCGCACCGCCACGGCGTCCTGGTCGATGCCGTCGGCGAAGCCCTGGTAGGCCATGTCGAGGAAGGGCACCAGGTTGCGCGACTTGCACACCTCGACCACTTCGCCCCACTGGGCGTCGGTCAGATCGGCGCCGGTCGGGTTGTGGCAGCAGGCGTGGAGCAGCACGATCTGGTTGGCCGGCAGCGCCTTCAGGTGGGCAATCATCGCGTCGAAGCGCACGCCGCGGGTGTCGGCGTCGAAGTACGGATAGACATCGACTTCGAAGCCGGCGGCTTCGAACAGTGCGCGGTGGTTTTCCCAGCTCGGGTCGCTGATGTACACCCGGGCCTGCGGCAGCAGACGCTTCAGGAAGTCGGCGCCTATCTTCAGTGCGCCGGTGCCGCCCAGGGCCTGGGCGGTGACCACGCGGCCGTCGGCGGTCAGGGCGGCGCCCTGACCGAACAGCAGGTCCTGCACCGCCTTGTTGTACGCCGGCGCACCTTCGATCGGCTGGTAGCCGCGCGGCGGTGCATTCTTCATGCGCGCCTCTTCGGCAGTACGCACCGCGCGCAGCAGCGGCAGCTTGCCCGCGTCGTCGTAGTACACGCCCACGCCCAGATTCACCTTGGTGGTGCGGGTATCAGCGTTGAAGGCTTCGGTCAGGCCCAGGATGGGGTCGCGCGGGGCCATCTCGACGGACGAGAATACGGACGGGTTCATGCGTGCTCCGGTGTGCAGGGTTGGTTTGCCCGGTACGGGCGGTGCGTCGTGCTATTAAAGATAGGTCGAAAAACGGACAACAATCGCGCTAATGTCTGCCTTTGCCCGAACGCCGCCGAAGTCGCGCGGTCATCAGGCTGCAAACGATTTGTGCAACGCAAAATTCTACCATGTCGGAAACTGTCGCCGCACCCGCCTTGTTAACCTTTGACAACAGCCCTTACCGGCTGCACCAGCCCTTCCCGCCGGCCGGCGATCAGCCGGGCGCAATCGCCAAACTGGTCGAGGGTATCGACGACGGGCTCATGTTCCAGACCCTGCTTGGCGTGACCGGTTCGGGCAAGACCTTCACGATGGCCAACGTGATCGCGCGCACCGGTCGCCCCGCCATCGTGATGGCACCGAACAAGACGCTGGCCGCCCAGCTCTACTCGGAATTCCGCGAGTTCTTCCCGGAAAACGCGGTCGAGTACTTCGTCAGTTACTACGACTACTACCAGCCGGAAGCCTACGTGCCGTCGAAGGACCTGTTCATCGAGAAGGACAGCGCCATCAACGAGCACATCGAACAGATGCGGCTGTCGGCGACCAAGAGCCTGATGGAGCGGCGCGACGTGGTCATCGTCGCGAGCGTGTCGTCGATCTACGGTATCGGCGACCCGGTGGATTACCACGCGATGATCCTGCACCTGCGCGAAGGCGGCACGCTGCACCAGCGCGACATCATCGCCCGGCTGGTGCAGATGCAGTACCAGCGCAACGACACCGATTTCAAGCGTGGCACCTTCCGCGTGCGCGGCGACGTGATCGACATCTTTCCGGCCGAGCATGCCGAGAACGCGCTGCGTGTATCGCTGTTCGACGATCAGATCGAGGAACTGTCGCTGTTCGACCCGCTGACCGGCCAGGTGCGCAGCCGCATCGGCCGCTTCACCGTCTATCCGTCCAGCCACTACGTGACGCCGCGCGCCACCGTGCTGCGCGCGATCGACGCGATCAAAACCGAACTGGAAATGCGCTCGAAGGAATTCGTCAGTCAGCACAAGCTGGTCGAGGCGCAACGCATCGAACAGCGCACCCGTTTCGATCTCGAAATGCTGAACGAACTGGGCTTCTGCAAGGGCATCGAGAACTACTCGCGCCACCTGTCAGGCCGCCAGCCGGGCGAGCCGCCGCCGACGCTGATCGACTACCTGCCGCCGGACGCGCTGATGTTCATCGACGAGTCGCACGTGACCATTCCGCAGATCGGCGGCATGTACAAGGGCGACATGGCGCGCAAGACCAATCTGGTCGATTTCGGCTTCCGCCTGCCGTCGGCGCTGGACAACCGGCCGCTCAAGTTCGATGAGTTCGAGAAGCTGATGCCGCAGACCGTGTTCGTGTCCGCCACGCCGTCCGCCTACGAGGCCGCCAACCAGGGCCAGGTGGTGGAGCAGGTGGTGCGGCCGACCGGCCTGGTCGACCCGGTGGTCGATATCCGCCCGGCGTCAACGCAGGTGGACGACCTGCTGGGCGAAATCCGCAAGCGGGTCGAGGCGTCCGAGCGGGTGCTGGTGACCGTGCTCACCAAGCGGCTGGCCGAGGACCTGACCGACTACTTCAGCGAAAACGGTGTGCGCGTGCGCTATCTGCACTCGGACATCGACACGGTCGAGCGCGTCGAAATCATCCGCGACCTGCGGCTGGGCGAATTCGACGTGCTGGTGGGCATCAACCTGTTGCGCGAAGGCCTGGACATCCCCGAGGTGTCGCTGGTCGCCATCCTCGACGCTGACAAGGAGGGCTTCCTGCGTTCGGAGCGCAGCCTGATCCAGACCATAGGCCGGGCGGCACGACATCTGCACGGCACCGCCATCCTGTACGCCGACAACATGACCGACTCGATGAAGCGCGCCATCGCCGAAACCGAGCGGCGGCGCGCCAAGCAGATCGCGCACAACGAGGCGCACGGCATCACGCCGAAGGGCGTGGTCAAGCGGATCAAGGACATCATCGACGGCGTCTACGACCAGGAAGAGGTCGCGCGCGAACTGATGGTGGCCGAGGAACACGCCCGCTTCGAGGCGATGAGCGAGAAGGATCTGGCGCGGGAAATCAAGAAGCTCGAAAAGGAAATGGTCGAGCACGCGAAGAACCTGGAGTTCGAAAAGGCGGCCGAGGCGCGCGACCGGCTGTTCAAGCTGCGCAGCGGCGCTTTCGGCGCTGCGGCCCACTGACGACGCGCGGCGCTCCCTTTCATGAGCGCATGGGCGGCCGGCAAGGCTGATCGCCGCTGAAGCAACGCGGTTCGCGAGGTCGCCCGATCGACGACGCCTCCGTGATGGGCAACCGCCGCGCGACGCGAACCCCGGTCGTGGATCACGGTCGACTGAGGCGCGCGAGCCCACCGGCACCCGCAAACGATATCCACCTCTCCCGCACGATGTCCTTCATCCGCCATCTCTGCTGTGTCCTCGCGCTGACCTGCGCCGCGCCCGCGCTGTACGCCGCGCGCAGCGAAGCTCAGGGCAGCCCGCGAGCAACCGTCGCGCTGCTGTCGGCGACCGACGTCGCCGCGCCCGGGCAGACGCTCGATCTCGGTCTGCACTTCCGCTTCCAGCCAGGTTGGCACATCTACTGGATGAATCCGGGCGACGCCGGCCAAGCACCGCGCATCGAGGTGTTCGCGCCGGCAGGTTCGACGCTCGGCGAAGTGAGCTGGCCGGCACCGGAGCGCCACGTAGATGGGCCCATCACCACCTTCGTCCATCAGGGCGAGGTGCTGCTGCCCTTCACGGTAACGCTGCCGCCAGCCCTCGCCGGCGCAGCCGCGCTGTCGGTCAAGGCGAACTGGCTGGTGTGCAAGGACATCTGCATTCCGGAAGAAGGGGTGTTCAGACTCGAATTGCCCGTCGGTCCCCCGCAAACGGGAAGCGATGCAGCACTGTTCGACGCGGCGCGCGCGGCGATGCCGACGCGCAGCGAATGGCGCGCGACGGTCGATGCACAGGGCGTACTGACGCTGGAGGGGACGGGCGCCGGCAGCCTGCAGTCGGCCGACTTCTTTCCGGCCGACTGGGGGCGCGTCGTGCACGGCGCGGCCCAGACCCTGAACACGGCAGGCGATGCGGCGCGCATCGCGTTGACGCCCGGTCCGGATTTCGACCCGGCCAAGGCGCTCGAGGGCGTGCTGCGTGTCCGCGGTGCAGACGGCGTCGAACGGGCGCTGTGGGTGGCGACGCCGGGCGAGTCGCCGGTTCGTACGCCGGTGCTCAGTCTGGCGGCGGCCGATGCCCTGCCGCCTTCAGGACCGGCGAGTCCGGTCGCTGCGCCTGCGGACGAGGGGTTGCTGTGGCCGCTGCTGTTCGCGTTCGCCGGCGGCCTGCTGCTTAACCTGATGCCCTGCGTGTTCCCGGTGCTGGCGATCAAGGCCTTGTCGTTCGCGAGGATGGGCGGCGACCGCGCCGCGGCCGTGCGCCTGCAGTCGCTCGCCTATTGCGCTGGCGTGGTCGCCAGCTTCCTGCTGCTGGCCGCACTGCTGCTTGCCGTGCGCGCCGCCGGCAGCCAGGCCGGGTGGGGTTTCCAGTTCCAGTCGCCGGTGTTCGTCGCCGCCATGGCCACCTTGCTGTTCGGCATCGGGCTGAATCTGTCCGGAGTGTTCGACATCGGTGCCCGGCTGACGTCCGCCGGCGAATCGCTGGCCTCGCGCGGTGGACTGGCGGGCAGCTTCTTCACTGGCGTGCTGGCGGTGGTGGTTGCGACACCCTGCACGGCACCCTTCATGGGCGGGGCGATCGCGGCTGCGCTGGGCGCACCGGCGCCGGTGACCGTGGGCATCTTCGTCGCGCTCGGACTGGGCATGGCGCTGCCCTATCTGCTGTTCGCCTTCTTTCCTGCGATGGCTGCGCACATGCCCAGACCGGGCGCCTGGATGGAGCGACTGAAGCAGGCGCTGGCCTTCCCGATGTACGGCGCGGCGGCCTGGCTGGTCTGGGTGCTGAGCCAGCAGAGCGGGGCCGATGGCGTGCTGCACGCGCTGGCTGCGCTGCTGCTGGTGGCGCTGGCGGCCTGGCTGTTCGGTGTGGCGCAGCGCGGTGCAGGGCGCGCCTGGGGCTGGCGCAGCGCGGCGGCACTGGCGCTGCTGGCCGGCCTGCTGGCGCTCGGGCGCACGCCGGAGCCGGCGGCGGCCGTCGCGCAGGCGGCCGAAGGCGCCTATTCGGTGCAGCGTCTGGCCGATCTGCGCGCCGCCGGCCGACCGGTGTTCGTAAACATGACAGCTGCCTGGTGCGTCACCTGTCTGATGAACGAAAAGGTGGCGCTGTCGACCGATGCCGTGCAGCGCGCCTTCGCCGACCGGGGCGTCGTCTACCTGAAGGGCGACTGGACGCGCGCCGATCCGGACATCACCCGTTTCCTGCAGTCGCACGGTCGCGACGGTGTACCGCTCTACGTGTATTACGCACCCGGCCGGGAGGGCATTGTGCTGCCGCAGATACTGACGCCGCAGATCGTGCTCGATCACATCGCTTCATGAGGAGAGCCTGTCGATGACCATCAGAACCACGCTTCGCACCGGCCTGCTGGCCAGCGCACTGTTTGCCGCCGCAGTCCATGCCGCGCCGCGTATCGGCGAGCCGGCGCCCGCCTTCACCGCCGTCGATTCCAATGGTCGGACGGTCAAACTGTCCGATTTCGCCGGCAGGACAGTGGTGATGGAATGGACCAATCACGGCTGCCCCTACGTGCAGAAGTGGTACGGCGGCGGCATGCAGGCACTGCAGAAGGACGCCACCGGGAAGAGGGCGGTGTGGCTGACCGTGCTGAGCTCGGCACCCGGCACCCAGGGCCACGTGGACGGCCCGACGGCGAACCGCATGATGAAGGAGCAGGGGGCGGCGCCCACCCACTACCTGCTGGATTACGAAGGCAAGGTCGGTCGCGCCTACGCTGCACAGGTAACGCCGCACATGTACGTCATCGCGCCCGACGGCCGGCTGGCCTATATGGGCGGCATCGACAGCATCGCCTCGCCGGACGTGAACGACATTCCGAAGGCCGAGCCGCTGGCGCGGCTGGCGATCGATGCGGTACTGGCGGGGAAACCGGTGGCCAAGGCGCAGACGCGCCCCTATGGCTGCTCGGTGAAGTACGCGAACTGACGCGAAGGTGATCCGGCCGGCGCATACATCACACCGGCCGGCCGTCGGAACGCTCAGGCGCTGACGCTGCCGGTTCCTGGGTGATTCGCCGCGTGCATGCGGTTCTGCGCCTTGACCAGGCGTTCCATCGTGCGCAGGTCCTTGCGGTCGAGTTTCATCGCGCCGCGTACCCATTCGCGGGTCACGTCTTCCAGTTCCTGGTAGGTCAGACGTACGTAGGCGTGCATCTTGGCGCGCTGGAATGCTCGAAAGCCCTTCAACTGCGACGACATCTGACGCATCACGTCGCGCGCCACCCATTCGCCGCGGCCCGGCTCGGCCAGGTGGTCGACCAGACCCAGTTCGTACATCTTTTCGGCCGGCAGCACCTTCGCGTTCAGGATCAGGTCTTCCGCCACGCGCGGGCCCGCCTTGCGCGCAACCAGGCTGTAGGCGCCCATGCCCGGGAACAGGTTGAACATCATTTCCGGGAAGCCCAGCTTGGCGCCGCGTTCGGCGATCACCACGTGGCAGGACAGTGCCGCCTCGAAACCGCCACCCAGCGCGTCGCCCTGGACCACGGCCATCGACACCGCGTCGGCATGCAGACCGGCGACGTTGTTGTTGATGGCGCGGATGCAGGCTTCGGCGTAGCGCATCAGTCCGGCCTCGTCACCCGCCTCGACCAGTTTCTGGAACAGGTCGAGATCGCCGCCGAGGTTATAGACGCCGGGTACGCCGGAGCAGTTGAGGAAGAAATCCACCGTGCCCGGCGCCAGTTCCACCTCCTGCTGCTGTGCCACGACGTCGGCCAGCAGTTCCGGCGTGAAGCAGGGGCGCCCGGTCGGGTGGGCATACATCCACAAGGCGCGCGTTTCCGCCTCGTAGCGTGAAGTCAGGATAGGTGTGGACAGCAGGCGTGGCGCATTCGCGGCCATGCCGGGCAGCGGCACCGTGTGCAGATGAGCACGGGTGCGATCAATGATCTGCATTGCACGCCTCCATACGAAATACATCGCGGGCAGGCGCGGCAGCGTCGATACTCTTTCCGGAGCGATACGGCAGGTGCCGTCCTGCTCCATGGCGCGGGGTCAACAGATCCATTTCAGCCTCCGTCGGCATGTCCGACTTTAAGCATGCTGAAAACAATCGCCTCTTGAGGCGAATTGGAGAGGCAGTTTTCCTGCCTTTTTTTCCTGCTGTCTGGTGCACGAATCCAGACAGAGTCTGACCCTGTAAGTGCATGTTACGACAAGGCGGAACAGTTTTGCTTGAAAATTTGATTGCACCCTGCGCCGGGTTCGTGGATGGCCTGTGCAGGGTGTCGTACGCCTCGCCGGAACGGCCCTGGCTGCGGCTGCCGCTTGCCTTGCCTGATGAGGGCTCCCGGGTGATGCGGTGCACGATCCGTAGCAGCCAGCCCGCCGTCGGTCAGCGCCCGCTCGGCTATAGTCGGGAGCACAGGATGGGGTGTCCGCCCCCGGCGCGTGCCGGGCGCAGAGCATGCGGACCCGATCCACGGAGACATTGATGAAACAGGCCTCGTCCGGCAAGGACACGCGGGAACACAAGGTCACGCTGCAGGAACTGGTAGAGGGCATGGTGGCCGACGGCCTGCTTGGCGAGTCGGTGGCCCGCGTATTCCTGCACGACCGTCGCTACTGGCGGGGCGGTGACCATCCGCTGGTCGTGCTGGCCGGCCAGAAGTGGAAATCGCTGCATCCACCGCACCGGGTGCTCAATCTCGATGCGCTGACCGAGTGGATGGCCGGCTGGAGCGGTCACGACTACTACCACATCGATCCGCTGAAGGTCGATTTCGCGGCAGTGACCGAAGTGGTGTCCAGCGCCTACGCGAACCGCTTCCGCATTCTGCCGGTGCAGGCGTCGACGCGCGAGGTGGTGATCGCCACCGCCGAGCCCTTCATGACCGAGTGGGAGAAGGAACTGGCGCCGATACTGCGCCGGCCCATCCGTCGCGTCATCGCCAATCCGGACGACATCGCCCGCTATGTGGTCGAGTTCTACAGTCTGGCCAAGTCGGTCAAGGGCGCGGCCAAGCGGGGCGACGTCAGCGGTGCGGGCGCCTCGAACTTCGAGCAGCTGGTCGAACTGGGGCGCAGCAACCGGCCGCTCGATGCCAACGACCAGCACATCGTCACCATCGTCGACTGGCTGTGGCAGTACGCTTTCGAGCAGCGCGCCAGCGACATCCACATCGAGCCGCGGCGCGATTTCGGCGTCGTGCGCTTCCGTATCGATGGCGTGCTGCATCAGGTCTACCAGATCCCGATGCCGGTGCTGGGCGCGATGACCTCCCGCATCAAGATACTGGGCCGCATGGACGTGGTGGAAAAGCGCCGTCCGCAGGATGGGCGGATCAAGACGCGCGCGCCGGACGGCCAGGAGATCGAACTGCGGCTGTCCACGCTGCCCACGGCCTTCGGCGAAAAGCTGGTGATGCGGGTGTTCGACCCCGAAGTGCTGGTGCGCGACTTCCGCGACCTCGGTTTTTCCGACGAGGACGCGCGGCGCTGGAAGCAGATGACCACGCAGCCGAACGGCATCGTGCTGGTGACCGGCCCGACCGGCTCCGGCAAGACCACCACGCTTTATTCGACGCTGAAGAACCTCGCCACGCCCGAGGTGAACGTCTGCACGCTGGAAGACCCGATCGAAATGATCGAGCCTGCCTTCAACCAGGTGCAGGTGTCGGCCGACATCGGCGTCACCTTCTCGGCCGGCATCCGCTCGCTGATGCGGCAGGACCCGGACATCATCATGGTGGGCGAGATACGCGATCTCGAAACCGCCGAAATGGCGATCCAGGCGGCGCTGACCGGCCACCTCGTGCTGTCCACGCTGCACACGAACGATGCGCCATCAGCCATCACCCGTCTGCTCGATCTGGGTGTGCCCAGCTATCTGCTGAACGCGACCGTGCTCGGCGTGATGGCACAGCGGCTGGTGCGCACGCTGTGTCCGCATTGCCGCAAGCCGGCGTCCCCGCAGGACACCGATCCACAGGCGTGGAAGGATCTGGTGGCGCCGTGGAAGGCCACCCGGCCGGAGCGATTCACGCAGGCCGTCGGCTGTCTGGATTGCCGCATGACCGGCTATTCGGGGCGTATCGGCATCTACGAAATCCTGCTGATGTCACCGGAAATCAAGTCGCTGGTGTCGACCGGCGCGGACATCGGCGCGCTGCGCGATCAGGCCTATCGCGAAGGCATGTACCCGTTGCGCGTGTCCGGTGCACTGAAGATCGCGCAGGGCGTCACCACGATGGAAGAGGTGATGAAGGTGGCGCCGCCGGCCTGAGCCGGCAGAGTGGATCAATAGCCGGTGGACGGCGGCCAGCCGATGCCGGCGAAGGGCGGCTTGCGGCCAACCAGACCTTCGAGCAGCGTCAGTTCGGCGTCGGTGTGATTGATGACACCGGCGGCCGACATCATGTCGACGCCGGGTTTGTCGCTGAGCCACATCGGCTTGTCGTGGTGTCGCGTGCGCACGGTTTCGCGCTGGGACGGATCGCTGTTGCGCGCCAGTTCCGCCTCGCCGTAGCACAGACAGAAATAGGTCCGTTCCTCGGCCGCTTCGATGTAGCAACCGGTGCCGCGTATGCCTATCGTCGCGGCCGGTGTGGCGATGCGCTTCTGGCCGCGGTCGAACACGGACAACAGCTTGCCGGTGATCACCCGCATCAGGTCGGCGGCAGCGCCGCTGCCGAAGGCGACATGCGATTCGCCACGCTGCAGGAAGGCGTCGCGACCGAGCACATAGATCGCCTCGGCGCCCGGGCCGGTACGTATCGTGTCGCCCGGACGGATTTCCATGTGGAAGTTCGCTGGCGCGCCATTGACACTGACGTCGCCCCGGAAGCCGCGCAAGCCAGTACGGCTGTCACGGGCGAGGGCTTCGCGCACCAGTGCGTCGAAGGCCAGCGGGGCAGCGGCACCGCCGGCCAGCAGGGTGGTCAGTACGCGTCTTCGATCCATGTCGTTTTCTCCTTCTTCTGATGCAGCGATTATCGCGCGGGCAGGAGAACAGACCCGTTCATTCGTTCTCGGGCGTCACCGCATCGCCCTGACGGATCAGACCGCTGCGCAGCACGCGCGCGGTGATGCCGCCATGACCACGCATCACGTTGTAGCCTCCCTTGCCCAGATTGGTTTCCATGCGTGAGCATGGGTCGCAGGGGCCGGTGTATTCCAGCAACGCATCGCCGACGCGGAAGCGCTTGCCCTTGAGTGCCAGCAGATTCAGACCGCTGACCACGATATTGCGCCGCACCAGACCGGGGTCGATCTCGCCCAGACCGAGCAGGTCGGCCACCGTCTGCAGGTGTTCGGCCTGGATCAGCGTGACCTGCCGCTTGCCGTCCGGGCTGGCGTAGCGGTCACCTTCGAGCCCGAGCGATTCGATGGCCTGCACTGTGTCGACGACGCGCAGCGGCTGCATTCGCGCCGGGCGTACGCCTATCCAGGTGACCTGTCCGGCGTGTGCGAAGGTGGAAGTGAGTGTCTGCAGGGTGTCCATGATCGTCGTTTCATCGTGCGCAATGTGTCGGGACGGATGCTACTTCAGGCGAACAGCCCCTGCAGATACCAGCGATGCGGCGCCGTGTGTTCGCGATAGATCCACAACCGTTCCTGACGTGGTCCGACGGCGATGTAGTAATCGCGCAGCGCTTCGGCCGGATGGTCGTTGCCGCCAGCGTCGTCCCACCAGCCGGCCTCGATCCGCTCGGCGCGGCCGAGACAATGCAGCGGCCCGTTGCGCCAGGGCTGACCGTCGCGTTCGGCGAGCAGTTCCGGTTCTGGCAGCAGCCACAGGGGACGCTGTGGCTTGCCGGCAGCCGGCTGCGCACGACCCGGTTCATCCCGTTGCTGCGCCCGTTCGGGGCGGTGGTCGCCGCTGGCCGACAGACTGTAGACCGCATCGCGACCGAGGCGGGCACGCAGCCGTTCGACCAGTACGTCGCGGGCTTCCTGCCGGTCCTGCGGCGAGGGCGCCTGGGTGCCGAACAGGTCGCGGCTGCGGCCGGGCTGTTCGATCCAGTCGGGTGCCCGCAGTCTCAGCGCGGTGACCGCTTCGGGCAGGGCGATGCGCGCCAGATGCTCGCGCGTCAGCGATGCAAGCAGGCGGGCGTCGTGGGTGGGGGTACCGGTGCGCAGTTCCAGCCGGGTGGGAGCTTCGTGCTCGTGCTGCAGTTCGAGCAGGCACTCGGCGATGCCGGCGTGTGCCGCGGCCAGCTGGGTGCACGCACTGTTGAACAGCCGGCTGGCGGCGAACAGCAGTACATCGGCATCGTGACGCGGTACCGGCAATTCGATCCGGCTGTCGATCTCCGGAGGCGGCGAGAAGAACGTGCGCGGATCGGCTGTCTGACCGAGCGCCTGATCGATCAGGCGACGCAGGGCCTGTGCATCGCGCAGCGCCAGTGCGTCGCGCGGCAGCTTCATCGCGTCTCCCACGCTGCGCAGACCGGCTTCGCGCAAGGTGGCCAGTCGTGCTTCACCTGCTTCGGTCACGTCGAGCGGCAATGCGGCCAGCGCTGCCGACAAGGCTCCAGGCCCGCGTATCTTACGACCGGGTGTGCCGAGGGCGAGCCAGCGCGCGGCGCGCGGTGTCGGGGCACAGGCGCTGAGGGCATGAAAACCGGCGGCGGCCAGCGCGCTGCGCAAGGCGCGCAGCAGACCGTCGAGGCCGCCGAACAGACGGATGCTGCCGGCGATTTCCAGCAGCAGTCCGTCGGTTGCGAGGGCGACATGAGGGGTGAAATGCAGTGCGCAGCCGGCGGCGTCCTTCAGTGCCGCATCTTCCACCCGGCTGTCGCGCGGGCTGATCAGCAGGTCGGGCGCTAGTGCCAGTGCGTCGGCCACCCGCTGGCCGGGGCGCACGCCCTGAGCCAGCGCTGTCGCATCCAGCGCGACCACACGCTGCTTCGCCGCCACCGCCAGCGGCTGTGTGTGAGCCTGAGCGCGGAAGCGCGCCTGCAGCGGCCACTCGGGAAAGACCAGTGCCAGCCAGAGCATGTCGTACGCAGATCCATGTCGCAGGCCTGTCAGCCGACCAGCGCCAGGGCAGGGCGCCGGCGCTGGATGTCGGCACGCCGCACCGGGATGCCCGGACGTGTGCCGAGATGAACCGGCCGGTTGGCTGGGCGACCGCGTCGCTTCAGGATGTCGACGCGTACCTCGCCTTCCGCAGCGACGGATACCTGCAGGCGCAAGGCGGCTGGCGAGGCCATATGCGCGTCGGAGGCGGGGCGGAACAGCACCAGCGGCAGCGCGGCCTCACGCACCGCCAGCTGCAGCCGGCGCAGCAGGGCTGTGTCTACCCGGTCGAGCCAGCCGGTGACTGCACTGCACGCCCCCGAGTTGAGTGCGTGACGCAGCGCCCAGACACGCTCGCCGGCACTCCCCGCCTGGATCACCAGCATGCGAGGCGTGCACAGACCCGCGGCGGCGAGCGCCGAAACATTCGGATACCAAGGCGGCGCTACCCAGGCCACCCAGCCATCGGCCTGACTGGCTTGGGCCAGCATGGGCAGCAGCAGGGAGACTTCACCGTGTCCGCAGCAGTCGGTCAGCACTTCGCTCATGTCGCCGATCGGCCAGCCTCCGCCGGGCAGTTCGGCGTCGAGCGCCGGATGACCGGTGGACACGGTGGGGCATGTGTCCGCCGCCGTGTCGTTGGCACGCCAGACATCCGGACGGTGCAACAGGGTATGCAGGCTAGAGGCGCTCATCGCGTCAGACCGCGCTGCCGTTGCGGATCAGCCCCACCATGACGCCCTCGATCACCAGCGGGTCGCGCCGGGTGTCGACGACGATGGGACTGAATTCGGGATTTTCCGGCAGCAGCTCGACCTGTGCACCACTGCGACGCAGACGCTTCACGGTCACTTCGTCGTGCAGCCGGGCGACGATGATCTGGCCGTTGTGTGCTTCGGAGGTGGCATGAACGGCGATCAGGTCGCCGTCGAGGATGCCGGCGTCGCGCATGCTCAAGCCCCGCACACGCAACAGATAGTCGGCACGTGGCGAGAACATCGACGGGTCAACCTGATAGCGTCCCTGCACGTGGGCGTCGGCAAGAATGGGATTGCCGGCCGCGACCCGGCCTATCAGTGGAATGCCTGCGGGCTCGGACAGCCGGATGCCGCGTGCGCGACCTTCGTCGAGACTGATGACGCCCTTGCGTGCCAGTGCGCGCAGATGGCTTTCGGCGGCGTTCGGCGAACGGAAGCCGAAGGCCTGTGCGATTTCGGCGCGGGTGGGCGGGCTGCCGCGTTCGCTGACTGCGTCACGGATCAGTTGCAGGATTTCCTGCTGGCGGGACGTCAGGCTGTCGTTCGACATGGGGTGGGCGCTTGCTGTACGAGAACTGTATTTTTATACAGTTATTCGTGATGGCGCAAGCAGGCCGGGTGTCGATTGTCGACAATTGTTACAGAGCGGGATGTGTTCGCGTGCACCCTGCCCGTCCAGGCAGGTCAGGGTGATTTGTGCAGTGCGATGAAAAGAAATGGATTTTTGCCGAGGCGCCGGGATGGCAGGATGTTCGGGCGGGTCATCTAATACCGAAGTACTAGGTTCTGGCTGTCGATATTCTTGACAGTGCTGCGGCGCAGCAGGTCCGGATGCTTCGATCAGGCAACAAAAAAGCACCCGAAGGTGCTTTTTTGTTTTCAGGCAGGTGAAGCTCAGCCCATGCGACGCTTTGCCATCAGGCCGATCATGCCCAGGCCAGCCAGCATCATCGCGTAGGTGTCTGCTTCCGGCACCACGGCGACCGGGGCGGTCGTCGAGGTCAGTGCGAGCACACCACCCAGGCTGCCGGTCGTGGAACCGGTCACCTTGTAGTAGTAATCGCCGGCGAGCAGGCCGTTGGCGGTGAACAGGGTGCCGAAGCTGTAGGCGGACAGAAACTTGTCCACCGCTCCGGTTTCTTTGTACAGCCACACCATGCTGTCTTCGCTCAGACCGAAGAACGGCGATGCTTCTGCCGATACGGCCAGCGTGGACAGCGAGGTGGTCGGAGCGGTCAGCGTGAAGGTGAAAATTTCCGAGAAGGAGCCGGACAGCGAGGCGATGCCGGTTTCGATCGTTGCGTGGTCGTCCCAGCTGGTCGTCGCGGCATTCGCGCTTCCCACTGCAAACAGACCGCATACAACAGTTGCGACCAAGGTTTTCTTCATATCCTGTCCTTTCACAAAAAGTGACAAAGTGGAACCCAGATTCTTGCAAGAACATCAGCCCCTCACAATCCGCGATGACGCCCTCATTTGCAACGACAAGTAAGGAGGTCATTCCGCACACTGCGAGCAGCTCAGCGTTCCTGGTGAAACAGGTATGCAAGACTCAGGCCACTTTCTGTTTGTCATTGCTCTTTCTGAAGACAAATTTTCAACTATTTGAATATATTTAATAAAGTTGATTGTTGACGGACGTTCGACTCAGTCGGGGTGTGATGCTCTTTGGTGCGTCAGGACCACATTTGTGCAATGCGGCGACGGCTTTTTTTACAACGGCGCGGAAGGCTCGCCTGATAGAATCCGCCGGACTCCAGAGCGTGCGATGTTTCGTGGTCGCGTCGTGTGGATGGGAGGTGCGCATGTTGAATGCAGGACAACCCGCTCCGCTGTTCGAACTGCCGGATGCCGATCTGGAGCTGTTCAATCTGGGCGACCAGCTGGGGCAGCACCTGATGGTGCTCTACTTCTACGCCAAGGACGACACCCCGGGCTGTACGGCCCAGGCCATCGAGTTCAGCGATCTGGACGACGATTTCCGGCGTTGTGACTGCACCGTGCTCGGTGTCAGCCGCGACGAATGTTTCACACACGCAGATTTTCGCGACAAGCACGGCCTGACGGTCAGGCTGCTGTCGGACATCGATGGCGAGGTCAGCCGGCGCTACGGCGTCTGGCGTGAGCGCGAGGTCGACGGAAAGCTGCGGTTCTGCATGACCCGCTCGACATTCATCATCGATCGGAAGGGTGTCATACGTTACGCGCAATATGGCGTGAATCCGCGCGGGCACGCCGGGGAAGTCCTCGAACGCGTGCGCGCACTGCACATGAAAGGAATCAGGAATGCTCATCAGCAAGAACTCGGTCGTCACCCTTAAGTACAGCGTGACGGATCCGGACGGCAATATGGTCGATCCGGGCGAAGCCCCGCTGGCCTATCTGCACGGCGGTTACGGCGGTATTTTCCAGCCGATCGAGGAAGCACTTGAAGGCAAGACCGTCGGCGACGAAGTGGTCGTGAAGCTGCAGCCGGAAGATGCCTTTGGCGAGTACGACGAAGAACTGGTCGAGATCGAATCGCGTGCGAACTTCCCGGACAACATCGAAGTCGGCATGCAGTTCGAGCGCGTCAGCGAAGATGGCGAGGAAGAGGGCCTGTATACCGTGACCGACATTGCCGACGACCGCGTCGTGATCGACGGCAATCACCCGCTGGCCGGCACCGCACTGGTGTTCTCGTGCTCGGTGTCAGCAGTGCGCCAGGCGTCGGCGGAAGAGCTGTCGCACGGCCACGTGCACGGCGACCACGGCCACCACCACTGAGATCGTCCCCCGCCGGGCGCCGACGAGGGCCCCGGCGTTCTCCGCCCACTGTCGGGCGCTGCGTCGAAATCCTGTCAGGGAGCATCCATGTCGCGTGTGCTGGTCACCGGTGGCGCGGGCTATATCGGCTCGCACACCTGCATCGAACTGATGGCTGCGGGCCACCAGGTGGTGGTTGTAGATAACCTGTGCAACAGCAAGCGCGAATCCCTGACGCGCGTCGAACGCATCGCCGGGCAGGCGCTGCGGGCCTTCGTGCAGGCCGATGTCCGCGATCGCGCCGCGATGCGCGCGGTATTTGCGGCGCACGACATCGACGCAGTGATCCACTTCGCCGGCCTGAAGGCGGTCGGCGAGTCGGTCGCGAAGCCGCTCGAGTACTACGACAACAACGTCAGCGGCACGGTGGCGCTGTGCGAGGTGATGGCCGAAGCCGGCGTGAAGACGCTGGCCTTCTCGTCGTCGGCCACGGTTTACGGTGATCCGGCGTCGGTGCCCATCCGCGAGGATTTCCCGACCGGGCCGACCAATCCTTACGGCCGTTCGAAATGGATGGTCGAGTACCTGCTGCAAGACCTCGTTGTGGCCGATCCGTCCTGGCGCATCGCACTGCTGCGCTACTTCAATCCGGTCGGCGCGCATGAGTCCGGCCTGATCGGCGAAGACCCGAACGGCCTGCCGAACAATCTGATGCCTTTTGTCAGCCAGGTGGCGGTGGGCAAGCTGGCCGAGTTGCGCGTGTTCGGTGGTGACTGGCCGACGCCGGACGGCACCGGCGTGCGCGACTACATCCACGTGCTTGACCTCGCTCAAGGCCACGTGCGCGCCATCGACTACCTTGCGGAACACACCGGTCTGCTGACGGTGAATCTGGGTACCGGTCGTGGCTACAGCGTGCTCGAGGTCGTGCGCGCCTTCGAGCAGGCGAGCGGACGCGCGGTGCCCTACCGCATCGTCGATCGACGGCCGGGGGACATCGCCCAGTGCTACGCCGACCCGGCGCACGCAAACCGGCTCCTGGGCTGGGTTGCGCAGCGCGACCTCGCGCAGATGTGCGCCGATGCGTGGAACTGGCAGCGCAGCAACCCGCAGGGCTATGCCTGACGCGCGTCGCGCGCGGAGGGCAGAAAATCTCGGCGCGCCGCGATAGATGACGACCGCCGCTTCGTGCTAAATCAGTAGCTCGCCGTCGGTCGGAACCAGCCCGGGAGGATTGCTCATGCACCTGCAAGTCGTGTTCGAAAAGGCGCACGCCGCGGACAGCGGAAACAGCGCATCCATCTTCCGGCAGTTGCTCGACGCGCTCGAGCACGATGCGCCATTCGACCTGCAGCTGCTGTATCAGTTGCCCTATGCCGACTTCGACACCGCGCTCAACGCGTTGCGCGAGTGGCGTTCGCAGCGCTACGTATGGTTGCGCGAACACGACGGCCCTCAACCCTGGCGCAGTCATCTGAGCTAGGGTCTGTTTCCATTGAATCGCGAACCGCGTTTGCAGCGTGCGAGACATGGACCGCGTTGGGCCCCTGACGGCCAGTCAGCTGGCGTCGGCCCGCCTTGATCTGGACGCATCGGGATTCGCGCGCGGCCCGTGATTCAATGGCAACGGACCATGGTGTCTGCTGTCACGGTGCCGTGATGGTGCTGTGTTAACCTGCGGTGCATGCTGCGTCATACACGTATTTCCCGCGGTTTCACGCTGATCGAGCTGATGGTGGTGATCGCCATCGTCGGCGTGCTCGCGACCATGGCCATGCCCATGATGGAGCTGGCGCGCGTGCGTGCGAACGAGGCCGAACTGCGTACCTCGCTGCGGCAGATACGTACCGCGCTCGACGATTACAAGAAGGCCTGGGACGAAGGGCGCATCGAGAAGAAGGTCGGTGCCAGCGGCTATCCGCCCAGCCTCGACGTGCTGGTCAATGGCGTGCGCGACGTCAAGCAGCCGAACGACGTGAAGATCTACTTCCTGCGCCGCGTGCCGCGCGACCCCTTCCATACCGATACATCGACTCCGCCCGAGCAGACCTGGGGCCTGCGCAGCTACGCCAGCCCGCCGGACGAACCCGTGCCCGGCGCCGATGTGTTCGATGTCTATTCGCTGTCCGGCCGCACCGGCCTGAACGGCATTCCGTACCGGAACTGGTGATGTTCACTTTCGCCCGCAAGCGCGGTTTCACGCTGATTGAACTGCTGGTGGTCATGGCCATCATCGCGGTGCTGCTGACCATTGCCGCACCGCGCTACTTCGAACATCTCGATCGCTCGAAGGAGGCGACGCTGAAGCAGACGCTGGCGGTCACCCGCGATGCGATCGACAAGTTCCGCGGTGACCGCGGTGCCTGGCCGCAAAGCCTGCAGGACCTCGTCGACAAGCAGTATCTGCGCAAGCTGCCCTTCGACCCGGTCACCGACAGCAGCGAAACCTGGATCGTCGTGCCGCCGCGCGATTCGGCGACCGAGAGTGGCGTGGCCGACCTGAAGAGCGGTGCCGAAGGCACGTCACGCGACGGCGTCGCCTATTCCGACCTCTGACGCGATGCGGGCGGATCAGCGCGGCTTTTCCTATCTGCTGCTGCTGTTCGCAGTCGCTGCGCTGGGCATTGCTGCTGCCGGCAGCGCGCTGATGTGGACCACGCTGTCGCAGACCGAGCGCGAACGCGAACTGCTGTTCATCGGCGGCGAGTTCTCGCGTGCGCTGCAGCGCTACTACGACGCCTCGCCGGCGGAGCCGAAAGCCTATCCGGCACGGCTGGAGGATCTGCTTGAAGACAAGCGGCATCAGGTGCCGATGCGCCATCTGCGCAAGATCTATGTCGATCCGATGACCCACAACCGTGACTGGGGGCTGGTCATGTCGCAGGGGCAGATCCGCGCGATACACAGCCGATCGGAAAAGGTGGCGCGCATCCACGTGCTGCCGCGCTGGGTCGATGCGACCGGCGACAAGGTGGCGACCAGCCTCAAGACGCCACTGACGCAGCCGTCCGCGACCGTCCCGGGGCAACCGCAGGCCGTGCCCGGACCGGTCAGTCCGACGGCGCGCACAGCTGCCCGTCCGGCGGGCGATCTGCGTCATGCCGACTGGCTGTTCGTGCCGGTGGCCGACACGCCTGCGCAGCAGGACACGCCGGGTTCGTCGCCGTCCGCCCCCGGATCTGCGGCGGGCAGCACTCCGGTAGTGGTCGGAGAGGGCGGCGATGGCAGCGGTGCTTCGCAACCCGACGGTTCAGCAGGATCGCTGCAGGAGCAATACACCGGCAAGCGCTGAAGCGGTCGTCAGATCAGCCAGGCGGCCAGCGCGATGCCCAGCATCATGAAGGCGATGGCCACCTTGGCGACCGCGGCGATCAGCATGCCCAGCCAGGTGGCCACGCCAACGCGCGCGGCCTGCAGCGCGTCGCGTCGCGCAATGTATTCGCCGATCGCCGCGCCCGCCAGCGGTGCGAACAGCAGGCCGATCAGGCCGGCGAACAGCCCGAGCACGGTACCGATCGCAGCGCCGACCAGCGCCAGCGTGCTGGCACCCACCCGCTGTGCGCCGATCACGCCCGACGCGAAATCGATCAGCCAGGCGAGTACTGTCAGCGCGCCCAGCACGGTGAGCGTGATCGTGCCGATGTGGGTGAAGTCGTCCAGCCAGGCCATCATCAGGAAGCCGCCGAGCATCAGCGGAATGCCGGGCAGGGCCGGCAATACGACGCCGGCCAGTCCGATCAGCACCAGCAGTGCCGCGATCGACCACAGCAGGATGTCCATGCCGCTCATTGGGCGAAGGCGGCGACCGCGTCGTCGACCACCGCCAGCAGGTTGCGCGTGCGGGCGTGCACCGCGCGTAGTCGCGTGGCGTCGTTGCCGCCGCCGCGGACCATGCGGTGCAGCGCGTCCAGTGCGTCCGACGACCGCAGTGCGTCGGCGTGAGGCGCCAGCCGTTCGAGCGTGGCGGCGATGTCGTCGCGCAGCGGCAGCGCGGCGTGGCTGCGCGGATGCACGATCAGTCCGTCGAGACCGAAGCGGCAGGCCTGGAAGCGGTTGTAGGTGTACACGAGGTAGTCGTCCTCCACCGGTTCAGGGTCCTCGCCGGACAGGATGAGCCGGCACAGCGCCTGCAGGTAGACCGCGATCTGCGCTGCCCGATCGACGCCCAGCGGCGTGTCGCAGACGCGCAGCTCTATCGTGCCGTACTCGGGCTTGGGCCGGATGTCCCAGTAGAAATCCTTCATGCTGCGCACGATGCCGGTGTCCTCCATCCGCGCGAAGTAGTCGCGCTCGAAGCGCGACCATTCGAGCACGAAGGGCGCGCGGCCGCTGAGCGGAAAGGCGAATACGGAATTCAGCCGCGCCGAATCGAACAGCGTGTCGCTGCCCTGCGAGAACGGGGAGGAGGCGGACAGTGCGATGAAGTGCGGCACATAGCGCCCGAGCGCGTGCAGCACGCGCAGCGCGCTGTCCGGATCGGGCATGCCGATGTGCACGTGCTGACCGAACACCGTGAACTGCTTGGCCAGATAACCGTAGAGACCGGACAGTTGCTGGAAGCGCGGTGCCGAGAAGATGCGCCGTTCCGACCATTGCTGAAAAGGGTGGGTGCCACCGCCGCACAGCGATACATTGAGCCGCGTCGCATCCTTCACCAGCGCATCGCGCATCAGGCGCAATTGTGCGAGCAGCGTGGCGTGGCTGTCGTGGATGCCGGTGGCCACCTCTATCATGCTGTCGGTCATTTCCGGCTTGATGTCGCCGGGAAAGGTCTGGCGCTGCGCCAGTTCCAGAAGGTCGGCCGCGGCCGACGCGAGGTCGCGGTCGTGTTCGCCGACCAGCTGCAGTTCGAGTTCGACGCCCATGCTGAGCGCCGACGAGGCGTGAAACGTTTCGAGCGGCATCAGGCGTCCTCCGTCCTCTGTGCTTCTCCGGCCAGCACCAGCGCCCACTGGGCGAACACCGGCCCGACGAACTCCATCACGATCACCATGCCAGCGATGGCCGACAGCGCGCTGTCGGCGAGTCCGAAGCCGGCGGTGCGGCTGTATTCGAGCAGCAGCAGCGCAAAGGTGGACAGCGGTGCCAGCGCCAGCCCGGTCAGCGCGCCCTTGCGCGTGCTGGTGCCGCTTACGTGGGCAAAGGCGGCGGTCGCGCTCATCTTCGCTGCGATGCGGCCGAGCGACAGCAGCACGGCCAGCGCCAGTCCGGCAGCGGTGGTCGGCCAGGTCGCCATGCCGGCAACGAACACGAACAGGAACAGCGTCAGCAGTTCGCCCAGCACCCCGAAGTTGCGCTGCGCCGGCGTCAGCACCAGCCGCTTGCGCCGCATCAGCACCCCCAGCGTCAGCGCGGCCAGCAAGGGCGACACGTTGACGCCCTGGGTGAGCAGGGTGACCAGCATCACCGCCAGCGCGAACACGATGGTGACGCCGCGTTCGTCGGCGCGCAGCCGGCGCAGCAGCCAGGGCAGTGGCACGCCGACCAGGATGCCGCAGCCGACCGACACGGCGAGAATGGCGGCGCTGTTCCACACCGCGCTGACCACGCTGCCGGACGCCAGCAACTGCCAGTAGCCGATCGCACCCTTCATCAGCAGCACCGACAGCAGGCAGTTGATGGCGCACAGATGCAGCGCGCGTTCGGTTACCTGGCCGGATCCGCGCAGATCGTTCACGACGCGTACCAGGGCTGCAGGCGAGGTGGCCACGGACAGTGCGCCGAGCACCATCGCGATGTCCGGCGGCTGGCCCATCGCAATGGCGATGGCGCGCACCACGACGAAGGTGAGCAGTGATTCGGCAATCCCGGTCAGCGTGAGCCAGTAATTGGTCACCAGCCAGCGCAGATTGATGCGGTGACCCAGCTCGAACAGGAACAGCGCGAGCGAGAAATTGGCCAGGAAGGACATGGCTGCCCGGGTTTCGGCGTCGTGCGGCGCGCCGCCCCAGGCGCTGTAGACGATGCCGGCGAGCGAATAGACGCAGACGCGCGGTATCGCCAGCCCGCGATGGAAGATCTCGCCGGCCAGCCAGGCGAGCAGAAGAACGGCCGGCCAGCCGACCAAGGTGAATATGCGACCTGCTTCGAAGATCATCGCGTCGCCTCCGTTCTGCACGCACTGCGCGCGGGAAGACAGAAGCCGTGCCTGTGCGGCACGACGGCGGATTTTTCTGCGGGGAATACGGACCGCTTTCAGGCGGTCTCTGCTGTTGCTGCGCGGACCGGCTGGCGCCGGTCCGCGTGTCGGGCCGGCGGTGCCGGCTTCAGGTAGCGCTGGAGACTATCACGCTGTGGCGACAGGAATCTTCCCGATCTTCGCCTGCCATTCCTTCGGACCGGTCTCGTGCACCGAGGTGCCGCCGGAGTCGACGGCGACGGTGACCGGCATGTCGACCACGTCGAATTCATAGATCGCCTCCATGCCGAGATCCTCGAAGCCGACCACCTTGGCCGCCTTGATCGCTTTCGACACCAGGTAGGCGGCACCGCCGACCGCCATCAGGTAGGCACTCTTGTGCTTGCGGATGGCCTCGATCGCCGCCGGGCCGCGCTCGGACTTGCCCACCATCGAGATGAGGCCGGTCTGCGCCAGCATCATTTCGGTGAACTTGTCCATGCGGGTGGCGGTGGTGGGGCCGGCCGGGCCGACCACTTCGTCGCGCACCGGATCGACCGGACCGACGTAGTAGATGACACGGTTGGTGAAATCGACCGGCAGCTTTTCGCCCTTGGCCAGCATGTCGGCGATGCGCTTGTGTGCGGCGTCGCGGCCGGTGAGCATCCGGCCGTTCAGCAGCAGGGTCTGGCCAGGCTTCCACGAGGCCACTTCTTCCGGCGTGAGCGTGTTCAGATCGACCCGCTTCGAGGTCTTGGTATCGGCCTGCCAGGTCACCGCCGGCCAGTCTTCGAGGCGCGGCGGTTCGAGCTTGGCCGGGCCGGAGCCGTCGAGGTGGAAGTGCACGTGACGGGTCGCCGCGCAGTTCGGAATCATCGCCACCGGCAGCGAGGCGGCGTGCGTCGGGTAGTCGAGGATCTTCACGTCGAGCACGGTGGACAGGCCGCCCAGGCCCTGGGCGCCGATACCCAGCGCGTTCACCTTCTCCATCAGTTCCAGCCGCAGTTCCTCGATGCGCGTGAGCTTTTCGCCACGCGCCGCCTTGTCGGCGACGATCTGGATGTTCACCGGCTCCATCAGCGATTCCTTGGCCAGCAGCATGGCCTTTTCCGGCGTGCCGCCGATGCCGATGCCCAGCATGCCCGGCGGGCACCAGCCGGCGCCCATGGTCGGCACCGTCTTCAGCACCCAGTCCACGATGGAATCGGACGGGTTCAGCATGACCATCTTGGACTTGTTTTCCGAGCCGCCGCCCTTGGCCGCGCAGATCACCTCGACGTGGTCACCGGGCACGATTTCGTAGTGGATGACCGCCGGCGTGTTGTCCTTAGAGTTCTTGCGCGCACCGGCCGGGTCGAGCAGCACCGAGGCGCGCAGCGTGTTGTCCGGGTGCATGTAGGCGCGGCGCACGCCTTCGTTGACCATGTCGGTCACGCTCATCGAAGCGTCCCAGCGTACGTTCATGCCCACCTTCAGGAAGACCACGGCGATCCCCGTGTCCTGGCAGATCGGGCGCTTGCCTTCCGCACACATGCGCGAGTTGGTCAGGATCTGCGCGATCGCGTCGCGTGCCGCCGGCGACTGTTCCCGCTCGTAAGCCGCACCCAGCGCCTGGATGAAGTCGAGCGGGTGATAACAGGAGATGAACTGAAAGGCGTCGGCGATGGACTGGATGAAATCGTCCTGGCGGATGGGTTGGCTCATGGAAAGGTCCTCGGGTATTGAAGGGGGCCGCTCGTGGCGGCCCGGGCTGCGCTCAGTGGTGCGTCTTGTTGAGCACCAGCGTCTGCGTCATCAGCTTGTCGGTATAGGCCATGGCCATGGCCGACACGACGAACACCATGTGGATCACCACCTGCCACAGCACGACGCGGTCGTCGAGCTGGCCGGCGTTGATGAAGGTTTTCAGCAGGTGGATGGCCGAAATGCCGATCAGGGCGGTGGCCAGCTTCACCTTCAGCACGCCGGCGTTGACGTGCGACAGCCATTCCGGCTGATCCGGATGGTCTTCCAGGTTCAGTCGCGACACGAAGGTTTCGTAGCCACCGACGATGACCATGATGAGCAGGTTGGCAATCATCACCACGTCGATCAGGCCCAGCACGATGAGCATGATGTCGGTTTCGGTCAGGTTGCCGATCTTGTGGATCAGGTGCGACAGCTCGACCATGAACAGGTAAACGTACACCGCCTGGGCGACGATCAGTCCAAAGTAGAGCGGGGCTTGCAGCCAGCGACTGGCAAAGATGAGGCTTTTTAGAACGCGTCCAAGATTAGTCATGCGCAGTCGAATATAAGACAAAAGACGGCGCCGATATTACCATCCGGTTCTTGCAGCTTCGGTCCGCGAGCGTAAGCGGTCTGTAAGCCGCAAAGGCTGTAATCGATGGAAGAAAAACGAGCGCGAAGTTCTGCGCCTGTCGGCGGCCCACAAGGCCGTACGTTGCACGGCGGTTTCCATCCGCCTGCTTGCAGATTTGAGATGACGGAGGAGGTTGTATGTCTGAAGCTACGGAAGTTCGCGTGTACCAGCCCTCGCAAGACATGGTGAGCAATGCCGCCGTGTCCGGCATGGATGCCTACAAGGCTCTGTGCGCCGAGGCGGAGCGCGACTATGAGGGGTACTGGGCTCGTCTGGCTCGCGAGCATGTGACTTGGCAGACGCCGTTCACGCGTACCCTGAATGAAGACAATCGCCCGTTCTTCAAGTGGTTCGAAGACGGCAAGCTGAACGTGTCCTACAACTGCCTGGACCGCAACATCGAAGCGGGTCTGGGCGACAAGACCGCGATCATCTTCGAAGCGGACGACGGCACCGTCACCCGCGTCAGCTACAGCGACCTGCTGGTCCGCGTCAGCCGCCTGGCCAACGCGCTGCGTTCGAAGGGCGTCAAGAAGGGTGACCGCGTCGTCATCTACCTGCCGATGTCGATCGAAGGCATCGTCGCGATGCAGGCCTGCGCCCGCATCGGCGCCACCCACTCGGTGGTGTTCGGCGGCTTCTCCGCACAGTCGCTGCGCGACCGTATCAGCGACGCCGGCGCGGTCATGCTGATCACCGCCGACGAACAGTGCCGCGGCGGCAAGAACATCCCGCTCAAGCCCATCGTCGATGAAGCCTTCGGCATGGGCGGCTGCGAGTCGTGCAAGACGGTCATCGTGTACAAGCGCACCGGCGGCGCCTGCAACATGGTTGCCGGCCGCGACGTGTGGCTGCACGAGGCACTCGAAGGCCAGGCCGACACCTGCGAACCGGAATGGGTCGAGGCGGAACACCCGCTGTTCCTGCTCTACACCTCGGGTTCGACCGGCAAGCCGAAGGGCGTCCAGCATTCGTCCGGCGGCTATCTGCTGCACGCCATCCTGACGATGAAGTGGACCTTCGACATCAAGCCTTCCGATGTCTTCTGGTGTACCGCCGACATCGGCTGGGTCACCGGCCACACCTACATCACCTACGGCCCGCTGGCCTGCGGTTCGACCGAAATCGTGTTCGAAGGCGTGCCGACCTACCCGGACGCCGGCCGCTTCTGGAAGATGATCCAGGACCACAAGGTGACCGTGTTCTACACCGCGCCGACCGCTATCCGCTCGCTGATCAAGGCGGCCGATGCGAACGACGCCGTGCACCCGAAGAGCTACGACCTGTCGTCGCTGCGCATCCTCGGCTCGGTCGGCGAGCCGATCAACCCGGCGGCCTGGGAGTGGTACTACCAGAACGTCGGCGGCAGCCGCTGCCCCATCGTCGATACCTTCTGGCAGACCGAGACCGGCGGCCACATGATCACGCCGCTGCCGGGTGCCACGCCGATGGTGCCGGGTTCGTGCACGCTGCCCTTCCCGGGCATCCAGGCTGCCATCGTCGACGAAACTGGCAATGACGTGCCCTGGGGCCAGGGCGGCATTCTGGTCGTCAAGAAGCCGTGGCCGTCGATGATCCGCACCATCTACGGTGATCCGGACCGCTTCGTGAAGAGCTACTACCCGGCCGACTTCCAGGGTCGTTACTACCTGGCGGGCGACGGCGCGATCCGCGACGCGAAGACCGGCTACTTCACCATCACCGGCCGTATCGACGACGTGCTGAACGTGTCGGGCCACCGCATGGGCACGATGGAGATCGAGTCGGCGCTGGTGGCGCATCCGCTGGTGGCCGAAGCCGCCGTCGTGGGTCGTCCGGACGATCTGACCGGCGAAGCCATCTGCGCTTTCGTCGTGCTGAAGCGTTCGCGTCCGACCGGCGACGAAGCCAAGCAGATCGCCAACGAGCTGCGCAACTGGGTGGGCAAGGAGATCGGTCCGATCGCCAAGCCGAAGGACCTGCGTTTCGGTGACAACCTGCCGAAGACCCGCTCGGGCAAGATCATGCGCCGCCTGCTGCGCTCGATCGCCAAGGGCGAGCAGATCACGCAGGACACCTCGACGCTGGAAAATCCGGCCATCCTCGATCAGCTGGCGCAAACCCTCTGATCGGGGCCCGCGGCGCGTCTCCCGCGCCGCGGCTCTGCCCGTTCCGGTGGGGTGTCGATGAGTGCCGCTGACACCACACCGACCTCCGGTCCGCTGCACGGCGGGCCGGATCTACACCTTCCCCTGCATCGCCTGATCCGTCGCGCAGCTGTTTGCGTGTCTGCGGATGCATCGCTGCGCGAAGCGCTGACTCGAATGAACGACGAGCGCGTCGGTTCGGTGCTGGTGACCGAGGCGGGGCGTGCGATCGGCATCCTGACGCTGCCCGACCTGCCGGGGCGCGTGCTGCTGCCCGGCCTGTCGCTCGACACCCCGGTGGCGCGGGTGATGAGCAGCCCGCTGCACGTGCTCGACGCCGATTGCAGCGGCGAAGACGCGGCGCGGCTGATGGCCCGCCACGACGTACGCCACATCGCGGTGACCGATCACGACCAGCGGCTGCTCGGCGTGATTGCGCAGAACGATCTGTACGCGAGGCTGCGCAGTGACATCCGCTCGCTTGCCGGTCGCATCCATGCGGCGGGCGACCTGGACGCGCTGGCCGACGCTGCGCGTGCGGTGCGCCGCTTCAGTGTTGCCCAGTTGCAGGACGGCAGTTCGGCCGAGGCGCTGACGCTGCACCTGTCCGCGCTGAACGACGCGCTGACCGCACGCGCCATCGACCTCGTGCGCGCCACTCACCCTGACGGTGCGGTGTTCGACCGCGTGCGCTGGTGCTGGCTGGCCTTCGGCTCGGAAGGGCGGATGGAACAGACCTTCTGCACCGATCAGGACAATGGGCTGGTGTTCGATGCGCCGCCCGGTCTTGCCGCGGACAGTGTGCGACCGGCTCTGCTGCGTGTCGCCGGCGACATCAACCGCGCGCTGGCGCAGCTCGGCTTTCCGCTGTGCGAAGGCGGGGTGATGGCCGGTCAGCCGCGCTGCTGCCTGTCGCTCGACGAGTGGCGCCAGGCCTTCGCCGACTGGATCGCCGAACCGCAGCCCGAGGCGCTGCTGGCGGCCAACATCTTCTTCGATCTGCGGGCGCTGCACGGTGACGCCGCACTGGCCGACGCGCTGCTGACGGAACAGGTGGCCCAGGCTGCTGCCGGCACCCGCTTCCTGCGTCTGATGGCACAGAACGTCTTGCGTGCACGTGTGCCGCTGGGCCTGTGGGGACGCCTCCGCGTCGACGACGTGCGCGACGCACCGCACACGCTGGATCTGAAGGCCGGCGGCGCGCGCGTCTTCGCCGACTGCGCGCGGCTGCTGGCCCTGCGCGATGGCGTCGCCGCGCGCTCTACCAGCGCGCGGCTGAGGGCGCTTGCGCGGCAGGGTGGGCTGGCCGGCGACGACGTCGAGGCGATGATCCGCGCCTTTTTCTTCGTCCAGCAACTGCGGCTGCTGCACCAGGGCGAGCGCGCGTCAGCCGGTGCGCACCCGGCGGCAAACCGCATCGATCCACATGCGCTCAACGCGCTCGACCGGGCCGTGCTGAAGCAGGCGCTGGTCCAGGCGCAGCGCCTGCTCGACCGCATTCGCATCGACTGGCAGCTGCCCTGAATGCATGCTGCACCGCCATATCGAGGCGATGTAAGCGGGCAGTAAGATTGGACTGCATCATGTGCGTCACGTCATGGGTGTTTGTGTCGCCGCGATTCGTCGCTGCGCTTGCATGACGACAACAAGGCGTCGCGACGACTTCGCCGACATGACGCCACAGGAGGAGACCTGTATGCAGTTGTCAGAACGGCACCGCGAATACTGGCGCCGGAATCTTCGCATCACCGCGGTTCTGCTGGCGATCTGGTTCCTGGTCACCTTCGTACCCGTCTATTTCGCGCGCTCGCTGAACGAGATCACCTTCCTCGGCTGGCCGCTCGCCTTCTACATGGGGGCGCAGGGCGCGCTCATCGTCTATGTGATCATCATCGGCTACTACGCACGGGTGATGAACCGGCTCGATCGTGAGTACGGCGTGAGCGAGGACCGCTGACCATGCCTCACACGCAGGCCACCTTCAATCAGCAGTTGAAGAAGATGTACAGCTGGTACGCCGGCGGCTTCTTCATCTTCGTCGCCTTCCTGGCAGTCGCCGAACAGCTGGGCATGTCGTCGCAGTGGATCGGCTACATCTTTATGTTCTCGACCATCGCGCTGTACGCCGGCATCGGCGTCATGAGCCGCACCGCCGACGTGGCCGAGTACTACGTCGCCGGCCGGCGGGTGCCGGCGCTGTTCAACGGCATGGCGACCGGCGCCGACTGGATGTCCGCCGCGTCCTTCATCGGCATGGCAGGCACGCTGTATTTCAGCGGCTACCAAGGCCTGGCTTTCGTGATGGGCTGGACCGGCGGCTACTGTCTGGTCGCGCTCTTCCTCGCCCCCTATCTGCGCAAGTTCGGCGAATTCACGATTCCCGATTTCCTCGGCGCCCGCTACGGCGGCAACCTGGCGCGTCTGATCGGCGTCGTCGCCGCCATCCTCGCGTCCTTCACCTATGTCGTGGCGCAGATCTACGGCGTCGGGCTGATCACCAGCCGCTTCGTCGGCCTGGAATTTGAGGTCGGCGTATTCGTCGGCCTGGCCGGCATCTTGGTGTGTTCCTTCCTCGGCGGTATGCGCGCGGTGACGTGGACCCAGGTCGCGCAGTACATCATCCTCATCGTCGCCTACCTGATTCCGGTGGTCATCCTGTCGACCAAGGTGACCGGTGTGCCGGTGCCGCAGGCGATGTACGGTCAGGTGCTGCAGAAATTGACGGCCAAGGAGACCGAACTGTTCGCGGCGCCGAAGGAGGTCGAGGTCAATGCGCTGTACAAGGCCAGGGCCGACGATTTCGACAGGAAGATCCAGGGCCTGCCCGGCTCGCTCGACGCCGAGCGCGCGCAGCTGACGGCAAAGCTCGACCAGCTGAAGTCGGCCAACGCGCCGGCCAAGCAGATCGCCGCCGCCGAAATGGCGCTGCGCAACATTCCGAAGACCGAGGCCGAAGCGCGACGCAAGTGGGGCGAGGCGCGCAAGCTGGCCGAGGCGAAGGCGAGGCCACCGCTTGCGCACACCCAAGCGCACGCCGGCAAGGACCAGGCGGACTCGGACAGCAAGCGCCTGAACTTCATCGCGCTGGTGATCTGCCTGATGATAGGCACCGCCTCGCTGCCACACATCCTGATGCGCTACTACACGACGCCCAGCGTCAAGGAGGCGCGCGAATCGGTTTTCTGGTCGCTGTTCTTCATCTTCCTGCTCTACTTCACGGCACCCGCCTACGCGGTGTTCGCCAAGTGGGAGGTGTACAACAACCTGGTCGGCTCGACCATTTCCACCCTGCCGGGCTGGGTCGCCTCATGGGGCAAGGTCGGGCTGGTGAAGATCGACGACATCAACGCCGACGGCATCCTGCAACTGGCCGAACTGACGCTGAACACCGACGTGATCGTGCTGGCGACACCGGAGATCGCCGGCTTGCCCTACGTGATCTCCGGACTGGTCGCCGCCGGCGGCCTGGCGGCGGCGCTGTCCACGGCCGACGGTCTGCTGCTGACCATCGCCAATGCGATGTCGCACGACGTCTATTACAAGGTGATCGACCCGAATGCCTCGACCCAGCGCCGGCTGGTCATTTCGAAGACGCTGCTGCTGGTGGTGGCGCTGATCGCTGCCTACACGGCGTCGCTGAAGCCGGACAACATCCTCTTCATGGTGGGGCTGGCGTTCTCGATTGCCGCGTCGGCCTTCTTCCCGGCGCTGGTGTGCGGCGTGTTCTGGAAGCGGGCGAACATGGCAGGTGCGGTCACCGGCATGGTGGCCGGGCTCGGCATGTGCCTCTACTACGCGGCCATCACGCATCCCTTCTTCGGCGGCGACATCAGCAACGCGTGGTTCGGCATCGAATCGATTTCATGCGGCTTCTTCGGCATTCCGACCGGTTTTGTCGTGCTCATCGTCGTCAGCCTGCTGACGCCGGCCCCCGACGCCGAAACGCAGGACCTGGTCGAACATGTCCGTTACCCGAATCTTGGCACCTCGGCGCGTAGCGCGCCGACTGGCGGCGGCGTAGATCACTGAAGGCACGACCCCGCCTATCCCTAGACCGGCCGCGCAACCCGCGCGAAAGCCGGCACCTGTAAGGCAAGAGGCCCGCCAAAAGCGGGCCTTCTGCTTTCCGGCCCGCCGCATTCGAGGTGCGCTCGGGCGCGAACAAGCGGCAGGGTTTCTGATATAGTCTTGCGTCTTCGCGGAGAGGTGGATGAGTGGTTTAAGTCGCACGCCTGGAAAGCGTGTTTAGGTGAAAACCTAACGCGGGTTCGAATCCCGCCCTCTCCGCCACTGAAAAAACCTTTCGAATCAAGCGCCTGGTTGTTCTGCCAGGCGCTTTTTTTCGTTCACGGCCTCCGATTCCGGAGACCTGCGTCGGGCGCAGGCGCCGCCTTGCCCGGTCATGCGCGAATTCGCGCGCGCGGTTCGCCGGTCGTCGCCGACGCCTTCACTGCCATCACACATGCCGACGTCACCGGCCCAAGGTGTTGCTCACCGTTAATGCAGGTGTGTTTCCCGGGCGCGTCGGGAGGTGCCGGTCCACCATGACAGACGGTTTCTCATGGTGGTTGATATGACACGACATGGTTTCAGTCAGCCACCCGGGCGTGCGCCTTGGGTGGTCTCTCCGCGTGAGGCATCGGCTTCGCCGCGCCCGTCGGCCGTGTCGGCGAGGTTGCGCCATCGTCATGTGGTGTCCGCACGCTGCCGCCTCGGGTGACGGCGGCGCCGATCGTCGTCGGTCGCCGCGTGCCGCCCGGTTCCGGGCGTGTTTCTTGCACTGTCGTCGCCGACCAACCATGAGGCGTGTCCGGGCCTTGGCCAGCCATTTCGTCGGTGAAGCGCATTCCCTGAAAAGACTGCAGCTGCGTTACGCAGCGTTCTATCTCGGTCTGCTGCTGTTTTCCGGCGCGATGGGGTGGGGCGGGCTGCAGCTGTGGCAGGACGCCGCCGGCGAACGCGACCGGCTTGCCGGAATGAGCGCGGAGGTACTGGAGATGCGCGGCAGCCTCTACCGTCAGATCAAGGAGGTGTTCGACCACGCCTTTCTCGGCGACGTTGGCGCGGCGCTCGAGTTCGCGCATTACGCCGACGACATCGACCGCCACTTCGACCTCGTCTATCGACAGGTACGACAGTCCGAGGAGCGGACAGCCGTCGATGCGCTGCGTCTGGCCTACGAGGGCGTGCGCGGCTATGGCGAAGCGCTGTTGCGCGCATCGCCCGACGCGGCGCGTGCCGAGGGCAGCCGGCTCGACCTGCAACTGGAGCGCGGCGCATTCCATGATTTCGAGCTGCGGCTCGGCGAGTTCGAAAGCCAGCTGCAGCAACAGCGTCGCGCGGTCGATCGCCGGCTCGGTGTGCTGCACGCGGTGGTGCCCTGGCTGCTCGCCTTGCCGCTGTTGCTGGCCACCGTCATCTTCATCGTGTTCCGGCGCTATCTGCGCAGCGCCGTGGCCGAGCCGCTCGCCGCCATCATGGACGCCACCCGCAATATCAGCCGCGGACAACTGCAGCATCGGGTGCCGGAGCGCGGTGCAGCCGAACTGGTCAGGCTGTCGCACGCGATCAATTCGATGGCGGCCGATCTGGCGGCCAGCCGCGAAGCGCTGCTGTGTGCCGAGAAACAGGCCACGCTGGGCGCGCTGGTGCCGGTGGTGGCGCACAACATCCGCAATCCGCTGGCCAGCATACGGGCCACCGCGCAGGTGATTGATGACGCCGCGTTGCCGGCCGACGTAAGGGAAGGGCTGGCCGGCATCATCGCCGCCGCCGACCGCCTGGATGGCTGGACCTATTCGCTGCTGTCCTACCTGCATCCGCTGCAGCCGCAGCGCGTACCGCTGCAGGTGACGGCGCTGTTCGACACCGTTGCCCAGCTGGCGCGCGATCGCATGGAGGCACGTGGCATCCGGCTGCGGCGCATCGGCTGGGGCGAAGGCGGCATGGTCGAGCTGGATGCCCAGTTGATGGAGCAGGCGCTGCTCGGCCTGCTGATCAATGCCATCGAGGCGTCGTCGCCGGGTGGCGAAATCGTGCTGCGGCACGCCAGCGTCGGCGGCCAGGTGTCACTGTCGGTACGCGACCATGGCAGCGGCATGAGCGGCAGTCCGGCGCTGCGCGGGCTGCGGCCGGTCGCCACCACCAAGTTGCAGGGCAGCGGCCTGGGCATTCCGTTCGCCGCAAAGGTGTGCGACGTGCACGGTGGCCGGCTCGAATTCATCCATCACGACCCCGGCACCGAAGCGGTCATGGTGTTGCCATCGAAGGAAGCGCATGTTGTCGAACCCTGGAACGATTGACGTCGACGAAACCTTGCCGCCGGCGCCATCCACCGCGGCGCGCCTGCTGCTGGTCGAGGACGAGGCGCTGTTCGCGCGCGCGGTGACGCGCCGGCTCGGCAGCGCCGGCTATGCCTGCCAGCACGCGACGACGCTGTTGCAGGCGCGCGAGGCGCTGGGCGGCTTTGCGCCTGACGTGGTACTGCTCGACCTGCGTCTGCCTGACGGCCACGGCCTCGACCTGCTGGCCGAACTGAATGGCGACAATCGTGCCGCGCCGGTGGTCGTGCTGACCGCCTACGGCGAGGTCGAGGATGCGGTCAGGGCGATGAAGCTGGGGGCCGCCGACTACCTGAAGAAGCCGGTCGATCTGGAAGAGCTGCAACTGGTGGTCGAGCGCGTGCTGCGCACCGCCGGCCTCAGGCAGAAGGTGGATTACTCGCGCAGCCGCGAAAGCCATCACAGCCAGGTCAGCGAGAACGCGCTGCTGCTCGGCGACAGCCCGGCCATGCGGGCGGCGCGCGAACAGGTGGTCGCGCTGGCGGGGCTGACCGGCAGCAGCCTCGCGCCGCCGCCCACCGTGCTCATCGTCGGCGAAACCGGTACCGGCAAGGACGTCGCGGCGCGCCTGCTGCATCGCGCCGGGCCGCTGCAGGACCGTCCCTTCGTGCAGATCGACTGCGCCTCGCTGCCGCGCGAACTGATCGAAGCCGAACTGTTCGGCCACGAGAAGGGCGCCTATACCGGTGCCCAGGGCGCGCGCGCCGGTCTGCTCGAAGCGGCCGAGGGCGGCACCGCTTTCCTCGACGAAATCGGCGAGCTGCCGCTGGACATGCAGGCCAAGCTGCTCAACGTGATCGAGCGACGCGTCGTGCGGCGCGTCGGTTCGGTGCGTGAGCGGCCGATTGCCGCGCGCTTCGTCGCCGGCACCAATCGCGACCTGCCGGCGATGATCGCCGCCGGTCAGTTCCGCGCCGACCTCTACTATCGGCTCAATGTGGTCACGCTGACCATGCCGCCGCTGCGTGAGCGCGGCAACGACGTGACCCTGCTGGCCCGCCACTTCGCGGCGCAGACGGCGCGCCGCTATGCGCTCGACGAACCCGGCTTCGACCCGGTCGCGCTGTCGGCGCTGCAGCGCTATCACTGGCCGGGCAATGTGCGCGAACTGAAGCACCTGATCGAGCGTGCCGTGCTGCTGTGCCAGGGGCGGGATATTGGTGCCGCCGACCTCGGCCTGCCGTCGGCGACCATCGCCAGCGCCGACGCCACCGCGGTGCCGTTCGCGTCGATGACGCTGGACGAGGCCGAACGCTGGCTGATCGAACGCACGCTGGACCGCGTGCGCGGCAATGTGTCGGAGGCCGCGCGCCGGCTCGGCGTGAGCCGCATGACCTTGCGCTACCGCATCGAGAAGCACGGTCTGCGCGGCGCGGTCGAGGACTGAACGCGGCCCGCAGCGGCGGAAACGGAAAGGGCTCTGCCGCAGCAGAGCCCTTTGTCGCATGTGACGGCGCGATCAGCCGCGCATCTTCTTGCGCGCCTGCACGCCGATCAGGCCGAGACCGGCGGCCAGCATGGCCCAGGTCTGCGGTTCCGGCACCGGCGGCGTATTGGGCATTTCGGTGAAGCCGGTGACGTCCCACCCCATGTCATCGAGGATGGCGTAATCGAGTTCTGTCAGGTGGCGTCGCTCACCCATGGACAGGCCCCACGCAAAAAGCGCTGTCTGCAGGGTGCCGTCGTCGAGCTTGCCCTGGATGTTCGATGCAAGACGGGTGCTCGAGGAAATGATCTCCTCCATCGGAATTGCCTGCAGTACTCCGCGGGGGTTGCGCACACCGTATTCCTCTTTCGCGTGTGCGCCGTTGAACCGGCCCACTCCACTCAACAGCGGATACCAGGCATCGGACGTGACGTTCGCGCCGAGAATCGAGACCAGACCTTTCAACGTCACACTGTAGAGATCCCATTGTCCGGCGAAGGATTCCCCCGTGCTTACATCGGTATCTGCGTACCAGTTCGCGGAGCTGTCATAGGTGATCGTGCCACCCCACATCGCAGGTTCGTCGGGCCAGTTCTCCTGACCGCGCGTCCTGGCGTTCTGCGCAAACTCACCGAATTGCGACGTGGTACTGGTGACCCCGTTGTAGGTGCCCATCTGGGACGCGATCGGAATGCTCTCTCTCGATTGGTTAAGACCGACATTGCCGCTGCCGACAAAGATGCGCAGTTCGCCAGCGGCGAGGTTCGCGTTCTCGATTCTGGTCTGCAGCCCGGAATTGTTCGGCTGATTGAACTCGATGACATAGCCGTCGCCGCCCGGTGTTGACTGGATTGCCGTGAGGTCGTCGAACACCCGCGTCTCGAAGGCCTGTGCGGCCTGCTCCAGCGTCGCCCTGCGCTCGGCGGTAAAGAAGCCGCTGCTGTCGTAGCTGTAATCGAACACGATGTTCACGTAGGCGTGGGCGCTGCCGAAGGTCGATCCGAGTGCGAGCGCAAGCGCCAGTCTGCGGAAGTTGTTCAAGGTCTGTCCTCCTGTTTGTTGGATACGTGTGCCGCGCAAGGGGTGGCTGCGCGCAGTCATGACTTCATGCGGCACAACGCAAATTCCGTTCCTTCCGCGGGAGCGAATCACCGTTGCGCTGTGCGACGCGGCCCGGCGCGCAGTGGCCGAATGCTCCGCTCGTATGGAGCCTTGCTGGCGGTGGTTGATGTCATGCAGGGTGGTTGATCACAACCACCTGTGCTGGACGTGGCGTACTCAGCGCCGGTGTCGTCGTGCGCGGGCGATCAACAGCGGCAGGGCGCCCAGCAAGAGCAGTGCGGGCGCCGGTTCGGGCACCGGGCTGGCGCTCCAGACGGCGCTCTGACCCGAGGTCGCCATCGTGCTGTCCAGCCATGTGCGATAGGCACCCGGCTGCACGAAATAGGAATGCTGCCCGTCGCTGGCCGAGGCGATGCCGATCAGCAGACCCGTGCTGTCGTCGGCTTGGCCGGCGAACAGCGAACCGCCGCTGTCGCCGCCCTGCAGCAGCGCATTGCTGTTGGGGGCGGGGCCGACTGCGATGTACCAGACGGTCAGTTGCGCGCCGTTGTCGCCACCCGCGGTGTCGAAGGCGTCGACCAGCGTCGTGTAGGCCAGGCTCCTTTGTCCTCCATCGGCCGCGACCGCGGCGGTCGCCTCGGCGCCGGCCCTTGCCGAAGCTGAGTCGATCACCGTCGCATTGAGCGTCGGGAAGAGCGGGGCGTCGAGCGGTGTGGCGAGGTGGAGCAGGGCGATGTCATGGCTCGGGAAGGCGGCGCCGGGCGCGACGTAGGCGGCGTCGATGGCGGCGCTGCCGTAGGCTGACTGGAAGGTGGTGCCGCTGTGCGCGACATGGGCCGCGGTCAGCACCCAGTTCGGCGCGATCAGGATGCCGTCCAGGCCATTGCTGCCGACTGTGCCGAGGTGGCTGAAGGCATTCGTAGGGCTGGCGCCGTTGAGGGCGTGCGAAGGCGCCGCCAGCAACAGGGCGGCGGAGAGAGCGAGTGCGTGCAGCAGGGATCGGTGCATCGTGGCCTCGGGGTGAGCGTGCGAAGGGCGTGCGGCTGCAAAGCAAAAAACCGGCCGCCGCCGCTGCGGGCGCGGCGACCGGACGCTGCGCTCAGCGCATGCGACGGCGTGCAGCGAAGCCGAGGACGCCGAGGCCGGCCAGGAACATCGCGTACTCGGACGGCTCCGGCACCGGCGCCAGTGCCGACGCCGCAAGGCGGGCACTGGCATAGGTCGGCACATAGCCCGTCACGTAGATCGAGTACTGAGTCTGGTCCTCTTCACCGCCCTCCCACAGGCGGATGGCTTCTTCGGCCGTTGTCCAGCCGTTGGCGCCGGTGATCTTGACCCAGTACCAGGCCGAGGTGCCCGGGCTGCTGCCGTCCGGGTCGTCCACGTTTACGTCGGTTTCGAAGCGCACCCAGTCGGCATCGTAGGTACCGATGCCGGGCTCGTTCATGCCTTCGGCCGAGCGGCCGATCGAGCGTGCGTACTCGTCGGTGACCGGCCCGGTGATGTCGACCTTGGAATAGCCGCCCTGCACGCTGGCAGCCCCGGCGAAGCCGCTGCGGAAGGCGTCGTTCACCTCGAAGGCGAGACCGGTCGAATCCCACACGCTGGCATTCATGTCCAGCCGCATACCGAAAATGTAGGTGCCGGCCCCGTTGCCATAGACGCGGTCGGACAGGCTGCCGACCGTTGTCGTGCCGGCGGTCAGCGTGCGCGTGGTGCTGGTGAGCAGACTGAAGCCGGAGGTCGCAGTGGAGACCGAGCCGGCGCCGCAGGCGACGCTGGTCGAGTTGCCGGTGCCGCTGTCGCCGCACACCTGCATGATGGTGCCGGTCGATGGCAGCGATACGAAGGCGGCGTGCGAGGGGGCGGCGACGCCGGCCAGGGCGAGTGCGCCGGCGGCGCAGATCAGGCGATGTTTCATGATGCTCTCCTTGGGTGGACAGGCTGTTGAAACGGGAACCGGATGGCCCCGATACGCTGATTTCTGTTGTGACGGAGGCCGACGGCAATGCCGCCGGCCGCGATCTGCGCTCAGTGGGTCGGAACGAAGCCGCTGAACCACAGCGAGGTCTGTTCCTGGCCCTCGCTCTCGCCGGCGTTCCACAGCCGGATCGCGTTGGCGCTCAGCTGGTAGCCGCTGGCGGTGGTGCGGACGTAGTACCAGGCGGTGCGCACCTTGCCGGGCGAGCCGGTGTCGAGGGTTTCGTCCTCGTCCTCGCCGCCAGCGACCTCTTCCTCGTCGTCGTCGTCATCGCCGCCGCCTTCTTCCGGTATCTGGACGAAGAGCGGCGAGAAGAAGTCGACCACGCCGAGGTCGAAGGTCTTCTCGCCTTCATTCAGGCCGACGCTGGTGCGGCCGACCTGGTCGATCGCCTGGTCGCTGACCCGGGCGTTACGCCAGCCGGCCGCCAGCGAGGCGCTGCCGGAGAAGCCGTAGCGGAAGATGTCATCGACTTCGAACGGGTAGCCGGTGCCCCAGTCGCTGTCGTTCAGGATGACGCGGGTGGCGAATACGTAGGTGTTGGAGAAAGGCTTCTTCCACACCCGGTCGAGCACCTTGCCCACCGTCACCGCGTTCACGACGATGTTGGTGCGCCGTGCGTTCAGCAGCAGATAGCCGCCTGGGTTGGAGCCGGGCCATGCATTCGTGCGGCAGGTGGGCGTCGGGTTGCACGAGGTCATGACCAGTGCGCCGGACATGTTCAGCGTGACGAAATCGGCCATCGCCGGTGCGGACAGCGCACCGCAGGCGAGCAGCAGGGCACCGGACAGCAAGGTTCTTCGCATCGTTATTCCTCCTGACTAGACATGGGCCGGCGCGCGGTCTGCCCGCCGGATCGGTGTCCGCTGCCTGCCGGAACCGTGATTGGCTCCGCCCTTCCCGTTGGCATGGACTTATGCAGACTAGGAGGTGAAACGGAAATTCTTCAGGGATGAATGCCCTGTTAAAGAGGGGAATTTCTCACTTTGAAAAACATTGCAAAACAATGACTTGAATATTGATTTCGCAAGCGCGAACAGTCTCCTCCCCGTCGCGCGAAGATGACTTTGGCGTGACCGCTGCCGGCGAGGCGCGGGGAGGGTCAGAGGTCCAGTCGATAGCTCATGCCCAGCCACACCGCGCGCGGTGCGCCCGGTGCGACCATGGTGGTGTTCAGCCAGTCGGCCGAGTTGTAGTTCCAGCCGCTTTCACCGATGGCGCCGTTCACGCTCGGCGCGAAGGGCGTGACGCCGAGGCGGCCGGCGGTGAAGTAGTCCTTGTCGAGCAGGTTGTTGATCTGCAGCATCGCGGTCCATCGACGATCGATCTTGTAGGTGGTCGTCAGGTTGAAGATGGCGTAGCCCGGCAGCTTGCCGCCGTAGCGAAAGGCGCGGCCGGGCGGTGTGGTGCTCTGGTTGATGACGGTGCAGGCGGGGTTGCCGCAGTAGAACGAGCCGGTTTCCTTGTCGGTGCCGCCCGTGGTGTGGTCGTTGTTCTCGTTGCCGCGCAGGAAGGACGGCGAGTGCGCGACCATGCCCAGCTTGAAATGCAGCTTTTCGGTCGCCTGATAGCCCAGGGTAAGGTTCATGTTGTGTTTCGACACGCCGGGCAGCGTATCGCCCGGTTCGACATGGATCATCTGGTAGGTGCCGTATCCGCTGTTCAGCGACGCACCGGGGCTGGGTATGGTGGCGTTCGGTCGCGAGTTCCGGTCGAAGTCCGCGCTGCTGTTGTGCGGGCTGTTCATGTAGAAGTCGGACTCGAAGGTCGCTTCGGTGTAGGCGTAATTGACGCGAAAGTCGAACTTGTCTAGCTTGCCGTTCACACCCATTTCCAGACCCTGGCGGCGGGTGTTGCCTATCGTGTCGAAGTAGCTGCGGCTGGGCGACACGCCGATCATGTAGATGTCGTTGCTCAGATCGGTGCGGAAGGCGGTGATGTTCCAGCCTATGCCATTGTCCAGCGTGCCGCGGGCGCCGATCTCGTAGGAGTGCGAACGGATCTGCGGCAGGAAGGGGTCACCGGACATCGTGTTCGGCAAGTGGCAGACCGGCGCCACGGTGGCTGCCGGTATTTCGAAGCCACCGCGGATCACCGTCGAGCGGTCGATGGCGCAGCCGAGTTCGATCACCGACGGCACGCGTGCTCCGCGGCTGTAGTTGGCGAACAGGTTCACTTTTTCGCTCGGCAGCCAGCTCACACCGGCGGCCGGGTTGAACGAGCGATAGATGTGCTTCTCCCGCTTTTCTGCGCGGTCGACGTTGGCCGGGTCGTAGGAAATCCACTCCGGGAAGTAGTGACACTCGTCCGGGTAGTTGCCCCAGCACAGGATGGAGCTCTGTGCTGGCGGCGCGTTGTTCAGCTCGGTCAGTTCTCCGGTCGATGAACGGCCGCGCAGCCAGTTGTTCACCTTGGTCACGTTGTAGCGGGCGGCAAACGACAGATGCAGGTTGTCGCGCGGCGTCCATGTTTCGCTCAGGTAGACACTGCGCGTTTTCGAACTGCCGCCGAAGTCGTTCACCTCGACCTCGTTGTGCGCGGCGTAAAAGCGCGGATCGATCTGACCCGGCCCGTAGCCGACACTGCCGTAGTAGAAGTGGCGGTCGGCGTCGAGCAGGCCGAGGCGCTGGCTGCTGTAGTAGGTGGTGCCGCTGCGGTCGAGCGATGCGCCCACCATGAACTTGTGGTGCTCGAAGTTCCAGTTCAGCTGCAGAGACATGCCCTGGCCGGCCTGGTCGAGCGCGGTGCGCGTACCGCGTGCGATCGGCGTGCCGTTCACTACGCCCGGCTCCGTGGTGCCGCTTGCACCGTTGGCGCCATTGCGCACCTGCCCGAAGTTGGAATTGACGGGTGCGGCGTCACACGGCGCGTTCAGCGGAATGTTGTTGTCGGCGAAATAGTCCTCGTCCAGATCGGCATAGGCGCAGTAGCGGTTGTACTGCGCGGTCACCGAGCGCCGGTCGTCCAGTTCCTCGAAACCTTCTTCGTCGATGTCGCCGTTGAAGCCTGAGCGCTCGCTGTTGCGCCGGTAGCTCATCGCGGTGATGTTGAAGCTCTCCGACACCTCGAACATGGCCGACCACTGGTACTGGTTCAGTTCGTTCTTCGTTTCGTCGGGCGAACTGAACACCGATTCAGGCCGGCGCTGGTAGTCCTCCAGCGGGATGAGGCCGTTGCCGACGAGGTCGGTGTCGACCTTGAGCATCGAGAAACCCAGCAGCAGGCGGTCGATGGCGATCTCGTTCTTGACGAAGAGCTGGCGCAGCGCGCTCGGCGAGTTGTCGCGCCAGCCGTCCTCGGCGAAGCCGTGCAGCGCGACGAAGCCGGCGACCGGCCCCTTGCTGCCGCCGGCCGAAAGCTGCACCTGGTTGCGCCCCCACGAGCCGCCGAGATACTTCGCCTCGACGCCGGGATCGGTGAAGCCGCTCTTGGTGCGCATCGACAGCGCGCCGCCCAGCGTATTGAGGCCGAACAGCGGATTCGAACCCGGGAACACGTCGAAGCGCGACAGCGCGTTCATCGGGATCATGTCCCAGTTCACAACGTCGCCGAAAGGCTCGTTCATGCGTATGCCGTCGAGGAAGACCGACAGCCCCTGTGGCGTACCGACCTGCGGGCCGGCGGTGAAGCCGCGGAACTGCACGTCGACCTGGAAGGGGTTGCCCTGGTAGTCGTTGACGGTGACCGACTGCATCTGCGAATTCATCAGATCGGTCAGCGACAGACTGTTGCTGTCGCGGATGTCCTTTGCTGTGATGCTCTGGACATTGGACGGGATTTCCTCCCGCGTCAGTCCGAGACCGGGCATCGGGCCGATGTCCTGCGGCCGCCGTTCACGGATCAGGATGGGGTCGAGGATGATGGCGTCCGCCCCGGGTTCGGTTTCAGTGGCCGGCGCCGGCGGCCCTGCGACCTCGTCGGGCGGCGTCGGCGCCTGCGCCTGAGCGGCGTCGATGCAGAGCGCGGCCAGGCAGTACGCCGCGATACGCAGATTGAATTGCAACGGCTCCTCCTCCTGGCAGGCGCGGTGACCTGCTGCGAACGCCCTCGCCAGCCGGCGGGACGTTTTCCTTGTGTGCTGCCCGGCAGCGTCCGCGTGCGGGCGGGACAGCCGAGGCTGGAGGCCAGAAGCAAGGGCGGGGCCAGACGTGCGGGCGACCGGGCCCGGCCGCCGCACGCGTGCGGAACGTCGTACCGGCTCTGATCGTGGTGGTTGATATGCACCAGGGTGGTTGTTTGCCTTCGTCATGGCCGGCGACTCATCGGGCATGTCGCACCGGACGGCCGGGAGTGCGTCGCCGGTTTCTAGGGAAGGTCACGCGGCGGGATCAATGCCCGGGTGGTCGGCACGCTTCCTGCAGAAGGGCTGACCACGGCGGCTGCATCGCCGCACAACATTCACAGACAGGAGGATGGACATGCGACCCGTATTCAAGGCGCTGGCCGGTGTGCTGGCGTCGATGACGCTGGCTGGTGGCGCGCAGGCCAATATCGAATTCGTGTTCGACTACAGCCATGACGGCAACGGCGTCATGACGAACGAAATGAAGGCGCTGCTCGAACAGGCGGCCGGCACGATCGAGGCGAGCATTTCCGACCAGCTGAGCGCGATTTCACCGCAGGGCGACTTCGCGCCCAGCATCTTCTTCACGCCGCCGGACACCGGCACGTCGTCGCGGGCGGTCGATACCATCGGCGCCAACCAGATCTATGTGTATGTCGGCGGGCGCGCGGCGCTCGGCGCACCGCACCTGGCGCTCAGCGGCGCCGTGCGCAACGCGACGCGGCCGGCTTCGGTGCCGGCGAACGATCCCGCCTTCCTTGCCTACCGCGACGAACTGCGCAGCCGCGGCCAACCTGGCGCCATCGCGTCGACACCGACCGACTACTCGCCCTGGGGCGGCTCGCTCGCCTTCGACAGCGAAGCCAGCTTCTACGTCGACGACGACATCTCGACGCTGGAGTCCTTCGAGGGCCAGTACGACTTCTACACGGTCGCGCTGCGCGGTCTGCTCGGCATCCTGGGTTACGGCGTCGGCGGTGCGGGCACACCGGTGGCGTCCTACCACGCCAATGTCGACAGCGAGAACCTCACCTTCGTCGGCGCCAACGCACTGGCCGAGTATGGCGAGGGCGTGCCGGTGTACTACCGTTACGACGAGGAGAACGATCAGGAAGTCATCGACGAGCGCTTCCTCGACGACAGCGTGGTCAGCACCGTCAATGGCGTGACGCAGACCGCGCTGATGACGCAAACGCTGAACACTGGCGAGCGCCGTGCGCTTACCGCGCTCGATTACGCCATCCTGCGCGACATCGGCTGGCAGGCTGCACCGGTTCCAGAACCGGCTGAGTACGCGATGTTCCTCGCCGGGCTTGGCGTGCTGGCAGCGGTAGCGCGCCGGCGCAGGGCCTGAGATACCCGCCGGAATGAAAATGGCCTGCTTGCGCAGGCCATTTTTTTGTCCGCAAGCGGTCGGCGGTCTACTGCAGCGAGCGGTAGTTGTGCATCACTTGCGGCACGTAGCGTTGCGTTTCGGCGTAGGGTGGAATGCGCCCGCCGTACTTCTGCACCGCGCCCTCGCCAGCGTTGTAGGCGGCCAGCGCCAGTTCGAGCTGGCCGTCGAAACGGGCCAGCAGGTCGCGCAGGTAGAGCGCGCCACCCAGCACGTTCTGGTCAGGGTCGAAGCGGTCGGCCACGCCATAGCGGCGGGCGGTGGCCGGCATCAGCTGCATCAGGCCGGCCGCGCCCTTGGGTGATACCGCCCGCGGGTTGTAGGCCGATTCGGCGCGGATGACCGCGTGCAGCAGGCTGGCTTCGACGCCGGCCGCACGCGCTGCGCGTTCGATCCGTGGCGCGTGCAGCCGGGCCGACGGGTGCTCGGCGCGCGCCGCCACCGGCGCGGCTGCTGCATCGCGCTCGCTGCGCAGCAGCAGCTCGAAGCCTTCACCGCCCGGCGCGTCGGTCAGCACCAGCGCGCCGTCGGCGTCCTCCTTCACATAGACGTCGGCCTGCGCTGCAGCGGCCCACAGCAGCGCGAGCAGCAGGAAAACGGAGCGGGCGGTCGTTGAAGTCATCTGCAGGAAATACGCGGGCGATAAAGTTGCGGGTATTGCAAGCATGCTGCGGAATGTTTTCAGCGATATTGAAATAAAGCGGAAAGCATCGGCCCTGTTTGCTTGATGCGGTCGATGCACGGCGACTAGACTCGGTACGATCATGACACGTCACATTACGGCTATGAACCGGATTTCTCAACGCGGCTTTACCCTGCTTGAACTGCTGGTGGTGATGGTCATCATCGGCCTGCTGGCCGGATACGTCGGCCCGCGCTTCTTCAGCCAGATCGGCAAGTCCGAGGTCAAGGCGGCGCGTGCGCAGATCGATGCGCTGGAAAAGGCGCTCGACCAGTTCCGGCTGGACAACGGGCGCTACCCGACCACCGAGGAGGGCCTGAAGGCACTGGTCGAGCGTCCGTCGACGACCAGCAAGTGGTCGGGCCCCTATCTGAAGAAGGCGGTTCCGCTCGACCCGTGGGAACGCCCCTATATATATAAGGCACCTGGCGAACACGGTGAGTACGATCTGAGCTCGCTGGGCAAGGACGGCCAGGCAGGCGGCACCGAAGAAGCCGCCGACATCACGAACTGGTGACATGCTTTTCCGCATTCGCGCACTCGACGTCACCAATCGCATCACGCAGCTGCAGGTCGAAGCGTCCGACGAAGCGTCGGCACGCGCACAGGTTCAGGCCGACGGCCTGACCGTGCTGTCGGCGGCGCGTGCGCACACGCTGTCCTTCAACCGGCAGCGCTTTCCGGTGCTGCTGTTCTGTCAGGAGCTGCTGGCGCTGCTGCGTTCGGGCCTGTCGCTGGTCGAAGGTCTCGAGGTGATGGCCGAGAAGGAGGGCCGCACACTGTCGCGCACCGTGCTGACCGCGTTGATCGACGCGCTGCGCCAGGGCAAGACGCTGTCGATGGCGATGTCCGCCCAGACCGCCATCTTTCCCGATCTGCTGGTGGCGATGATCCGTGCGTCCGAGCGCACCAGCGACCTCGATCAGGCGCTCGAACGCTATGTCGCCTACAGCGAACAGCTCGACAGCCTGCGCGGCAAGCTGGTCGCGGCGGCCACCTATCCGGTCATCCTGCTGGTGGTGGGCATGCTGGTGGTGCTTTTCCTGCTGGTGTTCGTGGTGCCGGAGTTCTCCAAAGTGTATGAAGATATTTCCACCGAACTGCCGCTGGCGTCGCAGTGGCTGCTCGCGTGGGGCCATTTCGTCAAGGCGAATTCGGCTTCGTTGGGGCTGGGCCTGCTCGTGGTGGTGATCGGCATCGCCTGGACGGTGCGTCAGCCGGCGTTCCGGCAGGGGCTGATGGCCCAGTTCGAGCGCGTGCCCGGCATCGGCAGCCGGATGCGGGTGTTCCGGCTGGCGCGCTTCTTCCGCACGGTGGGCATGCTGCTGCGCGGCGGCATTCCGGTCGTGCAGTCGCTCGAACTGGTGCGCGAACTGCTGCCGCTGCCGATGCAGCAGAGCCTGACGCGCGCATTGCTGTCGATACGCGAGGGCCGTGCCGCGTCGGACGCCTTCACCGAGGTCGGTCTGAGCACCGCGGTGGCGTCGCGCATGCTGCGCGTCGGTGAGCGCGCCGGCAATCTGGGCGACATGATGGAACGCATCGCAGCCTTCCACGACGAGGAAATGACGCGCTGGCTCGACCGCGCGACCCGGCTGTTCGGCCCCTTGCTGATGCTGGTGATCGGTCTGGCCATTGGCGGCGTCGTGGTGCTGATGTACCTGCCCATCTTCCAGCTGGCGGAGAGCCTGCAATGAGCGCGCTGCCCGCCAACGCGGTGCCGTCGCCGATTACAGGCGATCTGCTGACGCGCGCCCGCGTGCAGGCCGGGCGCGGCTCGGTCATGCAGGCCCTGATCGATCTGTCCGGCAGCACGCCTGACGACATGTGCGCCCGGGTCGCCGCCCAGCTCGGGCTGCGTGCGATGCACAGCGCTGACCTCAACGCGCTGACGATGACGCTGGGCGGCATCCGCTTTTCCGAGGCGCTGGCGCGCTCCGTGGTCGTGGCCACCGACGAGACGGGGGCACGCGTCGCCGTGGTCGCCGACCCCTACGACGCTGCGCTGCAGGACTGGCTGGCGGTTACGCTGCACGACAGCTTCGAGCTGCGCGTCGCCACGCGCGACGACATCACCGCCGCGCTGGCGCGGTTCGAGGAGAGCCAGCGTGCCTCAGCCGGGCTTCTGGACGAAGGCGAGCAGGTCAGCAGCAGTTCGGCCGAAGTGCTGTCGCTGGCGCGTATCGCCGACGACGCCAGTCCGGTCGTGCGGGTGGTCAATTCGACACTGTACGACGCGCTGAAGCAGGGCGCGTCCGACATCCACCTCGAATCCGTGCCGGCCGGCATGCAGGTGAAGTACCGGGTCGATGGCGTGATGGTGCGCGTCGGTCAGATCGCCGGCGCCGACACCGCCGAACAGGTCATTTCCCGCATCAAGGTACTCGCAGAACTGGACATCGCCGAGCGGCGCGTGCCGCAGGACGGCCGCTTCAAGGTGGCCTACGCCGGTCGTGACATCGATCTGCGGGTGTCCATCATGCCCAGCGTGCATGGCGAGGACGCGGTGCTGCGGGTGCTCGACAAGGAGCACCTGACCGAAGAACTGAAGGCGCTGACGCTGGAAAGCCTGGGCTTCGACGACATTGCGCGCGCTGCGCTGCGCAAGCTGGCGGCCGAACCTTACGGCATGCTGCTGGTGACCGGCCCGACCGGCTCCGGCAAGACCACCACGCTGTACGCGACCATCGGCGAGATCAACCACGGCCTGGACAAGATCATCACCATCGAGGACCCGGTCGAGTACCAGTTGCCCGGTGTGCTGCAGATTCCGGTGAACGAGAAAAAGGGACTCACCTTCGCGCGCGGCCTGCGCTCGGTGCTGCGGCACGACCCGGACAAGATCATGGTGGGCGAGATCCGCGACGGCGAAACCGCCGAGATCGCGGTGCAGGCAGCGCTGACCGGTCACCTGGTGCTGACCACGGTGCACGCCAACAACGTGTTCGACGTGATCGGCCGCTTCCTGCACATGGGCGTGGACCCCTACAACTTGGTATCCGCCCTGAACGGCATCGTCGCCCAGCGCCTGCTGCGGCTGAACTGTCGCCACTGCGCGGCTCCGCAGGTGCCGGAAGCGGCGCAGCTTGAGGAATCCGGCCTGGCTGGTCTGATCGGCGCGGGCGGCTACGACTTCCGCGCCGGCACCGGTTGCGGCCACTGCCGGGGCACCGGCTACAAGGGCCGGCGAGCGATCGCCGAACTGCTGGTGCTGGACGACGAACTGCGCGAGCTCATCGTTACGCGCGCCCCGATGCGACAACTGAAGGAGGCCGCGCGCGCGCGCGGCACGCGCACCCTGCGCGAAGCCGGTCTGGCCCTGGTGGCCAGCGGCGAAACCAGTCTGGCGGAATTGAACCGTGTCACTTTTGTCGTCTGAGGCGCTGACGCTCGAAGTCGGTCCGCACGGCGTATCGCTCGGCCGGCACGGCGTGGCGCAGATGCTGTCGCTGGACAATCTGGCCGCCTCGCTCGACGCCTTGCCGGCCGAGGCGACGCCGCGTCGCGCTGCGCTGCAGGTGACGGTGGACAATGCCTGGGCGCGCTGGCAGGTGATCGAGGTGCCGCCCGGCGTCGTCGGCCACGACGAGCAGCATGCGCTGGTGCGTGCCCGCATGATCGAGGTGTTCGGTAGCGCAGCCCAGGGCTGGGTGTTCAGCTGGGATGCACGGCCGGCGGCCAGCGTGCTCGCCTGCGCACTCGATGCCGCGCTGGTGCAGCGCCTGCAGGCCTGGTGTGCCGCGCGCAGCGTGAAGCTGAAGAGCATGCAGCCGGCCTGGCTGCGCGCCTACGCCGGGCTGCGCGGTGACGCAGCGACCGGCGGATTCGCCCAGTTGCGCCATGGCTGGCTGTGCATGGGCCTGTGGGCCGGTGGTCGTTGGCTGCACGTGCGCGGCGAGGCACTGGCCGATCCGGCCGCTATCGGCGCCGTGCTCGAGCGCCGGCTCAGCCTGTTCGACGGCGAACTGTCGGGCGGCCAGCTCTTCCTGCACGGCTCGCCGTCAGTGACCCTGCCGCGTGGCTGGCGCTGCGTGGCCGGAGGTGGCGCATGAGCAGGCGCCCGGCCGTTCCCGAAATCGATTTCGTCGCCCGTCGGCGTGCGCCCGGCTGGCTGGGCTGGCTGGCCCTCGCGCTCGGTTGCGCCGCGGCCGCCTTCGCTGCCGAGCGTTACGACACGCTGGGGGGGCTGGTCGAGGCGCAGCGCGCCGACAACCGTCGCGCCGCGCGCGCCGCCGAACAGGCGCGCGTACTGGCGCGACGCGACCAGGAGGACGCCGGTCTGCGCGCCCGACTGGACGTCGCACGCACGCTGTCGCTGCAGATGGCACGTGACTGGCAGCCACTGTTCGCCGACCTCGAAGCCCTCGCCGGACAGCACGCCGACGTCGCGCTGCTGTCGGTCGAACCGGACGCCGCGCGCGGACTGCTGCGCGTGACCGGCGAGGCGAAGGATCTGAATGCGCTGTTCGCCTACGCCGAATCCTTCGCCGACGCCTCGTCGCTGGCGGCGCCGCGCATCGAGGTGTTTGAATTCAAGCAGCGCGAGGGGGTGCAGGTGGTCGCCTTTTCGCTGCGTCTGAACTGGAGGCGCGCATGAAGCGGCTGCAGGCACATCTGGCTTACGCGCTGGCGCGCGCGGGCTGGGCGGGCGCCGTCGGCGTGGCGCTGCTGGCGTTCGCGCTGGCCATCCACTTCGGCGCGGCAGCGCCTCTGCAGGCCGAACTGGACACGCTCGAAGCCGAACACGAGGCGCTGGCCGAGCGGGTGGCGCAGGGCGTCAAGGTCGAATCGCCGCGCGAACAGCTGGCGCGTTTTGACGCGGCGCTGGTCGAGCGCAAGCGCCTGCCGTCGCTGCTGGCCGATCTGTCGAAGACGGCGACCGCCGGCAAGCTGGCGCTGGCGCGCGTCGAAAGCCGCGAGTCGCAGCCGCTCGGTTCGGGCTATGCGCGCCAGGAATACGTGTTCCCGCTGCGCGGCAGTTACCCGGCGCTGCGCGCCTGGCTGGCCGACATCCAGCGTCTGTCGCCAGCGGTGCTGGTGGACGATGTAGTGCTGCGCCGCGAAGACATCGCGCGCGATACGGTCGACGCCACGGTGCGCGTGTCGATCCTGATGAAGGACGCTTCATGAGCCGCGGCCTCGTCATTGCGTTGATCACAACGCTGATTGCAGTGTGGTACGCGGCCGGCATCGAGGACGATGCAGGCGACGCGGCCGGCCTGGTCGCGGAACCGCGCACCTCGCGCAGCACGGCGGTGGCGACTGCCCGCACGTCGGCGGTGGAGCAGGGGAACACGATCGCTGCGCTGCCGGTGCGGGCGGCAGCCGAGGTCGGGCATGACCTGTTCGCCGCGCACAGTTTCCTGCCGCCGCCTCCCAAGGTGAGCGTGCAGGCCGGACCGCCACCGGCACCGGTCGCGCCACCCTTGCCCTTCCGTTACCAGGGCCGGATGACCGAAGGTACGTCCACCGTCGTCTTCCTCGCCCAGGGGGAGCGCATGCTTGTCGCGCGCCAGGGCGATTTGCTGAACAACCAGTACCGCGTCGAATCGGTGAGCGCCAACGCCGTCACCTTCATGTTCGAGCCGCTAAAGCAGCGGCAGACCTTGTCCATCGGAAACGCCAAATGACTGCATTCCTCTCGCCCCGCATGCGTGCGGCCTTCCTGCTTTTCGCTGCAGTGCTTGCACTTGCGGGCTGTGCCACCAACAAGGCGTTCGAGGACGGCAAGCAGGCGCTGATGGCCGGCGACCAGGACCGCGCGCTCGGCCTGTTCGAGCAGGCGGCCAAGCAGTCTCCGGACAACGCCGAGATCCGCGCCACGCTGTACCGTCAGCGCGAAGTGGCCATCGCCCGCCAGCTGGCGCAGGCGGAGGCCGCGCGCATCGCCGGTAATCGAGAAGCCGCCGCCGCCGCACTTGACCGCGTGCTGGCGATGGACGCGCGCAATCCGCGCGCCATCTCGATGCGCGACCAGCTGCTGCGCGGCGTGCGTCACGACGCGATGGTGACCGAGGCGAATGCGATGTTCGTGCGCAAGGACGTGTCTGGCGCCGAAGCACGCGTGCGCAACGTGCTGGGGCAGGATGGCTCGCACGCCGGCGCGCGCGAGCTGCTGCGCCAGATCGAGGAGGCGCGGCCGAAGCAGCAGCAGCCGGCCGCGCTCGGCGACATGTTCCAAAAGACGGTGACACTGGAGTTCCGCGATACCTCGATGCGCAACGTGTTCGAGGCGATCGCCCGCTCGACCGGCATCAACTTCGTGTTCGACAAGGACGTGCGGCCCGACATCAAGGTGACGCTGTTCGTACGCAACACGACGGTGGCCGAAGTGATGCGCCTCATCCTGATCACCAACCAGCTCGAGCGCAGCGTGCTGTCGGAGAACACCGTACTCATCTATCCGAACACCGCGGCCAAGGTGCGCGAATACAAGGAGCTGATCACACGCACCTTCTTCCTCGTCAACGCCGAGGCGAAGCAGGTGCAGAACCTGATCAAGACCGTGATCAAGACCAAGGATATCTACATCGACGAACGGCTGAACGTGATCGTGATGAAGGACACCGTCGACGCGGTCCGACTGGCCGAACAGCTGGTCGAGTCGGTCGACGTGGCCGAGCCGGAAGTGATGCTGGAAGTCGAGGTGCTGGAAGTCAGCAGCAACAAGATGAAGGAACTGGGCATCGATTTCCCGGACCAGATCGGCTACGGCATCCTGACGCCCAATATCAGCAATTCAGTCAGCACCGCGGCGGGCATCACGACGACGACGACGCTGGGCGGCCAGTTGCTTCAGGGCAACATCAATCTGAAGGACACCAACGGTCTGGTCGTTCCCTACGTCAGCAATCCCGGTCTGATCCTGAATCTGAAGGCGACCGACGGCGCGGCCAATCTGCTCGCCAACCCGCGCATCCGCGTCAAGAACAAGGAAAAGGCCAAGGTGCACATCGGCGAGAAGCTGCCGGTGTTCACGACGACCTCGACCGCCAACGTCGGCGTGTCTGCGTCGGTCACCTATCTCGACGTCGGTCTGAAGCTCGACGTCGAGCCGCTGATCCACCCGGAGGACGACGTCGACATCAAGATGACGATGGAGGTGTCGAGCATCGTCAAGGAGGTGACCGGGCCGCAAAGCTCGCTCGCCTACCAGGTCGGCACGCGTTCGACCGCGACCTCGCTGCGTCTGAAGGACGGCGAGACGCAGATCCTCGCCGGCCTGATTTCCGACGAAGAGCGCACCAGCGCGTCGCGCCTGCCGGGCCTGGGTCACCTGCCGCTGATCGGCAAGCTGTTCTCGAGCGAGCGCGGCAGCAACAACAAGACCGAAATCGTCCTGCTGATCACGCCGCGCATCGTGCGCAATCTGAGCCGGCCGGCGCACATCGCGCCCGCTTTGCCGGCCGGTACCGAGGCGGCGGTGGGTGCTGCGTCGCTGTCGATCCGGCAGTCGGGCAAGGATCAGGGCATGCGCCTGTCGAGTTCGGGCGGCGGTGTTGCACCGGCTGCCGGTGCGGTGCAGTTCGCGTCGCCGTCGCGAGCCGTTCAGCCTGAACCGGCGCCGGCACCCGAGCCCGAGGAAGAGGCGGGCGGTGCCGAACTGCGCATGCAGTCATCAGGTGAGGTGGCCGCGGGCGGCGAGGCGGGGGTGATCGTATCGATGACCGCAGGCGCCGGCGTGCGCAACGCGACGATAGAGATCGTCTATGACCCGAACGTGCTGACCGCGCTCGGAACGGTGACCGCGCCAGGGCGTGCTGCGGTGACCCTGTCGGCTGCAGGAGCGGGGCAGGAGGCGCGCGCCGAACTGCGCTTCCGCGCGGCACCGAACGCGCCGGCAGGCGCCAGCAGCGTGCAGGTGGGCAATGTGGTGGCGCTGGGTGCGGACGGCAATCCGCTGCAGATCAATGCACCGTCGCCGGTGGATATCGTGATCCGCCCGTAAGCCGAACGCGTCGCCGATACGGCGACGTGCGCGCAAAAGAAAAGGGGAAGGCGGTCTGCCTTCCCCTTGTCCGTATCGCGCTCCGCGAAGGCTGTATCAGCCGGCCTTGCGGTGCGCGCGGGCTTCCTTTTTCAGACGCTTGAACGTATCCGGATCGGTTGCGCGCAGGTATTCGACGACTTCGACGTCTTCGCGACGGATCTTGCTGATGTCGATCTGCTCGACGTGCACCAGACGCAGCAGCGCTTGCACGGGCTTCGGCATGTTACGGCCGCTTTCGTAGCGGGAGCCGCCGCTTTGCGTCACGCCGAGGCGCGACCAGAATTGCGACTGGTTCATGCCCAGCTTCTTGCGGATTTCACGTGCGTCGATGGTATCGGTTGCTTTCATGCTCGTTGTCCTTGATGAGTTGAACATCGAAACTTCGGTGCCGGGATCCTTGAAAATCCGGTGCCTGGCTGCCTGCCGCTTCGCATAGCTGCTTACTCCCGTGCCTATAACTAAAGTCATAGACAAAACCCAGTATAAATGATCACAACGTCCTGCACCAAACAGCTTTGCATATGTTTGCAAGTCGCTTGGTATTGTCGTGGACATCGTTTTTCGCCAGACGTTTCGCGCAGACTTCCGGTGTCCTGAACGTGAAAAACCGACGCGCCATGTCGCCGCGGGCGGATCAGTTACAATCGCGGGTTTTCGTACAACGTCCCGGAAGTTCAGATGGCTCTCATCGTCCAGAAATACGGCGGCACCTCGGTCGGCAAGCCCGACCGCATCAAGAGCGTTGCCCGCCGGGTCGCCGGCTACGTCGCCCGCGGCCACAAGATGGTCATCGTAGTGTCGGCCATGAGCGGCGAAACCAACCGCCTCCTGGGCCTTGCCAAGGAGATTTCGCCGACGCCCGATCCGCGCGAGCTCGACGTGATCGCCTCCACCGGCGAGCAGGTCACCATCGGCCTGCTGTCGATGGCGCTGAAGGATCTCGGCCTGAAGGCGCGCAGCTATACCGGCGGCCAGGTGCGCATCCTGACCGACGACGCGCACACCAAGGCGCGCATCCTGTCGATCGACGAACACAATATCCGCCGCGACCTCGATGAAGGTCACGTCGTCGTCGTTGCCGGCTTCCAGGGCGTGGACGAGAAGGGCAACATCACGACTCTCGGCCGCGGCGGTTCCGACACTACCGGCGTCGCGCTGGCCGCCGCGCTCAGCGCCGACGAGTGCCAGATCTACACCGACGTCGATGGTGTGTACACCACCGACCCGCGCATCGTGCCGGAAGCCCGCCGCCTCGACCGCATCACCTTCGAGGAAATGCTCGAGATGGCGAGCCTGGGCTCGAAGGTGCTGCAGATCCGCTCGGTCGAGTTCGCAGGCAAGTACAAGGTCAAGCTGCGCGTGCTGTCCAGTTTCGAGGACGAGGGTCACGAAGGCCCGGGCACGCTGATTACTGTCGAGGAAGACGTCAACATGGAACAACCCATCATCTCCGGCATCGCCTTCAACCGCGACGAAGCCAAACTGACCGTGCTCGGCGTGCCGGATCGTCCGGGCATCGCCTACCAGATTCTGGGACCGATTGCCGACGCCAACATCGACGTCGACATGATCATCCAGAACGTCGGCCACGACGGCTCGACCGATTTCTCGTTCACGGTGAATCGCGGCGAGTTCGCGCGGGCGATGGAAATCCTCGAAAGCGTTCGCCAGCACATCGGTGCGCGAGAGATCAAGGGCGACAACAGAATCTGCAAGGTGTCGGCGGTCGGTGTCGGCATGCGCTCGCACCCGGGTGTGGCAAGCAAGATGTTCCGCACGCTGGCGGAAGAGGGCATCAACATCCAGATGATTTCGACGTCCGAAATCAAGGTGTCGGTGGTGCTCGACGAGAAGTACCTCGAACTCGCCGTGCGCGTTCTGCACCGCGCGTTCGAACTCGATCAGCCGGCGCAGTAATCAGCCGGAATAAATCGCGCGCGGGTTTGACCGGAGCGGGGCTTACCGGTATGATTCGCGCGCTTTTGCAGTACCGGAGAGGTGGCCGAGAGGTCGAAGGCACTCCCCTGCTAAGGGAGCATACGGGCCAAAACCTGTATCGAGGGTTCGAATCCCTCCCTCTCCGCCAAGCAACCATTGCTTCATGAAATGGTTGCAGTATTGAAAAGATGTGCTATAGTTCTGCCTCTCTGCAGCGCGCCCGTAGCTCAGCTGGATAGAGTACTTGGCTACGAACCAAGGGGTCGGGCGTTCGAATCGCTCCGGGCGCGCCACTTTACCGCAGGGAAACAAAGAGATAGGCCAGTCATCTGACTGGCCTTTTTCTTTTCCGGCTTCCGGGGACAGGCCGGGGACAGAATGCCCGAGCACGTCAGCCCGTTTCGTTCCAGTCAGCAGGGCAGATCGGGCAGGGGTTTAGACCCCTGAAAAGTCTGGCGCTAGATTTTCGAAGCCGTCATGCGCACCGTATCGCCGCACCCCCAGGAGGACCCGCCGCACTCAGGCGAACGTCGGACCGGACCAACCAAGTCCAGGCGTCCGGCGTGGCTCGCGTTTCTGTGCGATGTCTCCACCCGTATCGGAGAACGTGCAGGAAGGACCCGTAGGGCTGACGAAGGCTTCCACCAAGGAAGGCCGGGCAGGGCGCCGAAGGTCCGCAGCGAGAATGATTCAGGGGGCGCATGCGCCGCCGCACACGCGTCGATTGACTGTGCGGCCTCGCGCAGTCCTTACGCGATGAGTGATCGCACCGTCTGGGCGCCTTCAGTTCGAACCCCCAGGGGGTATATCAGCCCGCCATAAAAATGCGCCTTGGCGTTCGGTCTGGCGGTGCGCCACTTCCGACTTTTAACCACCCCCTGTCGGGCATCTGGCTACGCTAAAACGGCGTGTAGACAGGGATTGCTGCGGTGCAGCTTCTGAAAATACTTACTATCAGCAACGCCCAAAACAGGCCGAAGCGCGGTAACTCGTTGACTTCGTTCACCTTTCCGAACGACAGCGGTTTTCACACTGAGAACGCTTCCGGCACCGTTTCACAGGATGAAACTTTCCGGGGTGCGATAAGGCTACTTATGCCGCCTTTCCATCGTCGCGCGCACCTCGTCCGCAGCGATCCGTTCGGCCTGTTCGCGGGGTTGCCCGCCGTCGTATTCGACCACGGCCGCGCGTTCCTCGAACTGCTCACGCACATCCACCCAATCCAGCCGGTCGCCGTATCGCTCCCGCAGATCGCGCACCAGGTCCGCCAGCACATCGCCGAGCGCGCCGATGATGCGCCCGCCGTTGTTCGCGTGATCGGTCAAGCGGTAGTCGAGAACAGGGCGGCGGGTCGCGGTTCTGTTCGCTGGCGCAAGGGCACACAGACCACCACCCCCCGACTTTTTTTCCGGTGCGCTCGATGCGTTTCCCTTTGGCTCTTCAAAAGTGGCGGTTACAGCGGTTACGCGGGTACAGATTTCTTCAATTACTTTTGAATCAATGGCTTGCGGGTCTGTTTCTGTAACCGCTTTCTGTAACCTGTAACCGCTTCGGGTGCGGTTACAGCCGCTTTCAGCCGCTTCAACCGGGGCCGCATCGCTGCTGGCCAGCATCGCCGACCAATCAAGCTTCATCGTCGCCACCCCCGAGCACGTCCGCCGTGATGCAGTAGAAGCGGATCGGCTTGGATGCACCCGGCTCGCGTGCCTGGACGGTCATGTGTCCGTCGCCACGCTTGAGCATGCCGTGATCATGCAGCACCTTCGCAACCTGCTTCGGATCGAACCCGCTGCAGACTTCGCTCTTGAACACAGCCGGATAAACCAGGTACTCGATAACCTGATCCGCTTCCTTCAGGTTCTCGGTTTCCTTCGTCGGGCGCCGCCAGCCCGCGCGGTTCATCGTGCGCGGTGCGTGGCTGTCGGAGATGGACGGCCGGCGCCAGTCCTCGAACCGCCCGACGCCGTGCGCCTGGAAGAACGCGGCGGCCTGCTCGATCATCTTTCGCGGCTCGCGGTTTTCCTCGCCGCCGAACGCCTGCAGCCAGTCCTTGAACATGCGCATCGCTGCCTGTGCCGCTGCGCCGGTCGGCCATCCCGTAATGCCCCAGGCGGTCGCCAACTCGCCCGCGAAGCCGACCGCCGCGAAGCGGGTTGCTGCCCGGATCGCCTGCCCGCCGGCGCGTTCGCTAAGTGCCGATTTCTCGAACTGCGCGCGCATGCGCTCGAACTCATCGGCCAGCTCGTCACGCTCATCCACGACGCGACGCACGAAAGCCGGCCAGGCGGTGCCGTAGTGCTTCGCTGCGTTGCGTTGTACCGCCTCGCTGAAGCGCGCGCCGTCGCTGTGGTCGTGCAGCGTGTCCCAGGCGCCGAAGCTGGCGCCGGCATCGGCCGGCAGTTCGCAGAAGCGCACTTCCTGCCCGGCATAGGCGCGTTCCTGATTCTCTTCAAGGAACTGCGTCAGGCCGATTTCGCCGTTCGACTGGAACAGCAGACTGAATTCCGCCGTCTCGCGCATGCCGCCCGCAGCCTGCCCGCGTCCCTTGCCTTGCCCGCTGGTGAGCATGTAGGCGGCCTGTGCCACGTCGCGCGGGTTGCCGGCCTGCTTCAGCTCGTCCAGCAACAGCGGCGCGTCGCAGTGGCCTGCGGCGGTGGCCTCGATGGCGTTTGCGGTCAGCAGCCAGGTACGGCGGTAGGACGGCGCACCGCACAGACTGGCCGCTGCATACAGCAGTGCTGACTTGCCCAGGCTGGAACCGCCCGCCCAATGGAAACCGCCCGCGATGTTCGGATGCAGCCACACAAGCGCCGCCGCGAAGCCGGCGGACAGTGCGAAGGTCAGCCGGCTATTGCCGACTGCCAGCGCTGCCACATGCTCGCGCCATAGCGCCAGCGTGCCGGCCGCCCGGAACTGCGCACCGCCGTTGCCTGGCGCGTCGTGCAGCCACAGTTCCGCACCGTCCGGCGCTATCGGTTCGGCGTCGCCGCCCAGCACGAAAGACCAGCGGCCGGCCTCGCCCACGTCCTTGTGCCAGCCTATGCGGCGGGTCAGGCGCGCCCGCGCTGTCGGTCGCTCGCGGTTCACGTACATCTTCAGCAACCCGCCGCGATTGTCGGCGATGAACAGCCCGCGCCCGCGCAGCATGCGCGCCAGCGCCAGCCCGTCGCCTTCCAGCAGCTCATCGGACACGATGACGCGCCGCTTGCGCCCGTCATGGTCGCGGAAGTCCGCAAGCCGGCTCCAACCGTCGCCGTTGCGGTCGCGCACCATGTGCGTGATGGTGAGCGGCGCGCAGACGAAAACCCGGTCGAAGTAGGGCATGCCGTCCTTGCCCTTCGGTGGCTGCCACTTCACGCGATACACGCCCGGCGCTTCGCCGTCCGTTTCCACCTCGAACCAGTCGCCAGCCGCGTTCGCCTGCGCTGGCCGCGCATCCTGTGCAGGCGTCTGCAAGACTGCGGCTTGTGTGTCGTCGATGGCCGGCGCCGGCTTGTTAGCGTTCGCCTGGACGAAGGATTGCCGCGCCTCTTCAAGCAGTCGCTGCACCGCTGCCATGCCTTCGCCGTCGCGCTCGCTGCACGCCAGGTCGTTGAAGTCGGTCCAGCCTTCGGGCCGATCCGCAGCGAACAGCGGCAGGCACAGCACGCCACCCGCTGCGGCCGCTGCGGCTTCCGCCTTGGTGCGACCGGGGTTGCCCTTGGTGGCGTGGTCATCGTCGGCGCAGACGATCAGCAGCGCGTCCGCATGCAGCGTGCGCAGCTCGCGCGCCACGGCTTCAAGGTTGCCGGCATCGAAGGCCACGGCAACCGGCCAGCCGGTCGCCTCGTGGATGGTTGCAGCGGTCGCGTAGCCTTCGGCGATGCATAGCGGGGCGTCTGCCGGGACCTCGCCCAGCAGGTGGAAGCAACCCGCCTTGCGGCCGTCCGGTAGATAGTCCTTGTCGCGATCCTCGATCCGCTCCGCATAGATGGCCTGCAGGCTGTGCAGCGTGCCTGATGCGCTGCGGATCGGCACCAGCAGCGCGCCAGGTGTGCGGATCTCTTCCCAGCGGCCGGCGCCGTCCTTCTGCCAGCGAGGCCATACGCCGACACGCAGGCCATGCGCTCGCACGCGCTTGCGGATCAGGTAGGGGTGGGTGTCGTCGGCAGGCTGTGCCGCGTTCCAGATCGCATGCGCCTTGCGCCGCGCCTTGTCGCGCCGCTTCCTCTCTTCCGCCGCTTCCTGCGCTGCCTTGGCCTGCGCCGCTCGCTCGCGTGCTGCCTGCTCTTCCGGCGTGAGCGGCGGCCGCGCTCCGGCGTCCCGCCAACCGTGCGCCTTGGCGTCGCGGTACAGCGTGCCGATGCGCACCTTTCCGCCCTCGCGCACGCTCTTCCAGATCGCTTTCGCGTCCTTCGCGCTGTAGCTCTCCGCGCGCTGAAACCACGCGTCCCACAGATCGAAGCCGGCCGCGCCCAGCTCGCTTTTCACGGCCATGGCGATGCGCACGCGGTAGTCGTGGCTGTCGGGTTCCAGGTACGACAGCGCATCGCGTATGCGGTCAGATTCGCGCACGGCCGGTCCTTCCGCTGCGCCGCTCACAGCGAGGCCGAATTGACGGCGACGGTAACCGCCGACACTTCGGCCGCCAGTTCGTCAATCGCCCGGCGCACGCCTGCAATGGCTTCGCCTGCGTTCAACTCTCGCAGGGTGTTGCACAGCATCACCAGGCCGTCGCGTGCCTCGTTGCGACGTTCCTGTGCTTCGCCCGCGATGGTGTCTAGCGACCGCACAACGCTTGCCAGCGACTGGCGCAACTGGTCGGCTGCTTCCAGCGATTCGCGTCCGCGTTCGCGCTCGTTGATCAGGCGCGCGACAGTGACCACAAGGAAAGGATTGCTCTCGGCTATGCCCTCGCCGAAGTAGTGATCCACTGCGGCGGCGGCGTTGTGGAACTGCAGCCCAAGCGCGTACATGAGGCGAGGATCGACGGCTGGGGCGTTCATCACTCACCCCCCTGTGCCAGCTCGTCGTCACCGCTGTCGCGCGCGGCAAGGAAGGCTTGCAAATCGCTCAGGCGGTAGCGGATCGACTTCCCGACGCGGGTGTATTTCAGCGGGTAGCGCTTGGTCGTTCGCCAGCACGCGAGCGTGCCCGGTTTGACCTTCAAGAAGGCGGCGGCCTGCTTGGCCGTCAGCAACTCGTCAGATGACGTAACGCTTTCTATCTGATGCATTTTCGAACCTCCGCGTAATACCTAGATTCACAGCGAATCATCGGCAGGCGGAGAGTCCGAAAGTCTGGGCTAGGACGTCGAGCTAGGACCGGGGCTAGGACGCACCTAGCGGGGTTGGACTTTTATTCGTCCGACCCTTTGTCAGCGGGGTTTCGGCAGCGAACCCTGTCCTTCGCAAGCTTCCAAGCCCTATCGAAAGTGGGTCCGGTGAAGCGAAACGGGTCGCCGCTCGCATGGTCCAGCAAGAAGCCTCGGATGCGGGACTTGTCCGCTTCCGAAACCACTTTTGGAAACTCCCATGCGTCGGCGAGCAAGCGAATCAGCGCGGCACGCCCTGTCGGATTCCTGAGGGAAACTTCTTCCGCATCTGTTTGCGCGTTGCCATCCTCATCTTCTTCGCTGATACAACGCTCGGCCGCGCGCCGCACCGTCAGAAAAGCCCGTTGCACGGATTCATAAGCGGCTTGCGTTTGTTGTGCGGGTGCGAGCGACGACGGCGTCAATTGATGAAACTCTTGAACGGCGGATCGCAGATCGGAAGGGATACTAAATTTCTTGCGTTCGCACCATTCGATTGCCGCCCCAGGTTGCACCTGCCAGGTGCCAAGGCGCATTAGTGCGCGATCTTCGAAGGCGCCTGAGGAAAGGGCGCGCGTCAGCGTGTCCTGGAAAGACAAATCAGGTTCGTACCATCCGCCCTGTTCAGGATCCCTCCGTTCCATTAGCGACACCAGCTCGTCCACAGTCCAATAGTCTTTCCGTGCCCAGTTTCGGCAAGCTAGTGCCCAATCGCTCCGCTCTTGCGCTTCCTTGTGCGCTCGCTGTTCCTCATCTGCTCGGCGCCTGACTGGCTCGTACTCTGCTTCAAGCTTGTCCATGGGCATCGCTCGCAGAGCATCAAAACGGCGCCAGAATTCCGGCTCCGCGGTCAGCCACATAGGGGGTATCTTCGTGTCGATGCTTTGCCCATCAAGGCCCATAACCTCGAATCGAGACAGCCAGCCGTGGCCAAACTGTGCCGACATCAAACACTCGATCAACATTTCACGCGGCCCGTATGCGCTGCTCACAGTCGCCTCCTCTCCGCCGGAAAGCATCCGGCGGAGTCTCGTAGTCCCGCCCGTTCTGGCGCGGTCATGCGCGCTGCCGCTCTTTCAGAGCGTATGCAAATGAACTGCGGTCAACCAAAGCTAGTGTGTCATCAAGACCATCGCGAAGCATTCGTATTAAGCGCAACACCCTGGAAAGCTCGTCCGAACCCTCCCAGCCAGGGTGCGTGCAGAGCAGAGCCCCTGCACCCTCAACCAGTGAAATTGCATCGTGCAACTGGTAGGTAACTTCGCCGACAAATGAAAAGTAATCGGGCCGGACCGGTTCTGCTGCCGTGTCCGTCGTGGTGTTACGCTCAATTTCAGCCATGGTTCGAACTCCTGTCGTTCGGGTTGTGGTCAGGGGCGTATCAGCGTTGCCGCGCTGGTGCGTCCCGCTCTCGTTGCCCGGCTTGCCGGCCGGGCAGGGTGCCGCGTGCTGCTGCTGCGGGTTCCTACGTTCAAGCGCCGATCCTCGCCACGGGCGCGCGGTCCTTCGCCCATTGCGACGCTGTCCACAGGTCACGCTGTGCCTGCAGGCGCAGCCAGTAACCGGGCGTTGTGCCCAAGGCTTCGGACAGGCGAATATCCATGTCTGCGGTCACGGCCGCGCGGCCGCTCAGAACGCGCGCCAGCATCACGGAACTGATACCCAGGTGCGCCGCGAAAGCGGGCGCCGTCATGTTCAGTTCCTCAAGCCAACCGGCCAGCAACTCGCCAGCCGGTGCGGGGTCATGCATGCTCAAGTGGCTCATGTGTGCATTCACGCGGCCTTGCGTGCCGGTGCCTTCTTCACCTTCAGTTCGACACGCATCCCGGCCTTGGCGAGCATGCTCACCAGCGCATCAAGGCTGAATTCGTTGATCCGTCCCTTCAGCACCATGTTCAGGCGGGGCTGCGTCACGCCGAAGAGGCGGGCGGCCTGCTGCTGAGTCTGGCCGCTGCTTTCGACGTGCTTCCGGATCGCGCGCATCAGTTCGGACCGCAGCACCAGGTGTTGCGCCTCTTCAGCATCGAAACCCAGATCGGCGAACACGTTGCCGCTGCTCTTCTCGATGGTTGTGTCAGGGGTGTTCATTTCGTTTTCCTCGTTGCCAGCAGATCGCGGTAACGGCGTTCCGCCAGGTCGATATCGGCCTTCGCCGTGCGTTGCGTCTTCTTCACGAAGGCGTGCAGCACATAGACCGCTTCTTCGAACTTCGCCACGTACACGACGCGGTAGGCGCTTTCCGTGCGGATGCGGATTTCCCGCACGCCCGCGCCGATACCCGTCATGGGCTTCCAGTCGCTCGGATCGTCGCCTTGCTGCACCGTCCACAACTGGTGCCCGGCCTCGCGCTTCGCATCGGGCGGAAATGCAGACATGGCCTTCAGGCTGTCGCCCATCCACAGAATCGGCTTCATCGTCAATTTATACGTTTTCCGATATAAGAGGCAAGGGCGGAATGCGCCCGATGGCCGGATGGAGCGGGCCGCGCGCCAGATTGCGCCGGGCAGCGGCGAACCGCTGAGGCTGTAACCGCTGTAACCGTTTCGATTTCTTCAAGCGGTTACAACACTGCACCGCTGAAAACCGCATGGATACTTGGTTTTCTTCTTCTGTAACCGATGTAACCGCTGTAACCGCCACGTTTCGCCCCTTCGGCTATTTCGCGCCGCGCGCCTTGCCGCGCGCGAGCGGCAGCACCTTGGCCGTTGCGTCGCGCCCGGCCGCGTCAAGCATGGCGCCAGTGGCCTGTTCGATAGCGGCGCGCACCGGGTCGCGGTCCAGCCGGGCATAAATCAGGGTCGCGCTCGGGTCCTTGTGGCCCAGGGTCTTGCCGATGATCGCCAGCGAGGCGCCGGTCTTGGCCTGCCAGCTTCCCAGGCTGCGGCGCAGGTCGTGAATGCGGAAGTCCTGCATCTGCGCGCGCTCCAGCAGCGCGGCCCATCGCTTCTTTGGGTTGCCCATGTGGCCGGCCTTGCTGCGCGCCGGAAACACGAAGCCGGCCGGCGTGGCCTCGGCAGGCTTGCGCCGCTGCAGGATCGCCAGCGCCTCGGGCACCAGGTCAATCAGCATGGGTTCGCCGTTCTTCGATGCCTCGCCGGGTACGCGCCATGCGGCATCCGGCAGACTCAGATCCTCCCAGCGCATCGCCATGACGTTGCCGCGTCTGGCACCAGTCATCAGCGACAGCACCACGAAGTCGCGGAAGTCCTGCGAATCGTCGCCGGCCAGTGCCTCGAAGAAGCGCGGCAGCTCGCCGGACTGGATGAAGCGGTCGCGCTTCACCTCTGCGAACGGCTCAATTCCTGCGGCCGGGTTCTCGCCCCGGTACTCGCCCAGGTCGGCCAGCTTGTTGAACATGGTGGACAGCAGCTCGACGACGCGGTTTGCCATGGTGCGCTTTCCGGTCGCACCAATCGCGGCATGCAGGCGGCGCACCTCCTGCGGCTTGATCGCGGACAGCTTGCGCGCCGACCAGTCGACCGAACCTTCCGGCTTTTTCCGCTCGCGCGCTCGCGGCTTGCGCGGCGCGTCCGGCAGCTTCGACAGCCACACTTCGAACGAGGCGCGCAGCGCATCGGCGGTGCGCCGGCCGTGCGGCCTCAGGTGCCTGGACACATACACGTCGAAGCCTTCGGCAAGCGTGAGTTCCGCGCGCTTCTCGCGGATCGCTGCGGCCGGGTTCTCGCCGCGCGCGACAGCGTGGTTCACCTCGCCGGCCTTGCGTCGTGCCTGCTCGATGGTGACCGATGGAAAGCGGCCGATGGTGACGCGTTCGGCCTTGCCGGCGTCGCGAATCCAGCGGCGCGCCATGAAGGTCTTGACGCCCGTCGGCGAGACGCGAACGCACAGTCCCGGAACCTTCGCATCGAAGTATTCGACGCGCTGGCCAGCGGCCGGCAGCGGCAGCTTTTCAAGTGCGTCCTTGGTGAAATTGATCGTGTTGCGCGCCATCGTCCCGACCCCTTGGTTTTCCGCACTGTAGCACCGGGGACAGGCGGGGGACAGAATCTCAGTGCATTTTCATACATTAAGATGTGCAAGCGTGAATGCATAAGTCGGACGGAAACGCCGATTTCAAGCCGTTTCGTGTGTCTCTATGCATCATCGTGAATGACCGTGAAAGCGCGGTCTGTTTGCCTACGAACCAAGGGGTCGGGCGTTCGAATCGCTCCGGGCGCGCCACTTTACCGCAGGGAAACAAAGAGATAGGCCAGTCGATTGACTGGCCTTTTTCTTTTGTTCTTCACTTCTCGGGCTGCATTCTGCGGCGACCGGCTTCCGTCCTGCATTCCTCACTTCGTCGTACGCGTACGACATGCGCGACATCGACCGTCGTGTATCCATTCGTCACATTCCGTCGGTGTTCTTTCGTGCGGTGCTGCGGAGTGACCTTGGTAATATGACAAAGTCGTTTCATGACTTCGTTCGGGGAGGAGAAGCGGGTGGTCATAAGAAAAAAGAGTGCGGAGTTCGGGGAGGAGCGGGTCACGCCGGTGGCCTGGTTGAAGGCGAAGCTCGGTGTGCCCGAGCATGCGACGTATCTTGGTTTCGGTGTGCAGAAGGAGGGTGGGGCGCTCTTTCTCGCCGTCTGTGATCCTGCGGCTGCACCCTCGGATTGGGGCTGGACGCCCTCAGTCGAGCAGGCACGGAAGTTCGTCGGCTGGCGCGAGGCGCTCGATGCATCGGAACGCTGCGCGGGCAGCGGCGTCGTGCTGTATTTCGACTACGGCGAGGAAATCTGGGTGTTTCCGGCGCGTTAGTCGGCCGGAGCGGCAGCGGTCCCGCCCGCGGGGCGGGACCGACTTCTTCATCCGTAGCGCAGTTCCGTCGCCTTGCCCCAGAACACGCGGTGTGCAAAGAAGGTGTAGGCGAGAATGGCCGGCACCGTGATGGCGCAGCCTGCGAGGATGAGATTGAGCGCAGCGGTGGAACTTGCCGCCTGCCAGATCGTGATGCGATCCATCACGACGAAGGGGTAGAGGCTGTAGGCGAGGCCCAGTCCCCCCATCAGGAATATCCCGACAGTCAGGATGAAGGGCAGCCAGCACAGCGTGCCCAATGCGCGTTTGCCGTTCAGTGTCCACCACAGTGCGACGAAGCAGGCGAAGGTGGCGAACGGTATCGGCAGTAGGCCGATGAACTGCGGCAGACTGAACCACCGCGCGCTGACCGTATCGCTGACCCAGGGTGTGGCAAGCGAAATGAGGCCCATGCCCACGACGACCGGTATCAGCGCAAGTCGTCCCCAATGTGCCGCTCGCGATTGCAGATCGCCTTCTGTCTTCAGCACCAGCCACGTGGCGCCCATCAGTACATAGGCGCAGGGCAGTGCGATGGCGATCGCCAGCGCGAACAGGTCGTAGGCGCCGCCGTCGGCAAAGCCGGTGATGAAGCGACCCAGCATCCAGCCCTGGGCGACCGAGGTGACGGTCGAACCGGCAAAGAAGATGAAATTCCACAGCGGCTTGTGCCTGTCCTGCGCCTTGACCCGGAAGTCGAAGGCCACACCACGCAGGATGAGGCCAAGCAGCATCAGTGCGATGGGCAGGTAGAGCGCGGTCATGACGACGCCGTGCGCTTTCGGGAATGCGATCAGCAGGATGCCTACGCCCAGCACCAGCCAGGTTTCGTTGGCGTCCCAGAAGGGACCGATGGACGCGATCATCATGTCCTTCTGTCCGTCGTCGGCGCGATGCAGCAGCATGCCGACGCCCAGATCGAAGCCATCGAGCACGACGTAGAGGAACATTGCGAGGCCCATCAGGCCCATGAAGATCACCGGCAGGATTTCGGCCCAGCTCATGCGCCACCTTCCTTCTTTGCGGGTTGGGTGCCGAGCAGTGTCGCTGCGCCGCCGGTGGGCGCAGGGTCGTAACTGTCAGACGGTTTCTCGGCCATGTAGCGCAGCACACTTATATATGCAGCGATCAGCAGTACGTAGGTGATCAGATACCCGGCCAGCGTGATCGCGATGTGCGGCGCCGGCGTCGCCGAGGCGACGTCAGCTGTCCTGATCAGGCCTTGTACGATCCAGGGCTGGCGACCGATTTCGGTTACGTACCAGCCGGCGACCGTGGCGATCCAGCCGGAAAAGGTCATCGCGGCGATGCCGACCATGAGCCATTGCGGCGCGTGTTCGGGCTGCCATCCCCGACGTCGCAGCAGCCACCAGCCTGCCCAGCTCACCAGCAGCATCAGCGTGCCCATGGCGACCATGATGCGGAAGCCGAAGAACAGCGGCTTCACCGGCGGGTGCGCCTCGAATTCGTTCAGACCCTTCAGTTCGCCATCCCATTCATGGGTCAGGATGAAGGACGCCATCTTCGGGATGCCGATAGCCATGTCATTGCGCCGTTCGGTCTCGTTGGGCAGCGCGAACAGCAGCAGTGGTGCGCCCTTCTCGGTCTCCCATACGCCTTCGATGGCGGCGATCTTCTGCGGCTGATGGTGCAGCGTGTTTAGGCCGTGCATGTCACCGACCAGGATCTGCACCGGAATCAGTACCGCCGCCAGCGTGATCGCGGCGCGCAGCGCCAGCGGTGTCGATGCGTTGGCCTTGCCACGCAGCACCTGCCAGGCCGACACGCCGGCGACCAGGAAGGCCATGGTCAGGAAGGACGCCAGCAGCATGTGTGCGAAGCGGTAGGGGAAGGACGGATTGAAGATGATTTCCATCCAGCTCGTGACATGGAATTCACCGTTGATGATTTCGTAGCCGACCGGCGTCTGCATCCAGGAATTGAGCACGAGGATCCAGAACGCGCTCATCGTCGTGCCGAAGGCGACCAGGAAGGTGGCAAGCAGGTGTACTCGCTCGCTCACCCTTCCGTGGCCGAACAGCATGACGCCCAGGAAGGTGGCTTCGAGGAAGAAGGCGGTCAGCACCTCGAAGCCGAGCAGCGGTCCGGCAATGTTGCCGACCTTCTCCATGAAGCCGGGCCAGTTGGTGCCGAACTGGAAGCTCATCGTGATGCCGCTGACCACGCCGAGCGCGAAGGTGAGCGCAAACACCTTGGTCCAGAAGCGGTAGGCGGTCAGCCAGGGCCGGTGACTGGTCTTCAGCCAGCGCCAGCGCATGAACAGCAGCATCCAGCCGAGCGAGATCGAAATGGTCGGGAACAGGATGTGGAAGGTAATGTTGGCGGCGAACTGGATGCGCGCCAGCAGGACGGGATCAAGATCCATCGGTGTGTCTCACTCCTTGCTGCCGGATTTGAGCTGGCCGGTCAGTTCCAGCAGTTTCTGGACTCTTGCGCCCATTCGCATCAGCTTGGCCAATGTCTGTGCGTCGAGTCTCTGTACATCGTCGAACCAGTTGCTCATCAGTTCGATCAGGTCGTGCATGCCCTTCATGCGCTCCTGGGCGACCTTGTCCTCGTCGCAGCTCGGTGTTTCGAGCAATGCGCTGCGCAGCATCGACAGGGTCGGCTCCATCTCGCGCCGGCGGCGCTCTTCCGCCAGCGTGCGAAAGATTTCCCAGGCGTCGCTCGGCGCCTCGAAGTACTCACGGCGATCCCCCGCCGCGTGCCGGAGCTTCACCAGTCGCCATGACTGAAGCTCCTTCAGTCCCATGCTGACGTTAGATCGGGAATAGGACAGTGTTTCAGCGATCTCGTCGGCGCAGAGCGGTCTGGGCGACACGAAGATGAGTGCGTAAATCTGGCCGACCGTGCGGTTGATGCCCCAGCGGCTGCCCATCTCGCCGAAGTGCGCGACGAAGCTGTGTACCAGAGGTGTCATGTGTGGTCTTCGGACTTTTCAAGTGCTATCTGAATGCCTGTTAATATAAATCAAATTTCAGAAAATACTGAAATTTCGGAAAGATCTGGTCGCAATCGCTGGCTGTCTGTGGGGCTGGGCGTCTGGCGCTCCGCCATGATCGGGGCGGTGTCGGGCTTCGCCCGCCTGCCTGCCGGCGTTGCGGTGCAGCACGCAGGCAGACGGGGCGCGTCGGTATTGGTACAATCTCGGGTTGTCCTTCCGTTTCCCTAGCCGCCTTTACCGGAGATACCCATGGCCGCAGAACGTACCCTTTCGATCATCAAGCCCGACGCCGTCGCCAAGAACGTGATCGGCAAGATCTACCAGCGTTTCGAAGACGCCGGCCTGAAGATCGTCGCTTCCCGCATGACCCAGCTGTCGCGCGCCGAAGCCGAAGGCTTTTACGCCGTGCACCGCGAGCGTCCCTTCTTCAAGGATCTGGTCGATTTCATGATTTCCGGCCCGGTCATGATCCAGGTGCTGGAAGGCGAGGGCGCCATCCTGAAGAACCGCGACCTGATGGGCGCTACCGATCCGAAGAAGGCTGCGCCGGGCACCATCCGCGCCGATTTCGCCGACTCGATCGACGCCAACGCCGTTCACGGTTCGGATGCCCCGGAAACCGCCGCCGTCGAGATCGCCTATTTCTTCCCGGCGCTGAACGTCTATTCGCGCTGAGAGAGTACCCGCGTGACCCGCACCAACCTGCTGCAATTCGACGCCGAGGGCTTCGCCGACTTCTTCACGAGTCTGGGCGAGAAGCCCTTCCGCGCGCGGCAGGTGATGCGGTGGATACACCGCAATGGCGAAGGCGACTTCGACGCGATGAGCGACGTCGCCAAGTCCTTGCGTGCCAAGCTGGCGGACATCGCCTGCGTCGAGGCCCCGGTGCCGGTGCGTGACAGCACCAGTACCGACGGCACGCGCAAGTGGCTGATCGACGTCGGTGCCGGCAATGCGGTGGAGACCGTGTTCATTCCGGAAGAGCGTCGCGGCACGCTGTGCATTTCGACGCAGGCGGGTTGTGCGCTGGACTGCGCCTTCTGCTCGACCGGCAAGCAGGGTTTCAATCGCAATCTCGAAGTATCGGAGATCATCGGTCAGCTCTGGCTTGCCAACCGTGCGCTCGGCGCGGTGCGCGGCGGCGAGAACGACGGCGAACGCGTGATTTCCAACGTCGTCATGATGGGCATGGGCGAGCCGCTGGCCAATTTCGACGCCACGGTGGCGGCACTCAAGCTGATGCTGGACGATAACGCCTACGGCCTGTCACGCCGTCGCGTGACAGTCTCGACCTCGGGCATCGTGCCGGCGATGGATCGCCTGCGCGAGGCCTGCCCGGTCGCGCTGGCGGTGTCGCTGCACGCCCCGAACGACGCGCTGCGCGACGAGCTGGTGCCGATCAACAAGAAGTACCCGCTGCGCGAGCTGCTGGCAGCCTGCGTGCGCTATCTCGATCGCGCGCCGCGCGACTTCATCACCTTCGAGTACGTCATGCTCGACGGCGTGAACGACAGCGACGAGCACGCGCGACAACTGGTCGATATTGCCCGCCAGGTGCCGTGCAAGTACAACCTGATTCCGTTCAACCCTTTCCCGCAGGCGCCTTTCGGGCGTTCGTCGAAGGAGCGCATCCGCCGCTTCTCCGAAATCCTGATGGCCGAAGGCATCGTCACCACGACGCGCAAGACGCGCGGCGACGACGTCGATGCCGCGTGCGGCCAGCTCGCCGGCCAGGTGCTCGACCGCACCCGGCGCACCCGCAAGACCATCCCGATTCAGGAGGTTCCCGCACGGTGAAAAGAATGATTGCAGGCGCGGCCGCCGCGCTGTCCGCGGTATGGCTGTTGGCCGGCTGCGCTGGTGGCCAGGCCACCCGGCCGGGCACCGCCGCATCGAACGCCCCGTCTACGCCGGCGTCCGACTACCGGCCGGTCGAGAACATCGTTACCGGCGCCGCCCGCACCCGCGCCAAATCGCACACCGAGCTCGGTCTGGCCTATCTGGAGGCGGGCAACGTCGCGGTGGCGCTGGACGAAGGCCGCCAGGCCCTGCGCGACGACTCGTCATACGGCCCCGCCTACAACCTGATGGGTCTTGCCCACATGTACCTGCAGGAACGTCCGCAGGCACGGGAGAATTTCGAGAAGGCATTGCGCCTGTCGCCGAGCGACCCGGACATCAACAACAATTTCGGCTGGTTCCTGTGCCAGAGCGGTGAGCACGCACGTGCGATGGAACTGTTCAATACGGCGATCAAGAACCCGCTTTACGCGCACCCGACCCGCCCCTACACGAATGCCGGCCTGTGTGCGATGGAGGCGGGCGATATGGCCGGGGCCGAGGTGAATTTCCTGCGTGCGATCAACGCCGATCCGGACAACCTGCAGGCTCTCTACAACCTCGCGGCTCTGTTCTATCGCCGGGCGAACTTCTACGAGGCGCGCAAGTATCTGAGCGACTTCCATGCCAAGACCGACCCGGTGGCGGAAAGTCTCTGGCTGGCCGTGCGTATCGAACGCAAGCTCGGTGACAAGGCGTCGGAATCGGGTTTTGCCGGTCAGTTGCGCCGCCGTTTTGCCGGTACGCCGCAGCACCAGGCGCTGATGCAGGGGAACTACGACTGATGACGGTCGATAACGCAGTGCAGGAGTCATCTTTGCAGCAATCGGTCGGTGCGCAACTGCGCCGAGCGCGCGAAGCGCGCGGCATGACGGTCGAAGGGGTCGGTGCCGCGATCAAGCTGGCTGCGCGCCAGGTCGAGGCCATCGAGGCCGACGCCTACGCAGAACTGATGAATCCGACCTACGCCCGTGGCTTCATCCGCAACTACGCCGCCCTGATCGGTCTCGATCCGAAGGCGTTGCTGGCGCAGCTCGATCAACAGCAGGTGCGGGCGACGCCGCAGCTGGTCGAGCAGGCCGACGTCGGCGTCGCGATGCCGGTGCAGTCCCCGCGCCGCAAGTGGTTACTGCCCCTGTTTGCACTCAGCGTGCCGGTCGTCGTCGCCATCGCGCTCTATCTGTGGTCCGAGTTCTGGACTGCGCCGCCCGGTGAGCAGGTGCAGGTGGAGCAGGAGGCGGTGATGCCGCCGCCAGACGCGGTGGCCGAGCCCGAGACCGAGCCGGCGACCCCGAGTGCCGACGCGCAGGCAGCCGATGCCGTCGCGACCGAAGCGACGCTCGCTGCCGCGTTGCCCGAGGCTTCGCCGCCGACGGCGGCCGAAACCGTCAGTGCGCCGCCCGTGGCGGGGCAGCGGCAGCTTGCATTCACCTTCGCAGCCGATTCCTGGGTCGAAATCCGTGACGCGCAGGATCGCATCATCCTGTCCGAACTCAATCGCGCCGGCAGCTCGCGCACCGTTGGTGCAGTGTTCCCGGTGTCGCTGGTGATCGGCAATGCGAAATCGGTCCGCCTGAGCATCGACGGCACGCCGCATGATCTGGCCCCGGCGACCAAGGTCGATGTTGCCCGTCTGAGGCTCGAATGATGAGTGAACTGTCCTCTGCCATTTCCCGTCGCGCCACGCGCACCGTGCGCGTCGGCGGTGTCGTCGTCGGATCGGCTGCACCGGTGGTGGTGCAGTCGATGACCAACACCGATACCGAGGATCACATCTCGACCGCGATCCAGGTCGCTCAACTGGCGCGCGCCGGCTCGGAAATCGTGCGCATCACCGTGAACACGATGGAGGCTGCCGCCGCCGTGCCCAAGGTGCGCGAGCAGTTGCTGAAGATGAACGTCGACGTACCGCTGGTCGGCGACTTTCATTTCAACGGTCACAAGCTGCTGCGCGAACACCCGGCCTGCGCTGAGGTGCTCGACAAGCTGCGCATCAACCCCGGCAATGTCGGCAAGGGCAGCAAGCGCGACGAGCAGTACGCCGCACTGATCGACATCGCCTGCCGCTACGACAAGCCGGTGCGCATCGGCGTGAACTGGGGCAGCCTGGACCAGGCGCTGCTCGCCCGCGTGATGGACGAGAACGCGCGTCGCCCGCAGCCCAAGGATGCGGTCGAAGTGATGCGCGAAGCCATGGTCACCTCGGCGCTCGAAAGTGCGGCGCAGGCGGTCGAGTGGGGACTGTCGCCGGAGAAGATCATCCTGTCCTGCAAGGTGAGCGGTGTGCAGGACCTGATCGCCATCTATTCCGAGTTGGCGAAGCGCTGCGACTATCCGCTTCATCTGGGCCTGACGGAAGCCGGAATGGGTTCCAAGGGCATCGTCGCATCGACCGCCGCGATGTCGGTGCTGCTGCAGCAGGGTATCGGCGACACCATACGGGTGTCGCTGACGCCGGAGCCTAACGGCGACCGCACGAAGGAAGTGATCGTCGCCCAGGAAATGCTGCAGACCATGGGGCTGCGTGCCTTCACGCCCATGGTCGCGGCCTGTCCCGGCTGCGGTCGCACGACCTCGACCTTCTTCCAGGAACTCGCCGCCGACATCCAGACCTATGTGCGCGACAAGATGCCGGAGTGGAAAACGCAGTACGACGGCGTCGAGCGCATGACGCTTGCCGTGATGGGCTGTGTCGTTAACGGCCCGGGCGAGAGCAAGCACGCCAACATTGGCATTTCGCTGCCCGGCACCGGTGAAACGCCGGTCGCGCCGGTGTTCGAGGACGGCGAGAAGACGGTCACGCTGAAGGGCGACAATATCGCGGCGGAGTTCCGCGGCATCGTCGATGCCTACGTGGCCCGCACCTACACCAAGAAGATCGCCGGCAGTACCGGCGCCTGAACGAAGAGCAATGAGCAAACTGCAAGCCGTTCGCGGCATGAACGACATCCTGCCGGACGAGGCGGAACGCTGGGAAGCATTCGAAACCATCGTGCGCGACTGGCTGCGTGGCTACGGCTACCGGCCGATCCGCATGCCGCTGCTGGAACATACGCCGCTGTTCAAGCGCGCCATCGGTGAAGTGACCGACATCGTCGAGAAGGAAATGTATTCCTTCGAGGACGCGCTCAATGGCGAGAACCTGACGTTGCGCCCTGAGGGCACCGCCTCCTGCGTGCGCGCGGTGACCGAGCACAACCTGCTGTACGACTGCCCGCGCAAGCTCTGGTACATGGGCCCGATGTTCCGCCACGAGCGTCCGCAGAAAGGACGTTACCGGCAGTTCCATCAGGTCGGCGTGGAAGCGCTGGGCTATGCCGGGCCGGACATCGATGCCGAACTGATCATCATGTGCCAGCGCCTGTGGGACGACCTGGACCTGATGGGCATCAAGCTCGAGATCAACTCGCTCGGTTCGCCGGAGGAACGCCTGAAGCACCGCGCCGAACTGATCGCCTATTTCGAGGCGCACCAGTACCAGCTCGACGAAGACGCGAAGCGCCGGCTGCACAGCAATCCGCTGCGCATCCTGGACACCAAGAACCCGGCCATGCAGGCGCTGGTCGAAGCGGCGCCCAAGCTGTCCGATTATCTCGGCGAGGAATCGCTGGCGCACTTCACCGCGATCCAGGACACGCTGCGCGCCGCCAACATCCCGTTCCGCATCAACCCGCGCCTGGTGCGCGGGCTGGATTACTACAACCTCACCGTATTCGAGTGGGTGACCGATCAGCTCGGCGCCCAGGGCACGGTGTGTGCAGGTGGTCGTTACGACGGACTGATCGCCCAGCTAGGTGGCAAGCCGGCGCCGGCCGCCGGTTTCGCCATGGGCATCGAGCGCCTGATGGCGCTGTGGGACGCGAAGCAGGCCGACGCGCTGGTCGACCGGGTCGAGGTGTACATCGTGCATTCCGGCGCCGGCACCCAGGCGGCCGCCTTCACGCTCGCCGAGCGTCTGCGCGACGGCGGTTTCGCGACGCTGATGCACTGCGGCGGCGGCAGCTTCAAGTCGCAGATGAAGCGCGCCGATGCGTCCGGTGCCATGGTGGCGCTCATCCTCGGCGAGGACGAGGTCGCGGCCGGCGAAGTGACCTTCAAGCCGCTGCGCGGTGGCGAGCAGATGCGCGTCAGTCTCGACGACGTTGGCGAGCATCTGGCCGCCATGCTGCTGGACGACTTCGTCAGCGACCGCGACGACATTTTCCAATAACGAACTTTCAATAACCGGATTACCGGGCAGGAGCCGACACCATGGCAGCACTCGATCTGGAAGAACAGGAACAGCTCTCCGCCATCAAGGCGTGGTGGAACCAGTGGGGCAACGCGATCACCTGGGTGGTGATCGCCATTTCGGCCGCCATCATCGGCCAGCAGGCGTGGGGCTGGTACAACCGCGACCAGTCGGTCAAGGCGAGCGCCGTGTTCGACACGCTGCAGGAGGCGGCCCTGGCCGGTGACCTGAAGAAGACGCGCGAAGCGGCGGGAGAACTGACCGAACACTACGCCAGCAGCCCGTATGCGGCGCTGGGCGCACTGCTGTCGGCCAAGGTGCATGTCGAGAACAGCGACACCAAGACGGCCCGCGCGCAGCTCGAATGGGTGAAGGACAAGGCACCGGAGGACGTTCTGCGCGATCTGGCCCGCCTGCGTCTGGCCTACGTCATGATCGAGGAGCAGGCGTTCGACGACGCCGCGAAGCTGCTCGACGGCAAGGCCGAGGCGTCGCTGGAAGCGCGCTTCCTCGAAGCACGTGGTGATCTGCACCTGATGCGCGACCAGCGCGACGAGGCGCGTGCCGCCTATCAGTCGGCGCTGACCAAGCTGGACGACGTGATCAAGGCCGAAGGCGAGGCGGCGTCGCTGGCTCAGCAAGGCTATCGCAGCGTGATCGAAATCAAGCTGGACGCCGTGGGGGGCAAGCAGTGAAACGTGCTTCGGCCCTGCTGCTCGTCGCGGCGCTGACCGGGTGTTCGTCGCTGTCGCTGGACAGCCTGAATCCGTTCAGCGGCCCGTCCAAACCCAAGGTTCCGCCGCTGGGCGTGATCCAGCCGACGGCGCAGCTGGCCGAGGTTTGGCGTTTCGGCGCCGGCAAGTCGGAAAATTTCGTGTTCGAACCGGCGGTGATCGGCGGTACGGTCTATGTCGCCTCGCGTGAAGGTTCGATCGCACGCATCGACGACGGCCGTCAGATCTGGAAGATCGATGCGGGAAAGAACCTGTCGGGTGGTGTGGGTGCCAATGAGCGCATGCTGGTGGTCGGTACCGAGAAGGGCGAAGTGCTCGCGTTTTCGACCGACGGCAAGCCGATGTGGCAAGGCAACGTCACGTCGGAAGTGCTCAGCGCGCCCGAGGTGTCGGACGACATGGTGTTCGTGCGCAGCGCCGACAGCCGCATCCAGGCTTTTGCAGCCGCCGACGGTGCCCGCAAGTGGAACTACCAGCGTGCCAACCCGGCGCTGACACTGCGCACCCACGCTGGCCTGATCACGACGCCGTCGCTGGTGCTGGCCGGATTTCCCGGCGGCAAGCTGGTGGCGATCAATCGCACCAACGGTTCTGCGGTGTGGGAATCCAACGTTGCGCTGCCCAAGGGCTCGACCGAGCTGGAGCGCATCGCCGACGTGACCAGTCCGCCGGTGATCGCAGGTCGCGAGGTCTGCGCTGCCGCTTTCCAGGGACGCGTCGCCTGCTTCGAACTGAGCAGCGGCAATACGGTCTGGACGCGCGACATTTCGAGCAGCGCCGGCATCGACATCGATACACAGAATCTCTACATCAGCGACGACAAGGGTGCGGTGCACGCGCTCGATCGCGCCACCGGCGCCAGCCTGTGGAAGCAGGACAAGCTGGCCGGCCGCTTCCCGGGCAAGCCGCTTGCACTGGAGGGATTTATTGCGGTCAGCGATGTCGAAGGTATCGTGCACCTGCTGCAGCGCGAGAACGGTGCCTTTGCTGCCCGCCTGAACGGTGACGGCAGTGCCATCAACGCGGCGATGCAGCCCTACGGACGCGCATTCATCGCCCAGAGCCGCGCCGGCAGCGTGCGCGCGCTGTCGGCACGCTGAGGAACTGATTTGAAACCCGTACTGGTACTGGTCGGTCGCCCCAATGTGGGCAAGTCGACACTGTTCAACCGTCTCACCAAGACGCGTGATGCGCTGGTCGCCGATTTTCCCGGGCTGACCCGTGATCGCCACTATGGCAACGGCCGCATGGGCGACCGCCCCTTTCTGGTGGTCGATACCGGCGGCTTCGAGCCGACCGCGCGCGACGGCATCATGGTCGAGATGGCGCAGCAGGCCGAGCAGGCGATCGCCGAAGCCGACGTGCTGGTGTTCATCGTCGATGGCCGTGCCGGGCTGACCGCGCACGACCGCGAGATCGCGGCCCGGCTGCGCCGCGTCGGCAAGCCTCTGGTGCTGGCCGTAAACAAGGCCGAGGGCATGCGACGCGAGATCGTCGCGGCTGAGTTCCATGAACTGGGCCTGGGCGACATTCACGTCATTTCGTCGGCCCATGGCGAGGGCGTGCGCAATCTGGTCGATCACTGCCTCGAGCCTTTCCCGCAGGATCCGCAGGACGAAGACGATGTCCGCGGCCCCAAGATTGCCGTCGCCGGTCGTCCGAACGTAGGCAAGTCGACGCTGATCAACGCGCTGCTCGGTGAGGAGCGTGTGATCGCCTTCGACCAGGCCGGCACCACGCGCGACGCGATCAGCATTCCGTTCCAGCGTGGCGGGAAGGAGTACACGCTGATCGACACCGCGGGCCTGCGGCGCAAGGGCCGGGTGTTCGAGTCCATCGAGAAGTTCTCCGTGATCAAGACGGTGCAGGCGATCGAGCAGTCAAACGTCTGCGTCCTGGTGCTCGACGCGACCCAGGAAGTGTCGGATCAGGATGCCCACATCGGCGGCTTCATCGTCGAGAGCGGCCGTGCGCTGGTGCTGGTGGTCAACAAGTGGGACGCGGTGGACAGCTACCGCCGCGAAATCTTCAAGCGGGAGATCGCGCGCAAGCTGGGTTTCCTCGGCTTCGCGCGCCAGCTCTACATTTCGGCGCTGGAGGGGCAGGGCGTCAGCGGCATTTTCGGCGCTGTGGACGCCGCTTACGCTGCGGCGATGATCAAGCTGCCGACGCCGCGCCTGACGCGGGCGCTGCAGGCCGCGGTCGAAAAACAGGCACCGCCCAAACACGGTCTTTTCCGCCCGAAAATGCGTTACGCGCACCAGGGCGGCATGAATCCGCCGGTCATCGTGATTCACGGCAGTGCGCTTGAGCACATCGCCGACAGTTACCGGCGTTTCCTCGAACGCAGTTTCCTCGAAACCTTCAAGCTTCAGGGCACGCCGTTGCGGGTCCAGTTCCGCACCGCGCACAACCCTTTTGCCGCACGGGAAAAATGATCGGCCGCTCCGGGATCAAATCGGCTGACGCCGCGTCCAAGGCTGCGGTGCATCAAAAAATCCAGTACAGTTGAATTTCAAATATACAAGAGGTGTTCCCATGAGCAACAAAGGGCAAATGCTACAAGACCCCTTCCTCAACACCCTGCGCCGTGAGCACGTTCCGGTCGCGATTTACCTGGTCAATGGCATCAAGCTGCAGGGCCAGATCGAGTCTTTCGATCAGTACGTCGTACTGCTGAAGAACACGGTCACTCAGATGGTTTACAAGCACGCGATTTCCACCGTCGTGCCGGCCCGTCCGGTCAACATCCAGCACGACCAGGGCGAGGGCAGTTGATTCCGTTCCCGTCCTCTTCCATGAAAGCCTGCTCGGATGTTTGACCGTCCGTCAGGTGGGGAGCGTGCGGTCATCGTCCAGCTCGACCTTGGCGCGAGGGACTACGAAGACCGTCTCGACGAATTCACGCTGCTGGTGCGCAGCGCTGGTGCCGAGCCGGTCGCTCGCGTCGGTGGGCGCCGGCAGTCGCCGGACCCGGCCACCTTCGCCGGCAAGGGCAAGGTCGCAGAAATCCTCGATCTGGCCAATGCCAACGAGGCCGACATCGTCCTGTTCAACCATGAACTGTCGCCGGGGCAGCAGCGCAACCTCGAGCGCGCGCTGTCGCGCCGTGTAGTCGATCGCAATGCGCTCATCCTCGACATCTTCGCGCTGCGTGCGCGCAGCCACGAGGGGAAGCTGCAGGTCGAACTGGCTCAGCTCGAACACCTGGCGACCCGCCTGGTGCGCGGCTGGACTCACCTGGAACGTCAGAAGGGCGGCATCGGTCTGCGCGGCCCGGGCGAAACCCAGCTCGAAACCGACCGCCGTCTGCTCGGGCAACGCGTCAAGGCGCTGAAGGAGAAGCTCGAGCGTGTCGAGCGCCAGCGTGGCGTGCGGCGCAAATCGCGCGAGCGCCGCGAAACGCCGGTGGTCGCCCTGGTCGGCTATACCAACGCCGGCAAGTCCACGCTGTTCAATGCCCTGACCAAGGCCGGCACCTATGCTGCGGACCAGTTGTTCGCGACGCTGGACACGACATCGCGCCAGCTCTACCTCGGCGACTTCGGCCAGGTGGTGCTTTCGGATACGGTGGGTTTCATCCGCGATCTGCCGCACACGCTGGTGGCGGCCTTCCATGCAACGCTCGAAGAGACCGCGGGCGCCGATCTGCTGTTGCACGTGATCGATGCGTCGGCCCCTGATCGTGACGCGCAGATCGCAGCGGTGGACAAGGTGCTGGCGGAAATCGGTGCCGATGCGGTGCCGCAGATCCGCGTGCTGAACAAGGTGGATCTGGTGCCCGCTCTGGCGCCCGGAGCCGATTCCGGGGCCTGTGATACCATTCAAACGGCGCGTGTAAGCGCTCGTACGGGCGCCGGACTCGCCGATCTGAGGGCGGCGGTGACGCAGCGCCTGATTGACGAACGAATAGCTGCCGCCAACCGGAAGTCACCGAATGACGATCCGCGTGGGCTGAATCTGGAACCCTCGTTGAGGTCTGCACTCCCAGTCATCTCACCGTCGGCGGGTGATGAAGCTTCGTCAGCCGACGGAGCGAACGCGTCACCCGACTCATCCATCCTTACTTATCCAGTCTGAACGTGCTCAATGCGATCTTGATGTCGCTCAATGACCCCCGCTGGGGCAATCAGGGCGGCAACGGCAACAAGGGCGGCAACCAGGGACCGCCCGATCTGGAAGATCTCTGGCGTGACTTCAATCGTCGACTGTCCGGCATGTTCGGCGGCAAGTCCTCGGGCGATGGAGGCAACGAGGCGCGTCCGCCGGTCGGCCCACGCCAGTTCGGCGGGGGCATCGGCATCATTCTCGGCCTTGTGCTCATCGTCTGGCTGGCCAGCGGTCTGTACATCGTGGATGCCAGCCAGCGTGGCGTCGTGCTGCGCTTCGGCAAGCTGCACGAAACGACCGAGCCGGGCCTGCAGTGGCGCCTGCCGTTCCCGATCGATTCGCACGAGCTGGTCAATCTGACTGGCGTGCGCACGGTCGAAATCGGCTACCGCGGCAGCGAGCGCAACAAGGTGCTGAACGAAGCGCTGATGCTCACCGACGACGAGAACATCATCAACATCCAGTTCGCGGTGCAGTACATCCTGAAGGATCCGGTTGCCTACCTGTTCCAGAACCGCCTGCCGGAAGACACCGTGGTGCACGCGGCCGAGACCGCGATGCGCGAGATCGTCGGCAAGAGCAAGATGGACTTCGTGCTGTACGAGGGACGCGAACAGATCGCCGTCGATGCGCAGCGCATCATGCAGCAGATCCTCGATCGCTATCAGACCGGCATCCAGATCAGCAAGTTGACGCTGCAGAACGCCCAGCCGCCCGAGCAGGTTCAAGCCGCGTTCGACGACGCGGTGAAGGCCGGGCAGGATCTCGAACGGCAGAAGAACGAGGGTCAGGCCTACGCGAACGACGTCATTCCGAAGGCGCGCGGTACCGCTTCGCGTCTGATGGAAGAAGCCAACGGTTACAAGCAGCGCATCATCGCGACGGCGGAAGGTGACGCCAGTCGTTTCAAGCAGGTGCTGTCTGAGTACGTGAAGGCACCCGAAGTGACGCGCCAGCGCATGTACATCGACACCATGCAGCAGATCATGACCAATACGAGCAAGCTGATGATCGACGCCAAGGGCAGCGGCAACCTGCTGTACCTGCCGCTGGACAAGCTGATGCAGCAGTCGGGTGTGGCGACCGATGGCGTTGCCCGTCCGGCAGAGCCGATGACGCTGCCGCCGCTGATGAGCGACCAGACGGCAAATGATGCGCGCAACCGTGAAGCGCTGCGTTCGCGTGAGCGGGGAGAGCGTTGATGAAGGAAAAGCTTCCGCTGCTGCTGGGCAGCATCATCCTCGCCATCGTGCTCGCGTCGACCTCGCTGTTCACGGTGGATCAGCGTCAGTACGCGATCGTTTTCCAGCTTGGTGAAGTCCGTAACGTGATCGAACAGCCGGGCCTGCATTTCAAGTGGCCACTGGTGCAGAACGTACGCGTGTTCGACCGTCGCATCCTGACGCTGGACAGTGCCGACCCCGAGCGCTTCATCACGTCGGAAAAGAAGAACGTGCTGGTGGACCTGTTCGTGAAGTGGCGCATCACCGATGTTAAGCAGTACTACATTTCGGTGGGCGGCAACGAACGCCTGGCGGAAACGCGCCTGCTGCAGACCGTGAATGCCGGCCTGCGGGAGGAATTCGGTCGCCGCACCGTGCACGAGGTCGTATCCGGCGAGCGCGACAAGATCATGGAAGACATGCGCAGCAAGGCCAACGTCGATGCGGTGAAGATCGGCGTCGAGATCGTCGATGTGCGTCTCAAACGCGTCGACCTGCCGAGCGAAGTGTCGGAATCGGTCTACCGCCGGATGGAGGCAGAGCGCAAGCGCGTGGCCAACGAACTGCGTTCGCGGGGTTCGGCCGAGGCCGAGAAGATCCGCGCCGATGCCGATCGCCAGCGCGAAATCATCGTCGCCGAAGCCTACCGCGAAGCGCAGAAGATCAAGGGTGAGGGCGACGCCCAGGCGGCCGCGATCTACGGCAGCGCGTTTGGCTCGAATCCCGAGTTCTACGCTTTTTACCGCAGCATGGACGCTTACCAGAAGAGTTTCCGCAGCAAGAGCGACGTGCTTGTAATCGAGCCGAATTCGGATTTCTTCCGCTATCTGAAGAATGGTTCGAAGGCACCCGGGAAGTAAACACAGCGGGTGAAGCCGGTGGGCGTGCTGTATAGTCCACGGGTTGTTCCACAAGGGAACCGGACCGAAGGCGACAGCCCGCATTGCGGGCTGTGCCTTTTTTGCTGATGGAATCAATCCTGTTGATCGCTGTGGGGCTCATGCTCGTCATCGAGGGTGTGCTCCCCTTTGTCGCGCCCCGTCTGTGGCGCGACACCTTCCGACGGGCGACCGAACTGGCAGACGGCCAGTTGCGCTTCGTCGGCCTGACTTCAATGATTATCGGTATTGCGCTGATCGCGCTGTTCAAGTGATGCGTCGCTGGCTGCTTCCTGAATCCATAGAAGACCTGCTCCCCGATGAAGCACGGCAGGTCGAGCGTCTGCGCCGCGGATTGCTCGACGAATTCGCGCTGCACGGATACGAGCTGGTTTCCCCCCCGCTGGTCGAGTACATCGAGTCACTGCTGACCGGCAGTGGCCGCGACATGGATCTACGCACCTTCAAGCTGGTCGATCAGCTGTCGGGTCGCACCATGGGATTGCGTGCGGACATCACCCCACAGGTGGCGCGCATCGACTCGCACCTGCTCAATCGAAACGGTGTCGTGCGTCTGTGTTACTGCGGCCCGGTCGTGCACGCATTGCCGTCCGGCTTCAACGCAACGCGTGAGCCGATACAGCTTGGCGCCGAGTTGTATGGCCACGCAGGTATCGAAGCCGATATCGAGCTGATCGGCCTGCTGCTGCGTGCGCTCGAGGTGGCGGGTGTGCAACCGGCGCGCGTCGATCTCGGCCACGTCGGCGTGTTCCGGGCACTGGCTTCGCGCCTGCAATCCGCGGCGCTGCGCAGCGAGGACGGCGAGCAGGAGCTGTTTGCCGCGCTGCAGTGCAAGGACCTGCCGGCGCTGCGCCAGTTGCTCGTCGATGAACCGCCCCAGGTGCGCGACGCCTTCATGGCGCTGCCGGGGCTGTACGGCAAGATCGATGTACTGGCGAGGGCGCGTGCGGAACTGCCGGACTGGCCGGACATCGGCCAGGCGCTGGACGCATTGGCGCAACTCGCCGCGGCGATCGATCCGGCCGTGGCAGGTGTGGATCTGGCCGATCTGCGCGGCTACCACTATCACAGCGGAGTGAGCTTCGCGGTCTATTGCGCCGGTCAGGCGCAGGCAATCGCGCTGGGCGGGCGCTACGATGAAGTGGGCAAGGCCTTTGGTCGGTCGCGGCCGGCAAGCGGGTTCAGCCTCGATCTGCGTCAGTTGGCGCAGCGTGCGCCGACGGCCGAGGCGAAGTCAGCCATTCTTGCGCCGGCGGTCGCCGACGCTGCGCTGAAAGCCCGCGTGAGTGCGCTGCGGGCGCAAGGTGAAACGGTGATCGCGGCTCTGCCCGGTCACGACGACGATGTGCAGGAACTGGCGTGCACTCGCCAGCTGGTATTTGTTGAAGGTGAGTGGCAGGTGAAGCCGCTCGAAAGAAAGGTTTGAGCATGGCAAAGAACGTAGTGGTCATCGGCAGCCAGTGGGGCGACGAGGGCAAAGGCAAGGTCGTCGATTGGCTGACCGATCACGCGCAGGGCGTCGTGCGCTTCCAGGGCGGCCACAACGCGGGCCACACGCTGGTGATCAAGGGGCAGAAGTACGCGCTGAACCTGATCCCGTCCGGCATCATGCGCGACGGTGTCGCCTGCTACATCGGCAACGGCGTTGTGCTGTCGGCGTCCCATCTGCTGTCGGAAATCGACAAGCTGGAAGCGGGTGGCATCGAGGTGCGTTCGCGCCTCAAGGTGAGCGAGGCCTGCCCGCTCATCCTGCCCTTCCACAGTGCGGTCGATATCGCGCGTGAAGACGCACGTGGCGGCGCCAAGATCGGCACCACCGGCAAGGGCATCGGCCCGGCCTACGAAGACAAGGTCGCGCGCCGCGCGTTGCGCGTGCTCGATCTGTTCAATCCCGAGCGCTTCGCCGAGAAGCTGCGCGAGGTGATGGAATTCCACAACTTCCTGCTGGAAAAGCAGCTTGGCGCCAAGCCGGTTGATTATCAGCAGACGCTCGACGACGTCCTGGCGCTCGCGCCGAGGCTTCTGCCCATGGTGGCCGACGTGTCGGCGCTGCTGCACGCGGCGCACAAGCGCGGCGACAATCTGCTGTTCGAGGGCGCGCAGGGAACGCTGCTGGATGTCGATCATGGCACCTATCCCTACGTCACATCGAGCAACTGCGTGGCCGGTGCGGCCAGCGCCGGCGCTGGCGTCGGCCCGGGCATGCTGCATTACGTGCTGGGCATCACCAAGGCCTACACCACCCGCGTCGGTTCCGGTCCGTTCCCGAGCGAACTGCCGATCGAGGAAGAGGGCACCGTGGGCCATCACCTGTCGACCATCGGTCACGAGCGTGGCACGGTGACCGGCCGCGTGCGCCGCTGCGGCTGGTTCGATGCAGCTGCGCTGCGCCGTTCGATCCAGATCAATGGCGTGACTGGCCTGTGTCTGACCAAGCTCGACGTGCTCGACGGCATCGAGGAACTGCAGGTCTGTACCGGCTATCGCGTCAACGGTGAGGTGTCCGACCTGCTGCCTCTGGGGTCGGAGCGCGTCGGTGCCTGCGAGCCCATCTACGAAACGTTGCCCGGCTGGGATGGCACGACGGTGGGGGCGAAGCGGGTGCAGGATCTGCCGGCCAATGCACGTGCCTACATCGCGCGCATCGAGGCCTTGTGCGACGTGCCGGTCGACATGATTTCGACCGGCCCCGATCGTGAAGAGACCATCGTGCTGCGTCATCCCTTCGAGTGAGGGTGACGGGTACGACGAACCGCATGCCCCGGAAGGGGTGTGCGGGTTTTTTGTTTTTGGCGGCAGCAGAAAACAAAAAAGCCGACATTTCTGTCGGCTTTTCTGCTGGCTTGTTTGGTGCCCAGGAGAGGACTCGAACCTCCACACCTTGCGGCACTAGTACCTGAAACTAGCGCGTCTACCAATTTCGCCACCTGGGCAAGAGGCTGCGCATTTTATACTAGGCATCTACGTTGTCAAGAGAAAAAGAGAAAAAAGTGAAACTGAGCAAGATCCGCCGCGCGGATCCCTTCTTCGAGCGTGAAACCGCTCGCTACGAAAACCCGTTGCCGAGCCGCGAGTACATCGTTCAAGTGCTTGAGCAGGCAGCGGTTCCGATGAGTGCCGACGAACTGGTCCAGGCACTCGACATACAGCCGCACGAGCGCGATTACTTCGTGCGTCGCCTCGGCGCGATGGAGCGCGAGGCGCAGCTGATGCGCAATCGTCGCGACGCCTACATCATCCCCGACAAGGCCGATCTGATCGCCGGTCGCGTGGAGGGGCATCCCGATGGTTTCGGCTTCGTCATCGTCGGCGACGACAAGACGCCGCCCGGGGCCAAGGCGGAGCGCAAGGACATCTTCCTGAGCGCGCAGGAAATGCGCAGCGTGCTGCACGGTGACCGCGTGCTGGTACGCATCAGCGGCACCGACCGCCGCGGCCGGCCCGAGGGCAAGGTGGTCGAGGTGACCGAGCGTGCGAATTCGCGGCTTATCGCCCGTGTGGTCGAGGAGCACGGCGTGCAGTTCTGTATCGCCGAGAACCGCCGCATTCGCCAGCAGATCGTCCTCGCCGCCCCCGAGAAGGGCAAGCGCGCGCTGAAGGCCACGGCCGGTGCCGTGGTCGAGGTCGAACTGATCGAACAGCCGACGCGCTATACGCCGCCCATTGGTCGCGTGGTCGAGGTGCTGGGCAACTACGGCGACTCCGGCATGGAGATCGAGATCGCGCTGCGCAAGCACGACATGCCGCACGAGTTCTCGGCCAAGGTGCTGGCGGCGACCAAGCGTCTGCCCGACGAGGTGCGCGAGAAGGACTGCGCCGGCCGGGTCGATCTGCGCGACCTCGAACTGGTCACCATCGACGGTGAAACGGCGAAGGACTTCGACGACGCCGTGTACTGCGAAAAGCAGGGCCGCGGCTTCCGTCTGGTCGTCGCCATCGCCGACGTGAGTCATTACGTGAAACCGGGCACGGCGCTCGATGCCGAGGCCTTCGAGCGCGGCAATTCGGTCTACTTCCCGCGCCGGGTCATTCCGATGCTGCCGGAGAAGCTCTCCAACGGGCTGTGCTCGCTCAATCCGCAGGTGGACCGCCTGTGCATGGTGTGCGACATGGATGTGTCGGCCGCCGGCGCGATCCAGCGTTTCCGCTTCTACGCCGCAGTGATGAATTCCAAGGCACGCCTCACCTATACCGAGGTTGCGGCCGCCCTGTACGACAAGGATGCCGACGTCCGCAAACGGCTCAAGCCGCTGCTGCCGCGCCTCGAAGCGCTGGACGCGGTGTTCCGTGTCTTCGGCAAGGCGCGTGCGAAGCGCGGCGCCATCGACTTCGAAACGGTCGAGACGCAGATGCTGTTCAACGATGCCGGCAAGATCGAACGCATCGTGCCGTACGCGCGCAACGACGCGCACCGGCTGATCGAGGAATGCATGCTGGCGGCCAACGTCTGCGCCTCGCGTTTCCTCGAGGAGAGCGGGCAGGACACGCTGTACCGCGTGCATGAGGGCCCGAGCGAAGACCGCCTGCAGAAGCTGCGCGCCTTCCTTGGCGAGTTCGGCTTCCAGCTGGGTGGCGGCGACAAGCCGCACGCGAAGGACTACGCTGCGTTGCTTGAGCGCATCGGTGACCGCCCCGACCGCCAGCTGCTGCAGACGGTGATGCTGCGCTCGCTGCGCCAGGCCATCTACAGCCCCGACAACGTCGGCCACTTCGGCCTGGCCTACGAGGCGTACACTCACTTCACCTCGCCGATCCGCCGCTATCCCGACCTGCTCGTGCACCGCGCGATCAAGGCTGCGCTGGCGAAGAAGAGGTACGAGCCGGGCGACTGGTCCGACATCGGTCTGCACTGCTCGACCACCGAGCGGCGCGCCGACGAAGCCAGCCGCGATGTGACCAACTGGCTCAAGTGCTACTTCATGCAGGACCGCGTCGGCGAGGAGTTCGAAGGCAGCGTGTCGGCGGTCGTGCCTTTCGGTCTGTTCGTTGCGCTGGATGACGTGTTCATCGAAGGCCTGGTGCATATTTCCGACCTCGGCGCCGATTACTTTCATTACGACGAAGGCAAGCATCGCCTGGTCGGTGAGCGCAGCGGCCGCATCTATCGTCTGGCTGATCGCGTGCGCATCCAGGTCGTGCGTGTCGATCTCGACAACACGCGCATCGATTTCCGACTCGCCGGCGGTGCCGAGCGGGACTTCGGTCGTGTGCCGCAGCAGGCGAAGCTGACGCCCAAGCAGGGCCCGACTGGCGCAGCTTCGCGCCGGCGCGTCGAGCGCGACGCGTCTGCGCGGGAGGATAAGCCGGTATCGCACGCAAAGGGGAAGGCGAAGCCTGTCGCACCGGACGTGACAGCGCCCGCGCCGCGCACTGAACCGCCCGCCCGGGCGCCCAAGCCCAAGGGAAGCAAGGCTGCAGCACCGAAGCCGGCAGCAAAGAAGGCGGCGAAGAGTGCAACGAAGAAGACGACAGGAAAGAAGAGCGCAGTGAGCAAAGCCCCGGCGAAGAAGCCGTCCGTCGCCAAGAAGAGCGGCGCCCGCACACCGAAGTCGGCAGTGCCGAAGCGGAAGGTGCGCGAATGAGCGATACCCGCTACATCTTCGGTTTTCACGCGGTCACCGCGAAGATCCGCCACGCCCCGGATGCAGTGAAGGAGCTGTTCGTATCAACCGCACGTCAGGACGGTCGCATGCGCGATCTGATCCGCGCCGCCGAGGCGGCCGGCGTCAAGTGGGTGCAGATGGAGCCGGCGCGCATCGACGGATTGGCCGGAGGCGCCGCGCGTCACCAGGGTGTCGTGGCGCGCGTGCTGGCACAGATTCCTTACCGCTCGCTCGACGACGTGCTGGACACGCTGTCCGAGCCGCCGCTGCTGCTGGTGCTCGACGGCATCCAGGATCCGCATAACCTCGGCGCCTGCCTGCGTGTTGCCGACGCGGCCGGTGCGCATGCGGTGGTGGCGCCGCGCGACCGGGCGGTCGGCCTGAACGCCACCGCGATCAAGGTGGCCAGTGGTGCCGCCGACACCGTGCCGTACGTGACGGTGACCAATCTGGCGCGCAGCCTGCGTGAGATGAAGGAGCGCGACATCCTGACCATCGGCGCCGCGGGCGAGGCTGACAAGTCGATGTACGCGGTCGATCAGTCGGGCGCGGTCGCCTGGGTGCTCGGCGCCGAGGGCGACGGCATGCGCCGGCTCACCCGCGAAACCGTCGACGTGCTGGCGTCGATTCCGATGCACGGCACGGTCGAAAGCCTGAATGTGTCGGTGGCCAGCGGCGTGTGCCTGTTCGAGGCGCGGCGCCAGCGCACCGCACGGGCAGGCTGAGCGCAGCTTGTAAGAATCACGGCCCGCACGCTATACTCGCGGGCTTACCTTGCCTCACCGGATTCGCATGCCGGGAGGTGTAACCGCCGGACAGGCTCTTGTTTGCCCGGCACTGAACCGCAAGGAGATTACATGCGACATTACGAAGTGGTTTTCATCGTCCATCCGGACCAGAGCGAGCAAGTGCCCGCCATGGTCGAGCGCTACCGTACGCTGGTCACTGGCCGCAACGGCAGCATCCACCGTCTGGAAGACTGGGGTCGCCGTCAGCTGGCCTACCCGATCCAGAAGGTGCACAAGGCTCACTACGTGCTCATGAACATCGAGTGCGACGGCGAAACGCTGGCCGAACTCGAGCACGCCTTCAAGTTCAACGACGCCGTTCTCCGCCACCTCACCATCAAGATGCGCAAGGCTGTCGTCACGCCGTCGCCGATGATGAAGGAAGAGAAGTCGCGTTCGCTGCTGGCACCGGCTGCTGAAGCCGCTGCCCCGGCTGCGGAACAGCCGGCGGCTTGACCGAAGGGCAGGGCGCGGTCGGCCCGGCGGCAAACAGCTTTACCTTGTCCGCCACGCTGATCGAACGCGATGCACTGAGACAGACCCCGGCCGGCGTGCCGATCCTGCGTGGATGCCTCGAGCATCTGTCGCAGCAGATCGAAAACGGTGCGCCACGCGAAGTACGGTTCGAAACCGATTTCGTGCTGTTGGGTGACCTGGCAAGGATGCTCGCTCAAGCCCCGCTTGGAACGTCGTTGATCGCAGAAGGATTCATGGCAGCCCGCAGTGCGAAAAGCAGGCAGGGCGTCATGCATATAACCCGTATCGAATTCGTGACCTCGGGCAACTGAGCCCGGCGTTGCAACAGTGGAAGGAAACCACCATGGCTTTCAGACCGAAGAACGGCAAGAAGAAGGACGATCGCGGCTCGCGCAGCATGTTCAAGCGCCGCAAGTTCTGCCGCTTCAGCGCAGAGAAGATCGAAGAGATCGACTACAAGGACGTTGAAATCCTGAAGGACTTCATCTCCGAAAACGGCAAGATCATGCCGGCACGCCTGACCGGCACCCGCGCCGGCTACCAGCGTCAGCTGTCGACCGCCATCAAGCGCGCACGCTTCCTGGCGCTGATGCCTTACACCGACCTGCACCAGTAATCGAGGGAGACGACCATGCAAGTAATCCTGATGGACAAGGTCGCCAAGCTCGGCGATCTGGGCGATGTGGTGAAGGTGCGTGACGGTTACGCCCGCAACTTCCTGATCCCGACCGGCCGCGCCAAGCGCGTGACCCCGGAAAACCTGGCGGCTTTCGAAGCCCGCCGTGCCGAACTGGAAAAGGCCGCTGCCGAACGTCTGGCCGCTGCCAAGGCTGTCGCCGAGAAGCTGGAAGGCTTCATGGTGCAGATCACCCGCAAGGCCGGTGTCGATGGCCGCCTGTTCGGTTCGGTGTCGACTGCCGACATCGCCGAAGCGCTGGCTGCCCAGTCCTTCCCGGTGGACAAGTCGATGGTGCGCATGCCGGACGGCCCGCTGAAGGCCGTGGGCGATGCCCAGTTCGAGATCGCGCTGCACTCGGACGTGATCGCCACCGTGACGGTGTCGGTGCTCGGCGAGCATTGATCGCCGGCCTTCGGGCTGCGTCGGAAAGGCCACCTGCGGGTGGCCTTTTTCGTTGACGCCGATCCGACGGGCGTTTCATCCACAGCGAAGCCCACAGCTTTTCCACAGCTTGTGCAGTTGTCGTGCAGACGCTGCACGGCTAGATTGCGGGATTGCCCCGGCAAGTTCTCCAGAATGAAAAAGACATCATGAGCACTGTGCGCAACGCGCCCGGTCCGGACGCCCAAGCCGCCCAGGCTGCCCAGGCCGCGCAGGACAGACAGGTGGCGGCGCTGAAGCTGCCGCCGCATTCGATCGAGGCCGAGCAGTCGCTGATCGGCGGTCTGCTGCTGGACAACAGTACCTGGGACCGCGTTGGCGACCAGGTCAACGAATCCGACTTCTACCGCGACGATCACCGCCGCATCTTCCGCCACATCGCCAAGCTGATCGAGCAGGGCAAGCCGGCCGATGTCGTGACCGTCTATGAATCGATCGAGAAGGGCGACGAGGCGCAGCAGACCGGCGGGCTGGCCTATCTGGGCGAGATCGCCAACAACACGCCGTCGGCCGCCAATATCCGCCGCTATGCGGAAATCGTCCGTGAGCGCGCCATCCTGCGCAAGCTGGTCAGCGTCGGCGATGAGATCGCCGCCAATGCGCTGACGCCGCGCGGACGCGATGCCAAGACGCTGCTCGACGAGGCGGAATCGAAGATATTCGAGATCGCCGAGGCGGGCGCTTCGGCCAGTACGGGGTTCGTCGCCATTCAGCCCATCCTGGTGCAGGTGGTCAATCGCATCCAGGAACTGTACGACCGCGACGATCCGTCGGAAGTGACGGGGGTGCCGACCGGCTACGTCGATCTGGACGACAAGACCGCCGGCCTGCAGCCCGGAGACATGATCATCGTCGCCGGCCGTCCGGCCATGGGCAAGACCACCTTCGCGCTCAACATCTGCGAACACGTCGCGGTCGAGCTCGGCCTGCCGGTGGCCATCTTCTCGCTCGAAATGCCGGGTACCCAGCTCGCCATGCGTTTCGTGTCTTCGGTAGCGAAGATCGACCAGGGGCGCCTGCGCACCGGCCGCCTGACCGACGACGACTGGGGCCGGCTGACCATGGCGCTGGGCAAGCTGCACGAGGCGCCGATCCATATCGATGAGACCGGAGGCATCAACCCGACCGACCTGCGCGCGCGCGCGCGCCGGCTGTATCGCCAGTGCGGCAAGCTCGGTCTGATCGTGATCGACTACCTGCAGCTGATGTCCGGCACCCGCGACGGCGAGAACCGGACCGCCGAGATTTCGGAAATCTCGCGCGCGATCAAGTCGCTGGCGAAGGAGTTGCACGTGCCCATCATCGCGCTGTCGCAGCTGAACCGTGCGCTGGAACAGCGTCCGAACAAGCGGCCGGTGATGAGTGACCTGCGCGAATCCGGCGCCATCGAACAGGACGCCGACATCATCATGTTCATCTATCGGGATGAGGTGTACAACCCCGATACCCAGGACAAGGGGCTGGCGGAGATCATCATCGGCAAGCACCGTAACGGCCCGACCGGTACGGTGGTGCTCGGCTTCCAGGGCGAGCACACGAAGTTCGTCAACGCTGCACGGCCCGGTTCCTACTGAGGCGCGCGTGACGGTCTGGCTGCGTCGCCTCGCCATCGTCATCGCCGTTCTGGCGGTGCTCGGTGTTGGCGCCTTCCAGCTCGCGCTGCATCTGTTGCGCAGCCAGATCGAGGCGGCGCTCGGGCCGCGTGGTGAGGTGGCAAGCATCGAGGTCGGGCTGGATGCGGTGGTGCTGCATGCGGTGCGCATCCGGGCGCAGCGCGACGGCGACATGCCGTGGCCGGCCGACGACGAACTGCGCGCGCAGCGTGTCGAGGTGGTGCCGCAACTGCGCGACCTGCTGTCGGCACGCGTGCGTATCGCGCGCATTACCGTCGAGGGCGCCTATCTGTCCATGCTGCGTACGCGGCAAGGTGGCTTGCGCGTGCTGCCCGCGCTGCTCGAAACGGGCCCGGCTGCCGACGCGGGCGGCAACATGCCGCCGGTACACGTCGCGCGCATCGAACTGCGGGACAGCGCACTCGACTTCTTCGACGCCAGCGTGCGACGCACGCCGCACCGGCTGGCGCTGACGGCGCTCAACGCGGATATCGGCCCGATCGACCTGCCGGCCCTGGACAGCGCGACCACGTTGGCGATCGACGGGGCCGTCAAGGGGCCTCGACAGGACGGTCGGCTGGCGCTGAATGGCGAAGTCGTGCTGGCTACGCGCGACGCGAAGCTCGAGTTCTCGCTGCGCGGCGTCGATCTGGTCGCCTTCCAGCCCTATCTGATCCAGGCCGCGGAAACCGGCGTCAAGCGCGGCACGATGGATCTGGATATCCGTCCTGTCGTCGCCGACAAACGACTGAAGGCACCAGGTACGCTCACGCTGACCGGCCTCGAACTGGCGTCCGGCAACACCTTCATGGGCATGCCACGGGCGGCGGTGGTCGGGCTGATGAAGGACAGGAACGAACGCATCAGCGTCGATTTCACGCTGGAAGGGCGCATCGACGATCCGAAATTCTCGCTGAACGAAGGCTTCGCGACGCGCGTCACCAGCGCCATGGCCGAGTCGCTCGGCGTCAGTCTGGGTGGGCTGGTGCGCGGCGTCGGCAATGCCGGCAGTTCAGTGGTGAAGGGTGTGGGCGAGGCCGTCGGCAAGCTGTTCGGCGACTGACTGCCGGCCGATCCGCCGCCCTCGCCACGCGGATCAGCCCGCTTGTGTCCGCGCCTGTTCGGCGCCCTTGAGCTGGGCGCTCAGACGCTGCAGTTCTGCCCGCATGCGCGCCATCGCGTCCGGCGGCAGACCGGACTGACGGGCGACTTCGGCATGCACTTCTTCCGCCCTCTCCCTCAGCGCGTGCCCGGCCTCCGTCAGCCGTATTTCGAGCGCCCGCTCGTCGGTACGGTTGCGCGCACGGGTGAGATAGCCGTTGGCTTCGAGCCGCTTGAGCAGCGGTGTCAGCGTCGGCGAATCGAGGTCCAGCCGCTCGGCCAGCGCTTTCAGCGTCAGCGCGTCTTCCTGCCACAGCACCAGCATCACCAGATACTGCGGATAGGTCAGCCCGAGCGCCTTCAGACCCGGCGTGTAACAGCGCGTGATCGCGTGGGCGGCGGCGTACAGGGCGAAACACAGCTGCTGGTCCAGCAGCATCGGGTCGATGAAGGTCATGGCGATGTCCTCCGTAGGGGGTCAGAGCACTTCGGCAGCGTGGTCGGCCAGACGCGAACGTTCGCCGCGCTGCAGGGTGACGTGACCGCTGTGCGGCCAGCCCTTGAAGCGGTCGACGACATAGGTCAGGCCGGAACTGCCTTCAGTCAGGTAAGGGGTGTCGATCTGCGCGATATTGCCCAGGCATACGACCTTGGTGCCGGGGCCCGCGCGCGTGATCAGCGTCTTCATCTGCTTCGGCGTCAGGTTCTGCGCTTCGTCGATGATGAGGAACTTGTTCAGGAAGGTGCGCCCGCGCATGAAGTTCAGCGACTTCACCTTGATGCGGCTGCGGATCAGATCCATCGTCGCGGCACGGCCCCATTCGCCTGAGCCATTCGGATCGTCCGTCTTGTTCAGCACGTCCAGATTGTCTTCAAGCGCGCCCATCCACGGCGTCATCTTCTCTTCCTCAGTACCGGGCAGGAAGCCGATGTCCTCGCCGACCGGCACGGTAACCCGGGTCATGATGATTTCGCTGTAAAGCTTGGTTTCAAGAACCTGGGTGAGTCCGGCCGCCAGTGTCAGCAGCGTCTTGCCGGTGCCGGCCTGGCCGAGCAGCGTGATGAAGTCCACCTCGGGGTTCATCAACAGGTTCAGCGCGAAATTCTGTTCGCGGTTGCGTGCCAGGATGCCCCAGACCGAATTCTTGTGATGGCTGTAGTCGACCAGCGTTTCCAGCACCGCCGTCTTGCCGGCGCGTTCCCGCACCAGCGCATGGAAGGGCTTGTCCTGCTTGGCGCCGGCTTCCTTGTAGACGAATTCGTTGATCAGCAGATCCGGGCACAGCGGGCCCTTGACCCGGTACATCGTGCGACCGTTTTCCTTCCACGACTCGAGGTTGCCGCCGTGCTCGTCCCAGAACTTCTCCGGCAGCTCGCGCGTGCCGGTGTAGAGCATGTCGGTGTCTTCGAGCACCTTGTCGTTGAAGTAATCCTGCGCATGCAGCCCGAGCGCGCGGGCCTTGATGCGCATATTGATGTCCTTGGACACCAGGATGACCTGACGACCCGGGTGACGCTCGGACAGGTGCATCACCACCGCGATGATCTGGTTGTCCGCCTTGGCGGTCGGCAGTGCGGTCGGCAGCACGCCGTTGATCGCTTCGGTCTGCAGCAGCAGATGACCGCTGGCGAGGTCGCTCGATGCAGCCGCCAGCGGGATGCCCTCGGCGATCTTGTCTTCGGCACCGCTGACGATCTCATCGAGCAGGCGGCTCACCTGACGCGCGTTGCGCGCCACTTCGGTCATGCCCTTCTTGTTGTTGTCCAGTTCCTCGAGCGTCATGATGGGCACGAAGATGTCGTGTTCCTCGAAGCGGAACAGCGACGTCGGATCGTGCATCAGCACATTGGTGTCGAGAACGAAGAGCTTGGTGGCCGGGGGCGACTTGCGGGAACGGCGGGCAGGGGCTGCTGCGGGGCGTCGGGTGGCCATGTGATCCTGTGGGCGTGAAGTCTCGGGTGGTGTCGTGGGTGCGGCGTTTCAGAGCGAGCGGACGAAGGCGAGCACCTCTTCCGCGTGGCCCGGCACCTTCACACCGCGCCACTCGCGCAGGATAAGGTTGTCCGGACCGATGACGAAAGTGCTGCGTTCCACACCGCGCACCTGTTTTCCGTACATGTTCTTCATCTTCATCACGCCGAACAGCGTGCATGCCGTCTCGTCCGGGTCGGACAGCAGTTCGAAAGGCAGTTCGAGCTTGGCCTTGAAGTTCTTGTGCGACTTGATGCTGTCGCGCGAAATGCCGACCACGTCGGCGCCGAGCGCCTTGAAATCGCCGTAGCGGTCGCGGAAGTCCGCACTTTCCGTGGTGCAGCCCGGCGTGCTGTCCTTCGGGTAGAAGTAGATCACCAGCGGCTTGCCGGCAGCGGACAGCAGGAAGTCGGCGCCGGAGGTGGAGGGCAGGGTGAAGTCGTCAGCCCGGATTTCGCTCATCGTGTCTCGGTCTCCAGTGCTTGCAGAAAGATGGGGTCAGGATGTCGCGTCGGGCAGCAGCAGCGCGGCGGCCACCGCTCGCCCTTCGGCCACGAGAATGTTGTAGGTGCGGGCGGCGGCGAGGGTGTCCATCACCTCGACACCGATGCCGGCCTCGATCATCGGCCGCAGCAGCGAAGGGTGCGGGAAGCGCTGGGTCGGGCCGGTGCCGAGCAGCAGGATCTGCACCGGCAGTGCCGCAAGTTCGGTGAAGTCTTCCGGCTTCAGGCGGTCGAGGTCGTCGGCGCCCCAGTCTTCGCGCAATTGCTCCGGCGCGATCAGGATGGTGCGCGTGACCCGGCGTTCGCCGATCTGCAGATAGCCGTCGCCGAAGCCGGTGATCAGCGGAATGGTGGGGCGGGGAGTCTGGTGCAGCTTCACGTCGCGTGGGTTATGTCCGGGGTGGTTCGCAACTGTATCGTCGTGGCCGCCAGAACGGTTTTGCCCTGCTTTCGGCGGTCGCTTACAATCATACCTTTTTCGCCTGTCGGCAATGTTGCCAGGGCAGCGGCAAGTGCGTGCGCGCGCCGCATAGGTAATCCACATGTCCCGCCATACGCCCAAAGAGTCTTCCGAGTCCGCCATCGTGCATCCGCCGGTCACCAAGTCGTCCAAGCTCGCCAACGTCTGTTACGACATCCGCGGCCCCGTCCTCGCCCGTGCACGCCAGATGGAGGAGGACGGCCACCGCATCATCAAGCTCAACATCGGCAATCTCGCGCCTTTCGGCTTCGATGCGCCGGAAGAGATCGTGCAGGACGTGATCCGCAATCTGCCCGATGCCGCCGGCTACACCGACTCGCGCGGCCTGTTCGCGCCGCGCAAGGCCATCATGCAGTACTGCCAGGAGAAGAAGATTCCCGGCGTCGGCGTGGACGACATCTTCATCGGCAACGGCGCGTCCGAGCTGATCGTGATGGCGATGCAGGGTCTGCTCAACACCGGTGACGAGGTGCTGGTACCGGCGCCCGACTATCCGCTGTGGACCGCCGCGGTGACGCTGGCCGGCGGTACTGCCCGCCATTACATCTGCGACGAGGGCGCCGACTGGATGCCCGACCTCAACGACATCCGCTCGAAGATCACGTCGAGCACGCGCGCCATCGTCATCATCAATCCGAACAATCCGACCGGCGCGCTGTACTCGGACGATCTGCTGCGCGACCTGGTGCAGATCGCGCGCGAGCACAAGCTCATCGTGTTCGCCGACGAGATCTACGACAAGACGCTGTACGACGGCGCGACCCACACCTCGATCGCCTCGCTGGCCGATGATCTGCTGTTCGTCACGTTCAACGGCCTGTCGAAAAACTACCGTGCCTGCGGCTACCGCGCCGGCTGGATGGTGGTGTCCGGCGACAAGCGCCACGCGCGCGATTACATCGACGGCCTGAACATGCTGGCGTCGATGCGCCTGTGTTCGAACGTGCCGGGCCAGTTCGCGATCCAGACGGCGCTCGGCGGCTACCAGAGCATCAACGACCTGATCAAGCCGGGTGGCCGTCTGGCGCGTCAGCGCGACGTGGCGTGGGAACTGCTCACCGACATCCCGGGCGTGAGCTGCGTCAAGCCGCGCGCTTCGCTCTACCTCTTTCCGAAGCTCGATCCGAAGATCTACCCGATCGAGGACGACCAGCGCTTCATCCTCGAACTGCTGGAAGAACAACGCGTGCTGCTGGTGCAGGGCACCGGCTTCAACTGGCCGCGCCCGGACCACTTCCGCGTCGTCTTCCTGCCGCACGAAGACGATCTGCGTGACGCCATCGGCCGCATCGCACGCTTCCTCGACGGCTACCGCAAGCGCCATGGCACTTGAGTCGCCGGTGCTCGACGTGCTGCGCGTGGCGACCGCTCGCGCGGTAACGGAACCCGGCTGGCTCGCCAGGGCCGAAACCGTGCATCGCGCGCTGCGGCCGGATCTGCCGGCCGACTACGCCGGCACGATGCAGGGCATCGTGGCCGACGGCGGCGAGATCGCGGTTGCCGTCGCTGACGGTAAGGTCGTCGGTGTCACGGTCTTCCGCAGCTATCGCAACACGTCCTGCGGTGTGTTCTTCTACGTCGATGATCTGGTGACCGATCCGGCGGCGCGCTCGCGCGGTGTCGGCAAGCGGCTGCTCGACTGGCTGGCGACCGAGGCGAAGTCGCGCGGCGTGACGCAGCTGCGGCTGGATTCCGGCACCCATCGCGTCGATGCGCACCGCTTCTACCATCGCGAAGGCATGCACATCGCCTGTTTTCATTTTTCGCGTGACCTGGCCTGACCGGTCCGCGGCACCCATTACAAGACGAGGGACAGCATGAAACCCATCAACGTAGGCCTGCTCGGCATCGGCACCGTCGGCGGCGGCACCTGGACGGTGCTCACCCGAAACCAGGAAGAAATCACCCGTCGCGCCGGTCGCCCGATCCAGATCACCGCCGTTGCCGACCGCGACGTCGAGCGCGCGAAGTCGATGACCGGTGGTGCCGCCCGCGTGACCGGCGACGCCTTCGAGGTGGTGCGTGATCCCAGCATCGACATCGTGGTCGAGCTGATCGGCGGCTACACCGTGGCCAAGCAGCTGGTGCTGGAGGCGATCGCCAACGGCAAGCACGTGGTCACTGCCAACAAGGCGCTGCTCGCCGTGCACGGCCAGGAAATCTTCGCCGCGGCGCAGGCCAAGGGCGTCATGGTGGCGTTCGAGGCGGCCGTGGCGGGCGGCATTCCCATCATCAAGGCGGTACGCGAAGGGCTGACCGCCAACCGCATCGACTGGATCGCCGGCATCATCAACGGCACCACCAATTACATCCTGTCGGAAATGCGTGACAAAGGTCTCACCTTTGCCGACGCGCTGGCCGACGCGCAGCGCCTGGGCTATGCCGAAGCCGACCCGACCTTCGACATCGAAGGTGTCGATGCCGCCCACAAGATCACGCTGCTGTCGGCGCTGGCCTTCGGTATCCCGGTGCAGTTCGACCGTGCCCACATCGAGGGCATTACCAAGCTGACCGCCGAGGACATCCGTTACGCCGAGGAACTGGGCTACCGCATCAAGCTGCTGGGCATCACCAAGCGCAAGGCCGACGGTTTCGAACTGCGCGTGCATCCGACGCTGATCCCGTCCAAGCGCCTGATCGCCAACGTCGAAGGCGTGATGAACGCCGTGGTGGTTAAGGGCGACGCGGTGGGCGCGACGCTGTACTACGGCCGCGGCGCAGGTGCCGAACCGACCGCCAGCGCGGTCATCGCCGATCTGGTCGACGTGACCCGTCTGCACACCGCCGACCCGGAACACCGCGTACCGCACCTCGCCTTCCGCGCCGATCAGCTGTCCGATACCCCCATCCTGCCGATCAGCGAAGTCGAAAGCGCCTACTACCTGCGCCTGCGCGTGCAGGACAAACCCGGCGTGCTGGCCGACATCACGCGCATCCTCGCCGACCAGGGCATCAGCATCGACGCGATGCTGCAGAAGGAACCGTCGGAAGGCGAACAGCAGGCCAACATCATCATGCTGACCCACGTCACCCGCGAGAAGCAGGTCGACGCGGCCATCGTCCGCATCGAGGCGCTGGACAGCACGGTGGGCGCGGTGACGCGTCTGCGTCTGGAAGAACTGAACGGCTGAACGGGCAGGGCGGGCCGGTGCTCAGCCGGCCGGCGCCGGCTCGGCGCTCATCGCGTCGGCCAGTTCGATCCGGTGATACAGCGCCGCCACCATGTCGGTGCGATCCAGCATGCCGACCAGGCGGTCGGCGCCATTGATCACCGGTACCGCCGGCTGACGACCGGAGGCCAGCGCCTCCGCCGCGTCGGCCACGCTGTCGTTCTGGCGCAGCACCAGCACGCCGTCGCGCACCTCGCGCATCATCTGTCCGACCACTTCCGCCTTGTCCGAATGCGTGTGCGGCGAGCGCGCCAGCAGATGGCGCACGGCTTCGCCCATCGATCGGTTCGCCTCGGGCGACACTTCGCGCAGGAAGTCCTCCAGCGACAGCAGGCCGATCACCCGTCGGCTGCGGTCGACCACCGGCAGCGTATCGACGCGCAGCTTGCGCATCAGCAGCCAGGCTTCCGCCAGCGGCGTTGCGAATTCGACGGCGGGCGCCGTGACGGCTCCATCGATCAGGTCGCCGCAGCGCATGCGATGTACGCGCTTGAAGGCATGCCGCAGCGTGCGCTCGTAGAGATCGACCAGATCGTCCTCGCGAATGTCGAGGAAGCTGTCGATCTCGCCCAGCGCCGCCTCCAGGTCGCGGTGGGCGATGACGGGCGGCGCCTGATGCATCTGCTGCTGGGCGGCAGGCGGTGTGCCCTGCGGGTAGTGGCGACCGGGGACGAGATTGTTCACCACCATCACCGCCACCATGATGGCGATCGTGTTCGCCGCCGTCGCCATCAGTGCAGGCTCGATGGCCGCCCCCTGTGCGGCGGCCATGGCCATGGTCAGCGCCATCGCGCCAGCGGGCGGGTGGATGCAGCGCGCCCAGGCGGTGAGCCAGATCGACGCCGCCAGTGCGACCGCCATCACCCACGGTCCGGCGGGCAGCCAGTGACCACAGGCGTAGCCCAGCGGCGCGGACAGGAGCAGGCCGCCGATCACCGACCACGGTTGGGCCAGCGGGCTGTGCGGCAGCGCGAAAAGGATGACGGAGGTCGCGCCCAGCGGCGCCAGGATGCGTTTTTCTTCGGCGCCGAGCGGCAGCACGAAGAGCACGCCCTCGAACAGGAGCAGGCCGAAGAAGCCGGCGAGCGTGCTGCGCCAGCGTTCTGCGCGGGACAGTGGCGGGGCGTCCGATACCAGATGACGCCGCAGCAGTTCGGTCAGGCCGGTCATCGAGTCGATCCGGGCAAAGCGCGCCAGTCTACCTTCATGCCCCATTGTGGTGCGAACATGTGCCCATAACCACAGCGCACGCTGGCGCGGGCCGGGCAGCGCGCTGTGCTAGATTAATGCCCCCTGCGCGCGCTCCGCGCGCCGTTTCTCGACCACGAATCCGATGCACGACGCGATGTACTACGTATCCACCCGCGGCCAGGCGCCGCAGAAGCGCTTCACAGAAATCCTGCTGGGCGGCCTGATGGAAGATGGCGGCCTCGCCATGCCCGTTCAGTACCCGCGGTTTACGGCGGCCGATCTCGAAGCGATGCGCGGCATGGATTACCGCCAGCTCGCCTTCGCCATCCTGTCGCGCTTCGCCGACGACATTCCGGCGGCCGACCTGAAGGCGCTGATCGACCGCACCTACACGCCGGAGGTGTATCGCAACACGGTGTCCGGGTCGGATGCGCGCGATATCACGCCGCTGTACACGCTGGAGTCCGGCCTGCACCTGCTCGAACTGTCCAATGGTCCGACGCTGGCGTTCAAGGACATGGCGATGCAGCTGCTCGGCAATCTGTTCGAGTACGCGCTGGAAAAAAGCGGCCAGCAGCTGAACATCTTCGGCGCCACGTCCGGCGACACCGGCTCCAGCGCGGAATACGCGATGCGCGGCAAGCACGGCGTGCGCGTGTTCATGCTGAGCCCGCACGGCAAGATGAGCCGCTTCCAGACGGCGCAGATGTTCAGCCTGCAGGATCCGAACATTTTCAACATCGCGGTGCGCGGCGTGTTCGACGACTGCCAGGACATGGTCAAGGCGGTATCGAACGATCTCGATTTCAAGTCGAAGTACTGCATCGGCACGGTCAATTCGATCAACTGGGCGCGCGTGTCGGCCCAGGTCGTTTACTACTTCAAGGGCTATTTCGCGGCGACGAAGCACAACGGCGAAGAGGTGAGCTTCACCGTGCCGTCCGGCAACTTCGGCAACGTGTGCGCCGGCCACATCGCTCGCATGATGGGCCTGCCCATCCGTCACCTGGTGGTCGCGACCAACGAGAACGACGTGCTCGACGAGTTCTTCCGCACCGGCGTCTATCGTCCGCGCGCCACCGCCGAAACGCTGCACACGACCAGCCCGTCGATGGACATTTCGAAGGCCAGCAATTTCGAGCGCTTCATCTACGACCTGACCGGCCGCGATGCGGAGGCGGTGCGGGCGATGTGGGGCGAGGTCGACCGCGGCCGTCCGTTCGATCTGTCGGCGTCGTCGCTGTTCGGAAAGGTGGCGTCCGAATACGGATTCCAGTCCGGTGCCAGCAATCATGCGCACCGCGTCGCCACGATGCGGCTGGCCAACGAACGCTGGGGGCGCGCCATCGACACGCATACCGCCGACGGCCTCAAGGTCGCCCTCGAGCGGCGCGAGGCCGGCGTGCCGATGATCGTGCTGGAAACTGCGCTGCCGGCAAAGTTCTCGGAAACTGTGGTCGAGGCCCTGGGTCGCGAGCCAGTGCGTCCGGCCGGCATGGAGAATCTGGAATCGCTGCCGCAGCGTTTCGAGGTGATGGATGCCGACGTGGCGGCCATAAAGGATTACATCGCGCGCCACGCCGGCTGAGCGCGGGGGGCGGTCGCCCCACGGATTCAAGACATCCGCCGGCCTGCCGTAGACCCGTACATCGAACTGTGTATGTACGGGGACAACTCATGGGTGAGCCGGTGAACGCATCGCTTGAAGCACTGCAACGACTTTCGGCCGAACTGGAGTCGGGGGACATCGTGTTCCCGACCAGCATCGACGTTTCGCTGCGCATCCGCCAGGCGCTCGAGAACCCGGACATCAACATCAACGAGGTCGCGCGCCTGGTCGGCGCCGAGCCGGTGCTGAGCGCGAAGGCGCTGCGTCTGGCCAATTCGGTCGCCTACAACCGCAGCGGCAACGAAATCACCGATGTGCGCACCGCTGTGAACCGGGTCGGCACCGAGCCGATCCGCATGCTCACGATGTCGCTCATCGTCCGCCAGATGGTCGATGCGCGTGCCGATGAGCGGCTGCGTGTGATGACGCACGACCTGTGGCAGCACACGATTCACGTGTCGGCACTCAGCTTCGTGATCGCGCGCCGGCTGTCCCGACTCAACGCCGATGCGGCGATGCTCGCCGGCGTCGTGCACGAGATCGGCCAGTTCTACCTGCTGGCCCGCGCCTCCGCCTTCCCGGCGCTGCTGCAGCGCGAGGAGGAACTGAGCGGCCTGATGTTCAGTTTCAGCCGCAGTGTCGGCCGGGCAGTGCTGGAATCGCTGAAGGTGCCGACCCAGATCATCGATGCGGTCGACGATCCGTCGATCACGGGACCGGTCGTGCCGCCGCGTTCGCTGGCCGACGTGCTTTTTCTGGCCGAGAGCATGGCGGCCTTCCCGAACCCGTTCTGCAGTGCGACGGCAGAGCACGACGCCGCGATCGCCGAAACCGTCACCGCCGACATCGACAACGAAACGCTCGACGCCGTGGTGGCCGAATCGCAGGAGGAAATCGACTCCATCATCGCGACGCTGCAGGTGTGATCGGCTCGACCGCCGGGGAGACCCTCAAGTCCGCGCCCGGCGGACCGTTAATTTCGGTGAAATCTGATAACAGCTGAACCAGGGCAAACCCGTCGAAAGACGGCGACGCAAAGTTTCCGGTCTACAGGGTGACGACACCCCATGACAGCGGGGCCGCCGCTATACTGCGCCACAGGTTGCGCTCCGACCTGAAACTTGCCCGGGTTTCGGCCTTTTCAGGTCGCTTTGAGCGACCGCAAAGGTAAACAATGAGCGCCGCTTCACCGATGCCTCCCAATCTGCCGCCCGAACGCGGACGCGTGATCAACGACTGCCGCGATTTCACGCTGCGTCGTCTGCGCGAATCGCTGCACGGCATGCTGACCAAGATCGAAGAAGATCTGGTCGCGCGTGCAGAAGCCGAGCTCGACCGTGACCAGCGCAACCTCTACATGTTCACCTGCGGCAAGGCCCGCGAGAACTGGGCCGGCATCGAGCAGGCCTTCATCGACAATCTCTCGCGGTATTTCGATGCCCGCGTGCGCGGCGAGCCGCTGAAGGCCTCCGCCGCCGCCGCGCCGAAATCGCTCGACGAGCTGAGCCTGGTCGAAGAGGACGTGCTGACCCAGGATCTGGCCGTCAGCGAAATCACCCGCAAGCTGAAGGAACACTGCGACGAGGATCTGTACGCGGTCGAACAGCGCCTGGGCAGTCTGCTCGGCAAGCAGGACCCGACCGATGCTGACAATCCGATCGGTACCGAAGCCATTGCCAACGCGCTGCGCGCGGCGTCCGAGGAGGTCGATCCGGGCGTGCAGATGCGACTGGTGCTGCTGCAATCGCTCGAACAGCAGATTTCCAACGAGCTGGCCCGTCTCTATCAGGAACTGAATACCCGGCTGGTGCGCCAGAACGTGCTGCCCGGACTGCGCCGCGGGTTCCGGCGCGCACCGATGGCGGGGGCGCGGCCGCGCGGCGCCGGGGCGGCCCCGGGTGGCGAGCAGGCGGCGATGCCGCGGCCGGACTTCGGCACCGTGTCTTCGGTGCAGGGCTTCGGCAGCGCGTCGATGACGCAAGGTTTCGGCACGGCGTCGATGCATCAGGGCTTCGGCGATCCGTCGATGTCCGGCGCTGGCGGTTTCGATGGCGAGGGCGACATCTATGCGATGCTGGCCCAGCTGGTGCAAGGGCAGATGGTCGCCCAGGGCATTCCGATGCCGGCTGCCGGCGGCAGCGGGCCCGCCGCCGGCTTCACGCCGGCCTCGCCCTTCGTGTTCGAGGCGCTGAGCGCGCTGCAGGCAGAGGCCGATCATCTGCCGGTGAGCCCGGGTGTCGGTCTTCCCGTTCCGGTCAATGTACTGCGCGATTTCCGCAGTTCCGATCTCGGCCGGCATCTGGGGCAGTTCGACGCGATCACGGTCGACATCGTCGCGATGCTGTTCGACCTCATCTTCGACGATGCGAACATCGCCGATCCGATCAAGGCGCTGGTCGGCCGGCTGCAGATTCCGCTGGTCAAGGTGGCCATGCTGGATCGCAGCTTCTTCTCCAGCAAGGCGCACCCGGCGCGTCGCCTGCTCGATCTCATTTCTCAGGCCATGCTGCGCTGGGGCCGCGATGTCGGCCACGACGATCCGCTGTACGTAAAGCTGGCGGAAATCGTCGATCGCATCCTGCGCGACTTCGAGCGCGACATGAGCCTGTTCGAGGCCTGCAACAGCGACCTCGAAAGCTTCATCGAGGCGCTCGAATCCGAGGAGTCGCAGCGTGCCGAAACGGCCGCCCGTCTGGCCGAAGAGCGCGAACAGGAACGTCTGCGCCGCGACGATGCGCGTCGCGCCGCTGACGACGCCGTCGACGACCGTCTGCGCACGCCGCTTCCTGCAGTGGTGCAGAACCTGTTGGACGGCGTCTGGCGTCGCCTGCTGCGCACGCTGGCCGAGCGCGGCGCCGATACCGAGGTCGATTACCGGCAGGCACTGGTAACCGCGGACGAACTGATCTGGAGCGTGCAGCCGAAGAGCGATCCGGAAGAGCGGCGCAAGCTGGTGCAGGCGTTGCCCGGCCTGCTGCGCAGGCTGAATCAGGGTTTCGACACGGCCGAAGCGCACCCGGCCGACAAGTTGCTGCTGCTCAACGGCCTGTTCGATCTGCACGCACAGTGGATCAAGCCAGGGGCGACGCCCGGCGCTCCGCCCCCGGTGAAGCAGTGGGTGCCGGGCGAGGGCTCGGCGAACGACGCGGTGCCGGCGCCCGAGGTGGTGACCGAGCACGTCGAGCAGGATGGCCTCGAGTACGAGGACATTTCGCTCAATCTGCCGGCGCATCTCGATATTGCCGACGAAGGCCGTGTGGCCGAGCTGAAGCGTGGCGACTGGGTCGAGTTCAAGCAGCCCGACGGCAGTTTTTCGCGTATGCGCTTGAACTGGGTCAGTCCGCAGCGCGGCATCTATCTGTTCACCAATCCCGGTTCCCCACGGGCCACCTCGATTGCGCCCGACGCGCTGGCGCTGCAGCTGGCGCGGGGCGAAGCGCGTATCGTCGATGCGGCGCCGATGTTCGAACGGGCGGTCAGTCAGGCGCTGGCACAGCCGCGCGACGAGGTTGCCGCCGGCTGAGCGTCCCGCGCGTGGCAGCGCATTCAGCGCGCGTGCTGGCGATCGTGCTTCTGGTGGCGGATGCTGCGCTTGGCGCGGTCCTGCATCTTTTCCATGTGCAGCGCCTCCTTCCTGTTCAGCGACCCGTCGGCCAGTGCCCGGTTTTCGGCGTGATCGATGTGCGCCTGCTGGTGTTCGAGCCGCGTTGCCTCGCGCTGGGTGAGCTTGCCACTTTCGACGCCGTGGTCGATGCGCTGTTCTTGCCGTGCCTGACGCGCGTCGATGCGTTGCTCCATGCGCTCGGAGGGCGTCTGCGCGAGCGCGCTGCCGGCGACGAGCAGGGGGATGATGGCGAGCAGGCCGGGAATGAGTTTCATCGTGTTCTCCACAGGTTCAGCGTCGGCGGGATGCGTCTGCTGTGACCGTGAGACGTGCTGCCTGGGCCGGCCCTTACGCGCCGCCGCTGTAAGCGGATGTAATGTGCGCTCAGGCGCGTAAGGAATGCCGCGCCGCGGCGTCAAACTATCGTGTCCATCCTTCTGCTTGCGATGATGATTTTCCGTCTGACCCTGCTGTGTGGCCTGCTCTGGGCAGGTGTCGCGCAGGCCGAGGTGCCGGCTGTGCCGGACCCGGGTGCCTGGAGCGCCTTGCCCGCCGACCGGCGGGAAGCGCAGGCGCACGAATTGCGGCAGAAGCTGAAGGCGGCCACGCCAGAGGAGCGGCGCGAGTTCCGCGCCCGGCTGCGCGAGCGTCTGTCGTCGCTGCCGCCGGAGCAGCGCCGGGAAATGAGCGAGCGGCTGCGCGAGGATTGGAGATCGATGAGCGCGACCGAGCGCGAGCGCCTGCGCGCCGAACGGCGCGCCTACATACAGTCGCTGTCGCCGGACGAGCGGCGCGCGCTGTTGCGCGAGCGCCGCGAAATGCTCGAACGGATGACGCCCGAAGAACGCCGGCGGCTCAAACGTGAACTTGAACGCTGAGGGCGCGCTGTCCGGCTTCGGTGTGCTGTTGCCGACCGGCTGGCGCAGCGACGCGCTGTTGCTGCAGCAAGCGAGGGCGGGTGAACGTGTGGCCAGTGACGAACTGGTGAAACGCCTGCTGCCGCCAGCCCATGCGCTGGCCTGGAAACTGACCGGCGACGCCGCCGAATCCGACGACGTCGTGCAGGAGGCGTTCTGCCGCCTGTGGCAGCACGCCGGGCGCTTCGAGGGAAGGGCGCAGCTGTCCACCTGGTTCCTGAGCATCGTGCGCAATCTGTGCATGGACCGCTTCAGGCGCAGCCGGCCGCGCGCCGACGAAGCGGAGCTCGAATCGCTGGCCGATCCGCAGCCCACGCCGGAGGAGCTCTGGCAGGCGGCTGCGCGCAGCGGCGCACTGCGCGCAGCCCTGGCAGGTCTGCCCGAGCGCCAGCGTGCGGCACTGATGATGTGGGCCTGGCAGGAGTACGATGTGGCGGCGATCGCGCGCGAGCTCGGCATTGCCGACAATGCGGCGCATCAGCTGCTGTTCCGGGCGCGCACACGCCTGAAGGCCCTGCTGGCCGGGGAGACCGACGATGACTGAACGATTTTCCGATGATGCGCTGCGCAGCGCACTGCGTTCGCTGCCGCCACCGCCGGTGCCTGCAGCACTCGCGGCGCGCGTGCGGGACGGCGCGCCGCGTCGTCCCGTGTCGCAGCGCCCGCGCTGGGTGACCGGCGTTGCGCTGGCCGCGCTGGTGCTCGCCGTGGCGGCCGGCGTGTTCGAGTACCGTGCGTGGCAGGAAACCGAAGAGTTGGCGCAGCTCGACGAGCTGTCGATCACCACCATGCTGGTTCTTTGACGCAACGGGTTTTCACCGTCGGGCCGGCCTGCTACGCTGCGCCGCTGCCTTGCCGATGGAGTGCATCAAATGCTGATTGACCGCCAACGTTCCTCGCTGCTGCTGATCGACATGCAGGAGCGCCTGCTGCCGGCGATGGACGACGCTGACCGCCTGCTCGACAACGTCGTGTGGATGGTAAAGATCGCGCAGCGGTTGTCGGTGCCGGTACTGGTCAGCGAGCAGTATCCGAAGGGCCTCGGGCCGACGGTGCAGACCCTGCGCGACCTGATCCCGGCGGAATCCATCGTGCCCAAGATGCATTTTTCATGCGTTTCCGACGGCTGCCTGAAGCCCCTGCTGGACGAGGCGCGGCCGCAGGTCATCGTGTGCGGCATCGAGTCGCACATCTGCGTGCTGCAGACCTCGATGGATCTTCAGTCCAGCGGCCGCCAGGTGTTCGTCGTCGCTGACTGCGTCGCCTCGCGCGACCCGTCCAACCGCGGCCTCGCGCTGGAGCGTCTGCGCCAGCACGGCGTGGTCATCGTGTCGCGTGAAATGGTCGCCTTCGAATGGCTGGGCGCGGCGGGTTCCGAGGAATTCCGCGAGATCAGCCGCACCTATCTGCGCTGATGTCGGCCAGCGTGGCGCAGCCGCACAGCGCCATGCTCATTTCCAGTTCGTCGCGCAGCAGCCGGACCACGTGCGCGACACCGAGCGCGCCGCCAGCGGCCAGACCCCACAGATAGGGGCGTCCGACCAGCACCGCGCGGGCGCCCAGCGTCAGCGCGCGCAGCGCGTCGCTGCCGCTGTCGATGCCGCTGTCGAACAGGACCGGCACGTCGTTGCCCACCACAGTGATCACCGCCGTCAGGCAGGACAGGGCCGGTGGCGCGCAGTCCAGTACACGCCCGCCGTGGTTCGATACGACGACCCCGTCGCAACCCAGATTGACGGCGCGCGCGGCGTCCGCCGCGTGCAGCACCCCCTTGATCAGCAGCGGCACCGGCGTGCGCGCGCGCAGCCAGGCGAGGTCGTCCCAGCCGGGCGCGTCGCCCATCCAGCCGTCGAATACTTCGCTCTGCCCGGGCTGCAGTTGGCGGCCGGCCGGAGCGTCGATATTCACCGCGCGCACGTCGGCCGGCAACGGCGAGGCCGCCAGCTTGATCGGCGCATCGACGGTGAACACCACGCAGCGATAGCCGGCGGCGAGCGCGCGATCGAGCAGGCGTGCCGTGCGCTCGCGGTCGCCCTGCCAGTAGAGCTGGAACCACAGCGGTTTCTCGGCCGCACGGGCGATCTGTTCAAGCGGCTGGCTGGCCAGCGTGCTGACGACCATCTGCCCGTCCTGCGCCGCGGCCGCCATCGCGCTGGCGCATTCGCCGTCCGGATGCTGCAGGCGCTGGTAGGCGATCGGCGCCAGCAGCAGCGGGTGGCCTAACGTTTCGCCGAACAGTTCGATCCGCGTATGGCCGCCGCGCACGTCGGTCAGCGGTCGCGGTCGCAGCGGCATGGTGTCGAGCGCCTCACGGTTGGCGCGACCGCATACGGTGTCGCGGCCGCCGTCGAGGTAGTGCCAGATGTCCGGATGCAGCAGTTCGCGCGCCCGTTCGCGGTAGGCTGCGATCGACTGCGGCAGGTTCAGCGGCGCGTTCAGGCCGAACCCCAGCGGCGCAGCAGGTTGTGATAGATGCCGGTGAGCTTGACCATGGACGGCGTTTCGCCCAGCTGCTGGCGCAGCGTCAGCAGTTCCATGTCGAGGTCGAACAGCAGACGGCGCTGCTCGGCGTCGCGCACCATGCTCTGGATGAACATGAAGCAGGCGATGCGGGCGCCGCGCGTCACCGGCGTCACCTCGTGCACCGACGACGACGGGTAGAGCACCAGGCTGCCGGCCGGCAGCTTGACGCTGTGCCGACCGAAGGTGTCGTCGATCACCAGTTCGCCGCCGTCGTACTCATCCGGATCGGCGAGGAAGAGGGTGGCCGACAGGTCGGCGCGCACATAGCCGCTGCCGTCCGGCATCGCGCGCATCGCGTTGTCGATGTGCTGTCCGTAGCGGTTGCTGCCGCCGGCATAGCGGTTGAAGAAGGGCGGCAGTATCTTCGCCGGCAGTGCGGCGCTGAAGAACAGCGGTTCGCGGTTCAGCGCCGCCAGCACGCGCCGGCGCAGCTCGGGCAGCGTCGGGGCGCTTTCCGGCACCTGCTGGTTGTTCTTCACGACCGTCGCCTGCGATCCGGCGGTGAGGGCGCCACTGGCCCACTCGGAACGATCGAGCAGATCGCGGAGGGCGGCGACTTCGTCGCCGGACAGCAGGTCATCTATCGTCAGCAGCATCGGAGCGAATTCATAGCGGACAGCAGGGCCGCGCGGCCGTCACCCGGACGGCGCGGGCCGCCGGCAAGTTCGAACAAGTACTTCTCGTTCCGCAGCTTATACACGTTCAGGCGCAGCTTGAGACCCTGGCTGATTTGACGCAGCGCAAGCGGCGCGCATACCGGGATGCGACCGCCGTCGAGGCAATGGCGTGGGGTGTGCTCGACGGGACGTGTCGTGCTCAGAGATAGAGCACCGCCGGGAAGACGGTGACGGCCAGCACGAACACCAGCCATTCGAGGTTGTTGCGGGCGAGGAAGCCGGTGAAGTGCAGGATGAGCACCGTGATCGCCACAACGTAGTACAGGATGAACCACATCAGACGGAATCTCCGCGAGTAGGGGCTGGCGTCGGACGCTCAGCGTTCGACGTGGCGAAGTGAAAGGTCGATGGCGCGGACGTTCTTGGTCAGAACGCCGATGGAGATGCGGTCCACGCCGGTTTCGGCGATCGCCCGCACGCGGTCCAGGTTTACGCCGCCGGACGCTTCGAGTTCGGCGCGGCCGGCGTTGATGGCGACCGCTTCGCGCATCTGTTCGATGGACATGTTGTCGAGCAGCACCATGGTGGCGCCGGCGTCGAGCGCCTCGCCCAGCTGGGCCAGCGTCTCGACCTCGATCTGGATGAAGGCATTCGACGGTGCGATGCCGCGCGCACGCGCCAGTACCGGACGGATGCCGCCGGCGGCCATGATGTGGTTTTCCTTGATCAGGATGCCGTCGTACAGGCCCATGCGGTGATTCAGACCGCCGCCGACGGTGACCGCGTACTTCTGCGCCAGCCGCAGGCCGGGCAGGGTCTTGCGGGTGTCGACGATGCGTGCCGAGGTGCCGGCGATGGCGTCGACGAAGCGACGCGTGATGGTGGCGGTGGCCGACAGCAGCTGGACGAAGTTCAGCGCGGCACGTTCGGCGGTCAGCAGCGCACGGGTTTCCGACAGGATTTCACACAGCTTCTGCTCTGGCTCCACCCATTCGCCTTCGGCGACGTGCCAGGCGACGGTCGCTTTCGGGTCGAGCGCACGCAGGCAGGCTTCGAACCAGTCGCGGCCGCACAGCACCGCTTCCTCGCGCGCTGTCACCATGCCGGTGGCAGCACGTCCGGCCGGGATCAGCCGTGCGGTCAGGTCGCCGGTGCCGACATCCTCGGCCAGCGCCTGCGACACGTTGCGTTGTATTTCGATGGACAGCTGATCGTTTTCCCGCATGGCTCGTCTTCTGTATTTGTCGCGGCGCATTCTAGCATCGGCCTGCCCCGGCCCATGCGATCCGCAAGGCTGGCACAGGCAATCCGGCCCTCCTCCCAAGTTCGTCACGAATCGGCTTCACGTGTGCGCCGCCATGCTTAAAGTTGCGCTGCTCGCTGCCGTAGCAGGGGGATCAATACGAGAGCCGATTCGAACAGGCTCCGCTCGCATCGTCCTTTTGGGGAGAAGGAAATGTTCATCCATGTGGACGCGCCGCTGGCGCGCGGCCCGGCATCGCCCTGTCGATGCGGGGCGCTGCTGCCATGACGGGGCACTACCACCCGCTTCTGGTCGCGCTGTCACTGCTGGTGGCGGTGATGGCCGCCTGGTCCGCACTCGATCTGTCGCAACGCATCCACAGCACCGACCGGCGCGCCGCGCGCATCTGGCTCTTTTCCGGTGCGTTGGTGCTCGGAACCGGCATCTGGTCGGTGAACTTCGTCGGCATGCTCGCCTATGCGCTGCCGATGCAGACCGGCTTTGACCTGATCATCACCGTGCAGTCCTGGCTGACATCGGTCGGCGTATCGCTGTTCGCGCTGCTCTGCGCCAGTCGGCTGGCACCGGCGCAGCGACTGCGCGCTCCGCTGGCCCTGGTCTTCGGCGCCGGTGTCGTGATGGTGTTCCACCTTGCGTTGTTGGCGATGCGCATCGAACCGGCGGTCGGATACCGCCCGGGTCTGCTGGCGCTGGCCGTGCTGCTCGCCTGGGCGCTGGCAGCGGCGACCGCCCGCGTGCTGCTCAGGATGCGTGCGCTCGATGGTCGCGCGCTCTATCTGTTCAAGGTGCTGGCGTCGATGGCGATCGGGCTCGTGCTGTGCGCAGTGCACTACATTTGCATGGCGGCCGTCCGCTTCGACGCGAATGCAGTCAGCCTGGCCAAGCACGAGATCGATCCGACCTGGCTGGGGCTGACCATCGCCGTCGCGGCCATCGGCTTCACCTGGATAGGCAGCGTCGCCGCGCTGTTCGATGCCCGCATGGAACATCGCACGCGGCAGCTGGCGATGCGTCTGAAGGCGGCCAACAGCGAACTGATGCACGCGGCGCTGCACGACCCGCTGACCGATCTGCCGAACCGCGTCAATTTCGATGCTGCGCTGGCCGAGGCGGCCGAGCGTGTGCGGGGGCGAGGGGCGCGACTGGCGGTGCTGTTCGTCGATCTCGATGGCTTCAAGCCGGTCAACGACGTGCTCGGTCACCACGTCGGTGACGAGGTACTCAAGTGCGTTGCGCGCCGGCTGCGCAACGGTCTGCGCGAGGGCGACCTGGTGGCCCGCATCGGCGGTGACGAGTTCGTCATGCTGTCCGAAGGCGCGATCGATGCCGAAGGTGCCGGCCGGCTGGCGCAGCGCCTGGTCGATGCCGCCAGCCAGCCGATGCTGATCGGCACCCATGAGATACAGGTGTCGGCGTCGGTCGGTGTCGCGCTGTTTCCCGACGACGGCGACGAGAATCGCGTGCTGGTCTGCGCCGACACTGCGATGTACGCCGCCAAGCACGCCGGCCGCAACACATGGCGTCTGTACTGCGAGGACATGGACGGCGGCGGTGCCGACATCCTCGGCATGCAGCGTGCGATCCGCCGTGCGCTCGACAATGACGAGTTCGTGCTGCACTACCAGCCCAAGGTGAGTGCGGTCGATGGCGAGCTGCGGGGCGTCGAGGCGCTGATCCGCTGGCAGGACCCGGAGCGCGGCATGGTGCCGCCGGTCGAGTTCATCCCGGTGGCCGAGCGCTTCGGGCTGATCAACGCGATCGGCTTCTGGACGCTGCGTGAGGCCTGCGGCCAGATACGCAGCTGGATGCACGCCGGTCGGCGCATACCGGTGGCGGTGAACCTGTCGCCGCAGCAGTTCAGGCAGCCCGATCTGGTCGAGCGCGTGCGCGCCTGCATCGACGAGTTCGACATCGATCCCGGCCTGCTCGCGCTGGAGATTACCGAGTCGGTGGTGATGGAAAGTTCGACCAGCGTACGTCGTGTGCTGGAAGAACTGAAGGCGATGGGCGTCACGCTGTCGATCGACGACTTCGGCACCGGCTATTCCTGCCTCGCCTATCTGTGCCGGCTGCCGGCGCGTCAGCTCAAGATCGACCGCACCTTCGTCATCGACATGGACCACGTCACCGAGGCGCGCCATGTGGTCGAGGCCGTCATCCGCCTGGCCCATTCGCTGCGCATGGAGGTGGTGGCCGAGGGCGTCGAGCGCTCGGAGCAGGTGATCGCGCTGCGAGCGCTCGGCTGCGACCTGATACAGGGCTATTACTTCTCGCGGCCGGTGCCGGCGGGCGAGATCGAGGCGCTGCTGCAGAGCCGGCAGCTGGGCGAGCTGTCGAACCGGGCACGCAGCCTCGGCGAGGGCTTGCAGGCCGACGCGGCCAACACGCCGCAGCCGCTCGAACTGGCCGCCGGTTGAGCGTCAGCGCCGGTGGGCCAGCCAGGCGCTGGCCAGTCCGCAGACGACGATGAGGCCGGCGCCGCCGACGGCGCTGGCGCCCGGCAGGTCGCCGAAAACCAGCCAGCCCATCAGCGTCGCCCACACCAGTTGTACGTAAATGAGCGGGCTCAGCACCGAGGCCGGCGCGAAGGCCATCGCGCGTATCAGCAGGAAGTGGCCGGCCATGCCGGACACGCCCAGCGACACCACCAGCAGCGCGTCGACCGGCCCGGGCAGTTCGCTGTGCGCGGCCGCCGGCAGCGCCAGCGTGGACAGCGTCGCACCGACCAGCGCGGTGTAGTAGAGCGTGGTCAGCGGCCGCTCGGTCGGCGCCAGCTTGCGTGTGGCCAGCTGGTACAAGGCATACAGCAGCGAGCCGCCGAGCAGCATCAGTACCGGCAGCAGCGGCAGATGACCGTCCGGACGCGCGATCAGCAGCACGCCGGAGAAGCCGAACAGCGCCAGCAGCCAGTTGGCGGCCGTCACCCGTTCGCCCAGCACCGGCCCGGCGAGCAGCGTCACGATCAGCGGCGTAACGAAGAACAGCGAGGTGCCCTCGGCCATCGGTATCGTCTTCAGCCCGCCCATGATCAGGAAGGACACGCCGGCCAGCAGTGCGGCCCGCAGTATCTGCAGCCGCCAGCGCGGCGTCACCAGCAGGTTGCGGCGCATGCGCGGCCACAGCACCGCGCCGAGCACGATGGCGGGCACCAGATAGCGCGCCCACACCAGCACGCCGACCGGGTAGCGCTGCGACAGGTACTTGCCGGTGGTGTCCAGCACGGCGAAACAGAACAGCGCGGCCAGCATGAAGGCCACGCCGATCAGCGGATGCCTGCGTTCAGAGGTGGATATGGCCGACTTCCTGCAGATCGGCACCGGCGATCAGTGCGTTGAAGGCGGCGCGGGCCGACTCGATCACCTCGCCGGCGGTCAGGCCGTTCGGTCCCTTGCCCAGTGCGACCAGACGGTCGCCGGCCAGCCCGTGCAGGTGCACGCCGCCGATCAGTGCGAGGTCGGCCGGCCAGCCCTGGGCCAGCAGGCCGGCGATGAGGCCGGTCAGCACGTCGCCCATGCCGGCCGACGCCATGCCCGGATTGCCCGTCGTGTTGATGAACCAGCGTCCGTCCGGCAGCGCGAGCACGCTGCCGCAGCCCTTCAGCACGACCGAGGCGTGGAAGCGGCGTGCCATCTCGCGTGCCGCGGCGATGCGGTCGTGCTGCACCTTGGCCGTCGTGCTGCCGAGCAGGCGGGCGGCTTCCATCGGGTGCGGCGTCAGCAGCGTGGCGGCGCCGCGGTCGACCAGCGCCTTCTCCAGGTCGGCGTGCTGCGACAGCAGGTTCAGCGCGTCGGCGTCGAGCACCAGCGTGGCCGGCGACAGCACCGCCTCGCGCATCAGGTCGAGCGCGGCCGGGCTCTGGCCGAGGCCGGGGCCGATCGCCACGCAGGTGGCCAGATCGCCCGCCAGCACCTCGGCCGGCGTGCGGATCATCAGTTCCGGCTGTTCCGGGTCGAGCGGCAGTGCGGCGTGGTCGAGCATGCCGACATAGACGCGTCCGGCGCCCACCTTCAGTGCGGCGCGACCGGCCAGCAGCGCGGCGCCGGCCATGCCGCGTGCGCCGCCGACCAGTACCGCATTGCCGTGCGTGCCCTTGTGGCTGTTGCGCGCACGTGGCCGCAGCAGGTGGTCGAACAGGCCGCGGCCGACCTGCCAGCCGGAGGGCTGTACGACGGCGGCGCAGTCGAGCCCGAGGTCGTGCACCGACAGCTCGCCGCAGTGGTCGGGGCCGTCCAGCGTCAGCAGTCCGGGCTTGAGCGCAATCATCGTGGCGGTGTGCGAGGCGCGGATCGCGCGGCCGAGCACGGCGCCGGTGTCGGCATTGAGGCCGCTGGGTACGTCGATGGCGAGTACCGGGCAGTCCATGTCGTTGACCGCGTCTATCCAGGCCGCGTGTTCGCCCTCGATCGGGCGCGTCAGGCCGATGCCGTACAGCGCATCGACGACGATGGAAAAGTCGCCGCGTGGCAGACGCGGCACGGTGACGCCGCCGGTGGCGCGCCACGACGCCCAGGCCGACACCGCGTCGCTAGCCTGCGGGTGCTCGTCGCCCTGATAGGCGACGACGACGTCGAAACCGGTTTGTCGCAGCTGGCGCGCCAGCACGAAGCCGTCGCCGCCGTTGTTGCCGGGGCCGCACATGACCAGCACGCGACCGTGGCGCCCGCCGAGAATCTGCATCACCTTGGCCGCACCGGTGGCACCGGCGCGCTCCATCAGGCGCGGCGAACTGGCGGGCGCGTAATGGCGCTCGATGCGTCGCAGCGCCCCGGCGTCGTACAGCGCCGTCAGCGATGAGGTGTTGAGGGTTCGCGGGGTGGGCATGCTCGGACCGGACTGTCGCCGGACCGACGGGTCCGGCGAGCACAGGCGCGCATTCTATGCCCGGCGGCGCCATCGTGCCGAGGAATGCGGCACTTCAAGCACAGGCATGGCGTGCGCTGGGCCCGGCCTGACGCGGTCGCAGTGACCGTCGATCTGCTGCGCTGCGGCAGCGATTCGTGCCGCCGCGCGTTCAAGTCCGCGCGACGCCGCGCCGATATGAGCGAAGCAACGCGTCGGATCGATGTTCAAGCAGGGATGGGCCGCAGCCGGCCATGTCCCGGAAAGAAGAGTCTGCAGATCATGCGCACAACCGGAACCGCCTCGTCGAGCACCGCGGGCTTCGCCGCGCGGCTGAATTGCTGGCTGGATGACGTCATCGGCACACGCAATGCCGATGCGCATCTGGCCGCCCGCATCCGTGCGCAGCAACTGCGCTCGGTGCTCCGGTTTGCACCGCTCACGCTGACCGCCAATCTGTTCAATGCGCTGCTCATCGTGGTCGTGTTCTGGGACAGCGAGCCGCCGTGGGTGCTGCTGCTGTGGCTGGCCGCACTGACCGTCGCGATGCGCTCGACGCTGCGCGCCTGGCGCCGCGACCAGGCTTCACCGCCCGTGCGGGCATCCGAGCGCGCCATACGCCGCGCCGCGCTGCACGCTGGCGTGCTGGCCCTGCTGTGGTCGGTGCCGTCGCTGCTGTTCTTCACGCGTGCCGAGGCCGACAGCGCGCTGCTGGTCACGCTGATTTCGGGCGGCATGATGTGCGCCGGCAGCTTCGTACTGGCCAATATTCCCCGCGCAGCCGTGCTCTATGTACTGCTGTTGTGTGCCTCCAGTTCGCTCGCCTTCGTCATCGACCACCCGGTCCGCAACCTCGATCTCGTGGTGCTGATGAACTTCTATGCCGCGCTGGCGCTTGCCTGCGCCATTGCCAGCGCGCGTACCTTCGGCGCCCGCCTGCTGGCCGAAGCCGAGGCGGAGCGGCAGAAGCAGCTGGTCGGCCTGCTGCTGCACGATTTCGAGGCGCATTCGAGCGACTGGTTATGGGACACCGACCGCAACGGCTTCCTGCAGCACGTGTCGGCGCGGCTGGCGGAAACCTTCGGCCGCTCGCTGGACGAACTGCGCGCGCAGCCCTTCATCGAGCTGTTCGCCCAGGGCGGCCGCGAAATGAACGAGGCCGAGCGCGACGCGTTGAGTACGCTGGCCGCGCACCTGATGCAGCCAGTGCCCTTCCGCGACGTGCAGGTGGCGCTGGTGGTGGAGGGCGAACGACGCTGGTGGGCGCTTACCGCCAAGCCGCTGTTCGACGAGGGCGGTCACCACGCCGGCTGGCGCGGCGTGTGCTCGGACATCACGGACAGCCGTCGCGCAGCACTGGAAATGTCGACGCTGGCCAATTTCGATTCGCTGACCGGGCTGGCCAACCGGCACCACTTCCGCAATCAGCTGGCGGCCATCCGTCCGGCCGGGTCGGAGGAGGCGCGGCCGTGCGCGCTGTACTTCTTCGATCTGGACGATTTCAAGAACGTGAACGATTCGCTCGGTCACGCGGCCGGCGATCGCGTGCTGCAGCTCGTGTCGCAGCGTCTGCAGGAGCGCATCCGTGCTGGCGACGTGCTGTCGCGGCTGGGCGGCGACGAGTTCGCTCTGATCTGCTGGGGCTGCCGCACGCCGGAGGGTGCAGCCGAACTTGCCCAGCGCCTGCTCGACACCTTCGCGTCGCCGGTCCTGATCGACGGCGTCAGCGTGCAGATCGGCAGCAGCATAGGCATCGCGCTGGCGCCGCAGCACGGCAGTGACCCGGATGCGTTGCTGAAGAATGCCGACATGGCGCTGTACGCGGCCAAGGCCGCCGGACGCAATACGTGGCGCTTCTTCGAGCAGGACATGGACGAGCGTGCGCGCCGTCGGCTGAGCATGCACAGCGATCTGCTCGGCGCGCTGGAGCGCGATGAATTCGAACTGCACTACCAGCCGCAGATCCACATGCGCAGCGGCCGCGTCGCCGGTTTCGAGGCGCTGATCCGCTGGCGCCATCCGCAGCGCGGCATGGTGTCGCCGGGGGAGTTCATCCCGCTGGCCGAGGAAACCGGCCTCATCGTGCCGATCGGCCGCTGGGCGCTGGAGCGGGCCTGCCTGGCCGCCGCACGCTGGCCAGACGACATGCATGTGGCGGTCAATGTGTCCGCCGTCCAGTTCGCGCGCGGCGCGGTGGTCGATGTGGTGCGCGACGCGCTGGCACACAGCGGCCTGGCGCCGGACCGGCTGGAAATCGAGGTGACCGAGTCGCTGCTGATCCACGACAGTGCGGCGGCGCGCGACACGCTGAGCACGCTGCGCGCGCTGGGCATCGGCATCGCGCTCGACGATTTTGGCACCGGTTATTCGTCGCTCGCCTATCTGCGCAGCTTCCCGATGACCAAGCTGAAGATAGACCGCTCCTTCGTCACCAGCCTGAACGAGGAGGAGGGGGGCGGCGCCATCGTGCGCGCCATCATCAATCTGGCCGACGCCTTGCGTCTGGACACGACGGCCGAAGGGGTCGAAACGGCGGCCGAGTGGGCGGCGCTGGCCGGCAAGGAGTGCACCTATGCGCAGGGCTACCTGATGTCGCGACCGCTGCCGGAGCCGCAGATTGCGGCCTTCATCGACGGCTGGCGCGGGCTGGACGCCGTCCAGGCGGAGGAAAGTCGGCCGCTGCGCGCGGTCGGCTGAACACCGCCGGCGGTTCAGTCCAGCGGACGGATCAGTTCGCGGTGGCGGAAGCAGTCGACCAGGTGGTCATTCACGACGCCCACCGATTGCATCCAGGCATAGACGATGGTGCTGCCGACGAAGCGGAAGCCCAGCCGTGCCAGTTCCTTCGACAGCTGGTCGGACAGCGGCGTGCTCGACGGGCAGTCGCCGAGGCGCCGCCAGTGATTCACCATCGGTTGCCCGCCCACGGCGTCCCACAGCAGATCGCTCAGCGATCCGCCGCGCTCGTGCAGCGCCAGCAGCGCGCGCGCATTGCCGATGGTGGCGTCGATCTTGAGCCGGTTGCGAACGATGCCGGCGTCGGCCATCAGCCGCGCGCGGTCGTCTTCGTCATAGCGGGCGATGCGCTGCGCGTCGAAGCCGGCGAAGGCGCGGCGGTAGCCGTCGCGCTTGCGCAGTATGGTGATCCAGGCCAGCCCGGCCTGCGCACCTTCCAGTATCAGGCGCTCGAACAGCTCGCGTTCGTCGCGCACCGGCACACCCCACTCGCTGTCGTGGTACTCGACGTAGAGCGGGTCCTGCCCGCACCACGTGCACCGGGCGGGCGCCGCACTCATGCCGGGCGCAGCAGCAGTTCGCCATTCACCAGCGAACTGTCCTCGGGATCGCGGTTGATGTGGAAGCCCAGGCTCTGCACGAACCGCAGCATGCGTTCGTTGTTGGCGAGGAAGACGCCTTCCATCACCTTGAGGCCGCGCTCGCGCGCCGCTTCGATCAGCAGATTCATCATGATGCGGGCCAGGCCCTGACGCTGCCATGCGTCGGCGATCACGATGGCGAATTCGCAGGTTTCGCCGTCGGGATTCACCACGTAGCGACAGACCCCCAGCTGTTCCTCGGTTTCGCCCTCGCTGACCGCGACCAGCGCCATTTCGCGGTCGTAGTCGATCTGCGTGAGACGCGCCAGCAATTGCGGCGGCAGTTCCTTGATCGTGCTCATGAAGCGCAGGTAGCGCGTTTCCGCCGACAGCTCGCGCACGAACTTGGCTTCGCGATCAGCGTCTTCCGGCCGGATTGGGCGGATGATGGCGCGCGTGCCGTTGGGCAGGTTCACCACGTGCTCCAGCCGTGCCGGATACGGGTGGATGGCCATGTGCGAGTAGGGCGTGGCCGTCGGCTGCACGTCGGCGAGGATGATGCGGGCGTCCACCGCCACGCAGCCGCTTTCGTCGACCAGCAGCGGATTGATGTCCATCTCGCGTATCCACGGCAGCTCGCACACCATTTCCGACACGCGGATCAGCACCCGTTCCAGCGCTTCCATGTCGATCGCGGGCATGCCGCGGAACTCACCCAGCATGGCCGACACGCGGGTGCGCTGGATGGCGTCGCGCGCCAGTTCCACGTTGATCGGCGGCAGCGTGACCGCACGGTCGCGCAGCACTTCGACCCGTGTACCGCCATGCCCGAAGCTGATGACCGGCCCGAACACGTCGTCATGCACCACGCCGACGAACAGCTCGCGCGCATTGCGCTTGTTCACCATCGGCTCGATCGACACGCCGCGCAGGCGGGCGTCCGGCTTGCGGCGGCCGACTTCGGCCATCAGTTCCTGCCAGCAGTCGCGTACCGAACGCAGGTTGTCGACGTGCAGCCGCACGCCGCCGACGTCGCTCTTGTGCGTGATGTCGGGTGAATCGATCTTCATCGCCACCGGCAGGCCCATCTCCTCGGCGTACACCATGGCCTCGGTAGCGCTGCGCGCGACCACGGTCTGCGCGATCGGTATCCGGAAGGCGGCCAGCAGTGCCTTCGATTCCATCTCGGTCAGCACGGTGCGCCGCTCGGACAGCGCGGTTTCGATCACCAGCCGGGCCGATTCCACCGACGGCGGATCGAGATCCTGCGCCAGCGAGGCGGGTGCGTGGCGCAGCAGCTGCTGGTTGCGGTAGTAGGACGAGATGTGGTGGAACAGTTCGACCGCCGGCTCGGGCGAGCGGAAGGTCGGGATGTGCGCGGCCTCGAACAGTGAGCGCGCGGCACGCACCTGATCGCAGCCCATCCAGCAGGTCATCAGCGGCTTGTTGGCGGTCTTGGCGATATCGATCACCGCCTCGGCCACCGCGGTCGGATGCGTCATCGCCTGCGGCGTCAGCAGCGTGAGCACGCCATCGACACCGGGGTCGGCCAGTACCGCTTCCAGCGCGGCGCGGTAGCGCGCATCGTCGGCGTCGCCGATCAGGTCGATCGGGTTGGCGTGCGACCAGGTCGGCGGCAGCGCGCTGTTGAGCGCTTCCAGCGTTTCCGGTGCCAGCTGCGCCAGCGGAATGCCGAGGTCGGCTGCGCGGTCGGCGGCCATCACGCCCGGCCCACCGCCGTTGGTAACGACGGCCAGCCGCTTGCCGGCCGGCTTGAAGCCGGTGAACAGCGCGTTGGCGGCGGAAAACATCTGGCCCAGCGTCGACAGCCGCACGACGCCGGCGCGGCGCAGCGCGGCGTCGAACACGTCGTCGGCGCCCACCATGGCGCCGGTGTGCGAAGCGACCGCCTTGGTGCCGGCCGGATGACGGCCGACCTTGATCGCCAGCACCGGCTTGACGCGGGCGGCCGCGCGCACCGCGCTCATGAAGCGGCGTGCGTCGCGTATGCCCTCGATGTACATGAAAATGCTTTCCGTCTTCGGGTCGGCAATCATGTAGTCGAGGATTTCACCGAAATCGAGGTCGATCGAGGCGCCCAGCGACACGACGGTCGAGAAGCCGACGCCGTTCGACTGCGCCCAGTCGAGCAGTGCGGTGCACACGGCACCCGACTGCGAAATGAGGCCGATGCTGCCCGCCTTGCCCGGCGAGCGCGCAAAAGTTGCGTTCAGACCCAGCGACGGGCGCATCAGGCCCAGGCAGTTGGGGCCGATGATGCGCACGCCGTTGCGCTTGGCGGCGGAACGGGTGCGACGCACCAGTTCGGCGCCGGCCGGACCGGTTTCGGCGAAACCGGCGCTGATCACGATGGCCGCCTTGATGCCGGCGCGACCGCATTCGTCGATCAGGCCGGGGACCGTGCGCGCCGGCGTGCAGATGATGACGAGGTCGGGCCGCTTGCGCAGGTCGTCGATGCGCGCCACGCAGGGCACGCCGAAGACCGCTTTGTGTTTCGGATTGATGGCGTGCAACTCGCCGCTGAACTGCGCGTCCAGCATGTTGCGGACGATGACTGCGCCGATCGAGTCCGGCCGCTCGCTGGCGCCGATGATGGCCACCGACTGCGGCTCGAACATGGATTTGAGATAGTGCTCGTACTGCATCATGAACTCCCGTGTCTGGGAAGGCTTTCAGGCAGTGTGGGGTGTCCGCCTTGTGCGCTTCCGTGAGCAGTGCGCCCGTGCACGTTGGACCCCAGTATATTGCATTGCAACATAAATACCGCTTGTGGAAATCCACACTTCGCGGCGAGTGTGGTGCGCAGCCTACATCCTTGCGCCGGCTGCCGTCAGTGAGTCGGGTCGGGCAGTGTGAAGTAGAAGCAGGCGCCCTTGTCCGGTGCGCCTTCGGCCCAGATGCGGCCGCCGTGGCGATTGACGATGCGTTGCACGGTGGCCAGACCGATGCCGGTGCCGCTGCGGTCCGATTGGTCGTGCAGCCGGTTGAAGGGCTTGAACAGCTGTGCCGCGTGCGCCATGTCGAAGCCGATACCGTTGTCGCGGATGTGGAACACCACCTCCCGGTTGCGCAGGCGGGCGTCGAACTCGATTTCCGCGGTCTCGCGGCCGGCGGTGAAGGTCCAGGCGTTGCGCAGCAGATGCTCCAGCAGCACGCGTGCCAGCATCGGGTCGACGCGCGCCATCAGATGCATGCCGATGGCCAGCTTGCCCTCGCGTTCCGGCGATTCCGCCCTCAGGTCGCGCATGATGGCGCGTGCCAGCGCCGACAGGTCGACCTCGGCGCGGCTGATCGGCGTGCGCGTGAGCCGGCCCAGTTCGAGCAGGTCGTCGATAAGCGTCGACAGCTTCTGCGAGGCGGCGCGGATGCGCGCGAGGTGGCTGTGCGCCTGCGCGTCCAGCTGGTCGCCATAGTCTTCCAGGATGATCTGCGAGAAGCCGTCGATGGCGCGCAGCGGGTTGCGCAGGTCGTGCGATACCGAGTACGAGAAGGCCTCCAGTTCGCGGTTGGACGCCTCCAGCTCGGCGGTGCGTCGCTTCACGCGGCGCTCAAGCTCCGCATTCATGTCGTACAGCGTTGCTTCGGCCTGTTTGCGCTGGGTGATGTCCTCGATGCTGCCGGACAGGCTTTCGAGCTTCCCGTGGCCGTCGAAACGGGCGCCGATGGCGATTTCCAGCCAGCGCGCCGACGCGCTGCCGGTGCCGGTGCGCACCTCGATCTGCATCGAATCGCGGCGGCCGTCGAGCATGGGCTCGAGCCGTGCCAGCAGATAGCGTGCCTCGTCCTTGCTGAGCCAGCGCAGGATGCGCTGGCCGATGGCCTGGTTCACCGGCTGGCCGGTCAAGGTTTCCCAGGCGCGGTTCAGGTAGGTGAAGCGGCCGCGTGCGTCGATGCGGAAGATGACTTCGCGCAGATGATTCACCATTTCGCGATGTCGCGTCTCGACCTCGCGCAGTGCCCGGGTCGACTGCACGAAGGCGGTCTCGTCGCGACCGGTGCCGCGATAGCCGCACAGCTGGCCGCTGCCGTCGGTGATCGGGCGCCCGCGCAGTTCGATGTGGCGCACCACGCCGTCCGGCCGGTGCAGCACCAGATGAAGCTGCAACGATTTGCCGCTCTGGAACTGGCGATGACATTCCTCCCAGTCGCCGTGCACCGGCGACAGGGCGTTGATCTCCCACAGGCGACGGTTGCGCACGGCGCGCTGGTCGAGTGCGCTGGCCAGGTGGCCTTCGGCGCGCGAATACTGCAGCCGCAGCGCGGCGTCGGTTTCCCAGTGCCAGTCGGTGGCAAGGTCGGTGTAGTCGCGCAGGCGGGCGGCGTCGAGCCGGTGCTGCTCGACCTCCCGTGACAGCCGGTCCTGTTCGCGCAGCGCGAGCACGCCGATGCCGAGGCTGGCGGCCAGCACCGCGAGCCCGACCGGCAGCGACTCGGTGGCGGCGAGCGCGGCGGCGAGCAGGGCGAGCGGCAGTGCGCGCCACAGAAAGAATGTCCGTGCGCCACGGGTGGGCGGCGGGAGGTCCGGAGAGCGGAACATTATTGTCCTTGGTATGCCCGGGATGATAATGCGGCCCCTCGACACGAAAACCCGAATAAGGGCCCGCAGATGGCATCTCATCCTCATTTTTCAATGCAGGACGCGTCGGACTGGGTGGTGCGCTTCGGCGAGCTGATCCCGCCCGGCGCCGACGTGCTCGACCTGGCCTGCGGCGGCGGTCGCCACGCGCGCTGGCTCGCCGGGCGCGACCTGAACGTGCTGGCGGCCGACCGCGACGCCGCGGCGCTGGCGGCGCTGGACGGGCAGCCGCGCATCCGCACGCTGTGCGCCGACCTCGAAGGCGGCGACTGGCCGTGGGGCGAAGCCTGCTTCGATGCGGTGGTGGTGACCCGCTACCTGTTCCGGCCGCGGCTGGATCGTGTCGCCGCGCTGCTCAAGCCGGGCGGTCTGCTGATCTACGAAACCTTCATGGACGGCAATGCGCGCTTCGGCAAGCCGTCGAACCCGGATTTCCTGCTGCGGCCGCATGAGCTGCTGGACTGGGTGCGCGGCTGGGGCAGCGTGATCGCTTTCGAACAGGGCGAGATCGCGCGTCCCGCGCCGGCGATGATTCAGCGCATCTGCGCGGTGCGCTCGGACGTGCTGCCGGTGCTGAACTGAGTCGAGGCGGCCGCGATCTGCCCGGCCAGACTATCGATGCCTGCATCATCCAGCCGCTCGGCGGCGACGGTCGGGGCATCGGTGTGGCGGCTGAAGTTGTTCGATTGCGAGCGGCGGTACAGCGGGTCGTAGTGCTGTTCGAGCAGGCCCGCAACCAGCTCGGCCCACTGCCCGGCGCGCGCGAGTGCGGACCAGGCCGCCACCGTTTCGCGGCCGCGCAGCTCGATCAGGCGCTCCAGCCGTTCGATCAGCGCTTCCGCATCCTGCGTCATGTAATCGTAGTCGCGCAGCAGGAATTCGGTCCGCGCTGCGGCGGGCACCTCGATGCGGATGCAGGGGGCGGCGCGCAGCCGTTCGATCAGTGCGTCCGGCACGGTGACCAGTCCGATGCGGCGGCTTTCCGCCTCGGCGAACACCGGGCGCGCCGGGTCGAGTGCCGACAGCGCGTGCAGCAGGCGCGACTCGAACAGTTTCTGCGGTGGCTGGTCCACGCCGGGCTGGCGGCCGAGCACCGAGCCCTTGTGCGCCGCCAGCGCCTCCAGATCCAGCACCTGTTCGCCGCGCGCTGCAAGGCGTTCGAGCACGCGGCTCTTCGCGCTGCCGGTCGGGCCGCTGACGACGCGGAAGTCGAAAGCTACCGGGAGGGCTGCCAGCCGCGCCAGCACTTCGCGCCGGTAGGCCTTGTAGCCGCCTTCGAGCTGATGGGCGTCCCAGCCGACCTGGCGGAATATCGTGACGAAGGCGCCGCTGCGCTTGCCGCCGCGCCAGCAGTAGATCAGCGGCCGCCAGTCCGGTCCCTTGTCCTGGAAGCGCTCGAGCAGGTGACGGCCGATGTTGATCGCCACCAGCGCCGCGCCGCGACGCCGCGCGACGAAGGGCGACACCTGCTTGTACAGCGTGCCGATTTCCGCCCGCTGTTCATTGTCGAGCGCCGGGCAGTTGATGGCGCCCGGTACATGGTCGAGGGCGAATTCGGCCGGCGAACGGGTGTCGATGATGTCGTCGAAGCCATACAGCTGGTCGACCTGGGCGATGCCGGCCGGGCGGCGCTGGCCGGAAGGGGCGTTCATGCAGCGGGTGTCCTGTCTGTTCGTGATGTGCGCGGCGGCGTGCTCAGCGCCGCGCCAGCGGCTTGCCGAGCAGGGAACGCAGCGGCGTCCACACATTGTCCACGATGCGCGGCTGCGCCGCAGCAACCGGATGGATGCCGTCCGGCAGGAACTGCTGCGGATCGGTGGCGAAGCCGTCAAGCAGGAAGGGCAGCAGCGCCGAGCCGGTGGACTTTGCCACCTCGGAAAAGGTGGCGGCGAACTTTTGCGTGTAGTCGGGGCCGTAGTTCGGCGGTAGCTGCATACCGGCGATCAGCACCTTGGCGCCGCCAGCCTGCGCCTTGCGCGTCATGCTTTCCAGGTTGTCGCGCATCGTTTTCAGCGACAGACCACGCAAGCCGTCATTGGCACCCAGTGCGATGATGACGATGGCAGGCTTGTGCGCCGCCAGTGCGGCGTCGATGCGCGACAATCCGTTGGCGGTGGTGTCGCCGCTGGTGCTGGCATTGACCACCGCATGACCGTAACCGGACTGCTTCAGCCTGTCGCCGAGCAATACCGGCCAGGCTTCCTGCTGACGCAGGCCGTAGCCGGCAGACAGGCTGTCGCCGACCACCAGCACGGTCTGCGCGACGACGGGCATCGCGGCGAACAACAGGACAAACAGGGACCAGAAAAGCTTCTTCATGCCTACAGACACTCCACAATCAGGCCCGCTGCTCGAAGTCAGCGGGCTGGGAAAACAGGTCAGCAGTGGCAATGCGCCGCTGCAGATCCTTCAGGATATCGCCTTCGCGGTCGGCGCCGGCGAGGCGCTGGCCATCGTCGGCGCCAGCGGTTCGGGCAAATCGACGCTGCTCGGGCTTCTTGCCGGTCTTGACCTGCCGAGCACCGGTTCGGTTCGCATCGCCGGTCAGGACATCTTTGCGCTCGACGAAGATGCGCGGGCCGAACTGCGCGGTGACAAGGTGGGCTTCGTGTTCCAGTCCTTCCAGCTGCTGCCGGCATTGACCGCGCTCGAAAACGTCATGCTGCCGCTGGAACTGGCCAATGCCGAGCGCGTGCGCGAGCGCTCGGTCGCGTTGCTCGAACGTGTCGGCCTCGGCAGCCGGCTGACCCATTATCCGCGCCAGCTGTCGGGCGGCGAACAGCAGCGCGTCGCGCTCGCGCGCGCCTTCGCGCCGGCGCCGCAGCTGCTGCTGGCCGACGAACCGACCGGCAATCTCGACGCGGCGACCGGCGCCTCCATCATCGACCTGATGTTCGAAATGAACGCCGAGCAGGGCACGACCCTGGTGCTGGTGACGCACGACGAGGCGCTGGCCGCCCGCTGCAGCCGGCGCATCCGGCTGGCTGCCGGCCGCATGGCGGCGTAGCGGCCATAGGGTGCGGTTGCCGGCGGGCCGTTGACCGTGGCCGTGCGTGGAGTGCCGGAGCGGCCCGGGCCGCAGACTTCGATTCGGGTTGTTGTCGGGGTCAGCAGATCCCTCCCACAGAACCCCGGCCGGGGCTTGGGCCTTGAATCGGGCGCATGCCCTGTGGGAGCGGCCTTGGCCGCGACGCAGCTTCGGCACACGCGCTGTGTCTCTGCTCTCGCTCAGCCCATGTCAGCCGCAATATCGGCCTGCGGATCGAAACGTCGCACGAAGCCGCGGTCTATCGCGTCTTTCCAGCGCCACACCCAGTCGCCCTTGAGCACCCAGCCGCCGCGGGTGGCGATGGCGTGGCGGCGGCCGCAGGCGAGCAGCATCAGCGCGTGCCGCTGCGCATGCCAGTCGAGCGGCGGCTGGCCGGCCAGCATGCGCGCGATGTTGGCCGCCAGTGGCGGCCCGGCGCGCACTGCATAGACACCGGACTTCGGTCGCGGCGAAGCAGTCAGCGTGGCGACGTCGCCGGCGGCGAACACTTCGGCGTGCGACGTCGACTGCAGCGTCGCGCCGACCTCGATAAAGCCGCGCGCGTCGAGCGCCAGCCCGCTGTCCCGCAGCCAGGCAGGTGCGGCGGCGCCGGTGGCGAGCACAGTGAAATCGCTGGCAATGGTGCGGCCGTCCGCCAGCTGGAGAGTATCGGCGTCGATCCGCGTGACCTCGGCACCGGTCACGACATCGATCCGCTGGCGCGCGAGCTCGGCGCCGACGCTGCGCTGCAGCCGCACACCCAGTCCGCCGAGCGGCGCCGTGCCGCGCTCGACCAGTGTGCAGCGCGCCGCAGGCCAGCGGTGATGCAAGGCCATTGTCACCTCGACGCCGGCTGCACCGCCGCCCAGCACGCTGACCGCGCGCGGCGTCACGACGGCGCAGCGCGCGAGCAGGTCGGCGATCGGCTTGACCGGGTGGGCGTGTTCGTCCGCGCCAGGAATGTCCGGGCGCTGCGGGGTCGAGCCGATGTCAATGGACAGCAGGTCGTAGTCGACCTCGCCACCGCTGGCCAATCTGATCCGGCGCCGCGCGCTGTCGATGCCGATGGCGCGGTCCAGCGCGAGGTGGCAGCCTGCGCGCGCGGCCAGCGGGCGCAGGTCGATGCAGGCCTGACGCGAGGTGTAGTGACCGGCCAGTACGCCCGGCAGCATGCCGGAGTAGGGCGTCAGCGCGTCCGGTGTGATCAGCCGGATGTCGGCATCGGGCCGCTGTCGGGCGAAGGCTTCGAGCACGAAGAGGTGGGCGTGGCCACCGCCGAGCAGCACCAGCTTTGTCATGGCAGCGGCTGGGCGTCGAGCGACAGGTCGCCGAAATGGCCGAGCGAACTGCCGGCGGTGTTGTCGGTGTCGGCCGCGACGACGACGCCGATGACCGGCGGGGCGTCCTCGCCGAAGGCTTCGCGGAAATCATCGCGCAGGTTGCGGCGGACGCTGCGCCAGACACCGGTCGGCGCGCCTTCGCCTTCGACCGCGATCATGCGCACGCGGTCGGTGTAGGCACTCCAGGCGCGGGTGCCCGGTGGCACGCGGTTGTCCCAGACGTAGCAGAGCACCGCGGCGGGCACCTGGTCGCCGTGCAGCGCGCGGGCGATGCGCAGCTTCGTGCGGGCGCCGAAGGGCAGCTTGGCGATGTCGTAGTCGAACAGTACATAGACGCGCAGCACGTAGTCGTCGCCGTCGCGCGTGGCGAAGCGGTTGCCGTCCGGCAGGCGGTCGGCCCGCCAGCGCCAGTTCAGCCAGGGTGTTGCGGCGGTGTCGAAGCGGCCGGCGTGGATCAGCGCCGATGCGGCACTGACGGCTTCGGCGCGCAGTACCGTCTGCCCGTCCAGTCCGGTCAGGCGGAAATCCGCGGGCGCAGCCTTGCCGCCCAGCGTCCACGGTGTCCAGCCGGCGATGGCGGCGCCGGCGGACTGTGCCGAGAAGCGCGGCAGTGCGCTGTCCGCACACACCTCGCCGGCCAGCACCAGCGCAGTCGCCCACAGCAGCATGCGCAGACGGGTCAGCATGCGCCACCCTCCAGCAGGCCTTCGCGCAGCGCGCGCTGCCAGTCGGCCGGGTGATCGACGTCATAGCCAGTCGGCAGCACGCAGGTGCGGAGGCCCAGCGCGTCGAGGTGTGCACAGGTCTGTGCCCATACGGACGAACTGCCCCAGGCGGGACCGTCGAACAGCGCGGCCTGCGGGCGGCGCAGCGCGACCAACAGGTAGCCGCCGTCCTCGGCTGGCGCGAAGGCGGCGTCGTGCCCGTTCAGCGCGGCGGCGGCTGCGGCCAGATCGGTGGCCTGCAGCGACACGGCGTCGGCGCCGATCAACACCACGCGCGCATGCCGCCGCAATGCGTCGTCGAAGGCCTGCGCCATGCGCCGGCCGACGTCGCCCGCCGACTGCGCGTGCAGCGTGACTCCGAAATCGCGCGCGCAGTCGGCGAAGAAGGGGTGGTCGCAGTCGGGCGCGCACCACAGTTCGACCGCGCCAAGGCCCGCCTCGACCGCAGTGCGCAGCGCACGCCGTGTGAGTGCCGCGCTGGCACGCGCCGCGCCGTCGGCGCCGAGTGCCGGCATCAGCCGCGTTTTTGCAGCGCCTGGTACCGGCGCACGGGCAAACACCAATACCGCAGTCGTCTCAGTCATGGTGCGGCCGGTAGCTGCGTGCCAGCGCCTGCGGGTCGGCGCCGAAGAAGTAACGCAGGCGCAGTCGCCACATCAAGCAGATGGTGCGCAGCACGCCGTGCTTCTCCCAGCGGCGCCCCGAGGTGCGCACGCGCGCGCGCAGACAGGCCGGCGCGCTGAGGCTCAGTGCGCGTCGCGAGAAATCGATGTCTTCCATCAGCGCGATCGGCGCGAAGCCGCCCAGGTGGTCGAACAGCGCGCGCGTACAGAACATCGCCTGGTCGCCGGTGGCGATACCGCTCAGGCGCGAGCGCAGATTCATCATGAAGGCGACCACGCGCAGCAGCGGCGAACGGCCTTCGATCGCGACGTCGAAGCGGCCCCATTGCGCACCGTCGTCGAGCGCGCTGTCGATCAGCAACAGCGCGTCGTCGGGCAGCGCGCTGTCGGCGTGCAGGAAGAGCAGCACCTCGCCGCGGGCACGCTCCGCGCCGGCATTCATCTGCAGTGCGCGCCCTCGTGACGACGTGACGAGCACATCGCACAAGGGCCGCGCCAGCGCGCAGCTGTCGTCGCGGCTGCCGCCGTCGGCCACGATGATCTGCGCGCCGGCGGCACGCAGCGGTTGCAGCGCCTGCAGCGTCGCGACGATGCCCGATGCCTCGTCCAGCACCGGCACGATGATGGACAGCCTGCTCACCCGCGCATCCATGCGTGATAGCGGCCGACCCATTCGAGCAGCTTCTGCGGCGCGTGCGCGCGCTTCCACACGCCGGCGGCGTACTTGTTCGCCTCGTTCATGGTCGGGTAGATGTGTATTGTGCCCAGCAGTTTGTTGAGCCCCAGTCCGTGGCGCATCGCCAGCACGTATTCGGCGATCAGTTCGCCAGCGTGTTCGCCGACGATGGTGACACCCAGTATGCGGTCGCGCCCGGGCACCGTCAGCACCTTGACGAAGCCGTGTGCGGCTTCGTCGGCGATGGCGCGGTCGAGGTCGTCGAGGCCATAGACGGTCACCTCGAACGCCACGCCCTTTTCGGTCGCTTCGCTTTCGTTGAGGCCGACGCGGGCCACCTCGGGTTCGGTGAAGGTGGCCCAGGGGACGACCGAGTAATCGACGCGGAAACGGCGGAAGCGGCCGAACAGCGCGTTGACCGCCGCATACCAGGCCTGATGCGCCGCCATGTGGGTGAACTGATAAGGACCGGTCACGTCGCCGCAGGCGTAGATGTTGGGATACAGCGTCTGCAGGTAGTCGTTGGTGTCGACCGTGCGGTTCGGGCGCAGCGCGATGCCCAGTTCCTCCAGTCCGTAGCCGCTGACGTTCGGCGTGCGGCCGACCGCGCACAGCAGCGCGTCGAACACGACACGCACTTCGCCGGCCGGGCCTTCGGCGTAAAGCACACGCTCGTCTCCCTCGACCGCGAAGCGTGTCGCCTTGTGCCGGGTCAGCACCTGCACGCCGTCGGCGGCGAACTGCTGCTCGACCAGCGCCGACACCTCCGGATCTTCGCGCAGCATCAGCCGCTCGGCCATTTCGACCTGGGTGACGGCCGCGCCGAAGCGGGCGAAGGCCTGCGCCAGTTCGCATCCGATCGGCCCGCCGCCCAGTACCAGCAGGCGCCGCGGCAGCGTGCGCAAGGACCACACGCTGTCCGAAGTCAGGACTTCGATCTGTTCGATGCCCGGTATCGGCGGCACGAAGGGGCGGGCGCCGGCAGCGATGACGATGTTGCGTGCGCTCAGCGTGCGCGCACGGCCGTCTTCGCCGTAGACCTCGACTGTCCATGGCGAGGTGATGCGCGCATTGCCTTGCACGCACTCGACGCCGAGCGCGTGGTAGCGCTCGACCGAGTCGTGCGGTTCTATCGTACGTACGACGCGGGCGACCCGTTCCATCACGTCGGCGAAATCGAAATCGACCTGCGCCGACTTCATGCCCAGCGATTGCGCCTTCGCCGCCTGCGCGATGAAGCGCGCCGAGCGGATGAGCGCCTTCGATGGCACGCAGCCGGTGTTCAGGCAGTCACCGCCCATGCGGTGCTTCTCGACCAGTGCCACGCTGGCCTTCACGGCCGCCGCGATGTAGGCGGTGACCAGCCCGGCGCTGCCGCCGCCGATCACCACCACGTTGTGGTCGAAGCGCGCCGGCCGCGGCCATCGCTTGTAGACGGCGCGGGCGCGCACGAGGTCGATCGCCTTGCGCGCGATCAGCGGGAACAGGCCCAGCAGCACGAAGGCGCCGATCAGGCCGGGTGACAGGATGCCGGCGAGCGAGTCGATCTGCCCGAGCTGGGTGCCCGCATTCACGTACACCGCGGTGCCGGCCAGCATGCCGACCTGGCTCACCCAGTAGAACGTGCGTGCCGGCAGCCGGGTCAGTGCCATCGCCAGGTTGATGACGAAGAAGGGGAAGGCTGGCACCAGACGCAGGGTGAACAGGTAGAGCGCGCCGTCGCGTTCGATGCCGCGGTTGATCGCGTCGAGCGACTTGCCGACCCGGGTCTGCACCCAGTCGCGCAGCAGGAAGCGCGCGATCAGGAAGGCGAGCAGGGCGCCCAGGCTGGAGGCGAAGGACACCAGCGCAAGCGCCACCCAGAAGCCGAACAGCGCGCCGCCGGCCAGCGTCATCACCGCGGCGCCGGGCAAGGACAGCGCGGTGACGGCGACATAGACCACGAAGTAGATCGCTGCCGCCGCCCACGGGGCAGCGGCGACGCGCTCGTTGAGCATCTGCTGTTGCGCCTTGAACCAGGCCAGATCGAAAAAGCGGCCGAGGTCGAACAGGAAGAAGGCGCCGACCAGCGCAAGCACGAAGAGCAGCAGTGCGATCTTGCGCGGGTTCATGGTGCGGCCTCGTGTGTCGTCCACTGCGGTCCGTGCAGGATGCGCTCGCGGTAGCTCAGTGCGGCCGGCGAGCCGGCCGGCCACTGGCTGTCGAATTCGTCCAGCCAGCGGGCGTGGTCGTAATGCAGCGGCAGAGCATCGACATGCACACCGCGGACGCGGGTGCCGTAAAGAGGACTGTGCGGCGACGGCGTGACGGCGATGCGCGACACGACGCCATGCAGCGCGTCGCGGAAATTGGGCATGCCGGCGGCGCCGTTGTTGATCACCGCACGCTCGCCGAAGCGTGCCAGCGCGGGCAGGCAGGTGTGGCTGCTGGCGAACACGTCGCAGCGGGCGGCGGCAAAGGCTGCTTCATGTGCCGCGCGCTGGGCCGGATCGTGCAGCGCGCGCGCGTCGAAGCGCCAGCCGGCGAGCGCCTCGGCGTCGCCGTGGACCACACCGACGCGCGCGTCGCCGACACGCACCGCGCGCCAGTAGTCGAGCGCTGCCAGTTCGCCCCGCCACATCGGGTCGTGACGCACGGTCTGCGACAGCCGGGCGTGGATCAGGTTGGAGCGGGTGACCACCGCCTCCGGTACTTCGTCCGGGTAGGCGCAGCCGCAGCCGGCGTCATCCGCGTCATCGGCCAGTTCGGCTTCGACATTGCCGGCGATCGCATCGAAGGCGAGTACGCGGCGCTGCACGTCGGCAAAGTGGGCCGGATCGATGTCGAACCAGTGGAAGTCGCCATTGAACAGCACGCGAACCGGGCCGCGCTCGGCTTCCAGCAGGCGGGCCAGCGCGTCGAGCGCAGGGCGGTTGCCGTACAGGCCACCGACCACGTACAGCGTGTCGGCCGCGAGGTCGTGCGCGGTATTGGCGAGCGCGCCCGCACCGTAACGGTAGTGCAGCGGGCAGCTGCGGCCGGGCGCTCCGCGTGCGATGTCGTCCATATTCATGTCGCCCGCCGTGTCAGCAGGGAAGGCAGCAGGTAGCCGGCCGTGCACAGCAGCAGCCCGTACAGATTCACGCCGAGCAGCTTGGCGTACTTGCCGCTGCCGATGGCCCAGCTGTCGGGTATCAGACCGGCGGCGAGCAGCACGCCGAGCACCATGCCGGTCCAGAAGGCGAGATGGAAGGACCACGCGGCGGCGCGTGTGCCGGGCTGCGTGAAACCCGCCAGCAGAAAGATGGGCGCCAGGCCGATCACCATGGTGCCGCTGATCGTCGTCGCCTTCAGGATGTCGGTGCCGGCGATCATCGGAATGTTGCCGAACAGCGCGATCGCCGCCATCGCCAGCATGCCGACGCCGATGGCGCGCACCGGCTCCGGGCGGCCGGCCAGTTGCGGCAATTCCTGCGCGACATGGCGGGCGACCGAAGAGAAGGTCGAATCCAGCGTCGAACCGGCGGCCGCGACCATCACGATGGTCATCACGAACAGCGCGGCGGGTCCCATGCTGCGGGCGAGTGCCGCCGGCACGTTGTCGCCGCCGGCGATGCCTTCAAGCCGTGCGTGCACACCCACCAGCGAGAACAGCAGAATGCAGACGAAGCCGAGCAGGCCGGCCCAGACGAAGGCGCGCAGCATGCGGCGCTCGTCGGTGATGAAGCCGCGGTCGGTCAGCACCGGGTCATGGAAGGGATAGGACAGCACCTGCAGTGCGGCCACCAGCAGCAGGTCGACGCCAGCGTCGAGTCGCCAGTCGCCAGTCGACAGCAGCGTCGCCGGTCCGTGCGTGGGCAGCACCATCAGCATGACCACGGCGAAGAAGCCGACGAACAGCACGGTCTGCAGCACGTCGGTGTAGATGGACGAGCGCAGTCCACCCTTCAGGCTGTAGAACAGCGTGGCCGCGGTGAACAGCAGCGCGGCGCCGATGAAACCGGCGGAACCGGCCTCGCCGTAGTAGCCGCCGACCACGGAGGTGTTGCTCCACACCTCGTTGAACAGTCGCACGAGGATGGCGAGTGAAAAAGCCAGCGCGGCGAGGCGGCCGTGACGGGTGATCAGGAAGGACAGCAGACCGGTCGCTGCATACCTGCGACGCAGCCGCAGGATGGCCCAGCCGGCGAGCGGGATGGACAGCCAGTAGGTGGCGTAGGCAAGGCCGCCGACGATGCCGTAGGTGGCGCCGAGGTTCGCCGCGTTAGTGATGGACTTGGCGAATATCCACGAGATGAAGATGCTCGCACCGAGCGCCCAGGTGGCGGCCGGGCGGCCTGCTTCATCATGGCCGCGGAAGAAGCCGGCGTGACCGACCGCGCGCGGTGACAGTGCGTACATGCCCGCGCCGTAAAGGATGAGGAAGCCCCAGAACGCGGCGCCGAACAGCAGCGGATCGTTCATCGCATCGCCTTCAGTTCAGTGCGCCGCCACAGGACGAACCCTGTCCGGCGGTACAGCCATAGCAGTGATCGGCCACCACCACCGGATTGCCGTCGAGGTCGCGCCCCAGCAGTTGCGACAGATGGGTGCGCGGGCGTCCCTCGATGCGCAGCGGCAGCCCCAGCATCTGGTTGAAATCGCAGTCGTATACGTGGCCCTGCCAGTCCACGCTCAGCTGGTTCCGGCACATCACGTTCTGCAGGTTGTCGTCGCGGTGGGCACCGCGCAGCAATTCCATGTAGCCGTTGAACAGACCCTTGGACACCAGCGTCGAGCCGAAGCGCTGGATCGGCATGTTGGCCAGCGTCAGCAGGCGGGTGAATACGATGCCGTAGGCGCGCCCGAGGTGCTCGCGATACGCCTCTTCCAGCTGGGCCTGCGGTGGCGGCAGTGCGGGGCCCTGTGGGTTGAACACCAGATTCAGTTCGAGACCACTGTCCGCCCGGCCGTAGCCGAGCGCATTCAGCCGCTTCAGCCCGGCAATGCTGCGTGCGAACACACCGTTGCCGCGCTGACGGTCGACGTTGTCCTCCAGGTAACAGGGCAGCGACGCGGTCACCTGCACGCGCTGTTCGGCCAGGAAGGTCGCCAATCCCTCGTGCCCCGGTTCGGACAGAATGGTGAGGTTGCAGCGGTCCATCACCGCGACGCCCAGCGCGCGCGCCTCGGTTACCAGGCTACGGAAGTGCGGATTCATTTCCGGCGCGCCGCCGGTCAGATCGAGCTGACGGATGTCGCTGGCGCGGATGAAGTCGAGCACGGCGCCGATGTTCTCGGCGCTCATCTGTTCGGTGCGCGTCGGGCCCGCATTCACGTGGCAGTGCAGGCAACTCTGGTTGCAGGTGTAGCCCAGATTGACCTGCAGCACCTCGGTTCGACGCCGGCGCAGTGGCGGGAAATCAGTGCGGGACAGCAGCGGCAGGGTGGCGTGCATGCAGGAGGGTCCTCGATGTCTGTGCGGCAGCAGACCGCCCGGGGGCGGAAAACCTTACGGCCAGGGTGCAGTATGCTTGCCCGGCACCGGGATACGTCATCGATGACGTACCCACGCCAACGACCGGAGGAAAGAAGGAATGTTCAAAGGCATATTGCTGGAGCAGGGCGAGGGCGGCAAGACGCTCGCCAGTCTCAAGGATCTTGATGAAGCAGCGCTGCCGGAAGGCGATGTGCGCGTCGCCGTCAGCTGGTCCAGCCTGAACTACAAGGATGCGCTGGCCATCACCGGACGCAGTCCCATCGTGCGCAAGTGGCCCATGGTGCCGGGCATAGATTTCGCCGGCACGGTGGAACAGAGCAGTCACCCGCTGTGGAAGGCCGGCGACCAGGTGGTGCTGACCGGCTTCGGCGTCGGCGAAGGTCACTGGGGCGGTCTGGCGCAGCGCGCGCAGGTGAAGGGCGACTGGCTCGTCGGACTGCCCGCCGGGCTGGATGCGAAGCATGCGATGGCGGTCGGCACCGCCGGTTTCACCGCCATGCTGTGCGTGATGGCGCTGGAACGTCACGGCGTGCAGCCGGGTGATGGCGAGGTGCTGGTGACCGGCGCCAGCGGTGGCGTGGGTTCGGTCGCGGTGGCACTGCTCGCCAGGCTCGGCTACCGCGTGGTGGCCAGCACCGGCCGGCTGGAAGAGACCGATTACCTGAAGTCGCTGGGCGCCGAATCGGTGATCGACCGCGCCACGCTGTCGGCACCCGGCCGCCCGCTGGCGAAGGAGCGCTGGGCGGGCGTCGTCGACAGCGTTGGTTCGCACACGCTGGTCAATGCCTGTGCGGCGACGCGCGAGAACGGTGCGGTGGCGGCCTGCGGTCTCGCGCAGGGCATGGATTTCCCGGCGACGGTGGCGCCTTTCATCCTGCGCGGCGTCACGCTGTACGGCATCAACAGCGTCACTGTCGCCCGCACGCCGCGCGAGGCGGCCTGGGCGCGCATCGTGCGCGACATGCCGATGGATCTGCTGGACCGCATGACCGAGGTGGTGCCGCTTGCCGACGTGATCGCCGTCGCGCCACGCTTCATCGACGGACAGGTGCGCGGTCGCCTCGTCGTCGATACGTCGGTTGTCTGAGGAGCACCGGCGGCGCGGTTGCCAAGCACTGTTGCGGCGCACTAATTTTGACGCTCATCAAGTACTTGGCTAAACTGCGCCGCGATTTTGCAGGAATCCACTTCAACCCATAAGAAGAGAGACTCGATGAGCGCCAGGACCCTTCTTGCTGTCGTAGCCGTCTGCGCCAGCCCGCTCGCCTTCGCTGCCGAGGGCAATGCCGACGCAGCCAAGGACAAGATTTCGATGTGCGTCGGCTGTCACGGCATTCCGGGCTACCAGACCGCATTCCCGAAGACCTACAAGGTGCCCCGCATCGGCGGTCAGTACCCGGAGTACATTGTTGCCGCGCTGCAGGCCTACAAGAACGGTGACCGCAAGCACCCGACGATGACCGGTATCGCTGCCAGCCTGACCGAGCAGGACATGGCCGACCTCGCCGCCTACTACGGCGCCCAGAAATAAGGAACGCAGGCCATGATGAAGAAATTCGCATTCGTTGCGCTCGCCGCCATGGTGGGCATGTCCGTCGCCCACGCCGGCGATGCCGCCAAGGGCAAGGAGAAGTCTGCTGCCTGCGCCGCCTGTCATGGTGCCGACGGCAACAGCCCGGCGCCGGCCTTCCCGCGCATCGGCGGTCAGCACGAGGACTACCTGCTGCAGGCGCTGCAGCAGTACAAGAAGGGCACGCGCAAGAACGCCATCATGGCGGCTCAGGTCGGTGCGCTGAGTGATCAGGACATGGCCGATCTGGCCGCTTACTTCGCGTCGCAGGCCGGTCCGCTGGTCACCCGCCGCTGAGTTTGTGTCTCTGCTCCAATAAAAAAGCCGGCATCGCCGGCTTTTTTATTGCCCCGCTTGCCGTGCGGCGCCGTTCAGAGCTTGAGGCGGCCGCCCGGGCAGTAGCCGGCCTTTTCCAGCCGGCTCAAGGTTGGTGCCAGATTGAGCGTGGTCTGCGTGCGCAAATGGCGCGCCCGCTCGCGCAGCGTGTCCAGCGACAGGTCGATCACCTCGGTACCGCCGGCGACGCAGATCGCATTGCCTTCGTCCAGCGAGGGCAGCACCAGCGCACGCCCGTCGTGGGCGTCGATCAGGCGCTGCGCACTGGCGCGGAAGCCGCGCGTGCGACCGAACATGTTCAGACTGACACGCCCGCCGGCGGCAAGGCGCGCACGGCAGTGCTGGTGAAAAGCAGCGGTATCGAGCGCATTGGCGCGCGCCCGGTGGTCATAGCCATCGACCAGGATGAAGTCCCACTCCGTCTCGCTTTCGGCGACGAATTTCGCGCCGTCGTCGATGACGATGCGCAGACGCTCGTCCTCGGCCGGCAGCCGGAAATGCATCGCCGCGATGGCCGGCATGCGCGGGTCGATCTCGACCACGGTGATGTCGGCCCGCGGGCAGTAACGATGCAGAAACTTGGTGACCGAACCCGCGCCCAGCCCGATCACCAGCACGCGTGCCGGCCACGCGTCGTGCGGCGCAAACAGCAGCGGCAGCATCATTTCGCGCGTGTATTCCAGTTCCAGCGCGAACGGGCGCGCGACGCGCATGGCGCCCTGCACCCATTCGGAACCGAAGTGCAGGTAGCGCACGCCGGCCGCCTCGGACACGTCTATCGAATTGCGCGGTGTCTTCGTGCGGCCGCTGCCGAACAGCGTGGCGAGGCTCAATTGCGCTGCTCGGGCAGCACGATGTTGACTTCGAGTACCTCGTAGTTGTCCTGCTTTTCGAGCTGGACCTTGATGTCTTCCGGGTTCACGCGCACGTACTTGGAAATCACCGCCACCAGTTCCTGCTGCAGCGCCGGCAGGAAGTCGGGCGCCGAGTTCGATCCGCGCTCGCGCGCGATGATCAGCTGCAGGCGTTCCTTCGCGATCGAAGCGGTCTTCTGCTTCTGGCCGAAGATCAGGGAAAGCAGGGACATGCTTACTTCCCTCCGAACAGGCGCTTGAGCAGGCCGGGCTTTTCGTAGTCGACGAAGCGCAGCGGGCGCTCCTCGCCGAGGAAGCGTGCAACCACGTCCTCATACGCCTGGGCGACGTCGCTGCCTTCCATGTGGATGGCCGGCGTGCCCTGGTTCGAGGCCTGCAGCACGATTTCCGATTCCGGGATCACACCCAGCACCGGGATGCGCAGGATTTCCTGAACGTCGACGTGGCTCAGCATTTCGCCTTCGACGGCGCGCTTCGGCGAGTAGCGGGTGACCACCAGATGTTCCTTCACCGGCTCGCGGCCGTCGCGCGCGCGGCGCGACTTCGACTGCAGGATGCCGAGGATGCGGTCCGAGTCGCGCACCGAACTGACTTCCGGATTGGTCACGATGACCGCCTCGTCGGCGAAGGTGAGCGCCATCACCGCACCGTGCTCGATGCCGGCCGGCGAGTCGCAGACGATGTAGTCGAAGCCCATGTCGGCGAGGTCCTTCAGCACCTTTTCGACGCCTTCTTCGGTCAGCGCGTCCTTGTCGCGCGTCTGCGAGGCGGGCAGCACGAACAGGTTGTCGCAGTGCTTGTCCTTGATCAGCGCCTGGGTGAGGTTGGCTTCGCCGTGGATCACGTTCACGAAGTCATACACCACGCGGCGTTCGCAGCCCATGATGAGGTCGAGGTTGCGCAGGCCGACGTCGAAATCGATCACCGCGGTCTTCTTGCCGCGCAGTGCGAGGCCGGACGAAAATGCGGCGCTGGTCGTGGTCTTGCCCACGCCGCCCTTGCCGGATGTGACGACTACGATACGGGTCACTGTGGTCTCCCTCTTGTGATTCAGGTGGTCGCCAAAGCGGCGACGGTCAATACCTGTTTGTCCGAATGGTCTTCCAGGCGCACGTGCGCCGGTCGGCGCAGCAGTTCGCCGCTGGCCGTGTGTTCGAAGGTCTTGTACACGCCGGCGATCGACACCAGTTCCGCCTCGAAGCAGGTGGTGAAGATGCGCGCCTGCGTGTCGCCCGAGGCGCCGGCCAGCGCGCGGCCGCGCAGCGGCGCGTAGATGTGGATGTTGCCGTCGGCGATCACTTCGGCACCGGCACTGACCATGGCCAGCACCACCAGATCGCAGCCGCGCGCATAGATGCGCTGACCGGAGCGCAAAGGCTTGTCGATGATTTCGGTGCGTCGCTGCGTCTGCGTGACCACGGCTTCCGGCGCGCTTGCCGGTACGGGCTCAGGCTCGGGTACGGGCGCCGGGGTTTCAGGCACGGCTTCCGGCGCAGGCGCGGCGCGCGGTGCGCTCTCGGCCGCCAGCACGGCCATGCCAAGCGCGCGCGCATCGTCCGCGGCCGCGTCGCACGCGGCCTGCACGGCGATGGCGGTCAGCGCATGGCGGCCCAGGGCGTCGCGGATGGCCGGCAGGTCGGGGCGGGCGTCTGCCGGCAGTTCGCTGCAGTCGATCACCACCGGTTCGCCGGAAAAGAAGCCGGGCATGCTGCCGAGCCGCGCGTCGAGCGCTGCGGCGATAGCCGTGCTGTCGTCGCTGCGCAGCACGGCACGCATCGCTTCGAGCGTGGCGCTTTTGAGTTCTATGGCCGAAGTATCGGGCTTGCGCGCCATGGGGAGTCCGCGGGAAATGTCGAAAGTCTACTCAGTGCCCGACCTGCGGGCAACACGGCGCTTCAATGCACCGCCGGCGGCGGATCGCCGAACAGGCGGGCGATGTCGGCTGCGCTGAAGCGGTAGTCGTGATTGCACATGTCGTCATGGATGTGCAGCTCGCCCTTCTCGGCGAGGATGGATTCGACCTCGGCGCGGCCCAGCGACAGCACCAGCCGACGTACCTTTTCTTCGTCACGCGGGCAGTGATGGCGTGGCGTCTGTGCCTCGAACACGCGGATGCCGCCGGCCTGTATCTCCTCGTGGAACAGTCGGCCGAGCAGCGTTTCGGTGTCCAGCGTCTTCAGTTCGTCCGGCGTCACCGTGGCGGCCAGATGGCACACACGGGCCCAGCCGTCGGCGTCGCGCTGATCGGCGCCCGGCAGCTTCTGCAGGAACAGCCCGCTCGCCGTGTCCCCGTCGGCAGCCAGCCACAGCGCCGTGGGCTGCTGCTCGGACTGTTCGAGGAAGTGCTCGAATACCTCGGCCACCGTCGCGCCTTCGAGTGGTACCACGCTCTGGTAGGGCGTGGGCGAGCTTTCCGGCTGCATGGTCATGACCAGATGGCCATCGCCCAACAGTTCGGGCAGCGGTGCTTCGACCAGCTCGGCCGGCGCACTCGCCATGCCACGGATGCGCAATTGCTGGTCGCAATCGACCACCAGCATGCCCACCGCGCCATTGCCGCGCACCTGGACTGTCAGCCGACCTGGCTGCTTGAGCTGGCCGCCCACCATCAGCGACACCACGGTCACTTCGCCGAGCAGTCGCGTCACCACCGGGCCGTAGCCGCGGCCACGCAGCATCGACTGCCAGCCTTCAGACAGGCGCACGCGGGCGCCGCGGATGTCCAGTCCTTCGAACATGAAGCGCTGGATCAGGTCAGGTGCGCTCATCCGAGCACCTCGGACCAGCGTTGGGGGTCGAAACCGATCAGCAGTTCGTCACCGTGATCGACGATGGGCCGGCGGATGGCGGACGGGTTGGCACTGAGCAGCGCGAACGCGCGATCGGCGTCGAGGTCGGCGGTTTGGTCAGGCGGCAGCTTGCGGAAGGTGGTGCCGCGCGTATTGACGACGGCCTGCCAGCCGGCGCGACGTATCCAGTCGGCCAGGGCGTCTGCCGGTACGCCGTCCTTCTTGTAGTCATGCAGCTGGAAGTCGATGTGCCGGTCGGCAAGCCAGGCGAAGGCACGCGACATCGTGTCGCAGCGCTTGATACCGAAGACGCGAAGCATGGGGTGTTCAGGGGTGGAATCCGGAGAGCGCGCATTGTACGTTGCACCGCCGGCGCCTGCTGCGGGTGACGAATGGCCTCCTGGGGCTGGCGTCATCGTGCTGCAATGGTTAAGATTTGGAAAATTTATCCGAAACAACAAACTGGCACGCGAAATTGATCGGCTTTTTAAGGTCGTTCGCGGCATCAACAGTGGGAGACGTGCATGATGTTTCGACGCCCGGGCCTCTATGCCCTGACGCTGGTTTTCGGATTTTCGATGTTTGCCGCCGATTTCGCGCTTGCCGCGCGTTCGGTCGCCAGCGGCAAGCAGGTCAAGTCGGCGGTCCGCCCTGCGGCCAAGATCGCCTCCAAGAAACGTGTTTCGCCCACGGTGCAGGCCGCGGCCAAGCGCTCGGCGCCGCTTGCTGTCGCGGTACCGGCCTTCCGTCCGCCGAAGCCGCCGGCGCAGCGTCACTACGCGGTCGATGGCAGTACCTTCTACGCGGACGGCGTGCGGGTGCGCGCCGCCGGTCTGGAGGGGATTGAAATGGCGGGCGCCTCAGGCATGGCAAAGCAGCGCTTGCAGCAACTCCTCGATTCAGGTCGCGTCAGCATCGAACCGCTGGGCATGGATGGCGGCGACGTCACGCTGGCCCGGGTGAGGGTCGATGGACGCGACGTGAGCGAACTGGTCAGCGCGCGCTGAGTCCAGCGCCGAAGGAAAAAGGGCCCGGTAGTCACCGGGCCCTTTTTCATTGTCCTGTCGTCTGAGGATCAGCCTGCGGTCAGCGCAGGGTTCCGGCTGCCGTGTGTTTCCTTCGCGGCCGGTGCGTCGTCCGCCACTGCCTCGTCAGCGACCGTTTCGGCCTCGACCGGCTTCAGTTTGCGGGTGTTTTTCGGGCTGACCGTCGGCAGCACGACATCGATCTTGTTCTGCGTCATGTAGTCGTTCATTTCGCGCCAACCGGCGAAGATGGCGGCCTTCGACGCCTTCGGATTCAAGGTGTAGCAGTCCTCGAGCGCGCGGCCCGCGTGGCGGCAGGCGCCGCCGACGGCCTTGGCCTCCAGTTCCTTCTGCGCTGCGGCGCGGTTGGGATCGGGAATGGGCAACTTGTCGCACGCGGCCACGAGGACTGCGCACGCGATCAGCACGATGGAGGGGACAGCTTTCACCTGGGGGCGCTTCCGGAGATTGGGCACACACCCTGTCTACGGCAGCGCACCCCCGCCGCTTGAGTGCCGTGACGCGCTCACAGAGCGCCGCGCGAATACTCGGCCAGCAGCGTGTCCTGCGCACAATGCCGCGCGGCGCGCGATACCCGGCGCCGGTAGCGGCCATCCGGTTCCATTTCCCAGGACTGGCTGTTGTCCAGCAGATAGGGGCGCAGGCCCTCTTTCATGACGCGTCGCTTCAGCTTCGGATCGAGTACCGGGAAGGCCACCTCGATGCGGCGGAAGAAGTTGCGCTCCATCCAATCGGCGCTGGCGAGGTAGAGCTTTTCCTCGCCGTCGGCGTGGAAGTGATAGATGCGCGAATGTTCGAGGAAGCGGCCGACCACCGAGCGCACGGTGATCTTGTCCGACAGGCCGGGCACGCCCGGGCGCAGCGCGCACACCCCGCGCACGATGAGGTCGATGTCCACGCCGGCCTGACTGGCCGCGTAAAGCGCTTCGATCGTCTCGTCCTCGACCAGCGAGTTCATCTTGGCGATGATGCGGCCCTTGCGGCCGGCACGTGCGTTCTCCGCTTCCTGCCCGATGGCGACGATCACGTTGCTGTGCAGCGTGAAGGGTGCCTGCCACAGATGGGTGAGCGTACCGGCGTGTCCGAGGCCGGTCAGCTGCTTGAATACCTCGTTCACGTCCTCGCCGATCTGCTCGTTCGCGGTCATCAGGCCGAAGTCGGTGTAGAAGCGGGCAGTGCGCGGGTGGTAGTTGCCGGTACCGAGGTGCACGAAGCGGCGGAAGCGGTGCACGCCATCCACCTGCTCGCGCCGCACCACCATCAGCAGCTTGGCGTGCGTCTTGTAGCCGAACACGCCATAGACGACATGTGCGCCGGCCTCTTCGAGGCGCGACGCCCAGTTGATGTTCGCTTCTTCGTCGAAGCGCGCCATCAGTTCGACCACGACGGTGACTTCCTTGCCCTTGAGCGCGGCGCGCACCAGCGCTTCCATCAGCACGGAATCGGTGCCGGTGCGGTACACCGTCATCTTGATCGCCACGACTTCAGGGTCGTCGACCGCCTGCTGCACCAGGTCAATCACCGGCTTGAAGGACTGGAAGGGGTGGTGCAGCAGCAGGTCCTGCTTGCGGATCATGGCGAAGATGTCGTAGCGCTTTTCCATCGTGCGCGGCACCTGCGGCACGAAGGGCGGGTATTTCAGATCCGGGCGCTCGACCCAGTCCGGCACCTGCATCAGACGCACGAGGTTCACGATGCCCGGCGCGCGGTAGAGGTCGTCGCGGGTCAGGTTGAACTGCTGCAGCAGGAAATCCGCCATGTGTTCGGAACAGTTGTCCGCGACCTCCAGCCGCACGGCGTCGCCGTAATGGCGCTGCGGCAGTTCGCCCTGCAGCGCCTGGCGCAGGTTCTTCACCTCTTCCTCGTCGAGGAAGAGGTCGGAGTTGCGGGTGACGCGGAACTGGTAGCAGCCGAGCACGTTCATGCCTTCGAACAGGTCGCCGACATTCATGTGCATGGCTGACGACAGGAACACGAAGCCGTGGTCCACGCCGGTCAATTCCTTCGGCAACTTGATCACGCGCGGCAGCGCGCGCGGTGCCTGCACGATGGCGTAGCGCGAACTGCGGCCGAAGGCGTCGCGGCCTTCCAGCTCGACGGCGAAGTTCAGGCTCTTGTTCAGCACGCGCGGGAAGGGGTGCGAGGGGTCGAGCCCGATCGGCGTCAGCACCGGCATCAGCTCGCGCATGAAGTAGTCGCGCACCCAGTCGCGTTGCGCTTCGGTCCAGTCGCCGCGACGCAGGAACACAATGCCTTCCTTTTCCAGCAGCGGCAGGATGACGTCGTTCAGCAGCGAATACTGTTCGGCGATCAGCTGGTGCGCTTCGGCGGCGATCAGCCGCAGTGCTTCCTGCGCGGAGCGGCCGTCCGAGGTGACGCCGCGGGCGCCCATGCGGATGTGTTCGCGCAGGCCGCCGATGCGGACCTCGAAGAACTCGTCGAGGTTGCTCGACACGATGCACAGGAATTTCAACCGTTCGAGCAGCGGTACGCGCTCGTCCGCCGCCTGCGCCAGCACGCGCCGGTTGAAGGCGATCAGCGACAGTTCGCGGTTGATGAAGTGATCGGGTGCGTAGCGCGGCACCGGCAGGATGGACGGCATGATCGGTTTCTGTCTCTGAAGTTGTTGTTATGCGACCCGGTATTTTGTGACACAAGTGCTATGGAATTATTACAGCGTCCGGGCGCCTCGTGCTTGACGGCGCGTGGCTTGCGCGCTGCTACACTCCGCGCTGACCTCTTTTATTGCATCGCCGCATGAGCTACGAACTTCTCGCCGCAGTCGACCTCGGATCCAACAGTTTCCGGCTCCAGGTAGCGCGGGTGATCGATGACCAGATCTACCCGCTCGACGGCGTGAAGGAAACTGTCCGCCTGGCGGCCGGTCTGGGGCACGGCAAGTTGCTCGACGGGGCGTCGCAGCTCAGGGGTCTGGAGGCGCTGTCCCGTTTCAACGAGCGTCTGCGCGGCTTCGCGCCAGACCAGGTGCGCGCGGTGGCCACCAACACGCTGCGGGTGGCGAAGAACGCGCCACAGTTCCTGCCGCAGGCCGAGGCGGCGCTGGGCTTCCCGATCGAGGTGATCGCCGGGCGCGAGGAGGCGCGACTGATCTACGTCGGCGTTGCCCACACGCTGCCCAATCCATCCAGCCAGCAACTGGTGGTCGATATCGGCGGCGGCTCTACCGAGTTCATCATCGGTCGCAGCTTCGAGCCGATGGCGCTCGAATCGCTCTACATGGGCTGCGTCGCCTTCAGCCTGCGCTATTTTCCCGATGGCCGCATGGACAAGAAGTCGCTGCGCGAGGCCGAACTGGCGGCGCGGCGCGAACTTGAAACCATCGAGCAGGACTACCGTTCGCTCGGCTGGGACGAGGCGGTGGGTTCCAGCGGCACTGCGCGCGCGCTGCTCGACATCATGGAACTGAACGGCTGGTGCCAGGGCGCGCTGACGCGCGAAGGCATGGACAAGCTGCGTTCGCTGCTGTTGCGCGTCGGTGACGTGAATCGTCTCGGGGTGGCCGGGCTCCGTCCGGACCGCCTGCCGGTGCTGGCGGGCGGTTTTGCCATCATGTCGGCGGTGTTCGACGCCTTCCGTCTCGAACGCATGAGTTTTTCCGAGGGTGCGCTGCGGCTGGGCGTGCTGTACGACCTGCTCGGGCGCTATCACCATCGCGACCTGCGCGATGCGACCGTGCTGCAGTTCGTGCGCCGCTACCAGGTGGACCAGCGCCAGGCCGATCGTGTCCACGCCACGGCGCTCAAGCTCTACCGGCAGCTTGAACCGGATGCCGGCGACGACCATCCGGACCTGCACCTGCTGAGCTGGGCGGCACGCCTGCACGAGCTGGGCATTTCGGTGGCGCACGCCGGCTACCACAAGCACAGCGCCTATATCGTCGGCAATGCCGACATGCCGGGCTTCTCGCGCATGGACCAGGCGCGACTCGCGCGGCTGGTGCTGGCGCACCGCGGCAAGCTGGAGAAGGTGAATTCAGCCGCCGCCGACCTGCGCGACTGGCCGCTCATCCTCTGTCTGCGGCTGGCCGTGCTGCTGCATCGCAGCCGCGACGACTACGACGAACTGCCGCTGCGCCTCGACCGCAGTGGCGCGGGCTACGTCATGTCGGCTCGCGCCGAGTGGCTGTCGGCGTCACCGCTGACTGCCGCCAGCCTGCACGACGAACAGCGCCTGTGGGCGGCCATAGGCATCGAGCTGCGGCTGCGCCCGCAGCGCGGCAAGGGCCTGTCGGCCGCCTGAACGCGAGCATGGGCGTCCCGACGATCGCGTTCGAGATGTCCGGGCCGTTGCGCATTGCCGTGCTTGCCGGCGACTGGACGCTGACAGGACTGGAAGGGCGCCTCGATGCGTTGCGTGCGCAACTTGCCGCGGCCGAAACAGGCCAGATCGAGAGCTGGAACCTCGCCGCCGTGAGCCGTCTCGATTCGCTCGGCGCCAGCGTGCTGTGGCGTGGCTGGGGCGACCGGCTGCCGGACCGGCTGGAGGCAGATCCGCGTACGCGCAGGATGCTGGAGTCGGCGGCGACGCTCGGGGTACGCCGCCGCGCCGGCGCACCGCAATCGCGTTTCGGCGATTCGGTTGTCGCGCTCGGTCGCGTCGGCATCGCGCTGTGGCGCCAGCTGATCGGCATGATCGCGCTGACCGGCCAGATGCTGTTCGATCTCGCCGCCGCATTGCGTCGCCCGCACGACGCGCCGCTGCGCGAGCTGTCGGCCAATCTGTACAAGACCGGCGTGACGGCGCTGCCGATCACCGCGCTGGTGGGCTTCCTGATCGGCGTCGTGCTGTCCTATCTGTCGGCGCTGCAACTGAAGACCTTCGGCGCAGACGTGTTCATCATCAACATCCTCGGCATCGGCATCGTGCGCGAACTGGGGCCGGTGCTGGTGGCCGTTCTGGTGGCCGGACGCTCCGGCTCGGCGATGACCGCGCAGCTCGGCGTGATGCGGGTCACCGAAGAGATCGATGCGCTGACCACGATGGGGGTGCCGGCCACGCTGCGGCTGGTGTTGCCCAAGGTGCTGGCGCTGCTGGCGGCGATGCCGCTGCTGGTGCTGTGGACCTCGTCGGCGGCGCTGTTCGGCGGCATGGTGGCGGCATCGATACAGCTCGACATCAGCTACGGTTTCTTTCTCGAAACGCTGCCGCGCGTAGTGCCGATCGCCAATCTCTACATCGGCCTGGGCAAGGGCCTCGCTTTCGGGCTGGTGATCGCGCTGGTCGCCTGCCACTTCGGACTGACGGTCAAGCCGAACACCGAAAGCCTGTCGGCCAACACGACGCGTTCGGTGGTGAGTGCGATCACCTGCGTCATCCTGGTCGACGCGGTGTTCGCCATTGCCACGCGCCACATCGGCATGCCGACATGAACGACGCGGTCATCGACATCCGCGGGCTGGTCACGCGCTTCGGCAGCAATGTCGTGCATGACGGACTGGATCTCGCCCTGCCGGCAGGCGAGGTGCTGGCGCTGGTCGGTGGTTCGGGCAGCGGCAAGACCACGCTGCTGCGCCAGGTGATCGGCCTGCTGCGGCCGCAGCAGGGGCAGATAACGGTGTTCGGTCAGCCGCTCTTTTCCGGCGATGCGCTGGCGGACCGCCAGTTGCGGCGTCGCTTCGGCGTGCTGTTCCAGCAGGGCGCGCTGTTTTCCGCACTCAATGTGCTGGAGAACATCGCCTTTCCGCTGCGCGAACTGCGCTGGCTCGATCGCGATGCCATCCACGATCTGGTCATGATCAAGCTCGCCATGGTCGAACTGGAGCCGCAGCACGCCTGGCTGATGCCGGCCGAACTGTCCGGGGGCATGATCAAGAGGGTTGCGCTGGCTCGCGCGCTGGCACTCGAACCGGAGCTGCTGCTGCTCGACGAGCCGACAGCCGGCCTCGATCCGGACCGTTCGGAGGCCTTTGTCGCGCTGATCCGTCGCTTGCGCGATCAGCTTGGTCTGACCGTGGTGCTGGTGACCCACGATCTCGACACACTGGCTGCGCTGGCGACTCAGGTCGCCGTGCTCGGCGAGCGACGTATACTCGCTTACGGTCCACTTGATCACGTCATGAAACACGATCATCCGTTCATCCGCAGTTTCTTCTGTGCCGAACGCATGTCGCGCGTGCTCGCGCGCAGCGGGAGCTGATCATGGAAAGCCGCGCCCACGCACTGGCTGCAGGTCTGTTCCTGCTGCTGATGAGTGTCGCCGTCGGACTGGCCATCTGGTATCTGTCCAGCGGGGACGACGCCGGACAGGAGTACCTGCTGGTGACCACGGCCGATGTCGGTGGCTTGAGTCCGCAGGCACAGGTGCGCTACCGCGGCATCCGTGTCGGCAAGGTGAGGGACATTTCCATCAACCCTGACAACCCGCGGGAAATTTACGTCCGCATCTCGATTCCGGCGCGTTATCCGGTGACCGCAGGCACGCGTGCCGAGTTGGGCTATCTCGGCGTGACCGGTCTGGCGCTGATCGACATGACGGACGATGGCTCCGACCCGACGCCGCTGTCGCCGGCCGACGCGCGCATCCCGCTGCGTGGCTCGCAGTTCGGCGGGCTGGGGAACAAGGCCAGCGATACGATGGACGTGATGCGCCAGGTGCTGTTGCGGCTGCATGTGCTGCTCGACGACCGCAATCTCGAACGCATAGGCGCGACGCTGGGCAGCCTGCAGTCGGCGACTGCGCACCTGGACCGGACGCTGGTCCATCTGCCAGGCGTCGCCGGCGATCTGCGCGAAACGCTGCAACGCGCTCAGGCAGTGCTCTCGGCTGAGAATATCGAACGCAGCGGGCGCATCCTCGGTCAGCTGGAGGCGGTCAGCGCCCAGGGCGCGCCGCTGGCGCAGGAACTGCGGACCGTGCTGGCATCGATGCAGCAGTTGTCATCGCGGCTCGATGCGCTGGCGGCGGGCATGGGGCAGCAGATCAACGGCGACACCTTGCCGCGGCTGCAGACGCTGCTCGACGAAGCGAACCGCGACGCCCGCCAGTTGCGACGTGTGCTGGGCGAGCTCGAGTCTTCGCCACAGATGCTGCTGCTCGGGCGCGAGACGCAACAGCCCGGGCCCGGCGAGCCCGGTTTCGATCCCGCCGCCGGCAGAGCGCGCGACTGAGGAGCATCGGAGATGAAAGCACTTTGGGCATGCGCGCTGCTGTCGATCACGCTGGCCGCTTGCGGGCCGCTGCTGCCGCGCTCGCCGACGCCCGAACTCCACGATCTGGGCAGCCAGCGTACTGCGCGCCCGCTGGCGCGTGTGCCGGTGCTGACCGATGTGCATGCCCCCAATTGGCTGGACGGCACCGCCATCCACTATCGCCTCGCCTACGAGAGCGAAACACGTCGACGCAGTTACGCATTGAGCCGCTGGGCGGCTCCACCGGCCGAACTGCTGTCGGTCGCGCTGCGACGCATGCTGGATAGCCCGGGTGCGCCGTCGACCTGCCGTCTGGTGGTCGAGCTGGACGAGTTCATACAGGTGTTCGAGCAGCCGCAGGCGTCGGCAGCGCTGATATCCGGGGTCGTCACATTGGTCGGCGCCAACGGCAGGACCATCGTCGACCGCATGCGCTTCTCGCTGACCGAGAAGGCGACCGGCGCCGACGCGCCGTCCGGTGTTGCGGCGCTGTCGCGCGGCGTCGATGCGCTGGGGGTGCGGATCGCCGACTGGCTTGATCGGGCGGAGGCTGAAGGGCTGAGCAGGAGGTGTGAATCATGAATCCGGGAAATGCAGCGCCACGCGACAACGGTCTGCTGCAGGCGGCATTGGATCAGGTCGCCGAGACGTGCTGGGCGCGCCTGCCGTGCGAGCGCGTCACCATCATGCTGGCCGACGGCGAGGGGCACGACGCCGTGCTGGGCATTGCGGCCTGGCGTGGCGAACTGGCGCAGGAAGTGGTCAATGCGCGGGTGAGCAGCGGCAGTTCGGTGGCGGGTGAGGTGTTCGCCAGCGGCCGGGCGCGGCGTGTCATCGACGCCGACGCGCTGCAGGCGGGCGGCCGGGCGCGCGGCGAGGGCGGCAGCTTCATCTGCACGCCGCTGCCGCTCGACGGACGCATACTGGGCGTGATCAACGTGCGACGCGGTCGCGGTCAGCCGGCGTTTACGGAGGAGGAGGAGGGCATGCTGGACTGCCTCGCGCTGTTCGGCGGCAAGTCGGTGCAGACCGCGCAACTTGCCTTCCTGGTCAAATCGGAGTTCGCGCAGCGGGCGCTGCAGGGCGAGGAGGTGACGGCGCTGGCGGAAGCCTTCTCGCAAGGGGCGGCCCAGCCGGCGCAGGTGGCGCGCATGCTGGCGAAATCCTTCTATCGGGAAATGAAGGCGGCCGGTTTCGGCAACAACCAGATTGTCGGCGCTGCGGGCGAGATCATCGACCAGCTGTCTGCCAGTCTGCGCAAGCACGGCCAGCGCATGGAGCGCGGCCGGCAGTGAATCATCGGCGCCGGGGCTGGCCGGCGCCGCGTCGCGTCAGCCGAGCGACGCGCTGTAGGCGTCGGCGCTCAGCAGCTCGTCCAGTTCGGCCGCATTGTCCGGCTTGATGACGAACATCCAGGCGCCGTAGGGATCTTGATTGACCGATTCAGGCTGGTCGGCGACCGGGGCATTGACCGCGGTGACCGTCCCCGACACCGGGGCGTGGATGTCGGAGGCCGACTTGACCGATTCGATCACCGCCATCGCCTCGGTGCGGGCGACGGTGCGGCCGACATCGGGCAGCTGCAGAAAGACCACATCTCCGAGGGCATCCTGCGCGTGGTCGGTGATGCCGACCGTCACGGTGCCATCCTGTTCGACCCTGACCCATTCGTGTGTGTCGGTGTAGCGAAGATTGTCCGGATGATTCATTGCTGTTTCCTGGTGGGTTTGACCGGGCGAGATTGTAGCCGCGCAGGACCGTCAGCGGCCGCCTGCTAGAATCCCAAAGTTATGAATGCCGATCTGCACTGTCACTCCTGCCACTCCGACGGCGTACTGTCGCCGGCCGCGCTCGCCGCGCGCGCCGCGGCCAATGGCGTCGAACTGTGGTCGCTCACCGATCACGACAACCTGGGCGGACTCGACGAAGCGCGCGAGCAAGCGCGTGCGCTGGGCATGCGGTTCATCGACGGCGTCGAGATCTCCGTCACCTGGCACGGCACCACCATCCACGTCGTCGGGCTCGGCATCGATCCGCGCCACGCGCCGCTGGAGCAGGGGCTGGCCAGCGTGCGCAGCGGCCGCGACGAGCGCGCATTGCGCATGGCCGATGCGCTGGAAGCGCTGGGCGTGCGCGACGCCTACGCCAACGCGATGCGCCATGCCGGCAATCCGTCGCTCGTCGGTCGGTCACACTTCGCACGCGTGCTGGTCGAGCAGGGCTATGCGCCGGACGTGCATGCGGTGTTCCGCGACTATCTGGTGCGCGGTCGCCCGGGCTACATCGAACACCAATGGACGGCGCTGGAGCAGGCGGTGGCGTGGATACGCGGCGCTGGCGGCGTCGCCGTGGTCGCCCATCCGGGCCGCTATCGCATCTCCGGCGATCAGTTGCTGCGCCTGCTGGGCGACTTCCGCGATGCCGGAGGGCAGGCCATCGAGGTGGTGTCCGGCTCGCACGGCGAGGCCGAGGTCAGGCATTTCGCCCGGCTGGCCCGCGATTTCGGTTTCTACGCCTCGCGCGCGTCCGACTTCCATGCGCCGGACGAAAGTCCGATCGACCTCGGACGAGGCGCCCATCTGCCCGCCGGTGTCGAACCGGTGTGGCATGCGCCTGAGCTCGGTTCGCGTGCCGCCTGTCCGGCCTGACGCCGCTTTTCCACACCCTTTGACGAATACATCCACGTGGCACAGCTTTTCACCGTACATCCGGACAATCCGCAACCCCGTCTGATACGACACGCCGCCGACATCCTCCGGGATGGCGGGCTGGCGGCCATTCCGACCGACTGCGCCTGGTCGCTGGTCGGGCATGTGGGCGACGCCCGCGTGCTCGAGCGCATCCGCCGCATCCGTGACGTGGACGTGCATCACCACTTCACGATGATGTGCCGTGATCTGTCGGACATCGCCAACCTCGCCAAGGTCGATAACGCTCAGTTCCGGCTTCTGAAGAGTGCGACGCCGGGGCCCTATACCTTCATTCTGGAGGCGACGCGGGAGCTGCCGCGGCGCATTCTCCATCCGAAGCGCAAAACGATCGGCCTGCGGGTGCCGGACCATCCGGTCGTGTCGGCATTGCTGGAGGCGCTGGGCGAACCGCTGCTCGGCTCGACCTTGCTGCTGCCGGGCGAGGAGCTTCCGCTGACCGACGCCGAGGACATCCGCGAGCGCCTGCAGCACGAGCTCGATCTGGTGATCGACGCCGGTCACTGCGGTACGCAACCGACTTCGGTGATCGACCTGTCGTCGGGCACGCCCGAACTGGTACGCGCCGGCGCGGGCGACGTCGCGCGCTTCGGCCTGGACTGACGTGCCGGCCGCGTTCTGCTAGCATCCGCCCGCCTATGGACGAAAGCATTGCACGCTTGGCGGTCATCGTGCTGCCGGTCGTGCTTGCCATTACGCTGCACGAGGCGGCCCACGGATACGCCGCACTGATGAAGGGGGACCCGACCGCGCATCTGGCCGGCCGGATCACCGCCAACCCCTTGAAGCACATCGATCCGGTCGGCACGATACTGGTGCCGCTGGTCATGTATTTCGTCGGCGCGATGGCGGGTCACGAGGGCCTGCTGTTCGGCTGGGCCAAGCCGGTGCCGGTCGATTTCTCGCGGCTGCGTCGCCCGAAGCAGGACATGTTCTGGGTTGCGGCAGCCGGTCCGGCCGCCAATCTGGTGATGGCACTGGGCTGGGGGCTGGCAATGAAGCTGGCACTCGGCATGCCCGGTCACTACTTTGCCGAGCCGCTGCTGCTGATGGCCAAGGCCGGCATACTGATCAATCTGGTGCTGATGGTGCTGAACCTTCTGCCCATACCGCCGCTCGACGGCGGACGCATCATGGTGAGCCTGCTGCCGCGCGGTCCGTCCATGGTGTTCGCGCGCATCGAGCCTTACGGCATGTTCATCCTGATCGCGCTGCTGGTGTCGCACGTACTCGACGACATCCTGCGTCCGCTGCTCGTACTGGCGAACGCGCTGCTGATGTCCCTGCTTTTCTGAACCGGATGAATCGATAACATGTACGCAGAACGCGTTCTTTCCGGCATGCGCCCCACCGGTCGCCTGCATCTTGGTCACTACCACGGCGTGCTGAAGAACTGGGTCAAGCTGCAGCACGAATACCCCTGTCTGTTCTTCGTTGCCGACTGGCATGCGCTGACCACCAATTACGAAGACACGCAGGTGATCGAGCGCAGCGTGTGGGACATGCTGATCGACTGGCTTGCCGCGGGTGTCGATCCCAACCAGGCGACGCTGTTCATCCAGTCGCGGGTGCCGGAGCACGCCGAACTGCATCTGCTGCTGTCGATGATGTGTCCGCTCGGCTGGCTGGAACGGGTGCCGACCTACAAGGACCAGCAGGAAAAGCTGGCCGACAAGGATCTGGCGACCTACGGCTTCCTCGGCTATCCGTTGCTGCAGTCGGCCGATATCCTGATCTACCGCGCCAATCTGGTGCCGGTGGGCGAGGACCAGGTGCCGCACGTCGAACTGACGCGCGAGGTGGCCCGTCGCTTCAACCATCTGTACGGCCGCGAGCCCGGTTTCGAGGACAAGGCGCGTGAGGCGGTGAAGAAGCTGGGCGGCAAGCGCGGCAAGCTGTACGAGGAACTGCGCCGCCTGTACCAGCAGGAAGGCAAGGAAGACGCGCTGGCGCAGGGCAAGGCGCTGCTAGAGGAGGCGCAGAGCCTGAGTCTGGGCGACCGCGAGCGTCTGTACGGCTATCTGGAAGGCGGCGGCAAGATGATCCTGGCCGAGCCGGGCGCACTGCTGACCGAGGCGGCCCGCATGCCGGGTCTGGACGGGCAGAAGATGTCCAAGTCCTACAACAACACGCTGATGCTGCGTGAAGAACCCGAGGTCGTCACCAAGAAGATCCGCGGCATGATGACCGATACCCAGCGCGTGCGCCGTACCGATCCGGGTGATCCGGACCGCTGCCCGGTGTGGCAATTCCATGTGATCTACTCGGACGACTCGGTCAAGCAGTGGGTACAGGAAGGTTGCCGCTCGGCCGGCATCGGTTGCCTGGAGTGCAAGCAGCCGGTGATCGACGCGGTGCTGAAGGAACAGGCGCCGATCCACGAGCGCGCGAAGCAGTACGAGGAAGATCCGATGCTGTTGCGCAACATCGTCGCCGATGGCTGCGAACGGGCGCGCAAGCTGGCGTCGGAAACGATGCGCGACGTGCGCGAGGCCATGGGCCTGAACTACGCCTGATGTCCGGCGAGGCGCTCATCGCTGAACCGGTGCCGGCCGAAACGGCTGCGCCACCGGCGCGCCTGTATGGCGAGGCGCTGGAAAAACTTCCGCTCGACCTGTACATTCCGCCCGACGCGCTCGAAGTGTTCCTGGACGCGTTCCAGGGGCCGCTCGATCTGCTGCTCTACCTGATACGCAAGGCCAACGTCGATATCCTCGACATTCCGATGGCGCCGCTGACCGCGCAATACCTCGTCTACGTCGAGGCGATGCGCTCGCAACGCCTGGAACTGGCGGCGGAATACCTGCTGATGGCGGCCATGCTGCTCGAGATCAAGTCTCGCATGCTGCTGCCGCGGCCGCCGCGTGAAGCCGCCGACGAGGGCGAGGATCCGCGCGCTGAACTGGTACGCCGGCTGATCGAGTACGAACAGATGAAGGCGGCCGCGCTGGCGCTGGACGCGATTCCACGCATCCAGCGCGAGCACGAGTGGGTCGGCGTGCAGGTGGCCGAGCGGCTGGTCGAGATCCAGCCGAACGTGAGTGCGACCGATCTGCAGCTGGCCTGGCTGGCGCTGATGCGCCGTGCCGACATGACCCGCCATCACAAGGTCACGCGCGAGGCGCTGTCGGTGCGTGAGTTCATGTCCGGCATCCTGCGTCGGCTGCACGAAGAAGGTGATCTGCGCTTCGACCAGTTGTTCGAGGTTGGCGCGCCGGCCGCCCAGATGGTGGTGAATTTTCTCGCGGTGCTCGAACTGGCCCGCGAGAACCTGATTGAACTGCTTCAGCTCGAAGCCTTTGCGCCGATTTATGTCCGAACTGCCCGAACAGCCGCAGTCGCCGAGCCCGTCTGAGGTCAAGCGCGTACTCGAAGCCGCGCTGCTCGCCAGCCAGGACGCGATGAGTACCGGCGAACTGCGCAAGCTGTTCGAACAGGAGCTCGACCACGCGTTGATCCGTCGTCTGCTCGACGAGTTGCGCGAGGACTGGGCGGGGCGGGGCATCGAACTGGTCCAGGTGTCGTCCGGCTGGCGTTTCCGCACCACCGCGGACGTTCAGCCCTACCTGGATCGACTGAAGAATGAAAAGCCCGCGAAGTATTCCAGAGCGGTGCTGGAAACGCTGGCGATCATTGCGTACCGCCAGCCGGTGACGCGCGGCGATATCGAGGACATCCGCGGTGTGGCGGTGTCGCCGGGCATCATCAAGGCGCTCGAAGGGCGCGGCTGGATAGACAGCGTGGGTTACCGCGAAGTCCCCGGCCGGCCGGCGCTGTATGCAACGACACGACGTTTTCTCGACGACCTGGGCCTGCGCACGCTCGCTGAGCTGCCGCCGCTGGCCGAACTACAGAAGGTGATGGAATTCAATGATGCAAGGTAGACGCAGGCCGGGCGCCGGTGGCGAGGTCAATGGCAACGTGGCCAATTACCGCTCGCAGGACAGCAAGAACAAGCGGCGCGGCCCGGTGGTGTTCAACGAACCGCAGAAGCTGCACAAGATGCTGGCGGACATGGGCCTGGGTTCGCGCCGCGAACTGGAAGACTGGATCGTCGCCGGCCGCATCAGCGTCAACTCGCTGCCGGCGCACGTGGGTCAGCGCGTCGGGCCGGAGGACAAGGTCCGCGTCAATGGCAAGCTGATCCACATCCACTTCGCCCAGCGTGCGCCGCGCGTGCTGATCTACCACAAGCCGGAAGGCGAAATCGTGTCGCGCGACGACCCGGAAGGCCGTCCGTCGGTGTTCGACAAGCTGCCCAAGGTGGGGGGTGGCCGCTGGATCGCGGTCGGTCGCCTCGACTTCAACACTTCGGGTCTGCTGGTCTTCACCACCAGCGGCGAGCTGGCCAACAAGCTGATGCATCCGAGCTACGAGCTCGAACGTGAGTACGCGGTGCGGCTGATCGGGGAGCTCTCGCCGGAACAGTCGAAGAAGCTGACCGACGGCATCGAGCTCGAAGATGGCATCGCCAAGTTCAATTCGCTGGCCGACGGCGGCGGCGAAGGTTCGAACCACTGGTACCGCGTCACGCTGTCCGAAGGCCGCAACCGCGAGGTGCGTCGTATGTTCGAGGCGATCGGTCTGACCGTGAGCCGACTGATGCGCGTGCGCTATGGCCCGTTCGAGCTGCCGCGACGTCTGGCGCGCGGCAAGTCGGAGGAGCTCAAGGCGGAACAGGTCGAGAAGCTGTTGTCGGTGGTGCCGGCCAAGGGCAAGCAGCGCAAGGGGCCGGTAGACGAAGTCCGGCCGCCGGTCGACGGCGAAACGCCGACGTCGCCCAAGCGCGGCCGTCGCCGCGGTCCGCGCAAGCCGCGTGAAGCCGGTGAGGGTGGCAATCGCGCTGCGCCGCAACAGGGCGCACCGTCGCCGCAAGGTGGCGAGGGCGACACCCCGGCCCGCAAGCGCGCGCCGCGTCGCCGTCGCCGCTCGTCGGCCAAGCCTGCGGCAGGCGGCGGAGAGGCCTGACGACATACCACCGTTGGGCGGGGCCGTCCATCCTTGCAGCTTGAGGGGATGGATGGCCTCTGTTACACTCCTCGGCTTGTTGCGCTGGCCCGGCCGGCGTTTTTCGATGGGCGGTCAGCCCATTTTTTATTTGTACATCCGGAAGTGTGTTGCTGGGATGAGTGTTGCGGAACTGATCGAGCAGGCGGTAACTGGGCTCGGCTACGAATTCGTCGATCTTGAAACCTCGCCAAGAGGCCGTCTGCTGCGTGTCTTCATCGACACCGACAAGGGCATCATGGTGGATGACTGCGTCACGGTGAGCAATCACCTGACCCGCCTTTTCATGGTCGAAAACGTCGATTACGACCGTCTTGAAGTGTCCTCCCCGGGGCTTGATCGCCCGCTGCGCAAGACCGCCGACTTCGTTCGCTTCACCGGGCAGGAGGCGCAGCTGCGCCTGCGCGTGCCGGTGGGCAATCAACGCAATTTCACCGGTCGACTGGCCGGCGTGGCCAACGACCGGCTCACCCTCGAGATCAAGGGCGAAGCCCACGAGTTCGAACTGTCGCAGATCGAACGTGCCCGCCTGGTGCCGGACTTTGAACGCAAGCAGGAGTTGAAACGATGAGTCGCGAGATTCTGTTGCTGGTCGATGCACTGGCACGCGAAAAGAATGTGTCCCGCGAAGTGGTTTTCGGCGCTCTCGAAACCGCACTGGCTTCGGCCACCAAGAAGCGCACCCATGACGACGCCGACGTGCGCGTGTCGATCGACCGCGAAACCGGCGAGTACGAAGCCTTCCGTCGCTGGCACGTGCTGCCGGACGAACTGGTCGAGAACGACGAGGCCGAGATCGGCCTGATCGACGCCCGCGAGCAGATCGCCGACATCCAGGTCGACGACTACATCGAAGAAGCCCTGGAGCCGGTCGATTTCGGCCGCATCGGTGCGCAGGCCGCCAAGCAGGTCATCCTGCAGCGCATCCGTGATGCCGAGCGCGAACAGATCCTGAACGACTTCCTTGAGCGCAAGGACCATCTGGTCACCGGCACCATCAAGCGCATCGAGCGCGGCAATGCCATCGTCGAAGTGGGCCGCCTGGAGGCGCTACTGCCGCGCGAACACATCATTGCCCGCGAGAACCTGCGTGTCGGCGACCGCGTCAAGGCAGTGCTGCTGCGTGTCGATCGCCAGGCGCGTGGCCCGCAGATCATCCTGTCGCGTACCGCGCCCGAGTTCATCATGAAGCTGTTCGAGCTCGAAGTGCCGGAGATCGAAGACGGCCTCATCGAGATCAAGGGCGCCGCCCGTGACCCGGGCATCCGCGCCAAGATCGCTGTCAAGTCGAACGATCCGCGCGTCGATCCGCAAGGCACCTGCATCGGCATGCGCGGTTCGCGCGTGCAGGCGGTGACCAACGAGCTGGGCGGCGAGCGCGTCGACATCATCCTGTGGTCGCCTGATCCGGCGCAGTTCGTCATCGGCGCGCTGGCGCCGGCCGAAGTCGCCTCCATCGTGGTGGATGAGGACGCACACAGCATGGACGTGGTGGTCAGCGAAGACAACCTCGCGATTGCCATCGGTCGCAGCGGCCAGAACGTGCGCCTCGCGTCCGAGCTGACCGGCTGGAAGATCAACCTGATGACGGTCGAGCAGTCGGCCGCCAAGTCCGACGCCGAGAACGCCGCCATCCGCCTGCTGTTCATGGCCAAGCTGGACGTGGATGAGGAAGTGGCGGACATCCTGATCGAGGAAGGCTTCTCGACGCTGGAGGAAGTGGCTTACGTGCCGCTGGCCGAAATGCTCGAGATCGAGGCGTTCGACGAAGATACGGTGAACGAACTGCGTACCCGCGCACGTAACGTGCTGCTGACCGAAGCCATCGTCGACGAAGAGCAGCTGGAGCAGGTCGATGATGCCCTGCTGGCGCTGGACGGCATGGACAAGCAGCTGGCGGCGCAGCTGGCGCGTGCCAATGTGCGCACGCGCGATGATCTGGCTGATCTCGCTGTTGATGAACTGGTCGAGATCGCCGGCATCGATGCTGCGCGCGCGACATCGCTGATCACCACTGCGCGCGCGCACTGGTTTGAATAATTGAGGACGGTATGGCGTTGATGAGTGTTTCCCAGTTTGCGACCGAGCTGAAAATCCCCGCGGCCGCGCTGCTTGAGCAGCTGAAGCAGGCCGGTGTGGACAAGAAGAGCGAAGGCGATTCGCTGACCGAGCAGGACAAGACGCGCCTGCTCGACTACTTGCGGCGTCAGCACGGCGATACGGCGGGAAAGACCAAGATCACGCTGACCCGTCGTCAGACCACCGAGATCAAGGCGACCAATTCGTCCGGTCAGGCGCGTACCGTACAGGTCGAAGTGCGCAAGAAGCGCGTGCTGGTCAAGCGCGATCCGGCCGAACTGCTGGCCGAAGAAGCTGCGCAGGCAGCGGCGACCGAAGAGGTCGCGGCAGACGTCGTGGCGGAGGAGGCGACTTTTGTCCCCGAGCCCGAGCCGACGCCGGTGGTGCCGGAACCGGTGCTCGAAGTGGCGCCGGAACCTGAGCCCGAACCCGAGCCGGAACCTGAGCCCGAACCCGAACCCGCGCCGGTTGAGACGCCCGAGCCGGTGGCCGAAAGCGCCCCGGAAGCCGTGGCCGAGGCCGCTGCGCCGACCGAGCCGCGTCCGCTGACCGCGCGCGAACGCGAAGCCAAGCGCCACTCCGAACTGCTCGCCCATCAGGCGCGTGAGCTCAAGGAGAAGCAGGAACGCGAAATCCGCATGCGCCAGGAGACGGAAGCCCGTCTGGTGCGCGCGCAAGCCGAAGCCGAAGCGAAGGCTAAAGCGGAGGAAGAGGCGAAGGCTGCGGCCGCGAAGGCGCCTGCCGGAACGCTGCACAAACCGGCCAAGCCGGACGACAAGGCAGCCAAGAGCAAGCCCGCTGCGCCCGCTGCAGCCAAGGCCAAGCCGGGTTCGAACTGGAAGGACGACGCCGCCAAGCGCCGTCAGATCAAGACGCGCGGCGACGCCGGTACCGGCGGCTGGCGTGGTGGCCCGAAGGGCCGCAACCATCGCGACCACGATCAGGGCCAGCAGCAGGCGCCGATCGAGGCCGTCGTGCGCGAAGTGCTGGTGCCGGAAACGATTTCCGTCGCCGACCTCGCCCACAAGATGGCGATCAAGGCGACTGAACTGATCAAGGTGCTGATGAAGCTCGGTCAGATGGTCACGATCAACCAGGTGCTGGACCAGGAAACCGCAATGATCCTGGTCGAGGAAATGGGCCACGTCGCCAAGCCGGCCAAGCTGGACGATCCGGAAGCCTTCCTCGGCGAAGCCGACGAAGAGCACAAGGATGTCGAACTGCTGCCGCGCGCACCGGTCGTCACCGTCATGGGTCACGTCGATCACGGCAAGACCTCGCTGCTCGACTACATCCGCCGTGCCCGTGTGGCGGCCGGCGAAGCGGGCGGCATTACGCAGCACATCGGCGCCTATCACGTCGATACGCCGCGCGGCATGATCACCTTCCTCGACACCCCGGGCCACGAGGCCTTCACGGCGATGCGTGCCCGCGGTGCGAAGGCGACCGACCTGGTCATCCTGGTGGTCGCCGCCGACGACGGCGTGATGCCGCAGACGCGCGAAGCCATCCATCATGCAAAGGCCGCCGGCGTGCCGATGGTTGTCGCGATCAACAAGATCGACAAGCCGGAAGCCAACCCGGACCGCGTGAAGCAGGAACTGGTGGCCGAAGGTGTGGTGCCGGAAGAATACGGTGGTGACTCGCCCTTCATCCCGGTGTCGGCGAAGAAGGGTACGGGCATCGACGAACTGCTCGAGAACGTGCTGCTGCAGGCCGAGGTGCTGGAGCTGAAGGCGCCGAAGGATGCGCCGGCGCGCGGTCTGGTGATCGAAGCGCGTCTCGACAAGGGCAAGGGTCCGGTCGCGTCGGTGCTGGTGCAGTCCGGTACGCTGAAGCGCGGCGACATCCTGCTGTGCGGTCAGGTATTCGGCCGTGTGCGCGCCATGCTGGACGAGTCCGGCAAGGCGATCAGCGAAGCGGGTCCGTCGATCCCGGTGGAAATCCAGGGTCTGTCCGACGTGCCCGCCGCCGGTGACGAGGCGATGGTGCTGGCCGACGAACGCAAGGCGCGTGAAATTGCACTGTTCCGTCAGGGCAAGTTCCGCGACGTGAAGCTGGCGAAGCAACAGGCCGCCAAGCTGGAATCGATGTTCGAGCAGATGGGCGAGGGCGAAGTCCGCGTGCTGCCGCTCATCATCAAGGCTGACGTTCAGGGTTCGCAGGAAGCGCTGGTGCAGTCGCTGATGAAGCTGTCCACCGACGAAGTGCGCGTGCAGGTGATTCACGCCGCGGTTGGTGCGATCTCGGAAACCGACGTGAACCTGGCGCAGGCTTCCAAGGGCGTCATCATCGGCTTCAACGTCCGCGCCGATGTCGGTGCGCGCAAGCTGGCCGAGAACTTCGGTGTCGATCTGCGTTACTACACCATCATCTACGAAGCGGTCGATGAGGTGAAGGCTGCGCTGTCGGGCATGCTGGCGCCGGAAAAGCGCGAACACGTGCTCGGTACGGTGGAAATCCGCCAGGTGTTCCGCGGTACCAAGATCGGCACGATTGCCGGTTGTATGGTGCTTTCGGGTCTGGTCAAGCGTGGCGCCAGCGCCCGCCTGCTGCGCAACAACGTGGTGGTGTGGACCGGCGAGCTCGATTCGCTCAAGCGCTTCAAGGACGACGTCAAGGAAGTCAAGGAAGGTTACGAGTGCGGCTTGTCGCTGCGCGGTTACAACGAGATCGAAGAAGGCGACCAGCTCGAGGTCTTCGAAATCCAGGAAATCGCGCGCAAGCTCGCCTGAGCCTGACGCCCACACGCAATGGCCGAACGTTATGCACGCAGTGACCGAGTGTCGGAAGCGATCCGCCGAGAACTGGCTCAGCTGATCGCGACCGAACTGAAGGACCCGCGCGTCGGCATGGTGTCGCTGACCGCGGTCGAACTGACGCCGGACTATGCGCACGCCAAGATCTACTACAGCACGCTGGCCGAAGGTGATGCGCAGAAGCTGATACACGAAGGTCTGGTGCGCGCGTCCGGCTTCCTGCGCCGGGAGATCGGTCGCCGCGTGCGCATACACACCACGCCGCAGCTGCACTTCGTGCATGACCAGACGATGGAGCGTGCCGACCAGTTGTCGCGCCTGATCGACAAGGCCCTGCATTCCGGCCCCTCCACCGGCGAGGATTGAGTTGCAGCCACGCTCGCGCTGGAAGGCGATCAACGGTGTGCTGTTGCTCGACAAACCCATAGGTCTCAGTTCAAACGACGCGCTGCAGAAGGCGCGTCGTCTGTTTCAGGCCGCCCGCGCCGGACACACCGGTACGCTCGATCCGCTGGCCAGTGGTCTGCTGCCGGTCTGCTTCGGCGAGGCGACCCGCTTTGCCGGGCTGATGCTGGATGCCGACAAGGAGTATGTCGCCCAGGTACGGCTCGGTGTGCGGACGACGACCGGGGACGCCGAAGGCGAGGTACTCGAAACCCGCACAGTCGAGATCGACGAAGCTGCGCTGCGCCGCGCCGTCGATGCGCATACCGGCGACATCGAGCAGATTCCGCCGATGCACTCTGCGCTCAAGCACGCCGGCAAGCCGCTCTACGAATACGCCCGCGCAGGCGAGACCATCGAGCGGGCGGTGCGCCATGTACGCATACACGAGATCGAACTGCTGGATGTCGCGCTGCCGTCATTCTCGATGCGCGTGCTGTGCAGCAAAGGTACCTACATCCGTACGCTGGCCGAAGACATCGGTGCGATGCTGGGCTGTGGTGCGCATCTGACCGGACTGCGCCGCACGCGCACCGGGCCCCTGCGGCTCGATCGTGCGGTGACGCTTGAGCAGATCGCCGCGCTCGACGAGGACGCGCGCGCGTCGCTGTTGTATCCCGCCGACATCCTGTTGCAGGACATGCCGCTCTGCCGGATTGCCGACGCGGATGCGCAGCGCCTGATCAACGGTCAGTCGGTGCCGCTTTCAGCGGTCGACACGGACATTGCGTTGCAAGAAGAAGGCGTGTTGCGCGCCTATGCCGGACCGGTTTTTCTCGGTCTGGTCGTTGTACGCGGCGCCCGCTTGCGGGTGAAGCGTCTGTTGCCACAGGAAAGTGCGCAAAAGCCTTGAAATGGGCTTGAGATTGCGCAACTGTGGCGTATAATTTTGGGTTTTCCAAACGAGAGAGTTTAGATCAATGGCTATCGTTTCCGCCGACAAAGCCCGCATCGTGGCCGACTTCCAGCGCGCGGCCGGCGATACGGGGTCGCCCGAAGTTCAAGTCGCCCTGCTGACCGCACGCATCAACGACCTGACCGGTCACTTCAAGGAACACGTCAAGGACCACCACTCGCGTCGTGGTCTGCTCAAGATGGTGAGCCAGCGTCGCAAGCTGCTCGACTACCTGAAGCGCACCAACGCCGACAGCTATCGTTCGCTGATCGGTCGCCTCGGTCTGCGCAAGTAATTGCATCCGCAGGCAATGTCCAGGCCTCCTGAGGCTTGACACCACATACCGGCGTGAGTCCTTGGCGGCTCCGCCGGTTTGTTTTTTCTGGCGGGCGGACGATGCCCGTCACTTATCGAATCGAAAGGAATCGACTTGCTTAACGCTACCCGCAAGGAATTCATGTTCGGCACCCAGAAAGTGGTGCTGGAAACCGGCGAGATCGCGCGTCAATCGAGCGGCGCCGTCATCGTAAACGTCGAAGAAACCGTCGTGCTGGCGACCGTCGTGGCCCAGAAGTCGGCAAAGGCCGGCCAGGATTTCTTCCCGCTCACCGTTGATTACGCAGAAAAGTTCTATGCCGCCGGCCGTATCCCCGGTGGTTTCTTCAAGCGCGAAGGCCGCCCGACCGAGAAGGAAACGCTGACCTCGCGCCTGATCGATCGCCCGATCCGCCCGCTGTTTCCCGAAGGCTTCTACAACGAAGTCCAAGTCATCGTTCAGGTGCTGTCGCTGAATCCGGAAGTCGATGCCGACATCCCGGCCATGATCGGTGCATCCGCCGCACTGGCGATCTCCGGCATCCCGTTCAGCGGTCCGATCGGCGCCGCTCGCGTGGGCTATATCGACGGTCAGTACATCGTGAACCCGACTGCCTCGCAGCTGAAGGACAGCAAGCTGAATCTGGTCGTCGCCGGCACCGAAGCAGCCGTGCTGATGGTCGAGTCGGAAGCGATGGAGCTGTCGGAAGAAGTCATGCTGGGCGCTGTGGTCTATGGCCACGAGCAGATGCAGGCCGCGATCAATGCGATCAATGAACTGGTCGAAGTCGCCGGCAAGCCGGAGTGGGACTGGCAGGCGCCGGCCCGCGACGAAGCGCTGTGGAACCGCATTTCCGAGCTGGCCGAAGCCAAGCTGCAGGATGCCTACCGCATCACCCAGAAGCAGGTGCGCAGCCAGAGCGTGAACGCGCTGCGCGACGAAGTGATCGCCGCGCTGACCGCCGACGCCGCCACGGCGCCGGACGTGAACACGATCAAGAACTACTTCTTCGACATGGAAGCGCGCATCGTGCGCAGCCGCATCCTGAACGGCGAGCCGCGCATCGACGGTCGCGACACGCGCACCGTGCGTCCGATCGCCATTCGCAACAGCGTGATGCCGCGCACCCACGGTTCGGCGCTGTTCACGCGCGGCGAGACGCAGGCGCTGGTCATCGCCACGCTGGGCACCGGCCGCGACGAGCAGATCATCGACGCGCTGGGCGGCGAGTACCGCGACCGCTTCATGCTTCACTACAACATGCCGCCGTTCGCCACCGGTGAAACCGGCCGCTTCGGCGCACCGAAGCGCCGCGAGATCGGCCACGGCCGTCTGGCCAAGCGCGCGCTGCTCGCCGTGCTGCCGTCGCCGGAAGAGTTCAGCTACTCGATGCGCGTGGTGTCGGAAATTACCGAATCGAACGGTTCGTCGTCGATGGCTTCGGTGTGCGGCGGTTCGCTCGCACTGATGGACGCCGGCGTGCCGCTGAAGGCTCATGTCGCCGGCATCGCGATGGGCCTGATCAAGGACGGCAACCGTTTTGCCGTGCTGACCGACATCCTCGGCGACGAAGATCACCTCGGCGACATGGACTTCAAGGTGGCCGGTACCGACAGCGGCATCACCGCGCTGCAGATGGACATCAAGATCCAGGGCATCACCAAGGAAATCATGCAGGTTGCGCTGGCCCAGGCCCACGAAGCGCGCAAGCACATTCTCGGCATCATGCAGCAGTCGATGTCGGGCGCCCGTGAGGGCGTGTCGACCTACGCACCGCGCCTGTTGACGATGAAGATCAATCCGGAAAAGATCCGCGACGTGATCGGCAAAGGTGGTGCAGTGATCCGCGCGCTGACCGAAGAGACCGGTGCAACGATCGACATCGGCGACGACGGCACCATCACCATCGCATCGGTGAATTCGGAAGCGGCCGAGCACGCCAAGCGCCGCATCGAGGCCATCACGGCCGAAGTGGAAGTGGGCAAGGTCTATGACGGCACGGTGCTGCGTCTGCTGGATTTCGGCGCCATCGTCAGCGTGCTGCCGGGCAAGGATGGTCTGCTGCACATTTCGCAGATCGCCAACGAGCGCATCGCCAACGTTGCCGATCACCTGAAGGAAGGTCAGCAGGTGAAGGTGAAGGTGCTCGAGACCGACGAGAAGGGCCGCATCCGCCTGTCGATGAAGGCACTGCTGGCTGCGCCGGAGGCAAACGGCGAGCAGGGCTGATGTACTGCGGGGCGTCCGGCGAATTTCTTTGAAGATATTTCGCTGAAACGCTCTGCAGGCATTGACCGCACCCCGGTCGGCCGGTAATATCTCGGCCTCTCGGGGTGTAGCGCAGCCCGGTAGCGCGCTTGCTTTGGGAGCAAGATGTCGGGGGTTCGAATCCCTCCACCCCGACCATAATCGGTCCGCAACACCGTTCTTAGTACCTGCCCGTAGCTCAACTGGATAGAGCAACGGCCTTCTAAGCCGTAGGTTGCGGGTTCGATTCCTGCCGGGCAGGCCAGCAAAGGCCTGAGAGAGTTTCAAAGCGGTTGCCGTTTGGCAGTCGTCCCAGTGGTGGCTGTAGCTCAGTTGGTAGAGTCCTGGATTGTGATTCCAGTTGTCGTGGGTTCGAGTCCCATCAGCCACCCCACCAAATTCCCCTGTTGTTGATTGTGCGAGTCCTTCGCGCCGGCATTCGCCGCGCGCGAGGCGCTCGTCGTCATGGCATGTGCCGAGGCATCGCATCGTGCGGCGATGGCGGAGCGCACTCCCCGGCCATCGCCGCCGTCGGCGTTCAGCCCGCAGCGCTCTGCAGGTAGTTCTGTTCACCCATCAGCTTGATCAGGCGCAACTGCTGTTCCAGCCAGTGCGCGTGGTCCTCTTCGGTGTCCTTCAGCATCGGCAGCAGCAGATCGCGGGTGACGTAGTCCTGCTCCTTCTCGGTCAGCGCCATCACTTCGCGCAGGTGCTTCACGACGGAGATCTCGACCGCCAGATCGTTCTCGAAAATGCTGACGACGTCGTGTCCGACGTTCAGCGGGGCGGGCTTCATGTCAGGCGTACCGCTCAGCATCAGGATGCGGCGTATCAGCGCGTCGGCGTGGCCGGTCTCGTCATCCATTTCATGCGCGATACGCGCGGCCGCCTTGCTGAAGCCCCATTCGTCGAGCATGCGCGAATGGATGAAGTACTGGTCGCGTGCCGCCAGTTCGTAGACCAAGAGCGCGTTCAGCGCGTCGAGGATGACCTGCTTTCCTTGCATGGCTTATCTCACTTCCCGGATGTCCGGCGCATATGAAGATTGTTCGATGATGCGCCCATTCTGGCTTCTGTGTTGGGTTTGATGGCAACCGGCGAAATCGTGGCGCAAACCGTTTCCATTCGCAGTCGCCATGTCGGTCGTGCTTCGCGGCGGTGCACTCAGTTCGACGCGACGCCGCCCAGCGCTTCTTCGAGGTGATCGATCAGGCGGCTGACTTCGCCGGTCATCAGCGCGAAATCGGTGTCGAAGCGCTCCGCTTCGTCGCCGCTGCCGTCGTCGTTTTCGGTCAGCACGTCCAGCGGGGCCACACGCTTCACCGCGAGGTTCTCGGTCAGTGTGAAGGACACGCGGTCCATCCAGCTCAGCGCCAGACGGGTGCACTGCTTGCCGGCTTCGATGTGACGGCGCAGGTCGTCCGCTTCCAGCGCATGGCGCACGTAGCGCACGGTGGCTTTGGACTGCGTGCTGGAGCGCAGTTCGGTGTCCTGATCGATGCTGAAGCCGGCGGGCGCCTCGTCGGCGGCCAGCCAGGAGGTCATCGCTGACACCGGCGACAGCGCGGTCTGCAGCGGGCGGGCGCCCAGCTGTTCGACACACTCGTTCAGCAGCTGCATCACCTCGTCGCCCTTGGCGCTGGCCGCTGCGTCGACAACGATGCGACCCTTGACCGGGTCTATCCACACCTGCGTATCGCGCCAGATGGCGAAGGCGCGCGGCAGCAGTTCGTTGGTGACGCTGTCCTTCAGCTCGCGCATTTCCTTTCGGCCGGGCTTGTAGCCCTGCTTTTCCTCGATTTCCTGGGCACGGGCCTTGGCCACCTGATTGATGACGGTGGCCGGCAGCAGCTTCTTCTCGGTGCGCAGCGTGATCAGCATCTGGCCGCCGACTGCATGCACCAGCGTGCCGTTGTCGCGCGGCGACATCCAGCCCATGCGCTGCATCTCCACGCTGCTGCCCGGCTGGAAGGCCTTGGCGGCGAGCTTTTCGTCGAGCTGTTCAGGGGCGAGCGCGAAGGGAGCGGTGAGGCGGTAGATCTGCAGGTTCTTGAACCACATGGCGTCGGGCAAAAAGGGACGCAGTGTATATGAGTGGAGTCGGGCGGCAGGCGCTGCCGCGTCGGTGGGCGCATGTCAATATCGACGGGCGCGCCCCTCTCCGTGCACACTAGCGGCCTTCCGCGCGGCGCGTGCCGCGCTCCCGTTCCGCTGATTCACTCCGATGACGACTCCCAGCTACAACGCCGCTGAAATCCAGGTGCTCGAAGGCATCGCGCCGATCCAGAAGCGGCCGGACATGTACACCCGGACCGAAAGTCCGAACCACATCATCCAGGAAATGATCGACAACGCCTGCGACGAGGCGCAGGGCGGCTTCGCCGACGGCATCCGCGTCGTGATGCACGGCGACGGCTCGGTGTCGGTCGAGGACAACGGTCGCGGCATTCCGGTCGATATCCACCCGACCAAGAAGGTGCCTGCGATCGAGGTCATCTTCACCATCCCGCACTCGGGCGGCAAGTTCGAGGGCAAGGCCTACAAGATCGCCGGCGGCCTGCACGGCGTCGGCGTGACGGTGACCAATGCGCTGTCGACGCGGCTGGAGGCGACGGTCAAACGCGGTGGCAAGGAACATTCGATCACCTTCGATCACGGTATTTCGCAGGGTCTGACCGAAGTCGGCAGCTGCCCGAAGTCGCATACCGGCACTCGCGTGCGCGCCTGGCCGGACCCGAAGTACTTCGCCAGTTCGAAGGTAAAGCGTGCCGACATCGAGCACCTGCTGCGCGCCCGCAGTGCGATGCTGCCCGGCGTGCGCATCCGCTTCGAGGACGAGGAAAGCGGGGCGGTGCAGGAGTGGCAGTACGCCAACGGTCTCGAAGGCTATCTGCGCGAGGAGATCGGCGACGCGAAGTGCGAGCTGTTCTGCGGTGCGCGCACGGCGATCGCAGGCTACGACGAGGGCGAGGGCGCCGAATGGGCGATCGCCTTCCCCGAGGGCGTGTCGGTGCGCGAATCCTTCGTGAACCTGATCCCGACGCCGGGCGGCGGCATGCACGAATCGGGCATGCGGCAGGCGCTGTTCGAATCCGTGAAGGACTACGCCACCCACCACGGCCTGATGCCGGCCAAGCTCGCGCTGCAGTCTGAAGACGTATCGCAGCACGCCAGCTATGTGCTGAGCGCCAAGGTGCTGGAGCCGCGCTTCCAGGGCCAGACCAAGGACAAGCTGAACAACCGCGAGGCGGTGAAGCTGGTGTACGAGGCGATCAAGGACACGCTGGACCGCTGGCTGAACGACCACGCGACCGAGGCGCAGCGCATCGCCGGCCTGGCGATCAAGAGTGCGCAGACGCGGGCGCGCGCAGGCAAGGTGGTGGAGAAGCGTGCAGGTTCCGGTGTCACGCTGCTGCCGGGCAAGCTCACCGACGCCACCGGCACGTCGCCGGAGCAGAACGAAATCTTCCTGGTCGAGGGCGACTCGGCCGGTGGCAGCGCCAAGCAGGCGCGCGACCGCCAGTTCCAGGCGGTGCTGCCGCTCCGCGGCAAGGTACTGAACACCTTCGAGATCGACTCGTCGGAAATCTTCGCCAACAACGAGGTGCACGACATCGCGGTGGCGCTGGGCATCGACCCGCACAAGCCGGATGCGCCGGACGCGGTGCTGGACGGCCTGCGCTACCACAAGATCATCATCCTGTCGGACGCCGACGTCGACGGTGCGCACATCCAGACGCTGCAGCTCACGCTCTTCCTGCGCCATTTCCCGAAGCTGATCGAGCGCGGCCACGTGTTCATCGGCCAGCCGCCGCTGTACTGCGTGAAGATCGCGCCAACCAAGACGCGACCGGCGCGCCGCCTTTACGCACTGGACGAGGCCGAGCGCGACACCATACTGGCCAATCTTATCGCCGACGGCATCAGTGAGAGTGCGCTGACGGTGAGCCGCTTCAAGGGCCTGGGCGAAATGAACCCGGACGAGCTGAAGGAAACCGCGATGAACCCGGAAACGCGGCGGCTCATCCGCATCACCCAGGGGGCCGACCCCGATCTGGTGCTGAACACCTTCACCATGCTGATGGGCAAGAAAGAAGCCGAACGCCGCCGCCGCTGGATGGAACTGGAAGGCGACAAGGTGGTGCCGGATGCGTGAGGAGGGCAGGGGCTAGGGACTAGGGGCGAGGGGCGAGGGGCTGGAGCGCCGCGCGGTTTTGCATCCAACTCGTGTGGCGAAGCCACACCTACTCTCTGGTCCCTAGCCCCTCATCCCTAGCCCCTGGTTCCTGACCCCTAGCCCCTCATCCCTAGCCTCTCCGAACAAACAACGAAACCCCCGGAGCACTCCGTTGACTGACAACCTGTTCGAACCCGACATCGCCGACATTCCGGTCGATGCGCACGCGGCGCAGGCCTATCTGACCTATGCGATGTCGGTGGTGACCTCGCGCGCGCTGCCGGGGCTGGAAGACGGCATGAAGCCGGTGCAGCGTCGCATCCTGTACGCGATGGACGGCTTCGCCCGGCCGGATGCCGCGCACAAGAAATCCGCGCGCGTGGTCGGCGACGTGATCGGCAAGTACCACCCGCACGGCGATTCGTCGGTGTACGAAGCCATGGTGCGGCTGGCCCAGCCCTTCACGCTGCGCTATCCGCTGATCGACGGTCAGGGCAATTTCGGCTCGATGGACGGCGACAACGCGGCCGCGATGCGTTACACCGAGTGCCGTCTGACGCCGTTCGCGCGCCACGTGCTGCTGTCCGAACTGAACGCCGGCGTGATCGAGTTCCAGCCGAACTACGACGGCACGCAGCAGGAGCCATCGCTGCTGCCGGCAAGGCTGCCGGTGGTACTGGCCAATGGCGCCTCCGGCATCGCGGTCGGCATGGCCTGCGAAATCCCGCCGCACAACCTGCGCGAAATCGGCGACGCCACCTGCAAGCTGCTGATCGATCCGCGCATGCCGGACGACGACGTGATCGACTGCTTCCAGGGGCCGGACTTCCCGAACGGCGCCACGCTCATTTCGTCGCGCGAGAGCATCGTCGCGGCCTACAAGGAAGGGCGCGGCTCATTCCGCATGCGGGCCAATTACGAGGTCGAGGCGCTGGCGCGCGGCCAGTGGCAGATCGTGGTCACCGCACTGCCGCCCGGCGTGAGTACCGGTGCCGTGATGAGCCGCATCGACGACCTCGCCAACCCCAAGCCCAAGGGCGACAAGAAGAAGATCAGCGACGACCAGGCGCGCACCAAGACGCTGGCCACCTCGCTGATCGATTCGGTGCGCGACGAATCGGACGCGCGCCATCCGGTGCGTCTGGTGATCGAACCGAAGTCGCGCGCGGTGAGCCAGGAAGACCTGCTGGCCTTCCTGTTCGCCTATACCGATCTCGAGTGCAATGCGAGCCTGAACCTGACGCTGCTCGACACCCACCGCCGCCCCGGCCAGATCGGTCTGCCGGCGGTGCTGCGCCAGTGGTGCGACTACCGCCTCGCCGCCGTATCGCGCCGCCTCACGCAGCGCATCGCCGACATCGACGAGCGCATGCACATCCTCGATGGCCGGCTGGCCATCCTGCTCGACATCGACCGCGCGATCGCCATCATCCGCGCCGCCGACGATCCGAAGGCCGACCTGATGGCCGGCTTCGGCATTACCGAGCGTCAGGCCGAAGACGTACTGGAAATCCGGCTGCGCCAGCTGGCGAAGCTGGAGGCCATCAAGCTGCAGGGCGAGCGCGACGCGCTGGACGCCGAACGCACCGGTCTGCTCGGCATTCTCGGCAGCGACGCGGCACTGCGTACCTTCGTGCGCGACGAAGTGCGCGCCGACGTCGAGCGTTTCGGCGACGAGCGCCGCACGCTGATCAATGCCGATGCGCAGGCGACCCGCACGCGCGAAGTGCCGCAGATCGACGAGGCGGTCACCGTAATCGTGTCGCGCGGCGGTTTCGGCCGGCTGCGCTCCGGCCATGACGTCGACGAGGCCGCGCTGACCTGGAAGGCGGACGACGGTCCGCTCGCGGTGCTGAAGTGCCGCACCGTGTGGCCGGTCGTGCTGATCGACGGCGACGGCCGCAGCTACACCATCAAGCCGACCGATCTGCCGAGCGGCAAGGGCGACGGCGTGCCGGTGTCCTCGCTGGCCGATCTCGCCGGCAAGAAACTGGTGGCGGCGCTGACCGGCGAGCCGGGCAGCCGTTTCCTGGTGGCGTCCGACGGTGGTTACGGCTTCGTCTGCGCGATCGAGGACATGGTGAGCCGCCAGCGCGCCGGCAAGGCCTTCCTGAACACCGACGGCAGCACTGCGCTGCCGCCGGTGAAACTGCGATCGGGCGACAAGTGGGTGGTCGCGCTGGGCGGCGACCGCCTGCTCGCCTTCCCGCTGGAGGAGATGAAGGAGCTGTCGGGCGGCAAGGGCGTCAAGATCATGACCTTGCCCGACGGCGAGTTGCTGCAACTGCTCGACGTGTTCCGCGAACGTCTGGCGCTCACCGTACCCGGCTCGCGCGGCCGGCCGAAAACGCTGAACATCGACGAAGCGTCGCTGATGAACTGGCGCGGCGTGCGGGCGACCAAGGGCAGGAAGCTCGAAGGCTGAACGGCACGCAGCGTCTGCAGGCTCCCGTGGGAGCGAGCTTGCTCGCGATTGCAGCGGTTGATGAAGGGGGCGCTCTGTAGATGCAGCATCGCTGGCGGCGTCAGTCACCCGCGCGGCGCTGACCCCGCACGCGGCACCGTGACGGTGAACGCGCTGCCGTGACCGGGGCGTGAGCGCACCTCGAGTGCGTGGCCGAGTGCGTCGGCTTGACCGCGCGCCAGCGCCAGTCCGAGGCCCTGTCCTTCGTCGTGACGGGCGCTGCGGTCGTCGAAGCGGCGATAGGGAACGAAGATGAGCGGCAGATGTTCGGCGGCGATTCCGGGCCCGGTGTCCCATACCTGCAGTTCGACGTCGTTGCCGCGTGGCCGGGCGGCGACCAGGACGCGGCCGCGCTCGGTATAGCGCACCGCGTTCGACACCAGGTTGTCGAGAATGGACTGCAGCATCATCGCGTCGCTGTCCACCACCCGCGCCGTCGGACGGAAGCGCAGGTCCAGCCCCTTTTCCTGCGCCAACGGCACGAACTGCGCGGCGCAGGCCGCCCACACCTCGGACAGCGGCACCGCCCGCCGCAGCACACGGGCCTCGCCCGCTTCCAGGCGCGACAGTTCGAGCAAGCGCGTGAGCTGTCTGCTCATCGCACGCACCGCGGCGTCCATGCCGCCGCAGACTTCGTCCAGCACATCGCGGCTGAGACCGGTGGGATCCTGCGAGCGCAGGTAGCGCACATGCAGCCCGACCGCATGGACCGGCTGGCGCAGGTCGTGCGTGACGCCGGCCAGAAAGAGGTTCTTGGCGCGCATCGCCGCCTGCACGGCGTCGCGTTCCTGTCGCAGATCGTCGGCCAGCCGGGCATTCTGGCGCGTCAGCATCAGCGCGTTGCGCATCGTTGCATGCGCGTTGCGGCCGAAGGACACCAGTACCAGCAGGTAGAACAGGAAGGTGAGGCCGCCGCCGATGTTGATCAGCCCGCCCATCAGCCATGACTTGACGATGAAGGGCAGTAGCGCGCACACGAGGTAGAGGTTGAGCGCGCGCGGCAGGGCGGTGGTGGCGGTGACCGCGCCGCCGGCCATGCCGGCCAGCATGGCGACGCTGAAGAAGTCCATGAAAGGGTCGCGCCCCTCGTAGCCGAGCCAGGGCAGCAATCCCCAAGCCAGACCGGTGAGCCCGGCGACGGCGGTGTAGGCCGTCTCGGCGCGGTCGAGGCCGTCGCCCTGCAGCGTGGGCAGCTGCGGCCGCGACTGGCGCACCAGCGCGTAGCGCAGGCCGACCAGCAGCCAGATCGCGGCCAGCCAGAGCCAGACGATGCCATGACCCTGGGCGCTGACCAGTACCGCGGACGCGGTCAGCGACACCGCCAGATTGCCGGCGACGATGGTGGGCGTGTGACCGAAGAGCACGCCCAGCAGGTCGCGCCGGACGGCGTCCGAATCGCCGGGCGACGTGGCGTCGTCGAGCGTGGCGGATGTTCCGGTCATGGTAGTTTCCGCAGTCATGGACGCCCGCGAGATTAGCATCGTCGTTGCAGAAGACCACGCGCTGGTGCGCCAGGGCTTGCGTCTGATGCTGTCGGCCGAACCGCGCGTGCGCTGGCTGAGCGACTGCGGCGACGGCGAGCGGGCGCTCGAGCTGGTGCGCAATCTGTCGCCCGACGTGCTGCTGCTCGATCTCGGCCTGCCCGGTCTGGACGGCCTTGGCGTAATGCAGGCCATCGCCGCCGCGGGTCTGGCGACGCGGGTGCTGGTGGTGACCGCGCGCCAGGACGCCGCCTCTTTCCAGGCCGCCCTGGCATTCGGCGCCCAGGGCTACATGCTGAAGACGGACGACGCCGACGCGCTGGTCGCTGCAATGATGAAGGTGTCCGAGGGCGGCTATTACGTGAGCCCGGAACTGGCGACCCTGTTCGGCCACGGCATGGACGCCGCGCACGAGGGACTGACCTCGCGCGAAATGGACATTGCCGGGCGTGTCGGGCGCGGTCTGTCGAGCAAGCAGATCGGCGTCGAACTGGGCATTTCGGAACACACCGTGCGCAAGCACCGCGAAAACATCGCGCGCAAGCTCGGACTGCGCAATGCAGCCGAACTGGTGGCCTGGGCCGTGCGACACCGGCTGCCCGAAGCGTGAGCAATTCCCTGCCTGCCCGCTGATTGCCGGCGCGCTACGCGCTTGTGCGTATTTACCCCCGCCGGGTGGGCGCGCTCCAATGCGGTATGGATTTTCCGGGCACCCGGGGCATTCCTCATTCCGCATCCTCCCGTCGGCGCCGGACGCCGCTGCGAACGCGCAGCGCGACGGCGACAACGGCGGGGTCTGCGTCCGGGCCACGTACAAGACCAATACAAGGGGGTTTCAGATGACCAACCGTTTCCCGGCGGCAGCGGCGCTCGCCTTCGGCCTGTGCGCCGGCGCCGCGCAGGCGGCGCCGATCAGCTTCAGCACCACCGGTTCCCCGGTGCATACCTATTTCCAGTCCGTCCCTGCCGTCTCCGCCACCGTGCAGTTCGTCGGCCTGAGCGCGGCGCTTGAACTGACGCCGGACGTCGGCCAGCAGACCCGGTTCTTCACCTTCCTCGCCGGGACCGGGCCGGCGGACCCCGGAATGACCGGCATCGAGTACCAGCCGTACTCGCTCGGCCTCACGGTGCTGGGCATCACGAAGTACTTCGAATTCGATCTGGGCGTGCAGGAGATCGCCAACGACCAGTATCAGATCCACGCCTTCGACATGCCGTCGCTCACCTTCGACCTCGGCGCCACCGGCACGCTGACGGTGACGCCGAATGCGTTCTACACCCAGGCGGTGCAATTGCGTGCCGATACGCCGGCCTACCACCTGCGCGACCTGTACGCGACCTTCCTGCTCACCAGCGCCACGGTGACGCCGGTGCCAGAGCCGGACGCGCTGGCACTGACGATGCTGGCCGTCGGTGCGCTGTGGGTGAGCCGACGTCGCCGCGGCTGACCTCACGACCGTGACGGATGGCTCGGAATGTTGACGAAAGTCAAAGAAAACAAGTGGATCGCAGGGGCGATGGCGGACGCAATGCACATCATTCCGGTCACATCGGCTTACACTTATGTAAGAAATATTCCTACACGCGGACAGCAACCGCGGGCGCTGCAGCATTCAGGAGTCAGGTCATGAAAGCCACACAACGTCGCCGCAGCCAGCCTCGGTTGCGCACCTTGGTTGCCAACCTGCGCAACGGGTATGGACTCATGGTCGGGGTGGCAAGCCTGCCACTGCTGATGTCGCCATCGGCCTGGGCGCAGGCGATCAAGGCCGATGGCCAGACCTTGACCACGGTGACGACGGCGGGCGCGGTGACCGATATCCGCACCGGAACGGTGTCCGGCAACACCGGCTTCAACTCGTTCAAGAGCTTCAGCGTCAACGCCGGCCACACGGCCAACCTGCACGTGCCGGGCGGGGCGCTGAACCTGGTCAACATCGTGCGCGACACGCGCACCGACATCCACGGCACGCTGAACGCGATCCGCGACGGGCGCATCGGCGGCAACGTCTATTTCGCCAATCCGCATGGCTTTGTCGTCGGTGCCGGCGGCATCGTGAACGTCGGCGCGCTGTCGGTGAGCACGCCCACCCAGGGCTTCGTCGATCGCTTCTTCACCGCGCCGGGCGTGGTCGATGCCGGCGCGCTGGGCCAGCTGCTGAACGGCACGGCGCCGCTGTCGTCGGCAGCCATCCGCATCGACGGGCGCATCAACGCGATCGACGCGGTCGAACTCGCGGCCGGCACGGTGAGCGTCAAGGGCGCCGTGCTGACCGGCGCCCGCTTCGAAGGCCAGGCGCCCGATTTCACTGACGTCGTCAATGCACAGGGCCTGGCCATCGGCAGCCGGGTGGTCGAGCGTGCAGGCCGCATATATATAGCGGCAGCCGAGGACATCGAGATCGCCGGCACGCTGGATGCGCGCGGCGGCAGCGGCACCGACGGCGGCGACATCCGTCTTCGTGCCGGTCGCGACATCGTGGCCGACATCGACGCCATGGTGACGGCGGCCGGTGACGGCGACGACTCGGACGGCGGCCGCATCGATTCGCTGGCGCAGCGCAATGCGGTCATCCGCAGCGGTGCGGTGATGGACGCCAGTGCAGGCACGCGCGGCGACGGCGGCTTCGTCGAGTTTTCGGCGAAAGACACGGTCGAGCTGGCCGGCGGCCAGTTCTATGCCGACGGACGTGGTGGCGGCGCGGCCGGCCTGGTGCTGATCGACCCGCTGAACATCGTGCTCAGCCAGAACCTGCTGCGCGGCGCCTCTGCCTACAGCGGGGTGCCAGGGGGCGCGGACAGCGGCGTCACCGTCAATGGGGCGAACCTGCTGCTGCAGGCGACCCACAGCATCACCGTCAACGACAACATCGTCGTATCCAGCCGCCTGGTCGGCAGCGACCACGTGAATGGGGTGTCGACCGGCCACTCGGGCAACATCACCTTCGAGGCACCCAACATCCTGCTCAAGTCGGGCAGCAAGGTATTGGCGCATGCAGAAGGTACATTGCCGAACGGCGACCCGATCCGGGGCGGTGACGTCACCTTCACCGCGCACAAGGTATCGTCGGTCAGCATCCTGGGCTACCGCGAAGCCAGCGCGTCGATCGAGCTGGATAACGCGACGGTCAGGGGCCGCAACGTGTCGATGACCGCATCGACCGACGTGCAGAACCGCTGGGTTTTCGACGAGGGCAGTTTCGAGCAGAACGCCGCCAACTTCGCCACCGAGGGGGCCACCGGCCTGCTGGGCATCGGCGCCACGCTGCTCGGCCTGAACATCGTGCATTCGCAGGCGGTCGGCACGTCGACCATCACGCTGAAGGCCGGCTCGGTGGTCGAGGCCACGCAGGATCTGACGCTGCTCGCCGACAACCTCACCTCGGCAGGCGCTGCGCCGGACACCGGCATCAGTGGCCCGGGTACCCAGGTGAACACGCCGCTGGGTCTGGGCGCGCTGTATGCGCGCAACAGTTCCACCGCCACCGTGGACGTGAAATCGGGTGCCACCGTGCGCGCCGCCAATCTCAACGTGCGCGCCAACAACGACGCCACGCTGGAAGCGTCTGTCGAAGCGGCCGACCCGGGCGAGGACGCCAGCTCGCAGATGAGCTTTGCGCTCGGCCTGACCTTTGCCGACGTGCGCGCAAACGCGACGGTCGAAGCCGGCGCCACCGTGCAGGTGTCGGGCGACGTGACGGTGGCAGCGACCAACCGCAACACCTTCGCCAATTCGGTCACCGCCTCGCTCGGCAACGAAGGCAAGGCGGCCGCCGCGATCGCGGTCAGCCAGCTGTCGTCGGAAGCGAATGCGTCGCTGAACGCCAACGTGGCCGACGCGACCAAGGTGCAGGTGCTGGCGATCAACGACAACACCTCGAACGCCACCACGGCCGAGGCCAAGGTCGGCACCTCGCTGAACGACGCCATCCTCGACGCGGCGAAGGAGAAGGCCAAGCCGATCACCGACACCGGCGGCTTCATCGAGGAAAAGCTGTGGGAGAAGCTGCTCGCCGGTGCCGAAACCGACCAGAAGGCGCAGAAGCCGCAATCGACCTCGCTGCGCGTCGGTGGCGCCATCGCCTGGGTGGACAGCGACGCTTCGGCCTCCGCGAGCATCGGACCGAACGCCAACGTGCATGCCAGCGACCGCGCGGTCGTGGCGGCACGTACGCTGGGCTCGGACATCCAGGTGATGGCGGAGGCCTCCGCCATTTCGCAATCGAAGGACCGCGCCACCGGCAACACCGCTCGCAACACCTTCTCCGCCGGCATCGCCATCGGCAACTTCAGTCACGACGCGCTGGCCACGATAGGCCGCAGCGCCACTGTCACCGCACCGCGCATCGCGGTGGCGTCCGACGTCATCATCCCGGTGCGGGAGTCGCTGATCACCGGCGGCAGCTTCACGCGCTGGGACGGCCTGTCCACGGTGAAGGACTGGTTCAACGACCTGAGCGGCATCCTCGACGTGTTCAACGGCGCTTCGGCCGCCAAGTCCACGTCCGACAACTCGAACAACGCGATCTCGCTGTCGGGCTCGTTCAGCCTGCTGCAATTCGACCACGCAGCGAAGACCGAGGTGCAGGAATCGGCGAAGCTCAATCTGACCGGCAACGCCAGCGGCGCCTGGACCGCAAGTTACGAAACCGTGGCCGACGACAGTTCGACCTCGGAAGACGAACAGGTGCTGCAGGACTGGTCCTTCGGTGCGCCAGCCGACATCAGTGCGAAGCGCGATGTGACGCTGCTGTTCCACGGCGGCCACTTCCTGCCCGGCAGCACCGGTGGCGGCAGTGGCAGCAAGGGCCTGGGCATGGCCTATACGCAGGAGATCCTGAACGGCGACAGCCTGGTGTTCGTGCGCGAGGGCGCCGCCATCCAGGGCGTGACCGAGAGCGTCAGTGGCAGCACCGCCGGCCAGCGGAGCTACACCGTGACCGGCACGCGCGCGACCGACGAAGTAAAGATTGCTGCCGAGGGCAAGGACCTGGTCATTTCGCTGGCGACGATCGCCGGCTACGGATCGAGCTTCGGCATCAATGGCTCGGTGTCCATCGTCGAGGTGACGAACAACACGCGGGCGCTGGTCGACGATGAAGCCACGCTGCGCGCCGGCACCCTGTCGATCACCGCGCTCGACGAACCGGTGCTGTGGTCCATCGCCGGCGGCTTCAACAAATCGGAATCGGCCGGCGTCGGCCTCGGCATCGCCTATAACGGCGTCACCGGCACCACCGAGGCGCTGGTTGGCGACAACGACAGCGAGGCGCTGAACGAAGGCGACACGCGCAGCAGTCAGCGCAGCATCACGAATGCCGTCATCCAGTCCGGCGACGTGACGGTGGAGGCGCGCGCCAGCGGTCGCATGGAGGCGATCGCGGTGACCGGCGCGGTGGCGGTCAGCGGCAGCAGCAGCGAAAGCAGTTCCCAGGGCGGCTTCTTCGGCAGCATCAAGAGCAAGTACGAAGAGGTGCAGACCAAGATCGCCGGCATGGTCGAACTGAAGCCGACTTCGACCTCGAAGCAGGGCAATACCAGCAGCCAGGGCACGCAGTCCAAGCCCAGCTTCGGCCTGTCGGCAGCCGGCAGCGCGGCGGTCAATGACGTGACGCTGGTGACGCGCGCGAAGCTCGCCGGCGTGACGGTCGATCAGGCGGATGGCGGTACGGCGGCGACGCTGACCGTGCTCGGCGTGTCTGACCTCGACATCGTCACCGCCTCCGGTGCGGCCGCCTTCACGCGCGCCAACAACCCGAGCCAGAACAAGTCGGCCGCGGTCACCGGCAGCGTGTCGGTGAACCTGATCGACAACACGGTCGAAGGCCTGGTCGAGAACGCTGACCTGAACAACACGCAGGACGTGACGGTGCAGGCGCTGGCCGGCGGCGAGCAGCTGTCGATCGCCATCGGTGTTGCCGCCAATGCGAGCAGCAACCAGAACCAGAGTTCGTACTCGCTGACCGGTTCGTTGTCGCTGTCGATCATCGACAACACGATACGTGCGGCGCTGAATTCGACCGATCTGACCGGCGCGGCCGGCAGCGGTCGCGCGCTCGACGTGACCGCCTACAACCGCATGTTCATCGGCACTGGCGGCGGCACGCTGGCGCTTGGCGGCAAGACCGGCGCTGGCGGCGCGGTCACCTATTCCGACGTGGCCAACGTCGTCACCGCGGAGATCGCCGCCGGTTCGGCGGTGAGCGGCGTCGACAGCGCGGCCGTGCGCGCATTCAACGCGACCGAGATCGGCGCCGGTGCGGCGCACGGCCAGGCGTCGGCGTCGAACAACGCGAATTCGATCGGCGGCGCGGTCGTCATCACCGAGATCGACAACGACACGACGGCGCAGATCGTCGGCCTGTCCTCGGTCACGGCCACTGGCGCGGTCGACGTGCTGGCACAGGACCGCGGCGCCGACGCGGCGCTCGAAGACACGATAGAGCCGGGCAACCAGCGCGAGAACACGGTCAAGGGCCTGGACTACTGCGGCCGCAGTGGCGCCGGCGCCACGCCCAGCGGCAACTGCATCACCTCGGTGGCCGGCATCCTGCAGGTCAACATCGGCAGCAACAGCAATGCGGTCGGCGCTTCGTTCAACTGGAGTTCGATCGACAACGACCTGACGGCCAAGGTCGAGGACTCGAAGGTCGATGTCACCGGCTCCGCCGGCCGGCTGAACGTGAAGGCGGAATCCGACGTGCTGATCACCTCGATCGCGGTCGGCGTCGGCGCGTCGAGCAAGGTGTCGGGTGTGGGCTCGGTGTCGGTCAATTTCATCGACAACGATCTGCTGGCGAACGTCAGCGCGCCGCAGGGCAACACCGCCTTCGACGACGTGTCGGCCGCCAGCGTCACGATAGAGGCGAAGGACCGCTCGCGCATCGACACGCTGGCCGGCGGTTTTTCGGCCAGCATGAACAGCGTGGCCATCGGCGCCTCGGTTGCCTATTCGGAAATCTTCAACACGGTGCAGGCGCAGATCGACCGCGCCCATGTCGACGCCGCGGGCACGCTGACCCTGACTTCGCTGTCGGATGCGCGCATCCGCAGCCTGTCGGTGGCCGGCGGGCTGGCGCTGGGCAGTTCGCCAGCGGTCAGCGCGTCGATCTCGGTGAACTTCATCGGCAACCGGACCGAATCGACGGTCGATGACGCGCTGCTGGAAGACAGCGGTGACGGCAACACGGTCACGGTGAGCGCGACCGACAGCTCGCGTCTGCAGTCGCTGGCCGGTGCAGTCGCTGTGGGTATCGGCGGCAGCGCGGTCGGCGGTGCCTTCGGCTACAACAAGATCGGCAACACGACGCTGGCCTCGATCGATGGCGCCACCGTGCGCAATGCGTCGGCGCTGAGCCTGACCGCACTGGAGACGGCCACCATCGAAACGCTGGCGCTGGCCGCTGGCGGCGCGCAGAGCGTGGCGCTGTCCGGTTCGATCACGCTCAACCACATCGGCATGTATGCCGGCGACACCAATGCCGGTGGCGAAGGCGGCAACGTCACCACCGCCGAAATCGTCGGCAGCACGCTGGAGAACGTCGACAACGACTCGGCCATCACGCTGCAGGCGTCCGACACATCGACCATCAAGTCGCTGGCCGGTGCGGCCGCCTTCTCGGGCAATGCAGCGGTGGGCGGAGCGGTCGGCGACAACTGGGTGCGCAACACGGCGAAGGCGCGCGTCCATGACAGCACCATCGGCGGCGCGGCGTCGTTGACGCTGACCGGCAGCAACACGGCACTGATCGAATCCGGGTCGGTCGCTGGCGCCGGTGCGGCCACCGGTGCCTTTGCCGGTTCGGCATCGAGCAACCGTACCGACAACAAGACGGTCGCCGAGGTCACCGGCTCCGACATCAGCGGCGGCACCGCTGCGGTGTCGGTCAACGCGGTCGACAGCGCGCGCATCAATGCGCTGGCCGGCGCAGTCGGCATCAGCGGCTCGGCCGGCGTCGGCGCCGCCATCGCGGTGAACAAGATCGCCAATTCGACGCACGCCACGGTGTCCGGTCTGAAGAGCAGCGGCTTCGACGTGACCAATCTGATCCTCAGCGCCGATTCGCTGGCGACGATCAAGACCGCGGCAGTCGGTATCGGCGGTGGCGTCGATGTCGGCGTTGGCGGGTCGGTGGCGGTCAACCTGATCAACTCCGACACGCGCGCCGTGATCAAGGAAGGCGCCGACATCGAGGCACGTGACAACGTCGCGGTGCTGGCCGAGTCGGACGACAGGATCACGGTGCTGGCCGGCGCGGCCGGCATCGGCATCACCGCCGCCGGCGTCGGCGCGTCGGCCACGGTAAACGAGATCGGCGGCGCGACCGAGGCAGCGATCCGCGACAGTTCGGTGGCCGCACGCGCCAAGCAGGGCAGCGGCGTCAGCGTGAACACCGGCGAGATCGGCGGCGTGAACCTGCGCGCCAGCATCGACCGGATGAACCAGAGCGGCGGCGGCTATTCCTCGTCCAACCCCTTCGTCGCGCCCGACCTCGTCGCGTCGCGTACGCGCGAGAACGTGCGCGGCATCGCGGTCAATGCGACCGCCACGCACCAGACCACGACCGCGGTCGCCAACGTTGCCGGCGGCAGCTTCGCCGGTGTCGCGGCGACCGTGAGCATGAACATCATCGGCGGCGAAACCACCGCCACAGTGACCGACTCGGTACTCAACGGCGGCGACAACAGCACGGCCAGCAATGCGCAGGCGGTCAGCATCAAGGCGGCGGACCATGCCTACGGCAACACCTTCATCGGTTCGATCGCAGTCGGTCTCGCCGGCGTCGGCGCGTCGGCCGACGTGAACGTGTTCGATCGCGATACGCGCGCCGGCGTCAGCGGCAGCACCAGTTCGGTCACCGCCAAGGGCGCGGCGACGGTGAAGGCGCGCTCCAGCCAGGGCGTGTCGTCCATCGTCGTCGGCGCCGCCGGCGGTGCGGTGGCGGTGGTCGGCAGCGGCTCGGTCGCCAAGTTCACAAGCACCACCGAAGCCTATTCGGACGACGCCGTCTGGCGCGTCGGCGCACTCGACATCCGCGCCGACCACGATTCCGTTTTCCTGGTGGCCGGTGGCGGTCTGGCGGCCGGCGGCGTGGCCGGTTCGGGCACCTTCGCGGTGGGCCTCGATACCAGCACGACCGAAGCGCGCGTCGACGGCGGCGGTATCGATGCCGACGGTCAGGTCAACGTGATGGCCGACAGCTCGACCGAAATGCGCACCTGGGCCATCGGCGGCGCCGGTGGCGGTGCGGCTGGCATTGCAGGCGCGGTGGCGGTCGGCATCATCGACAGCACGACCAACGCCGAGGTGGTCGACAGCCGGGTCGGCAGCGCAGCGGACCGCAGCGGCGGACTGGCGGTGCAGGCGACCGACAGCGTGGTGACCGAAAGCCGCGCCGGCGTGGCCGCGGTCGGCGGCATCGGCGGTGCGGGTGCGGGTGCCTCGGTGACCAAGGTAGACAACACGACGACGGCCACCATCCAGGACAGCAATGTCCACGTCGACAACGACATCGCGGTTACCGCGCGCGCCGAGCGCAATCTGTCGAATGCGGCAGTCGCCGCGGCGGCCGGCGGCACCGTCGGCATCGGCGGTGCGGTCGCGGTCACGGTGATGAATGCCGGCCTGAGCAGCGACGCGTCGGGCGAGGCGGACAAGGACAACAACGGCACGCTGAGCAAGGCCAACGCCTTCTCCAGCGGTGACCAGCTCAAGACCGGTGATGACGAAGGCAACATCAGCACCGGCAGCAACTTCTCGCAGTCGGACATCACGCGCATCAACGCCAGCGGCAAGGTCGCGGCCAAGGCCGACGTCAATGCCGCGCCGGATGGCTCGACCCGTGCGACGGTGGTCGATACGGCGAACACCGCAGCAAACACGCTGCGCGCCGGCGGCAATATCCGCATCACGGCGTCCGAGAAGGACAAGGTGGACGTGCTGGTCGGTGGCGGGGCGCTGGGCGGCATCGCCGGCGTCGGTGCAGCGGTCGGCGTGCTTGACGTGCGTCACGACGTGCGCGCGACGACCGACGGTGCGATCACGCTGCGTGCCGATACGGGCGACATCGAGCTCGACGCCAGCACCGGACGGCTGGAGGCCGGCACGGCGGCCGTGAACGTGAAGAGCTATCAGGCGGCAGGCGGTCTGGTCGGCGTCGGCGCGGCGGTCGCGACGGCCGATCTGGCCAATACCGTCGTCGCCAAGCTGGGTGACGGCACCCAGGCGACCGTCGGCAGCGCGGCCGGCGACGTGCGCGTGCTCGCCGGTGATGCGATGGACGCCAGTGCGCACGCCGAAGGCTACGCGGTGGGCGTGGTCGCCGCCGGCATCGTCATCGCGCGCGCCGACAAGGCTGGCAGCAGTACGGCGCAGATCGGCGAAGCCGATACCACCACTCAGGCGGCTGCGACTTCGGTCACCCTGGGCGGTGGCGCGCTGGCCGTCGAGTCGACGCGCAGCGACGCCGTCAGCGCCAGTTCGAAAGCGGGCTCCGGCGGCGTGGCGGCCGGTTCGGGATCGGAAGCGACGGCCAGCGCCACCGGTGCCGCACGGGCGGCCATCGCCGACCGGGTGACGGTCAATGCGCCGGGTTCGGCGATTTCGGTCGCGGCGCGCAGCACGCCGAAAGTCAGTGCGGTCTCGCGCGGCTATAACGGCTCTCTGGCCGTGTCGATCGGCGTGTCGCTGGCGGAAGCAACGGCGGCCACACAGTCCTACGCGACGATGGGGCGCAACAACAGCATCACCGCCGGCAGCCTGTCGCTGAACGCCGCGACGCTGCTGCCGACGCTGGGCGAAACGGCCTACTCGTACGCGAACGCCACCGGCGGCTCGCTGCTGGTCGGTGCCAACGGCAGCGATTCCTGGGCTGGCAGCACGGCGCTGGTGAACGCGACAGTGGGCGGCAACAACAGCTTCGCCATCAGCGGCAGCACCAGCCTGAACGCGTCGAACCAGACGCGTCAGACGGCGGAAACCAGCGGCGTCACGATAGGCGGTCTGCTGGCCATCGGCGCCAATCTCGCGTCGGCCAACGCGGGCTCGGTCACGCTGGCATCGATCGACAACGGCAACACCGGCAGCGTCGGTACGGCGCTGTCGGTGGTGGCGACCGGCCATGACCAGACCTATGCCGACGCCGAAGCCGGCTCCGGCGGTGTCATTGCCGGCGCCGTCGCGGTGGCGTCGACGCGCAACCTGTCCAGTACGCAGGCGCTGCTCGGTGGTGGCACGTCGACGTCGGCGCTGAGCACGGCGACCGACGGCCGCATGGAAGTGCGCGCCGATCACATCGCCACCTTCAATTCGCGCGTCGACTCGCTGTCGGCCGGCGTCGTCGGCGCCAGTGGTGCGCAGGCGCGCAACGACATCGATGCACGCGTGGTGGCCGGCGTCAAGGCCGGTGCCAACCTGCGCACCTGGGATCTGGACGTGCTTGCGCTGAACCAGACGCGCAAGCCCTGGCTCGCCGAATTCAACGTGTTCGCCGGTGCCGGCGGCCTCGCCGGCGGTGCGGCCGGTTCGAGCGAAACGACGGTGGACAACATCACGCTGGTCGAGGTGGGCGACGGTGCGCGCGTGCGCGTACTCGGCGACGAGGACGACCCCGGCCGCACCAACTTCAACGCGGTGTCCGACGTGATGCTGCGCGACCGCGCCAAGCTGGAGGCGGGCGGTGCGATCAGCGCCGCCGACGCCGAGGCGAAGGCCTGGCTGAACGCCACGCCGCTGACGCCATCGGCGGACAACATCGGCCGGACCGAAGCGCGCGTCGGCAACAACGTGGTGATCGACACCGTGGGCGACTTCAACCTGGCGGCGCGCGATGTGGCCGACGTCGAGGTGCGCGCCAATTCCAAGACCTGGGGCCTGGCCGCCTACGCCGACGGCTACTCGCTGTCCGACCTGCGTGTCCGTTCGCGGGCCTCGGTCGGCAGCGGCAGCGACATCCGCGCGGATGGCTTCATCAACGTCGGCGCCGGGCGTGATGCCAATGGCGCGCGCAACACTTTTTCCACCGTTGCGACCGCCGACCTCTACAACAACGCGGCGGTACCGATCTCCAGTTCGGACTGGGGTGCCGACGCACTGCTGAATCAGGACAACCAGATCACCATCGCCGGTACGCTGCGCAGCGTGAAGGACGTGAACCTGAGCGCCGACAAGGGCTTCGGTCACCGCGTCGACGGTCAGGGCGTGGCGCGCGACCTGTACAGCCAGGCCGCCAGTGCGGTCGCCAGCGGGGTGAGCAATCTGTTTGGCGGCGGCGACGTGTCGATCGAGCAGAACAGCGGCCGCAGCATCGAACAGTCGCGTGCCGGCGTGTCGGTGAGCGGTCTGGTCGATGCCGGCATCCAGAACCAGCAGCTGATGACGATCAACGAAAGCGGCAGTGGTTCGCCGACGCTGACGCTCAGCGTGCAGGTGCCGCGCGAGGGGCAGGGGGCGGAGTGCCGTACGCCGGGCACCGCCGGTTGCACCTATGACACGGTGACCAAGCAGTACTGGATCACCCGCTCGGACGGCATGGAACTGCCGACGCTGAGCGTGGAGAACCTGCAGGACAACCTGCGCACGCGCATCAATGCGCTGAAGGAGATCCGCGGCAACTACCAGGGCACGACCAGCACCGGCGCCGACGCCAGCAACCCGGAAACGGTGGCCGCACTGACCGCGGAAATCAATTTCCTCGAACAGCAGATGGCCGACCTGTTCCCGGCCGGCGGCGCCAACGCGTCGATCGCCAACGCGGCCTTCATTGTGATGCCCGAGGTCGATGCGCGTGGCGGCAACATCAACGTGATCGGCGACAACCTTGCCGGCAACGGTCGTCTCAATGCGCGCGGCGAAGCGAAGATCGAAATCATCAACAACAGTTCGGCCTTCCTGCGGACCGATGAACTGATCATCCCGGAGGACGCGACCGGCCGCCTCACGCTGAACGGCGTCGCCATCCTGAACACGCCGGGCAGCAACCCGACCACCGGACAGATCAACGCCGCGCTGAACGATCGCAACCAGGGCGGCACGGCCGCCTTCACCAGCGTCGGCATCGCGCCGAACTCGCCGGCGCCGTCGATCACGGTGCGCAACACCTATGTTCCGGCCGATGGCGATACGCGCGCACCGGATATCGAGGTGGTCGGCAACATCAGCAACCTGCTCGGATCGGTGACGCTGGAGAGCGAGCGCGGCAGCGTGCTGGTGCAGCCGAAGGACCCGCTGAACCCGCTGACCGCACCCAATATCCAGGCGGCAGACATCAACATCACCGCCGGTCGCGACTTCGTGTTCAGCTCGCCGTCGGCCTTCTATCACACCGCAGGCAATCCGCGCGACATGTGGGGCGGTACGCGCACGCCGAGCGGCAACAGTGGTGGTCTGGCCAACAACTACGAGGACGGCACCGCGTCGTCCGGCTCCAGTACGGAAGCGCGCAACGGCACCGGCGGCCCGACCATCGCCGGCAACAACATCTTCATCAGCGCGCGCTACCTGAACATCAACGGGCTGCTGCAGAGCGGGCTGCCGGACCGCAACATCGTCATCGGCGACAACGCGCGGGTGAATCTGAACATCGGTCCGTACAAGACGGCCACGACGCTGGCGGAGGCAAAATCCAACTACGACGCGCTGGTGGCGGCGGGGATGAAACCGTCCGATCCGCGCTTCCGCATCAGCAACACCGAAGGCAACATCGTGGCCTTCTTCAATGCGGAACTGAACCGCGTCGAGCTGGAACCGGTGAAGGTCGAGGGGGGCAAGCTTGAACTGTTGGGCGAGATACTGAACACCGGCGGTGGCCGCATCGCGGCGATGGACGGCTACGGCCGCTTCAACATCGACAACCGCAGCGGCTACGACATCGTGATCACCGGCCTCGATACCGGCAACGACATCGAAGGCAAGGTGCGCATCACCGATTACCTGCGTCGCTGGGATCCGCTGGCCAACGGCGGCCAGGGCGCCATCGTCACCAACGCATCGCAATCCAGCACGCAGACGCTGGCTTATTACAACAGCCTGACGCCGGTGACGCGCGAAGTCACCCGGCTGGGCAACGCCGTCAAGACACGCGACCTCATCACCACCACCGATGCGCAGAACAAGCTGAAGGAGGTCGAGGTCGAGCACTACGACGACGTGGCCGGTCGCAGCACGGGATACGCGCCGGTGACCGGACAGACCTATACCTGGGTCACCGGTCAGCGCAACACGACCAATACCTACTCGCGGTACGAGAAGGAAACCAAGTTCTGGTTCTTCCCCGGCAGCTGGTCGCTGGCCGATCGCACCGCCTACCGCAGCTGGGACGATCCGACGCCGCTGTCCGAGGGCGAGTACACGAAGATCGACACCGGCATGGGCAACACGACCTACCGCTACCAGCGACGCGACGTGACCACCGCGTTCCGCTCCTGGGATCGCGAGGATTCGGAGTGCTCGGCCTTCCTCTGCATCTGGAAGTGGCATACCTACGAGGTGTGGACCGAAACCGGCTCCAAGCGCTACAACACGCACACGGTGAAGGCCGACCACTCGATCCCGATCAACTTCATCGGTTACGACAGCGGCCAGGTCGACATCCGCAGTCGCGCCGACATCATCTTCGCCGGCAGCCTGACCAACCGCACCGGCACGACGACGGTGGACGCCACCGCCGGCAACGGCCTGCCGGGGGGCGCCATCACGGCGGAAAGCGTGCGCGGCGTCATCACCGCGCAGAACCTGACCCTGCGTGCCGCCGACGGCATCGGCAACACGCTGACGCCGCTGCAGATCGACATGCTGGGCACCGGCGCGGTGACGGCCATCAGCGCGCACGGCGACATCGGCCTGCGCGAAATGAGTGGCGACATGCGGGTGAGCGAAGTGCGTACCGACAACAGCGGCCGCGTGTTCCTGCAGGCCGACCGCGACATCGTTGCGGCCGGTAGCGGCAACGCGGTACGCGTGCAGGGCGGCGGCGTGGAGCTGGTGTCCAGCTCGGGCCAGATCGGCACCGACGCGCAGGCGCTTGTGGTGCAGACCCAGGCCACCGCGCAGGGCGGTCTGAGTGCGACCGCCAGCGGCGACATCCATCTGATGCAGCCGGACGGCGACATGCAGCTGGACAAGATCGAATCGCAGTCGGGCGACGTGACGCTGACCGCGCTCGGCGGTCGCATCACCGACGGCAACCGTAACGAAACGCGCGATACCCGCGCCGAAGCCGAACTCGACGCGCTGTGGAACGACCTGCGCCTGCGCGAATCGGATGGCGCGGCCGACAGTCTGGCCGACGCGCTGAAGGGCCACCGCTCGCAGATCAGCCGCGAGTACCAGGAGTACTGGTCGCTGCGCAACGTCGAACTGATCGAGGATCCGCAGAACGCCGGCAGCTTCGTCTATCGCGCCGACAGCTACAACGCGGCTACCGCGTCGACGCGGCTGCGTACGCTGCACGACAAGCTGAGCGGACTTGGCATCTCGCTCGGCAGCACCGGTGCCAGCTACGACAGCAGCTTCAGCTACGTCGGCTCGGCCGCGACCGACACCGTCATCGCCGGCATGTCCGACGGCACCCATGTGTGGACCGACAACCAGGTGCGTTACGGCGTCAGCGCGGCGATCTACAACAAGTCGACGTCGGACACCGAAACGCGCGTCGAACAGCCCAATGTGGTCGGTCGCCACATCGTGCTGAACGCCAACAGCGCCAATGGCGGCGTCGGCCGCGACGAGGGCCAGTTCACCGTCAGCATCGCCAGCCTGACCGCGCTCACGCCGGATCAGCGCCGCGCGCTGTCGGCGGCCGAGGCTGACGACGTGGCGATCGACACGGTGGCCAAGACCGCGACCGTGCTCAAGCGCGACGACGTCGACATCGCCACCACGGCGGGAGGCTCGGTCACGGTCAATGCACGCGGCCACGTCTTCCTCGGGGCTGACGATTACGACCGCAACGGCACCGTGCTGCCGGGCGACATCAATCTGGTGTCGCTGGATGCGACCGGCGGCGGCGTCGATTTCAGCAAGACGATCCGGCTCAAGGTGTCTGGCGGCATCGTCGATGCCAGCACGACGAACGCGCCGAACCTGCGTGGCGGCAGCACCATCATCGAAGCGGGCAGCGGCAGCATAGGCAGTGCAGCCAGGCCGATCACCCTCGATCTGGGCGAGGCGGCGACGCTGACCGCGCGCGCGTCGACCGGCATCTGGCTGAACGAGATGAGCGGTTCGATGCGGGTGGCCGAAATGTTCGCCGGCAGCGGCGGCATCCATCTGACGAGTGCCGGCAGCATCGTTGATGCCAGCGGCGCCCAGCGTGCGGTGGCCATGCAGACGGCCGCTGGCGACATCGACCTGGTGGCGCTCGGCGGCAGCATCGGTGCCGACGGCCAACCGCTGCTGATCGCGCAGGGTGCGGGCGGGCTGGTCAATGCGCAGGCCAGCGGCGACGTGCATCTGTCCGGTACGCGAGCGGTCGAACCGGGTCTGTCGCCGGCGCTGACGATCGGTACTGTCAGTGCCGGTGGTTCGATGTCCCTCGCCGCACCGGTCGGCGATCTGCGTCAGACCGGCGACGCCGAGGCAGTGGGTGATATCGCGGTGCAGGCAGGGCGTTACCTGATGGACGACGGCACTGTGCTGCGCGCCGACAGCGGCACCATCGCGATCGACGCCACCGGCGACGTCGTGGTCGGCCGTATCGAGGCGACGAACAACGCCACCGCCGACGCCATCCGCATCACGACCGGCAGTCGAATCCTTGATGGTGGCGACATCGGCACCTGGGATCTGGTCGCGGCCACGCCCGGTGCCGGCGTGACGCTGGATGCCGCCGGCGGCGTCGGCAACGCAAGCTGGAACAACGGTTCGCCGCGCGCGATCGCCGATGCGCTGGAAACCGATATCGCGAAGATCGACGCCATCAGCACCGCCGGCGGCGTGCACATCGACGAGCGCGACGACATCGAGATCGGCCGCATCGAAGTCCGCGACGACGCCTGGGTACGTGCCGCCGGCGACATCGAGAACGGCACGGTGTACGCATCGCGCGGCAATATCGACCTGCTGTCCGGCGGCAAGGTGACGGTGGTTGACGCGACGGCGGACCTGGGCAGCACGACGGTGATCGCCGAGGACGACATCCTGATGGACGCGGTCACGGCAGGCAACGGCGTGACGCTGGAGTCGAACAACGGCAGCGTCAGCGTGTCGCGCATTACCGGCGACATCCTGTCGCTGTCGGCGAAGAACGATCTGAACCTCGGCACGCTGAGCGTCGGTCGCTCGCTGTTCTTCAATTCGCAGTCGGTCACTGCCCGCATCCTGCACACCCGCAACGACGCACCGCTGGCAATGCGCGCGGTCGGTCGTGGCGGCGTGCCGGCGCGCTGGGTCGACCTGACCATCAACAGCGAGGTCGGCGTGCGCTTCGACCGCTTCAGCGCGCTCGACGCCGAGGTCACGATGGAGCGCGGCTTCCTGCGCATTGACCAGGGCCGCATCGAGAACCGCGCGCGCTTCATCAACCCGGTCAGCAATGTCTACATGGACAACCTGACCACGGTGGTCGAACCGGCCGACGTGCAACTGCATCACCCGGGCAAGGTGTTCGGCAACATGCTGCTCGACGAGTGGCTGCTGGTGACCGACCCCTACGTCGTGATGCGCGATCCGCTGCACGAAGTGGTGATGAACACTGTGCTTGATTACAGCGGCCGCGAGCAGTCGCGAGAACTCATCGTCACCCGCGTCAATACGCCGGACAAGCAGTCGGCAGCGGGTCAGGTGCCGCAGATCGCGTCGGTATCGATCAACGTGCCGCTCGACATTCCGGCCGTGAATTCCGGTGAGGAAGAGAGCGAAGAAGAAGCCGAGGCCCGTCGTCGGGCCGAAGAGGAGGTTGTCGAGTGAGTCGTGCTCAGCGTCGGACGAAGGTGGGACAGGGCGCTGCATGCGCACTGGTTTCGGCATTCAGCCTGCTGCTGCCGCTGCAGGCGGACGCGCAGGCGGTGCCGCAGATTCCGGCGGCCGCCGACCCGGGCGTGATCCAGGAGCGTTCGCGCGACATCGAGCGGCGACTGCGCGAGGAGCGCGAGCGGCGTCCTGACGACACGCCCACCATCGACGACGACGCGCTGAAGCCGGCGCCGGTCAAACCGGCGGCGGGTGCGCGTTTCATGCTCCGGCGCATCGATTTCACCCGCTCGGAACTGCTGGAGGAGGCGACGCTGCGCGGGCTGGCGGCCGGCCTCGAAGGGCGCGAGGTCACGCTGGGCGAGGTGCAGGAACTGGTTGATCGCATCAACGCGCTGTATCGCGACCAGGGCGTGCCGACCGCGCAGGCGGTACTGCCGGCACAGGAAGTGGCCGATGGCGCGATCACCATCAAGCTGGTCGAAGGCCGCGTCGGCAAGGTGGTGATGAGCGGCAACGACAGCACTTCGGAGGCCTTCATCCGCGAGCGGCTCGGCCAGAGGCCGGGCGAACTGGCCGACGTGGCCGCGCTCGAGCGCAGCATGATGCGCTTCAACCGCACCCAGGACGTGCAGTTGCGGGCCGAGCTGAAGCCGGGCGCGAAGTTCGGCGAAACCGATTTCGCGCTGTCGGTGAAGGAACCGCCAAAGCATGAAATGCGGCTGTTCGCTGACAGCAGTGGTAGCCAGGCGACTGGCGTCTACCGTGTCGGCGCCTTCTACCAGAACCGCAGCCTGCTTGGTTTCCGCGATGCGCTGGGCGTCACGTTGGTGGGCGCCGATGGGCACGAGGGCAGGGCGATCTCGTACAGCTTTCCGCTGGGCACGCTGGGCACGCGGCTCACGCTGTCCTGGTTCAACGACCACACGCGCATCATCGACGGCCCCTTCCGGCCGCTGCGCATCCGCGGCGAATCGACGGCGTGGACTGCGCTGCTGCGCCACCCGGTGCTGATCGGTGGCAACTACCAGCTCGACCTGCTGGGCGGCGCGAAGAAGCGCAAGACCGAAAGCTGGATTTCCGGGCGGCTGTTCCAATCGACCGACATCGACGATCTGTCGCTCGGCGTCGATGGCCAGTGGTGGGAGAAGGACCGCATCTGGACCGGCTCGCTGACCTACTCGAACGGCAAGGCCGACCCGATCGACGACATCGTCAGCACATCGTTCTCGATCTGGCGTGGCTCGCTCCGCCGCGTGCAGGATCTGTCGGACGGCTGGTCGGTGCAGAGCAACCTTGCCTTCCAGTACACGCGCGACGAGAACCTCACGTCGAGCGAGCAGTTCCTGATCGGTGGCGACAACAGCGTACGCGGCTACCAGACCGGCCTGTTCAGTGGCGACAAGGGTCTCGCCGCGTCGATCGAACTGCATCACCCGCTGCCGCAGCCGCCGGTGGCGCCAGTGCGCACGGCCGGCTTCCTGTTCCTCGACTACGGCGCGACCCAGCCTTTCCGTCCGGTCGGTTCGACGCGCGGCACCGACACGCTGGCCAGCTACGGCTGGGGCGTGAACGCCAATATCAACGACCGCGTGTCAGCCCGCCTCACGCTGGGCCTGCCCATCCGCGACCGGATCCAGGATCCGCGCAACTACTACGTCCACTTCCAGATCGTCGCGCAGCTGTTCTGAGCGACGGCGCAGGCGCTCTCCGGACGGTGCGCCCGCCCCGTCGCTGGAGCCCGCACCGGGGTTCTGTGGGAGGGGTCTTCTGACCCCGACTGCAGTCTGAATCGAAGCCCGCGGACTGCACCGGCCTTGTCGCGACCGAGGCGGCTCCCAAAGGCGGTGCGCCGGCGCGATTCAGACTGCGACGAAGTCCAGTGTCCTCGACAGCATGAACATGACGGTACAGCCGGTGTCCGTCGCGTGCGGTCCATGCGCGGTGCCGGCCGGCGCGGCGAACACGGCGCCCGGACCGTAGCGGCGGCCGTTCTCGATGAACTCGCCGTCGAGCACGTAAGCCACTTCGTCGGCCTCGGTGTGCAGGTGGTTCTGCACCGCCGATCCGGGATCGAAGCGATAGACAACGACTGAAGCGCCTTCGACGGGGTTGCCGTCGAGCACCTTGTAATGCACGCCTTCGATGCCGCTGGCCTGCCAGCTCAGATCGTCGGCGTGGAACTGGGTGGTATACATTCGGGGCTCCGGAATGGCCGGGTCGGATTGACCCGCACGACGCTGCGCACGGACCATGCCATCCGTCCCGTCGGCCACACCCGCGCGACGTGCCCCCGCACGATGGCGTCGACACGCCGTTTGCTGCGCATCGACGCCATCCGGACATACCTCCGAACGCCGCGGTCAGCCGTTCCACAGACTGAAAGTCGAACCGCCCGCCGTCGGGCGGACGAATTCCGGACTGTGGCGATCGCACGCCGGCAGCGTGTTCAGACGCGCCGGCGTGCGACCAGCGTGACCAGACCCAGGCCCGCGGCCAGCATGGCCCAGGTGCCAGGCTCCGGTACCGCCGTCACCTGCAGCAACTGGCCGCGGATCTCGCCGCCGGGAAAGACCGCGTTGTGGATGTTCACGTAATACCCCCCCGCCAGCAGATCGGTCAGATCGAGCGCGCCCGGCCCACTCCGGCTGAATGCGGCGGCCGTCCAGCTGCCGTCGTCCTGCATCGCCTGCAGGATGTCGTCAGCGAAATCGAACACCACCGGTCCGTTGCTGCCGGCTGGACCTTCGTGAATATGGGCACCCGTCACCGAGGCGGCCAGACCGCCAGCGCCGAAGATGAGCTGGGTGATGCTGTTCGTGCTGTCGTCGAACGTGAGGTAGGCGCTGCCGGACGCCGTCGAGGCGTTGGCGGGCACCTGGCTTGCGCCCGACAGGTTGGCGACGAACTGGAAGGTGGCGGCCTGTGCGGACGAGGCGGCCAGGGCGAGGGCGGCAATGACGACTTTGCAGGCTTTCAGACGGGTCATGACGAAATCTCCGTAACGGTTGTCGGGAATGTTCGGGCCGGACACGGGATGCATCCGCGGCGGTACCCCTCGTGCTACACGGCAGGTGCCGTTCCGGATGCAGGCATCGCCTGAAAGTCGGACCGCCCGGTCGACGGGCTGCGGCCGATTTTCGGACTTCCCGTCTGGTGCGCCGCAACGTTTCCCGATAAGCAGTCACTTCATCCCCCTCCGGAATGCCGTTTCCGGCGATGGTGCGACGCACACGACGCGCGCCGGCACAGGCTTTGCTGAATCTCCTCCGGGCAATTCGCGGCGACGTCGCGAAACACCGATGCAACAAGGAGGAGGCAGATGAAAAAGCTCTACCCGGACGCCAAGAGCGCGCTCAAGGGTTTGCTCAAGGACGGACAGACGCTGGCGGTCGGCGGCTTCGGGCTGTGCGGCATTCCCGAGCAGCTGATCGACGCGGTGGCCGACAGCGGCACGCACGACCTCACGGTGATCAGCAACAACGCCGGCGTCGATGGCATCGGCCTCGGCAAGCTGCTGGCCAATCGTCAGGTGCGCCGGATGATCGCGTCCTACGTCGGCGAGAACGAGGAGTTCGAGCGCCAGCTGCTGTCGGGCGAACTGGAGGTCGAACTGACGCCGCAGGGCACGCTGGCGGAAAAGCTGCGCGCTGGCGGGGCCGGCATCCCGGCGTTCTACACGCGCACCGGCGTCGGCACGCCAGTCGCCGACGGCAAGGAAACGCGCGATTTCGGCGGCCACCGCTATCTGCTCGAACATGCGCTGCTGGCCGATGTCGCGCTGGTCAAGGCGTGGAAGGCCGACGGTGCGGGCAATCTGGTCTTCCGCAAGACCGCGCGCAACTTCAATCCGATGATCGCGACTGCCGGGCGCACGACGGTCGCCGAGGTCGAGGAGATCGTGCCGACCGGCCAGCTCGACCCGGACCAGATCCATACGCCGGGCATTTTCGTGCAGCGCGTGATCGTCAATCGCACCCCTTCGAAGCACATCGAAAAACGCACGACGAGGACCGCCTGACATGGCTTGGACACGAGACGACATGGCGCGCCGCGCGGCGCGCGAACTGCGCGACGGCTACTACGTGAACCTCGGCATCGGCATGCCGACGCTGGTGGCCAACCACATTCCGGAAGGCATGGACGTGTGGCTGCAGTCGGAGAACGGCCTGCTGGGCATCGGCCCCTTTCCGACCGAGGACGAGGTCGACGCCGACCTGATCAACGCCGGCAAGCAGACGGTGAGCACGCTGCCGGGCAGCAGCTTCTTCAGCAGCGCCGACTCGTTCGCGATGATCCGCGGCGGCCATATCGACCTCGCCATCCTCGGCGCGATGCAGGTGAGCGAACGCGGCGATCTGGCGAACTGGATGATTCCGGGCAAGCTGGTCAAGGGCATGGGCGGCGCGATGGATCTGGTGGCCGGTGTGCGCCGTGTCATCGTCATGATGGAGCACTGCAGCCGCAGCGGCGAACACAAGATACTGAAGCAGTGCGACCTGCCGCTGACCGGGGTCGGCGTGGTGAGCCTCATCATCACCGACCTGTGCGTGCTGGCGGTGACGCCGGACGGTCTGGAGCTGCGCGAACTGGCGCCTGGCGTGAGCATCGACGAGGTGCTCGAAAAGACCGGTGCGCCGGTGCTCACTGCGCCGGTGGTGCTGTGCTGACGCCGGGCGGTGCGGCGCCTGCCGCCGCCGCGCGTCGCAGCGCGCGCGCCAACGTGATCACGCTGCAGCAGCTGGTGCAGGGTTACGGCATTCCGCTGGCCCGGATTTCCGCCTTCGAGGAACTCGGCATCATCGATGCCGCCGGCGCCGACCGCTACAGCTGCGAGGACGACGACCGGCTCATCATCGCCGCGGCCGCCGTGCAGCTCGGCTTCACGCTGCGCGAACTGCGCGAGCTGATGGACCTGTACGACGAAGCGTCACCGGCCCGCCGTGCGCTGCCCAACTTCATGAAGCTGCTCGCCAGCTACCAGCGCCTGATGGCGTGGCGCCAGCCCGAAGGCTACGACCCGCCGCCGGCCGGACGTCAGCGCAAGCCTTTCCGCGCCCGGCACTTCCGCCCGGAAATCGTCTCTTCAAAGGAATCGACATGAGCATCCTGGTTGGCCAGACGGCGCCGGACTTCACCGAGAACGCGGTGTGGGGCGACAACGAGTTCCGCCCCTACACGCTGTCGGACGGTCGCGGGCGCTACACCGTGCTGTTCTTCTATCCGCTGGATTTCACCTTCGTCTGTCCGTCGGAACTGATCGCCTTCGAGCGGCGCATGCCCGAGTTCGCCCGCCGCAACGTCGATGTCGTCGGCTGTTCCATCGACTCGGCCTACACCCACCTGGCATGGAAGAAGACCTCGTATGCCGAGGGAGGCGTCGGTCCGCTCAGCTATCCGCTGATCTCCGACATGACGCACGCCGTGTCGCGTGCCTACGGCGTCGAAGGGCCGTTGGGCATTTCGTTGCGTGGCACCTTCCTGATCGATCGTTCCGGCGTGGTGCAGCACCAGATCGTGAACAACCTCGCGCTGGGTCGCGACATCGACGAGCTGCTGCGCGTAATCGATGCGCTCCAGCACACGGAACTGCACGGCGAGGTCTGCCCCGCCGGATGGCAGAAGGGCAAGGCCGGCATGACGCCGACCGATCGCGGTGTGGCGAGCTACCTCGCCGAACATTCGGACATGCTGTGATGGCACCCTGGGAGAACGGACACATGAAACTGTACGACTGGCACGCAGCCCCGAACCCGAAGCGGGTTCGCATGTTTCTCGTCGAGAAGGACCTGGACCTGAACATCGTCGAGGTGTCGGGTGAGAACCTGCGCCTGCGCGCCGACTACATCGAGAAGTTTCCGCAGGCCATGGTGCCCATGCTGGAACTGCCGGACGGCCGCCAGATCGGCGAGTCGATGGCGATCTGCCGTTACCTCGAAGAACTGCATCCGGCGCCGCCGCTGCTCGGTCGCAACGCCTACGAGCGCGCCATCGTCGATATGTGGGAAAGGCGAGCCTTCGACGAAGGCATGATGGCCGCCGGCGAAGTATTCCGGAATACCGCCGACGCCTTCCGCGACCGCGGTCTGCCGGGCTTCGCGTCGCCGGTGGCGCAGATTCCTGCCCTGGTCGAACGCGGCCGCGAGCGGCTCGGTCACTTCTTCCGCAAGTTCGACCAGCAACTGGGCAAGCATCGCTACGTTGCCGGCGAGACCTTCTCGGTGGCCGACTGCACCACCTACTGCAGCATCGAGTTCGCCGGCTGGTCGGACATCGGCATTCCGGCCGACTGCAGCAATCTGCTGCGCTGGCACAAGGACGTGAGCGCGCGCCCGAGCGCGCGCGCCTGAGGATCGCCGACATGCGATGCCGGATATGGGGCGACACGCTGCAGGGCAGGGCGGCGCGCGCATCCGGATCGCATCGAGGCCACTGAGCACTGCATCGGGGGATGCGCGAATGATCGACCTTTACTCTGCACCGACACCTGATGGCTGGAAGGTTTCGATTGCGCTCGAAGAGCTGCGCATCCCCTATGCCGTGCACCCGATGGAAGCCTGCAGCGGCGAACGCCTGGCGCCGGACTTCCTGCGCGTCAGCGCCTGCGCCTGTTCGCCCACCATCGTCGATCACGACGCAGCGGGTTTCTCGGTCAGCGATGCCGGTCCCGTTCTGGTCTATCTCGCCGAACGCAGCGGCCAGCTGATGCCGAGCGACGCCATGGGTCGCTCGCGTGTGATGCAGTGGCTCATGCTGCCGGTCGACGCCGCCGACGCGGCGAAGACGGGTGATGCGAAGGCAGCACGGGCGGAGATGTTGCGTCTGTTCGCGCTGTTCGACCACCACCTACAGGGCGCCGACTACCTTGCTGGCGCGTTCAGCATTGCGGACATCGCACACTGGGCCTGGATGCGCATGCATGCGTGGTCCGACGTGGATATGCATCGCTTCAACGCGCTGGCGCGCTGGCTTCAGCGCGTCGCGGCGCGCGACGCCACGTCGCGCGGCCTGCGCGCGCTGCCGTCGCCGTCGCTCGAACGGCCGGCCGAGCATGTGTGGAAAGTGAAATCCATCCTGCTGCGTTGAGCGCGCGAGCGACCTTGGCCGCGACGCGGCTGTTGCTGGCCGCCGGCTTCGAACAATGTCGCAATCGCAAGCAAGCTCGCTCCCACGGGCTTCGCGCCAGGAACCGAGCGAGGGCGCTCTGCGGGAAGTAGTCATGATTACCGCCTGGGCCTGAACCAAGCGCCGCGCACTGCCCACCGTCGTTGTCGGGGTCAGAAGACCCCTCCCACAAAGAGCCGCCTTCGACCGCGTGTCATGCGCACTTCCTGTGGGAGCGGCCTTGGCCGCGACGCGACGGCAGCCTTTCCCGGTCCTCGATTCGGGTTGCGGTCGCGGTAAGGCGAGCGCGCTCAAAAAGGACATGTTTCGTCGTCCGCTCAGCCCGTCTTCCGACCGTGACCGCAACCGGGAGGGACGTCCTCCTGCGCCGTCATCGACCGATCCTGATCCCGTCGATGATCTCCATGTCATGTCCTGACACGTCGCGCGGCATGCAGCGTTGACGCTGCCTGGAAGTTGTTGCGACGCAGCATATCAAAACCGTCCGAAACGACCGTCCGACGCGGGTTTCCGGACAGTCCGATCGCACTACGGTCGCTTCATACGATGCCGTCCGAATTCCATCCGTCCGATGCCCGTCGGCATGTTGTCACCCGACAGGCGACGAAAATTATCCGTATATAAATCAATCCATTACGCGATTGAGGCGTGCCGGAATCCGCACTGGCACCGTCCTTGCACCTGGAGGCTTGTTCGATCGCGGCCAGATCGATCAGGAAACACCGGCCCACGGGGGTCGGAGGCGAAGAGCAGTTGGACTATTCAAATGGAGACGTGGAGATGACGATCGATAACTCGTCGGTTCAGGTGCTGGGGATTGATGCAGGCGGCACCATGACCGACACCTTCTTTGTCCGTGCGGACGGCCGCTTCGTGGTCGGCAAGGCACAGAGCAATCCCGGGGACGAATCCCTGGCGATCTACAACTCGTCGGTCGATGCACTGGCGCACTGGGGCCGTGAGGTCGATGACGTGTACCCGGAGCTGGTGACCTGCGTGTACTCCGGTACCGCGATGCTGAACCGCGTTCTGATGCGCAAGGGCCTCGACGTCGGTCTCATCTGCAACCGCGGTTTCGAGCAGGTGCATTCGATGGGCCGCGCGCTGCAGAGCTATCTGGGTTACGCGCTGGAAGACCGCATCCACCTGAACACGCACCGCTATGACGAGCCGCTGGTTCCGGTGTCGCGTACCCGTGGCGTGACCGAGCGTACCGACGTGCAGGGCAAGGTCGTCATTCCGCTGCGCGAAGCCGAAGTGCGCACCGCGGTGAAGGAGCTGGTCGATGCCGGTTCCCAGGCCATCGTCATCTGCTTCCTGCAGTCGCACAAGAACGGCACCAGCGAACAGCGCGCCCGCGACATCGTCAAGGAAGAACTGAAGAAGCTCGGCTCCAGCATCCCGGTCTTTGCCTCGGTGGATTACTACCCGCAGCGCAAGGAAAGCCACCGCATGAACACCACCATTCTCGAAGCCTATGGCGCGGAACCGTCGCGCGAGACGCTGAAGAAGGTGAGCGACCGCTTCAAGAAGCACGGCGGCAAGTTCGACCTGCGCGTGATGGCCACGCACGGCGGCACCATCAGCTGGAAGGCCAAGGAACTGGCCCGCACCATCGTGTCCGGCCCGATCGGCGGCGTGATCGGCTCCAAGCTGCTGGGCGAGGCGCTCGGTGACGAGAACATTGCCTGCTCCGACATCGGCGGTACCTCGTTCGACGTGGCCCTGATCACCAAGGGTTCGTTCGCCATCAAGTCCGATCCGGACATGGCCCGTCTGGTGCTGTCGCTGCCGCTGGTGGCGATGGACTCGGTCGGTGCCGGTGCCGGTTCCTTCGTGCGCCTGGATCCGTACTCGAAGTCGCTGAAGCTGGGCCCGGACAGCGCTGGCTACCGCGTCGGCACCTGCTGGCCGGAAAGCGGCCTGGACACGGTGTCGGTGTCGGACTGCCACGTCGTACTCGGTTACCTGAACCCGAACAACTTCCTCGGCGGCGCGATCAAGCTCGACGTGCAGCGTGCGCGTGACCACATCAAGGCGCAGATCGCCGACCCGCTGGGCCTGTCGGTCGAAGACGCGGCCGCTGGCGTGATCGAGCTGCTCGATCTGACGCTGTCCGAGTACCTGCGCGCCAACATCAGCGCCAAGGGTTACAACCCGGCTGAATTCACCTGCTTCTCCTACGGCGGTGCCGGCCCGGTTCACACCTACGGCTACACCGAAGGCGTCGGCTTCAAGGACGTCGTCGTACCCGCCTGGGCGGCCGGCTTCTCGGCCTTCGGCTGCGCCTGCGCCGACTTCGAATATCGCTACGACAAGTCGGTCGACCTCGGTGTCGCCCAGCTGGCCAGCGACGCTGACAAGGCGGCCGCATGCCAGACCCTGCAGGCGGCCTGGACGGAGCTGGCGGGCAAGGTGATCGAGGAGTTCGTCATCAACGGCTTCAAGCCGGAAGACGTGATGCTGATCCCCGGCTACAAGATGCAGTACATGGGTCAGCTGAACGACCTGGAAATCATCTCGCCGGTGTCGACCGCTGCGACCGCGTCCGACTGGGACAAGATCGTCGAAGCGTTCGAGAACACCTACGGCCGCGTGTACGCGAGCTCCGCACGTTCGCCCGAACTGGGCTTCTCGGCCACCGGCGCAATCATGCGCGGCACCGTGGTGACGCAGAAGCCGGTGCTGCCGGAAGACCCGGACTGCGGCCCGACGCCGCCGCCGGAAGCGCGCATCGGTACCCGTCCGTTCTATCGCCACAAGAAGTGGGTCGATGCGGTGATCTGGAAGATGGAAGCGCTGAAGTCGGGCAACCACATCGTCGGCCCGGCCATCATCGAATCCGATGCCACCACCTTCGTCGTGCCGGACGGTTTCGAGACCTTCGTCGACAAGCACCGCCTGTTCCACCTGAAGGAAGTCAAGTAAGCGCCGGCGTCCTGAAGGGCTGTCGGCGCCCACCCGGGCCCGGCAGCGCAGCGATCCGGAAAAAACTCCAAAGGAGAGACTGAATGAACATGATGAGCAACAACGAGACCGGCTTCGCCGATCTCCTGAAGAACGGCCAGACGCTGAAGCAGTTCCGCGACGGCATCATCGAGCGCACCAAGGCCAGCGGCCACTACAACGGCCTGGAAAAGCTGGAACTGCGCGACGCCGACCCGATCGGCTACGAGAAGCTGTTCTCCAAGCTGCGCGGCGGCCTGGTGCATGCCCGCGAAACCGCGAAGAAGATCGCCGCCAGCCCGATCGTCGAGCAGGAAGGCGAACTGTGCTTCACGCTGTACAACGCGGTCGGCGACTGCGTGCTCACCTCGACCGGCATCATCATCCACGTCGGCACGATGGGCGCGGCGATCAAGTACATGATCGAGAACAACTGGGAAGCCAACCCCGGCATCAATCCCGGTGACATGTTCACCAACAACGACTGCTCGATCGGCAACGTGCACCCGTGCGACATCGCCACCATCGTCCCGATCTTCTGGGAAGGCCGTCTGATCGGCTGGGTGGGTGGTGTGACGCACGTGATCGACACCGGCGCGGTGACCCCGGGTTCGATGTCGACCGGTCAGGTGCAGCGCTTCGGCGACGGCTACATGATCACCTGCCGCAAGACCGGTGTGAATGACACGCCGCTGCGCGACTGGCTGCACGAGTCGCAGCGTTCGGTGCGTACGCCGAAGTACTGGATTCTCGACGAGAAGACCCGTATCGCCGGTTGCCACATGATCCGCGAACTGGTCGAGGAAGTGATCCGTGCCGACGGCATCGAGGCCTACGAGAAGTTCGCCTACGAGGTCATCGAGGAAGGCCGTCGCGGCCTGATGAGCCGCATCAAGGCGATGACGCTGCCGGGCAAGTACCGCAAGGTGTCCTTCGTCGATGTGCCGTACAAGCACGAAGACGTGCAGGTGTCCTCCGCCTTCGCCAAGCTCGATTCGATCATGCACTCGCCGTGCGAAATGACGATCAAGCCGGACGGCAAGTGGCGCCTCGACTTCGAAGGTGCGAGCCGCTGGGGCTGGCATACCTTCAACGCCCACCAGGTGGCCTTCACCTCGGGTATCTGGGTGATGATGTGCCAGACGCTGGTGCCGACGCAGCGCATCAACGATGGCGCCTACTTCGCCACTGAGTTCCACCTGCCCAAGGGCACCTGGTGCAACCCGGATGACCGCCGCACCGGTCACGCCTACGCATGGCACTTCCTGGTGTCCGGCTGGGCGGCGCTGTGGCGCGGCCTGTCGCAGTCCTACTTCAGCCGCGGCTACCTCGAAGAGGTGAACGCCGGTAATGCCAACACCTCGAACTGGCTGCAGGGTGGCGGTATCAACCAGGACGGCGAGATCCACGCGGTGAACAGCTTTGAGGCCTCGTCGTGCGGTACCGGTGCCTGCGCCGTCAAGGACGGCCTGAACCACGCCGCCGCCATCTGGAATCCGGAAGGCGACATGGGCGACATCGAAATCTGGGAAATGGCCGAACCGCTGCTCTACATGGGCCGCAACGTGAAGGCCAACTCCGGCGGCTACGGCAAGTACCGTGGCGGCTGCGGTTTCGAGACGCTGCGCATGGTGTGGAACGCCCAGGACTGGACGATGTTCTTCATGGGCAACGGCTTCATGAACAGCGACTGGGGCATGATGGGTGGTTACCCGGCTGCCACCGGCTACCGCTTCGAAGCGCACAAGACCGGCCTGGAGCGTCGCATCGCCAACGGCGAAAGCCTGCCGCTGGGTGGCGACATCGATCCGACCTCGCCGACCTACGAGCACAACATCGACGCCACGGCACGGATCAAGCGCGACAAGCAGTGCATGACCACCGAGGACTGCTACGACAACCACGATCTGTACCTGAACTACCTGCGTGGCGGCCCCGGCTTCGGCGACCCGATCGACCGCGAGCCGAAGGCGATCGAGAAGGATCTGAACGAGAAGTTCCTGCTGCCCGAGTACGCCCAGAAGGTGTATGGCGCCGTCTTCACCCAGAACGCCAAGGGTGCGTACGTCATCGATGTGGCCAAGACCCAGGCCCGTCGCGCCGAGATGCGCAAGGAACGTCTGGCCCGTGCGGTGCCGGTGCGCGAATGGATGAAGGAAGAGCGCGAACGCATCATCAACAAGCACGCGTCGCAGGCCGTCCAGCACATGTTCGCCACCAGCTTCGCGCTGTCCGAGAAGTTCACCAAGCACTTCAAGGACTTCTGGAGCCTGCCGGCCGACTGGCAACTGCTGGAGACCGAACTGGGCGTTCCGTCCTACGGTTCCAAGCACCGCATGGACCTGTCGCTGATGCCTGACGTCACCACCGTCGTCCAGGTCGAAGAGTGACCTCCAACAGACCGATCACGCGAATCAAGGAGCAATAAATGTCGACTTACACCAACGAGCAGGTCGCTCACCTGGCCGAGGGCACGCTGGACTGGGAAACCACTTTCCGCATGCTGTCGATGCCGAAGGACAACAGCCGCTTCAAGCAGTACGTCGAGGCGCTGCAGAAAAAGGTGACCTTCAAGGACAAGATCGTGCTGCCGCTGGCCCCGCACATGTACATCGTGCAGACCGCGAAGAAGCAGTGGGTCATCAAGTGCGATTGTGGTCACGAGTTCTGCGACTACACCGACAACTGGAAGATGCACGCGCACATCTACGTGCGTGACACGGAAGAGGCGATGACCGAGGTCTATCCGAAGCTGATGGCGCCGGATACCAACTGGCAGGTGTACCGCGAGTACTACTGCCCGACCTGCGGCACGCTGCACGACGTCGAGGCACCGACCCCGTGGTACCCGGTGATCCACGACTTCGAGCCGGACATCGAAGCCTTCTACAAGGAGTGGGTCGGCCTTCCGGTGCCCGAACGGGCGTCGTGATGGATAGCCGGGGCGCCCACAAGGTGCCCCGGCGCGACCGGCCGGGGGAGGCCGGTCGCAGCGACAGCGGCCGGTTCCGGCCGGCCGCCTTCCTCCAAACACCCTGACGCGGAATCGGCAGTACCCGTATGCGGCCTCTGGCGGCTGCAGGGGGCCCCTCACGCCGAAATGTCCGTCCAGGTCATGAAAAGCGTCGTGCGCCCAGCGCACGGAACGGCGCCAGAAGGAGACAGAAGATGCTTCACCAGCTCAAGCGGTTCGGCAGCGGTGCACGTGCCGCGGTCAATGTCGTCACCTCGACGCTTCCCATCGCCATCATCGGTGGTCTGCTGTACGCGGGCTTCTTCGTGAAGGCCGAAGCCGTCATCAACAAGGTCGAGCCCAAGGCAGTCGAGCGGCGCGACAACTTCTTCAGCGTCACCGCACCGAGCGAGCAGATCGCCTGGGCTGCCGGTACCGGCGGCAAGATCGTTCGCAGCGACGACGGCGGAAAGACCTGGCACCGCCAGGTGGCCCCCACCTACGAGAACCTGCAGGGCATCGCCGCCTGGGATGCGCAGCACGCGGTGGTTGCGGGCAATCACGGCGTCATTCTCTACACCGCCGACGGCGGCAGTTCCTGGAAGGCCGGGCAGGTGCCGAAGTCGGACAACCCCAACAAGCTGTTCCGCGTGCACATCTTCGACGGCGTGGCCTGGGCGGTCGGCGAATTCGGTTCGCTGCTGCGCTCGGAAGACAAGGGCGTGACCTGGACGCGCGCGATGGAAGAAAAGGACCGCGCCTGGAACGACATCTACTTCCGCGGCCAGAACGGCTGGCTGGTCGGCGAATTCGGCACCGTCATGCGCACCACCGACGGCGGCGCGACCTGGACCGAGAACGAACTCGAAAACAAGGTGAGCCTGATGGGCGTCGATTTCCGCGACGACCAGAACGGCGTTGCCGTGGGCCTGACCGGGACTCTGCTGGTGACCAGCGATGGTGGCGCCAGCTGGCGCGAAGTGCCGCGCCTGACCCGCGAACACCTGCTCGACATCGCATGGGACGAGAACCGCTGGGTCGCCGTCGGCGACAAGGGCGTGATGGTCACGTCGGACGCCGCAGCCTCCGAATGGAAGCTCGGTCGCATCTCCGAGGGTGACGTCTCCTGGCGCACGCAGATCGCGCGTGCCGGCAATCGCTACTACGTATCGGGCGCCAATCTGGGCGTGCTCGAGGGCGGCAAGCTGACCATCGTCGGTCGATAAGAAGCGCAGGGGGAGAATGCTGTGAAAAACGAAACTTTCAGCAAGGTCGAACACGCGTTCGCGACGCTGATCCGTCATCGCACCTGGGTGGTGCTGGCGGTGGCGCTGCTGACCGCCGTCATGGGGTATCTCGCGAGCCACGTCGAAGTGAAGACGGTGTTCAGCGACTTGCTGCCGAAGAACCACCCGTACGTCGCGGTGAACCAGCAGTTCAAGTCCACCTTCGGTGGTTCGAACATGGTCAGCATCATGATCGAGGTGAAGGAGGGCGACATCTTCAAGCCCTCGGTGCTGGCCAAGGTGCAGAAGATCACCGTCGGTCTGCAGCAGGTCGACAGCGTCGACACCTACCAGATCATCTCGATCGCATCGAAGAAGATCAAGGAGGTGCGCGCCTCGACCGAGGGCGTCGAGTCGCGGCCCATCATGTGGCCGGAGCTGCCCAAGGGGCCGGCAGAGATGGCGGTGCTGAAGGAGGCGGTGCTCAACAATCCGCTGATCTACGGCCCCTATGTGTCGATGGATCTGAAGGCCACGCTGATCACCGCCGACTTCCTCGACGGTGACATCAATTACAGCAAGGCCTTCGAACAGATCATGGGTCTGGTCAAGGAGGCCGATGGCGACGGCGTGATGGTGCGCGTGGTCGGCGAGCCGGTGCTCTACGGCTGGGTCAATTACTACCTCGACGAAACCATACAGATCTTCTTCGCCGCCATCGCCTCGCTGGTCATCATCCTGATGCTGATCACGCGCACCTGGCACGGCACGGTGCTGCCGCTGCTGGCTGGTGTCATCAGCGCGATCTGGGCACTGGGCGCAGCCAAGCTGATGGGCTTCCACCTCGATCCGCTGGTGATCGTGGTGGCCTTCCTCATTACGGCGCAGGCAATCTCCAACTCAGTACAGCTGATTTCGCGCTACGACGACGAGATCGCGCACGGCGCGACGACGTCGGCCGCGGCCGCGGTGGCGAGCGCGAAGAACCTGTTCAAGCCTTCGATGCTGGCCATCGTCGCCGACGCGGGCTGCGTGCTGGTGGTGGCGCTGACCCCGATTCCGATGCTGGAAAAGATTTCCTACATCGGCACGGTGTGGATCTTCTCGATCTTCGTCAGTGCGCTGATCATGACCCCGGTCATGCTGTCCTTCTTCAAGCCGGGACAGGGGTTCGTGCATCCGCTGAACATCCGCCCGGTGCTCGAAACCATCCTGCGTGCCTGTGCAGGTGTCGTCACCACGCGCCTGCGCTACGTCGTGCTGGCCATCACCGGCGTCGTGTTCGTGGTGTCCGGCTGGTATGCCTTCAACCTGAAGGTGGGTGACGCCAACCCGGGTTCTCCCATCCTGTGGCCGGACTCGTCGTACAACCAGGATGCGTCCGACATCAACCGCCAGTTCCAGGGTTCCGACCGCATGTTCGTCGTGGTCGCCGGCAAGGAGAAGGGCGCGCTGCGCGAGCCGGAAGTGCTGCAGAGCATGGCCAACTTCCAGCGCTACATGGAAGCCCAGCCCGAGGTCGGCGGCAGCATTTCGCTGGCGGACATCCTGCCGCAGGTGCGCCGCGTGCTGCGCGAGGGCAATCCGATGTACGCCGAACTGGGCAACGACGCCGGCGAGAACTCGGAGCTGACCTATATGTTCGTCTCCGGTTCCGATCCGGGCGACATGGACCGCTACGCCGATGCCGACGCGAAGAACGGCGCGGTCACGCTGTTCTTCCGCGACCACCAGGGCGAAACCATCCGTACCGCGGTGGCCCGCGTGCAGGACTACGTGGCGCAGAACCCGATCGAGAAGGCGGACTACCTGCTGGCCGGTGGCCTGGTCGGCGTGCTGGCCGCGGTCAACGAGGTCATCCTCGCCGGCCAGATCGAGGCGATCGCGCTGGCGCTGCTGGTGTTGGTCGTGTGCTGCACGGTGACCTACCGCTCCACGGTGGCCGGGGTGTTCTTCATGATCCCGGTAATGCTGTCCAACACGATCACCTTCAGCTACATGGCATGGCAGGGCATCGGCATGAACATCAACACGCTGCCGGTGGTCGCCCTGGGTATCGGTCTGGGGGTGGATTACACCTTCTACATCGTCGATGGCATCCGCGAGGAACTGCACCACAACCCCAATGTGGAGCGCGCCATCGTCAAGGCGCTGTCCAGCGCCGGCCGCGGCGTGCTGGTGACCGCACTGACGCTGATCACCAGCGTCGGTCTGTGGAGCTTCTCGTCACTGCGCCTGCAGGCCGACATGGGTCTGCTGATCGCGCTGTGGCTCTTCATCTCGGCCTTCAGCGCGCTCTTCATCATGCCGGCCATCGTCTATGTGTTCCGCCCTGCGTTCATCGTGGGCAGCAAACAGCGCCCGATCGAGCGCGCCGAAGAACCTGCAGTCGTTGTGTGAGGGCAGCCCGTCGCGCCCGTCGGTGTCAGCCGACGGCGACGGGCGTGTGCAGGCGGCTCATGGGTAGTCCCAAACAGGAGGGAGTGGAGACATGAGAAGAAGCAGAACCTTCAGGCGGACCGGCACCGGTCTGGCGGTGGCGGCGGCACTGGCGATGATGGGCATGCCCGTCGCGCAGGGCGCCGAGGAGGCGGCGAAGGAGGGCGGCAACTGGGCGGGTACGGACGATTTCAGTTTCCAGCTGTCGGGTTACGCGCGTGCCTGGGCCTCGTTCAATCTCGAGGATCAACCGGAACTGAGCGCAGTCGGCAAGGACAGCGCCGGCAAGCTGTCGATGTTGCGCGGCTCCGTGCTGCTCGACGCCGACGCGAAGACCGGCCCGGTCAAGTGGAAGGTGATCGGTCGCCTCGACCGCGAGTACAAGACCAACTACCTCGAAGATCTCGAAGACCTGCGTGCCACCAACGGCACGGCCGGTGGCAAGAGCATCACCGAGAACTACAACAACGGCGACATCCGCGAGTTCTGGGCGGAGATTCCCATTGGTGACCGCATCACGGTCAAGGCCGGCAAGCAGCAGCTGGTGTGGGGCGAGTCGGACTTCTTCCAGGCGATGGATCTGGTGCACGGTTACGACTACAGCTGGCGCCTGTTCTTCGAGGGCGAGAACGAGGAATGGCGCAAGCCGCTGATCATGGTGTCGACCAAGATCCGCATTCCCGAAGCCAAGGGCATGATCGCCGCCTTCGTACGTCCGGGCTGGGACCGCTGCGAGGACATCGGCAACACCTACGATATCCGCGGCGGCCGCTGGTTCTTCCAGCCCTACCGCGGCTTCGACCTGACGCAGGTGACGGACAAGAACTGCGATCACAAGGACGGCGACATGGACGACGTGACCGGCGGTATCCGCTGGTCCGGTGAAGCCTACGGTCTGAACTACTCGATCGCCTACCTGACGACCTTCGCCGCCGATCCGGTGGCCAGTTCGTCATTCCGTCCGCATCAGGGCGTGCCGGTGACCGGCGGCGTGTTCGACCTGATCCATCCGAAGATCGACGTGCTCGGCGCCACCGTCAGCGGCTACAGCGAAACGCTGGACGCCGTGATCAGCGCGGAAGTCGCCTTCACCAAGGACCAGCCGTACAACGTCGGGACCGGTGCGTTCAATCCGGGCAATGCCGCCAACCCCGGCATCGGCCTGAACGGCATCAAGAAGAAGGACACGCTGCGGACCATGATCCGCATCGACAAGGACCTGAATCTCGAAGGCATCTTCGGCACGTCGCGTCCGTCTTTCTCGTCGGTCCAGCTGTTCAACACCCAGGTGCTGGACTACGACGGCCGTGAGGACCTGGTTCGCCTGTTCGCCTACGGCACGCCGCTGAACGAGCACAGCACCATCCTGACCATGTTCACGACGCTCAACTACAAGAACGACACGATCAACCCCGGCCTGGCCGTGGGCTTCGATCTGTCGAACGGTGGTGGCTTCGCGATCCCGAGCGTGGCGATGACCTTCTCCGACAAGTGGCTGGCGAAGGTCGAAGCGGACATTTTCTGGGACGGCGGCAAGAGCAACAGGACCCAGTTCAGCAATGGTGAATCCCAGCTGTTCGGCTACTTCAGTCGCGCAAGCCAGCTGGTGTTTCGCTTGACCCGGCAGTTCTGATCAAAGGAGGAAGACAGATGTATACGCTCAACACACATATCCCGGCCGGTCGCGCGCGACGCACGGGTGTCGCCGGTGCGCTCGCACTGGTGCTCGGTCTGGCCGCAGGTCAGATCAACGCCAAGGAGCTGGAAGCCGGCTTCATCATCGACAAGAGCAACTACGACAGCATCAAGAACGACACCTTCGAGAAGAAGACGATCGCCTCGATGGTGCCGGAGAAGCTGGAGTGGATGATCAAGAACTACAACCTGACCATCAAGCTTGCCAACTCGAAGAAGATCGAGATGGATCCGAAGTACGTCGAGTGGTCGAAGAAGAACGTCGGCACCGTCAAGTTCAATCCGGCGGACCGCACCGTGTCGGGCTGGCAGGCCGGCATGATGTTCCCGCCGGAAACGATCAAGATGGACGATCCGCACGCTGGCGACAAGGTGATCTGGAACCTGCGCGCCGCCACCTACGGCGCGACGATGGACCTGCGCGACATCGCCTGGGCCTTCCTCGACGCGAAGAAGGGCTATGAGCGCGTGCAGGCCTTCCAGTCCCGTCGCTACTACATGGAAGGCCGGCTGGATGGCGGTCCGATCACGGTCGGCGACGGCACCATCGCGCAGAAGACCTACTTCGTCGCGCACTACCCGCAGGACATCCGTGGTCTCGGCACCTTCTCGGTCCGCTACAACCAGGCGGATTCGAAGAAGCCGGACGACTCCTACGCTTACCTGAAGTCGGTGCGCCGCGTACGCCGGCTGTCCGGCGGCGCCTGGATGGATCCGATCGGCGGTACCGACCAGCTGTACGACGACTGGGACATCTGGGACGCCGCGCCCACCAAGTACAAGTCGAACAAGCTGATCGAGAAGCGCTGGGTGCTGGCCATCGCGCACAGCCCGGAAATGAGCGTCGATGTGTCGCAGCCCTACACCGAGCCGCAGAAGCGCTTCCCGCGCATCAACATGAGCGAGGCGCCGTACTTCAACCCGGCCAAGGACATCGGCTGGGAGCCGCGTGAGGTGTACGTGGTCGAGGGCATTCCGCCGGACGAGCACCCGTACAGCAAGAAGGTGGTGTACATGGAAGTGGACTTCCCGCGTCCCTACCTCGGCTATGCGGAAGACCGCAAGGGCGAGTTCTGGAAGATGTTCATCTTCCAGAACCGGCCTGACATCGGCGACGACGGCTACAAGGCGGTCATGCCTGTCATCGGCCACATCATCGACGTCAAGCGTGGCCACGCCACCAACTGGTCGTCGAACATGAAGTCCAACCCGAAGGGCGTCAAGGAAACCGACGTATCGCTGAACGTGCTCGAAGAAGTGGCAACGGGTACGGGCAAGTAAGCGCAGTTGAACGCATTGCTGGAACCTCCTCCCGGCATGTTCGCCCGACCCTGTGCAGCGCGGGGTCGGGCTTTTTTCGCCGCGGAAACCGGGTGCGGAGCGGGCCGGCATAAAGAGAACAGGATTCGATCATGAAGGTATTCACGCCATCTGGATACGAGTGGAAGGGCACGCGGCTTGCCCGTTTCATTGAACGTCATGGCTACGGCTCGCTCGATCAGCTGCAGGAGGACGCCGAGCGCGATGCGCCGGTCTTCTGGGACCGCGTCGTGGCCGAGGTGGGACTCGAATGGACCACGCCCTACACGCAGACGCTGGACATGAGCGACGGCATCATGTGGCCGCGCTGGTTCGTCGGCGGCCGGCTCGATCTGGTCGACAACATCGTCGGCAAGCACGCACGCCGCCACCCGGACAAGGTGGCTGTTCGCTGGGAAGGCGACGCCGGCGAAGAGCGGCGCATCACCTACGCGGAGCTGGCACGCGAAGTCGACGGCGTGGCGGCGGGGCTGCGTGCGCTCGGCGCAGGCGAGGGCAGCCGCATCGCGATCTATCTGCCCATGGTGCCGGAAGCGGCCGTCATCCTGCTCGCCGCGGCAAAGATTGGCGCCATTTCGGTGCCGATGTTCTCCGGCTACTCGGCCGACTCGGTCGTGCAGCGCGTGCAGGACGCCGCAGCCACCGTGCTGGTGTGCGCTAACGGCTACTTCCGCCGCGGCAAACCGGTGCGCATGCTGGCCGACGCGCTCGCCGCGGCCGATGCCTGCGAATCGGTGCAGCACGTGGTGGTGGTCGACCGCCTGGGCAACGGACCGTACGCTGGCAGCGAGCATGGCGGCCACTACGATCTGTGCGACTACGCGACGCTTGCGGCCACCCCGGCGGATCCGTCCGCGGCTGAGTCCTTCGGTGCGTCCGATCCGCTGATGCTGGTGTACACCTCGGGTACCACCGGCAAGCCCAAGGGTGTGGTGCACACGCACGGCGGCTTCCCGCTCAAGGCGGCGCAGGACATGGTGATGGCCTTCGATCTGCGCGAGGACGACACCCTGATGTGGGTGACCGACATGGGCTGGCTGATGGGGCCGTGGATGGTGTTTGGCGCGCTGTTGCTGGGCGCCACCATCGTGCTGTGTGAAGGTACGCCCGACTACCCGGACGCCGGCCGGCTGTGGCGCATCGTGCAGCGGCACGGCGTCACCCACCTCGGCCTGTCGCCGACGCTGGTGCGCCTGCTGATGGGCAGCCGCGACGCCGTGCCGCAGATCGGATCGCTCGACACCGTGCGCGTGTTCGGCTCGACTGGCGAGGCGTGGAACGAGACCCCGTGGCTGTGGCTGTTCGAAACGGTCGGTCAGAGCCGTCGTCCCATCGTCAATTACTCGGGGGGGACCGAGATCGGCGGCGGCATCCTCGCCTGTTTCCCCGGTCTGCCGCAGACCGCCTGCGGCTTCAACGGACCGATCCCCGGCATGGCGGCGGACGTGGTGGACGCCGAAGGCAAGCCGGTGCGCGGCAGCGTCGGCGAACTGGTGCTGCGCCAGCCGTGGCCCGGCATGACCCAGGGCTTCTGGAACGACCCCGAACGTTATGAGGACACCTACTGGTCGGCGCTGCCCGGGCTGTGGGTACATGGCGACTGGGCCAGCATAGACAGCGACGGCTACTGGTTCGTGCACGGCCGCAGCGACGACACCATCAAGGTGGCGGGCAAGCGGCTCGGTCCGACCGAGTTCGAGTCGGCGCTGGTGTCGCACCCGCTGGTGGCCGAGGCGGTGGCGGTCGGTGTGCCCGATCCGATCAAGGGCGAGGCGGTGGTGTGCTTCGTCACGCTGCACGACAAGCGCAGCGGGCAGGAGGGCTGGAGCGTGTGGGAAACCGAGCTGTCGGACCACGTCGCCCGGCTGCTCGGCAAGCCGTTGCGCCCGGCCCGCATCCACGCGCTGACGCAGATCCCGAAGACGCGCAACGGCAAGATCCTGCGCCGCGTCGTGCGCAACGCCTACATCGGCCGGCCGATGGGCGACCTGTCGTCGATGGAGAACCCGCGTTCGATCGACGAGGTGATCGGACTGCGCGCCGCCCGCGTCTGAAGGTCGGACGCCCCGTGTCGTCGATTCTCAAGAAATCGGGTCAGGTGATTGAAAAACCAGCGTTTTTCAATTCATGGAAACTGGCCCGCTAATTGCAATTACGTGACACGCGGACGCGCAGCGGCCCGACGGTTGCCGCCTTCCGCGAAGGAGCATCGAGTGAATCAAGTGTCAGATCCCGTAGTCGTCGTGTCGGTCAGCCGCACTCCGCTGGGCGGATTTCTCGGCAACCTTTCGGCGCTGACCGCGCCTCAGCTCGGCGCAACGGCCATCGCCGCCGCCGTGCAGCGTGCCGGCATCAGCGCCCACGACGTCGAGGAAGCCTATATGGGCTGCGTGCTGCCCGCTGGCATTGGTCAGGCGCCGGCCCGCCAGGCAGCACTCCGCGGCGGCCTGCCGGCATCCACCGCCTGTACCACCGTCAGCAAGGTGTGCGGCTCGGGTATGAAGGCCGTCATGCTGGCGCACGACACGCTGCTTGCAGGCTCGGCCGGCATCGTCGTCGCGGGCGGCATGGAATCGATGAGCAACGCCCCCTATCTGCTGGCCCGTGCCCGGGCCGGCTACCGACTCGGTCACGACCGCGTGATCGACCACATGTTTCTCGACGGGCTGGAAGACGCCTACGACGAGCGCGGCACGCTGATGGGCGTTTTCGCCGAGCGCTGCGCCGAGGAATATGGTTTCAGCCGCGCCGATCAGGACGCCTGGGCGCTGCGCTCGCTGAACCGCTCGCTGGAAGCCGATGCGAGTGGCGCCTTCGACTGGGAGATCGCGCCGGTCGAAGTGATCGGTCGCGGCGACTCACGCGCCAGCGTGGTGCGCGACGAGCAGCCTCAGACGGCGAAGCCGGAGAAGATTCCGTCCCTGAAGCCCGCCTTCCGCAAGGACGGCACGGTCACGGCCGCCAACTCGAGTTCGATTTCCGACGGTGCCGCGGCGCTGGTGCTGATGCGTACATCCACCGCCAGGTCGCGCGGCCTAACGCCGCTGGCCACGATAGTCGCCCACGCCCGTCACGCCGGCGCACCGGCGCGCTTTCCGATGGCACCGGTCGATTCGATCCGCAAGGTGCTGGAACGCGCCGGCTGGTCGAAAGCCGATGTCGACTTGTATGAGATCAACGAAGCCTTCGCCGTCGTGACGCTGGCCGCGATCCGTGACCTCGGTCTCGATCCGGATACGGTGAATGTCCATGGCGGCGCCTGTGCGCTCGGTCACCCGATCGGCGCCACCGGCGCGCGGCTGCTGGTCACGCTGATCGGCGCGCTGCGCCGCAGCGGCGGCCGGCGCGGCATTGCCAGCCTGTGCATCGGTGGCGGCGAAGCCACTGCGATCGCACTGGAGTTGTACGAGAATTGAGCTAACCTGATTTGATTGGCCGGGTGGCGCCCGGCCTGCGCCTTGAAGATTCACCCGGCGGCTGACATTCCGCGGCTGCCGGTGCAACATGGTTTTCAAACAAGCCTGCGAGACGATGCGCCTCGAAGCGGATCGCTACGCCGGTATCGGAGGAGTCGGGTGCTGCATGCATCACGTCCGTGGTGCCTCGCAGCCTGTCTACCTCCACTACAAACAGGAGGTGGCCATGGAATTGCGGGACGACGATCAAAGCCAGATGTTTTCGCGCCCGGAGCGAGACCGGGACGTGATGAACCACTGGGAGCGGCTGCTTAACGGCGAGGAATGCAGTTCCGACGCCCTGCGCCGCCTGATTGACGACTCGTGGCGCCGCTGCCTCAACGCCCACGTCGATCCCGGCAAGTACCAGGCGCCGCCGCCACTGAGCGAGAACTCGCTCTATTCGCTGCAGCAGAAGCACGGAGACCTGCTCACCGCCAGCACGCCGGTGATGGCGATGGCGCGCGACTTCCTCGCCGAAACCGGAACCATCATGGTGCTGACCGACCACAGCGGCACCATACTCAGCCTCGAAGGCGACCCGGCCACGCGCGACGAAGGCGCGATGATGAACATGATGCCGGGGGCGAGCTGGAGCGAGACGGCCTGCGGCACCAATGCGATCGGCACCGCCATTGCCGTGCGTCACCCGGTGCAGATCCATTCCGCCGAACACTACTGTGCCGGCATCAAGCGCTGGACCTGTTCGTCCACCGTCATCCTCGACCCCTACGACAACAGCGTGCTCGGCGCGATCGACGTGTCGGGCCTGCAGCAGACATATAACAAGCACAGCCTGGCGCTGGTGGTTGCCACCGCCAGCAAGATCGAAGGCCGTCTGGCCAAGCACGAGATGGGCATCCGCTTCCGCCTGCTCGAGCGCTGCATGCACCGGCTCACCCACTCGACCTCGGACGGCGTCATCGTGTTCGACCGCCGCGGCAATCCGGTCAAGGCCAACGAGCGCGCCGAACAGGCGCTGAACCAGCTGTCCGAGGGCCGCATCGGTTCCCGCAAGCTGGACATCGCATCGCTTACGCTGGGTCACGCCACCGACGATGGTCTGCCGGCCGGCCTGCAGGGCTGGATTGCACCGGAGTGGCTGGAACCGGTTCTGGACAACGGACAGCGCATCGGAACCCTACTCACGATTCCGATCTTCAAGCCGCGTTCGGTGCAGGGCACGACGATGCCGGTCGGCGCCACCAGCGTAGCGCACGAGCCGAGCAAGCTCGACTGCGTGGTCGGCAAGGACCCGGTACTGATGGAAGCGGTCGAACGCGCCCGTCACCTGTCGCGTTCCAACGTGCCGGTGCTGCTGCTCGGCGAGACCGGCGTCGGCAAGGAAGTGTTCGCCAAGGGCATCCATGACTGCGGCAGCGCGAAGGCGGCACCCTTTGTCGCGGTGAATTGCGGCGGACTGTCGCGCGAGCTGCTGGCGACCGAGCTGTTCGGCTACGCCGAAGGCTCATTCACCGGTGCGCGGCGCGGCGGCATGATGGGCAAGATCGAAGCGGCCAACGGCGGCACGCTATTCCTCGACGAACTGGGCGAAATGCCGCTCGACATGCAACCGCACCTGCTGCGCGTGCTGGAGGAGGGCGAGATCTACCGCCTCGGCGAGAACACGCCGCGCAAGGTGAAGTTCCGGCTGATCGCGGCGACCAATCGCGATCTGCGCAAGGAAGTCACCGATGGCCGGTTCCGCATGGACCTCTACTACCGGGTCGCGGTGACCAGCGTGCGTATCCCGCCGCTGCGCGAGCGGCTGGGCGACATCCCGGTGCTGTCGCGCGCGCTGATGGAGAAGCTGGCGGCGCACCACGGCGTGCCGGTGCCGCAGCTCACCGCGTCTGAAATCAGCGAGCTGTCTTCCTACTCGTGGCCGGGCAATGTGCGCGAACTGCGCAACATCCTCGAATCGATGCTGCTGACCGGTGAGCGTCCGCGTGCGCTGATGACACCCGAAGCGCCGCGCGGCATCCAGCTGTTCGACGCGCCGCTGGCCACCGATCACGGCATGGTCTTCGGCGGCGAAACGCGTGAGAACCGCCGGCTCGAAGAAGCCGAGCGCGACGCCATCCTCGGTGCCATCGACGGCAGCCACGGCAATATGGCACTGGCTGCGCGCTCGCTCGGCATCGCCAAGAGCACGCTCTATCTCAAGCTGAAGAAATTCGGCCTCGATGCGCTGGTCGAGCGCGCGCGCGAGGTGCACGCCAAGGGGCACTGACGGAAGCGCGCGCCAGCGAGGACCACGGCTCCGGAGATGGTCAGGACAGGTCTCTGAGAGCATGTGGCAGTAACCGTCGATGTCACGCAGAGGCGCACGGCCCAGCGCCGCAGTCGCGGTCAGAGGACCGCTCCCGCAGGGGGCTTGCGCCAGGTCGACGGCTCGAGCGGGGGCGAGGTTCTGCGGGAGGGCTCTTCTGACCCCGACAGCAGCCTGCAGCGAAGCCTGCGGCAAGGGCCGCTCACAGAATTCCCGCTCTGTGAGCGGTCGCATGCAGCCTTGGTGGGAACGGCCGCTGCCGACCGCAGGCCCCGATCCAGACCGCTATCAGGCCGGTAGCGGCCTGGCCGCAAAGGTCACATCACCTTCACCGCGCGCCCGATGTACAGGATAGGGCCAGTCGGGCGACCGATCGGTGAGCCGTATTCGGGTTCGAGCGTGATTTCGAACAGCTGATTGGGCTCCAGCGGCGGCAGTTCCTTCATCTGCACGTCGAGCGGGCGGCCCGGCTGCACCAGGCCCAGCGAGACTGGCCCCTTCCACTTGTCGCCCTTGGTCCAGAACTGCAGCGCCTTGGCCTGCGGCACCTCGGTCACGCCAAGCGGGATGAGCTTGAGCGACTGTTCGGTGCTGGCCTGCACCACCCAGCCCGGTGCCTTGTCGTCCGGTGCCACCAGCACCACCATGAACTTTGGCTCGCCGGCCGGCTGCGTGCCGGGCAGACCCACGACGGCGAGCAGCATGGCGGCAGCGAAACCGGTGGCGGCCAGCGAGCGCCAGAACGCGAGGCTGTCCCACAGCCGGCTGAAAAGAGAGGAGGGCGCCGATGCCGCGCCCGCGCGCGGCGCAGGCCACAGGCTGCGTTCGATGCGCGACCACAGCCCGGGCGGCAGCGGTTCCGGTTCGACCATGCGTGTCAGCGGCAGAAGCCGCTCCTCCCAGTCGGCGACGCGTGCCTGCAGCGTGGCGTCGTTCTCCATGTCGCGCTCGACCTCGTTGCGGCGGGCGGCGTCGAGCAGGCCCAGTACATAGAGGCCGGCGATGTCTTCGGGGGTCTGGATCATGCGAGGCACTCCTTCAGTGCCTGCAGGCCGCGGCGTATCCAGGCTTTGATCGTGCCGAGCGGCGTGGCCAGCCGGTCGGCGATTTCGGTATGGGTGCAGCCTTCGAGGTAGGCGAGCAGGATGCTGGAGCGCTTCGCGGCGTCGAGCCGTCCAAGGCAGTCGTAAAGCATGCCGGCCTCCGAGGACAGCAGTACCTGCTGATAAGGGTCCGGCACGCTGGAGGAGGTTTCGTGCTCGAAGCTGTCGGTCAGCGATTCGTCGGCCGGCACCTCGCGCGCGTGGTCGCGAATGTGGTTCAGCGCGCCGTGGCGCACGATGCTGTAGATCCAGCCGCGCGCGCTGCCGCGACTGGCGTCGAAACTGGACGCCTTTTCCCAGATGCGCACGAAGGCATCGTGCACGACGTCCTCGGCGACGTCGCGACGGCGCACGATGCGCAGGGCCACGCCCATCAGGCGGCCGCCCTCACGCTCGTATATGCGGCGCAGGGCGCTGCGCTCGCCGGCGGCACAGGCGCCGAGCGCCGCCTCGAAATCGAAATCGTCCGTGGTGCTTGTCATGGTTCTGCCTTGAACGGGTGGAGGATCGCCGAGCACCGCTGCCGTAAGCCGGCGCCAGCTTCTCACGGCTTACCCGCGAGTCGCCCCCACGGATGCAGTCGGACGCGATTTTTTTCGATGCCGGGTTGGCGGTCGATTGTTGCAATGCGAAAAAGAGCTTGCAAACATACATGCCCGTCTGTAAAGTTCGCGCCTTCGTGCTTTCCCCGCGTCTGCTCCTGGCGACGCATTCCCGGTTTGGTCCGGCGCTGGCACGAGAAAGTTATCGTCCCTGGCCTGTCTTTTTCTCCCGCCTGTTTGGTCAAGCGTGGTTGATCGGTTAGTGCCGATAGAACGTCGGGATTTCGCCCGACCAACCCGCTCCTTCCGCACTGCTCGTCGCAGCGCGGCGGGTAGCCATTGTGTGGAAAAAATACATGGAATTCTCAGAACTCGGTCTTAACGAATCCCTTCTTGGCGCAATCGTCGAGGCCGGTTACCCCAATCCCACCGCCGTGCAGGAAAAGGCCGTCCCCGCCGCTCTGGCTGGTCGTGACCTGATGGTGTCCTCGCAGACCGGTTCGGGCAAGACCGCCGCCTTCATGTGGCCGGCGCTGAACCGCCTGACGCAGGACTCGGCCGTCAAGGCCCGCGGCCCGCGCATCCTGGTGCTGACGCCGACGCGCGAACTGGCCATTCAGGTCACCGACGCCTGCCGCAAGTATGGCCGTGGCCTGCGCTACGCCAAGGCAGTCAGCGTGGTCGGTGGTACCTCCTACGTGATGCAGAACAAGCTGCTGGCCCAGCCCTATGAAGTGCTGGTCGCCACGCCGGGTCGTCTGATCGACCAGATGGACAGCGGCCGCATCGATTTCGGCCGTCTGGAAATGCTGGTGCTCGACGAAGCCGACCGCATGCTGGACATGGGTTTCATCGAGGACATCGAAGCCATCGTCGACCGCCTGCCGCAGAGCCGTCAGACCCTGCTGTTCTCGGCCACCTTCGAGCCGCGCGTCTGCCGTCTGGCCGAGCGCCTGACCAAGGACGCACAGCGCATCGAAATCCAGGCAACCGCCGCCCAGCACGAGAACATTGAACAGCGTCTGCTTTTCGCCGACGGCATGGGCCACAAGCAGCGCCTGCTCGACCACCTGCTGCGTGACGAGGGCGTCGAACAAGCCATCGTGTTCACCGCCACCAAGCGCGACGCCGACCAGATCGCCGAGCAGCTCGGCGAGAACGGCTTCCTGGCTGCGGCACTGCACGGTGACATGCACCAGGGCGAACGCAATCGCACGCTGGGTCACCTGCGCCGCGGCGCGCTGCGCGTGCTGGTCGCCACCGACGTTGCCGCCCGCGGCATCGACGTGGCCGGCATCAGCCACGTAATCAACTTCGATCTGCCGAAGTCGGCGGAAGACTATGTGCACCGCATCGGCCGTACCGGTCGTGCCGGCCGCAGCGGCATCGCGGTCAGCCTGGCTTCCGGCGACGACGTGCGTCGCGTCAAGACCATCGAACGCTTCATCCGTCACACCATCCCGGTGCACACCATTCCGGGTCTGGAGCCGCGTGTGCAGCCGCGTACGTCCGCTCCGCGCGGCCCGCGCACTGGCACCGGTCGTCCGGGCAGCTGGGGCAACAAGCCGGGCAACGGCCCGCGTCGTCCGGGTGGCGGTGCGCCGCGCAGCGAGGGCGGCTGGCGTGGCAACAGTTCCGGCCGCAGCGACCGCGCGCGTCGAGCGGACTGATCGCTGACGCAGGCTGAAGCACAGAGGGTCGACCAGACCCCAGAGGGGCACCGGGCAATCGGTGCCCCTTTCGTTTTTTCCATGTTTGTCGATTCGCTGTCGCGCGGGTGTAGAATCCGCGCCTTTTTCCGGGCCGACGAGGCCGGCGAAGGATGAAGCCGATGAGTGCTGAAGACCACGCCCGCACGCCGCTGGTTGGCGTCGTGATGGGATCGAACTCCGACTGGGACACCATGCGCGCCGCCTGCGCCATGCTGGAACAGTTCGGCGTGCCGTTCGAGGCGCGCGTCGTGTCGGCGCACCGTACGCCGGACCTGCTGTTCTCCTACGCCGAGGAGGCACGCAGTCGCGGCCTGCGCGCCATCATCGCCGGTGCCGGTGGTGCTGCCCATCTGCCGGGCATGCTGGCGGCCAAGACCACGGTGCCGGTACTCGGCGTGCCGGTGCAGTCGCGGGCGCTCAACGGCATGGATTCGCTGCTGTCCATCGTGCAGATGCCCAAGGGCATTCCGGTCGCGACCTTCGCCATCGGCGAGGCCGGTGCAGCCAACGCCGGACTGTTTGCGGTGGCCTTGCTGGCGGGCGAAGATGCATCGCTTGCGCAGGCGCTCGAGGACTTCCGTGCCCGGCAGGCGCAGACCGTGCTGGACATGAAGCTCGAAGGCTGACGGCCGTCGCGGCGGCTTCCGTCCGCTGCATCCATTTTCAGGTTTTAATCCGCGTTCATCCGCCACATCCGCATCCGTCCGCGGTCACGAGAAGTTGAGCCGGATCTTTCGGAGCCATTGCAGATGATTCTTCCTCCCGCAACCCTCGGCATGCTCGGCGGCGGTCAGCTCGGCCGCTTCTTCGTGCTGGCTGCGCACGAAATGGGCTATCGCGTCGTCGTGCTCGACCCGGACCGCAACAGCCCGGCTGGCAAGGCGGCCGACGAGCACCTGTGCGCCGCCTACGACGACATGCAGGCGCTGGAGCGCCTGGCGCAGACCTGCGCTGCGGTGACCACCGAGTTCGAGAACGTGCCGGCGGACACGCTGGATCACCTGTCCAAATTCATCCCCACCCGCCCGAACGCCGCGTGCGTCGCGGTGGCGCAGAACCGCATCGCGGAGAAGACCTTCCTGTCCGACCGTGGCTTTTCAGTGGGGCCGTTTGCCGCGATCCGCAGCGTGGCGGACATCGAGGCGGCCGATCCGTCGCTGTTTCCGGCCGTGTTGAAAGTGGCTCGCTTCGGTTACGACGGCAAGGGGCAGGCGAGGGTGGCCAATGTCGCCGAAGCGAAGGCGGCGTTCGAGAGCTTCAATCGCGAAGCCTGCGTGCTGGAGAAGATGCTGGCGCTCGAACTGGAAGTGTCGGTGGTGCTGGCCCGCGACGCAGCCGGCCGTGTCGCACCGTTTCCGGTGGCCGAGAACAGCCACAGCAACGGCATTCTCGACGTGACCATCGCGCCGGCGCGCATCAGCGGCGCACTGGCGGCCGAGGCGACCGAAATGGCGTCCGGTATCGCCGCCGAACTGGGCTACGTCGGTGTGCTCGGTGTCGAGTTCTTCATCGCCGGCGGCCGTCTGATGGTCAATGAAATGGCGCCGCGGCCGCACAACAGCGGCCATTACACGATCGATGCCTGCGTCACCAACCAGTTCGAACAACAGGTGCGCATCCTGTGTGGCCTGCCGCTGGGCGACGCACGCCAGCATTCGCGCGCGGTGATGGTGAATCTGCTCGGCGACCTGTGGTACCAGCAGGACGCTCATCACGCCCATGAGCCGGACTGGTCGCGCCTGTTGCGCCACCCCGGTCTGAAGCTGCATCTCTACCAGAAGCATCACGCACGCCCCGGCCGCAAGATGGGCCACTTCACCGTGCTCGGCGAGAGCGGCGATCCGGTCATCGACACCGCGATGAACGCGCGCGGCGCCATCGGCATCGCCGGCTGACCCGATGAGCGCGTCGGATGCCGACATCGCTCACGCCGCGCGCCGGCTGCGCGCCGGCGAACTGGTCGCGCTGCCGACAGAAACCGTCTACGGGCTGGGTGCCGACGCGATGAACCCGGCGGCGGTGCGCCGCATATTCGAGGCAAAGGGTCGCCCCGCCGACCATCCGCTCATCGTGCATCTGCCGGACGCCGAACAGATGACCGTCTGGGCGCGCGACATTCCACGCGAGGCGATCGCGCTGGCGAAGGTTTTCTGGCCAGGACCGCTGACCCTCATCCTGAAGCGGGAGGAAGACGTACCGCTCGAGGTGACCGGCGGTCAGGACACGGTGGGGCTGCGCGTGCCGGGGCATCCGGTCGCGCTGAAGCTGCTGCGCGCCTTCGGCGGCGGCGTCGCTGCACCATCGGCCAACCGCTTCGGTCGCATCAGCCCGACCACGGCGCAACATGTGCGCGATGAGTTCGGTGACTCGGTCACCGTGCTCGACGGCGGAGCGTGTGAGGTCGGCATCGAATCGACCATACTCGACCTGTCCGGAGACACCCCGCGCATCCTCAGGCCGGGCGCCATCAGCGCCGGTCAGATTGCTGCCGTGATCGGTCGCGTGCCGGCAGGCAAGGGCGATCAGAATTCACCGCGGGTGTCCGGTGCGCTGGCTGCGCATTACGCGCCGCGCAGCGCGATGCGCAAGATCGCGCCGGCCCGGCTGCGCGATTTCCTGAATGCCTTGCGCCACAGCGGTCGCCATTGTGCGGTGATTGCACACAGTCAGCCGCCGCTGTCCGACTGCCCGCATCGCTGGTTCATGCTGCCGGCCGAACCGGCCGGTTACGCGCGGGGTCTCTATGCCGCGATGCGCGAGGCGGATGCGGTCGGAGGTTCGATGATCGTGATCGAAGCCATTCCGGAAACGCCTGAGTGGGCCGCGGTGAACGACCGCCTCGGACGCGCGCTCGCCGGCGCCGGCATCACGCCACAGTAAAGCGGGTCAGCTCCCACACGATCCAGTCCTCACGCAGCAGCGGATGGCGGCTGCGCAGCTTGGGCATGTACTGGCCGCGCCACTCGCGCTTCACCCAGCGTTTCACCTCGGGTACGAACCACAGGTGTTCGACGCGTTCCGACTGCGTGCGGAAGAAATCCGGATGTTCGAACTTGATCAGCCGACGTACGCGCAAGGCTTCGAATTCACCCGCCGGCACGGTCACGCGTTCGTAGCCGAGCGTGTCGATCTGCACGTGCCAGCGGCGCGGCCGCTCCTTCGGATCGGTGCTCACCATCGACTGCCACGCCTCGCGCACGCCGGGTTCCAGCAGCGCCGGAAGCACCGGTAGCGGCGCGTCGTAACGGTTGTCGCGGTCATAGATGGTGTCACGGCTGACCACCCAGGGCGCCGCGTACTCCTCGAACTGGCCGCTGCGCAGACTGCTCAGCGGCTTGCCATCGACTTCCACGCGCAGACGCGGCGGGTCCGCCTGCTCGACGACGTAGCGGATCCCGGCTTGCCGCTCGCGGTTGTAGCCATTCAGTTCTTCGTACACCCACTCGTCGCCGATGGCGAGCTGCGCCGCCATGTGCTCGGCCTGCTCGTACTGCCGCGCCGTCGCGCAGCCGGCCAGCCAGAGCGGCGACGCCACCAGCAGCGCGCCCGCTGCGCTGCCGCCGATGAAGCGCCTGCGATCCATTCCGTCGATCTCTTTTTTCATCGTGTCTGAAGTCCGTACCGGTGATGATGCTGCGACCGTGTGATTCTGTTCGATGTTCCTTCACAACCGGCATCCGAGGCCCTATAATCCGCAGCCGTTGGGGGGGTAGCTCAGCTGGGAGAGCGTCGCGTTCGCAATGCGAAGGTCGGGAGTTCGATCCTCCTCCTCTCCACCACCGGACGCAGCCCGAAAAAGCCGATTGCTTCGCAGTCGGCTTTTTCTTTTTCCGCGCTGCGTTGACGCGCGCCGGCCGGCCTCGCACACTCGCGCTTCATCGATATTGCATGATGCGCACGTGAATCCGTCATCGCGGTCTGTCGGTCACGGCCTCCGGCAGACAGGGGGCCGGCCTGGATGAAGCACACCGTTCTCGTCGTCGACGACCATGAAATGACCCGTGTCGGGTTGCGTGCCTGTGCACAGGCGACAGGACTGGGCGACGTCGACTGGCTCGATGCCGGCACGCTGAGCGGCGCGCTGGCCGCTTTCGCGGCGCATCGTCCCGATCTGGTCCTGCTCGATCTGAAGCTGCCCGACAGCCTGGGCCTGCAGGGGCTGAGACGCTTTCTGGCCGAGGCGCCCGAGGCACGTGTGGCCATCTTCTCGGCGACCGAGGACCCGGTCGTCGTCGAGCAGGCGCTGGCCCTGGGCGCGCTCGGTTATGTGCCGAAAAGCGCCCGCTCGGCGGACATCCTCGACATGGTGCTCACGCTGCTGCGAGGCGGTGCCTTGCCACACGCGTGCCGTGAGCCGAATGCGGACTATGGCGTGACACCGGGCACCGAGTCGCTTAATCCGACGCAGTTGCGCGTGCTTGAGCTGGTACTCGCCGGCCACAGCAACCAGCAGATCGCCGACGCTCTCGGGCTGGCGCTCGGTACGGTCAAGAATTCGGTGTCGTCCGTCATGCTCAAGCTCGACGCACAGTCCCGTCTGCATCTGATCAGCCTGTTCCGCTGATGCCGCGGCAGGCGACCGCATCGGTGGGCGCGGACGCACTGTCCTCGCCCGAGGTCGAGGCGCGCATCCTGCGCGAACAGGTCGATTCGATGATGCGCACCAGCCGCAGTGCGGCGATCGGCGCCTTCTTCATCGGGCTCGGTTTCTGGATGTTCGCCTGGTATCAGACCGGGCATCGCGGCGCGCTGCTGTGGGCGGTTCTGCTGCACGGGTGTCAGCTGTGGCGTTACGTCGGTTACCAGCGCTACCTGCGCGCGCCGGAGGCGGCGCGTGACCCACGGCAGGCCGGCATCGACTACAGCAATGCGCTGGTCGTCAATGCGACGATCTGGGGACTGGCGCCGTGGATGTTCCTGCCCGACGACGACCCCCTGGTGAGTGCGCTGATGATGCTGGTCATCCTCGGCATGAGCACGGGCTCGATCGCCTCGCTCGCGCCGCACCGGCGCGCGCTGCTGAGCTTTCCGATTCCCGCCATCCTCGGCCTGTCGAGCCGCATGCTGTGGCAGGGCGATACGGCGCACCTGTTCATGGGGGCGGCCGCGCTGATCTATCTGTACGTGAATCTTGCCTTCGGGCTGCAGCAGCACCGCCTGCTGACCGAGGCACTGCGCAGCCGCTACGAGAAGGAGGCGCTGGCGCGACGGCTGCGCGAGCAGATCGATATTGCCGAGCGTGCAAGCGCCGAGCGCACGCGCTTCTTTGCTGCTGCCAGCCACGACCTGCGGCAGCCGCTGCACTCGCTCGGGCTGTTCGGCAGCGCGCTGGCGGCACGGCTGCGCGGTGGACCGGAGGAAGCGCTGGCCCGCAACCTGATGTCCTGCGTGACCGCGCTCGAATCCTCGTTCAACGAAATGCTCGACGTGTCGCGACTGGATGCTGGCGTGGTGCAGGCACGCATTCGCCCGGTGGCGCTGGCCGACGTGTTCCGCGCGCTCGACCGCAGCTTTGCCGCTGAGGCAGAGGGGCGCGGCCTCTCGTTGCGGCTGCGCGCGCGCGGTCACTGGGTGCGTACCGACCCGCAACTGCTCGAACGCCTGCTCGGCAATCTGGTGCACAACGCGCTGAAGTTCACCGCACGCGGGGGCGTCGTGGTCGGCGCCCGGCGGCGCGGCGGACAGGTGTCGATCGAGGTGTGGGACAGCGGGCGTGGCATCGAGGCGGCCGAGTTGCCGCGCGTGTTCGAAGAGTTCTATCAGGTCGGCAACCGCGAACGCGATCGTGCGCAAGGGCTGGGCATGGGGCTTGCCATCGTTCGCCGGCTGGCGGCGCTGCTGCAGCTGCAGGTCGAGGTCGATTCGCGGCCAGACCGTGGCACCGTGTTCCGGGTGCGGGCACCCGGAGCTCTGCCGGTGGCGGAATCCGCACCCCCGCAACAGACGCCACCGCGTCCATGGCCGGTGCTGCAGTCGGCCCGCGTACTGGTGATCGACGACGAGGAGGCTGTCCGTGCCTCGACTGCGGCGGTACTGCGCACCGCCGGCGTCGAGGTTCACCTGGCGGACGGTGCGGCGACGGCGACCGACATCGCCTGCCGGCTGGAAGCGGAGGAGGGGGCGCGCATCGATGTCGTCGTGTGCGACTTCCGTCTGCGCAACGACGAGGACGGCGTTTCCGTCGTCGCCGGCCTGCATGCGGCACTCCGGCGCGCGGTGCCGGCGGTGCTGATCACCGGTGACACCGCGCCCGATCGCGTGCAACAGGCGCGGTACAGCGGCCTGCCCGTGCTCTACAAGCCGGTGCCGGCCGAACTGCTGCTGCACACGCTGGGCGATCTGCTCGATACCGCCAGGCCGGTGCGCGAGGTTATGCATCCGGACGCGAGCGGCCTATGATGTGCGCAGTGGGTGCTGCCGGGGGAAGTCCCTTTTCATGGCAGCACGGCGGATCGAATCAGGGGGTTACAGTGAAGATTGCGTACGACGCTCAGGAGACCGTGACTGCAGACGTGCCGAAGCGTCTGGTCAGCATCCTTGCCGACGGCGGTGAACGCCTGCTCAAGCTGCAGGCCGAGTCGGTCAGTTCCGCGCTGACCACCCAGATGCGAGCCATCGAGCCGCCGCAGACGGTCGCCGAAGCGATGTCTGCGCTGTGGCAGCTGCCGCAGCTTTACGGTGCGCTGCTCGAAGAGATGGCCGAGCACGCGCGGCAGTCCTATCACATCATGTCGCAGGTGCAGAACGAGCTGGTCGACCTGGCTTGCGATTCGGTGGTGCAGCAGGCGCCGGTGCTGACCGAGGCATTGAGCAGCGGCAACGTGCTGTTTGCTGACCGGCGTCACCGCTCGGTGGTGATCAACTTTCCCGACCGCCGCGGCATGATTGCGCGCAGCCGCTCGCAGAGCGCCTGACTGCGGCGCCGAGCGGCGCAGTTCGGTACCTTCCGGCGGTTGTTGGCGGCGTCGTTGCACGGCATTCGCCGGGAATCGCCGCGCCGCGGTAAAATCTCGACCCTTTCGCACGGGCGGCCTGTCCGACGCCGTGCGGCCCGCTATTTCCGCACCTTCCGGTTCCCCAACACGATGAGTACATTGACGCACCTGCAACGGCTGGAAGCCGAGAGCATCCACATCATGCGCGAAGTGGTGGCCGAGGCCGAAAACCCGGTCATGCTCTATTCGGTCGGCAAGGACAGCGCCGTCATGCTGCACCTCGCCGCCAAGGCCTTCTATCCGTCGGTCCCGCCCTTTCCGCTGCTGCACGTCGACACCACCTGGAAGTTCAAGGCGATGTACGAGTTTCGCGACGCAATGGCGCGCAAGCTCGGCATGGACCTGCTGGTGCACATCAATCCGGACGCCAAGGCACGCAACATCAACCCGTTCGACCACGGTTCGGCGCTGCATACCGACATGTGGAAGACCGAGGGCCTGAAGCAGGCGCTGGACAAGTACAAGTTCGACGCCGCTTTCGGCGGCGCCCGTCGCGACGAGGAAAAGTCGCGCGCCAAGGAGCGCATCTTCTCCTTCCGCACCGCGCAGCACCGCTGGGACCCGAAGAGCCAGCGCCCGGAGCTGTGGAAGCTGTACAACGCGCGCAAGCATCCGGGTGAATCGATCCGCGTGTTCCCGATCTCGAACTGGACCGAACTGGACATCTGGCAGTACATCCACCTCGAGAACATTCCCATCGTCCCGCTGTACTTCGCGGCCGAACGGCCGGTGGTCGAGCGCGACGGCACGCTCATCATGGTCGACGACGAGCGCATGCCGCTGCGTCCGGGCGAGACGCCGCAGATGAAGAGCGTGCGCTTCCGCACGCTGGGCTGCTATCCGCTGACCGGCGCGGTCGAATCGACCGCTGCCACGCTGACCGACATCATCCAGGAAATGCTGCTGACCACGACGTCGGAGCGCCAGGGCCGCGTGATCGACCACGATTCCTCCGGTTCGATGGAAAAGAAGAAGCAAGAGGGTTATTTCTAAATGGCACACGTTTCCGACCTCATTTCGCAGGACATCGAGGCCTACCTGCGCCAGCACGAGCACAAGAGCCTGCTGCGCTTCATCACCTGCGGCAGTGTCGACGACGGCAAGAGCACGCTGATCGGGCGCCTGCTGTACGAATCGAAAATGCTGTTCGAGGACCAGCTGGCCGCGCTCGAAGCCGACTCGAAGAAGGTGGGCACACAGGGCGGCGACCTCGACTTCGCGCTGCTGGTCGACGGCCTGGCCGCGGAGCGCGAACAGGGCATCACGATCGACGTCGCCTACCGCTTCTTCTCGACCGACCGGCGCAAGTTCATCGTCGCCGACACGCCGGGCCACGAGCAGTACACGCGTAACATGGTCACCGGCGCCTCGACCGCCGATCTAGCCATCATCCTGGTCGACGCCCGTCACGGCGTGCAGACGCAGACCCGCCGCCACAGCTTCCTGGTGTCGCTGATCGGCATCAAGCGCGTCGTCGTCGCCATCAACAAGATGGACTTGGTCGGTTACTCGAAGGACGTGTACGAGCGCATCGAGAAGGACTACCGGGATTTCGCTGCGCAGATCGGCCTCTCCGACATCCTGTGCATCCCGATGTCCGCGCTGAAGGGCGACAACATCATCGAGAAGAGCGCTGCCACGCCGTGGTACGCCGGTCCGGCGCTGATGGACCACCTGGAAACCGTGCAGATCGAGGACGACCTGCAGGCGCGCCCGTTCCGTCTGCCGGTGCAGTGGGTCAATCGCCCCAATCTCGACTTCCGCGGTTTCTCCGGCCAGATTGCCTCCGGCATCGTTCGCCCGGGCGACCGCGTGCGCGTGCAGCCGTCCGGCCGCGACACCACGGTCGAGCGCATCGTGCTGTCGACGCACGATCTGAGCGAAGCGGTGGCTGGCCAGTCGGTCACCGTTACCTTCGCCGACGAGATCGACTGTTCGCGCGGCGACGTGATCGTCGCCGCTGATACGCCGGCACTGATCGGCGACAGCTTCGACGCCACGCTGGTGTGGATGAGCGATGAAGCCATGGCCACCGGTCGCAGCTATCTGATGAAGTGCGGCACCCGTACGGTCGGCGCCACCGTCAATGCGATCGAATACCGTGTGAACGTGAATACGATGGAGCGCTCCGCCACCGCCGCGCTTGCACTGAACGAGATCGGCCGCGTGTCGCTGCTCACGGACCGACTGCTTGCCTTCGATCCGTACGAGTCGGTGCGTGATACCGGCAGCTTCATCCTGATCGATCGCCTGACCAACAACACGGTCGGCGCCGGCCTGCTGCATGGCGCTCGCAGCCGACCGCGCGACCTGAGCTGGACGCGCCTGGAAACCGGTCGCGCTGCACGCGCTGCACTGAAGCAGCAGTCGCCGCTGCTGCTGTGGGCGGGTGAAGGCATCGCCGCCGACAAGCTTGAACAGAAACTCATGTCGCTCGGCCGCCACACCATCACGCTGCCGGCTGCCACCGCAGATCTGCCGCGCATCGCCGGCATCCTGCTCGATGCCGGTCTGGTGGTGGTGATCGACGCCGACTCGGCGCAGCCGGACAGCCTGGTCACCGCGCTGCCGTCTGGCGAGCACGTCGAACTGAAGATCGACGCCGGCGCCGCGCAGGCCGCGCTGGACGCCAGCGGCCAGCGTCTCGTGCTGGCTGCAGGCGCGGCGGAAGAAGTGGTCGAACAGATCGTCGAAACCCTGCGCCGCGCCGGACGTCTGAGTTGAGCGACAGGCCGGACGCGCGCTGCGCGCCCGGCCATCCCTCCCACCGACGCCGGAGCCGCGATGAGCGCCCAACCTCCCGCAGACGAGGACGCGGTCCGCGCCGCGTCGATCGAGAAGTACCGCAGGCGTGCCGCCGGCTATGACGCCACCTGCGGACCGACCTGGCCGATCCGCGAACGCGCGATCGCACTGCTCGGCCTGCAAGCCGGTCAGTCGGTGCTCGACGTCGGCTGCGGCACCGGGCTCAGCCTGCCGTTGCTGCGGGCTGCCGTCGGCGATACCGGGCGGGTCCATGGCTTCGACCAGAGCCCGGACATGCTGGCGCAGGCGCGCCGCCGCGTAGCCGAAGCCGGCTGGGACAACGTCGACCTGTTCGAAACCGCGGCGCAGGACCTGCAGTTGCCGGACCGGGTCGATGCGCTGCTGTTCCACTACACCCACGACATCCTGCGCTCGCATAGCGCGATCGACAGCCTGCTGGCCTGCGCGCGACCGGGCGCCGTGGTGGCAATCGCCGGCATCAAGTATTTCCCGCGCTGGCTGGCGCCGCTCAACCTCTGGGTTTATCTGAAGAACCACGGCTACAACGGCGCGCCGGGCGAGCTGCGTGCGCCGTGGGATCGCATCGCACCGCGCCTGGTCGATTGGTCGATCACGATCACGCAGTACGGCATGGGCTATCTGGCCCGCGGCCGCGTGCCGGAATGACCGACAGACGCGCGTCGGGCCCGCAGCAGGCCATCGTCGCGCTGGCCGCGCTGCTGCTCGGCAACGCGCTGCTCAGCGCCAACAATCTGTGGCCCACGCCCTTCATCGTGCCGGATCACCGGCTGTCGCCGGAGTTCGTCGGCCTGTGGCTGGCACTGATGGTGGTGGTTGCCCGCTATGGCCGCCTGCCGGCTCGCGCACTTACGGTCTTTACTGCGCTGTTCCTGCTGTTCGCGCTCGGTCGCTATGCCGACGTGACCGTGCCCGGCCTGTTTGGCCGGCCGGTCAATCTGTTCTGGGATGGCCAGCAGATTCCACGCTTTCTCTGGGTGACGGCGCAGGGCCTGCCCTGGTGGGTGAGCGTCGGTGCGCTGGCAGCGATTTCGCTGCTCAGCTGGGCACTGTGGCGCGGCGCGCGTGCGCTGGTCGGGCAGATCGCGCACCGGGCGGTTCCGTATGCGCTGCGTCACCGCTGGTCGCGCGTCGCGACCGCGCTGGCGATGCTGCTGGTGGCCGCCAATCTGGCCGGCGTCGAGGCAACCTGGCCGGTGGTGTCGCGACCGATCACGCCGACCTACTGGCGCCAGGCCACGCTGCTCGCGACGCTGATGTCGCCGGAGGCGGTGGCGCGCGCGCTGCCGCAGGTGCCGGCGCTGGACGACGCGCTGGCGCAGCCGCCGGGCCGCGCGCTGAGCGCACTGCGCGGCCGCGACGTCTATCTGATGCCGCTCGAGTCCTACGGCGCCGTGGTCTACGACAATGCGCAGGCGGTGCGTCTGCTGCAGCCGGCGCGCGACCGTCTGACGCAGGACCTGGCTGCCGGCGGCTGGCAGGTGGTGTCGGCTTTCATGCGCTCGCCCACCTTCGGTGGCGCGTCCGATCTCGCACAGCTCGGCATGCTGTCCGGCCTGGATCTGCGTGACCCGCGGCGACACGACCTGCTGGTCACGACCGAGCGACCGACGCTGATCACCCTGTTCCGGCGCAACGGCTACCGCACGTACGGCTTCTATCCGGCGCTGTTCTGGGAGTGGCCGGAACGCGTCTTCTACGGTTACGACGTGTTCATCGACGGCCGCGACCTGCGATACCCGGGCCCCGAAATGGGCTACTGGAAGATTCCTGACCAGTATTCGGCCGAGCGCTTCGAACAGCTGCATCCTCGTGGGCCCGGCGAGCCGCCGCGCTTCGTATTCTTCCCGACCATCACCAGCCATCTGCCGTTCTCGCCGGTGCCGCCCTTCCAGCCCGACATCGACCGCCTGCTCGGCGACACGCCCTTCGATCCGGTCGATGCGGCACGCGCGCTGGCGAAGAAGCCAGACTGGCTGAACATGTTCCCGGACTATATCGGAACCATCGAGTACACCTACCGCTGGCTGGGCGACCACCTCCGACGGGCGCCACCGCGCGACACGCTCTACGTGCTGGCCGGCGATCACCAGCCGGTGGCCGGCGTCAGCGGCGAAGGCGCGTCGTGGGACGTGCCGGTGCACATCGTATCGCGCGACCCCGAACTGCTCGCGCGCTTCGTCGCCCAGGGCTTCCAGCCGGGGCTGGCGCCGCCGCGCGTGGCCATCGGCGGTCTGCACGACCTGACGACCGTGCTGCTGCGCGCGTCCGGCGATCTGCCGATCGCGCAGCTCGGCCCCGCGTCGCAGTCTTCGGCGCGCTGACCGCTCAGGCGACGTCGAGCGCGGCCGGCGTCAGATCCACCGCCTCGTCGCGATAGGGCGCGCGCCAGCCGAGCAGGTCACTGGCCGTTTCCGCCCGTGCGCGCAGTTCGGCCGCGTCGGCGCCGTCCAGATGGACGATGCCGTAGCGGTGGCTGCCGGTCCATTTCAGGTCGCGCCGCAGCGCCCGGCCGCGGCGGCCGAAAGCGAACAGCAGGCCGTCCGGAAAGGCCTCGGCGAAGCGCGCTCGCCGCGCCGTGTCGGGCATCGGCGGCACGGTGGCCGTGTCGAAGGCGCGATAGACCAGGCTGGCCGCGACACGGGCACGTGGCGTCTCACGACGCAGCAGGCGCGGGTCCTCGCCGTGCGCCAGTGCGAGCGACCAGGCGTGGGCGTCGATGCCGTGCACGCGCAGGTAGAGGTCGGAAAACTGCGACGCCAGACGCGGATTGCACTCGATCACGGTAAGCCGGTCGCGCGCATCGTCGTAGAAAAACTCCAGGTTGAAGAAACCGTGGTCGTAGCCGATCGCGCCAAGGAAGCGGCGTGCCACGTCGAGCGCGCGGGCCTGTACCGACGCCGGCAGCCGGCTGGGCAGTTCCCAGCGCATGAAGGCCTGGGTGCCCGGGTGCATGATGGCATCGACCACGCCCAGCGCATACACCTGTCCGTCGAACACCCAGCCGTCGAGATTGAACTGCGGCGTCGCCGGATCGATCGGCTCCTCCAGCAGCATGCGGTGCGCGCTGCCGGCCGCGGGCAGACGCGCGCGGCAGACGCGGTCGAAAGGTTCGATCAAACGTCGGATGATCCAGCGCTCGGCCACGTCGAAGCGGGTGTGCGCCTGCAGCGCCTCGCGGCTGCCGACTTCGCGCGCCAGCACGGAAAAGGCCGCCTTGATCGGCTTCGCGTAGACCGGGTAGGCAAAGCCGGCCGGCAGCCCTGCCGGCACGTCGTCGCCACACGCCATGTCCAGCGCGGCGAAACGCAGGCAGGCCTCTGGCGCGACGGCTTGCAGCACGCGCCGCGCGTGCAGCTTGTGCTGCGCCGCCAGAATGGCTTCGGGCGGCGCGCAGGGCAGGTCCAGCCTTTCTGCGACCAGCGCGGCTGCCAGCGCACCGAAGGCCTCCTGGTGCGACAGCACTGCCGACCAGCCGTGCCGTCGTCCGCGCGCCGCGGTGCGCCCGGCGAAGCGTTCGAGGTCGAAACCGATCAACCGCAGACTGGACGGGAACGAAAACAGATCGAAGCCCGCGTGGTCGAAGTCGTGGCCCGCGCCTGAGCGCGCGAAGCCGATGCGATCCCAGTCGTAGGCGAACAGCAGGCCGGCGCGCGGTCTGGAGGGCACGTATCATCCTTGGCGAGTGGCCGGTCGCGCCGGCGGGATCCACCGCGGGCAATCGGCCGCCCGCGCAGTGCACAGAATACGAGGGGAATGGACCATGGTGCGCACGCCGCGTTTCATCCAGCTGCAGCCGGTCGACGACGCGGGGCAGATGCCGGCGCTGTGGGGCGGTCTGCAGGCGCCGGTGGCGCGGGTGTCGCCGAAGTATTTCTACGACGCACTGGGTTCGCGGCTGTTCGAGGCGATCACCGAACTGGACGAGTACTACCCGACGCGCACCGAGGCCGCCATCTTCGACGCCCACGCCGCCGACATGGCAGCGCGGCTGCGCGCGCACGCGGGCCCGGCGCACGATCTGATCGACCTCGGTGCCGGCAGCTGTGCCAAGGCGGCGAAGCTGTTTCCGCTGTTCGCGCCGCGCCGCTACGTCGCGGTCGACATTTCGGTCGACTTCCTGAAGCACTCGCTCGAGTGCCTGCAGCGCGCCCATCCGGACATGGACATGGTGGGTGTCGGCCTCGACTTCTCCGCCGCCCTCGCACTGCCAGCCGCGGTGTACGACGGGCCGGCGCTGGTGTTCTACCCTGGCTCCAGCATCGGCAACTTTGCGCCGGACGAGGCGCTGCGCCTGCTGCGCGAAGCGCGCACGGTGGCCCGCGGCGGCGCGCTGCTGATCGGCGTCGATCTGGTCAAGGACAAGGCCGTGCTCGACGCCGCCTACGACGACGCGCTCGGGGTGACCGCCGCATTCAACCTGAATGTGCTGCGCCATCTGAACCGCATCGCCGGCACCGATTTCCGCATCGCCGACTGGCGCCACGTCGCCTTCTTCGATCCTGCGCGTTCGCGCATCGAAATGCACCTGGAGGCGCGCCAGTCGCTCACCGTGCACTGGTCGGGCGGCGAGCGCCGTTTTGCCGCCGGCGAGCGCATCCTCACCGAACACTCATGGAAATGGACGCGCGAGCGCTTCGATGCGCTGCTGCGCGAAGCCGGTTTCCGCGACGTGAGCGGCTGGACCGACGCGCACGACGGGTTCGGCGTGTTCCTCGCGTGCGCCTGAGGCGTGCCGTGTCAGCGGGTCGCGCAGCTGCGGAAGCCGGCCGGCACGTCGTCGCGCTCGGGCCGGAAGAAGTTGCGGTAGCGCGGGTCGCGCATGCGCGGCTGCGTCATGAAGGAGGCGCCGCGCAGCACGCGGCGGTCACCGAACCACGGCGCCGAATAGTCGCGATAGGGATGCGGCGCGAAGCCGGGGTAGGGCAGGAAGTCGCTGGCCGTCCATTCCCATACGGCGCCCCAGCGGAAGCGATCCGGCGCGCTCAGTGCAGCACACTCCCACTCCGCTTCGGTCGGCAGCCGGCGGCCGGCCCAGCGGCACCACGCTTCGGCTTCGTAGGCGCTCAGGTGGCAGGCCGCGGTGTCCGCGTCCAGCACCTGCCAGCGACCGTAAGTGCAGCGCTCCCAGTCGCTGCCGGTGCGTCTCAGGTAGCGCGGCTGCGTGCGCCCCTGCGCCGTGCGCCAGCGCCAGCCGTCGGCGCTCCACCAGCGCGGGTCGTCGTAGCCGCCGGCATCGACGAAGGGCAGGTAGTCGCGCCAGCTCACCGCGGCGCTGTCGATGTCCAGCGCCGGCACGCTCACCGTGTGCGCGCACAGTTCGTTGTCGAAGGCGAAGCCGTCTCCGCTGCTGCCGAGCAGGTGGCGGGCCGCGGGCAGCGACAGCGTGTCGCGTGCGCCGGCCGCTGTCGGCTGCCAGCGCGGGTCGTCCACCGCGATGTCGAGCTGCTGAGCCATGTACAGCGCGGCTTCGTGGTGCATGTCCTCGTGCAGCAACGACAGGCGGAAGAAGTAGAGCGCGTCGTCGCTGTCGTCGGGCACGCCGGCCAGCAGCGAAAGGACACCGTCCAGTTGCCGGGCGAGATCGTCCAGCGTCGCGTCGGCGTCCGGCAGCGGCAGGGTGGGGCGGCTCGCGTGGGGCACGCGGCTGGAGTCGTACAGCGCGTCGGCGTTCGCCCGCAGCGGCGGCGTGCGCGGGACGTCAGGGTCGGCACGCACGCCCTTCAGATAAAGCGGATTGCGCAGCGTCCACCACGCCTGGAAACATCCGATGTGGCCCAGCTCCCACAGCGGCGGATTCAGCGTTTCGTGAACCGGGATGCGCAGTGTCGGGCAGGCGCGCCGATAGTCGGCGAAACGGGCCAGCGTGTCATCGCGGCTCGCGCGCAGCGCTGCCGCGAGAGTCGTGCGGTCTCCGCGACGGGCGCTTGCCGATTGATCTGAGGCCTCCATCGAACACACGTCCATGTCCCGTCCATCCATCGTCATCGTCACGCCGGCGCTGGCCGACGCCAACAACGGCAACTGGCGCACTGCACGTCGCTGGGCAGCCATGCTGCGGCCGCGTTTTGACGTGCGGCTGGTGTCCGACTGGCAGGGCGGCGACGAGGCGTTGATGATCGCACTGCACGCCCGCCGTTCCGCCGCAGCCGCCACTGCGTGGCGGAAGGCACACCCGTCGCGTCCGCTGCTGCTCGCGCTGACCGGCACCGATCTGTACCGCGACATCGACTGCGACGCCTCGGCCCGGCATTCACTGGCCATTGCCGATCGCCTGATCACGCTGAACACGCTCGGTGCGCGTGCGCTGCCGCCGGCGCTGCGCGCACGCTGCAGCGTGCTGCTGCAATCGACGCCGGTGCGCGCACGCGTTGCACCGCCGACGCGCCATCTGCGCGCGCTGATGATAGGCCACCTGCGCATCGAGAAGGCGCCGGACACGCTGTTCGACGCGGTGCGCCGGCTGCGCACGCGCACCGATATCCGCATCGACCACATCGGCGGGGCGCTGGATCCCGCGCTGGGCGAGCAGGCGCGCACGCTGATGCACGAATGCCCGCACTATCGCTGGCTGGGCGGGCTGACGCACGGCGACACGCTGCGCCGGCTGGCGCGCGCCAGCGTGCTGGTGCATCCGAGCCGCATGGAGGGCGGCGCGCACACGGTGATCGAGGCAGTGCGCTGCGGCGTGCCGGTAATCGCGTCGCGCATCGACGGCAACGTCGGCCTGCTCGGCGAGGACTATGACGGCTTATTCGAGGTGGACGACGCGGCGGCGCTGGCCGCCTGCATCGCCCGCGCACGCGACGACGCCGGCTGGCTGGCCCGGCTCGACCGGCAGTGCGCCGCGCGCGCGCCGCTGTTCGCACCCGAACGAGAGCGTACGGCACTGGTCGCGTTGGTCGACGGATGTCTGGCATCCTTCGGCCCGCGACACGGCGTCGCGACCGCATGACAACCCCGCAAGAACTGGATCGACAGATGAACGAAGCGCAGGCAGCGAACACCGAACCCCGACTGACTTCCCTCTCGCATGGCGGCGGCTGTGGCTGCAAGATCGCGCCCGGCGTGCTGTCCGATATCCTGAAGCACACGGCGGCGATGCCGGTGCCGCCGGAACTGATGGTGGGCATCGAAACGTCGGATGACGCAGCGGTGTATCGCCTCAACGACGAACAGGCGCTGATCGCGACCACCGATTTCTTCATGCCCATCGTCGACGACCCGTTCGACTTCGGCCGCATCGCCGCCACCAACGCGATCAGCGACGTCTATGCGATGGGCGGCCGGCCCATCCTCGCGCTGGCGCTGGTCGGCATGCCGATCAACGTGCTGTCGACGACCACCATAGGCCGCATCCTGGAAGGTGGGGCGTCGGTCTGCCGCGAGGCCGGCATCGTCGTCGCCGGAGGCCACACCATCGATTCGGTCGAGGCGATCTACGGTCTGGTGGCGCTCGGCATCGCCCACCCGGATCGCATCCGCCGCAATGCCGACGCGCAGCCGGGCGATGTGCTGGTGCTGGGCAAGCCGCTCGGCGTCGGCGTCATGTCGGCCGCGCTGAAAAAGGGTGCGCTGGACGACGCCGGCTACGCGCGCATGATCGCCAGCACCACCAAGCTGAACACACCGGGGCCGGATCTGGCGGCGCTGCCGGGTGTGCACGCGCTGACCGACGTGACCGGCTTCGGACTTGCCGGCCACGCGCTCGAGCTGGCACGCGGCTCGGGCTGCGACGTGTCGATCGACTGGTCGGCAGTGCCGCTGCATGCCGGCACGCGCGAGCTCGCCGCGCAGGGCTTCGTCACCGGCGCATCGAACCGTAATTGGGCCGGTTACGGCGAGCGCGTCGTGCTGGCCGACGGCTTTGCGGCGGAAGATCGCGCACTGCTCACCGATCCACAGACCAGCGGCGGCCTGCTCGTGTCCTGCACGCCGGACGCGCTGGATGCGGTGATCGCCACCTTCCGCCGTCACGGCTTCGATGCGGCCACCGTGATCGGTCGCGTCAGTGATCGCAGCGCAGCGCCGGTCGTGCGCGCCGGCTGATTCCCGTCGCATCGGTGGCATACTCGCCGCCGTTCCGTCCGCCCGGATGGTGAAACTGGTAGACACAAGGGACTTAAAATCCCTCGACGCAAGTCGTGCGGGTTCGATCCCCGCTCCGGGCACCAATGCATGACCAAGCGGCTCCGGCTCAGGTCGCGGCACTGGCGCATTTCCCTGTGGGCGCGGCCTTGGCCGCGACGCGGCTGCGGCCTTCCGCGGGCTTCGATGCAGGTTGTTGTCGGGGTCAGAAGACCCCTCCCACAAAACCCTGATTCAGGCTCAGGTCGTGGAGCAGGCGCATTCCCATTGTGGGAGCGGCCTTGGCCGCGACTGGGCTGATGCCCGGCCGCACAGCCTTCGGTAAAGGCTGCTGTCGCGGTCAGAAGGTCCCTCCCACCGCATCCGCGTGTGCGGGCGATCAGCCGGCTCGGCTTCCGCGCGCAACGCCCGCCAGCCGTCGGATTCCGCCGACAGATCGCTTCGTTGCCGGCCTACCGCGCGACAGCGCATCGCTCCCTAGACTTCAGATCAAGCCGCGAGCGATCGACATCGCGTGCTGACCGATCAATGACTGCGGAGAAACGCGATGAAAACGCCGATCCATACCCTCAAGACCGTATCCATCGTGGCCGTGCTGGCTGCCCTGACGACTGGCTGTGCCGGTATGAGCCGCAGCGAAAGCAACGCGATGATAGGTGCCGCGGCTGGTGGTGTCGCCGGCTCCGTGCTGACCGGCGGCAGCACGGTCGGTACCGTGGGTGGTGCCATCGTTGGTGGCGCTATCGGTAACGAGATGGGCAAGAAGAAGCGCTGAACGAGCGAGGCGAAAGTCAGTCCCGCTCCGGGGCCGGTGGTGCACAGGTGCGCCGCCGGCCCTTGTCGTTTCCGGGCTGCACTGAGCAGCGCTATGCTGACAGCTCCGGCGCACCGAAACCCGATCATGCTGATCGATACCCACTGCCACCTCGATGCCTTCGAATTTGATGCCGACCGCGTCGCTATGATCGAGCGCGCACGCCGTGCCGGGGTCGGCTGCATGGTGCTGCCGGCGGTCGACCGCGACGGATTCGGCCGGGTGAGGGCACTGTGTGACGGACAGGCGGATCTGCGCTTTGCATTGGGCATCCATCCGCTCTTCGTGCCGGCAGCGCGACCCGACGATGTGGACCGGCTGGCGATGGAACTGGATGCGCACGACGTCGTCGCGGTCGGCGAGATCGGCCTCGATTTCTTCGTCAGCGACATCGATCCCGAACTGCAGGAGTGGTACTTCGTCGCCCAGCTGAAGCTTGCGCGTGAGCGCGGCCTGCCGGTGCTGCTGCACGTGCGCCGCAGTCAGGACCGGATACTCAAGCACCTGCGCGCCGTGTTCGGCCGCAACGGGCCGGGCGGAATCGCCCATGCCTTCAACGGCAGCCGTCAGCAGGCCGACGAATTCATCAAGCTGGGTTTTGCGCTCGGCTTCGGCGGAGCGGTGACCTGGCAGCGCGCATTGAATCTGCGCCGCCTGGTGACGGAACTTCCGCTGGAATCCATCGTGCTCGAAACCGACGCACCGGACATCCCGCCGGAATTCGCCGCCGGTGAACGCAACGAGCCGGCCAATCTCCCGCGCATCGCGCAGGTGATCGCCGGCATCCGGGGCATTGCGACCGACGAACTGATCGCCGCCACCGGGGCCAACGCGCTTCGCGTGCTGCCCCGGCTGGCGAGCGCTTACATCGAGTAGGACGCGGACAGGCCGATCAGCCAGGTGCGCTCGGCGGCCGGAGCGTAGTAGCGGCCGTTGGCGTCGTTGACGTAGATTGAGCCGACATATTCCTTGTCGAACAGGTTGTCGATGCGCGCGAACTGGTTGAACGTCCAGTTGCTGCTCTTCTGCGTGAAGCCGCCACGCAGACTCGCGATACCGTAACCACCTACACGCGCCTGATTCGTGTCATCGGCAAACATCCGACCGCTCGCTCGGTACTCTACGGCACCCAGGAAGCCGCTGGCGGCATGGCGATACGTGAGTTCGCCGTACAGACCCTGGTTAGGCACGCTGGCCAGCTTGTTGCCCTCCGAGACAAGGATGTTCGGCGTAGTGCAGGGCGGAGCACCGCAAGTACGGAAGCTGTCCTCGAACTTTGCATCGAGCAAAGTCAGCGATGCAAACGCTCCTATCGACTGGGTGAGGCGAGAATCGATGGCCAGTTCAATACCCTTGCGACTGGTATCGCCGGCGTTCTGATACGACACGCGTCCGCCACTGTTGGTACCGACGACGATTTCGTCTTCCGTATCGATGTAGAACACCGCGGCGTCAACGCGGGTCCGTTCGTTGAGGAAGGTCTTCACGCCGATCTCGTACTGCATGCTCGTGGACGGTTTCAGCCCGAGATTCAGACCACTTCCGCCATCCGGACGGTACGCCAGTTCCACCAGGGTTGGTGCCTCGAAACTGCGACCTACGTTTGCATAAAGGTTGGTGGTGGAGGTCACCTTCCAAAGGGCCCCAAAAGCGCTCGTCCACGCACCGTGGTGAGTCGAACCGCTGTCATCACCGTTGGCACGTGCCAGTTGCGCCGCGCCTGCCGCTCCTGAGCAATTGCTGGCGCAAACGAATTTGTCATCGGTGCTGAAGTCCACCCGCGTGTAGCGGATACCGCCAGAGAGCGAGAAGTCAGACTGTACTGCCCACTCCCCCTGGAAGAACGCGGCGGTCTGTTCGGCGACATTGCGCTCGTTGCGCTTGAGCGCACCACGGAAGCCGTAGTCACTGCTGGTGGACGCGTTGTCGTTGGCAATCGTGCTGCCGTTGCGATAGCCACGGCGGTCTTCGTTGGCACGCTCGTACTCGGCGCCCGTGGTGAGCGTCACCGTATCCAGACGGCGCGTCCAGCGGACATTGGTTCCCCAGTAGTTGCGATCGAATGTCGACAGGCCGCCCGACGCAGTCGCGTTACTCTGCGTGACCGCATTCAGGGCGAGGTACTGCGCGTTGTTGCGGTTGCCGAGGAAGAACATCGCCCGCAGGCTGTCACGTTGCGTGAGAGCTGTCTCGAGGACGAACCCCCCCTGCGTGTTTTCAAGCGTACGGCGCGCGCCGTAGAAATCGGCCGGTCGCAGACCGTTGGCACCCGACAGCGCAGCCTGACCCTGCTGTCTGCGGTCTGATTTGAGTTGATCCAGCGTCAGTCCCAGCGGGTCGTCGCCTTCCTGACGCAGATAGTTGCCGACCATGGAGAGCGTGGTGGTGTCATTCAGCTGCACGCGTGCCTTGAAGTTGGCCTGCTGCTTTTCCGACTTGCTGTAATCGCGATAGCCGTCGGTCCGGAAATCGGACACGCTCGCGTTGTAATTGAAATTGCCGACCGTGTCGCCGAACTTGAGGCCATAACGAGTGGCGCCGTAGCTGCCCGCCTGGAAGCTGGGCGTGATGGTGAAGTTCTCCGGACCGTCCTCGGTGAAGATCTGTACTACGCCACCCGAATGGTTGCCGTACAGCGCCGAGAAGGGCCCGCGCAGCACCTCGATGCGACTGGCCGAGGCGAGATCGAACAGACCGGTACCACCCTGGCCGTCCGGTGTGCTGGCCGGAATGCCGTCGGCGAACAGCTTGACACCGCGCACGCCGAACTGTGAGCGCGCGCCGAAGCCGCGGATGGTGAGCGACTGTTCCTGCGTGTAGTTCTCTTTCCCTGCCGCGGCAACACCGGGCACGCGGTTGATCACCTCGGACAGGTTCACCGTCGCGCGCTGTTCCTGGATGGTTGCGGCGTCGATCGAATCGATGGCCATCGGCAGGTCAAAGGAATTCTGCTCGACGCGGGTACCGGTGATGACCACGGTGGGGGCGAGGATGGGCGGAGCGGCCAGTGCGGCCTGACCCATCAGCGCAAGGGCGAGGGCGATCGGGGTGTGACGGAGCACGGTTGTCATTGGAGGTCTCTCTCTGGGTGTCTACGGCCGTGCGCAACTGCGCGGGCCTGCTGTCTCGGATGCGTGGCGCATCTGTGCGCGCCTGATCGAATGGGCGCGAGTATAGGCAGCCGCCGCTTACAAAGCCTCACGAAAAACTTGAAACAGCGCGCCGCACGGCTGACTGCTGGCTCACGGTTCCAGCAAGGCGGCGAGCGCGGGCGGTGCGACGACCTTGAGCGTGGACGGGCACAGCCGGTGCCGGCCAAGGCGCAGCACGGCGCGGTCGCGCGATACCAGCAGGTCGGCGCCACTGCGCACGGCGAGGTCGAAAAACTTCTGGTCCTCGCGATCCCGGCAGCGCGGCAGCGATGTATCGGGCTGCTCAGGCAGCGGATGCAGTTCGATCCGTGCGAGGTAGTCGGCGTAGAGGTGGGCGGCGGCCTCGTCGTCGAGGCCGAACTTGTCGTAGCGCAGCACGGTGCGCAGTTCGCGCAGGCAGGCTTCGTCGCACGACAGCCGCGCGCGGCCGTCGGCCAGCGCCTGTGCCACGCAGTCCAGTTCGGCGTTGTGCCACAGCAGCAGGTCGAGTACCGCGTTGGTGTCGAGAACGATGTGCTTCACGATGTCCTTCATGATCGGCGCGCAGTGTAGGGCTTCAGCGTCGCCGCGGCGAACGTTTCCGCCCGGCGCGCGGTCTGTTGCGCATCGGCGGAAGGAGGTGCGTCATGGTGTCGCAGGAACTGCTGGCCTTTCTGGTCGACCTCGCAGCCAAGCTGTCCGGCTATCCGCCCATTCCCGTCGACGCGTTGCCGCCGGTGCAGGTGCTGTCCGAAGCCGAACTGGCGAAGGCGGTCTGTCCGGAGGCCGCGGCGGGCTGCACCAATATCGCAGCCACCTTCGAGACCGAGCACTACGTCATCTACCTGCGCGATACGCTCGACCTCGAGAACGCCGCCGACAATTCCTTCCTGCTGCATGAACTGGTGCACGTGCTGCAGCACAAGGCCCGCGGCGACGCCATCTTCGCTGACTGCCCGACCACGCTGAAGACCGAAACCGAGGCCTACCAGGCGCAGAACGCCTACCTGAAGCGCGAGGGGCAGTTCCTGCGCTTCGGCGAGGCGCTCGGCTTCATGAGTTGCGCCGGGGAGCAGAACACCTTCTTCACGCGCGACATCATGATCGATCCGCTGATCGTGAAGTAGCTCAGGCTCAGGTCGCGGAGCGGGCGCATTTCCATTGTGGGAGCGGCCTTGGCCGCGACAGGGCCGTGATCAAAGGGGCGCCTATCGAGACTTCGCCTCGCTGCGGTCCTCGTCCTTGGGCTCGAAGCGCCCGTAGTGCAGCAGCAGCGTCGGCAGGACCAACAGGTTCAGGATGGTCGAGGTGGCCAGGCCGCCGACGATGATGGCGGCCATCGGGCCCTCGATCTCGCGCCCGGGCTCGCCCGAGCCGATCACCAGCGGCATCAGGCCGAGACCGGTCACCAGGGCCGTCATCAGGATGGACGGCAGGCGCTCGGTGGCGCCGAGGATGGCGGTATCGACGTTCCAGCGGTGGCCTTCCTGCTCGACCAGATGCTGGTAGTGCGACGCCAGCATGATGGAGTTGCGCAACGTGATGCCGAACAGCGTGACGAAGCCGACCACCGAGCCAAGCGACAGCCAGCCGCCACCGGCCAGCGCGGCGAGGATGCCGCCGATCAGCGCGAACGGCAGGTTCACGAAGGTGATCATCAGGTTGCGCAGGCTGGTGAAGGCCAGCATCAGCAGCACGGCGATGGCGGCGGCGGCGAGCAGCGAGTGGGTGACCAGCTCGCGCCGGGCCTGGGCCTGTGCCTCGGCCGCACCCGTCACCTTGTAATAGCTGCCCGGATTCAGCTTCACGTCCTCGCGCAGCGCCCGCTGTACGTCGTCGCTGAAGCGGCCCAGATCGTGCCCGGCGGCGAGGTTGGCGGTGATGGTCTGCACGCGCTTGCCGCCGGAGTGCAGGATCTTGTAGCGCCCGTTCTCGACCGCGATGTCGGCCACGTCGCGCAGTTCGATCAGGCGTCCGTCGGGCGTGCGCAGCGGCAGGCGGCCGACTTCGGTCGGCGAGCGGCGGTGGTCGGGATCCAATGTCACCACCAGCGGTGTCGCCAGCGTGCCGCGATAGACCTCGCTCACCCGGCGACCGGCAAAGGCGGTCTGCGCCGCCGCCAGCACATCCTCCGGCGACAGGCGCCAGACCGCGAGCTTGTCCAGCCGCGGCCGCACGACGATTTCCGGCGTACCCGGCGGCGCCAGCACCTGCACGTCGGTCGCGCCCTTGACCCGCGACAGCGCGGCCGCGACGGCGCTGGCGTCGGCGTCCAGCCGGTCGAGATTGGTGCCGAACACCTGCACCACCAGCGTCGCCGGGAAACCGGATTCGGTCTCGCCGATGCGTTCGGTCAGGAAGGTGTTCACCGAAAAGGCGAGGCCGGGGAAGCCGACGGTGTTCTGCGCTTCCTCGTCCGAGCGGTCCTCGTCGCCGTCGTCGCCGGTGACGGTGCGCCGGATGTCGGCCAGGATGCGCTCCTGATCCTTCGCCGGCAGCGGACCGATCTCGATCTCGACCTCGCTGTAGTGGGGACCGAAAGGGTCGGCGCCGTTCTGTGCGCGGCCCACCCACTGTGCGACCGACTTCACGCCGTCGATCTCGAGAATCTTCTCGGTCACCCGCTGACCTACGCGCAAAACCTCGCCCGGCGCAGTGCCCGGGATGGTCGACAGGTGCACGATGTAGTGCCCTTCGCGCAGCGGCGGGATGAATTCGCCACCGAACAGCGGCAGCACGCCGATGCCGCCGGCCAGCATGAACATGACGCCCGCGATCAGGCCGTGCGGCCGGCGTTCGATGGCGCGCAGCGTGCGCTCGTAGCGCGGGCGCAGCCAGCGGATCAGCGGCGGGTCGTCGTCCGGCAGTTCACGCCGTCCGAGCATGAGCCAGCTCATCGCCGGCGTCACGGTCAGCGCCACCACCAGCGAGGCGAGGATGGCCAGGATGTAGGCGGTGCCCAGCGGTGCGAACAGCTTGCCCGCCACGCCCGACAGCGTGAGCAGCGGCACGAATACCAGCGCCACGATGAAGGTGGCGTAGACGACCGAACTGCGCACCTCCATCGACGCGTCGAACACCACCTTCCAGGTCGGCACCGGCGAGCCCTTGTGCCGGTTCTCGCGCAGGCGGCGGTAGATGTTCTCGCAATCGATGATGGCGTCGTCCACCACCTCGCCGAGCGCGATGGCCAGCCCGCCCAGCACCATGATGTTGAGGCTGGCGCCGGTTTCCAGCATCACCAGCACCGCCGCTAGCAGCGACAGCGGAATCGCCACCGCCGAGATGAAGGCGGTGCGCAGGTTGTAGAGGAAGAGGAAGAGCACGACGATGACCAGCGAGGCGCCGATGATCACGTCCGCGCGCACGTTGCCGAGCGCGGTCTGAATGAAGTTGGCCGGCCGGAACAGCGCCGGATGCAGCACCAGCTGTTCGCGTTCGAGCAGCGGCGCCAGATCGGCCAGCGCCTTCTCGAGTTCGAGCGTCACACCCAGCGTGTCGGCGCCGAGCTGACCCTGCACCATCATGAACACGCCCGGCGTGCCATTGATCTGCGCCGCACTGATGGCTGGACCGGGCGCCTCGCGCACGCGCCCGACGTCGCCCAGCGCCAGCGAACGGCCATCGGGCAGCGTCACGGTCAGCTGTTCAAGACTGCGCGCGGTCGACGGGGTGGCGTCGATCGCGATCAGCAGGCGCTGATTGTCGTTTTCGACGAAGCCGGCACCGGCGACTGTCGCGGCGCTGCGCGCCGCCGTCTCGACGTCGGCCAGCGTGACGCCGAGCGCGCGCAGGCGGGCCGGGTCGAGCTGTATCTGCCATTGCCGCACATCGCCGCCGAACACGTTCACGTCGGCGACACCCTGCACCGCCAGCAGGTGAGGGCGTACGACCGAATCGACCAGATAGCGCATGTCCATCAGGTTGCGCGTGTCCGACGTCAGGCCGACCCCGAGCAGCGTCGATGCCGACGAAGTGAGCGGCGTGATGACCGGCGTGACGCCGGCCGGCAGCAGTGCGCCCAGCGTACCCAGGCGCTCCGCGACCAGCTGGCGGTTGCGGAACAGGTCGGACTTCTCGTCGAAGATGACGGTCACCACCGACAGGCCGGGGATGGACTGCGAGCGCAGTTCCTTCAGCCCGCGCGTGCCGGACACCGCTGCCTCGATCGGCGTGGTGACCCGGGTTTCGACCAGATCGGCCGGCAGTCCGGGCGCTTCGGTCTGGATCACCACCTGCGCCGGCGCGAACTCCGGGAACACATCCAGCCGCGCGTCGACCATGCGGCTGACCGCGTAGATGGTCAGCACCAGCGCGAGCGCCAGCACGATGCCCGGCCGACGGACGGAGAAGCGGACGATGGCTTCAATCATCGCGCGCCCCTGCCGGTTGTGCATCGCCTGAGCCGTGCTCCTGCAGGAGGGGTCGTCTGACCCCGACAGCGGCCTGAATCGACGCCTGCGGCATTCCGAGGCCTTGTCGCGGCCACAGGCGTTGCGCCGGAGCGGGAATCTCCTCTGACCTGCTGCTGCGCTCAGTCATCGTTCTCGTCCGCCAGCGTGTGCTTCAGCTCTTCCGACAGCAGCAGCTGCGCACCACGGGTGACGACACGCGCGTCGTCTTCCAGTGCCGGCGCGAGCCAGCCGTCCGGGCGCTGCGATTCGGCGGGCAAGGCCTGGCGGATGAATTCTTCCGGCTCGTCGTCGTCGCGCACATAGATCCACGGCAGGCCGGCATACCAGACCACCGCGCTGTTCGGCACCAGATGCAGCACCTCCGTGCCGGTCACGCCGCGCGCGGCGAGACGGGTGCCGGTGGGCAGCACGCGTTCGGTCTTGTACAGCCAGGTCTCACCTGCTGCGTGCGCCAGGCTGCGCGGCGCCAGACCGATGCGCCGCGCCTCGATCGATTCTTCGCCGTCGGGCAGGCGCAGCTGCATGGTCGGCGGCGCGTCGCCGGCGCCGCGCAATGCGATCGCCACCAGCGAGGCGCGGCGGTCGGCAAGCTTGTCCAGTTCGCGCGGCGCCTCGCCGGATGCGGTGCCGCCGAGCGCGCCCCAGCCCTGCACCAGCCGCGCGTGCAGACCGTCGGCCCGGGCGCGTGCCGCGGCCAGTGCGCCGCGGTCCTGTTCGGCCTGGCTGCGTGCGGTCTGCAGCGCGCGCTCCGACGCGTTGCGGTCGTCGCTGTACAGCGCCTGGATGCGGTCGCGCTCGGCTTCCGAGCGGGCCAGTTGCGACGCCAGCCGGGCGATGTCGGCGCGGGCTTCCTGCAGTTGTGCGCGCAGCGCGAACAGCGGTTCGACATCGAGCACGGCCGCCTGTGCCTCGTGCTCGGTGCCGGCGCGCACGGTCAGCGGCTGGCCAACTTCGATGCCGCTCGCCTTCTGCGCCGCGGCCGTCAGCTTGACGCTGCTCATGCCGCTCTCGTCGCGTTCAACCAGCGAGGGTACGGCGATGTCGTCGTCGTCAGGCGCTTCGTAGAGCTTCCATTCGTCGCGTGCGTAATAGATGAGCGCCCAGACCAGGGCGATGATGAGCAGGCCCATCAGGAACATCGCGCGATGCGGTGTCAGTGCTTTCATGGCTGTCCTTCCGTGGCGGCGCCGGTGGCAAGCGGGCGCTGCATGGCGTCTTCGAGCGCGAGGCGCGAAGCCAGCGTGCGGGTGCGCGCCTGCAGCAGCCGGATGTCGGCTTCGAGCAGGCGGGTGAGGGCGAGCACGCGGTCGAGCCGGTCGGCGTCGCCGCGGGTAAAGCGCTGTTCGGTGCGGGTCAGCTGCAGCCGCGCTTCGTCGTGTTCCGCTTCGGCGCCGTCGGTATCCAGCGTGGCGGCCTTGACCCGGGCGCGCGCGAGGTCGAGTGCGGCGAGTGCCTGCGACTGCAGCAACAGGAAGTCCTGCGCCGCGATTTCGCGACGCGCGACGGCTTCGGCGATCGGACCGGCCTGGCGCTGCGCCGCGAACAGCGGCAGCGAGGCGCCGAGTTTCCAGACGGTCGCACCCTGGTCCCACAGCAGGCCGGGCTGCAAGCGGATTTCCGGGTATTGCGCGCGCAGTTCGACCTGCAGGCCGGCTTCGGCAGCGGCGTGGCGGGCCAGCGCGCGGCGCAGATCGATTCGGTCCAGCGTCACCGCGCTGCGCAGCGCGTCGTCGGCGGGCAGCGGCGGCGGCTGTTCGAATTCATCGAAGTCGAGCGTCAAGGCATCGACAGCCGACAGCGGCAGCGCGAGTGCCTGCGCCAGTTCGCCGCGGGCGCGGATCTGCCGCTGCTCGGTCAGCACGTAGCGCGATTCGGCCTGTGCGGCCGCGGTGCGCGTCGTCGTCAGATCGAGCGCGTCGGCGGCGCCGAGGTCGTAGCGCTTCTGCATCGCCGCCTGAGCGTCCAGCCAGCTCACGACCAGGCGGTCCAGCAGTTTCAGTTCTTCACTGGCTGACCACAGTTCAAGCAGCGCGCGGCGCGCGTTGCTGCGTATGGTCCACGCAGCGTCGGCCTCGTCGAGCAGCGCGCTGTCGGCCAGCAGGCGGGCGCGTTCGATCCGCGCTTCGCGTACCGACTGACCGGTGATGGCGAGGTCCAGCGCCAGCCCGATACTCCACGCCGACTGGCCGGCGTCGCGCTCGTTGGTGCGTTCGACTTCCGGCGCCAGCACTGTGCGCGGCTTCAGGCCGGCGGTCTGCAGCTCGGCGCGGGCAAGCTGGGCGCGGGCGCGTGCCTGCGCGGTGGCCGGGTGACGGTCGAGGGCGGCCAGCACCAGTTGCTCAGGCGCCCATTTCGCCGGCGGCCATTGCGCGACATCCATATTGCGCTGCGCCAGAAAGTCGCGCGTCTGCGCATCGGTCAGCTGGCGTTGGCGGAACGCCGACTGCGACGCTTCGGGCTGCAGCGGCGCTGGCTCCACGTGCTGCATGGCACAACCGGACAGGGCCAGAAGCGGCAGCAGCAGTGGAAGAAGTGAGGTGAGGCGCTGCATCCTGATTTGTTATTCTGGGCCGCGTATGGACGCCGAATGCTAACGATGCTGACAGTTGAGTGCAAATCCGCAAGCGCCGTTGCCGGGCGCCTGTGGCGGTCGATGATGGGTGCGCTGTTCGCCCTGACGGTGAGCGCTTCGATGGCGGCGGAGACGCTGCCGATGAAGGAGCTCGCGCCGGGCGTGTTCGTGTTCAACGGTGTCACCGCCGAACAGGACGCGCACAACCGGGGTGCGATTTCGAACCTCGGTTTCGTCGTCGGCAGTCGCTGCGTCGCGGTGATCGACACCGGCGGATCGCCGGCGGTCGGTGCCGCGCTGCGCGAGACCGTGCGACAGAAGACGGCGCTGCCGGTGTGCTACGTCATCAACACGCACGTGCACCCGGATCACGTGCTGGGCAATCAGGCTTTCGTCGCCGACAAGCCGGAATTCGTCGGCCACGCCAAGCTGCCGGCGGCACTGGCAGCGCGCGGTCGCAACTACATGGCCTCGGCCGAGCGTCTGATGGGCGAAGCCGGACGCGGGCTGGAACTGGTCGCCCCGACGCGCACGGTCAGCGGCGAAGACACGCTGGACCTCGGCGGGCGCGTGCTGCGTCTGCGCGCCTGGCCGACCGCGCACACCGACAACGACCTCACCGTGCTCGACGAAACGAGCGGCACGCTGTTCGCCGGCGACCTGCTGTTCGTCGGTCACATGCCGGTGGTCGACGGCAAGCTGCTGGGCTGGATCAAGGTGAACGCGCAACTTGCTGCGCTCGACGTGAAGCGCGTCGTGTCCGGTCACGGTGACGCGGGCCCGGCGTGGCGGGAAGCGTTTGCGAAACAGGGGAACTACCTGCAGGCCCTCGCCGATCAAACGAGAGCGGCAATCAAGGCCGGCCGCAAACTGGCGCAGGCGGCAGACGAGGTCGCGCGCGATCAGGTCGGCGATTGGGAGCTGGCCGACCTGTTCCACAAGCGCAACGTCACCGCCGCTTACGCCGAACTGGAGTGGGAAGATTGAAGCAGGTGGAGCGCTGTGCGCCTGCGCAGGATCGAAGCTGTAGGAGCGGTCTTCTGACCGCGACTGCGGCGTGTGTCGGTGCGCGGCGGCCAGGCGACCTGGGTTACAGAACAATCGAGCGATCGGCGTCAGACTGATCGTCGCGGAGCAGTCCATCTGGAGGAGAAGAACATGAGTATTTCGCGCAGGCTTGCCTTTCTGCTTGCCGGCTTCCTGTGGGTCGCCGGTGTCCAGGCGGCCGACGACGGGTCCGACACGGCGATCTGGGGCAAGGTGAAAACGCTGCTGGTCGGTGATCGCCCGGTGATCGACGACACGGCCGGCAGCGTGATCGAACTGGACGCACCGGTCCGGGCCGAGGACGCGGCGGTGGTGCCGCTGGCGGTACGCACGAAGCAGCAGCCGGGTGGTGTGCACGTCAGCAAGGTACACCTCGTGATCGACGAGAACCCGTCGCCGATCGGTGGCACCTTCACCTTCTCGCCCATTGCAGGGCGCGCCGACATCGAGACGCGGGTGCGCATCGAGGCCTACAGCTGGGTACGCGCCCTGGCCGAAACCAGCGACGGCAAGGTCTACATGGCGCGCCGCTACGTGAAGGCGTCGGGCGGCTGTTCGGCGCCGGCCGGCAAGGACCAGGAAGAGGCGATGGCACGCCTCGGCAAGATGAAGCTCAAGCTCGACGATGACGCCGTCGCCGGTCAGCCGAGCGCGGCGCAGCTGATGATCAGTCATCCGAACAGCTCCGGCCTGGCGATGGACCAGCTGACGCGACTCTACGTACCCCCGCATTTCGTGCGCCGGGTGGAAGTGACTTACGCGGGAGAACCGGTGATGACCGCCGACGTCGATTTCTCGATCAGCGAAAACCCCAACTTCCGCTTCTGGTTCGTGCCCAAGGGCGAGGGCGAACTGAAGGCGGTCATCGTCGATTCGAAGGACCTGAAGTTCGAGAGCGCGGTGGCCATCCGGCCAGGCATGAAGGGCGGCAGCTGAGCGCCGCGGACAGGCAGTATGCGGCCGGCGACGCCGGCCGCAACGGGCATTACTTGATGAAGCAGCGCTTCTTCGATTCGGACACGATGCCCATGTATTTCTTGACCGCATCCTTGGTCTGGTCGGTGCCGCGGAACATGCCGCCGCGCTCACCGCTCATGCCCGACGAGCGGCTGAAGCTCGACAGTTCGACGTATTCGTCGTAACTCAGCTTTTCGGCGATCTCGTCGATAAGGCACGAACACTTGTAGATGTACTCGTGATTGTTGCCATAGGTCTGCAGGCATTCGAGCGCGAATTCGACGCGCGACGACGTCGGGTAGTCGTTCGCTGCGGAAACCAGCCCCGGTGCGAGCAGGGCGGCGAGCGTGGCGACAGTGATCTGGAAACGATGGACGTTCAAACCGGTTCTCCTCAATTGTTATCGACGGACTTGTTATCTGCGAACCTCGGTGGCTCGGCCTCGTCGGGTGCAGAAAAGGCTAGCACAGCGCTGAAGACCACCGTCGGTATGCCCAAGTTTCGCGGGATTCTTTCCTTGTTGCGCGGCGCGGTCATCGCGATTTTCTGGTTCCTGCCCGCAGCGGTGCTTCACGCGCAGACCCTGCCGGCGCTGACGGTGCGCACGCTGGCCGACGGCGTGCACGTGCTGCCGGCGCCGTCTTTCGAGGTGACTGCCGAAAACGCCGGCTTCGTCACCAATATCGGCGTGATCGAGGACGCGCGCGGTCTGGTGCTCATCGGCACAGGCACCAGCCACCGCTTCGCGCAGCACCTGAAGACCTTTGTCGAATCGCGATTCGGCAAACCGGTGATCGCTGCGGTCAATCTGTACGGCGGCGGCGACCACGTGCTGGGCAACGGTTTTTTTGTGTCACGGGGTGTGCCGGTTGCGGCGCAGATTGAAACAGACCGCTTCATCCGGGCCAGTTGCCACACCTGTGTCGAGCGCCTGACCGCGGCACTGGGCGAAAATATGATGTCGAGTACCGAACCGACACCGGCGACGGTAGTGTTTGAAAGCACGGGCTATCTGCCCGGCGTTTCGCGCAGGCTGAAGCTGCTTCATTTCGGCCACACCTTCCAGCCCGGTGCGACGGCGCTGCTCGACGAGGCGACGGGAACGCTTTTTGCCGGCGAGCTGGGCGCCGCACGCTATCTGCCCGATCTGTACAACGCGCAGGAGCGCGGCTGGCGCGACGCGCTGGCGCAGCTGGGCCGGATGGACGTGAAGCAGGTGGTGCCGGCGCACGGCGCACCGGGTGGCCGCGAGGTGCTGGATGCGCCACGTCGCTACCTCGATACGCTGATCGCGCAGGTCGATACGCTGTTCGAGCAGGGCGTGTCGCTGCTTGAATCGCTGGAGAAGGTCGAGGCCGTCGGCTTCAATGACTGGTACGGGTACTCGGTGTGGCACCGGCGGAACGTGCATTTCGCCTACCTGCACCGGGAGCAGGGCGAGTTCGGCGCACTGACGGACAAGGGCGCAGGATCGGAAGAAGGACAGCACTGAACAATGCGAGGGCGTCGGTACAGGCGCCCCGAAAACTACATCGCGGACAAAGCGAAGAAGTCACGCACAACGAACTGACTGAAGAGGATCACCGTAAATGTCGGAACCGTTTTCCATCCCGCTGGAACAGATGCGCCGCATGGTCAAGCCGACGCCCAAGGGGCGCGCGCTTGACCAGAAGGCGGTGGACGAGGTCCGTGCGCTGCTCGGCAAGATGCCGCGCCGCCGCGACCTGCTGATCGAATGCCTGCACCTGCTGCAGGACAACGTTGGCGCCGTCCACGCTCGTCATCTGGCTGCCCTGGCGGCGGAACTGAAGATGTCGCAGGCCGAGGTCTATGAGGTCGCGACCTTCTATCACCACTTCGACGTGGTCCGCGAAGGCGAGGCCGCACCGCCCGAACTGACGGTGCGCGTCTGCGAGACGCTGTCGTGCGCGATGGCCGGTGCGGACGACCTGCTGCAGAAGCTGCCGGGCATCCTTGGCACCAAGGTGCGCGTGATTCCGGCGCCCTGTGTCGGTCGCTGCGAACAGGCACCGGTGGTCGTGGTCGGCCAAAACGCGCTCGGTGGCGCCACTGAGGCGGCGGTCAAGGCGGCGGTGAAGGCGAAGGAAACGACCGCGCCGGCACCGAAGTACATCGGCTACAAGGCCTATCTGAAGGCGGGCGGCTACCAGCTGTTCCGCGATCTGGTCGAAGGTCGTCGCGATCCCGAAACCGTGATCACCGCGATGGAGCACTCCGGCCTGCGCGGTCTCGGCGGCGCCGGTTTCCCGGCCGGCCGCAAGTGGCGCATCGTGCGCAGCGAAGCCGCGCCGCGCCTGATGGCTGTGAATATCGACGAAGGCGAACCCGGCACCTTCAAGGACCGCTGGTACCTCGAACGCGACCCGCACCGCTTCCTCGAAGGCATGCTGATCGCCGCCTACTGCGTCGGCATCGGCGAGGTCTATATCTACCTGCGCGACGAATACGCCCATGTGCGCGAACTGCTGCAGAAGGAACTGAAGAAGCTGCTGGCCGATCCGCCCTGTGCGCTGCCGCCCATCCACCTGCGCCGCGGCGCGGGCGCCTACATCTGCGGCGAAGAGTCGGCGATGATCGAGTCGATCGAAGGCAAGCGCGGCATGCCGCGCCTGCGTCCGCCGTACGTGGCCCAGGTCGGCCTCTTCAACTATCCGACCCTCGAACACAATATGGAAACCGTGTTCTGGGTGCGCGACATCGTCGAGAAGGGCCCGGAGTGGTTCTCCAGCCAGGGCCGCAACGGCCGCAAGGGCCTGCGCTCGTTCTCGGTGTCCGGCCGGGTGAAGAAGCCGGGCGTGCATCTGGCGCCGGCCGGCATCTCGGTCAAGGAGCTGATCGCCGAGTACTGCGGCGGCATGCTCGACGGCCACACCTTCTACGGCTACCTGCCGGGTGGCGCTTCGGGCGGCATCCTGCCGGCCTCGATGGGCGACATCCCGCTCGACTTCGACACGCTGCAGCCGCACGGCTGCTTCATCGGTTCGGCCGCGGTGATCATCCTGTCCGACAAGGACACGGCGACCGACGCCGCGCGCAGCATGATGCACTTCTTCGAGCACGAGTCCTGCGGCCAGTGCACGCCCTGCCGCGTCGGCACCTCGAAGATGAACACGCTGATCGACAAGCCGGTGTGGGACACCGCGCTGGTCGAGGAACTGTCGCAGACCATGGTCGATGCGTCGATCTGCGGTCTCGGGCAGGCGGCACCGAACCCGGTGCGCTGCGTGATCAAGTATTTCCCTGACGAAATCAAGTGAAGGGACGGCAACCCATATGAACGCACCTCTTGATCCCGCGGTCGCCGCGGAAAGTATTGAATTCACGCTCGACGGGCAGACGATGAAGGCCCGTGTGGGCGAAACCATCATCCAGGCGGCTGCCCGCCAGGGTGTGGACATCCCGCACCTCTGCTACAAGGACGGCTACCGTCCGGACGGCAACTGCCGCGCCTGCGTCGTCGAGATCGAAGGCGAGCGCGTGCTCGCCCCCAGCTGCTGCCGCGCGCCGACGCCCGGCATGAAGGTGAAGGCCGAGTCGGAACGCGCCGTGAAGGCGCAGAAGATGGTGGTCGAGCTGCTGCTGTCCGACATGCCGGACAAGACCTACAAGCCGGATTCGGAACTGGCCTACTGGGCCGGCAAGCTCGGCGTGACCGACTCGCGTTTCGACGCGCGCGAACAGCCCAAGTGCGACGAGTCGCACCCGGCGATGAGCGTGAACCTCGACGCCTGCATCCAGTGCAACCGCTGCGTGCGTGCCTGCCGCGAAGAGCAGGGCAATGACGTGATCGGCTACGCCTTCCGTGGTTCCGCGTCGAAGATCGTGTTCGACCAGGACGACCCGATGGGCGCCTCGACCTGCGTGGCCTGCGGCGAATGCGTGCAGGCCTGCCCGACCGGCGCGCTGATGCCGGCCGGCGGTGTCGGCATGGTGACGCCGGACAAGAAGGTCGATTCGGTCTGCCCGTACTGCGGCATCGGCTGCCAGCTGACCTACCACGTCAAGGACGACAAGATCCTGATGGTCACCGGCCGTGATGGCCCGGCCAACGAGGAACGTCTGTGCGTGAAGGGCCGCTTCGGCTTCGACTACGCGCGCCACCCGCAGCGCCTGACCAAGCCGCTGATCCGTCGCGCTGACGCGCCCAAGCACAAGGACTTCGTGGTCGACCCGGCCAACCCGCTGACCGCCTTCCGCGAAGCCACGTGGGAAGAGGCCCTGGCGCTGGCCTCGGGCAAGCTGCGCGAAATCCGCGACAGCAAGGGTCCGAACGCGCTGGCCGGCTTCGGCTCGGCCAAGGGCTCGAACGAAGAGGCCTATCTGTTCCAGAAGCTGGTGCGTACCGGCTTCGGCACCAACAACGTCGACCACTGTACCCGCCTGTGTCACGCCTCGTCGGTTGCCGCGCTGCTTGAAGCGGTCGGTTCCGGCGCCGTGTCCAACCCGGTGCGTGACGTGCTGCATTCGGAAGTGATCTTCCTGATCGGTTCGAACCCGCTGGTGAACCACCCGGTGGGCGCCACCTGGATGAAGAACGCGGTGAAGAACGGCGCCAAGCTCATCGTCTGCGACCCGCGTCGCAACGATCTGCAGCGCTACGCCACCCACTTCCTGCAGTTCAAGCCGGACACCGACGTGGCCATGCTGAACGCGATGATGCACACCATCATTGAGGAAGGTCTGGTCGATGAGGCTTTCGTCAAGGACCGCACCTCGGGCTTCGAGGAACTGAAGAAGAACGTCGCCGACTTCTCGCCCGAGAAGATGGCGAAGATCTGCGGCATTCCGGCGGAAACGCTGCGCGAGGTCGCGCGCATGTTCGCCACCTCCAAGGCCTCGATGATCCTGTGGGGCATGGGCGTGTCGCAGCACGTGCATGGCACCGACAACGCGCGCTGCCTGATTTCGCTGGTCATGATGACCGGCCAGATCGGTCGCCGCGGTACCGGCCTGCATCCGCTGCGCGGCCAGAACAACGTGCAGGGCGCGTCCGACGCCGGCCTGATCCCGATGGTGTTCCCGGACTACCAGGCGGTCGGCAACCAGACCATCCGTCAGAAGTTCGAGGAACTGTGGGGCACGACGCTCGACCCGAACCCGGGCCTGACCGTGGTCGAGATCATGGACGCCATCCACGCCGGCAAGCTGCACGGTTGCTACATCATGGGCGAGAACCCGGCGATGTCCGACCCGGACGTCGACCACGCCCGTGACGCGCTGGCCAAGCTCGACTGGCTGGTCGTGCAGGACATCTTCCTGACCGAAACCGCCTACTTCGCCGACGTGGTGCTGCCGGCCTCGGCTTTCCCCGAGAAGACCGCGACCTTCACCAACACCGACCGTCAGGTACAGCTGGGCCGTGCCGCCATCAACCCGCCGGGCGACGCCCGTCAGGATCTGTGGATCATCCAGGAAATGGCCCGCGGCCTCGGTCTGGACTGGAACTACGAAGGCTCGAAGGACGTGTTCAACGAGATGCGCAAGGCGATGCACTCGATCGCCGGCATCACCTGGGAACGTCTGGAAGCCGAGCACTCGGTCACCTACCCGTGCGAGAACGTGGGCGATCCGGGTGACGAAGTCGTGTTCATCGACAAGTTCCCGACGCCCAACGGCCGCGCCAAGCTGGTACCCGCCAAGCTCATCACGGCCAACGAGAAGCCGGACGCCGAGTACCCGATGGTGCTCATCACCGGCCGTCAGCTGGAGCACTGGCACACGGGTTCGATGACGCGCCGCGCTTCGGTGCTCGACAGCATCGAGCCGATCGCCACCGTCACCGTGCATCCGGAGGACGTGGCGAAGCTCAAGGTGAAGGCGGGCGATGTGGTCACCGTCGAATCGCGCCGCGGCAAGATCGCACTGTATGTGCGCATCGACCCGCACGTGCCGGTCGGTTCCGTGTTCATTCCGTTCGCGTACTACGAAGCGGCGGCGAACATGCTCACCAATCCGGCACTCGACCCCTTCGGCAAGATTCCGGAGTTCAAGTACTGCGCCGTGCGTCTGAAGAAGGGCGGCACGCCGACCCAGCTGTCGACCTACGGCGGCGGCCAGGCGAAGCCGGTGACGGCGTAAGCGCAAGCTGCAGCAGTGAAGACCGGGGCCTTGAGCCCCGGTTTTTTTTGGTCGTGCGTCGGTGAGCGCTCCTGTAGGAGGGGTCTTCTGACCCCGACAGCGGCCGGGATCGAAGGCTGTGCGGCCGGCATCGGCCCTGTCGCGGCCAAGGCCGCTCCCACGGAAGCTGCGCTCGACCCACGGCCGGAGCTTGGCTGGGGTTCTGTGGGAGGAGTCTTCTGACCCCGACAGCGGCCGGGATCGAAGGCTGTGCGGTCAGCATCGGCCCTGTCGCGGCCAAGGCCGCTCCCACAGAAGCTGCGCCCGATTCGCGGCTGGAGCTTGGCTGGGGTTCTGTGGGAGGAGTCTTCTGACCCCGACAGCGGCCGGGATCGAAGGTTGTGCGGCCGGCATCGGCCCTGTCGCGGCCAAGGCCGCTCCCACAGGGTCTGCGCCCGATTCGCGGCCGGAGCTTGGCTGGGGTTCTGTGGGAGGGGTCTTCTGACCCCGACCGCGGCGCTGGCCTCCTCGCCTTCCTTGACCTGCCCTCCGCATTTCGCATACCCTGCGCTCGCCTCAGGTGCCCCGCGCAGCGTCCGCTGCAAGGAGTGAAACGGGAAGTCCGGTGCGCAGCCGCATTCGCGGTCTGCTATTCCGGCGCTGCCCCCGCAACGGTAAGCGAGTCGTAGCGATCCATTCAGCCACTGTGCCCTCGGCACGGGAAGGCGGATCGCACATATCCCCTCGTGAGCCCGGAGACCGGCCTGGCGCAACGGGTCTTTCGACCCGACGACCGATGGCTGCGGTGGGCGGCCGGGGGCGCATGCGTTCGCTCGGCCGTGTTGCGGCCGTCCTATCCGTTCCTGTGCGTTTCTCGCGCGGCTTGCCGTGCGCCATCGGATTTTCTGCACTTCGCCGGCGGGTGATGCCGGCACTGCACGGAGGTCTGCATGCGCACCACACTTTCCACCCTCATCGCCCTGTCCGGCTTCGCGCTGGCGGGGTCCGCACACGCCGGGCCGTTCGCGCCGGCGGCCGGCAGCGCCGGCTCCACCGCCATCCACAAGGACAGCGCTGCCTTCGTCCAGTGGGCCACGGGCTACTCGGACTACCAGCCCGGCCCGAACGTCGACGCCGCCTGGAAGAATCCTGCCGAAGGCCTGGGCAAGGCCGAAGGCACCTCGACCGACGTCGTCGTGCTGGGCGACGGCGGCCGCATCACGCTCACTTTCGACGGCTACATCACGAATGGCGCCGGCGCCGATTTCGCGGTGTTCGAGAACAGCTTCAGCAACACCTTCCTCGAACTGGCCTTCGTCGAGGTGTCGTCCAACGGCACCGATTTCTTCCGTTTCCCGAACTACTCCTTCACGCCCAGCCCGGTGTCCGGTTTCGGCACCATCGATCCGACCAATATCGATGGCCTGGCCGGCAAGTACCGCGCCGGCTATGGCACGCCCTTCGATCTCGACCTGCTGAGCGGCATCGCCGGCCTGGACGTGAACAAGGTGCAGTACCTGCGCCTGATCGACGTGGTCGGCAATGGCTCGACCTTCGACAGCTACCCGGCAGCCTACGGCGGCCCGCACCCGATCTACGACCCGTACCCGACCAGCGGTAGCAGTGGTTTCGACCTCGACGCGGTGGGCGTCATCCACTACGCAGTCTTCGACGCGCAGACGCCGCCGGTGCCCGAGCCTTCGCAGTGGGCGATGTATGCCGCCGCGCTCGGCCTGCTGTCCGTCATCGTCCGTCGCAACCGCGCCTGAACGGCGCCGCACCAGGAACACCACACATGAATATCCGCACGCTTGCACTCTCGCTCTGCGCACTCGCCCTGAGCCAACCGGCCGCCGCGGTCAGCGTATCGACCTTCGACGACCTGACGCTGGCCCCCGACAGCGTCTTCTTCCCGAGGACCAGCACCACCTTCACCAGTGGCGCCGCCACCTTCAACCACAGCTTCAACGACTGGGGTGGCGACTGCTGCCATACCGACTGGGTCTATTCCAACCAGACCGACACCACCACCGAGGGCTATCTGAACCAGCACAGCGCCATCGCCGGCGGCGGTGCCGAAGGCTCGGCCAACTACGCGGTGGCCAACATCGGCGCACCGATGGCCAGCTTCGCCGCGCCGGTCAACGTGCTGGGCGCATGGTTCACCAACAGCACCTATGCCGCGCTGTCGATGCTCAACGGCGACGGCTTCGCCAAGCAGTTCGGCGGGGCGGCCGGCAGCGATGCTGACTGGTTCATGCTCACCATCACCGGCCTCGACAGCTTCGGCCAGAGCACCGGCAGCGTGGACTTCATGCTCGCCGACTACCGCTTCGCCGACAGCGCCGACGACTACATCGTCACCGACTGGCGATGGGTCGACCTGAGCGCGCTGGGCACCGTGAGCAGCCTGCAGTTCGCGCTCACATCCAGCGACAACGGCGCCTTCGGCATGAACACGCCGGCCTATTTCGCGATGGACAACCTCGCGGTCGCTGCCGTGCCGGAACCCGAACAGGCGGCGCTGCTGCTTGCCGGTCTGGCGCTGGTCGGCGCCGTCGCCCGTCGTCGGATGGCCTGAAGCACGGCCTGAGTCACGTCCTAAGGCATGCCCGGCTCCGCCCGAGTGGCGGGGCCGGCGCGAAGAGGCGATATCCATGAACATCTCTTTCCGGCGTGCGCTGGCGAGCGTGCTGTGCCTGCTCGCCTTGCGGGCCTACGCGGACGAGGCATTCCGGCTCGACGAAATCGTCATCAGCGCGCCGTCGGCCGATGACACGCTGCGCGCGGTGCCGCACGGCGTGTCGGTCATCACCGCCGACGACATCGAGCGCGCCGGTGCGCAGGGCATGGGCGAACTGCTCAGCCGTGAAGCCGGCCTCAACCTGCAGAGCTATTTCGGCCGCGACAAGGGCGCCACTGTCGACATGCGCGGCCTGGGCGCGACCGCGGTGAGCAATGTGCTGGTGCTGGTCGACGGCGTGCGCCTGAATGCCGACGATCTCTCGGGCGCGGACCTGTCTTCGGTTTCGCTGTCGCAGGTCGAGCGCATCGAAGTGCTGCGCGGCGCCGGGGCGGTGCGCCATGGCGACGGTGCGGTCGGCGGCATCGTGCACATCCAGACCCGGCGCCCGCGGCCCGGGCCGCTCACCGGTCAGCTCGATCTGCGCGCCGGCGCCTGGGGCACCCGCGAAGCGCGGCTGCGCGCAGCCGGCGGCACCGGGCCGCTGGCAGCCAGTGTCACATTGAGCCGGCAGGACAGCGACGGCTACCGTGACAACGATCGCTACGCCGCGCGCGACAGCGCGGTCGAGCTGAGTCTGCTGCCTGAGGGCGCGTGGTCCTTCATCGACCTCAGCCTGCGTGCCGCGCGCCATATCGATGAGTACGGCCTGCCGGGGCCGGTCAGCGCAGAAGCCTTCCGCGGCAGCAGTGTGCGAAGACGGGGCAGCAGCGCCTCACCGCTCGATGGCGGCAGCACCGACGACCGCACGCTGGGCGCCCGGCTGCGTGCGGATTTCGGCGATGCCGGGCTGTTCACCGTGCAGTTCGATCACCGCGACCGCGAAAACCCGTATTTCATCGGCGTGCAGGCCGGTACGGCGCTGGCTGACCAGCGTAACGTGATCGACTCCACCCGGCGCGACCTGCGCGTGACGCATGAGCTGGGCGTCGACGCCTTCGGGCAGCGGCACGACCTGGCATTCGGCTACGTCAGCCAGTCGTCCGACTACCTGCGCCGCGAGAACGGTGATTTCGTGGTCGGCAACTCGACCCGGCGCAGCGGCGAACTGAACGGCCACGCGGGCTGGGCCGAAGGTGTGTTCAGGCTGGGGCAGGGCGTCAGCGTCAACGCAGGCCTGCGCCACGACCGCGCCGAGAGCCGCACCGCGGGCAGCCGCTACACGCGCGAGTGCCAGTACATCTTCATTCCGTTTCCGGTCGAAGTGCCCGGCAGCTGCGTGAACGCATTCCGCGCCACCGACGCCACCGCATCGGACTGGCGCAACCGGGCGAGCGAATTGGGCGCAAGCTGGCAGCTGTCGCCGGCACTGACCGTGTTCGCCGCGGACAGCCGTCACTTCCGCAACCCGAACGTCGACGAACTCGCACTCGCGGCGGCCGACCTGCGCCCGCAAAGCGGCCGCACGCGCGAGGCAGGCCTGCGTGCGCGTGGGGAGACGGTCGAGTTCGGCGCCACGGTCTATCGCATGCGAATCGAGGACGAAATCTACTTCGACAGCGCCAGCGGCCTCAGCGTGAATCGCAACTACGATCTGCCGACCGTGCGCACCGGCGTCGAGATCGAGCTGCGCTGGCGCATCCGGCCCGGTGTGCTGTTTGCCGCCAACGCCGGCTACGTGCAGCCGCGCTTCGAAGGCAGCGACGCCGACGTGCCGCTGGTGCCCCGCCGCACCGCCAACGCCCGCGTCGAATGGACGCCGACCGAAGCGCAGCGCCTCACCCTGAGCGCCCGCCATGCCGGCCGCCGCTTCGACGGCAACGACCTCGACAACCGCAGCTCCGCGCCGCTGCCGTCGTACACCGTGTTCGACCTCGCATTCAGCATCCGGGCCGGCGCCGCGACCTGGTCGGCCGGCATCAACAACCTGTTCGACAAGGTGTATTCGACGCTCGCCTACAGCAATACCTACTACCCCATGCCCGAGCGAGCGGCCTGGGTGGCGGTGAGCTGGAAGATGTAAGGCGCCTCTATTTCAGTCGCTGTCGGCTGCAATGCCTGTCTCTTGCAGGGCGGCGCTCGATCCGCGGCCGACGCCGGTGCGGGGGCTTTGTGGGAGGGGTCTTCTGGCTCCGACAGCGGCGGGTGCCGAGAACTGCAGATTGCAGCGGCCCTGTCGCGGCCAAGGCCGCTCCCACAGGGGCTGAGCAAGACCTGCGGCTTTAGCCTGGACCGAACTTCTGTGGGAGGGGTCTTGACCCCGACGGTGGCCGGTGCCGAGAACTGCAGATTGCAGCGGCCCTGTCGCGGCCAAGGCCGCTCCCACAGCGGGCGAGCAAGACCTGCGACCGGAGCCTGGAGCGAGGATTTGTAGGAGGGGTCCTCTGACCCCGACAGCGGCCTGTGCCTAGAACTGCAGATTGCATTGGCCCTGTCGCGGCCAAGGCCGCTCCCACAAAGACCGCTCCCGCAAGAACACCGTCACCCGCGTCTCATCGCTGAAACATCCGCTCGCTACCCTCGACTGTCCACCAACACACCAACAATCAGGGGGTCTTCATGAAACTTACGTCACTGGCAGCGGCTTTGCTGCTCGCGGTCGCGGCTGCTCCGGCATCCGCCGTGTCCTTCGTCAATGGCATCGCCATTCCGGGCTCCACCGGTGATCTGTTCGGCAGCAGCGTGAACGACGGCCGGCTCGGCATGTTCTCCGACATCTACTACGACCCCAACCGCAACGAATGGTGGGGTCTGTCGGACCGTGGCCCGGGCGGCGGCACGCTGCCCTACGACGTGCGCGTCCAGCGCTTCACGCTCGACGTCAATCGCAGCACCGGTGCGATCTCCAACTTCCAGGTGGTCGATACGATCAAGTTCCGTAACGGCGCCGGCACTGTGCTCGGCGGCCAGTTCCCGAGCACGCTCGGTGGTTCTGCCAGCAATCTGGGCACCGCCTTCGACCCGGAAGGCATCGTGATCAACCCGCTGAACGGCCACCTGCTGGTGTCTGACGAATACGGCCCGTCGCTGTATGAATTCGACCGCAGCGGCACGATGATCCGCGCCTTCAATACGCCGCAGGCGCTGCGCCCGGCACTGACCGCCGGCGGCTACAACTACGACGGTGACGGCAACAGCGGTCGCCGCACCAACCGTGGCTTCGAAGGCCTGGCGATTTCGCCGGACGGCCAATACACCTTCGCCATGCTGCAGAGCGCGATGGTGGACGAGGGCGGCGCCAATGGCGTCTACAACCGCATCGTCAAGTTCGACAACGCCAGCGGCGAAGCCGTCGCCCAGTACGCCTACCGGATGGAAACCGCCGCTCAGGGGCGCGGCATCTCCGCACTGGTGGCGATCAACGAACACGAGTTCATGGTCCTGGAGCGCAACAACCGCGGCCTCGGCGCCGACGCCACCTTCGCCGGCACTGCCGGCAACAAGAACGTCTACCTGATCGATCTTGCTGGCGCGACCGACGTGACCGGCATCGACCTCGACGCAGCCGGCGTCAGCTTTACCGCCGTCAGCAAGAACCCGACGCCCTTCATCGACCTCGCCGCCAACAGTCTCCCGGAAACCGGCGGCGTGTCACCCGAAAAGTGGGAAGGCCTGGCCATCGGCCCGCAACTCGACGACGGCTCGTGGCTCATCGTCGCCGGCAACGACAACGACTATTCGGTCACCCAGAACGGCAGCGCGGTGCAGTTCGACGTGCTGTTTAACCCGCTCACGCAACAGCGCATCCAGTGCCCGCTTGGCTCGACCGAAGGTTGCACGCTGCACGCCAGCACCACGCCCTACAGCGGCAGCACCGAAGGCTTCGAACTGATCCCCGGCGTGCTGCACGCCTACCGCGCCAGCCCGGCCGAACTCGCCGGCTATACCGCCCCGGTTCCCGAGCCCACCACCTGGGCCATGCTGGGCGCGGGTCTGGCGCTGATCGGCGCTGTTGCACGCCGCCGGGTCGGCTGAGGTATTCGCGCATCCGCATCGGCTCCGGTCGTACGGGTGCGCGAAGCGCCTTGTAGGAGCGGTCCTCTGACCGCGACTCGGCCGTCGATCAGACGCCGCCGCCTATCCAACCGCTGCGCTCGCGTCCAGAGGACCGTTCCGGCTCAGGCAATCGCACCGCCTGCTGTAGGAGCGGTCTTCTGACCGCGACACGGCGTCCGCAACGGCAACGCGCGCCAGTCAGCCGTCGCAGCCGTCCTGAGCAGAGACCCAAGGCTGACTCATCGCAGGAAGTTATCCCGACCCCCGGAGGTCGCGCTACATATACATATACGGTCGATTCGTGTCTCCGCGGCGGCGGCGCACGCCGGCGCGTATCAGTCACTTCCCTGCAACCGTGACGTAGTACTCTGATCTTTGGTTGCACTGCAGCATGCGTTCAAGCTATTTTCGAGGCTGTCACATTTTGTGAAAAGGTCGTTGGGACGCCACGCGGGCTGTCGGTCACAATCGCACTCCCTTCCGAAGGCACCCAAGTTCAGGTCTTATGAAGAAATCCCTCGTCTCGGCACTTGTTGCCGCCGCACTGATGGCTTCGGCTGCCACCCTCGCCACGGCCATGACACCGACGAAGCGGATCGTCGATGTACTCCCCAAACTGGATCTGGAAGCATCGATTCCCGAGCGATTCGGAGACTGGACGCTGGACAAGCGTGCGGTGGGCGGGGTCGTCAATCCGCAGCAGACCGAGCTGCTGAACCAGCTCTATTCGCAGATCCTGACCCGAACCTATTACAACGCGCAGGGCTACCGGATAATGTTGTCGATCGCGTACGGCGAAGACCAGCGCGACGGCAATCAGCTTCACTACCCCGAGGTGTGTTACCCCGCCCAGGGTTTCCAGGTCACCAGCAACCGCAAGGGAACGCTCGATACAGATCTGGGCGGGATCCCTGTAAAACGTCTGGAAACGAATCTGTCGCAGAACCGTTTCGAACCCATCACCTACTGGACGACGATCGGCTCTCAGGTGCTGACTGGGGGCGCGACCAAGAAGCTTGCCGAGATGCGCTACGGCCTCAAGGGCGAAATTCCGGACGGACTGCTGTTCCGGATTTCGTCAATCGACCGCAATTCGGAAGCCGCTTTTGCCGTCCAGCAACAGTTCGTGAACCAGCTGGTGACTGCGATCCCCGCCGATGTGCGGCCCCGCATCGCTGGACTTTGAACCGATATTCATTCCAATCAGGGTAATCCCATGACCAAGAAAGCACTCATCACCGGCGTTACCGGCCAGGACGGCGCTTACCTCGCCGAATTCCTGCTGAAGAAGGGCTACGAGGTCCACGGCATCAAGCGCCGTTCGTCGCTGTTCAACACCGACCGCATCGACCACCTGTACGAAGACCCGCACGTCGATAACCGCAAGTTCATCCTGCACTACGGCGACCTGACCGATTCGACTTCGCTGGTGCGCATCATCCAGAAGGTGCAGCCGGACGAAATCTACAATCTGGCGGCGCAGTCGCACGTGGCGGTGAGCTTCGAGGAACCGGAATACACCGCCAACGCCGACGGCATCGGCGCGCTGCGCATACTGGAAGCCATCCGCATCCTCGGTCTGGAAAAGAAAACGCGTTTCTACCAGGCCTCGACTTCCGAGCTGTACGGCTTGGTGCAGGAAATCCCGCAGAAGGAAACCACGCCCTTCTACCCGCGCAGCCCGTATGCGGTGGCCAAGCTTTACGCCTACTGGATCACCGTCAACTACCGCGAGGCTTACGGCATGTACGCCTGCAACGGCGTGCTGTTCAACCACGAGTCGCCGGTGCGCGGCGAAACCTTCGTCACGCGCAAGATCACGCGCGCCATCGCGCGCATCGCCCTCGGCCTGCAGGACTGCCTGTATCTGGGCAATATGAGCGCGCTGCGCGACTGGGGCCACGCCCGCGACTACGTCGAAATGCAGTGGCTGATGCTTCAGCAGGATCACGCGGAGGACTTCGTGATCGCCACCGGCGTGCAGTACAGCGTGCGCCAGTTCGTCGAGTTTGCGGCCGCGGAGCTGGGCATCACGGTACGTTTCGAGGGCGAGGGCGAGAAGGAAGTGGGCATCGTCGCTGCTGTCACCGGCGACCGCGCCAAGGTGAAAGTGGGCGATGTGATCGTGAAGGTCGATCCGCGTTACTACCGCCCGACCGAGGTCGAAACCCTGCTCGGCGACCCGACCAAGGCACGCGAGAAGCTGGGCTGGACACCGAAGACCACGCTGCAGGAGCTGGTGAAGGAGATGGTCGAATCCGACTACACCAGCGCCAAGCGCGACGCGCTGGTGAAGATGGCCGGCTTCCAGGCATACGACTATCACGAGTGAGGCATCCGTAACCGTCTTCTTGCTCGAACCGGTCAGTCCTGTCCGCCGTCATTTCACGAATCTGTTCCGGAGCGTTCACATCCGCGGTGTACATGTAGGTGCGCTGCGGTTTGCCCGGGTGGAATGAGGGCAGCCACTGGCTAGAGAAGTGTTTTTCTGAATCCTGTAATCGTTACCCGAACGAAGTCGCGGTCTTTACGGAGGATGGCAATGGCACTGAACAGCAAGTATGACGAGTTCTACGGAGACCACGCGTCTGAACAATCCTTTCAGGAGGTCAATTTTTCCGGTTGGCCGAAAGACAGGGTTCAGGCCATCGTTGCGATGAATCTGAGCGGGGAACGCATTCTGGATATCGGATGCGGCGACGGGTACCTGCTTTACCAGTTCCGGCAGTCTTTCCGTGAGCTGCTGGGATTGGAGTATTCGCCGGTGAGGCTTGAAAGCGCCAGGCAGAAATTACGTGAGTTTGCTTTCCGGCCGATCTGTGGGTCTGCCGAAAAGATGGACGAATTGCAGAATGACAGTATTGATTGCATCGTGACCGCGGATGTCATCGAGCACATTCCCGATGTTTATGAGGCATCGTCGGAAATGTACCGGGTGTTGAAACCGGGCGGCGTGCTGGTGATCAACACGCCGAATATCGCCTTTGCGGTCAAGCGATTGCGCTTGCTTGCCGGGCGTTTTCCATCGACGTCGCAGCCCAATGAAGGGCTGGGCAGCGATGTGCTGTTCGATGGCGGTCACCTGCACTATTTCACCTTCCGTTCCCTGTCATTGTTGTTGAAACGGAATGGTTTTGTCGTCGAGAAAAAAATAGGCTTCGGTCCTTGCGGGAAAGTGCACGATTTCTGGCCCGAGTTGATGAGTGTCGGTGTGCAGCTGATTGTCAGGAAGCCGCACTGATGAATCTTGAAAGCATGGTTTAGATGAACAAAGAAAATAAAGTTTTTGTCGCGGGACATCGCGGGCTGGTCGGTTCGGCCATCGTCAGGAATCTCGAAGCTGCTGGCTATTCGAACATCCTCCGCCGGACTCACGCTGAACTCGACCTCACCGACAGCGCCGCTACCGATGCCTTCTTCGCCGAACACCAGCCGGAATATGTATTCCTGGCAGCGGCCAAGGTGGGTGGCATTGTCGCCAACAACACTTATCCGGCCGAATTCATCCGCGACAATCTGGTGATCCAGAGCAATGTCATCCACAGTGCCTGGCGGCACAAGGTGGCGCGGCTCATGTTTCTTGGGTCGAGCTGCATCTATCCGAAGATGGCGCCGCAGCCGATGCGCGAAGACTGCCTCCTTACCGGTCCGCTCGAACCGACCAATCGACCGTATGCGCTGGCCAAGATCGCGGGCATCGAAATGTGCTGGAGCTACAACCGCCAGTACGGCACGAAGTACCTGGCCGTGATGCCCACCAATCTGTACGGCCCGGGCGACAACTATCACCCGCAGAACAGCCACGTCATACCGGCGCTGTTGCGCAAGTTCCACGAAGCGAAGCAACGCGGCGAACCTACCGTGACCGTCTGGGGCACGGGTACGCCGCGCCGTGAGTTCCTGTACAGCGACGACATGGCGGATGCCTGCGTTTTCCTGATGAATCTTCCGGATGCCAAATACTCGGGCCTGCTCGGCAGCGACGAATCGGTGACAGGCCGGTTCGAGCCGCCGCTGGTCAATGTCGGCGTGGGTGAAGACGTCACCATCCGCGAACTGACTGAGCTGGTCGGAAAAGTGGTCGGCTTCGACGGAGAATTGTCATTCGACACCACGAAGCCGGACGGGACGCCCCGTAAACTGATGGATGTGGGCCGTCTTCATTCCATCGGCTGGCGTGCAAAAACGCGACTTGAACAGGGCTTGACGATGGCCTATTCCGATTTCATCAGACACCAGGGTGCGGCTGACGCAACGAGCGGTCACTGACGACGAAGGGCGTGAGAAAACTGCTCAACAGCGGCATCCTGGGGGCCGCCGATCAAGCCTTGCTCAGTGTCTTCAATCTTGGAATCGGGCTGCTGTTCATCCATGCCGCCGCAAAGCAGGAATACGCACACTATGTTCTGATTTTTGCTGGATTGATGCTGATCCAGAGCCTGCATAACGCGGTCGTGACATCACCGCTGACGACCTTGCATTCGAGTCGTAGCGATCCGGTGCAGCAATCGAACATCGATGCCGCGGCGCGGGTACTGCAACGCTGGATGATGATGAGCGTCGTTGTGGTGGCGACACTCGAATTCGGGCTGGAAAGTGTCGGCTTTGGATTGCTGGGCACGCACGTCAACCCCCTGTGTGTGGGGCTGGCCGCGTTGGGGCTGCTTTCGCGGGAATATGCGCGTACTCAGTGCTATCTCAGGCTCAGGCCTGGATACGCACTGCTGACCGATTCGGTCTATGTGCTGTTGAGCGCGGTGTGGTTGCTGGCGGTGTGGTATTCGGACCATGTGTCTGCCGATGCCGTGCTGGCGGGCATCGGTGTGGCCGGGATTTTGATTGCCCCCATCTCCGCCCGTAACCTGAACAATGCAGGGGCTGGCACTGCCGTGGCCGATGTCCGCAGTGTATTGCCTGAATTCTGGAGCTGTATCAAATGGGCGCTGCCGAGCGTCGTCGTCACATGGGCCTATGCCAACGCCTTTATCTATCTGATCGATATGTACATGGGCAAGGAAGCGGTCGCGGATGTCTCGGCATCGCGACTTCTGATCATGCCCATTTCTCTGCTCGTGACGGGGTGGGCGGCTGCATTCCGGCCGCGGGCAGGGCGGCTTCTTGCCTTGCGTCAGACAGGGCAGATCGACAAGGCCATGCGCTGGTCCGCAGCAAGCTTTATGGTGGTCGGGGTGATGTATGGAGCGATTCTGGCGGTGCTCTACCCGCTGGCAATCACGCGCTTTCTGGGCGAAAAGTATGGTGGCCTGGAGCTGCTCGCTGCAGCATGGCTGCTGTTCTTCACCGTCACTGCGGTCCGGTCGGTCGGCATGGCGGCGATGCTGGCTTCAAAATTTTCATTCAGGCCGCTCTTTCTCTATGGAGTGGCTACCCTGCTGGTCGCATTGTTGTGCTGCACCGTCGCGGCGCGCTCAGGCACCAGCGAATACGTCATTCTTGGTCTGACCGTGGCAGAAGTGTTTCTCGGCACGATCATCTGGTTGAAGGGATGGCCCGGCATCCGGAAGTCGATCACGATGCAGCCATCGGCAAGATGAAAACAGGAAGGAAAAGCTCACATGCTGGGTAACCGTAAAGTTCCGGAGAACGTCGGTAGGTGGCCGTTCTATCTGATTCTGTTCTTCGTGCTTCTTCCATTTGGCGCAAGTGCGCAGGGGGCGACCGAGGGCAGTGGATTGCGCCAGTTCGTGCTGGTGATGCTGTTCGGTCTGGCCGCGACGGTTTTCGTCAGACACCCCAAACGCATCCGCCAGGCACTGGATGCCTTGCCCGTGACCTTTGTGCTGCTGCTGATCTTTACGCTGGCGAGCGTGTACTGGAGCCCGGAACGCTTCGTTTCGTTCAAGCGCGTGGTCCAGGTTATCGGCGTAACACTTATGGGTCTTGCTCTCGTAGCTGGCGGAGATGGGAAGTATCGATTGCATAGAATCGTCTCGCCAGTGCTGTTCGCCGGCATGATCCTGGCCGTCGGTGTGACCGCCGCTTTTCCGGACTTCGCTTTTGCCGATAACGGTCTTCGTGCCTTCATGGCGACCAAGAACAATTTCGGTCAGTTCGCGGCCATCACGGTGTTGTTCGGAGTGAGCTATCTGCTGCTTGAGCGCCGGCATTACCTCTACTTCGTGCCGCTGATACTGGTCGGGCTTGCCGGGCTGGCCGCGTCGCAGAGCATGACGTCGATACTCGGGATGGTGATCATCGTCGCCTTTCTGGGGATGCTTCACGTCCTGCGCTACGGCGCTCCCGTGCTGAAGGTCGGCATCTATCTCACTGCGGTGCTGTTGCTGCTTGTCGTGCATGCATACATCGTCATGAACGGATTCCCGTCATGGCAAGGTATGCAAGACGGGTTCTATCACATCACGGGACGCGATCTCACCTTTACCGGGCGGACGTATCTGTGGGAGCTGATGTTCAATGAGATCGCAAAACATCCCTGGCTCGGCACAGGCTACGGCGGTTTCTGGCTGGGGATGGAAGGCGCATCCGGTCAGGTGGCCTATCTGGTGAAGTGGGGGTATCCCGGTCAGGCGCACAACGGTTTCATCGACATCCTGAACGAGATTGGAATCATCGGCTTTTCGCTGCTGACCGCCTTCATCGTGCAGCACATGATCAATATTTCGACCATGGCGCGCATTGATCGGCGGTATGCGCTGTTCCACGCTTCGATCCTCGTGTTTCTGCTCACCCTGAACATGGCCGAAGCGGCCGTGCTGAAGACAACCCACTTCTGGTGGATCGTCTTCATGGCTTCGGTGATTGAGCTGAACTGGCGCGTCAAGATCGAAAGCCCCCGCAGCAATGGCCGTTTCGTGGACATGAGCCGGTCAGTGCGACCGGTAGGCGCGCGCGGCCCTGTCGCGGCCTGATTCATGTCAGTCCGCACTTCAGGGGGGCTGTCAAAGAGGCTGATCCGCGGCGGGGTGTTGCTGGCGCTGGTCGTGGCTGCCGCTGCGTTTGCGGTGCGTCCGTCGGATCTTGAGTTGCTGCCGTCTGGAGAACGCGCCCGCATCGAGCGCAACTTCTTCGGCCTGCACATCCATCGCGCCGAGAGCGAAGCCAACTGGCCTTCGGTGTTTTTCGGCTCCTGGCGCTTGTGGGATGCCTACGTGACCTGGGCGCGCTTGCAGCCCGCGCGCGGCGAATGGGATTTTTCCAAGCTGGATCACCACGTGGAGCGCGCCGGCCGTGCGGGCATCGATGTACTGATGCCGCTCGGCATGACGCCGCAGTGGGCCTCCGCCCGCCCGGATGAGTGGTCTGCCTACGGGCCGGGTCAGGCCGCCGAACCGGCCAGCCTCGACGATTGGCGCCGCTATGTGAGCACGGTGGCCAGCCGCTACAAGGGGCGCATCCAGACCTACGAACTGTGGAACGAGGTGACGGAAAAGATGTTCTGGTCCGGCACGCCCGAGCGAATGGTGGAGCTTGCCTGCGCGGCGAAGGAGGTGCTGTCGGCGATTGATCCGTCCATCCGCCTGGTGGCGCCTTCCGGCACCGGCATCGACCGCCGTCTGGGCTGGATACGGACATTTCTGGATGCAGGTGGCGCACGCTGCGTGGACGTACTCAGTTACCACCTTTATCTGGGGCCGAATCCGCCCGAACACATGGTGCGTGACCTGCTGAAACTGCGCGCCGATCTGAAAGCTGCGGGTTACGACAAGCTCCCGCTCTGGAACACCGAAAGCGGTTACTGGTTCACCTCGACCGTAGACAGAACGGCACAGAAGTGGTCGGCGGACGAGCGGCGCTATGCGATCGACGACGCCACGGCGGCCGCCTTCATGCCCCGCATGATGTTGCTGGAAAGGGCGCTGGGTTTCGAACGGCATTACTGGTATGCCTGGGATAACGACAAAATGGGCTTGATCGACACGCAGACACGGTCGAAAAAACCCATTGCTGACGTGTATGAGCGGCTGGCCACCCTTCTTCTGCGCAGTTCGCTCGATGCCTGCACACGGGAGGGAGATCGCTTCTGGCGCTGCGACCTGACCATGGCTGACGGACGCCCAGCGGTCGCCGTATGGGTGGGGGGCGCAGCGGGCGCCTCGATGGCATTCAGCTCGCCGTGGAATGCCCAGGTGACGCGCTTCGATACCGGACGCCTCGACAGTGTGAAACAGGGCGAATCCCTGCAAATCGACGGAAACGTGCGCCTCTTCATCAAAAACTAGGCCGTACTGGAAGAGCGGCCGGCGCAGAGAACAGTTACAGGAAAGGTTGTCCCAGTGCGCGATGAGCGTGTGCTAGTCATTTCTCACGGCTACGAAACGATTTATGAACGGGGGTTCTGCAACGGCTTGTCGGCAGCGGGCATTCCTTACCTGCTGATCAGTTCGGATCGCACCGACAAAAGTACTTTCCACGGGGACGCGGACTTCCTGAACCTGCGGGGCAGCCAGGACGAGAAGCGCTCACGGCTCAAAAAGGCCTTGAATCTGCTGCGCTACCACCTTGCGCTGATGTGGTACGTCGCATGCCACCGGCACCGGGTCATTCATGTGATCGGCCAGATCGAACCTCCGCTTCTGACGGGCATCATCCAGGGGCTGTGGTTCAGGGTTTTCGGCCGGATCTATGTGCTGACCGTGCACAACCTTGCTCCGCACGACCGCGAGACACCGAAGAACAAATGGCTTTACCGGACGGCGTTCAGGATTGCGGACAAGCTCGTGGCCCACACCGCAAGGACGCGCGATCAATTGATCGGTGACCTCGGGATTTCCCCCGACAAGGTGTCTGTCATGGAACACGGCATCGAACCGCTGGGGTCGTCCGGATTCAAGGCGCCGGAAAACCGGCACGAAGGGACCTTGCGGGTGTTTTTTTTCGGCAAGGTGCTGCGATACAAGGGCATCGATCTGCTGCTGGAAGCCTTGCGGAATGTCGATTTCGACTTCGAACTCAAGATCGCGGGCGTGAGCCGCGACCCGGTGCTCACGCGTGAACTCGAGCATATGATTGCCGAGCACCCGCGTGCGTCGAAGATCGAGTGGCTGAACAGATTCATCGACGACGAAGAAATACCGGACCTGTTTTTCAATGCCGATGTGCTGGTCTTGCCGTATCGCCACATCGACCAGAGCGGCGTTCTTTTCCAGTCACTGCGCTTTGGCGTCCCGGTCATTGCTTCAGACGTCGGCGCCTTCAGGGACTACATCGGCGATGACCTCGGGCGGATATTCCGGTGCGGCGATGTGGACGCATTGCGAAACGCATTGGTCGAATTCAACCGTCAGCGCCGGCAGTACTGCAAGGCGTCGATCACCAGGGCGGCCCGGCGCTACGAATGGGGAGAGACCGTGAAGGCTCTGGATGTGGTTTATATGAACGAGGTGGCGTGAATGGGATTGCAGAGAGGTAGAGAGGTCTCTCTGGATCTGGTTCGAGGGCTGGCAATCATTCTTGTGGTTTTCTATCACGTCAATATTCCTGCCACGGTCTCCCCAGTTCTTTCGATGATTCAATCGCCCGCACGACAGTTCGGTTGGGTGGGTGTGGATGTTTTTTTTGTTTTAAGTGGATTTTTAGTCGGGCGTTTGCTTCTGCAGGCGATTGAGCGTAGTGGTTTTTCGGTGGTTCCCAGTTTCTTGGTCAGGCGGGCTTTTAAAATATGGCCTGTTTTCTTTGCGTATTTGATTGCCCGGTTGGCTTTTGATTCTGATCCTTGGGAAAATTATTTAATACAAAATCTTCTGCATGTGCAGAATTATTTTGTCTCTAGCGTAAAGCACACGTGGAGCCTGGCTGTTGAAGAGCATTTCTATGTGACATTCCCGCTTCTACTTCTTTTTCTTCGAAAGTTTTTTTATTCGAGGTTCGGTGCTGTTGTTTTTCTCGGATTGTTCTTTTTCATATTTTGTCTTTTCTTGCGTTCTGTTGCGACGATTAACGGTGTTTCTGACGTCGATATACAGTGGCAGACTCAATATCGCGTCGATGCATTGTTTTTTGGTGTGATGATTGCGGGGGTTGACGTATATAGAAAAAGTCTTTATGAAAAAATAGAGAAAATGGTGCCGGTTTTGTTGGCAGTTGTCGTTGCATGGATTTTGTCCTTGTACCTGCTTTCGAATTGGCCGGTTCTCAAGGTTTCGGTGGGTTATTCCATGAATATCCTGGGGGCTGCAGCCATACTCATCCTGTTGAGAGGGTGCGAGGACAGGATTTCAAGGTTTTGGTTTGTGCGTGCGATCGCCTGGATTGGCGTGTGTTCCTATGCGACATACTTGTGGCATCTCGCATTGTTCAAGATTTCGAAGTCAATGATTGTTCGATTTACCGGGCATACGTCGCTCGATGAGGTTCTGTTTTTCCTGATTTGTTATGCAGTGATTTTCTTGGGAGGTTTTGTTCTGACTGCGATGATGGAACGACCTGCGCTGTATGTACGTGAGAGATATTTTCCGATGAAGGCCCGTGGTGGATAGTTTTCCTGATTCAGCGTTGCGCGTCGTCATCGTCCAGCGCCGCATGACCCATTACCGCATCAAGTTGTTCGACTTGATGAAAATGCGTCTGGCGTCTTCCGGCATAGGTCTGGATGTCGTCTATGGTGATCCGACCGCGGACGAGGTGGGCAAGCGGGACGGCGGACAGCTTTCGTGGGGCACGCATGTGCCGTGCAGGTATTTCCTGAACGGACGGGTGTGCTGGCAGGACGTGCGGAAGGTGGCGCGCGGCGCCGCGCTCACGGTGGTGACGCAGGAAAACAAGCTGCTTGCGAATTACCTGCTGATGTTCGGGCGCAAAAAACAGCCGCTTGCCTTCTGGGGACATGGCCGGAATTTCCAGGCCGATTCGAGCAAGCGGGCGAATGAAGCGTTCAAGCGCTGGATGAGCGTGCAGTGCGACTGGTGGTTTGCCTACACCGAAATCAGTGCGCAGGCCGTCATGGGGTTCGGCTACCCGCGCAGCCGGATCACGGTGCTCAACAATTCAGTCGACACGGCGGAAATGAAAAGCGCGCAGGCTTCGATTGCCCCCGACGAACGGGCCGACCTTCGTGCCCGTCTGGGCATCGGCGAAGGCCCGGTGGGCATCGTCATTGCCTCGCTGCATGCGGACAAGCGCCTCGAATTCATCATTGATGCGGCGGAGGCGTTGCGTCGGCGCTTGCCGGATTTCCAGCTGATCGTGCTCGGCGATGGCCCGCAGCGTGCGTTGATCGAGGCCGCCGCACGACGCTCCGGCGGCTGGATGCACTGGATGGGGGTGCAGAAGGGGCGGGACAAGATGCTTTATCTGTCACTGGCCGACGTCATCATCAATCCCGGAATGATCGGTTTGAACATACTCGATTCGTTTGTAGGGGGCGTGCCGGTGATCACCACCGATTGCGGGATTCATTCTCCGGAAGTGGCCTACATCGAGAATGGCGTGAACGGCATCGTGACGGCGAACGATCCCGGTGCCTATGTGGACGCCGTGTCTGATCTGCTGAAGGACCGGACGCGGCTGGAACAGTTGCGGGCGGCATGCCTTCGCTCCGCCGACGATTACAGCGTGGAGCGCATGGCGGAAAATTTCTGCGCGGGCATAGAACAGTTCCTTCAGACACGGGAGGGCGGAGTCCGATGATTTTCGATCTGGAGAGGGATGAGGTGCCTGCGCAGGTCGATGCGCAGGTCTGTATCGTCGGCGGTGGCGCGGTCGGTCTGGCGATGGCGGCGCGGCTGGCGCAGTCCGGTGTCGACGTCGTGCTGCTCGAGGGCGGTGGGCGCAGTCTCGAAACGCGCAGCCAAGCCTTGCAGAAAGGCCAGTCGATCGGGCATCCGTTTGCGAACATCGAAGTGGGCCGTTACCGCACGCTGGGTGGTTCGACGACATACTGGGGCGGGCAGGTTTTGCCTTTCGATGCGTTCGTGACCGGTGAGCGCCCCTGGCTGGGCTATGACGCCTGGCCGGTGGCGGAGGACGTGCTCCGTCGTTACTTCGAAGAGGCGTATGGCCTGATCGGCCTCGGCGCGATGGAGCGCGACAACGCTGCGGTCTGGAAGTCGCTGGGCGGCGCCGTGCCGGATCTCGGGCCGGACCTGTCGCTGGAAATGACCCGCTGGCTGAAGGTGCGGAATTTCTCGCGCCTGTTCGGGCGCGCGCTGAAGGACGCTTCCGGGCCGAGAACCTATGTGCACGCCAATGTGGTGGGCATGGAGATGAACGGCGATGCGGTCGTGCATGCGCTGCATGCGCGCGCGCTGAACGGACGCACGATGACGGTCAGGGCGCGTTCTTTCATTCTGGCGAACGGCACGCTCGAAATCGCGCGCCTTCTCATGCACCCGCTCATCAGTGGCCGCGATGCGCCGTGGAGCCGCTCCGAATGGCTGGGGCGGCCTCTGGTGGATCATCTGGACTGCGCCGCCGGCGAGGTCAAGGTGCTTGACCACACGCGCTTCCACCAGATTTTCGACAACATCTATGTCGGTGGCCACAAATACTATCCGAAGGTCCGGTTGTCGCCGGAGGTGCAGCGGGCAGAGGGCTTGACCGACATCGCAGCCCAGTTCCTTTACAAGACGCGCTTTTCCGAGCACCTGGATTACCTCAAGCAGTTCCTCCGCTCGATCCGGGAGGGCGGTGGCGATGTGTCATTGCTGAAGTTACCGCAGCACGTCGCTGCGGTGGCCGCGACGACGGTGCCGCTCGCCCTGCGGTATTTCCGGGACCGGCGTTCCTTCAAGCCGAAGGATGCCGAGGTGACGCTGGTGTTCTATTCGGAACAGTTGCCGTGCGCGCGCAGCCGCCTGCTGCTGTCGCAGGAAACCGATGCCCTGGGCATGCGGCAGCTGGCGGTCGATTGGCAGATCGACGGCCGGGAAATGGCGACGATGAAACATTTCGGCCGCACGCTGCAGCGTGAATTCAAGCAGCGCAATCTGGCCGAGATCACACTCGATCCGCGGCTCGAGGCGGAAGACCCGTCCTTCATTTCGATCATCCACGACGCCGTTCACCAGATGGGCGTGACGCGCATGGGGCGCTCCGCGGCGGAGGGTTTCGTCGATTCGGATCTGAAGGTGTTCGGCACCCGGAACCTTTATGTGGCGGGGGCGGCGGTGTTTCCGAGTACCGGTTTTGCCAACCCCACCTTTACCGCGATCGCGCTCGCTTTGCGGCTCTGCGACCATTTGGAGACGGTGTCCGATGAGCGGTGACGAGCGTCGGGAAGTCGCGGCGCGTCTGGGGTTCGGATGCAGCAGTCTTGGCAGCGAGCTGGACTACCGGGCGTCCTGCAGACTCGTCGAAGTGGCCTACGAATCAGGATTCCGCTACTTCGATGTGGCGCCACCCTATGGTCTGGGGCAGGCGGAACGGATTGTCGGAGACGTGCTCCGCCCGGTGCGCAACACGGTGTTCATCGCAAGCAAAACAGGCATCGCCCACCCGCGCAGCGGTGGCCGGCTGAAGGCGGTGAAGTCGCTGCTGAAGCCCCTGAAGAGACTGATGCCCGGCGTGTGGAACCGGGCCGCCCGTGCCGCGCGCAATGCCGCAGCCCCGCGGGGGCAGTTCGGCGTCGATCAGATCGAAGCGTCCGTGACGGAAAGTCTCGCCCGCCTGAGGGTCAATACACTGGATGCGCTGCTGCTGCATGCGATCACGCCCGATCAGGTGAATGATGCGCTGATCGCCTTCCTGATCCGCATGAAGGAAAACGGAACCGTAGCAAGCCTGGGCCTCGGAACGGATACGACGTCGATCGAACAGATCGTTGCCCGCTATCCCGTTGTGTTTTCAGTGCTGCAGTCGGATCACTATCGCTGGGCGTACTCCGCGTCGCCTTGCGACGAAGGGGTGATCAAGGTGACGCACCGGTGTATCGCGCATGGCATGACCCTGCTGGCCGATCCGGGTTTTGCCGCCCGGCTCCAGACGCGGTCACGTCACCGCGAACTGGCCGCTGCGCTGCAAGATCCGGAAAAGCGCGCGACCCTGCTGCTGCTGGCGGGCGTCCGGGCGAATCCACATGGCCGGATTCTTGTCTCGTCGACGCGGAAGGACCGTGTCGCAGGATTTGCCCTGGCGCTGGCGCAGCAGGATCTGTTCGAGCTGGCCGAAGACTTGCACCCCGTCTTCCTCGGTTCGTCCGGACCGGCGGAGTGGGTCCGTAACGCCTTACCGGAGGCATGAGCATGTGCTTCCTCCTGGAGTTGTCGGCATGACCTACCGCATTCTCGTTGCACACAACGCCTACAAGTTTCTTGGCGGCGAAGACCGGGTCGTCGAATCTGAAATCGAGCTTCTGAGGGATCGGGGACACGAGGTTTTCGAATACTGCAGGCACAACGATGAGATCGACTCGATGAGCACGATCAGGGCGGCCTGCGACACCCTGTGGTCGACGCGCACGCACGCCGAGGTCAGCGAAACGATCAAGCGTCTCGGCATCGACCTCGTACATGTTCACAACACCTTTCCCCTTATCTCACCGTCGCTTTATTGGGCGGCGGCAAGCGCGAAGGTTCCGATCGTGCAGACCCTGCACAATTTCCGGCTCCATTGCCCTCAGGGCATGTATCTGAGGGACGGCAAGGTCTGTGAGGATTGTATCGGACGGCTGCCATTGCCCGCGATCAGGCACCGGTGCTATCGCGATTCGACGGCGCAGACCGCCGTGTTGACGGCCATGCTGGTGATGCATCGGGCCATCGACACCTGGCAATCGAAGGTCGACTGTTACATCGCGCTCAACGAGTTCTGCCGGGACAAATTCATCCAAGGTGGCTTGCCCGCTGATCGCATACGCATCAAGCCGAACTTTGTAGACTTTCCGGAAAGCGCGGAAGGTGAACGCAAGGGCTTTCTGTATGTCGGCCGCCTCTCCGAGGAGAAGGGTATCGATTGCCTTCTGAGAGCGGCTGCGGAGTTACCCGCAGGTGCCCTGAGTGTGTGCGGTACTGGACCCAAAGAAGCTTTGGTACGTGCGGCTAATCACGTACGTTATCTCGGATCGGTTGGCCAAAATGTGATCCGCGACGAGATGGCGTCTGCCAGCGCTCTCGTCATTCCCAGCGTCTGGTACGAGAATTTTCCGCGCACGCTGGTTGAGGCATTCGCCAGCGGCGTGCCGGTGATCGCAAGCAGGATAGGCGCCTTGGCTACCATTATTGAAGACGGCGTGACCGGCTTGCTGTTTGAGCCGGGAAACGATGCAGATCTGAAAAGGTGTCTCCTCTGGTGTAGCGCGCATCCGGAAAAACTTCGGGAAATGGGCAGCAAGGCGCGCGAGGCTTATGAGCGGTCATATACTCCGGAACAGAATTATCTGAGTCTGATCGATATTTATCACCACACGATTTCTCGCCGCGCCGAAAGAAACACGCTTTCCGGCCAGGGTGGATGATTGCTGGCTAATTGACGAGATGTATTGAAAACAATTGGCTGGCGTTAAACCTGTGCTGCGATCTGTTCTCTCAAGCCGGACTTCAGGAGCAACAACGCATCTGACACATCGTTGAATGACAGCTATTCCCGGGCAAGAAATCTGCTCGGGTTTCTTGGGATGCCCCCCCCCCGGAGCCTCTGTTTCCATCGGTATTTTCTACCGCATCACAGTGGCCCGCTTGCAGAGGGAATCATCCGGATCTGATCGCCAGCTTGCTTCCGGCGAGTTTTATCCTCAACGGCCTGAAAGTTGGTCCTGTATCGAGCACCCGCGTGCATTTACCGCCAATCCGACGAGAGTGCCCGTGCAGGTATCCTGGACATCAGGAACACCGTCTCCATCGGAATCGACCAGACTTGAATCACGGGAAAATATGATCTTGGCGCTGCGAGGGGCGAGACTCAGTGGCCATGCGATTTCGGTTTCGGTTTCGAAGTCAAGAAAGCTTCCGCACACATCGTCGTTTGCGCCCCCAGCCTCAGGGCATGTGACATTGATATGTTCGCGCCCAGGGTTGCTCAGATAGTGCGTGATCAGGCTGGTTGTCTGTTGCGCGGTCGGTACGATTTCTACGTTTGCAACCCATACATCGCGCGCTGCAGGAACTTTTTCAAAATCCAGCCTTGCCCCGAATTCATTGCTGGTGGGGCCGCCCGCAACGACGGTACGTGTGGATACAAAGGTGAATGAATAACGCCGCCAAGAAGTGCTGCCGGTCATCAGGCCGATTTCTGGCATCAGCTTCTCGTAGCTCGAAGGGCCTCCCCTGCGTACGACTGGCGTGAATGAAGTACCTTCCGTTCCGACTCTCATGTCGAATGACACGCGATAACGCTTTCCTTCCTCAATCGAGAAGTTGGGAGACGAGAGCAACGACACGCTACCGCCACTGCGCAAGCGCAAGCATGAACCTATGGCGCCGCAATTTTCGAGGCTGAGACTCGCAAGAGGGGCTGTCTGGTTCCAGACTGCCCATTCATCTATTCCTCCGCTCATGTTTCCGTTCGACAAAATACTGGAGCCAACGGTAAGAATAGGGGCATATCGCGCTTGGGACAGTTGCTGGTCGGATGTCGTCGATATGCTGACGGCGCTCAGGCCTGCGCCCCCTGTCCCTGAAGAAAGCTGGTTGATGAATGCATTCCAAGACTCCAGGTCATAACTCGCAAACCCGCTCGGACTGCTTGTTGTAACAATCTGATCCGAAAGAAGCGCGCTGAATCTATTCCCACCAAAAACTCCGAAGTCGGTGACACTCGTGAGCGGACTTTCAAGCCGGATTGATGGCGCGGATACAGATGGGAAAAGAAAGTTTCCGCTGACCACGTTCCCATAAATATCACCATCGCTGCGCAGGTTCTTAGTGCTTTCCTGAAACCACATCTGGTATCGCCTGTTTCCATACAGCAGGTTGCTGGTGAAGTAGCTCAGGTGCGCGTTGTGCGCCTGGATTCCATAGTCTGCATCGTGAATGGTATTCCCGCTAACAGTCACCCCTTCGACTGCATTATCCAGATATATACCAACAGCATGAACTAGTGTGCTTTCCGGGACTCCATTCAAGTTTCCGTAAAGATTTTCAACGATATTGTCTTTGATTGTCGAAAATGGAGACTCAGTACTTACGTAGATTCCACCGCAGTCATTCAGAACGACGCACGTCTCGCTGACCGAGTTTTCCTCGATTGTTGTTGCACGGCCACCGCGGATTCCATTGTACGCAGCGATCTGGATACGATTGTTTCTGACTAGTGCTTCATTTCCGGAAAGAATTGCAGCGGCAGAAGGACGCGGTGTGCTGAAACTTCCGGATGGTCCTCTCAGTATGCCGCTCTGAATGACGTTGTTTTCCGTTATCATGGCCCCTACGCTATCACTCGCTACGATGGCGTCTCCGCGAGTCCGGTAAAACTGGCTTCTCTGGACTATGGCGTAACGCGATCCTTTGATGCTGATGCCTTCCTTGTTGATGTTTCTGATCTCAAGATCAATGAACTTCGATTCCATTGCCCTGTCTGCGAGTATGCCGATGGAGTATCCAGATATTGTCAGGTTGGAAATTTCTATGTTGGTGGTCCGCTCTATGGAGATGCCCGGAAGTGGATTGATCATGGAGACGCGCGATCCGGGGTGCTGACTATCGGGCATCCATAGTCTCAATGTGTTCCACGATCTGTCAGCAAACCACTCACCTGCGGAATCGAGCATCCAAGAGGCGCCTTCAAGGTAATAGCCGAAGTCCTTGCTCACTGGATAGCGGGTGGTTGAATCCAGCGTGAGCCTCCCCGCACTGATATCGGTAACCGTTTTTGATTCCAGAATCCACGGATATGTCTTTACGTAAACCGTAATCCCTGGTGTGAGCTGGCTCTGTATGCTACTTAATGCCGAATCGGTCGGAATATAATTGCTGCCGAGTGTGCCTGCCGTGTTGGTGATACGGTTCGCATTTGTGGGGATGTTGAGATAAACCGACCCAGGAAGGCTCGGATTGTGGCCGGCATTAGGATGGTGCGCAGGGTTGAGTATGCTTCCATCGTAAGCCAGAAGCCCCTCTGGAATAACACTTCCCTGGGGCTCCACGCTGAAATTCGCAAACTGTCCGAAAATGCTTCCACCGGGGATTTCAAGGTCAAACCGGGCATTTGATATCGAACTGCTCGCGGTAAATGTCTTGCTGATCTGATCCCAGTTTCCAGTGGCGGAAATTTCATTGTACAATCCAATCATGTCGTAAGGCGGAGAGTTCCTCCGGACGACGATGCGTGCAATGGTCCCTTTCGGAAGCTTGATCAAGGCGCGGGCTTCATAAGTCTTTCCTGATTCAATCGTGAATGTTGAACTTGTCAGCAAACTAGGCCTGACACCTGTGCCACTTCTGTAATTCACGCAATTAAGATAGCCAGGGGCGCAATTCTGCTGGACAGCCATCGTGGCATCGGACTTCTCCGAGTAAAGAGTCCAGCCAGACAGACCATTGGTCATTCGACCATTCGGAATCAGATTCCATTTCAAGGATGCCTTGTAGATGCCTCCTTGTTCGAGTACCCACTGGCTGGATGGAATCGGATTGCCTCCATCCAGTATGGGCTTGTCCTGGCACCCTTCCGGATAGCTCGAGATCCTTACTGAACGGGTACTCGTGCCATTTCCGTTAACTGCGAGGTTGCCTTTCCAAAGCTGACCACACTGCAGCAGTACCTGATCTCCGGGCTGCAAGGTCGTCTTGCTTATCCGGTCGAGGCTTTGCCAAGGGCCGTTACCCTCAGCCGTGGTGGTCGCGCTGAGCCCGTTATTGGTGTCCCTTCCGGACACTGCGTCGACATAGTAGGTCGCTGCCGCGACTGGCCCTGCCATCAGCGAGGCTACCAATGCGATGAAGTGGCCGCGGACGCGGTGGTCGGAGGTGAAACAACTTGGTGGCAACATCATGGAGACCTTCTGTGAGACGGCAAGGCCGTAAGTGAGCGATGGTGACGATCGTGAGCGTGCTGACTTAGGTGCGGTCTGTGACCTTGCACACAGTGGCTTGCGTGGCTTCCGGGCGCCGAACGAGGGGAGTGCGCGAAGATTGTGTCAATTTGCAACTCCAGATCGTACAGTGGGACTATCGACAACACTTAGTGCGATATGAACCGTTGTTACATTTTTGATTGTTTCTAGTTTTTTCAGTTTGGAGAGAAATTGAAGATCACCGTAATTGGCACCGGGTACGTAGGCCTGGTCTCCGGGGCCTGCATGGCCGAGATGGGCAACGACGTGCTGTGTCTGGACCTTGATCCGGAGAAGATCCGCATCCTGAAGGAAGGCGGCATCCCGATCCACGAACCGGGTCTGGACGCGGTGGTTGCGCGTAACGTCGAGGCGGGGCGCCTGCACTTCACGACCGACGTGGCCGAGGCGGTGCGCTTCGGCACCATCCAGTTCATCGCCGTCGGCACGCCGCCGGACGAGGACGGCTCGGCCGACCTGCAATACGTGCTGTCGGCGGCGCGCAACATCGGCCGGCTGATGACCGACTACAAGGTGGTGGTCGACAAGAGCACGGTGCCGGTGGGCACGGCCGACAAGGTGAAGGCCGCGATTGCCGACGAGCTGGCCAAGCGTGGCCAGGAGATGGAATTCGCTGTGGTGTCCAACCCGGAATTCCTGAAGGAAGGCGCGGCCGTTGAAGACTTCATGCGTCCGGACCGCATTGTGGTGGGTGCCGACGACGAACGCGCCATCCACCTGATGCGCGCGCTGTACGCCCCGTTCCAGCGCAACCGCGACAAGCTGGTGGTGATGGACGTGCGCAGCGCGGAGCTCACGAAGTACGCCGCCAACGCCATGCTGGCCACGCGCATCAGCTTCATGAACGAACTGGCACTGCTGGCCGACCGCATGGGTGCCGACATCGAAATGGTGCGCCAGGGCATCGGCTCGGACCCGCGCATCGGCTACCACTTCCTGTACGCCGGCTGCGGCTACGGCGGCAGCTGCTTCCCGAAGGACGTGAAGGCGCTGATCCGCACCGCCCGCGAGAACGGTCAGGACCTGAAAGTGCTGCAGGCGGTGGAAGACGCCAACGACGTGCAGAAGATGGTGCTGGTGGACAAGATCGTCGCGAAGTTCGGCGAAGATCTGTCGGGCCGCTGCTTCGCGCTGTGGGGCCTGGCGTTCAAGCCCAACACCGACGACATGCGCGAGGCGCCGAGCCGGGTCATCATCAACGAACTGTTCCGTCGCGGCGCGACGGTGACGGCCTACGACCCGGTGGCGATGACGGAAACGAAGCGCATCTACGGCGACGAGCCGCGGCTGACGCTGGCCGACAAGCCGATGGATGCACTGGAAGGCGCGGACGCGCTGCTGATCGTGACGGAGTGGAAGGAATTCCGCAGCCCGGACTTCGAGCGGATCAAGTCGGCGCTGAAGCAGCCGGTGATCTTCGACGGACGCAATCTGTACGAACCGGAGGTGCCGCGCGCCGCCGGCATCGAGTATCACTGCATCGGACGGAGTGCGTCTTGAGTCGCGTAACACATGCGGTGCTTGGTGCGCCGATCGACGTCGTTTCAATAGAGGGTGCTGCCGAGCGGATACTCGCTTGGGCAAAGGCTCATGAATCGCGATATGTAACGATATGCAATGCGCATGTTGTGGTGACTGCTCGCCAAGACAAAAGTTACTTAGATGTTATAGCGGCGTCCGATATGGCAACGCCTGACGGCGCTCCAGTGGCTTGGGTGCTGCGCAAATCGGGTTATGGCAGTCAGCGTCGTGTCTGCGGTCCGGACCTCATGTGGCTGCTGTGCAGTCTTTGTGGAGAACAAGAGGTTTCGATCTATGGCTATGGAAGTACAGACGAAACACTTGGAAAACTGAGCGAGAGGCTGGCTCTAGCCTTTCCTTCCCTCAAGGTGGCGGGTTTGGAATCTCCCCCGTTTCGGCCTTTGAGTGAGGCGGAAGATGAGGCCGCCGTGGCGCGGATTAACGAGAGCGGCGCGGGCATTGTATTCGTCGGTCTAGGGTGTCCCAAGCAAGAGCGCTGGATGGCGAATCACAAGGGCAAGGTGAACGCCGTGATGATCGGCGTAGGCGCTGCATTCGATTTCCATGCAGGAACAGTACACCGTGCGCCGCAATGGATGCAGCGGACGGGGTTGGAGTGGTTACATCGCCTCTGTTCGGAACCGCGTCGCCTCTGGAAGCGCTATCTCGTGACAAACACTCTGTTTGTTATTGGTGCACTTAGTCAGTTGCTTAAGTTGCGAGCGTGAGGCTGCGTTAATCAGGGCTTTATCTATTTGCCAGCCGGCTTCGCGCATGGCTTACACGCGCTGAGCGAGTCGGCAGACCTCCCTTACAAGATGACGGACTACTACGCACCGGAACACGAGCGCAGCCTGGCGTGGAACGACCTCGCGGTCGGTACGCAGTGGCCGTTGGCGGGTGAGTCGCCGCTGTCGGCCAAGGACCTGGCAGGCATGCCGCTGGGCGCGTGCGAGGTGTTCGAGGGGCTATGAGGTGGCAACGCCTTTCCTCTGGGAACGGCCTTGGCCGCTTCCGGCCTGGCTTTTGCAATCCGCAGGCTTCGATCAAGGCTGCTGTCGGGGTCGGAAGACCCCTCCCACAGAACCCCGGCCCCGGCTCGGATCGCTGGTCCGGTGCCCCCCTCTGTGGGAGCGGTATTGGCCGTGACGCGGCTGCTGCAGTCCGTCGACTTCGATACAGGCCGCTGTCAGGGTCACAAGACTCCTCCCACAGAGGACCGACCTCTCCCATATAACGCCGACCGCTTCTACGGAATCCCGCGTCGTGAGCTCAGGCCACCATGTCACCACGCGGCGGCGGCCCCAGCTTTTCCAGTTCGGCCTCTTCGTCCGGCTCATAAAGCCGCGAGCGGGTCAGGAAGCGTATGCCTTCCGGCGATTCGATCGAGAAGCCGGATCCGCGGCCGGGCACGACGTCGATGATGAGGTGGGTGTGCTGCCAGTACTCGAACTGCGAGGCACTCATGCAGAAGGGCATGCCGCCGATTTCGCCGAGGAGCACGTCGGAACTGCCGAGTATGAATTCATTGCGCGGGTAGCACATCGGGGCGCTGCCGTCGCAGCAGCCGCCGGATTGATGGAAGAGCAGGGCGCCGTGCTTGCGGGCGAGCTTTGCGATCCATTCGAGCGCTTCAGGGGTGGCGCTGACGCGGGTGACCATGGGTTCTCCTCCTGCGTGGGTTCTTGTTTGAGTGATGACCGTGCTGTGCCGGGGATGGTTGCCGGCGCAGGGACGGTCACGGATGCTGCATGCCGATTGTTGTAGGAGCGGTCTTCTGACCGCGACAGGGCCGGCAACGATGCACCGACGCTTCCCTTACCGCCGCGGTCGCGGTCAGAAGACCGCTCCTACATGGTCAGCGCTGTCGACGAAAAAAGGGGCGCCGGAGCGCCCCTCTCTCATTGCTGCCTCAGAAGAAGCCCAGCGCCTTCGGCGAGTAGCTCACCAGCAGGTTCTTGGTCTGCTGGTAGTGGTCCAGCATCATCTTGTGGGTTTCGCGGCCGATGCCCGACTGCTTGTAGCCACCGAACGCGGCGTGTGCCGGGTAGAGGTGGTAGCAGTTGGTCCATACGCGACCGGCCTGGATGTTGCGGCCGAAGCGGTAGGTGCGATGCACCGAGCGCGACCACACGCCGGCGCCGAGACCGTACAGCGTGTCGTTGGCGATCTGCAGCGCGTCGGCTTCGTCCTTGAAGGTGGTCAGGGCGAGCACCGGGCCGAAGATTTCTTCCTGGAACACGCGCATCTTGTTGTGGCCCTTCAGCACGGTCGGCTGGATGTAGTAGCCGCCGGTTTCCGATTCCTGACGCTTGGCGCCACCTATCAGCACCTGCGCACCTTCCTGGCGGCCGATGTCGATGTAGGACATGATCTTTTCGGCCTGGTCGGAGCTGGCCTGGGCGCCGATCATCGTTTCGGTGTCGAGCGGGTGGCCGCCGCGCACCTTGGCAACGCGGGCGATGGCGCGCTCGATGAACTGGTCGGCGATCGATTCCTGCACCATGGCGCGGCTCGGGCAGGTGCAGACTTCACCTTGGTTCAGCGAGAACATGGCGAAGCCTTCGAGGCACTTGTCGAAGAAGTCGTCGTCCTTGTCCATCACGTCGTCGAAGAAGATATTGGGCGACTTGCCGCCCAGTTCGACGGTCGACGGGATTATGTTCTGGGACGCATATTGCAGGATGAGGCGGCCGGTCGTAGTTTCGCCGGTGAAGGCGATCTTGGCGATGCGCGGGCTGGTGGCCAGCGGCTTGCCGGCTTCGATGCCGAAACCATTGACGATGTTCAGCACGCCCGGCGGCAGGATGTCGGCGATCAGTTCGGCCAGCACCATGATGGAAACCGGGGTCTGCTCGGCCGGCTTCAGGATAATGCAGTTACCGGCGGCCAGCGCGGGAGCGAGCTTCCACGCGGCCATCAGGATGGGGAAGTTCCACGGGATGATCTGGCCGACAACGCCCAGCGGCTCGTGGAAGTGGTAGGCGACGGTGTCGTCGTCGATTTCCGACAGGGAACCTTCCTGGGCGCGGATGCATCCAGCGTAGTAGCGGAAGTGGTCGATGGCGAGCGGGATGTCGGCAGCCAGCGTTTCGCGGATCGGCTTGCCGTTGTCCCAGGTTTCGGCGACGGCCAGCATTTCGAGGTTGGCTTCGAGGCGGTCGGCGATCTTCAGCAGTACGGCGGCACGACCGGCCGGCGAGGTGCGGCCCCATGCGTCGCGCGCCTTGTGGGCGGCGTCGAGCGCGAGTTCGATGTCGGCGGCCTGCGAGCGGGCGGCCTGGCAGAAGACCTTGCCAGTGACGGGAGAGACGTTGTCGAAGTATTGACCCTCGACAGGCGCCACCCACTTGCCGCCGATGAAGTTGTCGTAACGGGGCTTGAAGGTGATTTTCGAACCGGGTTGGCCGGGGTCGGCGTAACGCATGTACTTTCTCCTCGTGTTGTCGATTGCCCCTGCGGTCGGCCACAATGCATGACAGAACAACACAGGGTCACCGCGCACGCTAATACGGCGCAGGTAGGTATCCGGTAGGTAGCTTGCAGGTTGAGTGGTGGAGCGAGACCAATGACAGCTTCTAGTGCAAGTCTGGCGGCACGCCGGCGGCGCATCGAATCGATCCGGCGCGGCGAGCGCACGGTCGGCGAGCGCATCGTGGTGGTCGGCATGGACATCGCCGGCTCGTGGCAGCGCTCGCGCGAGGCCGTGTCGGAAACCTGCTCGGCAGCGCCGATCGACGCCGACGCGCCGGACTGGACGACGACCCCGTACGGCGAGGCGGTCAATTCATGTGTCGACGAACTGGAAACCGTGGCCCGCGAAAGCGGCATGGTGGCGGCGGTCAGCGATGCCGACGGCCGCCTGCTCTGGACCGGTTGCAGCCGCAGCATGCGTACCCGCGCCGAACGCGTGCATTTCGTGCCCGGCGGGCGCTGGGACGAGCGCTCGGTCGGCACCAATGCGCTGGCGCTGGCGCTGCGCTACCGTCGCCCGGCCAGCGTGTTCTCGGCGGAACACTTCATTCCGGCCGTGCAGGACTGGGTGTGCTACGCCGCACCGGTGCGCGACGCCGGCAGTGGCGAGGTGATGGGCGTGGTCGATCTGTCGACCACCTGGAACCGTCATTCGCCTCTGGCGCTGCACGCGGTCGAGCGCTTTGCGCAGCGCGTGTCGCAGGCGCTGCAGTCGTTGAGCCACGCACCGGTGCTGCGCCTGCGCATGCTGGGCACGCCGCAGGCTTTCCTGCAGGGCAGGGCGCTGGCGCTGTCGCCGCGCCAGCTTGAAATCCTGTGCCTGCTGACACTGCACCCCGAAGGGCTGGATCTGGAAAGGCTGCACGCCGCGCTGTACGGTGATCGCCCGGTCGGCGTGGCGACGCTGAAGACCGAGGTGTCACAGCTGCGCGACCGCCTGGGTGGTGCCATCGGCTCGCGGCCTTACCGGCTGCTCGTTAACTGGCAGGCAGATTTCCGCGATCTTGAACAGGCGCTCGACGCCGGCCGCATCGAAACCGCGCTCGCCTGCTACCGCGGCGCCTTCCTGCCGCGCACCGAAAGCCCGCTGCTGCGCGCCTGGCGCGACTGCCTCGAATCGCGCCTGTCGGACGTCATCTTCCGTGTCGACGATCCCGATGTGCTGCTGAACCACCTCGGCCAGTCGCCCGAGGCGGTCGATGCACTGCAGCGCCTGGGCGAACTGCTGCCACCCGATCACCCCGGTCGGCAACTGCTGGCAAGGACTTTCGGCGAGGTCTGACGGACGCCACGCCGGCTCTTCGCCGCAGTAGCGGCGTTGATCCAACCGTGCGGTGTGCAAGTGCCCTGTCGCGGCCAAGGCCACTCCCACAGGAAATGCGCCCGATTTGCTGTCGGAGCATGGGCTGGGTTTCTGTGGAAGGGGTCTTTTGACCCCGACAGTGGCCTGTACCCGAGCTTGCGGCCTGTCATCGCCGCGTAGCGGCCAAGGGCGCTCCCACAGGAAACGCGTCCGATCTGCCGTCGGAGCATGGGCGGGGTTTCTGTGGGAGGGGTCTTCTGACCCCGACAGCGGCCCGTATCGAAGCCTGCGGCCTGCCATCGCAGTGTCGCGGCCAAGGGCGCTCGCACAGGGGGCGCCTTCGTGCTTCCGCCTGTCTGCCGGGCCTCAGTCAAGCCAGACCGCGTCCCAGTGCGGATAGTCGCCTATTCGAGTGACGAGCCCGGCGCGCAGCGGGTTGGCGACGATGTAACGTGCGACCGCTCTCACGTCGTCGTCTTCTCGGATCGCCCGGTCATGATAGCCAGCCTGCCAGATCGGGCGCCCTACTTGATGTGCGCTGATGCTCTTCATCGTGCGCATCAGGGTGGGCAATGTGCCGCCCTCTCCAAGCTGGATAAGCCAATGCAGATGATCAGGCATCAGCGCGAAACACAAGCTTCTGGAAAGAGTGCGCTCGGCGGCGCGATACATGACCCGGATGACTGTTCTCGCATGGCCGAGGTCGATGAATACAGGCTGGCGGTACTGGGTATTTACGGTCACGTGATAGATCTGACCGGATAAGGACACCCGTCCGTCGCGCAGCCGATGATATCCATGGTTCTGATCCATGCTTTCATCATATATCGGGTCCGCTGATTGTGTGGTTGTGAAAGCAGCCTTCGGCGGTGAATGAGCCGATGAAGGATGATCAACGGCCGCGTCGGGGTCAGAAGACCCCTCCCACAGAAGCCCGGTCACTGGCTCGGGCCGTGGGTCTGGCGCTTCCCCTTGTGGGAGCGGCCTTGGCCGCGACGCGGCTTCTGCGGGCCGTTGACCTCGATCCATGCCGGCATGGCAAGGTGAGCGCGATGCGATCGGCTTCCTCACTGCGAGCGCTCGACAGGTGGGCGGTATACTTCGGCCCACGTCACGCCAGGAGCCCTGATTTGATCCGCATCAGCAGCCAGTTCGACAGTGGCGCCATCGAGGTGCTGGACTGTTCGGACGCGTCGAACATCCGTCTTAATCTGCCGGCCGACAATGCGGCGGATTTCCGGCAATGGTTTCACTTCCGCCTGCAGGGCGCTCGCGGTCAGGCGTGCGTGCTGAGTTTCGACAACGCCGGTCAGTCGGCGTATCCGGGTGGATGGGACGGTTACCGCGTGGTGGCCTCCTACGACCGCCGAAACTGGTTCCGGCTGTCCGCCGGTCAGTACGACGGGCAGCGCTACACCTTCCGCATCACGCCGGACTACGACAGCGTCTATTTCGCCTATTTCGAGCCCTACGGCTGGGATCGTCACCTCGATCTGCTGGGTGCGGCCGATGCCGCGCCGGTGGCGTCGGTCGACGACCTCGGGGCGACGCACGACGGACGGGATCTCAATCTGATCACCGTTGGTCGCCCGGCACCGGGCAAGCGCAAGGTGTGGATCACCGCCCGCCAGCATCCGGGCGAGACGATGGCGGAGTTCTATGTCGAGGGGCTGCTGGAGCGGCTGTACGACACTTCCGACCCGGTGTCGCGCCGGCTGCTCGAACGCGCCTGCTTCCATGTCGTGCCGAACATGAATCCGGACGGTTCGGTGCGCGGCAATCTGCGCACCAATGCGCGCGGCTGCAATCTGAACCGCGCCTGGCGCGAGCCGGACATGGATTTCAGCCGCGAAGTGGCGCTGGTGCGCGAGCGCATGTTGGCGACGGGTGTGGATGTTTTCCTCGACATCCACGGCGACGAGACACTACCGTTCGTGTTCATCGACGGTAACGGCATGGTGCCGGGCTTCACCGAGGCACAGGGTGCGCAGGAGAAGCGTTTCTGCGATGCGCTGCTGGCCGCCAGCCCCGATTTTCAGGTGGGCGAGGGCTATGCGCCGGACCGCTTTACCGACGAGTTGCTGACGCTGGCGTCGAAATGGGTGTTCAACCACTTCGGCTGCCTTTCACTGACGCTGGAAATGCCTTTCAAGGACAACGCCCATCTGCCCGACGGACTGTTCGGCTGGAGTGCCGCCCGCAGCCGGCGCCTCGGCGCCGCGACGCTGCAGGCGCTGCTGGCCGTGCTCGACCGCGACTGACCCGTCTGCGTCCTCCTTGCTTTTCTCACCGCAGCGTTCACCTCAGATTTCACTTTTCGCCGGAAACTCCTGAATGAAAATCACCGTAATCGGCACCGGGTACGTAGGCCTGGTCTCCGGGGCCTGCATGGCCGAGATGGGCAACGACGTGCTGTGTCTGGACCTTGATCCGGAGAAGATCCGGATCCTGAAGGAAGGCGGCATTCCGATCCACGAGCCGGGTCTGGACGCGGTGGTTGCCCGCAACGTCGAGGCAGGGCGGCTGCACTTCACGACCGACGTGGCCGAAGCGGTGCGCTTCGGCACGATCCAGTTCATTGCGGTCGGCACGCCGCCGGACGAGGACGGCTCGGCCGATCTGCAATACGTGCTGTCGGCCGCGCGCAACATCGGCCGGCTGATGACGGACTACAAGGTGGTGGTCGACAAGAGCACGGTGCCGGTGGGTACGGCCGACAAGGTGAAGGCCGCGATTGCGGACGAGCTGGCCAAGCGTGGTCAGGAGATGGAATTCGCCGTAGTGTCCAACCCGGAATTCCTGAAGGAAGGTGCGGCGGTCGAAGACTTCATGCGTCCGGACCGCATCGTGGTGGGTGCCGACGACGAACGCGCCATCCACCTGATGCGCGCGCTGTACGCCCCGTTCCAGCGCAACCGCGACAAGCTGGTGGTGATGGACGTGCGCAGCGCGGAACTGACGAAGTACGCCGCCAACGCGATGCTGGCCACGCGCATCAGCTTCATGAACGAACTGGCACTGCTGGCCGACCGGATGGGGGCCGACATCGAAATGGTGCGCCAGGGCATCGGCTCGGACCCGCGCATCGGCTACCACTTCCTGTACGCCGGCTGTGGCTACGGTGGCAGCTGCTTCCCGAAGGACGTGAAGGCGCTGATCCGCACCGCACGCGAGAACGGTCAGGACCTGAAAGTGCTGCAGGCGGTGGAAGACGCCAACGACGTGCAGAAGATGGTGCTGGTGGACAAGATCGTCGCGAAGTTCGGCGAAGACCTGTCGGGCCGCCGCTTCGCGCTGTGGGGCTTGGCGTTCAAGCCCAACACCGACGACATGCGCGAGGCGCCGAGCCGGGTGATCATCAACGAACTGTTCCGTCGCGGTGCGACGGTGACGGCCTACGACCCGGTGGCGATGACGGAAACGAAGCGCATCTACGGCGACGAGCCGCGGCTGACGCTGGCCGACAAGCCGATGGACGCCCTGGAAGGCGCGGACGCGCTGCTGATCGTGACGGAGTGGAAGGAATTCCGCAGCCCGGACTTCGAGCGGATCAAGTCGGCGCTGAAGCAGCCGGTGATCTTCGACGGACGCAACCTGTACGAACCGGATGTGCCGCGCGCCGCCGGCATCGAGTACTCGGCCATCGGCCGTCGCTGAACCTCGCGCGATGAAAGTCCTGCTCACCGGCGCCGCCGGTTTCATCGGCATGCACGTCGCGCTGCGCCTGCTCGAACGCGGCGACGAAGTGGTCGGGCTGGACAACCTGAACGACTACTACGACGTGCGGCTGAAAGAGGCGCGGCTGGCCCGGCTTACGCCGGCCGCCGGCTTCCGCTTCGTCAGGATGGCGGTCGAGGACCGCGACGGCATGGCGAAGCTGTTCGAGGCCGAGCGCTTCGATCGCGTCGTGCACCTCGCGGCCCAGGCCGGCGTGCGCTATTCGCTGCAGAACCCGAACGCCTACATCGACGCCAACATCGTCGGCTTCATGAATGTGCTCGAAGGTTGCCGGCATTCGGCGGTCAAGCATCTCGTGTACGCCAGCAGCTCCAGCGTCTATGGCGGCAACACGAAGATGCCGTTCAGCGAGGCCGACAGCGTCGATCACCCGGTCAGCCTGTACGCCGCGACCAAGAAGGCCAACGAACTGATGGCGCACACCTACAGCCATCTGTACGACCTGCCGACCACCGGTCTGCGCTTCTTCACGGTCTATGGCCCGTGGGGCCGGCCGGACATGGCGCTCTTCCTGTTCACCAAGGCAATGATCGAAGGGCGGCCGATCGACGTGTTCAATCACGGCGACATGCAGCGCGACTTCACCTATATCGACGACATTGTCGAAGGCGTCATCCGCACGCTGGACCGGGTCGCAGAGCCGGATTCAGCCTTCGATGGCGATCACCCGCACCCGGGGCATTCGAAAGCGCCGTTCAGGGTGTTCAACATCGGCAACCAGGGGCCGGTGCCGCTGATGGATTTCATCCACGCGATCGAGAAGGCGCTGGGCATGACCGCGCAGAAGAACCTGCTGCCGATGCAGCCGGGCGATGTGCCGGCGACCTATGCCGACGTGTCGGAACTGACCGCCTGGACCGGCTTCTCGCCGCGCACCGCGATCGACGACGGTGTGGCGCGCTTTGTCGCCTGGTATCGCGACTACTACCGCGTCTGAACGACCCGCGTCACGCAGACAAGGGCGCCGCTGGCGCCCTTGTCACTTCTTCAGCTTGTAGTCGATCGGCAGCAGGAATTCGAGCCGCTGGCCGGCGAGCGCTGCCGGTACCGGCGGCAGCTTCGTCTTCTTCACCAGCGCCAGCGCCGCTTCGTCCAGCACCGACTGGCCGGATTCGTCGACCAGCGTGGCCGATACGAGTTGGCCGTTCTCGATGACGATGAGCACCTTGGGCGTACCTTCCAGCCCGCGCATCGCCGCCAGTCGCGGATAGGTCTGCCCTTTCTTGATCTCTGCCGACAGCGCCTGGCCGTAACCCGCCTTCAGCGACTGGAAATCGACGCTGGGCGCGGCAGGTGCCGGCGCGGGCGCAGGGACGGGTGCCGGTGCGGGCGGCGGTGGTGGCGCATCGATCGGCGGCAGCGGCGCCGGCGGCGGTTGCACCGGCACCACGCGCTCCTCGGGCGCCGGCGATGGCGCCGGCGGTGCGGCGAGCACCGGCAGCGGCGCCTGCTGCGGCACCGGCTTGGGCGGCTTGGGTACCGGCTTCGGCGGTGGCGGCGGCGGCGGCGGCTCGACCGGCTTCGGCGGTGGGGGAGGCGGCGGCGGGGGCGGCGGAGGTTCTTCCTTGATCATCCGCACATCGACGCGAATTTCGGGCGGCACCACGCGCGGCACATACACGGACGCCCGCCAGACGACGAAGCTGTGCACCAGGATGGACGCGACGAAGGCGGCAGCCCAGAGCCAGGAGCGGAATCGCGTGAAGTCGCTGAAGTAGGCGACGTAGGGCGGACGGAGGACGGAAGTCGGATTCATCGGCGAGGCGGTGGCAAGCCCGGACGAGTGGTTTGTTCTGTTCCGGGCGGGGCAGCCGCGGACTTTACTTCAATTGCCGCGTGCGGTGCACCGTCGGGAAAACATCCCGCTCGCTGTTGCTGCGCAGCAATCATGCGATGGCGCGTGGATGTCGACGTATCACCCGCAACAGGATGACGCCGATCATCAAGCCGGCCAGCACGGTCGACAGCAGCGTTGCCAGCCAGAAACCGGCCGCCCCCATGGGCTGCGCGATCAGCGCGATGCCGGCCCCGGGCAGGCCGTGAAAGGCGAGCAGGTAACCGCTGCCTAGGCCGACGCCCCAGAAGCAGACGGTGTGCACGATCATCGGCGCCACCGTCACCTTGTAGCCGCGCAGCGCGAACGAAGCCAGCGTGTGCGCGGCGTCGATCAGCACGAACAGCGCGACATAGGGCAGCAGGCTGCGGGCGACGCCCAGCACCGCCGGGTCCTTGCTGTAGAAGGCCAGCACCGACTCGCGCGACAGCCACAGCAGCAGGCCGACGAATACCGCGAGCACGCTGGCCATCGCCAGCCCGGTCAGCGCGGTGTGGCGGGCGCGCAGCCAGTCGTGTGCGCCCGCTGCCTGACCCACCAGCACCAGCGTGCCGCTGCCCAGTGCCAGCGGCAGCATGAAGCAGACGCCGTTGATGTTGGCGATCACGCGGTGTCCTGCGACCACGTCGGGGCCGAGCCGGGCGACGAACAGCGCGATCAGCGTGAAACTGGTGATCTCGACGAAATTCGATACGCCCATCGGTCCGCCGAGGCGCAGCATTTCGCGCTGTGCCCAGGCTCTGGGCGCCTGCCAGTCGTGAAAGGGGCGCAGCGCGCGCAGTTGCGGCGAGTACTTGAGCCACAGCAGTGCGCAGACCACCGACAGCCAGTTCACCACCAGCGTGGACAGCCCGCAGCCGAGCGCACCGAGCGGCGGGCCGAAAGCGCCTGTGGTGAGTGCCCACGCCAGCGGCACATGCACCGCCAGGCAGGCCAGCATGATCACCATCACCGGCCGCGGCTGGCCGATACCATTCATCAGCGCCTGAAAGGCGCGGAACAGCAGCGCGCCGGGTACCGCGAAGGCGAGGGCGAGCAGGTAGTCGCGCGTCTTCGCCTCGACCACCGGATCGAGCTGCGACAGTGCGAGCAGCGGGTCGGGCAGGGCGAGCAGCAAGGCGCCGGGCAGTGACAGGAAGAGCGCCATCCACACCGCCTGCTGGAAGGCGGGTGCGATGTCCTCGCGCCGGCCGGCGCCGACGTGGTGCGCGATGATGGGCGCGGCGGCATACAGGATGCCGATCAGCGCGATCACCACCGAAATGAACAGTCCGCCACCGACCGCGACGGCAGCCAGATCGGCGGTGGCGTGATGGCCGGCGATCAGCGTGTCGGCGACATTGGTGCCTATGCTCGCCAGCTGCGACACCAGCATCGGTGCGGCCAGCGCGAAGATGCCCGCAGCGGTGCCGCGGCGGGCGTCGGCGGTCACGATTCCGCCAGTGCGCGCGCCGCGTCGGCGACCAGCGCCGGGCCGTGGTAGATCAGGCCGCTGTACAGCTGCACCAGTTGCGCGCCGGCGTCGACCTTGTCCTTCGCGTGACGGCCTTCGGTGATGCCGCCGACGCCGATCAGCGCGACCTTGCCGTCGAGCTTCTGCGCCAGGGCGCGCAGCACGGCCGTCGATTTCTCGCGCACCGGCGCACCCGACAGACCACCCGCTTCGCCGCCGTGCGGCAGGTTTTCGACACCGGTGCGCGACAGCGTGGTGTTGGTCGCGATCAGCGCGTCGATGTGGTGGCGCACCGTCGCGTCGGCGATGGCATCGATCTGCTCGGCGTCGAGGTCGGGTGCGATCTTCAGGGCGATCGGCACGGTACGGCCGGCGGCGGCGTCGAGCTTCTGCCGTTCGGCGTCGAGCGCGCCCAGCAGCTGGTTCAATTCGTCCGCGCCCTGCAGCTGGCGCAGGTTCTTCGTGTTCGGGCTGGAAATGTTGACGGTGATGTAGCGCGCGTAGGGGTGGGCGCCGCGCAGGCCGATCAGGTAATCGTCGGTTGCGCGCTCGATCGGCGTGTCGGCGTTCTTGCCGATATTGATGCCGAGAATGCCGCCCTCGCGGACCCAGCGTGAGCGCTTCACGTTTTCGACCAGCGCATCCAGGCCCAGGTTGTTGAAACCCATGCGGTTGATGATGCCCTGCGCCGCCGGCAGCCGGAACATGCGCGGCTTCGGATTGCCCGGTTGCGGGCGTGGCGTGATGGTGCCGATTTCGATGAAGCCGAAGCCGAGCCGCGCCAGACCGTCGATCGCCGCACCGTTCTTGTCGAGACCGGCGGCGAGGCCGACCCGGTTCGGAAAATCCAGACCCATGCAGCGCACCGGATCGGGCGCGATGCGTTGCAGCGGCACCAGTCCCGGGTGTTTTGCCAGCGTGCCCAGCGTCAGGTCATGGGCGCGTTCAGCGTCGAGCGAGAACAGCAGGGGGCGCAGCAGCGGGTAGAGCATGGGTGGAATCCGGTTCGCAGGTCGCAGGGCACGACGCAAAGGCGCGGATTATCGGCCCGGCGGCGGGGGCAGGCAACCCGCGGGGCGGTGGCAAGAGCCTGGGTTGCGTGGAAAGGGCTTCTGACATCGACGGCGGTCTGCTGAAGCCGCATCGCGACCAGAGGTCGCTCCCACGAAAGTACTCCCTGACGTCGGCCGGAGCCGGGGTCTTGTGGGAGCGAGCTTGCTCGCGATTCCGGCCTCAATCGAAGCTGGCCGTCTGCCGAAGTCGCATCGCGACCGCAGGTCGCCCACAAGAGCGGCGCTACAGCCCCAGTTCGCCGTCGCCCAGTTCGCGCCAGACGCTGTCGATCCGGCCCTCGAGTGGGCGGAAGCGGGCCTTGTAGGCCATCTTGGCGCTGTCGCGTATCCAGTAGCCCAGATAGACGTAGGGCAGGCCGAGCAGGCGGGCGAGACTGACCTGCCACAGGATGTTGTAGGTGCCGTAGCTGGCGCCTTCGACATCAGGGTCGTAATAGGTGTAGACCGACGACAGGCCGTCGTCGAGGATGTCGATGATGCTGACGATGCGCAGCGGGGCGTCCGGCTCGCTGCCTTCGCGGAATTCGATCAGTCGGGTATCGACATGGCTCTGCAGCAGGAAGTGCGAATACTGCTCGCGCGAGTCCTGGTCCATGCCGCCGCCGCTGTGGCGGCTCGACTGGTAGCGCTGGTACAGCGCGTAATGCTCCTCGCGGAAGGACAGCGGCGCCTCGCGGGCGACCAGATTCTCGTGTCTTCTTTCCGAGCGGCGCTGCGTGCGCGAGGCGGTGAAGCGGTTGACCGGCAGGCGGACCGGCGTGCAGGCGCGGCAGGCGTCGCAATAGGGGCGGTAGGTGAACACGCCGCTGCGGCGAAAACCGGCGCGCACAAGATCGCTGTAGAGCCGGGCATCGATCAGGTTGGACGGCGTGGCGACCTGCGAGCGCGCGGTTCGGCCCTGCAGGTAGGAGCAGGCATAGGGTGCCGTTGCATAGAACTGCAGCGTGGTGAAGGGCAGGTCCTTGAGCAGCGCCATGGCGTCAGCGGAATCGGTGTCCGTTTCAGGGTCTGAAATAAGCCGGTATTTCGTCAGGCCGCCAGCGCCGCGGATGGGCCGACTGCACCGACTGTGACAGCACGCGGCAGAATTCGCTGCGTGCAATTTCACGTCCGCCCATGGACGCCAGGTGCGCGGTGTTCATCTGGCAGTCGATCAGCGCGTAGCCCTGCGATTCAAGATAGCGTGCGAGATGCACCAGCGCAATCTTCGAGGTGTCGCGGGTGCGCGAGAACATCGATTCCCCGTAGAACATCCGCCCCAGCGCGAGACCGTAGAGACCGCCCGCAAGTTCGCCATCGACCCAGGTTTCGACGCTGTGCGCCCAGCCCTTTGTGTGCAGCGCGCCGTAGGCGGCGATCATGTGGTCGCTGATCCAGGTGCCGGCCTGGCCATCGCGCGGTTCGGCACAGGCGCGCATGACAGCCTCGAAGGCGGTGTCGCAGCGCACTTCATAAGGCCGGTTGCGCAGTACCTTGCGCATCGACGGCGTGATACGGATTTCGGCCGGCACCAGCACCATGCGCGGGTCCGGGCTCCACCACAGCACTGGCTGACCCTCGGAGAACCACGGGAAGATGCCTTGCCGGTAGGCGTCGAGGATGCGCTGCGGCGTCAGTTCGAGACCGGCCGCCAGCAGCCCGTCCGGGTCGCGCAGCGCCGTATCGACCGGCGGAAACGGGTCGCCGGGTTCCAGCCAGGGAATCACGCCGCGCTGGACAGCGGTTCGGCTGCGGTCTCGGGGTGGCGGAAGGCCACCACGTGGTCGGCATCGAGACGGATGCCGATGAATTCGCCGATCGCGTGGTTGTGGTGCGACGGCACCAGCGACAGCACGCGGCGGCCAGAGCCGAGCCGCAGCGTGTACAGGAACTCGGCGCCGCGGAAAGACTTGCACAGCACTTCGGCGCGCAGCGGTGCGGCGTCGTCGTGCACCACGTCGTCCGGACGCAGCAGCACGTCGACCCGGTTGTCGGCGGCGCAGTGCGGACAACCGTCGTCGCAGCGGAAGGGGAATTCGCTGCGCAGCACGCCCAGTTCCATTTCGACCTCGTGGTCGCCGCGCAGCGTGCCCGGCAGGAATACGCCCTGACCGACGAAATCGGCGACGAAGCGACTCTCCGGCTTGTGATAGAGGTTGTACGCACTGTCCCACTGCAGCAGCCGACCGCCCTGCATGACGCCGATCTCGTCGGCGATGGCGAAGGCTTCCTGCTGGTCGTGCGTAACCAGGATGGCGGTGATGCCGCGCGCCTTCAGGATGTCGCGCAGTTCCGTGGCGAGCCGGGTGCGCAGTTCGACGTCGAGGCTGGAGAAGGGCTCGTCGAGCAGCAGCAGTTCCGGGTCCGGTGCCAACGCGCGGGCCAGCGCCACGCGCTGCTGCTGGCCGCCCGACAGCTGGTGCGGGTATTTGTCGGCGTGATCGGTCAGCCCGACCACTGCCAGCATTTCGTTGGCGCGCCCCCGCTTTTCGTCACGCGAACCGCTGCGCAGGCCGAAGGCGACGTTGTCGGCGACGCTCAGATGCGGGAACAGTGCGAAGTCCTGGAACACCATGCCGACGCGCCGCTGTTCCGGCGCCAGGTGCTGGCGGCTGGACGACACCGTGACACCGTTGATGTCGATGTGTCCCTCGCGCAGCCGCTCGAAGCCGGCGATGGCACGCAGCACCGTCGTCTTGCCGCAGCCCGAAGGGCCGAGCAGGCAGCCGATCTGGCCGCGTTCGAGACGCAGCGACAGGTCGCGGACCACTTCGGTGGTGCCGTACGCGATGCGCACGGATTCAAGCAGCAGCTGTGACATGGACCGAAGTGTGGCGGAGGAGGCGGTACAAAAAGGTGATCCGGATCAAGACCGATAATCGCTCTCAATTATAATGCGCTTGCCGCTGCGTGAGCGTACCGGCCACCGATAACTCAAGCCGGGACAGCCGGCATGCCCCACTTGTCTGCCCGCCGTCTCCATCCCCTGTCGCTGATCGCACTGCTGCTGGCGCTGCTGGTGGCCGCACCGGTGCTGTCGGTGCTGTTCAACCTGTTCAGCGGCGGCACCGGCGACACCTGGGCGCACCTGGCGTCAACCGTGCTGCCTGAGTACGTCGCCAGCACGCTGTTGCTCTGTCTGTGGGTCGGGCTGGGCACCGCGGTGATCGGCGTGTCGACCGCTTGGGCCACAGTAATGTGGGAGTTCCCCGGCCGCCGCGTGCTGGAATGGGCCATGGTGCTGCCGCTGGCGACGCCGGCTTATGTGATGGCCTACACCTACACCGATCTGCTGCAGTTCGTCGGCCCGGTGCAGACGGCCTTGCGCGACACCTTCGGCTGGGAACGCGGCGACTACTGGTTTCCGGACGTACGCACCGTGGGTGGTGCCGCCTGCATGTTCATCGCCGTGCTCTATCCCTACGTATACCTGCTGACGCGGCAATCGCTGATCGAGCGCGCAGCCGGGCTGAACGAGGCGGCCCGCATGCTGGGGCAGGGCGCCTGGGAAGCCTTCTTCCGCGTGACGTTGCCACTGGCCCGCCCGGCCATCGCAGCCGGCGTGTCGCTGGCGCTAATGGAAACGCTGGCCGATTACGGTGCGGTGAGCTATTTCGGCGTGCAGACCTTCACCACCGGCATCTACCGCGCCTGGTTCTCGCTCGGCGACCGCGTTGCCGCGGCACAGCTGGCCGCGTTGCTGCTCGGTTTCGTTACCCTGCTGCTGCTGGCCGAACGGCTGAGCCGCGGCGGTGCGCGTTTCCATGACAGCGGTCGCGCCGGTGGCAGTGCGCGCCGCCATGCGCTGTCGCGCGCCGCCGGCTGGGGCGTCACCGTCGCCTGTGTGCTGCCGCTGGCCGCCGGCTTCATCGTGCCGGCAGCGGTGCTGCTGAAATGGGCGTCTTCGGAGGGCGATGCGCAGTTCGGCGAGCGTTTCGTCGGGCTGGCGATCAACAGCTTCACGCTGGCCGCCGTCGCCAGTGTCTGTGCGGTGGCGCTCGCGCTGTTGCTCGCCTACGCGGTCCGCACCAGCCGCTCGCGTCTGGTGGCGCTGGCGCGCTCGGCCGTCGGTCTGGGCTACGCAGTGCCGGGTGCGGTGATCGCGGTCGGTATCCTGATTCCGGTCACCCGCCTCGATCACCTGCTGTCCGGGCTGTGGCAGCAGTGGACCGGCAGCAACCCGGGCCTGTTGCTGACCGGTGGCATCGCCGCGCTGGTGTATGCGTATCTGGCGCGCTTCCTGACAGTGTCGCTGCAGTCGGTGGAATCGGGTCTGGCGCGCATCACGCCGAGCATGGACGAAGCGGCGCGCAGCCTCGGCCTCGGTGTCGGCGCGACCCTGCGCCGCGTGCACTGGCCGATGCTGCGCGGCAGCCTGCTGACCGCCTCGCTGCTGGTATTCGTCGATGTGATGAAGGAGTTGCCGGCTACGCTGGTGATGCGGCCGTTCAACTTCGACACGCTGGCCACCCAGGCCTACACGCTGGCCAGCGATGAAAGACTGCAGGAAGCATCGACCGCCGCGCTCGCCATCGTCGCGGTTGGCCTGCTGCCGCTGATCGCGCTGTCTAGACAGATCGCTCGGTCGCGGCGGAATTGAGCAGGCGTACCACCCCTGTGGGAGCGGTCTTCTGACCGCGACGCGGCCGTTGATGTCCGCAGGCTTCGATACAGGTTGCCGTCGGGGTCAGAAGACCCCTCCCACAGAATCCTGGCGCGCTCAGTTCGAGGGGGGATCGACCGGCTCGTTCAGCACCAGCCAGTACAGACCGAGCTGGCCGACGGCGTAGATGAACTTCTCGAAATCCACCGGCTTGCGGATGTAGCTGTTGGCGCCGAGCTGGTAGGCCTCGTAGATGTCCTGCTGTTCGCGCGAGGTGGTCAGGATGACGACCGGCAGCAGATTGGTGCGCGCATCGGCACGCACCCGGCGCAGCACTTCCAGGCCGTCTACACGCGGCAGTTTCAGGTCGAGCAGGATGACTGCCGGTGCGACCGACAGGTCGCGACCAGCGTGGTGGCCGGTGCCGAAGAGATAGTCGAGCGCTTCTACGCCGTCGCGGGCCACGACGACTTCGTTGGCGATGCGGTTCTTGTGAAAGGCTCGAAGCGTCAGCGCCTCGTCGTCGGGATTGTCTTCAACCAGCAGTATCGGGCGTTCGCTTGCCATAAAACCAGCCTGTCCAGGTCACCCGCATCACTGCGATGGGGGTTCCAGCGTGAAGAAGAAACTTGCTCCGCGTTCCACCTCGGCTTCGGCCCAGATCCGCCCGCCGTGCCGCTGCACGATGCGGTGCACGATGGCCAGACCGATGCCGCTGCCTGAAAACTCACCGACCGAGTGGAGTCGCTGGAAGGGGCCGAAGAGCTTTGTTGCGTATCGCATGTCAAAGCCCGCGCCGTCGTCCTTCACAAAATACACGAGCTCTCGTCCACGCTGCAAGCAGCCGATTTCGATGCGCGCGGCGTCATGGCGGCTGGTGAACTTCCATGCATTGCGCAACAGATTGTCGATCGCGATGCGCAAGAGGTTGGCGTCAGCATACACGCGCATCGACGGCTGGATGAGGAATTCTGCCCTGCGCTCGGGCTCGGTCCGGGCGAGGTCGGCAACCAGTTCCGAGGCCATCGCGCTGAGATCAACGACCTGCCGGTTCATTTCGTTGCGCGTGATGCGGGCGAGGCCGAGCAGGTCGTCGATCAGCCGGTGCATGCGCTGCGTGCCGGCGCGGATGCGCTGCAGGTAGTCGCGGCCGCGTTCGTCGAGCCGGTCGGCGTAATCCTCCTCGATCATCCGCGAAAAGCCGTCGATGCCGCGCAACGGTGCCGCGAGATCGTGCGATACCGAGTAACTGAAGCTCTCCAGTTCGCGCATCGCGGTGACCAGTTCCGCCGTGCGCTCGCGCACGCGCGTTTCCAGCTGCTGGTTCAGCGCCAGCACGCTGCGTTCGGCGTCCTTCTGCGCGCGGATGTCGAGGCCGGTACCGAGCAGGTGCGGCAGACCGTCGAGGTCGATGCGGTAGAGGCTGAACGCGTGCGCCAGGTGTTCGCCACCGGCCGACAGCAGCTCCGCCTCGAAGGTGGCGTCGCGGTGTGTCAGGGCGCGCCGGGCCTGACGCCGCAGCAGCGGGTGGAACTCCGGCGGGAAGAGGTCGAGCGCCGGCTTGCCGATCAGATCGAGGGCGCGGTGGCCGGTGACCGCCTGCAGGTTCTCGTTCCAGCGACGCAGCGCGCCGCGTGCGTCGAGCAGGAAGAAGGCGCCCGGCATGCTGCGCACCAGCGCGGCCGAAAAATTCTCCTCGCGGCGCGCGGTGTCGAGCGCACGGCGACGGGCGGTGTCGTCGGAGAAGATCCAGATGGTTTCGCCCGCTTCATCGGCGTCGCTGGCCAGCTGGCGCACCGAAACGTAGGCATGAAGCGGACTGCCGTCGCGCCGCTGCAGCGTGGTTTCCTGTGCGTAGGGCTGCGGCTTCACGCGCGCAGCGCCTTCGAGCAGGCGCGACAGTTCCATCTCGTCGCGGAAGAAGGGTTCCATCGTCTGCCCGATCAGCGCCCGGCGGTCGTGGCCGAAGATTTCCTGACAGCGCCGGTTGCAGTCGGCGATACGGTCGTCGCGCACATAGACGATGGCCACCGGCACGTCGTCGAGCAGGGCCTGCTTCTCGGTCACCAGCGTGCGCACCGCCTGTTCGGCCAGCTTGCGCTCGGTGATGTCGGTGATCGAGCCGGAGAAACGCAGCACCTTGCCGACCGTGTTGCGCGTCGCAAGACCGCGGTCGCGCACCCACAGGTAGTGACCGTCCTCGTGCCGCATGCGGTACTCGATATCGAACGATTCACGCCGCAGGAAGTGCTCGTCGATTGCGTGCTGCAGTCGCGACAGGTCGTCCGGATGCACGCGTTCGAGCAGCTGTTCGTGCGTCTGCGGTTGCATGGACTGAGGCAGGCCGAGGATCTCGCTCAGTCGTGGCGACAGGAAGTAGCGGCCGGCGCCGATGTCCCAGTCCCAGGCGCCGTCGAAGGAACCCCGCACCGCGTGGAACAGCCGCGCCTCGCTTTCGCGCAGCGCGTCCAGCGTCATGCGATCGCGTGTCACGTCCTCTATCGTGCCGGACACATAGAGCGGCTTGCCCACGGCGTCGTGATGGGCGCTCGCGCGCAGCCGGAACCAGCGGTAGGTGCCGTCGCGCACGCGCAGCCGGATCTGGTCGTCGCTGTGCGTCATTTCGCGCCCGAACAGCCGTTCGCGCGCGCGCCGGACGGTGCCGGCGTCGTCCGGATGGGTGGCGGCGCCCCAGTTGAACTGCTGCGCGAACGAGGCGTCGCCGCCGTAGCCGAGCAGGTCGGGAAAGCGATCGCTGTACCAGATCTGACCGGTCTGCAGATTCCATTCCCACTGCGCTTCGTCGTGCGCGCTGGCCACCCGCGCCAGACGCTCGGCCTCGGCGACGGCGTCGCGACGGCGCTGTTCGAGGGCCGCGCAGGCGGCTTCCAGCGCCTGTGCCAGCGCGCTCAGCGGATGCCCGGCCGGGAGGGCGACACGCCCCACCGGTTCGCCGCGCACCAGCGCCGTCGCCGCCGCCTCGACCGGACCGATGGCGTTGGCGACGCGCCGTCGCTCGGCGGTACGCGCGCCCCAGGCGACCAGCACGCAGAAGACGGCCAGTGCACAGGCCGGCAGCAGCGTGGTCAGCAGCACCGGCAGCCCGGTGTCGCGCGCGGCGCCTATCGTCAGGGTACCGACCAGCACGCCGTCCACGCGCAGACTGCCTTCCGCGCGCAGCGTGAGCGCGCTGTCGTCGGTGGCAGAGGGGGGCAGATCGACCAGAAGTTCCCCCTTCGCGTCGCGCAGGCTGGCTTCGGTCAGCAGACCGCGGTCGTGCGCGTCGGACAGGATGCGGCGCAGTTCGGGCGTCTGCCGCGCCTGCAGCGGCGCCATCAATGTGTGCGCAAGTTCCGCGTGAACAGCACACAGATCGCCGCGTGCCGACAGGCTGGCCAGGCCGAGCGAAATCATCAGCACGAAGATGCCGAGCGCGATCGCCTGCCAGCTCGTGGCGGACAGGCGGTGCGAACGGCGATGCGGTGTGGTGTCGGCCGGAGGCGTTTCGCTGCTGCTCATTGCTCCAGATCTTCTGCCCGCAGCAGGAATACGGGAGCAGTGGCCGAGTCGGTGTCGAGCCAGACCAGCGGCAGCTCGGGCAGCGCCGCTTCGGTTTCGGCCTGGTTGCGACCGACCTCGACCAGCAGCAGGCCACCCGGGTTCAGGTGGCGGCCCGCTTCAGCGACGATGCGGCGCACGATGTCCATGCCGTCGGCGCCGGCGCCGAGTGCCATTTCCGGTTCGCGACGGAATTCGTCGGGCAGCGCAGCCATGGCCGCTTCGGTCACGTAGGGCGGATTGGAAATGATGAGGTCGTAGCGTCGCTCACCCACCGGTTCGAACAGGTCGCCGTGCAGCACTTCGATGCGATCACGCAGCGCGTGGTCGTGGATGTTGAGCTGGGCGACCTTGAGCGCGTCGGCCGACAGGTCGACGGCATCGACCCGTGCCTCCTGGAAGAAGTGCGCGGCGGCGATCGCCAGACAGCCGGAACCGGTGCACAGGTCGAGGATGCGCTCCGGTTCGCCCATGTCGTCGAGCCACGGCGCGAAACCGTCCTGCATCAGTTCGAAAATGTGCGAGCGCGGAATGATGACGCGCGGATCGACACGGAAGCGGAAGGGGCCGAGCCAGGCTTCGCCGGTGATGTAGGCGGCCGGTTCGCGCTCTTCGCAGCGGCGTTCGGTCACGCGCATCAGGCGCTCGCATTCGTCCACCGTCAGCGCGGCGTCGAGGAAGGGTTCGAGGCGATCGAGCGGCAGGTGCAGCGTGTGCAGCACCAGATAGACGGCCTCGTCCCAGGCGTCGACGAAGCCCTGGCCGAAGGCGACCTCGGCCGCGCCCATGCGGCTGACCAGATAGCGCACCCAGTCGCGCACCGACATCAGTTCTTCCGGCGGCACCGTTTTCTTCGCAGGTGCCTTGTCGCTGGTCTTGAGTTTCATGCTGTCTTTCCTTGACCGAGCAGCCGGTCGAGCAGGTTTTCGTAGATGCGCGACAGCGGTTCGATGTCGGCCACCGCCACGCATTCATTCAGTTTGTGGATGGTGGCGTTGCTCGGGCCGATCTCGACCACCTGGGCGCAGATGTCGGCGATGAAGCGGCCATCGGAGGTGCCGCCGGTGGTCGACAGTTCGGTCGTCAGCCCGGTCACGTCGCGGATGGCGGCTTCGGCCGCATCGACCAGCGTGCCGCGCGGCGTCAGGTAGGGCTTGCCGCCCAGCGTCCACACGATGTCGTGATCGACGCCGTGCCGATCGAGTACGTCAATCAGCCGCGCTTTCAGCGATTCGGGCGTGCTGGCGGTGGAGAAGCGGAAGTTGAACAGTACTTCCAGCGTCCCCGGAATGACGTTGGTCGCGCCGGTGCCGCCCTTGATGTTGGAAATCTGCCAGCTGGTCGGCGGGAAGTATTCGTTGCCCTCGTCCCAGCGGATGGCGGCCAGCTCGGCCAGCGCCGGGCCGAACATGTGAATGGGGTTCTTCGCCAGATGCGGGTAGGCGATGTGGCCCTGCACGCCCTTGACCGTGAGCTTGCCGGACAGCGAGCCGCGGCGGCCGTTCTTGATCATGTCGCCGAGTTTCGTCACCGAAGTGGGCTCGCCGACCACGCAGTAATCGAGCTTCTCGCCGCGGGCGGCAAGCCGCTCGACGACGCGGACGGTGCCGTCGATGGCGTCGCCTTCCTCATCGGAGGTGAGCAGGAAGGCGATCGAGCCGGCGTGATCGGGCACGCGGGCGACGAAGCGTTCGGTGGATGTGACGAAGGCCGCCAGCGAGGCTTTCATGTCGGCCGCGCCGCGACCGTACAGCATGCCGTCGCGCACGACCGGTTCGAACGGGTCGCTGTTCCACTGGTCTAGCGGCCCGGTCGGCACCACGTCGGTGTGACCGGCGAAGCAGAACAGCGGGCCGGTGGTGCCGCGGCGCGCCCACAGGTTCGATACGCCGCCAGCGTCGATGCGTTCGAGCGTGAATCCGGCGGCGGCCAGGCGGGCGCCCAGGGTTTCGAGACAACCGCCGTCGACCGGCGTGACCGAACGGGTGGAAATGAGCTGTCGGGTGAGCTCAAGCGTTGCTTCTGACATCGGGGAAAATCCGGGGTAGGTCGGGCAGGGCGGTCAGCGGCCGCCCTCGTCGAGATTGAGCGAGAATTCGGCGAACGAAGCGCCGCTCGGCTCGGTCGATTCGAGGTCGCGCAGTTCCGGACTGGGCGTATCGACCTTGGGTGTCTCGGTCACGCCGAACTGCGAATTGTTGATGAGCCACGACAGATTGGTCGGCGAGTCGGAATTCGACAGCGCTTCGTCGAGCGTGATTTCGCCCTCGCGATAGAGGCGGAACAGATCCTGTTCGAAGGTCTGAGAGCCGGGCGCCATGCTGCGCTCCATCGCTTCCTTCACGCTGTTGATTTCGCCGCGCTCGACCAGTTCGGAAATATGGCGCGTGTTCAGCAGCACTTCGACCGCTGGCATGCGCCGGCCGTCCGGTTTGCGCACCAGACGTTGCGAAATGATGCCCTTCAGGGTGACCGACAGGTCGAGGAAGAGCAGCGGACGGCTGTCCAGCGGGAAGAAATTGACGATGCGGTTCAGCGCGTGGTGGGCGTTGTTGGCGTGCAGCGTTGCCAGGCAGAGGTGGCCGGTCTGCGCGTAGGCGAGCGCGGCCTGCATCGTTTCGACGTCGCGGATTTCACCGATCAGGATGCAGTCCGGCGCCTGGCGCATTGCGTTCTTCAGCGCCGGCGCCCAGCCCTCGGTGTCCATGCCGATCTCGCGCTGGTTCACGATCGATTTCTTGTGCTTGAACAGGTACTCGATCGGGTCTTCGACCGTCAGGATGTGGCCCGACTTGTTGGCGTTGCGATGGTCGATCATCGCCGCCATCGTCGTCGACTTGCCGGAACCGGTGGCGCCGACGACCAAGATGAGCCCGCGCTTTTCCATGATCAGCTCGGTCAGCACCGGCGGCAGGCCCAGCGTGTCGAGCGGCGGAATGTCGCCGAGGATGTAGCGCACCACCATGGCGATGCTGCCGCGCTGCCAGAACATGTTCACGCGGAAGTTGCCGAGGTCGCGCCGGCCGAAGGACAGGTTCAGTTCGCGCGTCTTCTCGAACCTCTGCTGCTGCTCGTCGCTGAGCATTTCGTAGGCCATGCGCTGGATCGTTTCCGGATCCATCACACGCTGGTTGATCGGCACCGTGGTGCCCTGGATCTTGATCGCGATCGGCGCGCCGGCCGAAATGAAGATGTCGGAGGCGTTCTTGTCCGCCATGACCTGGAACAGCTTGTCGAGAATCACGGCGGGCCTCCGACGGCAGCGACTTCAGTGGATCAGTAAGGGCTCAGGCGCGCAGCAGTTCGTTGATGCTGGTCTTGGCGCGCGTCTGCGCGTCGACCCGCTTCACGATGACCGCGCAGTACAGGCTGTACTTGCCGTCGGCCGACGGCAGGTTGCCGGACACGACGACCGAACCTTCGGGCACGCGGCCGTACATCACCTCGCCGGTGGCGCGGTCGTAGATCTTGGTGCTCTGGCCGATGTACACACCCATCGAGATGACGCAGTTGTCCTCGACGATGACGCCTTCGACCACTTCCGAGCGGGCGCCGATGAAGCAGTTGTCACCGATGATGGTCGGGTTGGCCTGCACCGGCTCGAGCACGCCGCCGATGCCGACGCCGCCCGACAGGTGCACGTTCTTGCCGATCTGTGCGCAGGAACCGACGGTGGCCCAGGTGTCGACCATGGTGCCTTCACCGACGTAGGCGCCGATGTTCACGTAGGAGGGCATCAGCACCGCGTTCTTCGCGATGAAGGCGCCGCGGCGCACGGTGGCCGGCGGCACGACGCGGAAACCGCCGGCGCGGAAGGCCGCTTCGTCGTAGCCGGCGAACTTCATCGGCACCTTGTCGTAGTAGCGCGTTTCGGCGCCGTCCATGACGACGTTGTCCTGCATGCGGAAGGACAGCAGCACCGCCTTCTTGATCCACTGGTGGGTGACCCACTCGCCGTCGATGCGCTCGGCGACGCGCAGTGCGCCGCTGTCCAGCTGCGAAAGGACGAAGTCGATGGCTTCGCGCACCTCGGCCGGCGCATTGGTCGGCGAATACTGGGTGCGGTTTTCGAAGGCGGTTTCGATGATCTGCTGTGCGGCCTGCATGGAGGGTGTCCCGTAAGTTTTATGGTGTGGAGGGTAGTGGCGCCGCGGCTCAGAGCGCGCGGCAGAACTGCACGATGCGTTCGGCGGCCTCGATGCACTCGCCGGCGGGTGCCACCAGCGCGATGCGGACGAAGCCTGCCCCCGGGTTGATGCCGTGGGCGTTGCGGGCGAGGTAGCTGCCCGGCAAAACCGCAACATTATATTCGGCGAGCAGCCGGCGGGCGAATTCGGCGTCATCGATCGACGTGCGCGCCCACAGGTAGAAGCTTGCGTCCGGCAGCGGCGAATCCATGACCGAGGCGATCAGCGGCTGCACCGCGTCGAACTTCGCTCGGTAGTGGTCACGGTTGTCGCGCACGTGCGCCTCGTCCTGCCAGGCCGCGATGCTGGCACGCTGCACCGCCAGCCCCATCGCGCTGCCGTGGTAGGTGCGGTAGAGCAGGAAGCGCTTGAGCAGGCGGGCGTCGCCGGCGACGAAGCCGGAACGCAGGCCCGGCACGTTGGAGCGCTTGGACAGGCTCGAAAACACCACCAGCCGCTCGAATGCGCTGCGGCCCAGTGCCTGCGCGGCCTGCAGGCCGCCGAGTGGCGGTGCTGCCTCGTCGAAATAGATTTCCGAATAGCACTCGTCCGAGGCGATGACGAAGTTGTGGCGGTCGGCCAGTTCGAACAGCGTGCGCCACTCGTCCAGCGTCATCACCTTGCCGCAGGGGTTGGCCGGCGAACACACATACACCAGCTGCACGCCGGCCCAGTCCGCCTCCGGAATGCGCTCGAAATTGCAGGCGAAGCGGTCGTCCGGAAGCTGGTTGTAGAAGGCGATCTGCGCGCCGGCCAGCAGGGCTGCGCCTTCGTAGATCTGGTAGAAAGGGTTGGGCGCCAGCACCTTGGCGTCCGGCCGGCTGCCGTCGATCACGCACTGCGCAAACGAAAACAGCGCCTCGCGCGAACCATTCACCGGCAGCACCTGGGTCGCCGCGCTCACCGCTGGCAGACCGTAGCGGCGCTGCAGCCAGCCCGCGATACACTCGCGCAGCGCATCGATGCCGGCGGTGGTCGGATAGACCGCGAGGCCGTCCAGCGCACCGGTCAGCGCATCCTTGATCAGCTGAGGCGTGGCATGCTGCGGCTCGCCGATCGACAGGCGCACCAGCGGCAGATCGGCCGGTCCGGTCACGCCGGAGGTCAATTCCTTCAGTCTTTCAAAGGGATAGGGTTGAAGCAGAGACAGATGGGGCGTGACGGGCAGGGTGTCGTTCAGCATGAAAGTCAGCAATTTCGGTTCTTGAAGCCGTTGGCGTCGATGGTGGCGCCCGGAAACGCATAAGTATACGTCCCGATGCTCACTTCCCGCCGGCCGTCTTCACGGCTGCTGCCCTCGGTCGCGCTGCTCGCCGGCGCCGTCATCTGGGGCCTCATCTGGTACCCCTACCGCGTCATCGAAGCCGCCGGCATGGGCGGCGTCACCGCCACCTTCATCACCTACGGCCTTGCCTTCCTGTTCGGCCTGATCCCGCTGTGGCCGGTACTGCGCCGCACCCGGCCCAGCTTCTGGCTGGTCGCGCTGGCGCTGGCCGCGGCCGGCACCAATCTGGGCTATGTGCTCGGTACGCTGGACGGCGTGGTTATGCGCGTGCTGCTGCTGTTCTACCTGTCGCCGCTATGGACCGTGCTGCTGTCGCGCCTGCTGCTGGGCGAACGGCTGAGCCGGGCCGGCGCCGGTGTGATTGCGCTGTCGCTGGCCGGCGCCTTCGTCATGCTATGGCGGCCGGAACTGGGCCTGCCCTGGCCGCAGGGCTCGGCCGAGTGGATGGGCCTGGGCGCGGGCGTCTGCTTCGCGCTCGCCAACGTGCTCATCCGCCGCACCGCCCATATCGAGATCGAACAGAAGGTGATGGCCGTCTTCCTCGGCGTTATCGCCGTAGCCCCCGTCGCCGCCTGGCTGCGCGGCGAAGCCCCACTGCAGCAGTTCGCCGCCATCGGTGCCGACACCTGGCTGCTGCTGGCGCTGATCGGCGGCGTGCTGCTGCTGGTCAATCTGGTGGTGCAGTACGGCATCACTTTCCTCAGCGCCAACGCCGCGATCGCGCTCTTCCTGTTCGAACTGGTGGTCGCCGCGATTTCATCGTGGTGGCTGGCGGGTGAGGTGATGGGCGTGAAGGAATGGATCGGCGGCGCGATGATCATCGCGGCCAGTCTGTTTTCGGGGCACTTGGAGGCGCCGGCGCCGGAGAGCGAAACCGCTCCTCGCGCGTAGCGGCGGATCAGTATCCGGCAGACGCACTCCACGAGGCGCCACTGCGTGCTGGTCGCTGTAATGATGTGCAACCTGCCGCGGAGGCGCGGCCTGCGATCCTACAGATGGAAATCGCCCGCCGCTTCCGGCTGGTAAAGCACGCGCTCGATCCGGATGCGCCGGGTCCGGTGCGGCATACGCCAGTCGATGCAATCGCCCTCCCGGTAACCGAGGATCGCGGTGCCGACACTCGAGCACACCGACAGTTTCCCGGCACTGCCGTCCGCGTCCTGCGGGTAGACCAGAGCGACTTCCATTTTCTCGTCGTCCAGATGCAGCACGGCCCGCGAGTTCATCGTGACCACGTCCCGCGCCACCTTGCGCGAATCGACGACGATGGCGCGCTCGACCTCGTGTTCGAGATCAACCACATCCGCGTCGTCCTCCAGCGCGATCAGGTTCCGGAGCCGGGCCTGGTCGATTTCGGTGACGTAGATCCCGGAGGGGTCATCGACCGTATCCTCGCGCAGACGCTGCAGATAGCGCTCCGAACTCATCGCGAATGACTTCAGCGTCGGTGTCTCGCTTTCGAGCACGAAGCCACAGCGCAGGAAGGCCTTCAGCGAGCGCGTGTTGTCGGCGTGAATCCTGGCGATCAGCTTCTCGGCCCGCATGTCGAAGAAGGCGAGCTTCATGCCTTCGCGCAGCGCACTGGCGCCTAGCCTGCGGCCCCAGTTTTCGCGGTCTCCGATGACCAGCACGATTTCGCAGTCCGCGCCGTTCTTGACGAGGCGGACGAAGCCCACCGGCTGGTCATGCCGGTCGCAGGCCATGAAGAAGCGGCCGCCCTGGTTGAACAGATGGGTCAGGACGGGTAGCTGGACCCGGCTGACGACCTGTTCGATGTGGCGGGAGACATGACGCGAATCGCTCAGATAGCGGATGACGTTCTCGTCCTCCAGCCAGTCCATCAGATTCAGCGCGTTGGCCCGGGTGATTTCCGGGCACAGAGAAATGAAAGGCCTGCTCATTTTCACCCCATTCGATTTCAAGGATGAAAGCCTTCCATGGTCAGTGCCATGACGGTTCTTTCGACGGACGCGCCATTTTAAGGCAGTGGGCACGAACGGGCCAGTTCGTGCGCTGCGGCAGGCGCAGCTTGGTGCAGGCCGAGGGACCGCTGCCGGTTATGTCGCGTCACGCGCAGCCAGGGAGCCGTAAGGTCGCTTTTCACGCGTTCGCAAGAATGCGTGACTTGGTACGGATGTGACAGGTGTTGCACTGCACAAGATGCGACTTTTGGCCTAGCATGAAATCGTTACCTTCGTGTGGATCGAACGATGCAACGCGATACCGAAGAAATTTACCCACTCGGCTGCAAGCGCAAGGTGGCGGGCGAGTACCGGGTGCATTACTACGGCTACTGGATCAAGATCTATGAGCCGCCCGCTGACTCGCTGTCGGCGAAGAAGAAGCTGATCGAGGCCTTGACCCGGCGCCTGTTCAACCATGTCGAGCACGGCATCAACATTCCGGGCTCCCGCCTGAACGAGGCACGCGCTGCCTACGATGCCGAGCAGGATCCCGCGCTCAAGCGGGTCAAGGGCGGCATGCTCGCGGGGGCGCTGTTCAACCGTGCGACGGACATATTCACGAGGCTGGTCGAACTGCAGGCGGCGGGCGTCGAGATCGACAGCGACAACGGCCTGATGCGCGAGTGCGGCCACTGTCTTCAGGAAGCGCTGGAGCTCGGGCGCTCGGTGCGGCACCGCAGCGGCGAAGAAGGCATCGACGAAATGTGGGGAGAGCCGTTCAAGGCATTTTCAGTGCCGGTCGAGTCGTTCTACGAAAGCCGCTACATCAAGATCGCGCTCACCATGCGCGATATCGATCTGATCGCCGGCGAACTGTGCGACACCTTCGGCAATCGCCCGCGCTTCAAGGGGATTTCCGACCTTGTCGTGAGCTTCGCCGATGCAGCCAAGATCAAGACGGAAACCTTGCGCACGGACAAGTCCATCTTCGATGTCTGGGCCAGCTTCGCGGTGTCGGCTGAACAACTGCTCGCCTTCGTGCCGGACGATGCGGACTGTACGGATGCCGAACGGCGCGATCTCGATCTGGGTGTGCGCCTGATCCGTCAGGGCACGGAACTGCTGAGCGACATCACGCGGGCACGGGTGCCGATGCCCAAGAGCACGCGCGACTTCGTCGCGCGCTGCGCCGACTACCGCTTGCGCGCGCCGTCCTGTTGATGCGATCGCCAAGGCAGGCACGGGCGTGATCGCCGCAGTACTGCCGCGAAACCGTCGCCGTGCCCGGTGTGGTGTCCGATCATGCAATGACCCACAACGGACGGGCTGAAACCGCCCGGCGGCTGAAGGACTGACCGACCGTATCGATGTGGGCGGCATGGCGTTTGCCGCCCGGCCGTGCCCACCCGGTCAAAGCCGGAGAGCGGGGGGCGATGCTATCATTCGCGCCAATCCGGCCATTCCCGGCCTCATCTGCCCGACTCTGCCCCTCCCGCCGCCGACCCGTGCGACTGTCCAAGCTCAAACTCGCCGGTTTCAAGACCTTCGTCGATCCGACCACCATACAGATGCCCGGCCAGCTGGTCGGCGTGGTGGGGCCGAACGGCTGCGGCAAATCCAACATCATCGACGCGGTGCGCTGGGTGCTCGGCGAGTCGCGTGCGTCCGCCTTGCGCGGCGATGCGATGACCGACGTCATCTTCAATGGCTCGGGCACACGCAAGCCGGTGGGCCGGGCCAGCGTCGAACTGGTGTTCGACAACGCGCAGGGCAGGGCGGCCGGGCAGTGGTCGCAGTACGCCGAAATCGCGGTCAAGCGGGTGCTGGAGCGCGACGGTCAGTCGGATTACTTCATCAACAACACCCGCGTGCGCCGGCGCGACGTGATCGACGTGTTCCTCGGAACCGGCCTGGGCCCGCGCGCCTACGCCATCATCGAGCAGGGCATGATCACCCGCATCATCGAGGCGCGGCCGGAAGAGTTGCGCGCCTTCCTCGAAGAGGCGGCAGGCATTACAAAGTACCGCGAGCGGCGCAAGGAAACCCAGGGCCGGCTCGACGACGCGCGCGACAACCTGGTGCGGCTGGACGACATCGTCGGCGAACTGGGCACGCGCATCGAGCGGCTGCAGAAGCAGGCCGAGATCGCCGCCCGCTACACCGACATGAACCGCCGCCTGTCCGAGCGGCAGGCGCTGCTGTGGGCGATGAAGCAGCGTTCGGCGGCGGCCGAGGCCGACGCGCTGACGCTGGAAGCCGGCCGCATCGAGAACGACATCGAGCGCGAGACCGCGGCGCTGCGCCACCACGAGGCGGCGCTGGAGCGCATCCGCACCGAACATTTCGCCAGTTCCGAGGCAGTGCACGCGGCACAGGCGGAACTGCTGACCGCCAATGCCGAAGCCAGTCGCCTCGAAGACGACCTGAAGCGCGCCGCCGAGAACCGGCACAAGCTGGAAGCGCGCATCGCCCAGCTCGAAGCCGAGGTCGCGAACTGGCGCGCGCGCATCGAGGCGATCGAAACCGACACCGGCCGCTGGACCGAACTGGCTGAGCACGCGGCGCACCGCATCGAACAGGCGGAAGCGCGTCACGAAACGACCAGCGCGCTGCTGCCCGAAGCGGAAGCCGCCTTCCAGGAAGCCGAGCAGCAGGCCAATCTGGCGCGGCGCGAACTGGCCGCGGTCGAGCAGCAGCTCAAGGTCGAGGAAACCCACCGTGCCAACGCCGGCCGCACGCTCAATTCGCTGGCTGGCCGGCGCGAGCGCATCGCGCACGACGAGGCGCAGCTGATCGAGCCAGACCGCGAGGCGCTGGCGCAGGCGCAGGACAAGCTCGAATCGCTGCAGATGGCGCAGGAGGCGGCGCAGCAGCGTCTGCAGGCCGCACAGAACGCGGTGCCGCAACTGCAGGCGCAGGTGCGCAACGCGCAGGACGCCGAACGTGCAGCCACACGGACGCTGACCGAAACGCGCGCCCGCCGCGACGCGCTGGTCGAGCTGCAGCGCAAGACGCAGACCGACGGCAAGCTCGCCCCCTGGCTGGCCGCCCTCGGCCTGCAGGACGCAAAACCGCTGTGGCAGTCGCTGCAGGTCGACGCCGGCTGGGAACTGGCGGTCGAAGCGGTGCTGCGCGAGCGGCTGGGCGCGCTCGAGGCGGCGTCGGCCGATACGCTGGTCTCTGCCTGCGCTGCCGGTGCGGCACCGCAGAACCTGACGCTCGCACTTCCCGGCAGCGACGCGCGCGCGGACGTCGGTGCCGACAGCCTGCGCCACCGCGTGCGCGCCCACGACGCGCGCTGGGACGCGCTGCTCGATCTGTGGCTGGGCCCGGTCGCGGCCGTCGAGTCGCTGGATTTCGCCGCCAGCGGTCTGCGCGTCGACCGGGATGGCCGTGTCGCGCAGGGCGCGTCGCTGACGCTGTATGCGCCGGACGCCCGCACGCACGGCGTGCTCGAACGCGCGCGCGACATCGACCGTCTCGCCGAGGAGATCGACCTCGCCGACGCCCAGCTCGCCGAATCGCGCGAGGCGCTGCGCGAAGCCGAGGCGGCACTGGCTGGCGCGCACGAGGAACAGGCCGCCGCGCGGCGCGAACAGCAGTCACTGACCCAGGCTGCGCACAGCGCCCAGGTCGAGCAGATCAAGCTGGCACAGGCGGTGTCGCGCTACGACGAACAGCGCGCGGCGCTGGCGCGCGATCGCGCCGAAGTCGATCAGGCCGAGCAGACAGAGCGTGCCCACCTTGAACGCGCCGACGCCGAGATCGAGCGCGCGCGCGAACTGATCGAGGTGCAGCGCATGCGGCTCGACGCCGCGACCGAGGCGCAGAAGAACGCCGACAGCCAGCTGCGCGAGGCGCGCTTCGCCGATCAGGCGGCGGCGCGCGAACTGCAGGAGGCGAACTTCTCGCAGCGCGAATGCACGAGCCGCCTGACCGATCTGGCGAACAACCTCGCGGTGGCCAGGACCCAGCTCGAAAATGCCGAACTGGAGCGCGCGCTGCGCAGCGACGAATTCGCGCAGATCGACGAAGGCAGCATAGACAGCCGGCTGCAGCAGGTGCTGGACAACCGCCGGGCACGCGAACAGGTGCTGGCCACCTGCCGCGACGCGCAGGAAGTGCTGGCCGCCCAGTTGCGCGAGCTCGAATCGCAGCGCGCCAACACCGAACATCTGCTGGCGCCGGCGCGCGAGCGGTTGGCCGAACTGAGGCTGAAGCAGCAGGCGGCCGCGCTGAATGCCGAACAGTACGCGCAGCGCCTGGGCGAGATTGAACTGCCGGACGGCCGGCTCGATGCGCTGCTGGCCGAGGGCGAGGCAGAGAAGGTGCGCGAGGGTGCGCTGAGTGCCGAGATCAGCCGCCTGACGCGGGAAATCGCAGCACTCGGCGCGGTGAACCTCGCCGCGCTGGAAGAGCTGGCGCAGGCGAATGAGCGCAAGGGTTATCTCGATGCGCAGTCGACCGATCTGCGCGATGCCATCGCCACGCTGGAAGACGCCATCCGCCGCATGGACCGCGACACGCGCGCCCTGCTCAAGGAGACGTATGATCGCGTCAATACCGAGTTCGGCCGCATCTTCCCGGAACTGTTCGGTGGCGGTGAGGCCCGACTGGTCATGACCGGCGACGAGATTCTGGATGCTGGCCTGCAGGTGTTCGCGCAGCCGCCGGGCAAGCGCAATGCGTCGATCCAGCTGCTGTCTGGCGGCGAGAAGGCGCTGACCGCGACAGCGCTGGTGTTTGCCTTCTTCCAGCTCAATCCGGCGCCGTTCTGCATGCTGGACGAGGTCGATGCACCGCTGGACGACACGAATACCGAACGCTTCTGCGAAATGGTGAAGCGCATGTCCGCTTCGACGCAGTTCGTGTTCATCAGTCACAACAAGATCACGATGGAAATGGCGCAACAGCTGGTCGGCGTCACCATGCAGGAGCGCGGGTGTTCGCGCGTGGTCGAGGTCGATATGGAAGCGGCGCTGAAACTGCGCGACGAAGCGCTCAGCGTCTGAACAGGAAAAGGGATACGGATTCATGCAACTGACTGAACTGCAGATGGGGCTGATCGCGCTCGGCGTGGTCGGTGTCGGTGCCGTGATCGGCTACAACCTGTGGCAGGAGCGGCGCCACCGCCGCACCGCCGAACGCGCGCTCGGCGACGCCCAGCCTGACGTGCTGATCGATCCGCTGCACCAGCCGTCGCGCCGGGTCGAACCAACGCTGGATTTCGACCTGAGCAGCGATCTCGGCAGCGACGTGGCGAGCGACACGCCGGTCGAGCCGGCGATCGATCTGCCGACCGATGAGCGGATGAGCGCCGCGGCCGACGACACCGTGCAGCTTGCCCCGCAGCGCGAGCCGGTGCTCAAGGCGGCGCCGGCCGACGACGCTGCACCGGCCTGGGCCGATGCCAAGGTTGAGGAAGTCATCGTCGTCGAACTGGAAGCGCCGATTGCGGCGACCGAATTCCAGCGCGCCTGGAGCGAGCTGACGCGTCAGGTCGACACCGGCCTGCGCCTGCGCGGCCGCGACGACCAGGCCGGCCGCTGGCTTGAATTGACGCCGGATACCGCCGGCAATCTGTCGCGCATCGAAATGGCGGTGCAGCTCGCCGATCGCCGCGGCCCGCTCAGCGAGGCTTCGCTGTCGGCGCTGGCGCACGCGCTGCAGGCCGTCGCCGACCGCTTCCTCGCCGTCGTGCATTTCCCCGACGCACGCGATCTGCTCACTCGTGCGCGTGAGCTCGACAGCTTCGCCGCGTCGGTCGACGTGCAGATCGGCCTCAACCTGGTGGCCGGTGAACACCCGATTTCCGGCACCAAGCTCCGTGGTCTGGCCGAAGCGCAGGGCTTCGCGCTCGATAACGGCCTGTTCCGCGCGCGCGACGATGCCGGCGCGACGATCTACACGCTAGGCAATCTCGACGCCGCCGAATTCATCGCCGAAACGATGAAGAACCTGCAGACGCCGGGCGTGACACTGCTGCTTGACGTGCCTACGGTCGCCGACGGCGCGCGCAATTTCGACCGCATGGTCACGATGGCCGAACAGTTCGCGCACGCGCTCGGCGCCCGTGTGGTCGATGACAACCGGCAGCCGCTGTCGCCCGCTTCGCTTGGCGTGATCCGCGGCAAGATCGCCGAATTCCAGACCCGCATGACGCAGTTCGGCGTTGCGCCGGGCAGCGCGTCGGCGCGCCGCCTGTTCAGCTGATGGACGCGGTTGTCCTTGCGCGCGCAGCCGAGCTGCGCGCGCAGATCACCCGTCACGACCGCCTCTACTACGAACTCGACGCTCCGGAAATTCCGGACGCGGAATACGACCGCCTGTTTCGTGAACTGCAGGCGCTGGAAGCCGAGTACCCGGCGCTGCGCACCGCGGATTCGCCGACGCAGCGCGTCGGCGGCAAGCCGCTCGACAGCTTCGCGCCGGTGCGACACGTCGTGCCCATGCTGTCCATCCGCACCGAAACCGATACCGAGGCGAGCGGCGCGCTGAACTTCGATGCCCGCGTAAGGCGCGAACTTGGACTGACCGAGGAGGCGCCGCCGGTCGACTATGCCGCCGAACTGAAGTTCGACGGCCTGGCCATCAATCTGCGCTATGAGAATGGCGTACTGGTGCTCGCAGCCACCCGGGGTGACGGCGAGACCGGCGAGGACGTGACGCAGAACGTGCGCACCATCCGCGATGTGCCCCTGGCGCTGACACCGCCTCCGACCACAGGCCAGCCCTCGCTGTTCGACGCGCCCGGCCTGCCCGAGGTGCTGGAAGTGCGCGGCGAGGTCTATATGCGGCGCGACGACTTCGACGCCTTCAATGCACGCGCCATCGAGGCGGGCGAAAAGACGCTGGTGAATCCGCGCAACGGCGCGGCCGGCAGCATCCGCCAGCTCGACCCGGCGATTGCGGCGAAGAGGCCCTTGTCCTTCTACGCCTATGGCCTCGGCGAAGTGCGTGGCTGGACGGTGCCCGACACCCATGCCGGCGTGCTCGACGCGCTGGCCGCCTTTGGCCTGCCGGTCAGCGAGCACCGCGCGGTGTGCAGCGGCGGCGAGGCGCTGGCCGTGTTCCACGCGCGCATCGCGGAGGCGCGGCCCACGCTGCCCTTCGACATCGACGGCGTGGTCTACAAGGTGAACAGCCTGGCCTTGCAGCAGCGCATGGGTTTCGTCACCCGCGAGCCGCGCTGGGCGGTGGCGCACAAGTACCTGGCGCAGGAAGCGCTGACCACGGTGCAGGACATCGAGGTGCAGGTCGGCCGCACCGGCAAGCTCACGCCGGTGGCGCGGCTGGCGCCGGTGTTCGTCGGTGGCGTCACGGTGACCAATGCGACGCTGCACAACGAATCGGAAATCCGGCGCAAGGACGTGCATGTCGGCGACACCGTCATCGTGCGCCGCGCAGGCGATGTCATACCCGAGGTCGTGTCGGTGCTGTCGGACAGACGGCCGGCGGATGCGCGGGCATTCTCGATGCCCAGCCACTGTCCGGTCTGCGGTTCGGACGTGGTGCGTGAAGAAGGCGAGGTCGATCATCGCTGCACCGGGGGCTTGTACTGTTCGGCGCAGCGCAAGCAGGCGCTGCTGCATTTCGCGCAGCGTCGCGCGATGGACATCGAAGGATTGGGTGACAAGCTGGTCGAGCAACTGGTGGATGGCGGACTGATCCGCAGCCTGCCTGACCTCTACCGGCTGGGCGTGCTCAAGCTGGCCGAGCTGGATCGCATGGCGGTGAAGTCGGCGGAGAACCTGGTGACCGCACTGGAACAGTCCAAGCGCACCACACTGGGGCGCTTCCTGTTCGGTCTGGGCATCCGCCACGTCGGCGAGGCGACCGCCAAGGATCTGGCGCGCCACCTCGGCAGCATGGATCGCATCATGGGCGCTTCGGTCGAGGAACTGGCCCAGGTGCCTGACGTCGGTCCGGTGGTCGCCGCCAGCATCCACACCTTCTTCGCGCAGCCGCACAACCGCGAGGTGGTCGAGCAGTTGCGCGCCTGCGGCATCGTCTGGGAAGAGGGCGAAGCACAGGTGGCGAGCGGTCCACTGGTCGGCAAGACAGTGGTGCTCACCGGCACGCTGCCCACGCTTTCGCGCGATCAGGCCAAGGACTTGCTTGAGGCTGCGGGTGCGAAAGTGGCCGGCAGCGTGTCGAAAAAGACCGATTTCGTGGTGGCTGGCACGGACGCCGGTTCCAAGCTCACAAAAGCGCAAGAACTGGGCATTAATATTCTCGATGAATCCGGGCTCATGTCGATGCTCGAGAAAAGGGAGCCATAGAACGATGAAATCCGTACGCAAAGCAGTCTTTCCCGTCGCCGGTCTGGGCAGCCGTTTCCTGCCCGCCACCAAGGCCAACCCGAAGGAAATGCTGCCGGTGGTCGACAAGCCGCTGATCCAGTACGCCGTCGAAGAAGCCGTGGCCGCCGGCTGCACCGACCTCATCTTCATCACCGGTCGCACCAAGCGCTCGATCGCCGACCATTTCGACAAGGCCTACGAGCTCGAACACGAACTCGAGATGAAGAAGAAGCATGACCTGCTGGCGCTGTGCAACACGGTGCCCAAGCATGTGAACTGCATCTACATCCGCCAGTCCGAGCCGCTCGGACTGGGCCACGCCGTGCTGTGCGCGGCGCCGGTCGTCGGTGACGAGCCGTTCGCCGTGCTGCTGGCCGACGACCTGATCGACGGCGAGCCGCCGATCCTGAAGCAGATGACCGACATCTTCGACCGCTTCGGCCGCTCCATCCTCGGCGTGCAGCAGGTGCCGCGCAGCCAGACCGGCAGCTACGGCATCGTCAGCACCGACGCCGACGTCGGCGGCCTGTACGGCGTGACCGGCATCGTCGAGAAGCCGAAGCCCGAAGTGGCGCCGTCTACGCTGGCCGTGGTCGGCCGTTACGTGCTGACGCCGCGCATTTTCGATCACCTGCGCGCGATCACGCCGGGCGCCGGCGGCGAACTGCAGCTGACCGACGCGATCGCCGCACTGCTGAAGGAAGAGGCGGTGCTGGCCTATCCGTTCAAGGGCACGCGCTACGACTGCGGCTCCAAGCTGGGCTATCTGCAGGCGACTGTCGCACTCGCACGCAAGCATCCTGAAGTCGGCGCAGCATTCACCGCCTGGATGGACGCGCAGGAAGTGTCGCGCGAAGAGATTTCGCGCGAAGCCGACGCAGCGTGAGTCGTCTGGCCGACGCGCAGGCACTGCTTGAAGGTGCCGACCTGATCTGCTCCGCTGCCGAAGTCGAGGCGGCGGTCGATCGGGTCGCGCAGGAAATCACGGCGGCGGTCGGCGACAGCTATCCGCTGCTGCTGTCGGTGATGGGCGGCGCTGTCGTGTTCACCGGCAACCTGCTGCCGAAACTCGCGTTTCCGCTGGACTTCGACTACCTGCACGTCACCCGCTACGGCGACGAGACCTCGGGGGGCGAGCTGCGCTGGATAAACGAGCCGCGCACGCCGCTGGTCGGGCGCACCGTTCTCGTACTCGACGACATCCTCGACGAAGGCATCACGCTGGCCGCGATCCGCCAGCACATCCTGTCCAAGGGTGCGACGCGCTGTCTGACCGCGGTGTTCTCGGACAAGCAGATCGGTCGCGCCAAGCCGATCACCGCCGACTTCACCGGGCTGGAACTGCCCAACCGCTACGTGTTCGGCTACGGCATGGACGTGCGCGGTGCGTGGCGCAATCTGCCGGCCATTTACGCGCTGAAGGAGTAGGGCGTGACGGACGCCGGAACCGACGCGCTGCCGGTCTTCCTCGATATCGAGGCGTCCGGCTTCGGTGCCGGCAGCTATCCGATCGAAGTGGGCTGCGTGCTGCCGGACGGGCGCACGCTGTGCTGTCTGGTGCGTCCGCCGGACGGGTGGCGGCACTGGGATGCCAGCGCCGAGTCCATCCACCACATCACGCGCGACGTGCTGATGCAGCACGGCCTGCCGGTCGAGGAAGTCGTGTGCCGGCTGGACGAGGCGCTGCGCGGGCGCGAGGTGTACAGCGATGCCTGGGGCAACGATTACGCTTGGCTGTCGCGCCTCTACGACGAGGCCGATCGCGTGCCGCGCTTTCATCTGCGCAGCCTGCGCGAGCTGCTGAACGAGGACGAGGCGGCGCGCTGGCACGGGGTCAAGCAGGCGGTGGCGGAAGAGCTGCACACCACGCGCCATCGCGCCAGCAACGACGCGCGCGTGCTGCAGACCACCTACGCGCGGCTGCGCGCACAGGCGGCGATCGAACGCCGCACCTGAAGCCGGTCGCTGGTCGATGCACACATGAAAAGAGCGCCCATGGGCGCTCTTTTCATTTCATTCGACGCTGCCCGGATATCAGGCTTCGTCGCGCGAGGCGCGCTTGCGCTCGTGTTCCTTCAGGTGACGCTTGCGCAGGCGGATGTTCTTCGGCGTGATCTCGACCAGCTCATCGTCGGCGATGAATTCGATCGCTGATTCCAGCGTCAGCGCGATCGGCGGAATCAGGCGCACGGCTTCGTCGGTGCCCGAGGCGCGCACGTTGGTGAGCTGCTTGCCCTTGATCGGGTTCACCACCAGATCGTTGTCGCGCGAGTGGATGCCGATGATCATGCCTTCGTACAGCACATCGCCCGGATTGACGAACATGCGGCCGCGGTCCTGCAGGTTCCACAGCGCGTAGGCGACTGCTTCGCCGTCGTTCTGCGAAATGAGCACGCCGTTGCGACGTTCCGACATGGCGCCGGCCATCGGGCCGTAGTCGTCGAACACGTGGCTTGCCAGACCGGTACCGCGGGTCAGCGTCAGGAATTCGCCCTGGAAGCCGATCAGGCCTCGCGCCGGGATGCGGTACTCGATACGCACGCGGCCCTTGCCGTCCGGCTGCATGTCCTGCATTTCGCCGCGGCGACGGCCCAGCTCTTCCATCACGCCGCCCTGGTGGGTCTCTTCGACGTCGACGGTGAGCATTTCGTACGGCTCGCACTTCACGCCGTCGATTTCCTTGAACACCACGCGCGGGCGGCCGACCGCCAGTTCGTAGCCTTCACGGCGCATGTTTTCCAGCAGGATGGTCAGGTGCAGTTCGCCGCGACCCGACACCAGGAACACGTCGGAGTCGTCGGTGTACTCGACGCGCAGCGCCACGTTCTTCAGCAGTTCCTTTTCGAGGCGCTCGCGAATCTGGCGGCTGGTGACGAACTTGCCTTCGCGACCGGCCAGCGGCGAGGCGTTCACCATGAAATTCATCGTCAGCGTCGGCTCGTCGACCGCGATCGGCTTCATCGGCTCGGGCGATTCCGGATCGCAGATGGTGACGCCGATGCCAACCTGCTCGATGCCGGACACCAGCACGATGTCGCCGGCACTGGCCGATTCCGCCTGCGTGCGATCCAGGCCCTTGAAGGTGAGGACCTGGCCGACCTTGGCCTTGCCGCGGCTTTCGTCGCCGTAATAGACGACGACTTCCTGGTTCGGCTTGATGCGGCCGCGCTTGATGCGGCCGATGCCGAGCTGGCCGATGTAGGTCGAGTAGTCGAGCGAACAGATCTGCAGCTGCAGCGGCGCGTCTTCATCGACTTCCGGCTGCGGCACGTGCTTCAGGATGGTCTCGAACAGCGGGCGCATGTCGGTGCCCGGCTTGTCGGCATCCAGCATGGCGAAGCCGTTCAGCGCCGAGGCGAACACGACCGGGAAATCCAGCTGTTCGTCGGTGGCACCCAGCTTGTCGAACAGGTCGAAGGTGTGGTTGATCACCCAGTCCGGACGGGCGCCCGGACGGTCGATCTTGTTCACGACGACGATGGGCTTCAGGCCCAGCGCGAGTGCCTTGCGGGTGACGAAGCGGGTCTGCGGCATCGGGCCTTCGACCGCGTCGACCAGCAGCAGCACGGAATCGACCATCGACAGCACGCGCTCGACCTCGCCGCCAAAGTCGGCGTGGCCCGGGGTGTCGACGATGTTGATGTGCGTGCCTTCGTATTCGATCGCGCAGTTCTTGGCGAGAATCGTGATGCCGCGTTCTTTTTCGATATCGCCGGAATCCATGACCCGCTCGGACACCTGCTGGTGCGATGCGAAGGTGCCGGATTGGCGCAGCAGCTGGTCAACCAGCGTGGTCTTGCCATGATCGACGTGCGCGATGATGGCGATGTTGCGTATGGAGCGGGACATGGGAATGGTGCGGCGCAAAAGATAAACACGCGAGTTTAGCACGCCAAGTTCGCAAGACGTCAGGTGCCCGGACGGAGGGCGTTCCGGCTGCTAGACTCGCCGGTCATCCAATCAGGAGTTCCGGAACGATGCTGGCCATCATTGGCGGAAGCGGGCTGACCCAGCTTGCCAACCTCGACGTCACGCGGCGCGAGGTCGTGCGTACCCCTTACGGCGAACCATCCGGTCCGCTCACCTTCGGCCGCCTCGGTGGCCACGAACTGGTGTTCATCGCCCGCCATGGCTACGGCCACACGATTCCGCCGCACCGCGTCAATTACCGCGCGAACATCTCGGCGCTGAAGAGCGTCGGCGTAGACAAGGTCGTATCGGTGGCGTCGGTCGGCGGCATCCGGCCCGACCTGGCGCCGGGCAGCCTGGTCGTGCCGGATCAGATCATCGACTACACCTGGGGCCGCCATTCGACCTTTTTCGACGGCCACGACGGACAGGTGAAGCATGTCGATTTCACCGAACCCTACGACAGCGCCCTGCGTGCTCGGCTGCTTGCCGCCGCGATGCTGGCCGGCGAGGCGGTAATCGACGGCGCCGTCTATGCAGCCACCCAGGGACCGCGTCTCGAAACCGCCGCCGAGATCAACCGTTTCGAGCGGGACGGCGCCGACGTCGTCGGCATGACCGGCATGCCGGAGGCGGTGCTGGCGCGCGAAGCCGGTCTGGCTTATGCGGCGCTCAATGTGGTGGTGAATCACGCGGCCGGTCGCGGCGATTCAGCGCACGGCATCCAGATGTCGGCCATCGAAGCCATGCTGCAGGAGGCGATGATGCGCGTGCGTCACCTGCTCGAGCGTTTGTGCCAGGAAGGAGTGTGCCCGTGATCCGCGACATCCTGCGCATGGGCGACCCGCGCCTGCTGCGCGTTTCGCTGCCGGTCGAGCGTTTCGACACGGCGGAGCTCGACGCACTGGTGACCGACCTGATGGACACCATGCAGGCGGCCAACGGCGCCGGCCTCGCGGCGCCGCAGATCGGCATCGACCTGCGCGTCGTCATCTTCGGCGGCTCGCCGTCCGTGCGCTATCCGGACGCGCCGGTCGTGCCTTTCACCGTGCTGGTCAATCCAGTGCTGACGCCGCTCGGCCACGACATGGAGGAGGGCTGGGAGGGCTGTCTGTCCGTGCCCGGCCTGCGCGGCGTCGTGCCGCGTTACAGCCGGCTGCACTACAGCGGTTTCGATCCGGCGGGCAAGTCGATCTCGCGCGAGGCGGAAGGTTTCCACGCGCGCGTCGTGCAGCATGAATGCGATCACCTCGACGGCATCCTCTACCCGATGCGGGTGCGTGACTTCAGCCGCTTCGGCTACACCGACGTGCTGTTCCCGGGCGTCGAGGATGGAGACGACTGACGGCGTCTGAGCGGGCGCTGCTATCGTGAACCGAGGGCCCTTCTCGCCCCGGCAAAAGCCCGTATCGAAGTCTGTAGATGGCCATCGCCGTGTCGCGGCCAAGGCCGCTCCCACAGGAGATGCGCCCGACCCACAGTCTGAGTCCGGGCCAGGGTTCTGTGGGAGGGGTCTTCTGACCCCGACGGGGCCGGCGATCGACAACGACCGGTCATTCGAAGGCCGAAGTCGCGGTCGGACGATTCTTGTTTACAGGCTGCTGGTGACGGAGGCCCCGGCTGTGCGCGCCGCGATCCAGGCTTCCAGTTCGGCCGCCGGCAGCGGTTTGCTGAACAGGAAGCCCTGTACGCATTCACAGCCCAGGTTGCCGAGAAAGGCATACTGCGCGTCGGTTTCCACCCCTTCGGCGATCACCGTCAGACCGAGGTTGTGCGCCAGGCTGATGGTGGCTGCACAGATCGCGGCGTCGTCTGGATCGTTCTCGATGTCCTTGACGAAGGAACGATCGATCTTCAGCCGCTGCAAGGGCATGAGCTTCAGGTGGCTCAGCGACGAATAGCCGGTGCCGAAGTCGTCGATCGCCAGTTCGAGGCCCAGTTCGCGCAGCTGGGCCAGCATGCGCAGCGTGTTGTCGGCGTCCTCCATGGCGACGCTCTCGGTAATCTCCAGTTCGAGGTCGCCCGGCTTCAGGTCGTACTTCAGTACGACGTCCTTCACCTGCCGCAGCAGATTCTTCGAGCGCAGCTGTCGCGCCGACAGGTTGACGGCGATCCGCATCTGCAGGCCCATGGCGCGCCAGACACTGAGCTGGCGACAGGCTTCCTGCAGTATCCATTCGCCGAGGCGGATGATGAGATCGCTTTCCTCGGCAATCGGAATGAACTTGTTCGGCGGAACCAGACCGCGCTCCGGGTGCTCCCAGCGCACCAGCACCTCGACCCCCATCAGCCGACCGCTGCCGGTTTCGATCTGCGGCTGGTAGTGCAACACGAACTGCCGCTTGGCAATCGCCTGGTGCAGGCTGCTCTGCAGCGTCAGCCGTTCGCTGGCGTTGGCCGACATGCTGTCGTTGAAGAACTGGTAATTGTTCCGGCCGGCAGCCTTGGCGTGATACATCGCGCTGTCGACATTGCGCAGCAGGTCATCCACCGTTTCGCCGTCGTTCGGAAAGACGCCGATGCCGACGCTGGGCGTCGAGTGCAGCTGGTAGGCCTCGACGGCGTAGGGCGCAGACAGGGCGGCGACGATCTTCTCGGCCACAGCAGCCGCGGTCAGTGTGGTCACCATGTCGGTCACCAGGACGACGAATTCGTCGCCACCGAGGCGTGCCACGACGTCGCTCTGTCGCACGCAGCGCTGCAGACGCTTGCCCACCTCGACCAGCAACGCGTCGCCGACATGATGGCCCAGCGTGTCGTTGATGTCCTTGAAGTGGTCCATGTCTATCATCAGCACCGCAAACAGTGTGCTGTGCCGGCGCGCATGCGCCATCACCTGTTCCATGCGCAGCTGCAGCGACAGACGATTGGGCAGACCGGTCAGCATGTCGTGGTGCGCGAGGTGGTGGATCTTCCTTTCAGCCTCCCTGCGCTCGCTGATGTCGGCAAAGGAATGCACGTAGTGAGCGATGCGTCCGCCCGGTTCACGGACCGGATAGATGCTGAGCGACTTCGGATAGCTTTCGCCGCTGGCGCGCTGGTCGTCGAGTTCGCCCCGCCAGTAGCCGTCGCGTTCGAGCTGATCGGCGAATTCTCTGCGCGATTCCTCGCTGTACGGACAGCTGACCACCGCCGACGCGGGTCGTCCGCTGGCCGCGCTCTCGTCGATGCCGGTCAGTGCGCTGAACGCCGGATTCACGGTGACGACGCGTCCGCGCGCATCGGTGACCATGATGGCTTCGTTCAGACTGTCGATCACGCTGGCTGCGAGCGACAGTTCGGCGTCGCGCATCTGCAACCGGCGCAACTGCAGCTGTCGAAGATAGAGCAGGGCGGCAATGGCCAGCGACACGGCGGCGCCGGCCCCCCAGATGCCGAGCACGCGCGCGCTGCCGTAGCCGTTCTGCCAGCCGCCTGCCGGGACGGCGGCCAGTTGCCAGCGCGCGTTGTCGGGCAGTACGACGTCGACCAGTACTGGTGTCTGGTCGAACAACGCCGCGTCGCCATGGAAGACCTCGCCCGCCGCGCCCAGCCCGTCGCGACCGCGCAGCGCGTAACGCAGGTCGCCGCGCTCAGGCAGGAGACCGCTGGCTTCGAGCAGTGAATCGAAGCGCAGCACGACGGCAACCAAGCCCCAGTAACGTTCGGGCTGTCCGTTTCGCGCCGGAAGATAGACCGGAAAGCGGTTGATCAGCCCGACGCCGCCCTGCACCAGTTCGAGCGGGCCGGCGAGTACGAAGCGGCGGGACTTCATCATCTGCACGACCGCGTCACGTTGCGACGGCGTATCGAGATAGTTCAGACCGATTGCGCGTTCGTTGCCGGCGAGCGGATAGACCTCGCGCACCACGTTGTCCGGCGCCACCGAAATGTTCCGCAGATGGCGGCCGTAGGCCAGCATGCGTTCTGCGACGCGATCGAAGGAAGCGCGGTCGAAGTCCGGATTGGCGGCGATGAAACTGACCAGACCGAGCGACAGGTGGGCGGCGCTGTTGACCTCGCTCTCCAGCCGCGCCCGCACCTGTCCGGCCTGCGCCGTCACGGCGCTGCGCTCTCGCTGATGCAGTTCCGCCGCCTCGTTGCCTGCGATGTAGGCGGTGAGTGCCAGACCCGCCAGCAGCGCCACCAGTGCAACGATCAGTGGTCGCGCGCGGTCGGTCATCGTGAAGGGTGCGGGTTCGTCGCGGGTCAGGCTCAAGGCTGGGTTCCGTCCTCGTCGGGGATGCCCGGGTGCGTCGGCATCGACAGTATGTCCGGAAACCTGCGCGGCGCAGCGGGCACTGCGTCGCGCCCGTCATACCGTGCTCAGGAAACGGCCAGTTCTCCCAGCAGTTCCTGCTCCAGCCGGATCAAGGTCGTACTGTTGTCCAGTTCCTCGCCCGAGATCAGGAACACGTCCTCGGCGCGCTCACCGAGCGTCGTGATCTTGGCGGTGTGCAGGCGGATCGCGTGTGCCGCCAGCACGCGCGCCACCGAGTAGAGCAGGCCGGGTCGGTCGGCCGCAGTGACGTGCATGATGTGGTGCTGCTTGCGCTCGTCCGGCTTGATGACGATTTCCGGCGTGATCGGGAAATGCTTCACCTCGCGCGACAGCCGCCCGGCGATCGGCTGCTCGGCCGGCAGTTGCGCCTGCAGGCGCTCGACCAGGCCGGTTTCGATCAGCGCGATCATGTCGCGCGAATTGAGGTGGCCGTTCGGGTCGAGCAGCACGAAGCTGTCGAGCGCATGGCCGTCGGTCGTGGTGTGGATCTTGGCGTCGGCGATGCTGTATCCCAAGCGGCCGAAGAAGCCGCACAGACGCACGAACAGGTCGAGTTGGTCCGGCGCATACACCATCACCTGCAGGCCGTCGCCGACCTGGTTCGGCCGCGCCTTGACGACCGGCACCGTCGCATCGACCTGGAAATACAGCATGCGCGTGTGCCAGGCGATTTCGTCTGGGTCGTGGCGCATGAAATACACGGTGTCCAGGCGTGACCAGAAAGCCTGCTCCACGCCTTCGCGCAGTCCGAAGTAGCGCAGCAGACTGCGCGCTTCCTCCTGCCGGTCACCGCTGCCGGGTGCGTGGGCGCCGTCCCCCTGCAGCACGCGCAGGGTCGAGAAGTAGAGGTCTTCCAGCAGCTTGCCGCGCCAGGCATTCCACACCTTGGGACTGGTGCCGCGGATGTCGGCGTGGGTCAGGATGTAGAGCGCGGTCAGGCGACGTTCGCTCTTCACCACGCGCGCGAAGTCGCGGATCACGTCCGGATCGGACAGATCCTGCTTCTGCGCCACCGAGGACATCGACAGGTGGTGCTCGACCAGGAACACGACCAGATCGGTGTCGGCAGTGCTCAGGCCGTGCTGGCGGCAGAACAGGCGTGCATCGCGCATGCCGAGCTGCGAATGATCGCCGCCGCGGCCCTTCGCGATGTCGTGGAACAGCGCCGACAGGTAGAGCAGCCAGCGCCGCTCGAAGCCGGTGATCAGGCGCGACAGCAGCGGATACTCGTGCGCATGCTCCGACATGGTGAAGCGGCGCACGTTGCGCATCACCTGCAGGATGTGCTGATCGACCGTATAGACGTGAAACAGGTCGTGCTGCATCTGGCCGACGATGCGGCCGAAGGCGGGCAGGTAGCGGCCGAGGATGCCGTACTGGTTCATCCGGCGGATTTCATGCACCAGCCCGCGCGTCTGCTGGAACAGGGACAGGAAGAGGGCGCGATTCTTCGGGTCGCGGCGGAATTTGGCGTCGATCAGCCGGCGCGCACGCCACAGGCCGCGCAGCGTACGCGCGGTCATGCCCTTCAGTTCGCTGTGCCGCTGCAGCAGCGTGAAGCACTCAAGCAGTGCACTCGGCTCGCGCTCGAACACCTGTTCATCGACCACGTCCAGCAGTTCGCGGCTGGACTGGAAGCGTTCGTTGATCGGCAGCACTGCCGCCTCGTCGGCCGGGAACAGCGCAGCCGAAATGTTCTGCAGCAGGATGGTGTTCAGCTGGGTGATGGTCTTCGCGCTTCGGTAATAGCGCTGCATGAACACTTCGGAGGCGCGCCGCGTCGGTGTGGCAGCAAGGCCGAAGGCGGCGGCCATTGCCTCCTGGTGATCGAAGATCAGACGATCCTCGCGCCGGCGCGCGATCAGGTGCAGCCGTACCCGGGTGTCACGCATGAAGCGCTCGACGCGTGCGAGCTGACGTGCTTCCTCGGCAGTGATCAGGCCGCGCGCGGCCAGTTCGGCCCAGCTGCTGCCCAGCTTGCTGGCGCGCGCGATCCACTGGATCACCTGCAGGTCGCGCAGGCCGCCGGGGCTTTCCTTGCAGTTGGGTTCCAGACTGTAGGGCGTTTCCTGGTAGCGCTGGTGGCGTTCGTCCTGCTCCAGTCGCTTGGCCTTGAAGAAGGCGCCGGGGTCGCGCTGCGCCTCCAGCGTGCTGCTCAGTTCGCGGAACAGCCTGCGCGAACCGGCGAGCAGGCGTGCTTCGAGCAGCGTGGTTTCGACCGTGATATCGCGCGCCGCTTCATCGACGCACTGTCCGACCGAGCGCACGCTGTGACCGATGTCCAGACCGATGTCCCACAGCAGTCCGACCAGATGTTCGAGCTTGGCCTCGATGTCAGCCGACACCTCGCTTGGCGTCAGGAAGAGCACATCGACGTCGGACGCCGGATACAGCTCGCCGCGCCCGTAACCGCCGACGGCGATCAGCGCCGCGGTGCGCGGCAGTCCGACCGCTGCCCACAGCCGCCGCAGCGCGTTGTCGACGGCGCGGGCGCGCGCCGCGAGCATGCGGCTGCTGTTGCCGTCCTGTTCGAAACGCGTGCGGAATTCGAGCTGGCTGGCCGCCAGTTCGCTGCGCAGTGCGCCGGCGAGCTGGCGCAGCGCGTCGGAATCGGCCGGACCGTTCACCGCTCAGGCGGCCCGGGCAGTGTCGCCGCTCAGCGCCGGCGGCGGGCTGCCGGCCGACACGGTCAGCACCTCGTAACCGTCGGCGGTGACCAGCACCGTGTGCTCCCATTGCGCGGACAGGCTGCGGTCGCGGGTGACGATGGTCCAGCCGTCCGGCAGTTCCGACACGGCGGCGCGGCCGGCGTTGATCATCGGCTCGATGGTGAAGATCATGCCTTCCTTCAGCTCCATGCCGGTGCCCGGCTTGCCGTAGTGCAGCACCTGCGGCTCTTCGTGGAATTTCCGGCCGATGCCGTGACCGCAGAATTCGCGCACGACGGAGAAGCCGTTGTTCTCGGCGTGGCGCTGGATGGCGTGGCCGATGTCGCCCAGTCGGGCGCCCGGCTTCACCTTGGAAATGCCCAGCCACAGGCATTCGTAGGTGATCAGGCACAGACGTGCCGCCTGCTTGGTCGTCTCGCCGCCGACGATGAACATGCGGCTGGTGTCGCCGTGGAAGCCGTCCTTGATGACGGTGATGTCCAGATTGACGATGTCGCCCTTCTTCAGGGCACGGTCGGCCGGTACGCCGTGGCACACGACGTGGTTGACCGAGGTGCAGATCGACTTCGGATAGGGGCTGTAGCCGGGCGGCGCGTAATTGAGCGGCGCCGGGATGGTCTGCTGCACGTTCACCATGTATTCATGGCACAGGCGGTCGAGCTCGGCCGTCGTGACGCCCGGCTGCACGTGGGGCTCGATGTAGTCGAGCACTTCCGACGCCAGTCTGCACGCGACGCGCATGCTCTCGATTTCTTCCGCTGTCTTGATGGTGACGCTCATGAAAAGGCTCTGTAAGGGTGTTCCGAGGGACAGCAGGTTAGCGGAAGCGGTTCCGGGCGGCAAACTGCTGTCATCCGGCCGACTTGAGTTTGTTGCATTGCGGCTGCTAGAATCGCAGGCTGTCTGATTTCAGTACCCGATGGCGGGTGCGTCAGACAAATCCACACGCCCGGTGTCGCCGCATATGTATACGGTGACTGAACCGATAGGGTGCGCAGCCGGAACACTGGCTGTGAACACGGCCGGGCGGAGGTCAAACCCTGTTCGGAGTAATCTCGAATGTCCGTATCCATGCGCGAAATGCTGGAGGCGGGTGTCCATTTCGGACACCAGACCCGCTTCTGGAACCCCAAGATGGCCCCCTTCATTTTCGGCCATCGCAATAAGATTCACATCATCAACCTGGAAAAGACCGTCGCCAAGTACAACGACGCGATGGCCTTCATCCGCCGCATGTCCGCCAACAAGGGCACCATCCTGATGGTTGGCACCAAGCGCCAGGCCCGCGAAATCGTGGCCGAAGAGGCGCAACGCGCCGGCGTGCCCTATGTCGATGAGCGCTGGCTCGGTGGCATGCTGACCAACTTCAAGACGCTGAAGCTGTCGGTCAAGCGCCTGAAGGACCTGGAAGCCATGGTCGAAGACGGTTCGATGGAACGCATGCCGAAGAAGGAAGCCCTGGTGCTGCAGCGCGAGCTGGTCAAGCTGCAGAAGAGCATCGGCGGCATCAAGGACATGGGCGGTCTGCCGGACGCGCTGTTCGTGATCGACGTCGGCTATCACAAGATCGCCATCACCGAAGCCAACAAGCTGGGCATCCCGGTCGTGGCCGTGGTCGATACCAACCACTCGCCGCTGGGCGTCGATTACGTCATTCCGGGCAATGACGATTCGAGCCGCGCGATCCGCCTGTACGCGTCCGGCGTCGCCGACGCGATCCTGGAAGGCCGCAACAGCGCCGCCCAGGACCTGGTGGCGCAGCTGAAGTCCGACGACGAGTTCGTCGAGGTCGAAGGCGAAGGCGAAGCCCAGGCCTGATCGATTGCCGCGGGCGCCCAGGCGCCCGCGATTGTTTTACCGATTCGAACTTATAGGCAGGAATGAGCATGGCGGAAATCACCGCAGGTATGGTCAAGGAGCTGCGCGAAAAGACCGACGCTCCGATGATGGAATGCAAGAAGGCGCTGACCGAAGCGGGCGGCGACCTGGCGAAGGCCGAAGAAATCCTCCGCGTGAAGCTGGGCAACAAGGCGAGCAAGGCCGCCGCCCGCGTGACCGCCGAGGGTGTGGTGGGTCTGTTCCTGTCGGCCGACGGCAAGACTGCCGCGATGGTCGAAGTGAACTGCGAAACCGACTTCGTGGCCAAGAACGACGACTTCCTGGCGCTGGTCAATGGCGCCGCCAAGCTGGTCGCCGACAACAACCCGGCCGACGTGGCCGCGCTGTCGGCGCTGCCGTTCGGCGAAGGCACGATCGAATCGACCCGCGCCGCACTGGTTGGCAAGATCGGCGAGAACATGTCGATCCGCCGCTTCGTGCGCGTGCAGGCTGAAGGCAAGGTCGCCAGCTACGTGCATGGCGGCTCGAAGATCGGCGTGCTGGTCGATGTCGTCGGCGGTGACGACGCGATGGCCAAGGACCTGGCGATGCACATCGCCGCGTCGAAGCCGAAGTCGCTGGATTCGACCGGCGTGTCGGCCGACCTGATCGAAGCCGAACGTCGCGTTGCGATCGAGAAGGCGCGCGAAGCCGGCAAGCCGGAAGAGATGATCGCCAAGATCGCCGAAGGCTCGGTGCAGAAGTACCTGAAGGAAGTCACCCTGCTGGGTCAGGTCTTCGTCAAGGCCGAAGACGGCAAGCAGACCATCGAACAGCTGCTGAAGGCGAAGTCGGCGAAGATCGCCTCCTTCACGCTTTACGTGGTCGGCGAAGGCATCGAGAAGAAGACCACCGACTTCGCAGCCGAAGTCGCCGCCCAGGCTGCCGCAGCAGCGGCCGCCAAGGCCTGAGCCCGGGAGCCTGCATGACTGTTGCCTATCGCCGCATCCTTCTGAAGCTGTCGGGCGAAGCCCTCATGGGCGACGACGACTACGGCATCAGCCGCGACATGCTTGCACGCATCGTCGCTGAAGTTGCCGAGATCCGCGCCTTGGGCGTGGAAGTGGGCGTCGTGATCGGCGGAGGCAACATCTTCCGCGGCGTGGCGGGCGGCGCGGCCGGTATGGACCGCGCCACCGCCGACTACATGGGCATGCTGGCCACCGTGATGAACGCGCTGGCGTTGGGCGACGCGATGCGTCAGGCCGGCGTCGCCGCGCGCGTGCAGTCCGCGCTCAGCATCGAGCCCGTGGTCGAGTTCTATATCCGCGGCAAGGCGATCCGCTACCTCGAAGAGGGCAAGGTCGTCATCTTTGCCGCCGGCACCGGCAACCCCTTCTTCACCACCGACACCGCAGCTGCGCTGCGCGGTCGCGAGATCGAAGCCGAAATCGTGCTGAAGGCGACCAAGGTCGATGGCGTCTACAGCGCCGATCCGATGAAGGACAAGAGCGCCACGCGCTACGACCGCATCAGCTTCGACGAGGCCATCAGCCGCGATCTGAAGGTGATGGACGCCACCGCGCTCGCGCTGTGCCGCGACCAGCAACTGCCGATCAAGGTGTTCAGCATCTTCAAGGCGGGCGCGCTCAAGCGTGTCGTGATGGGCGAAGACGAAGGCACGCTGGTCCATATATAGTGGTGCAGGGGCCGTTGGCCCCTTTGCTCTAGCGGCCGCGCCCTCGCGGCCGTCCCTTCCAACAAGAGGCGACGTCATGATCCCCGAGTTGAAGAAAACCACCGAACAGAAGATGCAGAAAACGCTGGAGTCGCTCAAGGCCGACTTCGGCAAGGTGCGTACCGGTCGTGCGCACACCGGCATCCTCGACCACATCCAGGTCGATTACTACGGCTCCATGGTGCCGCTGTCGCAGGTCGCCAACGTGACGCTGATCGACGCGCGCGCCATCGGCGTGCAGCCGTGGGAAAAGAAGATGCTGTCGGTCGTCGAGAAGGCGATCCGCGATTCCGACCTCGGCCTGAACCCGTCGGCCATGGGCGATATCGTGCGCGTGCCGATGCCGCCGCTGACCGAAGAGCGCCGCAAGGAGCTGATCAAGGTCGTCCGTGGCGAAGCCGAGAATGCGCGCGTGGCCGTGCGCAATCTGCGTCGTGACGCCAACAACGCGCTGAAGGAAGCCGTCAAGGAAAAGGAAATTTCCGAGGACGACGAGCGCCGCGCGCAGGACGACGTACAGAAGCTGACCGACCGCTACATCGCCGAGGTCGACAAGCAACTGGCGCAAAAAGAGCAAGACCTGATGGCCGTCTGAAGCCAGGCACCGGATCTTGTCTTCCAGCACCGGCTCGTCCGCAGTCCCGCGACACATCGCCATCATCATGGATGGCAATGGCCGCTGGGCGCGCCGCCGTTTCATGCCGCGCGTCGCCGGCCACCGCAAGGGTGTCGAGGCGGTGCGCGCGGTGGTCAAGCGCTGCGCCGAGCGCGGCGTCGGCTATCTGACGCTGTTCGCCTTCAGTTCCGAGAACTGGCGGCGGCCGGCCGAGGAAGTCAATTTCCTGATGCAGCTGTTCGTGCGGGCGCTGGAGGACGAAGTCGTCCGCCTGCACGAGAACGGCATCCGTTTGCGCGTGGTCGGCGACCTGGGCCGTTTCGAACCGCGTCTGGTCGAATTGATACGCAATGCCGAGGCGCTGACCGAAGGCAATACCGGCCTCAATCTGACCATCGCCGCCAACTACGGCGGCCGCTGGGACATCCTGCAGGCGGTCGAGCGCATGCTGAAGGCGCACCCCGAGCGGCGCGACGGCTTCACCGAACAGGAACTGGCGCCGCATCTGTCGATGGCTTACGCGCCCGAGCCCGATCTGTTCATCCGCACCGGTGGCGAACAGCGCATCAGCAATTTCCTGCTCTGGCAACTGGCCTACACCGAACTCTATTTCACCGACAGCCTGTGGCCCGAATTCAATGGTGCGGCCATAGACGAGGCCATCACGTCCTACCAGCAGCGGGAACGTCGCTTCGGCCGAACCAGCGAACAGGTCCAGTCAGCGGCCGCAGCCGGCCAGCATGCTTAAGCAGCGCGTACTGACGGCCATCGTCCTGCTGGCCGGACTGTCGGCTGCACTGTGGGGCATGGATCTGGCCGCATGGGGCTGGCTGGTCGCCGCGATACTGGGTTTCGCCGGCTGGGAGTGGGCGCGCCTGATCGGTTTCGCGCCGCTGGGCGCGCGCGTCGCGGGCGTGCTCACCTTCGCCGTGGTCGGTTTCTGCGCACAACGCTCCTTCGACGCGCAGGGCGTTGTCGCCGACGCGGCGCCCGCGCTGTCCGCGCTGCATGCACTGGCCATCCTGTTCTGGCTGCTGGTCGTGCCGTTCTGGATGTCGCGCGGCGCGCGCCCGGCGCAGCCCTGGCTTGTTCTGACCGGCGTTCTCGTGCTGTTGCCGCCGGCGCTGGCGCTGATACAGCTGCGCGCCATCGGCGTGCTGCCGCTGCTGCTGCTGATGGCGGTCGTCTGGATCGCCGACATCGCCGCCTATTTCACCGGCAAGGCCTTCGGCCGCCACAAGCTGGCACCGTCGATCAGCCCCGGCAAGACCTGGGAGGGCGCAGCCGGTGCCGTCGTCGCCGTCCAGCTGTACGGCCTCGCCATCAAGCCGGCGCTGTTCGACACGGCGCAGATGCCCTCTGCGCCGTTCTGGGCGGGGATGCTGCTGTTGCTGACCGCGGTGAGCATCGTCGGCGACCTGTTCGAATCGATGATGAAGCGTCAGGCCGGCATGAAGGACAGCAGCCAGCTGCTGCCCGGCCATGGTGGCGTGCTCGACCGCGTCGACAGCCTGACGGCCACCTTGCCGCTGATAGGCTTCTATCTGCTCAACCTGATACCCGGAGCGTCGAACTGATGCGCAGACTGACCGTACTGGGCGCGACCGGCTCGATCGGCGTCAGCACGCTGGACGTCGTCGCGCGCCATCCGGACCGTTTCGAGATCGTCGCGCTGTCCGGCCATCGCCAGATCGACCGCCTGGCCGAACAGTGCATCGCCTTCGCGCCGCGCATCGCCGTGGTGGCCGACGCCGACGCCGCCGTCGTGTTGCGCGAGCGCCTGACCGGTCGGGTGCCGACCGAAGTCATGCACGGCGTCGAGGCGCTGGAAATGGTCGCTGCGCTGCCCGAGGTCGATACCGTGATGGCGGCTATCGTCGGCGCCGCCGGCCTGCGCCCGGCTTTGGCGGCCGCGCGCGCCGGCAAGCGCATTCTGCTGGCGAACAAGGAAAGCCTGGTAATGAGCGGCGACCTGTTCATGCGCGAGGTGTCTGCTCACGGCGCGACGCTGCTGCCCATCGACAGCGAGCACAACGCAGTCTTCCAGTGCATGCCGGCCAAGGGGCGCGAGGGCGTGCGCCGCATCCTGCTGACCGCGTCGGGCGGTCCGTTCCGCCGTACGCCGATCGCCGATCTGGCGAACGTGACGCCGGAACAGGCCTGCGCCCACCCGAACTGGGACATGGGCCGCAAGATTTCGGTCGATTCGGCCACCATGATGAACAAGGGCCTCGAAGTGATCGAGGCGCGCTGGCTGTTCGATACGCCGGCCGAGCGCATCGACGTGGTGATCCACCCGCAGAGTATCGTGCATTCGATGGTCGAGTACGTCGACGGCTCGGTGCTGGCGCAGATGGGCAATCCGGACATGCGCACACCGATCGCGCACGCGCTGGCCTGGCCGGAGCGGATCGAGTCCGGCGTCGGCGTGCTTGACCTGGCGGCGGCGGCCGATCTGGTGTTCGAGCGCCCGGATCTCGACCGTTTTCCCTGCCTCAAGCTGGCTTTCGACGCACTGCGCGCCGGCGCGGGCACGCCGGCCGTGCTCAATGCGGCGAACGAAGTCGCGGTTGCCGCTTTCCTGGAACATCGGCTCGGTTTCCGTGCCATAGCCGATGTGATTGCCGCCACCCTCGACACCCTTCCCGATCAGCCGTCGAGCACGCTCGACGAAGTGTTCGCCGCCGATGCTGCGGCGCGCGAGGTCGCACGGCGCCAGATCGGGGCGCGCGCTTGAATCCGCTGTTCTACCTGGCGGCCTTCGCGCTGGCGCTGGGCATCCTGATTACCGTGCACGAACTGGGTCACTACAGCGTGGCGCGGCTGTGTGGCGTCAAGGTGCTGCGTTTTTCCGTCGGCTTCGGCCGTCCGCTGTGGATGCGCCGCTACGGCCCGGACAACACCGAGTGGGCGTTGTCGGTGTTTCCGCTCGGCGGCTACGTCAAGATGCTCGACGAGCGCGAAGGCGAAGTGGCCGAGCACGAACGCCACCGCGCCTTCAACCGGCAGACTGTGGGGCGCCGTTTCGCCATCGTGTCGGCCGGACCGATCGCCAATTTCCTGCTCGCCATCGTCGTCTATTGGGGCCTGTTCATCTACGGCATGGAAGAGCCGCGTGCGCTGCTGGCGGCGCCCGCGACGGGCACCCCGGCGGCGGTGGCCGGCGTCACGGACGGCGAGCAGGTGCGTGCCGTCGATGGCAAACCGATCGCGTCGGCGCAGGACCTGCGCTGGCACGTCGCCCGCGCAGCGGTCGAGGGCCGTTCGCTGGTGCTGGAAACGGTCAACGACCGGGCGGAAATCAATACGCGGCGAATCGACCTGTCGGGCATCGGCAGCGATGTCGACGCGACGCTGATGGAGCGGGTGGGCCTGCTGCCGTTCCGGCCGCGTGTCGCGACGGTGGTCGGCAGCGTGGGCGAGGGCAGCGCGGCGGATAAGGCGGGCATGCGCGAAGGCGACCGCGTGCTGTCCATCAACGGACAGGCGGTCGACGACTGGGCGGCCATGGTGCAGCAGGTGCGCGAACTGGGCGGTCGGACCGTCGACGTGGTGGTGCTGCGCGACGGCGCCGAGGCCGTGCTGCGCGCCGAAGTCGCCACGGTGGAGGAGGGCGGACAGCGTTTCGGCCGCCTGGGCATCGGCCCCGAACCCGATCCGACCCTGCGCGAGCGGCTGTTCGTCGAAGTGCGGCATGGCGTCGGCGAATCGCTGCTGCTGGCGGTCGGCCAGACCTGGGACACCGCGCTGTTCAGCCTCAAGGCCTTCGGCCGCATGATTACCGGCGAACTGTCGTGGAAGAACCTGAGCGGGCCGGTCACCATCGCCGACTACGCGGGTCAGTCGGCGGCCATGGGGCTGACCCACTACATCAAGTTCATCGCGCTGATCAGCATCAGTCTGGGCGTGCTCAACCTGCTGCCCATCCCGCTGCTGGACGGTGGGCACTTGATGTACTATACGATCGAATTTTTCAAGGGCGGTCCGGTTCCGGAGCGGGTCATGGAAATCGGGCAACAGGTCGGCCTCGCCATCCTGCTGATGCTCATGGCGTTCGCCTTCTACAACGATATCAATCGCCTTTTCGGTTGACTACCGACTGAATTCCCCACTTCCCCCAATGCGCAAGTTTCTCCTGCCCGCCCTGATCGCGGGACTGCTGTCGGCTCATGCCCACGCCTTCGAGCCTTTCGTCGTCCGCGACATTCGCGTCGAGGGAATTCAGCGGACCGAAGCCGGCACGGTGTTCAACTATCTGCCAGTGCGCGTCGGCGAGAGCTTCACCGAGGACAAGGCGGCCGAGGCCATCAAGGCGCTGTTCGCGACCGGCTTCTTCAAGGACGTGCGCATCGAGGTCGAGGGCGACGTGCTGGTGGTGGTGATCGAGGAGCGTCCGGCCATCGCCTCGCTCGACTTCACCGGCATGAAGGAATTCGACAAGGAAGCGATCAAGAAGGGTCTGCGTGACGTGGGCCTGGCCGAGTCGCGCATCTTCGACCGCGCCGTGCTGGAGCGCGCCGAGCAGGAACTGAAGCGACAGTACCTGTCGCGCGGCCGTTATTCGGTCGAGGTCAAGACCACCGTGACGCCGCTTGAGCGCAACCGCGTGGCGATCAACTTCCAGGTCGATGAAGGCGAGGTCGCCAAGATCCGTCAGATCAACATCGTCGGTGCCAGTGCCTTCAAGGAGAAGGACCTGCTGAAGATGATCACGCTGACCACGCCGAACTGGCTCACCTGGTACACGAAGAACGACCAGTATTCGCGCCAGAAGCTCAGCGCCGACGTGGAAACGCTGCGCAGCTGGTACCTCGATCGCGGCTACCTCGAATTCAACGTCGATTCGACCCAGGTGTCGATCACGCCGGACAAGCAGGACATCTACATCACCATTTCGATCACCGAGGGCAAGAAATACACGGTGTCCGGTGTGAAGCTGTCGGGCGATCTGCTGCTGCCGGAAGAGGAACTGCGCAAGCTGGTGAAGCTGAAGCCGGGCGACGAGTTCTCGCGTAAGAACCTGACCGACACCACCAAGGCGATCAATGACCGCCTCGGCAACGAAGGCTATGCCTTCGCCAACGTCAATGCGGTGCCGGAACCGGACAAGGACAAGCAGACTGTCTCGTTCACCGTGTTCGTTGATCCGGGCCGCCGCGTCTATGTGCGCCGGGTGAACGTGCTGGGCAACAGCAAGACGGCCGACCAGGTCATCCGCCGCGAATTCCGCCAGATGGAAGGCGCCTGGTACGACGGCGAGAAGATCAACCGTTCGCGTACCCGCGTCGACCGCCTCGGCTACTTCGATGCGGCCACGGTGGAGACGCCTGCCGTGCCCGGCACCACCGACCAGGTCGACGTGAACCTGACGGTGAAGGAAAAGCCGACCGGCAACCTGATGTTCGGTGCCGGCTTCTCCAGCTCGGAAAGCCTGATCCTGTCGACCTCAATTTCGCAGCAGAACCTGTTCGGCAGCGGCAAGTCGATGTCGCTGAGCCTGAACAGCGGCAGCATCAACAAGACCTACGCGCTGTCCTTCACCGATCCGTACTACACGCCGGACGGCATTTCGCGCGGCTTCGACGTTTATCTGCGCAACGTCGACCCGACCCGTCTGCGCATCGGCAACTACCGTACGTCGTCGGTCGGCGCCGGCCTGCGCTGGGGTTTCCCGATCCGCGAGGACGACCGCATCAACTTCGGTCTGGCGGTCGATCAGACCTCGATCGACACCTTCTCCGACAGCCCGCAGCGCTACAAGAACTTCGTCAATGAATTCGGCGACACCAACAACTCGCTGGTGAGCACGATAGGCTGGGCACGCGACACACGCGACAGCTTCATCTACCCGACGAAGGGCTCGATCCAGCGTGTGAACGGCGAAATCGCGATTCCGCCCGGCGGCCTGCGCTACATGAAGGCCTCCTACCAGCACCAGACCTATTTCCCGCTGTGGGGCAACTTCGTGCTGATGCTCAATGGCGAACTGGGTTATGGTCGCGGTTACGGCGACAAGCCGCTGCCGTTCTACAAGAACTTCTACGTTGGCGGCATCGGCTCGGTGCGCGGCTTTGAAACCGCGTCGATCGGCCAGCGTGACCGCGATGGCAACGGCAACCTGCTGCGCACCACCATTGGCGGTGACCGCCGGCTGGTGATGAACGCCGAGGTGCTTTTCCCCTTCCCCGGCATGGGGCAGGACAAGTCGCTGCGTCTGGGCACCTTCGTCGATGCGGGTAACGTCTGGGCCGATGGCCAGAGCCTGAGTCTGGGCGATATGCGTTATAGTGCCGGCCTTTCCGTGGCGTGGAGTTCGCCCATGGGACCGCTGAAGTTCAGCATTGCACAGCCCCTGAACAAGGATCCGCTCGATCGTCTCCAGCGCTTCCAGTTCCAGATGGGCAATGTGTTCTGATCAAGAAGAGCTCCGTATGAACAGGTCGAGTATGTCCGCACGCCTCATATTCATTGCATTGCTGTCTTCGCTCGCTTTGCTGACGGCCGCACCGGTGCGCGCAGAAAGCGACGTCAAGATCGGCTTCGTCGACACCGAACGCATCCTGCGCGAGGCGGCACCGGCGGTGCGCGCGCAGAAGAAGCTCGAAAAGGAATTCGAGAAGCGCAGCCAGGAGCTGGAAAAGCTGGCCAAGCAGCTGCAGGGCATGCAGCAGAACATGGAAAAGAATGCGGTCACGCTGTCCGACAGCGACCGCCGCGCCAAGGAGCGTGAATTCAGCGAACTCACCCGCGACATGCAGCGTCGCGAGCGCGAGTACCGTGAAGACCTGAACCAGCGCCGCAACGAGGAACTGGCTGGCGTGCTCGACAAGGCGAACAAGGCGATCAAGGTGATCGCCGAGGCCGAGAAGTACGACATCATCTTCCAGGAAGTGGTGTATCGCAGCCAGCGCATCGACATCACCGAGAAGGTGCTGAAGGCGCTGGCCGACCCGCCGGCAAGCAAGTAAGAACATGGCAGCCCGTCTTGGCGACATCGTCGCCCGGTTGGGCGGCGAACTGCATGGCGACGCCGACCTGCTGGTCGAGCAGGTGGCGCCGCTCGACAGCGCCGGCCCGGCTCACATCTCCTTTCTGTCCAATCCGAAGTACCGCAGCGTTCTTGCCAGCAGCGGTGCGGGTGTGGTCATCGTGCCGCCAGCCGACGGCGAGAATCTCGCCCGCACGCACATCCGCGTGCGCAATCCCTATCTCTATTTCGCCCGCGTCGCCCAGCTGCTGAATCCCGATCTGCGCCCGGCCGCCGGCATCGATCCGGCTGCCAGCGTGCATCCGGGGGCGCGGGTCGATGCGTCCGCCCATGTCGCCGCCGGTGCCGTGGTGGGCGAGGGTGCGGACATCGGCGCCAACGTGCTGATCGGCGCCGGCTGCGTGCTGGGCGAGGGTGTGCGCGTCGGCGCCGGCACGCGGCTGCATCCGCGCGTCGTCGTGTACGCGCACTGCGTGATCGGCGAGCGCTGCATCCTGCATTCGGGCGCCGTGATCGGCGCCGACGGCTTCGGCTTCGCCCGCGAGGCGGACGGCAGCTGGGTCAAGATTCCGCAGATCGGTCGCGTACTGATCGGCAACGACGTCGAAATCGGTGCCAACACGACGGTGGACCGCGGCGCGCTCGAAGACACCGTGATCGGCGACGGCGTAAAGCTCGACAACCTGATCCAGATCGCCCACAACGTGCGTATCGGCGACCATACTGCGATGGCGGCGTGTTCCGGCGTGGCCGGCAGCACGACGATAGGCAAGCGCTGCATGATCGGCGGTTCGGCCAACATCATGGGCCACATCGACATCGTCGATGACGTGGTGGTGTCGGCGGTGTCGTTCGCGACCAAGTCGATTCCGGAGAAGGGCGTCTATACCGGTTCGGTGCCGTCGATGGAGCACAAGGAATGGACGCGCAACTACTCGCGCCTGCGCCACCTCGATTCGATGGCCGATCGCATCAAGGCGCTCGAGCAACAACTTGCAACGCTGCAAGGCAACAAGGAAGACTGAATTGAAATCGATGGACATCCACGCGGTGCTGAAGTCGCTGCCGCACCGCTTTCCTTTCCTGCTGGTCGATCGCGTGCTCGAAGTCGAGGCGGGCAAGTACATCAAGGCGCTGAAGAACGTCACGATCAACGAGCCCTTCTTCCCCGGCCACTTCCCGAACCACCCGGTCATGCCGGGCGTGCTCATCGTCGAGGCGCTGGCGCAGACCGCCGCCATCCTGTCCTTCGAAACGCTGGGCACGACGCCCGACGCCGATTCGGTCTATTACCTCTGTGGCGTGGACAACACCCGCTTCAAGAAGCCGGTCATGGCCGGCGACCAGCTCATTCTCGAAGTCGACCTGCTTAAGCACTCGCGCGGCATCTGGAAGTACCAGGCGCGCGCGCGCGTTGACGGCGGCGTGGTGGCCGAATCCGAACTGCTCTGTGCGGTGCGTCCGACCTGATGGCAACGCTCATCCATCCGACCGCCATCGTCGATCCGGCGGCGCAGATCGCCGACGGTGTCGAGATCGGTGCCTACAGCATCATCGGGCCGAACGTCGAGATCGGTGCCGGCACCAAGGTGCATGCGCACGTGGTGATTCAGGGCCATACCCGCATCGGGCGCGACAACGCGTTCCACCCCTTCTGTTCGATCGGCGGTGCACCGCAGGACAAGAAGTACGCCAATGAACCGACCCGTCTGGAGATCGGCGACCGCAACACCGTGCGCGAATACGCGACGATGAACTGCGGCACCGTGCAGGACGGCGGCGTCACGCGTCTCGGCGACGACAACTGGATCATGGCCTACGTGCACGTCGCGCACGACTGCCAGGTCGGCAGCCACACCATCATGGCCAACAACACCGCGCTGGCCGGTCATGTGCATGTCGGCGACTGGGCCATTCTCGGCGGCTTCACCGGCGTGCACCAGTTCGTCCGCGTCGGTGCGCACAGCTTCTGCGGCGTGCATTCGAGCGTGCTGCAGGACGTGCCGCCCTTCGTGCTGGCCAACGGCGTGCCGGCCAGCCCGCACGGCATCAACAGCGAAGGCCTGCGCCGCCGCGGCTACAGCAGCGAAGCCATCATGGCGATCAAGCGCGCCTACAAGACGCTGTACCGCGAGGGGCTGACGCTGGACGAAGCCAAGGCCGCCATCGCCGAAGCGGCGAAGACGACGCCCGAAGTCGCGCTGCTGTCCGATTTCCTCGCATCCGGCGGACGCGGCATCATCCGATAATGGCCTCCCGCATCACGGTGGCCATGGTCGCCGGCGAAGCGTCGGGCGACCAGCTGGCTGCGCACCTGATCAAGGCGCTGCGCGATGCGCGGCCCGATATCGACTTCGTCGGTATCGGCGGGCCGCGCATGCAGTCGGCCGGCTTCGACGCCTGGTGGCCATCTGAAAAGCTGGCTGTGCGCGGCTATTTCGAGGTGCTGAAGCACTACCGCGAACTGGCCGGCATCCGTCGCAGCCTGCTCGACCGTCTGCTCAGGGACAAGCCGGCCGCCTTCATCGGCGTCGACGCCCCTGATTTCAATCTGTGGCTGGAGCGCAAGCTGCGCGATGCGGGCGTGCCCGCCATCCACTACGTGAGCCCGTCGATCTGGGCCTGGCGCGGTGGCCGCATCAAGGGCATCGCGCGCAGCGTGTCGCGCGTGCTCTGCCTGTTCCCGTTCGAGCCGGCGATCTACGAGAAGGCCGGCGTGCCGGTGAGCTATGTCGGCCATCCCTTCGCCGACGAGATTTCGCCCGAGCCACAGCGCTTCGCCGCCCGCGAGCGCCTGGCCATACCGGTCGATGCGCGCATCGTGGCGCTGCTGCCGGGCAGCCGGCAGTCGGAACTGCAGTACAACGCGCATTCCTGGATCGGTGCGGCCAAGCTGTTGCACGAGCGCCATCCGGACCTCAGATTCCTGGTGCCGCTGACCACGCGCGAAACGCGTACCCAGTTCGAACAGGCGCTGTGGGACTGTCAGGCGACCGAACTGCCGGTGTCCATCCTGTTCGGTCACGCGCGCGACGCGCTGATGGCCTGCGACGTGGCGCTGGTGGCCAGCGGCACGGCGACCCTCGAAGCGGCCCTGTGCCGCGCGCCGCACGTCGTGGCCTACCGCATCCACGCGCTGAGCTATCGCATCATGAAGCGCATGGCCTATCAGCCTTGGGTCGGCCTGCCCAATATCCTGGCCGGCCGCAGCATCGTGCCCGAGCTGCTGCAGCACGACGCCACGCCTGAAAAGCTGGCTGACGCGCTCGACGCGCTGCTCGGCGACGCGGTGGCGCGGGCGGCGCAGATCGACGAATTCGAGCGCATCCATTTCACGCTTCGCCAGGGCACGGCAGCGCGCGCCGCGGCGGCCATCCTGCCGCATCTGCCACGCGCATGAAGATCGCCGGCGTCGACGAGGCCGGCCGGGGTCCGCTGTGCGGTCCGGTCTATGCGGCGGCGGTCATTCTCGATCCCTTGCGCCCCATAGACGGCCTGAACGATTCGAAGAAGCTGTCGGAAAAGAAGCGCGAAGCGCTGGCGCCCTTGATCCGCGAGCGCGCGCTGGCCTGGGCGGTCGGCATCGCGACGGTGGAGGAGATCGACCGCCTGAACATCCTGCACGCGACCATGCTGGCGATGCGCCGCGCGGTCGAAGGCCTTGCCGTGCCGCCCGATCAGGTGCTGATCGACGGCAATCGCGTACCGCCCGGCCTCGCCGTGCCAGCGCGCGCGATCGTCGGCGGCGACGCGTCGGAAGCGGCGATCTCGGCCGCCTCCATCCTGGCCAAGACCGGCCGCGATCACGAAATGATGGCGCTGGCGGCGCTGTATCCGCAGTACGGCATTGCAAAGCACAAGGGCTATCCGACCGCCGAGCATCTGGCCGCATTGCGCATCCACGGCCCGTCACCGATTCACCGCCGCAGCTTTGCACCGGTCGCGCAGAGCGCCCTGGATTTCGGCGCGCCCGACTGAAGGCGTTCGCTTTCGCTTGAGGCAGTTGAAGCTGCTGGGCGCGCTACAGGTCTAGCATGAGCGTCATGTCCTGCTGCCCGCACCCGCAATGAATCCGTTTGGCTGGCTCAACGACCAGCTGCTGCGCATGCAGTGGCTGTCCGATCTGGTGCGCATGCTGGTCGAGCAGGGCATCGGTTTGCCGATGAGCGGGCGGGTCGGCGCCAGCGTGCATTTCTTCATCTATGACACGGTGAAGATCTTCATCCTGCTGTCGCTGCTGATCTTCGGCATTTCATACGTGCAGAGCCATTTCCCGCCCGAGCGCACGCGTCGCATCCTGGGGCGTTTCACCGGGGTGCGCGGCAATGTGCTGGCAGCGCTGCTCGGTACCGTCACGCCCTTCTGTTCCTGTTCGTCAATTCCGCTGTTCATCGGCTTCACCAGCGCCGGGCTGCCGATCGGCATCACCTTCTCCTTCCTGATCTCGTCGCCGCTGGTCGATCTGGCGTCGGTCATCCTGCTGGCCAGCATCTTCAACTGGCCCATCGCCATCGCCTACGTGACGGTCGGCGTCGTGCTGGCGGTGGTCGGTGGCACCTTGATCAGCCGCGCGCGGATGGAGGGCCACATCGAGCCCTTCGTGTTCACCAGCCCGGTCATGAACGGTGACGACGGCGTGCCCGACGTGCGCGAGCGCCTGCGCTTCGCCCGCGACCAGGTGCGCGACATCGTTCGCCGCGTCTGGCTCTACATCCTGATCGGTGTCGGCATCGGCGCGGCCATCCACAACTGGATACCGGAGCGCCTGATCAACGGGCTGCTTGGTCAGGACAAGCCATGGTCGGTGCCGCTGGCCACGCTGATCGGGGTGCCGATGTACGCCGACATCTTCGGCACGTTGCCGATCGCCGAGGCGCTGGTGGCGCGCGGCGTCGGGCTGGGTACGGCGCTGGCGTTCATGATGTCGGTCACTGCGCTGTCGCTGCCGTCCATCGTCATGCTCAAGCGCGTTGTCCGCACGCCGCTGCTGGCGACATTCGTCGGCATCGTGGCCGGTGGCATCGTGCTGATCGGCTATCTGTTCAACGCGCTGGCGGGCGCATTCACCTGACGTGACAGACGGGGAGACGACATGATCATCAAGGTACTGGGCAGCGGTTGCCGCAAGTGCATCGAACTGGCGGACAACACGCGCAAGGCGCTGGCCGCGCGCGGCCAGCAGGCGGATATCGTCAAGGTGACCGATTTCGTCGACATCGCCGCCTATGGCGTCATGTCGACGCCGGCGCTGGTGATCGACGAGAAGGTGGTGTCCGCGGGCAAGGTGTTGAGCGAACACGAAATCGGCGAACTGCTCGGCAAGGCCGGCTGAGACACTCAGTCCGGCGGGGCCAGATGCACGGCCAGCCAGACCGATGGGGTGGTGGCATCGGTGCGTTCGACGCGGTGGCGCCGATGCGCCGCGATGAACACCCAGTCGCCGGGGCGCAGTTCGCGACCGGTCGCTTCATCCTCGAATCGCAGCGTGGCGGAACCGCTCAGCAGTGCCACCCATTCGTCGCCCGGCTGGTCGTACCAGAAACCGGGCGGGCTGCACTGACCGGTCGACACGATGCGCTCGATGCGCACGCCGGGCCGCGCGCACAGCGTTTCGAACAGCTCTTCCGGCTGCTGCGCTGGCGGCAGGTTGTCGAACAGATTGGCGCTCACGCGGAGGCCTCGTCGAGCAGTTCCGTGTCGTCGTGTGCATAGGCCGGACTGCAGCAGCAGAGGATGACCAGTGCCTCGCTGCCGGTCGCCTCGATGCAGTGCGCAGTCCCGGGCGGAATCAGCACGGTGTCGCCGACCGTTACGCCGAAGCTGTGCTCGCCCAGCGTCATGCGCCCCTGGCCGGCCGTCACGTGGTACAGCTCTTCGGTCACATGGTGCCGGTGCAGCGCGGTGCGGGTGCCGGCCGGCACGGTCGCTTCGGCGAGGCTCTGCGCCTGCCCGCCGTGCTGCGCCGGATGCATCAGTTCGCGGATCAGCGAACCGTCCTTGGTCACGTAGGCTGCAATGTCGTCGTAGCGGGTCTTCATCGGGCGGGCGGGGCGGGCAAAGCGGGTGGAGCGCCAGCGTAGTCGAAAGCACACGGCACTTGCATCGATTCAACGATTCAAATATCGTTGAATTATGGAAGAACAGGACATCATCCGCGCGCTGGCCGCACTGGCCCACGAAATCCGTCTGCGCGTGTTTCGCGCACTGGTCGTCGCCGGTCCCGACGGCATGACGCCCGGCGCGCTCGGCGAGGCGCTGTCGGTGGCGCCGACCACGCTGTCCTTCCATCTGAAGGAACTGACCCAGGCCGGCCTGCTGCTGCAGTCGCGCGACGGCCGTCACCTGATCTACCGCGCCGACTACGCGCGCATGGGCGCACTGATGGCCTACCTCACCGAAAACTGCTGCCGCGGCACACCCTGTGTCGAGGCCGCACCTTCCTGCACGAACTGCTGACCGGAGAACCGCAATGAAGCGCTTTCATGTCCATCTGCACGTCGACGACCTGGCGAAGAGCATCGCCTTCTACAACAAGCTGTTCGACGCGCAGCCGGCGCGCACCGAAGCCGATTACGCGAAGTGGATGCTGGAGGATCCGCCGGTCAATTTCGCGATCTCGACCCGCGGAACCAAGCCGGGCATCGACCACCTCGGCATACAGACCGACGACCCGGCCGAACTTGCGGCGATGAAGGCGCGCGCCGAGTCAGCCGACATGGCGCTGCTCGACGAAGGCGAAACCACCTGCTGTTACGCGCGCAGCGAAAAGCACTGGGTGACCGACCCGCAGGGCATCGCCTGGGAGCACTTCCACACGCTGGGCAACATTCCGGTGTTCAACGAAGCCGCCAGCGGCGGTGCCGCCTGCTGTGCGCCGCAGGCTCCGGTGACGCGCGGCAAGCCGCTGAACATCGGCGTGAAGAGCTCCGGTTCGGGCTGCTGCTGACATGGCTCGCCCGCTCAACGTGCTGTTTCTGTGCACCCACAATTCGGCGCGCAGCGTGCTCGCCGAGTGCCTGCTCAACCACCTCGGTGGCGCCCGTTTCCGCGCCTTTTCGGCCGGCAGTCAGCCGAGCGGGCGGGTGAATCCGTTCGCGCTGCAGGCGCTGGCGGAGCAGGGCATCGATACGACGGGCGTGCGCAGCAAGGCCTGGGACGAATTCGCCGCGCCCGGCGCACCGGCAATGGATCTGATCATCACCGTATGCGACAGCGCAGCGGGTGAAACCTGCCCGGTGTGGCCGGGCCATCCGGCGACCGCGCACTGGGGCTACGCCGATCCGTCGGCCACGCCCGGCAGCGATGCGGCGAAGCTGACCGCCTTCCGCGACACGCTGGCGCTGATCCGCCGTCGTCTGGAGATTCTGGTCGCGATGCCGGACGAACGTCTGCACGCGCTGGCGCTGCAGCAGACCGCGCGCGATCTGGCCGCACACTGAGGTCTTTCCATGGGCATGTTCGAACGCTGGCTCACCCTGTGGGTGGGCCTGGCCATCATCGCGGGCGTCGCGCTGGGACTGGTCGCGCCGTCGGCCTTTGCGGCCGTCGCGGCGCTGGAACTGGCGCACGTCAATCTGGTGGTGGCCGTGCTCATCTGGGTGATGATCTACCCGATGATGATCCAGATCGACTTCGCCGCCGTGCGCGACGTCGGTCGACGGCCGCAGGGCCTGGTGCTGACGCTGGTCGTGAACTGGCTGATCAAGCCGTTCACGATGGCCGCACTCGGCGTGCTGTTCTTCCAGCACCTGTTCGCGCCCTGGGTCGATCCGCAATCGGCGTCGGAATACATCGCCGGCATGATCCTGCTCGGCGTCGCACCCTGCACGGCCATGGTGTTCGTCTGGAGTCAGCTCACGCGGGGTGATCCCAACTACACGCTGGTGCAGGTGTCGGTGAACGATCTGGTCATGGTGTTCGCCTTCGCGCCCATCGCCGCCTTCCTGCTCGGCGTGACCGACGTGGCCGTGCCGTGGGAGACGCTGCTGCTGTCCACCGCGCTCTACGTGGTGCTGCCGCTGCTTGCTGGGGTGCTGACCCGCCGTGCGCTGGGTAACGGTGCCGCACTGGCCGGATTCGTCGCGCGGCTCAAGCCGTGGTCCATCGTCGGCCTGCTGGCCACCGTCGTGCTGCTGTTCGGCTTCCAGGCGGAAACCATCGTCGCCCAGCCCTTCGTGATCGCACTGATCGCCGTGCCGCTGGTGCTGCAGACCTACGGCATCTTCGCCATCGCCTTCGTCGCCGCGCGAATGATGAAGCTGCCCTATCCGGTGGCGGCACCGGCCTGCCTGATCGGGACGTCGAATTTCTTCGAACTTGCGGTCGCCGTTGCGATCTCCCTGTTCGGACTGCACTCGGGCGCGGCGCTGGCGACCGTGGTCGGCGTGCTGGTCGAAGTGCCGGTCATGCTGTCGCTGGTCGCCTTCACGCGGCGCAGCGCGCATCTTTTTCCGGATTCCGCTGAACTTTTTTAGATCAAGTCTAAACAAAGAGGCAGTTTCGCAATATCATTGCGACTTTCACCCCACCCACAAAAGAGGATCTCGACATGAGCATCATCAACAGCACCGTCCAGCCCTTCAAGGCAAACGCTTTCCACAACGGCAAGTTCATCACCGTGACCGACGAGAGCCTGAAGGGCAAGTGGTCGGTGATCGTGTTCATGCCGGCTGCCTTCACCTTCAACTGCCCGACCGAAGTCGAAGACGCGGCCAACAACTACGCCGAATTCCAGAAGGCCGGTGCCGAAGTGTACATCGTCACCACCGACACCCATTTCTCGCACAAGGTGTGGCACGAAACCTCGCCGGCCGTCGGCAAGGCCCAGTTCCCGCTGGTTGGCGACCCGACCCACCAGCTGACCCGTGCGTTCGACGTGCACATCGATGAAGAAGGCCTGGCGCTGCGCGGCACCTTCATCATCAACCCGGAAGGTCAGATCAAGACCGCCGAGATCCACGACAACGCGATCGCCCGCGACATGAACGAAACGCTGCGCAAGCTCAAGGCTGCCCAGTTCGTCGCCAGCCACCCCGGCCAGGTCTGCCCGGCCAAGTGGAAGGAAGGCGCTGAAACCCTGACCCCGTCGCTCGACCTGGTCGGCAAGATCTAAGCGCACATCGCTTCGCAGAGGCGCCCGGGTCAGGTGCCAGGGTGTGTTCTCAAGCGGTTTGAGAACATGCCCTGACGGCGCCCGGCCCGGGCGTTTTGTTTTCCGCAACACCCGTTTCGAAAGCCGAGCACACCATGCTGGACGCCACTCTCAAGGGCCAGTTGAAGGCCTACCTCGAAAAGCTGCAGCAACCGATCGAACTGACGGCCGCGGTGGACGACAGCGCCGCTTCGCGCGAACTGCAGGGCCTGCTGTCCGACATCGCAGAGCTGTCGGACAAGATCACTGTCAGCGAGGAGCGGGGCAGTGCCGCGCGCACGCCGTCGTTCGCGATCAACCGCAAGGGTGGCAACATGTCGCTGCGCTTCGCGGCCATTCCGCTCGGCCATGAATTCACCTCGCTGGTGCTCGCGCTGCTGCAGGCTGGCGGTCATCCGCCGCGCGTGTCGGACGAGATGATCGAACAGATCAAGTCGCTCGATGGCGACTACAGCTTCGAAGTGTTCATGTCGCTGTCCTGCCACAACTGCCCGGACGTGGTGCAGGCGCTGAACCTGATGGCGGTGCTGAACCCGCGCGTCAAGGTGGTCACCATCGACGGCGCGCTGTTCCAGAAGGAAGTCGAAGAGCGCCAGGTGATGGCGGTGCCCATGGTGTTCCTGAACGGCGAACTGTTCGGCGCCGGTCGCATGACGCTCGAAGAGATCGTCGGCAAGGTCGACACCAGTGCGGCCAAGCGCGACGCGGAGAAGATGAGCGCCAAGGCGCCGTTCGACGTGCTGGTGGTCGGTGGTGGCCCGGCCGGCTCGGCGGCGGCGATCTACGCCGCGCGCAAGGGCATCCGCACGGGTGTCGTGGCGGAGCGCTTCGGTGGCCAGCTGATGGACACGCTGGGCATCGAGAACTTCATCTCGGTCAAGGAGACCGAAGGCCCCAAGCTCGCCGCCGCGCTCGAAGAGCACGTGAAGAGCTACGAGGTCGACGTGATGGCGCTGCAGCGCGTCGACAAGCTGATTCCCGCCGCCGAGTCGGGCGACGGCCTGATCACGCTGCAACTGTCCAATGGCGGCCAGCTGAAGTCGCGTTCGGTCATCCTCGCCACCGGTGCGCGCTGGCGTGAAATGAACGTGCCGGGCGAGCGCGAGTACCGTAACAAGGGCGTGGCCTACTGCCCGCACTGCGACGGCCCGCTGTTCAAGGGCAAGCGCGTGGCGGTGATCGGCGGCGGCAATTCGGGCGTCGAAGCGGCGATCGATCTGGCCGGCATCGTCGGTCACGTGACGCTGCTGGAATTCGACAAGCAGATGCGCGCTGACGCCGTACTGCAGCGCAAGCTGCTGAGCCTGCCCAACGTAAAGGTGATCCTGCAGGCGCAGACCACCGAAGTCACGGGTGGCGCCGACGGCAAGGTGAATGCGCTGAAGTACACCGACCGTGCCACCGGCGAGTCGCACACGATCGAGCTCGAAGGCATCTTCGTGCAGATCGGCCTGGTGCCCAACACCGAATGGCTGAAGGGTTCGATCGAGCTGACGAAGTACGGCGAAATCCAGGTCGACGCGCGTTGCGAAACCAGCACGCCCGGCGTGTTCGCGGCCGGCGACGTCACCACCGTGCCGTACAAGCAGATCATCATCGCGATGGGCGAGGGCTCGAAGGCGGCGATTTCGGCTTTCGACCACCTGATCCGCACGTCGGCACCGGCCTGATCACCGGGAGGCGTTAACATCGGAGCCCGCGCATCGCAGGATGTGCGGGCTTTTTCTTGGCTGCGCGACTGCCCGCGCGCCATTCACCGAGGGTCTTCACACCATGAGCCACGTTCCGTTGCTGCTGTTCCTGCACGTCGCCGCAGTCACGATCTGGGTCGGCGGCATGTTCTTCGCCTATGTCTGTCTGCGCCCGGTGGCCGCCTTGCAGCTCGAACCGCCGGCGCGGCTGCGCCTGTGGCGCGGTGTTTTCGGCGGCTTCTTCCCGCTGGTGTGGGCATCGGTCGCCATCATCCTCGTCAGCGGGCTCGGCATGATGCTGGCGGTCGGCATGAAGGCGGCGCCGATCCACTGGCACCTGATGTTCGGCGTCGGCCTGATCATGATGTTCATCTTCATGCACGTGTTCTTCGCGCCCTACAAGCGGCTGCTGCGCGCGGTCGACGCGTCCGACTGGCCGGCCGGCGGTGCGGCGCTGGCACAGATCCGCAAGCTGGTCGGGCTGAACACCGTGCTCGGCTTCGTCACCATCGCGCTGGCCACGCTGGGGCGCGCACTGGTGGCCGGATGAAGCACGTCCAGTCGCGCGACAACGCGCAGTTCAAGCACTTGCGCAAGCTCGCGACCTCGTCGCGCGCGCGGCGCGAGGCGGCGGAAACGCTGATCGACGGCATGCACCTGTTCCGCAGCGCGCTCGACGCCGGCGTGCGCCCCAAGCTCGCTGTCGTCGCCGAGCGCGCGCTCGACCACGTCGAAGTCAAGGATGCGTTGGCGGAGCAGGGTGAGGCCGTGCTGCTGCTCTCCGACGCGCTGTTCGACGAACTGAGTCCGACCGACACGCCGACCGGCCTGCTCGGACTGATCGACATCCCGGCCGAGGCGGAGGCGCCGATCACCGGCGACTGTCTGGTGCTCGACGCAGTGCAGGACACCGGCAATCTCGGTACGCTGCTGCGCGCCGCCTGGGCCACCGGCGTGTGCGACGTGCTGCTGACCACCGGCTGCGCCCAGGCCTGGAGCCCCAAGGTGCTGCGCGCCGGGCAGGGCGCGCATTTCGGTCTGCGCATCCGCGAGCACTGCGATGTGGCGGCGGCGCTCAAGACTTACCCGGGCCGCATCGTCGCCACCCGGCTCGACGCCCGCACCTCGCTGTATGCGCTGGACCTGCGCGGCCCGGTCGCCTGGCTTTTCGGCAACGAAGGCGCCGGCCTGTCGCCAGCCGTCAGCGCGCTGGCGACCGACCCGGCCATCATCCCGATGCCCGGTGCGGCCGAATCGCTGAATGTCGCGATGGCGGCCACTGTCTGTCTGTTCGAGCAGGTGAGGCAGCGTACGCCCGGCTGAAACGGCGCGACCAGGACGGGCCGGAGCAGGGAGCTTTTCCCTGTACAAGCGTCGAGGCAGTTTTGAGAATCGGGCATCCGCGGACCTGAATGTCTGCTCATCCACCGGTGCGCGCGCCCTCCGATTCCCGCCATGCAGATCGAACATCCCGTCCGTCAGGAACTGGTCAAGGAGCTGTACATCGACCATCAGGGATGGCTGTTCGGCTGGCTGCGCAAGAAACTTCGCTGTCCTTCCGACGCCGCCGACCTGACGCAGGACACCTTCGTCCGCGTCATGCAGTGCGACGAACTTGCGCAACTGCGTGAGCCGCGTGCCTTCCTGACGACGACGGCCGGTCGTCTGCTGATCGATCATCTGCGCCGCCGCAAGCTCGAACAGTCGTATCTCGCCGCCCTTGCGCTGTATTCACCGGACGCTTCAGCGCCCTCGGCAGAAGATCATCACGCGGCGCTGGAAACCTTGAATGCACTGGCAACGATGCTGGAGACGCTGCCGCCCAAGCCGCGCAAGGCCTTCCTGCTGTATCGACTCGAAGGCCTGCCGCACGCCGAGATCGCCGCCCGCCTTGGCGTATCGGTCAGCATGATCAAGCAGTACCTGGCGTCGGTCCTGATGCAGTGCTACCGCGTGCTGCACGGCTGAACGATGCTGCACGCGACATCGACGTCTGCACAGGGTGAGGGCTCCGCCGAGGACGCTGCGCCGTCGGCCGCCGTCGTGGCTGCAGCGACGGACTGGTACCTGAAGATGCAGGACGACAGCTGCACGCCGGAGCAACGATCCGCGCTGCACGACTGGCTGCAGGCCGACCCGATGCACCGCCTGGCCTATGGCCGCATCGACTCGATATGGACGCGCTTCGGACAGGTCGATGCGCAGGCGGGCAAGGCTGCCCTCGACGCAAGCCTCTCCGGAGCCGGGCGTCGCCGTCGCGCCGTGGCCGGTGCGCTGATGCTCGCGTGCATGCTGGCGGGCAGCGGCTGGATGGCCCTGCAGTCGCAGACGGCGCGCTACCTGCTGGCCGACCATCGCACGGTGCCGGGCGAGCGGCTGACGGTCACGCTGGACGACGGCAGCCGGGTCACGCTCAACACCGACTCGGCGATAGACGAGCAATACACCGGGCAGGAACGTCGCATCGTGCTGCGGCGGGGCGAAATACTGGTCGAGGTGAGCGCCGACCCGCAGCGTCCGTTCGTGGTCGAAAGCAGGCACGCGACGGCGCGCGCGCTCGGCACGCAGTATCTGGTGCGCGACGATGCCGATGCGACGCGCGTCGCAGTGATCGAGTCGACGGTCGAGGCGTGCAGCCGCTCGGTCGCCACCTGCACGACGCTGGGTGCCGGCAGCGCGGCGCGGATCACCGACGCGGGTGTCGGTGCGACCGAGGCGGCTGATATCGATGCGCTCATCGGCTGGCGCGATGGCGTGCTGGCGGTCGACGACAAGCCGCTCACCGAGGTACTTGCCGAACTCGAGCGCTATCGCCGCGGCACGCTCTACTACGACGCGGAAGCGCTGCAGGACCTCTCGGTGTCGGGCGTGTTCCCGCTCGACGACACCGACCGGGCGCTTGCCGCACTGAGCGCGAACCTGCCGCTGCGTATCACCCGTTACACCTCGTACATCGTCCGCATCGACCGCCGCTGATTTTTCCGACGCCGACTGTACTTTTGCCGTCGTCCTTCGTCATTGCCCGCGATTACACAAAAAAAGCGGGGGAGCACATGAAGAGGACAGAAGGCGGTAATGGTGCGCGCACTCGCACTTGCACTCGCAGGCGCGTGCTCGGTGCGGCGGCGCTCGGGCTGGCAGTCGTCAGTCTGCCCGCCGTTGCCGATGCGCTCCGGCTCGAACTGGCCGACGCCACGCGCAACGACGCGGTGCGCAGTTACGACATCGCGCCGGGGCCGCTCGGCGACACGCTCAATCGGGTCGCACGACGTGCAGGTGTGGTGTTCACATTCGAACCCTCGCTGGTCAGTGGCAAGCGCAGTGCCGGTGTCCGCGGGGATTTCTCGGTGCGCGAGGCATTCACCGCCGCGCTGCAGGGAAGCGGGCTCGAACTGCGTATCGACGAAGCGGGCGGATACACGGTGCGCCGCGCACCGGTGCAGCCGTTGCCGGCCCTGGGCGACGACTCCTCGTCCATCCATCAGCTCGAAGCGATCCAGGTGCGCGCCAAGCGCTTCCACGAGATCGGCCCGCTGCCGGGCCTGGGCCTGACGAAGGAGGAGATCCCGGGCAATGTGCAGAGCCTGACCGCCGAGGACATTCGCAATGCCCACGCGGTCAGCGTGGCCGATCTGCTGAACTCGACCATGCAGTCGGTCAATGTGAACGACTACCAGGGCAACCCGTTCCAGATGGACGTGAATTACCGGGGCTTCACTGCCAGTCCCCAGCTCGGGACGCCGCAGGGCCTGTCTGTGTTCATTGACGGCATACGCGTGAACGAGCCCTTCGGCGACGTCGTGAACTGGGACATGATTCCGATGAACGCGCTGTCGGGCTTCGACGTCTTTCCGGGCTCGAATCCGATCTTCGGTCTCGGCACACTGGGCGGCGCCTTCTCGATGCGCACCAAGAGCGGTTTCGACAGCCCCGGCGTCGAAGCCGAACTGCTCACCGGCGCCTTCGGCCGCAACCAGCTGCTGGTGTCGGGGGGCTGGAACAACGGCAGCGTCGGCCTTTTCGGCGCCGGCAACTTCTTCGTCGAGGACGGCTGGCGCGACAACTCGCCGACCAAGGTGAACCAGGTGTTCGGCAAGGGCAGCTATCGCAGCGACCGGCTGGACCTGAACCTCAGCTCGTTGTACGTGTGGAACGACCTTGTCGGCAACGGCCTGATTCCGAGCCAGATGTATGCGCAGGACCGCAACGGCGTCTTCACCTCGCCGGATACGACGAAGAACCGTCTGTTGCAGCTGCAGCTGTCCGGCAGCTTCATCGTCAACGACAACTTCACCGTCACCGGTCAGGTCTACCAGCGCGACAGCAATCGGCGCGCGCGAGGGGCCGACGTCTATACCGAACTTCGCGGCGATTACGCGCGGCGCAAGCTCGATCCGGGCGAGCAGTACACCTGCCTGTACAACAGCAGCAACAAGTACGGTCTGCCCGACTACTACGTCGTCGCATTCGATCCGAACGACTGGTTCTCGCCGGCCTATCCCGAGTTCCTGAACTTCCTGATGGACTACGCGACAAACGGCGTCGCCAACCCGGCCCTGCTGCCGGATGGCGCATTCAATGCCGACCTGCCCGACGATTACGCGGCACACGCGAAGTACGAGTTCGACACCTGGAAGAACTACCACCAGGCGCTGTTCTACGTGCCCCAGGCGGTGACGCGCACGCCTGTGCTGCCGGGCGATCCCACCTCGTATTCGAATGGCGAACCGTCTTACACCGCCGGCACCTGGGTCGGCGGCAGCGCCCCCAGGGTGCCGGCCGGTGACATCGACGTCATCGGCGGCATGACCGCGAGCTTCTTCTATACACCGGATGGCGTGAAGCACGCTGTCATGACGGTCACCCCCTTCAACGGCGACAACTGTGCAGCGACACAACAGCGCGACGTGACGTCGCAACGCGGCGAACTGACCCAGCGTGACCCGGTGACCGGAGGCGTGCTGATGACCGACGGTTTCGGCACCACCCGCCCGGGCGTGGTCGAGGGCACGCCGACCGCGGTGCTGACCAATACCCGGATCGAACAGATCATCCACGGCGCGTCGATGCAGCTGAACTGGAACTACGATCGCCACAAATTCATGGTCGGCGCATCGGTCGACCGCGCGAAGGCGCGCTACGGCAGCGGGCAGATGCTCGGGCTGCTCGATGCCGAGCGCAATGCCTATCTGTCACCGGACGAAATCCGCGATCAGTACGCTGCCGCGGACGAGGAGGTGCGCAACAACGACTTCGCGGGCACCTCGATCACCAAGAGCCTCTACGCGAGCGAAACCTGGAGCCCGGTCGAGACGGTGCACCTGACCGGCGCCGTGCGCTTCAACCACACGCGGGTCAAGAACGTGCTGGCTTCCCGCAGCTACGGCTTTACCGTTTTCGATCTTGCCCAGTACGAGGCCTATCCGAACTTCTACGACATCTGCGTGAATGGTGTGTGCCCGACCACTGGCTATCGGGTGCCCGACCTCGCGCGCATCGTGAACCCGGCGGAAACCGAGCATTTCACCTATCGCTCGCTGAATCCGTCGTTCGGCGGGACCTGGCAGGCCAGGCCGGACCTGAACGTCTACGGCAACTGGGCACGCGGCGCCCGCACACCGTCGGTGATCGAGCTGGGCTGCGCGCTTGACCACACCTTGGTCAAGCTGGGCGGCAACAAGTACATCGAGAAGGGGCTGCTCGAGAACCGTTCCTGCTCATTGCCCTCGACGCTTTCGGGCGACCCCTATCTGCCGCAGATCCGCGCCGAAACGATCGACTTCGGCATGCGTGGCCGCTGGGGCGACAACATCGAATGGAATCTCGGCGCCTACCGTACCGATCTGAAAGACGACATCTACTTGGTGACCTACCCGGGTAACCGAAGCTTCTTCGACAGCATCGGCGACACGCGCCGGCAGGGCATCGAAGCGGGCATGACCGCCCAGCTCGGCAAGGCACGCATACGCCTGAACTACGCACTGACTGACGCCACCTTCCAGGAATCGTTCGTCATGGCGGCGAACGACAACAGCAGCGCGACGCTGGAGCCCTACTGCAATGCGTCCGGCCAGTGCATCTACGATCTGGACGATCCGGTCGGGCGCATCCGCGTCAAGCCGGGCAACCGGATGCCGGGCATACCGCTGCACAACCTGAACGCCACTCTGAGCTACGAGGTGACTGACAAGTGGACGGTAGGCCTCACGGCGATCGCGCATTCAACCGCCTACGTGCGCGGCAACGAGAACAACGAACACAGGGAGGGCGTGGTGCGGCAGGTGCCGGTCGATATCTATAACGGCAGCGGCGCCGTCATCGGCCAGCAGATGGTCAGTCTTCAGCCGACCGGGAACAAGGGTTCGGTGCCTGGCCACGTCGTCTTCAATGCCCACACGAGCTACAAGCTCACGCCGGAGTGGACGCTGGGCATGCGCATCAACAACCTGCTCGACAAGGAATACTTCAGCGCAGGTCGCCTCGGCGTGAATCCGTTCTCGCCGTCGATACACGGCGCCATCGGGCCGGACGGCTACAACCACAACTCCAGCGACTGGCTCAGCACCAACTTTCTGGCGCCGGGCGCACGGCGCGGAATCTGGCTGACCTTGAGCTATCAGCTCGACCCGCGCTGAGCTGCCGTCAAGCTGCGGATTCCCCCGCAACGTCCGGCCGTGCCGCCCACGGCACCAGGCCGGCGGCGGTGGCCAGGCGCACCAGCTCGACGTCGCTGCGCACGTCGAGCTTCTGGCGGATTTCGCTCATCCGGTTCGAAATCGTCTTCGGGCTCAGCTTCAGTGCGTCGGCGATTTCGTCCACGGTCATGCCGGCCAGCAGCAGGCGGCAGATCTCGAATTCGCGCGGTGTCAGCACGTCCAGCCGCTTCTCGTCCGGCATCACGTTGTCCAGTGCCAGCTGTTCGGCCACGCGCGGGCTCAGCGTGCGCCGGCCCTGGGCGGCGGCGATGACGGCCTGCACCAGCGCTTCCGGTTCGGTGTCCTTGGTCAGGAAGCCGATGGCGCCGGCTTCCAGTGCCTGGCGGGCGAAGGCCGGCTGGGCGTGCATCGAGAACATGAGCACGCGCGCACGGCCGTCGAGCGCCAGCATCCTGCGCGCCGCCTCGATGCCGCTGGCGCCGGGAAGCGATATGTCCATCACCACGACGTCCGGTTTCATCAGCCTGAACAGCTGGTAGGCCTCGTCGGAACTGCCCGCTTCGCCGACCACTTCCATCATGCGGTTGTGTTCGAGGAAGCGGCGGTAGCCGGCGCGCACAACGGCGTGGTCGTCGACGAGCAGAACGCGGATGGGAGTGTTCGGAGCCATGTCAGTGTTCCTGTACCGAGGTTTTCAGGGGCAGCCAGGCAGTGACTTCCCAGCCGCCGCGCGAACGCGGACCGGCCTGGCAGTCACCGCCCAGTGCGAGCGCGCGTTCGCGCATGCCGACCAGACCGAAGCCGCTCTCGGGTGCGACGTAGGGCGTCGGTTCGCCGTCGTCGGTCACCCGCAGCGATACGCGGCCGAGCCTTGTGTCGATATCCAGATGGACATCGATCCGGGTGCACCGTGCGTGCTTGGCCGTATTGGTGAGGCACTCCTGCACGATGCGGTAGAGCGTGATGTCGTGCATGGACGACAGCTGACCGAGGTCCTCGTCGAGATGGAACACCACCTCGACCTTGTCGGCGCCGCGGCTGCGCTGCGTACCCAGTTCGGCCAGCGCGTGGCGCAGGCCCAGTTCCTCGATGTCCGGCGGCCGCAGGTGTTCGAGCAGGTTGCGCACCAGACGCAGCAGATGGCCCACCTGTTCCGACATCCAGCGCGCCGCTTCGCGGTGCTCGGCCAGCTCGGGGCGACCTTCGCAGGCGTCGGCCAGCAGACGGGCGTGCGGATGGATGGCCACCAGATAGGGGCTCAGTTCGTCGTGCAGATCGCGCGCCAGCGACTGGCGGATTTCCTCTTCGTGCGTGATCAGCTTGCGCAGCAGGCGAGCGCGCTCGCTCACGGCGGCCTCCAGCGTGGCAGCCATGCTGTTGAAGGAATCGGACAGCGGCGCCAGATCGCCCGGGCCGACGTTGTCGAGCCGGGCGTCGAGCCGGCCTTCGCCGATTGCCGACAGTGCACGCATGACGCTGCCCAATGGCTGCAGCGCACGGCCGACCGCCCAATACACCATGAAGCAGGCGATCAGCCCGATCGCCAGCACCATGCTGGTCTGCTTGATGTAGTCGTCCCAGATCTCGCGCAGTTCGTCGTCGGCGTTCGGCACCAGCAGGTAGTAGCCGACCACCCGCTCGCCGACGCGGATGTCCTTGCGCAGCGGCGGCAGGTTGCGCAGGCGTTCGCCCATCCAGTTCAGCGCGGCCGGCGCCTCGATCGGCGGCGCGTCGCGCGAACTCAGTATGGTGCGGCCATCCAGTGCGTGCACCTCGACGGTGAGGTGGCGCAGCGTGCGCAGCTCATGCGTGAGATCGATGTGCGCGAGCAGCGACTCGGTGGACATGCCGGGCGGTGCCGGCGTCAGCACACTGGGCAGCAGCGCGTGCGCAAGACGCGCCACCGAATCGATCTCGGTCACCGCATCGTCGTGGGCGTCGTAGAGCCTGCGCCCGCTGTCGGCAATCACCAGCAGGGTCATCAGCGAGGCGATGATCAGGGTGAGTCTGAAACGCAGACTCATGCAGGCATTTCCGGAAGTTGCGTGACCGGGCATCGTAATGCGAAGGCTGTCGGGAAATCCTCCCGCGCATCGCGTGCCGCCATCCGTGGCGCGGGACGGCATCCCGCCTGGTGCGATTGGATTTCCCTGCCGCGGGCGGGCGTGACTCACGGATATTGAACGGCGCTGTCGCCGTTCGAGCGGCACGTCACCGAGGAGAAAGCCATGAAGAAAACTGCCCTGATCTGCACGCTGGCTCTGTTCGCCACGCCGGTTCTTGCCGCCGATGCGAAGAAGCCGTCGTCGGACAAACCCGAACTGGCCCGCGACTGGGTCGAGATGGACGCCAACAAGGATGGCTACATCACGCCCGACGAAATGGTCGCCTGGGAGAAGAAGCGCGCCGACGCCAAGAAGTGAGCGGACGGTGCCGGCCGCGGTCCGGCACCCGCCCATTTTTTTCAAGACTTTTCCAAGGGCAAAAACACGTAAGAGCCTGTCGTCGGACGGAACCGCGGGGCGTGCTCCCGCCTCTATGCGGGGCATTCGATTTGCGTGCTAAGTATTGCCGCATCGATGCACCCCACAACCGACGACAGGAGATGGCAATGAAGAAGTTCAGTCTTGTTTTTGCAGCCTGCGCCGTGATGAGCGCCGGCGCCCATGCCGCCGACGCGAAGGCCGACAAACCCGAGCTGGCGCGCGACTGGGTGGCGATGGACGTCGACAAGGACGGCCACATCACGCCGGACGAAATGCTCAATTACGAGAAGAAGAAGGCTGCGCAGAAGAAGTGAGGTCCGGGGCTGGATGAGCCCCGGATTCTTCGTACCGACGGGGGCCGCACTGCGGCTCCCGTTTTTTTGTGCGTGCCCGGCGCGCCACGTCGACGCCGAGGCCGCCTACACTGCGGCCATGGACTGCGTACTGATTTCCCATCCCGACTGTCTGGACCACCGTCCGGGCGACCGTCACCCCGAATCGCCGGCCCGCCTGCAGACCGTGCTCGCCGAACTCGAGCGCACCGGCGTCACGCGCAAGTGGCAGCGCGTCGAGGCGCCTCTGGTCACCCGCGCCCAGCTTGAACGCGTGCACAACGCCGCCTATCTCGACGAAGTCGAGCGGGTGGCGCCCAAGACCGGCACCTACCGGCTGGAGAGCGACACCGTGATGTCGCCCGGCTCGCTGGCAGCTGCGTCGCGCGCCGCTGGCGCCGTCGTGCAGGGCGTCGATCTGGTGATGAGCGGGCGGGCGAAGGCGGTGTTCTGCGCGACACGCCCGCCCGGCCACCACGCGAAGCCGGGCGACGCGATGGGCTTCTGCATCTACGGCAACGTCGCCGTCGGCGCCGCGCACGCGCTGGCGACGCACGGCATCGAGCGCGTCGCCATCGCAGATTTCGACGTGCATCGCGGCAACGGCACCGAACTGATGTTCAGACGCGAGCCGCGCGTGCTGATGGCCGACAGCTTCCAACATCCCTATTACCCGCGCGGCGAGTTTCCCGAGCGAGCGGGCTACATCCCGTTGCGCATGGCGGCAGGCGAGGGCTCGGACGCCTTCCGCCGGCACTGGAAAGAGGTCGCCCTGCCGAAGCTGCGCGCCTTCCGGCCGCAGCTGGTGCTGATCTCTGCCGGCTTCGACGCGCTGCGCGACGACCCGTTGGCCAATATCGAACTCGAAGCCGCCGACTACCGCTGGATCACGCACGAACTGCGCGACATCGCCGAGGCGTCGGCGCAGGGGCGCATCGTGTCTACGCTGGAAGGCGGCTACGGTCTGCCGGCCATCGGCCCGGCGGTGGCCGCTCACCTGATGGCGCTCGGCGACTGCAGCGTCTAGACTGCGCCGGCATTCACTGCGGACTTTCAATATGGATATTCAATGGTGGCACTGGCTGGTCGCCGGTCTTGCACTGCTGGTGATCGAACTGGCCGTGCCCGGCATGGTGGTGCTGTGGTTCGGCGTTGCCGCGATCGGCATCGGTCTGCTGCTGTGGGCGGTGCCGACGCTTTCACTGACGCTGCAGCTCGCCTTGTGGGCGGTGCTGTCCTGCGTGCTGGTGTTCGCCTGGTTCCGCGTGTTCCGCGCCGACCAGCACCGCACGCACTCCGGCATGTCGGCCGGTGACGTGCTCGGCGAGGTGGGCCTGGTGGTGCACGAGATCACGCCCTTCGGCCGCGGTCAGGTGCGCTTCCAGAAGCCGCTGCTGGGCGCCGACGTATGGGACTGCATCGCCGACGACACGCTGCCGGTCGGCGAGCGGGTGAAGGTACTGTCGGTCGAGGGCTCGCTGCTCAAGGTCGGGCGCACGCACATCAACAAAACCTGAGGGAGGATTGCCCATGAGTTCCGGACTGGTCGTCGTCATTGCATTGCTGATATTCGTCGCCGTCACGCTGGCCAAGGGCCTGCGCGTGGTGCCGCAGGGCGAGGAGTGGGTGGTGCAGCGCATGGGCAAGTACCTGCGCACGTTGCTGCCCGGCCTCAACATCATCATTCCCTACCTCGACGACGTCGCCTACAAAGTGGTGACCAAGGACATCATCCTCGACGTGCAGGAGCAGGAGGTGATCACCCGCGACAACGCGGTCATCCGCACCAATGCCGTGGCCTTCATCAAGGTGACCGACCCGGTCAAGGCGGTCTATGGCGTGACCGACTTCTCCGAGGCGATCCGCAACCTCATCATGACCACGCTGCGTTCCATCGTCGGTGAGATGGATCTGGACCAGGCGCTGTCCAGCCGCGACAAGATCAAGGTGAGGCTGCGCGAGAGCATCGCCGACGAGGCGATCGACTGGGGCCTGACCGTGAAGTCGGTCGAGATCCAGGACATCAATCCGTCCGACTCGATGCAGCGCGCGATGGAACAGCAGGCCAGCGCCGAACGCGAGCGCAAGGCCATGGTGACGCGCTCCGAAGGTCAGAAGCAGTCGATGATTCTCGAAGCCGAGGCCCGGCTGGAATCGGCCAAGCGCGACGCCGCCGCCCAGGTGACGCTGGCGGAAGCGAGTGCCGAATCGATCCGTCGCGTCACCGCATCGCTCGGCGAGCAGCAGCTGCCGATGATGTATCTGCTCGGCGAGAAGTACATCGCCGCGCTGAACAAGCTGGGCGAATCGCCGAACGCCAAGGTGGTCGTGCTGCCGGCCGATCTGCAGGACGCCGTGGCCGGCATCTTCGCGCGCGCCGGCGGCAAGGGCTGAGTTCGCGCGGGCCATCCAGAACCTGCAGGAATCCTGACATGCCCGGCCCGCACGCGCGGGCCGGCACCTGATCGGCGAGAATCGGCCTGTAGGCGGCCTTGTCCGCTCCCGCACCCGAGACAATACGAATGAGCGACATCGAACGCGAGTCCATGGAATTCGACCTGCTGGTCGTCGGTGCCGGCCCGGCCGGGCTGGCGGCGGCGATCCGCGCGAAACAGCAGGCGGCACAGGCCGGCATCGAACTGTCGGTGTGCGTGATCGAGAAGGCGGCCGAGGTCGGCGCCCACATCCTGTCCGGCGCGGTGATGGACCCGCGCGCGCTGACCGAACTGCTGCCCGACTGGGCTTCGCAGGGCGCGCCGCTCGACACGCCGGTCACCGAAGACCGCATGCTCTTCCTGTCGGAAACCGGTGCGCGCGCGGTGCCGCACGCGCTGCTGCCGCAGAGCTTCCACAACGACGGCAACTACATCGTGCGCCTGGGCCACGTCGTCAAATGGCTGGGCGAGCAGGCGGAAGCGCTGGGCGTCGATGTGTTCGCCGGCTTCACCGGCGCCCAGCTGCTGATCGAGGACGGCAAGGTCGCCGGCGTCATCACCGGCGACATGGGCCTCACGCGCGACGGTGAGCAGGGGCCCAACTTCCAGCCGGGCATGGCGCTGCGCGCGAAATACACGCTGTTCGCCGAAGGCTGCCGCGGCCACCTGGGCAAGGCGCTGGAACAGCGCTTCAATCTGCGCGAGGGCGTCGACCCGCAGACCTACGGCCTCGGTCTGAAGGAACTGTGGGAGGTGCCGGCGGCGCAGAGTCAGCCGGGCCTGGTCGTCCACACCGCCGGCTGGCCGGTGGATAACGCCACTTACGGCGGCGGCTTCATCTATCACCTGAAGGGCAATCTGGTCGCCATCGGCTACGTGGTCGGGCTTAACTACAGCAACCCGCACCTGTCGCCGTTCGATGAATTCCAGCGCTACAAGACCCACCCGGCCATCCGCACCCACATCGAGGGCGGACAGCGCCTGTCGTACGGCGCGCGGGCGATCACCGCCGGCGGTCTGCAGAGCCTGCCCAAACTGGTGTTCCCGGGCGGCGCGCTGATCGGCGACGACGCCGGCTTCCTCAACGCCGCGCGCATCAAGGGCAGCCACGCCGCGATCAAGAGCGGCATGCTGGCCGCCGACGCCGCGGTCGAGGCGATTGCCGCCGGGCGCGCGCAGGACGCGCTCGCCGCCTACCCGGAGAAATTCCGCATCAGCTGGCTGCGCGACGAGCTCTACCGCACCCGCAACTTCAAGCCCTACATGAAGAAAGGCCTGTGGCTGGGCGCCTTCCTGTACGGCGCCGAACAGCTGCTGTTCAAGGGCGCCGTGCCGTGGACGCTGCGCAACACCGCCGACCACACCTCACTGCAACCAGCGGCCAGCTGTACGCCAATCGACTACCCGAAGCCGGATGGCATGCTCACCTTCGACCGCCTGTCATCGGTTTTCCTGTCGAGCACCAACCACGAAGAGGACCAGCCCTGTCACCTGCGGCTGGCCGACGCGGGGGTGCCCATCACGGTGAATCTCGCCGCCTACGACGCGCCCGAACAGCGCTACTGCCCGGCCGGGGTGTACGAAATCGTCCGCGAACAGACCGGCCCACGGCTGCAGATCAACGCGCAGAACTGCGTGCACTGCAAGACCTGCGACATTAAGGACCCGACGCAGAACATCACCTGGGTCACGCCGCAGGGCGGGGAAGGGCCGATCTACAACGGCATGTAGGTCAGTTTCCTGTGGAAACGGCCTTGGCCGCGACACGGGCGCTGCCATCCTCAGGCTCCGATTCAGGCCGCAGTCAGGGCCAGAAGACCCCTCCTGCAATCCCCAACCCAAGCCCAGGTCGTGGAGCAGGCGCACCTCTCATGTAGGAGCGGTCTTCTGACCGCGACACGGCCGCTGCCATCCGCAGGCTTCGATACAAGCCGCAGTCGGGGTCAGAAGACCCCTCCCACAAAACCCCGGCTCAGGCCGTGGGTCGGGCGCGATCCCTGTGAGAGCTGCCTTGGCCGCGACACGGCCTCCGCACACCGCAAAGCTTCAATCACCGCCGCAATCGCGAGCAAGCTCGCTCCCACGAACCTCTGTACCGGCCTTGCAGACACCTTGCCAATTTTTGGCAAAGCACCCACATTCAGTTCATGGGCACGATGAACATTTCCCTCCCCGACGCTCTGAAGGCCTTTGTCGATGAGCAGGTCAGTCAGCGCGGCTACGGCACCAGCAGCGAGTATGTGCGCGAGCTGATCCGCAAGGACCAGGATCGCCTGCATCTGCGCGGCCTGCTGATCTCCGGAGCCGAGTCGGCCCCGGCAGCCGCGGCCGACGACAACTACTTCGAAGGCCTGCGGGACAAAGTGCGCAAGGCCGCCGGAACGACGCCGACGGCGTGATCTGAACGCACGCCGCCGCTGTCGGGGTCAGAAGACCCCTCCCACAAAACCCCGGCTCAGGCCGCGGGTGGGGCGCGATCCCTGTGGGAGCGGCCTTGGCCGCGACGCGGCCGTCGTCGTCCGCTGGCTCCGATGCCGGCTGCTGTCGGGGTCAGAAGACCCCTCCCACAAAACCCCGGCTCAGGCCGTGGGTCGGGCGCGATCCCTGTGGGAGCGGCCTTGGCCGCGACAGGGCCTGTGCACACTGCAAAGCTTCGATTACGGGCTGCGATCGCGAGCAAGCGCGCTCCCGCAGTCTCCGTCACAGCTCTGAGCAGGGACCTCTGTGGGATGCAGCCATCGCTGTCGGCAGGACCAGAACCCAGCGCCGCACCCCTCACTTCGCCGGAATGCAGGTCCCCTTGGTCACCTGCGAACTCAGCAGCCCCAGGGTTTCAGCCGCAGCACCGGCCTTCTTTGCCTGCCCGTAATGGTCGGCCCACTCCTGCCGCATCTGCGCTTCCGCCGACAGGCACTCCGCGAGGCTGCCGAAGACCAGATCGGTCTTGACCGGCGAGTTCATCACGATGATCACCAGCATCCATTTCATGGTCGTTCTCTCCCTGTCTGCTTATCCCGCCTACCTCACGGCACCCGAGCTGCGGCCGGCCGCTCACGCTCGCACCGCTGCCTCGATCGCCGCGATATCAATCTTCGTCATGCCCATCATCGCCTCGAACGCCCGCTTCGCTGTCGCCGGGTCGGGGTGGGCGATGGCGTTCATCAGCGCCACCGGCGTGATCTGCCAAGATAGGCCCCAGCGGTCCCTGCACCAGCCGCAGGCGCTCTCCTGACCGCCGTTGCTGACGATGGCGTTCCACAGCCTGTCGGTTTCCGCCTGGTCCGCCGTCGCCACCTGAAACGAGAACGCCTCGGTCTGCGGGAAGGCCGGCCCGCCGTTCAGCCCGAGGCAGGGGATGCCCATGACCGTGAATTCCACCGTCAGCACATCGCCTTCCTTGCCGGACGGATAGTCTGCCGGCGCGCGATACACATTACCAACGAAGGAATCGGGAAAGGTAGCGGCGTAGAACCGCGCCGCGTCCTCGGCGCCGCCGTTGAACCACAGGCAGACGGTGTTCTTTGCAGGTGTGACCATGGTCGTTCTCCTTCAAAGGTGTCCGGAATCCGGGGGGCACTTCAGCGTGCACCGCCAGGCTTCGTCGTCCCGCTGCTTCGCGACTGCCAGGTATCGGCACTCCAAGTCGGCGCCGCTTCCTCGATGAGCCGCAGAAGGTCAGCGGGCAGGTCATCCGAGCCGGTCAGTTGCCGGATCTCCAGAATGTCGTCCGTGCCAAGTCCCGACGGCGCGCGCAGCGCCCACTGTATGGCGTCGTCGAGCGAGGGGACTTCGATGATGTAGAAGCCGCCCACCAGTTCCTTGGACTCCGCGAACGGACCGTCGACGACATAGCGTTTGCCGTCCGCAACAGCAATCCGCGCGCCTTGCGCCGCCGGATTCAGACCCTCGGACGCGATCAGCACACCCGCCGTGTGCATCTCTTCGTTGAAGCGCATGTAGGCCTTGAACAGCTCGGCATCGAACTCCGCCGATGCGTCGGATGGCGTGCTCGCTGCATCGGACTGCGCCGTGATGATGAATCGCATCGCCTGATCTCCATTCAGAGTGGGGTAGGGATGGGTACGACGAACGGGGGCGCGGCAGTTCGACAGGGCAGCCTGCCAGGGGGCTGAGTGCCAACTCGCAGCGGACTTCCAACGCATGACAGGCAACGAACCGTTGGCTCCGGCTCCGCTTTCGTCAGCGGGAAAATGTGGTCTGTCCCTTATTGATATTTGGCTAGCCGTGGCGTTCCCGGTTGGAATCAGTTTCGGCCGTAAAATACTTTATGGCCACTAGAACGCAAAGCGCGGAATAAAGGAAAGGAAACTTCCAGTTGACGGCTTCTGTTAATGCAAAAACAACGCCGCCGTTCTCGATTCTCTTCCACACAATGTGACCGTGCGGAATGAATCCTTTCATGGAAAGCCATGCGACAACTGAGAGCAGGATCAGATAAGGACGGAGCGATAGAATGGATAATGTGATCGCTGCATAGTAGATGCCTTTTATGGCGAACACCCAGAGCGGCGTCAGGAAAACCATAAACATGGCGAGAACGCCAGGATTCCAAAGAGCAAAAGTGTCACTGGGGGACAATTTGTGCAGCTTGAAAAGGCCAATGGCGGTGCTCCAATAGAGGTTTGACGCAGGCCAGTACAGAAGAAATAACGACAGGCCAGCAAAGCCCATATACCAACTGATCGATTTCGCGGTACTGACAAGTCTGGCGATAGTCATGGATATCTCCTAGACGTTGCAGCTCCCGCGACGGCAGCCAAGGTGCGTTCCACTAAAACGTGATGCGGACGGAAGCGCATGATCGGGTCGCTTCACCGTGATAGACCGCCTCAATGTTGTTGCCGTCGGGATCGAGAACAAAGGCCGCGTAGTAGCCCGGGTGGTAGGGCCGCTCTCCCGGCGCCCCGTTGTCCTTGCCGCCACTCGCCAGTGCGGCCGCGTAGAACGCATCCACCATTGCCCGGTCCTGTGCCTGGAACGCGAGGTGGCAGCGACCGGTGACCTTGCCCTGCGCCGCAACGCTCGTTGCCGTCGACACGAACAGCTCGTCCGCCCAGAAGTAGTCATCCGCCGAGCCGCCGATGGGAATGTTCAGGGCGCCGAAAACAGCTTCATAGAAGGCCTCGCTGGCCGCCAGATCGCTGACGACAAGCTGGATGTGGTCGATGAGGCGACCGCGATGCAGTTCTTGCGTTTCCATAGGTGGGCTCCTTGTTTGAGGTGTGGAACGATGAAATCCGATCCGTTACTCGGCTATCGGTCGCGATGAATTGAAATTCCGAACGCGAAAACACCTTCGAAGAAAATCGCATCCATTACCGACCATTTGTCGCCAAAACACTAATCGCCACACCTGCACTCCATCGGCCCCTTGCTTCGACTCGCTCTAGTCATGTGCTCTGGATAGATTGGCACCATGCGCCCCTTCATATCCAACTCCCCGCATTGCCTTGTGCAGTTTTCCGCGGCAGTCGGAATCAGACGCATGACCGATTCGTATAACAAGCCCAAGAGAACGAATGCGATGAATGCAAGTGCCAATTGAAATTCAAGGTGCCTCAAGAAATTCGGAACTCTCAACAACCCCGCTCCTTCGCGATATCAGCGCCACGAATCGAATGCGCGTCGAACATCGGAAAACCGCGCCCTGACCCATGCCGTTACAAGCCATTATCGACGCACGATCACCGGGATGCCTTAAAAATCATTTTCTTGCCTTCCAGGAAAGTGATGAGAGTGGTCCCAGATAATGAAACAAACTCAATCCCGCCCTCAGCCGACGCCTGCTGGCCGATGAACAGTTTTCCATTCTTGAGGTGCCAGGAGAGAATTGGGGCCGTGACTGGGCCATCTTTCTTTCCTGTCGTCACCGCGACCCAATCTTTATTTGCGAAGCGTAGATGGAGGATGTCCGTCTCGCTTACCAACTCCAGCGTTGTCCCAACCAACCATTCAGAAGACCAGCCTTGAATCTCCGTCTGCGGTTGCTGCGACGAAACCGGCGCCGAAAAAAAGGACGTGCTCGCGCAGACTATCAGGAGCAGGCCGAGCAGTTGGCCTCGACAGCTTGCCCATATACAGAGCAGTAATGACATAGGGTCTGGTCGAGATCTTCTGTGGTTCAAGTCAAAGGCTAGTCGAGGGAAAAATCGTGGTGTGTCCCCTATTGTTTCTATTGTTGGCTCACTTTGATCTCTAACCCCCTAGGCTCCAAGTACATTGATTACCGCCCTAAGCTCAGATAGATAAACCTCGATTCGTGTTGGCTTCTTGGGGCCGGTTGAAGCCTTCAAATAGGCGCCAATGCTATTCACCTTTTTATCAGCTGTACGCGCAAGTGACTTGTAGTTGCCGCTCTGCAGTTTAACGAGAGCATCCATCATCGCCTCGTAGCTCGCGTCGCTACGATGGGCAATGCAGTTGCGAATGAATTTTGCTGCATTCATTAGCTTATGGTGCGAGGTGGATAGTGCTTTATACTTGGCTGCGTGAGCCTGAATAAGGTACTTGTCAGCTCGTTCGACCATCTTCTTCGCGTCGTAGAAAGTGATGTTGTGACCGGTTGGATCCAGAAGCGGATATAGCTCTCCTGCCTTAATGTGCTTGATAGATCCGAGTACAACCTTCTTTGCATACCAATCGCCGAATTCCCGCTTGACAACATCCTGGATTAAGCTCTGCTTCTTCGCGATAAAGACGCTCGCATCCTTGTTGGTGTAAGCAAAGAATAAATCGGAAAGAGCGCCTTCAAAGGAAATAGCTGCCGAAAGGAAGACGTGTTCCGCAAGCAGCGAGGTGTCCGACTTCTCTGTGGTAGAACCATGAAAGCTCGCCGCAGATCTCAGGTAGTAGTCGACGAGTTTCGTAATCTCGGCATCAAAGTCACTTGCTACATCTTTAGGATTGAGTTTATTCATGGGTTGGCAACCGGTTTTGAGAGAACAACAGGGGTCAGGCCACGATTCTGTCGGTCCATAAGAGATCCAAGTTGGCTGAGGTCTTAGGTGCCAGCATAGATACGCTTGTAGTTCGCATTTACGAATTCAATAAAAGCTAGGTTGTGTTCCTTTAGGAGGCGAGCGATATCTTCCGGTTGTACGGTGAGCATATTGTCAATTGACTGCTGCACCATTGGGTTTGCCCAGTTTTGGCTGGTACTTCCAATCATCGACGCGACAACCTGTAACCGGTGATGCTGCCACACAAGCATTTCGATGGAGCGACGACATTGATCGTACTGAGCAAAGCCGTAGACCTGCCCTCGTGCAACCAAGGCATTCAGTTTTGAAGCCAGCCTTCTGCTGGGTTCGAGGTAACCCCACATCCGTTTTGCATCACGCTCTCCGTTCTTCTCGATATATGCGATCACACCGTCTTTCAAGCCATTGTCCTCGGTGGCATGTAAGTTCCGATAGCTTACAAAACCGATCTGAAGAAACTTCAAGTATTCCTGTGGCCTGGATAGAGCGTCAATGTACTCATGGACCCCATCTGTGAGGACGTCCAAAAAGTCAGTCTGCTTTTGCGCCCTTGATTGACGCTTCCACGTGTTGATGGCCAGAAAAGCCGCCACTACTGTTAAGCAAGTAGCGATCGTCTGGACGAGCTCAAACCAGTCAATCGACTTTAAGAACGCGCACACATTGGTACCTGACGGTGAAGAAAAAATATGGGGCTGACTACAATTTTTCGCGCCCCCTATTGTTCTATTGAAAACTCGGCCTGTCCTCTATTGTTTCGCGAGGCCCGAGCCGAAGGGGGAGGGTGCCGACACGGGCCATGAGAATACTAAAGGCACGACCTGAGTTGGCATCCGCCTGACCGACTGGTTAGGCAACGTCTGCCATGGTGCGGTGAATTCTCTCTATAAGGTGACGGACATGCATGTGATCCGACTTTTCATCGCAACGCATCATTAGCTCTTCTGTCTCTCTCATCAGCATGTGCAGTTGCTCCATTCTTTCCGAGGCCGGCACACGCTTTGCGTTCTGAAGCTTCTCTAGCGTGTTTGAGAGGCGCTCGTACTCAATCGCTGTAATGGAACCTCGTCGCGAGATTCGGCGATCATGTATGGATATTTCCATTAGCTTGCGCATCTCTTGAATTTCGGCTTGCAGCACACCTAGTGCAAGCCCTTCTTTGTTGCCCTTGAGTTCAGGGATTTTTGCAGGCTGATTGAGTGCCAGAAGCTTGACGATTGAGTTCACATTCCCGGCATCTGCATCCGCCGCAACTGTTGCCTCAATCGCGTCCTTAAGCTCATTCTGGCTACGCAAGACATCGTGGTACTTCATCTCTTTAGAATACTCTAGGTACCGAAGAGGTGCGATATCAAATATTTTTGGTGTGCCACTCTCTTGAATAAGCACGACGGGTCTATCAAACGCTTGCCTGATGCCAAGCTCAAAGAGAACGTTGGGATTTCTACTGCTCAGGTCGCAAATGGTAATTGGGGCCTCGATCAGCTTCTTCAGTATGTCGAGATGAATGAGGTTTGTGGCCTTTACATCATCGGCTCGAATGGCTCGAAAGCCAGCCTTCTCGCACGATGGCGCCACGATATTGTCATACACGTGCTTGAAGTGGCCCTGAGGATAGCCATCAGCATCTGATATGGGCATGATGATGAAGCACTCTCTTGGCTTTATATCGGGCATCGTCTCCATCCTTTTGTGTTGCCTAACGAATTGCTGGGCGCCTGTTTTATGTGATCTAGCGTGACGTACCAGAACGCTGCGTGATATTCCAGCGAACCACGCAATCGATTCATTCGTACATTCAGTATGTTGCAGCGGGCTTTCACTTATCTGAGCCTCTCATCTGCGGTGTTACGCGGCAATCGACCTTTCGGCGGATGCATCGGCACCCAGGCCCACTCCATGCCCCCTCAGGCAATTCCGGCGCAAGCGCCCGTTGAGCACCGGTTCACGTCGTTTGAAACGCCCTGTCTCCACCCCGCTGGCGCATCATCACCCCCTGTTCCCCGTCACCGGATACAAGGCATGAAAACGCGCATCACCGATCTTCTGGGCATTCGCTACCCCATCGTGCAGGGCGGGATGATGTGGGTGGGGCGGGCGGAGCTGGCTTCTGCGGTGTCGAATGCCGGCGGGCTGGGCATTCTTACCGCGCTGACGCAACCCACACCTGAGGCGCTGACGGCGGAGATTGCGCGCTGTCGCGACATGACGGACCAGCCTTTCGGCGTGAATCTGACGATACTGCCGGCGATCAAGCCGCCGCCTTACGAGGCCTATCTCGACGCGATGCTGGATGCGGGCATCCGCATCATCGAAACCGCGGGCAACAATCCGGAGGCTTTCATCGCCAAGGCGAAGGCGCGCGGGGCGACGATCATCCACAAGTGCGTGGCGGTGCGGCATGCGCTGTCGGCGCAGAGGAAGGGCGTGGATATCGTGAGCATCGACGGTTTCGAGTGCGCCGGGCACCCCGGTGAGGACGACGTGCCGGGTCTGGTGCTGATTCCGATCGCGGCGCAGGCGCTGGACATTCCGGTGATCGCCTCCGGCGGCATCGGCGACGGCCGCGGCATGGCGGCGGCGCTGGCGCTGGGCGCCGAGGGCGTGAACATGGGCACGCGCTTCTGCGTGACGAAGGAGGCGCCTATCCACGACAGCATCAAGCAGGCGCTGGTGAATGCGAGCGAGCGCGACACGCGGCTCATTCTGCGCAGCCTGCACAACACGGCGCGCGTGTTCCGCAACGCGGTGTCGGACGCGGTGGTGGAGGCCGAAGGCCGCGGCTGCACCTTCGACGACATCCGCCCGCTGGTCAGCGGCGCGCGCGGTGCGGAGGCGCTGGCGCAGGGCGAGGTCGATGGCGGCGTGATCACCGCCGGTCAGGTGATCGGGCTGATCCGCGACGTGCCCAGCTGCGCCGAGCTGATCGCGCGCATGGTCGATGAATGCCGTGCGGCGCTGAAGAGCGCGGCCGAGAAGGCGAGCTGATTCAGCGCGGGTCGGCGCAGAGCAGGCCGTCTTCCAGCCAGCGCGCGAGCCAGCCACCGATCAGGGCCTGCGCGTCGTCCGACTCGACGGTTTCACATGCGGCGGCGAAAGGCGTGCCGCGCTGCAGGGCGTTGAGCATGCCGGCCTCTGCCGCGTCGATCGATCGGAAATGCGGCTGCACACCCTTGCGCCAGACCAGCACCGTCATCGGCTGCGCCAGGTCGACGACGGCGGGCGGCGTGTCGCTGCGGTCCATCGCGTGCCACAGGTCCAGCGTATTGCGCTGCACGCGCAGCATCTGTGCGGTCGGGTGCAGGCTGAACACGACAGTCGCCCAGTCCTCGTCGCTCAAGCCCGCGAGTGCCGCGCCGTCGAGCGGCTGCGCGTCGGCGCCGTCGAAGGCGTTGCGCATCGCCCAGTCCAGCCGCGCCAGTTCCGCCACTTCCGGGTCGGCGGGCCAGGCGCCGTGCAGCCAGTCGGCGTAGCGGTCACCAAAGGGGCGCAGGCTGAACTGCGTCGGCGGATGGTCGGCGATGTAGCGCAACCCGGCGTCCTCGAAGGCGTCGTCGCCGAGCCAGGCCCAGGTCTTGTCGAAACTGTCCTTCAGCGTGTCGAGCAGCCGCACGCGGTAGGCATTGCGATAGATGTGGGCACGGGCGGCCGGGGCCAGGCCCTCGCTCGCGGCCAGCGTGTCGACGAAGGCGTTCGGCGCCTCGTGCAGATAGCGCATGAATTCGTGCTGCAGGGCGGCCAGACCGTTCATGCGGCCTCCCGCGTGATCGTTTCGGCACGCACCGCGATGCGGCGGGCGCGCGCCAGTTCGTTCAGCAGTTCGTGCAGCGCCGGAATGTTGTCGTCGCGCTCGATCATGGTGGCCACCTCGCCGAACATGCCGCAGGCGATGTCGTACAGCGCCCACACTTCCTCGCACACCGGCTGGTCGTGCGTATCGACCAGATGATCGTCATGTGTCGAGTGGCCGGCGAGATGGATCTGCTGCACGCGCGCGGCCGGCAGACCGGCCAGATAGCTCACCGGGTCGAAACCGTGATTGACGCTGCTGACATAGACGTTGTTCACGTCGAGCAGCAGCAGGCAGTCGGCTTCGTCGGCGACGGTGCGGATGAAATCCCACTCCGTCATGTCGGACACCGCATAGCCCAGATAGCTGGACACGTTCTCCAGCACCAGCCGGCGTCCGAGTTCGTGCTGCACCTGACCGATGCGGCTCACCAGCAGGCGCACCGCTTCTTCGGTGTAGGGCAGCGGCAGCAGGTCGTGCGCGTTCTGCCCCCCGATTCCGGTCCAGCAGAAGTGGTCGGAAATCCACAGCGGCTGGACACGGTCGGCGAGCGCTTTCAGCTTCTTCAGATAGTCGCGGTCGAGCGCGTCGGTCGAGCCTATCGACAGCGCCACGCCGTGCATGGCCATCGGATAGTCGGCGCGCAGACGATCGAGCATGGCCATCGGCTTGCCGCCGCCGACCATGAAGTTTTCGGAAATGATTTCAAGCCAGTCCAGCGGCGCGCGTGCGTCGAGCAGCGTGGCGTAGTGGGCCGGGCGCAGACCCAGACCGAAGCCGGGCGAGGGGGCGGTGAGTGCGGTCGTGGTCATGGGCGCGCTGCGCGGCACGGCGCCCGCAGGCCCCGTGCCGCGCCAGTCGGTCGCTGAAAGAATTACTTGGCCGCCAGATCGCCGATGGTGCCGCCCTGGCCCAGGCATTCCTTGGCGGTGGTCGCCTTGAAGCCGTGGCCCTTGCAGGCGTTCTGACCCTTGCAGCTGTGTTCGGCGGTCGCGCAGTCGCTGTTGCCCTTGCAGGCGTGCAGGCCGTAGCAATGGACCTTGTCGCCGGCGGCGACGGCCGCACCCTTGCTGCCGGCCGGTGCGTCGGCGGCGAAAACGGCGCCCGACAGGGCGAAAGCGGCAGCGGCGGCGGCGATCGAGGCGCCGAAACGGGACGTGGACATGAATGTTCTCCTGAAGATGGTGTGCGGCCGGGGACCTCCCCGGCATCGGATTCGCGAGAACAGCCGCCGGTGTCCGGACACTGCGCACTACGCTCTCCCGCCACTAGACCCGGGCGGGGTGCGGATGCTTACTTCGACGGAGAAATTTTTTCCTGCGACGACCACGGAAGCTGCTGCTTCTGTGCCTCGTCGTGCCAGCGCTCTTCCTCTTCGTGGATGTAGCGCTGCGTGGTGCGCGCGTCGGTGTGGCGCGCGTCCTTCTGCACGTAGCGCTCGTTCATGCCGCTGTCGAGCTTGGCGGTGATGCCGGTGTGGCGGCCCCAGTGGGCCGAGGCGGCACGCAGCTTTTCGCGCTTGTGCTCCGATATTTCGGGCAGCAGTTCGGCCGCCGCATAGAAGATCTTCTTCAGGATCTGGTTCAGCCGGCGCGCGGTGATCGGGCTGCGGTCCTTGATCGACACCAGCAGCGGCGTGAGGTCGGTGCGCTTGGGCATGGCGCTCAGGCCGAGGTGTTTGCGGTAGCGCACCAGCGCGTGGACCATGTCGTCGGCCACCGGCACCTTGGCCTGCTTGCCGCCTTTGCCGACGACATGCCACCACCAGCGGCCACGCTCTTCGCGGAAGCTGTTCATGCGGTGCGATTCGAGCTCGCCGGCGCGCGGCGCCAGCATGTAGAGCAGGGCCGCGATGAAGCGCGCGCGCTCGTATTCGTCGCGTTCGCTGTCCAGTTCGCGCGGCATCGCCTCGATGGCCTGCGTCACCGCCTGCCACATTTCGGCGTCGAGAAAGCGCTCGACCTTCTGCATTTCCTCGGTCTGCGCGATCACGTGCGCCGGCCCGTTCTTTTCCAGCGACAGCTTGCGCCGGCGCTGGCGGATCAGGCCCAGCGGATTGCCGGCGAGATAGCCGGCGTCGACCAGATAGCTCATCAGCGAATTGATGGCGGCGATCGCGGTGAGCACCGCCGACTCCGACAGCGGCCCGACGAAGGGGCGCCACTCCGCACGCACGCGCTGCACCTTGGGGCCGCACCACAGCGCGGCCGGCTGAGGGTCGGCGAGGAAGTGCAGATAGCCTTCGAAGTCCTGCCGGTTCAGGCTGGACAGCGGCTTGCCGCACTCGACCAGCGACCACAGCAGCAGCCGTTCGCACTCGCGCTGATAGATGCGGTGCGTGCCGGGCGAGCGGTCGTATTCGGCGAGAAAGCAGCGGATCGCCTCGATGTCGGTCTGCGCACCGATCTGCAGTCGCGCGCGGTCGGCGCGGTTCACGCCGTCGTGCCCGTCGAGCGCTTCGGGCACGCTGATCTCGTCGAGCGGGCGCAGTGGAATCGGGAGCGGGGCAGTCGTCATGGTGGGCGATCTTACCTGCGCCGGGGAACCTGGAGACAGCACGCACGGTCAGGTCGGCGTCAGCAAATGCTGCGATGCTTGCGCGCCTGATGCGCACGCCGCCGGGTCGATCCGGCGGCGGCAAACAATGTATCCTTCGGCCGGTTTCAGCCAGCCACAAGTCCGGCAGCCTCCATGAATCCACTCGCAACGATAGTGCTGTTGCCCCTTGTGGCCGGCACGCTGCTCTGTTTTGCCTTCGGTCGCGACAACTCGCCCGCGCGTCGTCTGCTGACCGCGCTGGCCGCCGGCGCCGTCACGCTGACCGCGTTCGGCATGCTGCTGTCGCTGGCGCCACAGGTGTTCGCCGGCCAGACACTGCTGGCGCACACCGACTGGGTGCCGTCGCTCGGTCTGTCGATAGGCTGGCGCCTCGACGGCCTGGCGCTGATGTTCGCGCTGCTGATCACCGGCATCGGCTCGCTGATCGTGCTGTACGCGCACTTCTATCTGGCCGAGTCCGACCCCGCCGGCAAGTTCTACACCCTGCTCATGCTGTTCATGGCGGCCATGCTGGGCATCGTGATGTCGGACAACATCATGCTGCTGGTCGTGTTCTGGGAGCTGACCAGCATTTCGTCCTTCCTGCTGGTCGGCTACTGGGGCCACAAGGAAGAGGCGAGGGCGGGTGCGCGGATGGCGCTGGCGGTGACCGGCGGCGGCGGACTGGTCATGCTGGCCGGTTTCGTGCTGCTCGGCCAGATCGCTGGCAGTTATGAACTGAGCGACATCCTGCTGAGCGGCGACGTGATCAAGGCCGACCCGCTGTATCCGCTCATGCTGGTGCTGATCCTGGTCGGCTGTTTCACCAAGAGCGCGCAGGTGCCGTTCCACTTCTGGCTGCCGGAAGCGATGGCCGCACCGACGCCGGTGTCGGCCTACCTGCACTCGGCCACCATGGTGAAGGCCGGTATCTTCCTGCTGGCGCGTCTGTACCCGGCGGTCGGCGGTACCGACCTGTTCGAGGGCATCGTTGCCAGCTTCGGTCTGGCCACGGTGGCCTTCGCCGCCTGGGTGGCCATCTTCAAGCACGACCTGAAGGGCCTGCTGGCCTATTCGACGGTGAGCCACCTCGGCTTCATCACCTTCCTGATCGGGCTCAATTCGCCGCTGTCGGCGGTGGCGGCGGTGTTCCACATCCTGAACCACGCCACCTTCAAGGCGGCGCTGTTCATGAGCGCGGGCATCGTCGATCACGAGTGCGGCACGCGCGACATGCGGCGCCTGGGCGGTCTGCTCAGGCTGATGCCCTGGACCGCCACCTTCGCCATGACGGCGGCGGCGGCGATGGCCGGCATTCCGCTGTTCAACGGTTTCCTGTCGAAGGAAATGTTCTTCCACGAGGCGGTCGAGGCGACCATGTTCTGGGGCGCGGCGGTGCCGGTGGTCGCCACCTTCGCCGGCGTCTGCTCGATGGCCTACTCGCTGCGCCTGGTGCATGACACCTTCTTCAACGGCGCGCCCAAAGATCTGCCGGCCGACGCGCACCCGCACGATCCACCGTTCGGCATGCTGGCGCCGGTGGCGCTGCTGGCGGTGCTGTGCGTCGTGGTCGGCGTCATTCCGGCGCTCACCTACGGCCCGCTGGTCGAGGTCGCGGCGCGCGCGCTGCTCGGCGGCGACACGCCCGACTATCACCTCGCGCTGTGGCACGGCTTCAATCTGCCGCTGCTGATGAGCGGCATCGCAGTGGTTGTCGGCGCCGCGCTGTATCTGGCACTGCAGCGCGTGTTCCGGCTGCACGGCTACACGCCGCAGTCCTTCTCCGGCAAGGCGACCTTCACCTGCCTGATCGATGGCCTGTTCGGCTTTGCCGGTCGTCTCACGGCGCGCTTCGAGAACGGTTCGCTGCAGCGTTCGCTGGCGCTGATGGTGGCCTTTGCGATCGTGCTGGCGGCGGCGCCGTTCTGGGCCGCCGATACGTTGCCCGGCGCCGGGCCGCGCGAATTGATGCCGGCCTCGCCGCTGGCGCTCGCCGTGTGGGTACTGTTGCTGGCCAGCGCAACCCTGCTGGTGCTGACCCACCACAACCGCTTCCAGGCGCTGGTGCTGACCGGCGTCGTCGGCCTGGTCACCGCCTTCACCTTCGTCGGCCTGTCGGCGCCCGACCTCGCGCTGACGCAGCTGTCGGTCGAGGTGGTATCGACGGTGCTGCTGCTGATGGGTCTGGCGCTGCTGCCGCAGCGCACGCCCTTCGAATCGGGCACGCTGCGCCGCGGCCGCGACGCGCTGCTCGCCGTGTTCGCCGGCGGCGGCGTGGCCGGGCTAACCTGGCTCATGCTGACGCGCCCGCACGATTCGATCTCGTGGTTCTTCCTCGACAAGTCGCTGAGCGAGGGCGGCGGTACCAATGTGGTGAACGTCATCCTGGTCGACTTCCGCGGCTACGACACCTTCGGCGAAATCACCGTGCTCGGCATCGCCGGCATCGGCGTGCTGGCGCTGCTCGACGGCTTCCGCACACGCCGGCCCGACGCCGACCCGGACGGCCGTCGCTGGGCCTTCGAGGAACAGCCGCTGCTGCTGCGCGTCGCCGCGCGCGTCGTGCTGCCGCTGGCGCTGCTGGTGTCCGCCTACATCTTCTGGCGCGGCCACAACGTGCCGGGCGGCGGCTTCATCGCCGGCCTGATCACCGCGGTGGCGCTGGTGATGCAGTACATGGCGCTCGGTCAGGCGCGTGCCGAGGCCTTGCTGCACGGCGCGGCCGGCCGTCGCTTCTCGCGCTGGATAGGCAGCGGCCTGGCGATCGCCGGGCTGACCGGCATCGGCGCCTTCTGGTTCGGTCGCCCCTTCCTGACCAGCGCGCACGGCCACCCGGCGCTGCCGCTGCTGGGCGAACTGCCGCTGGCCAGTGCAGCGGCCTTCGACCTCGGGGTCTATATCACCGTCGTCGGCGCCACCATGCTGACGCTGTCGGTACTGGGTGCAGCGAGCAAGGAGCAGCACGGATGAGTCTTTTCGCGAACATCAGCATGGAATTCCTGGTGGCCAGCGGCATCGGCTGGGTCACCGCCTGCGGTGTCTACCTGATGCTGCGCGGGCGCAGCTTCCCGGTCGTGCTGGGCCTGACGCTGCTTGGTTACGCGGTAAACATTTTCATCTTCGTGATGGGCCGGCTGTGGAGCGCGGCGCCGCCGATCCTGGGGCAGGGCGATGTACAGGCCGACCCGCTGCCGCAGGCGCTGGTGCTCACCGCCATCGTGATCGGCTTCGCCACCACCGGCTTCGTGATCGAACTGGCGCTGCGCAGCCGCGCCGAATCGGGCACCGACCACGTCGACGGCCGGGAGCCCGGAGCATGAACATGAGTTTTGCCGATGTGATGATGCAGCTGTTCCGCCAGCACCTCGCGGTGCTGCCGGTGCTGCTGCCCAGTTTCACCGCCATGCTGATGCTGCTGATCGGCGACCGCGATTCATTGCCGCGGCTGCGCCGCATCGCGCTGGTGTCGGTCACGCTCGGGCTGATGTTTGCGCTCAAGCTGGCGATGGAAGCCGACGACGGCGTGCTGCGCGTGTACCGCGTCGGCGACTGGCCGGCGCCGTTCGGCATCGTGCTGGTGATCGACCGGCTGTCGGCGCTGATGCTGGTACTGACTCAGGCGGTGGCGCTGCCGGTGCTGTTCTACGCGAGCGGCGGCTGGGACAGCCACGGCCGGCATTTCCACGCGCTGTTCCAGTTCCAGCTGATGGGTCTGAACGGTGCCTTCGTGACCGGCGACCTGTTCAATCTGTTCGTGTTCTTCGAGGTGCTGCTGATCGCCTCCTACGTGCTGCTGCTGCACGGCCAGGGCCGCGAGCGCTTCCGCGTCGGCGTGCAGTACGTGGCGATCAATCTGGCGGCCTCCGCCCTGTTCCTGATCGGCGTGTCGCTGATCTACGCCACCGTCGGCACGCTGAACATGGCCGACCTTGCGCAGCGCGTGCCGCTGGTGAGCGGCGACGACGCGGTGGTGCTGAAGGCGGCGGCGCTCATCCTGCTCGTCGTGTTCGGCGTCAAGGCGGCCATCCTGCCGCTGCACCTGTGGCTGCCCTCGACCTATGCGGCGGCGAGCGCGCCAGTCGCCGCGCTGTTCGCCATCATGACCAAGGTCGGTGTCTACAGCATCCTGCGCGTGCATGGCGTGATCTTCGGCGCCGACGCCGGCGCGTCGGCACTGACGGTCGAGCCCTGGCTGCTGCCGCTGGCGCTCGGTACCAGCGTGCTGGCGGTGTTCGGCATGCTGGCCGCACACACGCTGCCGCGCATGGTGGCCTACATGACGGTCGCCTCGGTCGGCACGATACTGGCCGCCCTGGGCCTGTTCAGCGAGGCCGCCTGGTCGGCGGCGCTGTACTACATGGCACACAGCACGCTCATCATCGCGGCGCTTTTCCTGCTGGTCGAACTGGTGGCGGCGCAGCGTGGCGACGCGGCCGACCGGCTCGAAGCGGGGCCCGCGGTGGCGCAGCCGGCGCTGCTCGGCCTGCTGATGCTGCTCGGCGCCGCATCGGCCGCCGGTCTGCCGCCGCTGCCGGGCTTCATCGGCAAGCTGATGGTGCTGCAGGCGTCCAGCGGCCACGAGGCGCAGGCCTGGGTGTGGACGGTCGTGCTGCTGGTCGGCTTCCTGACGCTGATCGGTCTGGCGCGCGCCGGCAGCGTGCTGTTCTGGAGCGTGCGTCCGGAAGCGGATGGCAGCGGCACCGCTGCCGGCGCCAGCCCGCGACTGGTGCTCGCCACCGTGTCGCTGATCGGCGCCGGCGTGCTGATGAGCGTGCTGGCCGGGCCGCTCAAGCGCTACACCGATGCGGCCGCGGTGCAGCTGGTCGACCGCCGCGCCTATCAGGAGGCGGTGCTTGGCGCCGCCGGCGCGCAGACCACGCAACCCTATGTATTTCCGCGTCCGGCCAGCGAAGGAGCTCACTGATGGCGACGACTGAAGCCGCGCACGGCAAGCGCTGGTTCGGGCACCCGATCATGTCGGCCATGGTGGCCGCGGGCTGGCTCACGCTGCAGCAGGCAATCGATCCGGGCAATGTGCTGACCGCCATCGTGCTCGGGCTGGTGATCCCGCGCCTGGTCAGCGGCTTCATCGGGCCCGGCGTCACGCTGAAGTCCTTCGGGACCGTGCTGCGGCTGAGCGGCATCGTCGTGTGGGACATCATCATTTCCAACATCACGGTCGCCAAGCTCGCACTGAGTCCGACGCGGGTGCCGCAGCCGGCCTGGGTGCCGGTTCCGCTGGACATCGAACACCCGAATGGCGTGGCGCTGTTCGCCTCCATCATCACGATGACGCCGGGCACGGTGTCGTGCATCGTCGACGAGCGCCGCCGCGAAATCCTCGTTCATGCACTCGACTGCAGCGATCCAGTCGCCGCCGCGCGTGACATGAAGGCGCGTTACGAAGCACCGCTGCGGGAGATTTTCGAATGATAGATATGGCCCTGGACATTACCGTCGGCGCCATCGTGATCGCCATGCTGATCTGCGGCTGGCGGGTGTTGCGCGGTCCGGAAGTGGTCGACCGCATCCTGGCGCTCGACACCCTCTATGTGAACGTGGTGGCGCTGGTCATCGTGCTCGGCATGCGCCAGCACACCGATCTGCTGTTCGAGGCCGCGCTCATCGTCGCCATGCTGGGCTTCGTCGGCACCGTCGGCCTGTCGCGCTACCTGACGCGCGGCGACGTGATCGAGTAAGGAGGACCGATGGACAACCTGCATCCCGTGGTCGAAATCATCGTCGTCGCCATGCTGCTGATCAGCGCCTTCTTCGCGCTGGTCGGCGCCATCGGCATGCTGCGTTTCAAGGACTTCTTCCAGCGCCTGCATGCACCGACCAAGGCCACCACGCTGGGCGTCGGCGGCGTGCTGATCGCCAGCATGATCTACAGCGCCGCCAACGGCCGCTTCGGCATCCACGAACTGCTGATCACGCTGTTCCTCTTCATCACCGCGCCGGTCTCGGCCAATCTGATGGCCAAGGCGGCGCTGCATCTGAAGCTGCCGTCGAAGGCGGGGCATCCGCAGAAGAAGGACTGAACGCCGGAGCTGGGTTTTTGTGGGAGGGGTCTTCTGACCCCGACAGCGGCCGGTATCGAAGCTTGCGGCGTGCACAGGCCCTGTCGCGGCCAAGGCCGCTCCTACAAGAGGCACGCCCGGCTCGTCGCTGGAGCCGGGGGGCTGTGGGAGGGGTCTTGACCCCGACAGCGGCCTCGATCGAGGCACGCGGCGTGCGTAAGCGCCGTCGCGGCCAAGGCCGCGCCTGCAAAACGCGCTTCAGTGGCTGGCGAACATCAGCCCCGCATGCTCCCGCATGGCGTGGAACTTGATCTTTTCCCACTTCTCTTCGGCCACCTTGAGTTCGGCACGCATGGTGGCAAGGAAGGCGGGGGCGTTCACCGCGTCGTAGGCGATGCGGTGGGCGTTGGCGTCGATGAAGCGCTTCAGTTCGCGCTCGTCGTCGCAGGTGACCCAGCGCGCCATCGTGTAGCGCGTGCCTTCGAGGCGGGCGTCGCAGCCGTACTCGGTCTTCAGGCGGTGGATCACCACCTCGAACTGCAGCTGGCCGACCGCGCCCAGCAGCAGCGTGCCGCCCGCAAGCGGGCGGAAAACCTGGATGGCGCCTTCTTCACCCAATTGCTCAAGACCCGCGCGCAACTGCTTGGTTTTCAACGGATCCTTGACTTCAACACCTTGGAACAGTTCCGGCGCGAAGAAGGGCAGACCGGTGAATTGCAGCGTTTCGCCTTCGGTCAGCGTGTCGCCGAGTTGCAGCGTGCCATGGTTCGGGATGCCGATGATGTCGCCGGCGTAGGCCTCTTCCAGCAGTTCGCGCCGCTGCGACAGGAAGGTGACGACGTTGTTCGGCCGGATGTCCTTGCCGTTGCGGCTCACCTTCATGCGCATGCCGCGCTCGAAGTGGCCGGAGCAAACGCGCAGGAAGGCGACGCGGTCGCGGTGCGACGGGTCCATATTCGCCTGGATCTTGAACACGACGCCGGTGAACTTCTCTTCGGTCGGCTCGACCCGGCGCTGGATGGCGGGGCGGCCGCCCGGCGGCGGCGCGAGGTCGACCAGGGCGTCCAGCACTTCCTTGACGCCGAAGTTGTTGATCGCCGAACCGAAGAACACCGGCGTCTGCCGGCCGGCCAGGAATTCGACCTCGTCGAAGGGCGGCGCGGCTTCGCGCACGAGGTCGATCTCGGCGTGCGCGGTGTCGAACTGCATCGGGTAGCGGCCAGCGATTTCCGGGTTGTCCAGGCCGAGCAGCACCTCCTCGTCGCCGGAAATGCGGTCCTCGCCGGCGCGGAACACGCGCATGCGGTCTTCGCGCAGTTCATAGACGCCGGCGAAATCCTTGCCCATGCCCAGCGGCCAGGTGAAGGGCGCGACGTCCATGCCCAGCGTGCGCTCCAGCTCGTCGATCAGGTCGAGCGGCGCGCGCACTTCGCGGTCCATCTTGTTGATGAAGGTGATGATGGGCGTGTTGCGCGCGCGGCAGACCTCGAGCAGGCGCAACGTCTGCGCTTCGACACCGTTGGCGGCGTCGATCACCATCAGCGCGGCATCGACCGCGGTCAGCACGCGGTAAGTGTCTTCCGAGAAGTCCTTGTGGCCCGGCGTGTCGAGCAGGTTCACGACGCAGTCGCGGTACTCCATCTGCATCACCGAGCTGGCGACCGAAATGCCACGCTGCTTCTCGATTTCCATCCAGTCGGAGGTGGCGTGACGGGCGGCCTTGCGCGCCTTCACGCTGCCGGCGATCTGGATCGCGCCTGCGAACAGCAGCAGCTTTTCGGTCAGCGTGGTCTTGCCCGCGTCCGGGTGGGAAATGATGGCAAAGGTGCGCCGGCGGGCGACTTCTTTTTCAAGCGACATGAGCGTTCTTCAGCAAATGAAAACGGCCGCGCGAGGCGCGGCCGCGAAAACAGGATGACGTGTCAGTGCAGGTGAGCGGGCGGCTGGTCCGACGTTTCGGGCAGTTCGGCGTGCACCGGCTGGCCGTCGGGATCCGGATACATCGGCGCGCCGCAGTCGTCGCAGTACTCCATGGGCATCCGGTGGTCGAGCACCAGCGTGTCGGTCAGACCGCATTCGCGCAGCACGCCTTCGATCTCGCCAACGGTGTCGGTCTCCTCGTCCTCGGCACCGAGCAGCGCCCACACGACGCCGTGCACGACGTCGCTGGAGTCGGAGGTGGTGAAGGCGACGCGGTACTCCTCGAGCTGCTTGTCGTAGAAGGGCGCGATGATGGCACGCAGGCCGCTCGCCGGCACCGCCAGCGTCTGTTCGAGGAAGGCGACCGAGGCGCGCAGCGAGTACGCGCGCGAGGCGCGATCGGCTTCACGGCAGGCCGAGTGGTAGGCGTTGGGCGGCAGCAGTTCGAAGGCACAGCCCTGCATCAGCGTGCCGATGACGGCGCCACCCTGGGCCTGCCACTGTTTCACCACGTGTTCGCGCTGGCCGTCGTCCTCCTGCCAGCGGAACAGCGCCTGACCGCGCGGCACGATGGCGATGCCGATCAGGTAGCGGGTGTCCGACAGGAAGGTGGTGGTCTGCGCCATCGCCTCCGCCTCCAGCTTCAGATCATTCCCGGCGAGCACGGCTTCGCCGAGGTCGTCGGCGAGGTCGCGCGTTTCGACATAGCCGCGCGGCAGCTGGTCCGGGCTGAACAGATAGTCGGCCAGCGCAACCTTGGTGTGGGTGCCGAAAGCGTGCGCGCACAGCTGCACCTTGAGGCTGGCCAGCAGCGGCGCGGCAATCGGCCCGGCCGGGATCGAGAAGCGCGACCAGGCGAGCAGGGGGGCTGCGAACACGACGGCGTCCCAGTCCTTGTTGGCGTCGCCCGGCAGACCGCATTCGCTGCCCGCTTCGATGAAATCGGCCAGTTCGTCATAGGCCGGTGCGTCCTCGCGCCACAGGTGGTCGAGCGCGGCGTTCAGCGCGTCCTCGTTGCGGTCGGCCAGCAGGCGGCTCACCTGTTCGGTCAGCCGCACTTCCCAGTAGCGGTCTTCGATGCGGCTGGCGGACAGCGCCAGGCCGGTGGCCAGCCGGGTGAGCAGGGCGGCGTCCTGGGTGAGGCCGCCGCGGCGGGCGAATCGGGTGCGTTTCATGTAAGGGTCCGGTGACTGAGGCGCGATTCTACCAAGGGCCGGCGCAGGCGCCGCGGATATCAGCCGCCGAACAGCAGGCGCTCGGCAGCCGCGAGGTCGTACTCGACCCCGGCTTCGGCCAGCGAGTAGCCGCTCAGCCCGTCGGCGCGCGCGCGCCAGTCCGGTTGCTGCAGCAGGACCGACAGTGACTGCACCGTGTCGCGCGAGGCGGGTGCGTCGCGCATCGCCAGAAAGTACATTTCCTCGAACAGCGGGATGAAGTCCAGCCCCAGGCGGTGCGCGAAGGCCTCCAGCCCGAGTCCGGCATCGGCTTCGTCGCTGGCGATCAGCGCCGCCACCGCGGCGTGCGTGTGTTCTTCATCGCCCTCGTTCAGCGCGCGCGTGTCCAGCCCGGCGCGGCGCGCCAGCAGATCGAACGCGAGTCGCGTGCCGGCGCCCGGCTGGCGGTGCACGAAACGCAGGTCGGTGCGTGACAGGTCGGCCAGGCCGCTCACCTTCTTCGGATTGCCGCGCGCCAGGATGAGGCCTTGCCGACGGCGGGCGAAACCGATCAGGCGCAGCCGCGGCAGACCGTGCTGTGCGCGGTAGAGCGCCCAGATGTCGCGTCCCAGTTCGCCGACCGGGCAATGGAAGCCGGCGATCTCGCAGCGGCGGGCGGCCAGCGCGAGCAGCGATTCGAGGCTGCCGTGCGTGGCCAGTGTCACCGCCACCGCGTCGGCGCGTTCGCTGCGCAGCAGGCGAATCAGATCGTTCAGCAGCGGTTCGTGACTGGCGGCGAAACGCAACGCCGCGCCGCCGTGTTCGGCCGGCTGCAGCGACAGCGCCCGCATCGGCTGGCTGGCGCCGTCGAGCGCGCGCGTCAGCGACTGACGGGCGCCGCGATCGACGTCCAGCAACTGACGAGCGAAGGCTTCGAGCGTCGAGCCGTGCGCCCGCGCGGTGGCGATCAAGGGTTGGCCGAAGTAAGCCTGCCAGGCGTTGATCAGTCCCCAGGCGTTGCGGTACGACAGACCGGTGTCACGGGCGGCGCCGGCGATGGAGCCGCTGGCCTCGATGGCCGCCAGCAGCGCGAGCAGCCGGCCGATGCCGGCCGGTGCGTCGGGGCCGAAATCCCATTCGATATGCAGGCGTGGATTGCTTTGTGCAAAATCGGACATATAGGACGGAGGGCGTCTGTGCGTTAGCTTCCGGCATCTTATGTGTTTTCTGATGCCGATTGATGTTCTTCCCTGGCGAGAGACCTTTTCGCTGCGATACAGCGCACCTGCCCGGACCTGCGCAGATGTCCGTACCGGGTGGCGATACTGACCGGCTTGAAACCGGTTTGCGCTGCGCGCTTGCACTCAGCGCGGCGGCCGGACCGGGGCCCGGCCTGCTGATCATTGCGGGGCCGGCGCGATGAGCACGATGAGCGAAAGCTTCGCCACTGCCGGTCGCCTGATCGTCGCCGCCGACCCCAATCTGCTGCACATCGTCGCGCTGAGCCTGCAGGTCAGCCTGACCGCCGTCTTCCTCGCCGCCTGTCTGGGACTGCCGATAGGTGCTGCGGTGGCGGTCGGCCGCTTCCCGGGGCGCAAGCCGCTGACCGTCATCCTGAACGGCCTGATGGGTCTGCCGCCGGTGGTGATCGGTCTGCTGGTCTATCTGCTGCTGTCGCGCGCCGGCCCGCTGGGCTCCCTCGGCCTGCTGTTCACGCCGACGGCGATGGTGATCGCTCAGGTCGTCCTGATCACGCCCATCATCGCCGCGCTGTCGCGGCAGATCGTCGCCGACGCCTGGCGCGACTACGAAGAACAGCTGCGCTCGCTCGGCGCCTCGACCCCGCGCGCCGCGCTGACGCTGCTGGTCGATACGCGCTTCTCGCTGTCTACCGCAGTGCTGGCCGGGCTGGGCCGCGCGGTGGCGGAGGTCGGCGCGGTGATGATCGTCGGCGGCAATATCGACGGCGTCACCCGCGTCATGACCACCAGCATCGCGCTCGAAACCAGCAAGGGCGACCTGCCGCTGGCGCTGGCGCTGGGTTTCATCCTCATTTCCATCGTGCTGATACTGAATGCGCTGGCGCACGCGGTACGCGAATGGGCGGTGCGACGCCATGGCTGACGTACTGCTCACGCTGGACGCGCTGCGCTACGAGGCGGGCGACCGCGCGCTGATCCGCGACGTATCGCTGCGCATCGAAGCGGGGCGGCGCACGCTGATACTCGGCCCGAACGGCGCGGGAAAGAGCGTGCTGATGCGCCTGATGCACGGCCTGATCGAGCCGACCGCCGGCCGCATCCTGTGGAATGGCGGCAGCGGTGCGCCGGTGCAGGCCATGGTGTTCCAGCGCCCGGTCATGCTCCGCCGCAGCGTGCTCGACAACGTGACCTATGCGCTCTACCTGGCTGGTGTGCCAGCGGCGGAACGCCGCACGCGCGCGCTCGACGTGCTGGAACGCGTCGGCCTCGCCGCGCTGGCCGACCGCCCGGCGCGCGTGCTGTCCGGCGGCGAACAGCAGCGCGTGGCGCTCGCCCGCGCCTGGGCATTGCGACCGCGCGTGCTCTTCCTCGACGAGCCGACCGCCAGCCTCGACCCGGGTGCCGCCGCCGAAGTGGAACGCATCATCCGCGTCATCGCCGACGACGGCTGTTCCATCGTCATGGTCACCCACCACCTCGGCCAGGCGCGTCGCCTGGCCGACGACATCGTATTCGTCGACACCGGCCGCATCACCGAACACACGCCGGTGGCCGACTTCTTCGCCGCACCGCGCTCGGCCGAAGCCGGGCAGTACCTCAGAGGAGAGCTTTCATGGACCTGATCCGCCGTTCATTCATTGCCACCGCGGCGGTCGCCGCGATCACGCTGGCCGTGCCTTGTGCGCAGGCGGCTGATCGCTTCATCACCGTGTCGTCCACCACCTCGACCGAACAGTCCGGCCTGTTCAAGCACCTGCTGCCGGTATTCCGGGCGAAGACCGGCATCGAGGTGCGCGTGGTCGCGCTGGGTACTGGTCAGGCGCTGGACATGGCGCGCCGCGGCGACGCCGACGTGGTGTTCGTGCACGACAAGGCGGCGGAAGAGAAATTCATCGCCGAAGGCTTCGGCGTGAAACGCCAGGAGGTGATGTACAACGACTTCATCCTGATCGGACCGAAGTCGGATCCGGCCAAGGTGGCGGGTGGCAAGGACATCACCGAAGCGCTGAAGGCGATCCAGGCCGCGCAGGCGCCCTTCGTGTCGCGCGGCGACAAGAGCGGCACGCACGCCGCCGAACTGCGTCTGTGGAAAATCGCCGGCATGGACCTCGATGCGAGCAAGGGTGCCTGGTACCGCGATACCGGATCCGGCATGGGCCCGGCGCTGAACACCGCGGCGTCGATGAACGCCTACATCCTGGCCGACCGCGGCACCTGGCTGTCGTTCAGGAACCGCGGCGACCTGGTCATTACGGTCGAAGGTGACAAGCGCCTGTTCAACCAGTACGGCGTCATCCTGGTCAATCCGGACAAGCACCCACACGTGAAGAAGGCGGATGGCCAGGCCTTCATCGACTGGGTGGTGTCGGCCGAAGGCCAGAAGGCGATTGCCGACTACAGGATAGACGGCCAGCAGCTGTTCTTCCCGAACGCTGCGAAGTGATGCTTGCTACCGACGGATTCGCGCTGCCCTGACGCTCAGCGCGGCAGCCAGCCGAGGCCTGCGGCCGTATCGCCGGCCGGGATGTATTCCGCGCTGACCCAGCCGGTGTAGCCGATGCGGTCCAGCCAGTCGAACAGGAAGGGGTAGTTGATCTCGCCGCTGCCCGGTTCGTGACGCCCCGGGTTGTCGGCGATCTGCACATGACCGATGCGCGGCAGTTCGCGCTGCAGCGTGCGGGCGAGGTCGCCTTCCATGATCTGCATGTGATAGACGTCATACTGCAGCTTCACATTGGGCTCGCCGACGCGTTCGATCAACGCCAGCGTGTCGGCCGAGCGGTTCAGCAGAAAGCCCGGCATGTCGCGGTCGTTGATCGGCTCGACCAGCAGTTCGATGTTTTCCCGCGCCAGTGCACGCGCCGCGAAACGCAGATTCCGTTCCATCACCGACAGCAGTTCGGCGCGCTCGACACTGGCCGGCGCAATGCCGGCCAGGCAGTTGATGCGGCGACAGCCGAGTGCACGGGCGTAGTTGATGGCGCGACCGACGCCGTCCTCGAATTCGGTAACGCGGTCGGGCAGGCAGGCGATGCCGCGTTCACCCGCGGCCCAGTCTCCAGGCGGCAGATTGAACAGCACCTGCTCCAGCCCGTGACGACGCACTTCCTCGGCCAGCACGGCGGCCGGTTCGCCGTACGGGAAATGGCATTCGACGCCGCGAAAGCCGGCGTGCGCGGCGGCGGCCCAGCGCTCGACGAAGGGGTGTTCGGTGAACAGCAGTGACAGGTTGGCGCAGAAGCGGGGCATGTGACGGGATCTCCGGCGGGGCACCGATTCTAAATCGGGTCGGTGCGTGCGTTGCCGGGAGCAGGGGAGTATCGTCCCTGCTTTCGCGGTTTTCGTCGTTCTGTCACAGATGTCCCCCTCCCTGAATACCGGCACTTTCGCCCGCGCGCTCGCCGAGAACGTCGCGGCCCACGATTTCTGTTTCCTGCCGTCGGCGCAGGTACGCGACGCACTGTCCAGCCTGCGTTCCGGCTGGCGCGCTGACTGGGACGTGTTTGCCGCCAGCTGGGGCGATCTGGAAACCGATACCTATATGGCGGACGGTGGCCGTTACCGTCGGCGCCGTTACGCGGTACTCAGTGCGCCGGCCGACGGGCTGCGCATCCAGTTCGAACCGCATCAGCCGCATTACCAGAGCCTGGACTACAACACGCTGAATGGCGGCGTCGAGCGTCACTTCGAGCCGATACGGCCGCAGGTGCTGGGTGGCTCGACCATGCAGACGGTGGCGCAGTTCGGGCTGGCAGTGTTCCAGCGCCTGCACCCCGGTCACGACGCGCACATCGAAGTGCATCAGTTCCGCATCGAGGCGCGCGCCGAGGGCGAGGGCAAGCCGACACCGGAAGGCGTGCATCGTGATGGCGTCGATTTCGTGCTGGTCATGATGGTGCGGCGGGAGAACGTCGAGAGCGGCACCACGGAAATCTTCTCGCCGGAAGGCAAGCGTCTCGACAGCTTCACGCTGACGGCACCGTGCGACGCGGCGCTGGTGAATGACCAGCGGGCGCTGCACGGCGTGACGCCCATCCATCCGCTCGATCCGTCGAAGCCGGCCTGGCGCGATGTGCTGGTCGTGACCTACCGCCGGCGTCCGCCGGCGCAAGGCTGAGTGTGTCGGACCTGAACGATCCACGCGTCTTTTTCGCCGCCGAGCGCACCTTGCTCGCATGGTCGCGCACGGCGCTGGCGCTGATGGCCTTCGGATTCGCGATCGAGCGCTTTGCGCTGTTCGTCGCGATGCTGGGCAATCAGAAGACGCTCAACGGTGCGCCGCACGGCTTGTCGTTCTGGATAGGCGTCGCGCTGATCGCGCTGGGCTCGATTTCGGTGACGCTGGCCGTCGTGCAGTACCGGCGCGTGCTGGCGACCTTGAAACCGGTGGAAATTCCCGACGGCTATATGAGCGGTCTGGCGTCGTGGACTTCGCTTGCGGTCGCGGCGATCGGCGTTGCTTTGATCGCACACCTGTTCACTTCGTCCTGAGTTTTCGCTTTTTTCAGGTCAGAAGAGAGGGTGGAGAGTCCTTTAGGTTCAATGTATTGAGCCCGAACACTCATACCTTGATGTAAGTTCTGAAAACAGTAATTTTCAGAACTATCGATATGGGCGTGTGAGTGCGTCCGATTCATCTGAAGCATCCACAACCGCCGTCCATCCTCGATTGAGCCGCCGTTCCCATTCGGTACTTGCGGCCTCGCGACTACGGCCGGTACGGCTGGATTCCGCTGCCTACGTAGATCTGCGTGACCTGTCCGTCTTCGCCGGCGGAAAAGCTGACCGGAACGTTGGGTGGAATGTCGGCCAGCTTCAGCCCCTTGCGCACGTTGCCGCGACCGTCATCAATGAAGATGACGGTGTTCGCGTTCGCCTTGTAGCGTTTGCCACCGATCATCAGCGTGCCGGAGGCGCTGTCCACGCTGCCGACCGTGCCGCGCGATTCGTACAGCGACGGATTGGCGATCGGCGACAACGGTTCGGCGGCGTACGCGCCGCCGGTGGCCACGCACATCAGTCCTGCAATCAAGGCTTTCATCGTCAGTCCCTCAGGATCTCTTTCCACGACACACGCCCGGAGCGCAGTCCGTCCGACACACGGCGTGTCTGCGCATTGCCGTCAGATCCACCGACGACCTGCTGCTTGCCCAGTTGCAGTGGACTGCCGGGAAGGCTGTCCGTGCTGTAGCCGCTGCCGACTACCTTGCGGTTGGTGCCGTTGCCATTGGCCAGATTGACCTGGTCGCCGGCATCAACGCCGCCATCGCGGTTGAAGTCGAACACGTCGAAATCCTGGCGGCCGCCGGTGAACGGATTGACGCCGAGTACCCAGCCGCGTCCGCCCGGTTCGCAGGGGTCGTTACTCGGAATGAGTGTGCTGGCGAACAGTGTGCTGGCGCCCAGCACAGGTGCGAAAACCATGCGCTCGCCCTCGGCGCCGGCGGTCGGCGAGGTCAGATCGATGTACCAGCCGCGCTTGTTGGTCATCGTGCTGCCGCCCGTCGTGTCGCCGGGCTTGGAAATGACGCGATAGCGGTCGCCCTGCCCTGTCGCGCCCTCCTCCAGAATGACTCGCTGGGCAAGATTGCTGCGGCTGGCGATGGTCGTGCCGGTGTCGTTCAGACCGTACCAGGTCTGCGTTGCCGTGGTGGACAGGTCGCCGGTCGACAGATAGCGGCCGGTACCGAAGAACACCCACAGCTTGCGGTCGGCCGGATTGAAACCGACGCTCACGCCGCCGGTGATCGGCTGCACCACGTTGCTCGCGCTGCGTGCAGTGAAGAGTGGATCGGGCGCCGCGGTGGTTCCGTAGGCGACCCGCCACTGCGTCGGCGCGGCATTGCTCAGGTCGAACTTCCACAGATTGCCGAGCAGGTCGCCGCCATAGAAGTAATCGGTATCGCCGTCGCGATCGACATCGACGCCTTCCACCGCGGCCAGGCCGTTCGGCGTACCGCTGGAGCCACGCAGCGTGTCGATGCGCGCGAGCAGCGCGCCATTCGAAATGTTCAGCACGAACAGCTCGGCGCGCGCATTGGTGCTGTTGTAGCCATTGCCGACGACGACTGCCCAGCTGCCGTCGTTGAGCCGGGTGATGACCGGTGTGCCGGTGGTCTGGCCCAGACTGGTATGCGTGTATTCCCACAGCACCTTGTTCGCGGCGAAGCCGTCCGGATTGGTGATGTCGAGCGCGTACACGCTCTTGCCACCGCGCCCCTGCGTGCCGACCAGCACCGTGCGCCAGGCGCCGCCGAAGTACACCTCCGCCACGACGACCGAGCCATCGTTGATGAACTTGTGCGCGTAATCGGTGTTGGCCAGCGTTTTCATCGTTGCCAGCGCACCACTGGGGACGAAGGCGAATCGCTCGTCACCGGTGCGCGCGTCAAAAGCGTGGAGCATGCCGTCATTGGCCGCGACGTAGACCATCTCGCGCCGGGAAGCCACGGCTGCGCGGTGGTCCTGATAGGTGCTGGCGCCTGTCCAGCCGAAGCGGTCGAGCCGCAGATCGGTGACGGCACCGACGTAGAGCGGCGCCGAATTCACGATGTCGCCCAGCACCGACGAGCGGTTGCGATAGCTGCCGCCATTGCGTGCCTCGCCGGACGTCACGCCGCGCAGGTAGTCGAGGACGGCCGACGACCCGAGCGTGGTTCGCTGCGCTGCGGTCAGGTTCGCCCACTGAAAGGGAATGCCGGCGGTGCCGGACCAGGTGTAGATGGAGCGGTTGGCCGGCGTCGGCAGATGTTCGGACGCTTTCCAGCTTGGCGTGGTCGCCAGCGTGCCGTCGGTCAGGATGCGCGTCGCCCAAAGGTCGCCTGTCCAGTCGCCACCGACGAATCGGGCCTGGAACAGCAGCGTGTTCGACGTGACCGACGTGCTGGTCGCGGATACGGTGCCGCTGGAGGCCACCCGTTCGCCGATATCGGTCAGCATGGCCGACAGGCCGTCGATGAACTGCGTCGGATTGGACGCATTCACGAAGCCGCCACGGCCGTTCAGGCTGGCGTGCCAGAGGTCGTCCAGCTTGGCTGGCGAGCTGAGCGCCGGATTCGGCCAGGTCTTGGTGCCGGCAGTCAGCGCCGGCAGATCGGTGGCCGGGTCCAGCGTGCCACTGGTGCCCAGCGACAGGCCGAAAGTGACCATGTGCTGCCAGTTCGCCGGGTCACGGCTGCTGGTCGGAACGTTGTTGGCGATGCCGGTACGCAGATCGCGCTTGTAGTAGTGCATCGCCACGTCCGCCAGCGTGTTGCTGTGCGTGTCACGGTAAGGACGCGCTTCGTTGCCGTCAGCGTTCTGGCTGCCCACCGGCAGCGAAAAAGTGTCACCCCAGTAGCCGTCGGTGGTCAGGATGGTAAAGGACTGCCGGCAGGCCAGCGGATTGGTGTAGGCCGCGTCCTTCCACGGGTCGTCGCTTCCCGTCTTGGTCTCGAAGTAGTTGCCGGCCCAGTTCAGCGCGGTGCGCAGCGGCGTGCCGCTGGTGCCGATGTCGGTTTCGAGCAGGCGCTGGAACCAGGTTTCGCGATTGCTGCCGCTGAAGGTTCCACTGGTCGGTATCAGCAGCTGCCCGTCGCCGTTAATGGTGCGGAAACCAACCCGGTAATTGGTACCGAGCTGGCCAAAGGCGATCGACGCGCCAGCGCGCGCCGCGAGGATGCGACTGCGGTAGTAGCTGAACCAGTTGGCGAAGTTCTGCGTTTCCTGCGCAACCGTGCGGGTGACACCATTAGGCCAGCTGAAGCTGGTGATCTCGACCTCCGCCGCGGTGACCGGGTCGCGCTTGTAGGCCCGCGTGCCGCGGATCTGGTACTTCGTGTAATTCGCCGCACTGACCCGCGAGCCGCTGCCCCGATAGATGAAGAAGGTGATCGGCTGGAAGGTCTGGTTGCACGGCGGACCGCAGGCGTAGCTCGCGGAATTCTGGTTGGTGTTCGACGTGTTGGTGAACCAGTACGCCGATTGCGTCTGCGACGCAGTGAGGTTGAGCGTGCCGCGCGAGGTGTCGGACGGGTTGTAAGGTGCCGCCGTCGGCGACACGTCGCCGAAGCTGACGCCGGTGTGGCGTATCCAGGGCTTGTAGGTTGTCTGCGGGTTGTAGAACACCGCGTTGTTGTCCGGCGACCGGCTGAAGAAGTTGTGGATGTTGTTGTCCTGAAAGGTCGGCACCTGCGAGGTATAGGTGCTGCCGCCATACAGCCCGAACGGGACCGGAAACAGGTAGTAGGCGGAATAGAGGTTTTCGTCCGGCATGACCTCCCACTGCATCGAGCCCGAATCGTCGAGCAGGAACATCAGGTTGGGGGCGACAGCGCTGCCCACCATGATGGGTGCGTCGGCGATGTCGACCGCCGCGCGCAGCGGCTGCCCGGCAAGGCAGGCCAGCAGCAGCGCAGCGAGGAAGCGGTAGAGGGCGGGAAGCGGGTGCATGGTCATGGCCGGTAAGTGGTCTGCAGCAACACCGAAGGTCGGCCCGACACCGGTGCGCTGCGCGCCGTGATGCGATAGCGCGGTTTCAGGCAATCGGCGGCGATGGTGGTGACCGTATCGCAGTCGGGCGTGGACGGCCAGATGCCGAGATCCTCGATGATGTATTGCGGCGCCCCGGCCGCCTTGGCACGGGTGTCGGCGTCGGCCCCCTCCCACCACACCGAGGCGCTGGCCCACACGGTGGCAGCCGCCTCCCAGCGATTGGCGAAATCCTCGGCACCCGGCGCCGGCTTCGGATAGAGGCCGCTGACCGTGCCGTCGAAGGGCCCGGCGGTGCCGGTGGCGAGCAGCGCCTCCGCTTCGCGCAGCGCCGATTCGGCGGCCTGGAAGGCGATCGCGCGGTCATACAGATTGGCACTCATGCGCTCCTGCATGCCGGTGCCGCGCATGCTGGCCAGACCGAGCAGCGTGATGGCGATCAGCAGCATCAGCGCCACCACCAGGGTGACGCCACGTTGCGCATGCGGCTGACGGGCGCTCATGACATCCGGTTCCTGAGCGTGACGACGTGCGTCATCGTCCGGCGCACGCGGTCGGTCACTGCTGCGGGGCGATCCGGTTCCTCTATCGTCAGACGCATGCGGACACCGGTCACCGCATTCCAGTCGGTGACCGCCGATGCGGCGACGTAGGCGCTGCCGCCTTCGATCAGGTAGTCGAGCTGCAGGTCGATCACGCCGTCGAGTACCTCTTCGGTCACCAGCGACAGCGTGCCGGCCTCGTTCTGCGGGGCCACGCGATAGAGCGACCGCGATGTCGTCGATGTGCGGCCGGTGTTTCCCACGTACCACGCCAGGGACTCGAGTCGCATCACCACGGCGTTCGCCTCGAAGCGGTAGGTCTGACCGGTTTCGCTGCAGTCGGGCGGATTGGCGAAGCCGAGACCGCGCGAGCAATTGCCCGGTGTGTCGCCGGTGCCGTGCGACACCGTGCTCGCGTCGGCCGCCGACACCTGGAAAAGGCTGGCCTGGCTGAAATTGCAGACAATGGCCAGATCGCCGGCCGACAGCGCGCTGTTGCGCGGACTCAGCGTCAGCAACTGGCTGCCGGTATCGTGACTGGCCACCGTCTGCGGCTGGCTGCCGCTGCGCATGATGTGCAGCGCCGCGGTACCGGCCACGCGCTGACCGACGCCCGAGCCGAAGGTGGCGCCAGCGAAGGCGTCGCTGCCGCCGTAGCCGCGTACGCCGCCGTTCCACTGCGTCCACCACAGCGACGACGAATTGGTCAGCACATTGACGAACTGCAGCGCGCCGCCGCAGGAATTGAGCCCGGCTTCGCGGATGTCGCGCGCGAGCAGTTCGAACGCAGTGCGTGTCGATTCCTGGATGCGCGACAGACCTTCGGTCGTGTCGTAGGTCTGCCGGTTGCTCAGCATCAGTGCGATGGCGGCACCGATGATGAACAGCCCGAGCGTGAGCGCGATCATCAGTTCGATCAGCGTGCTGCCGCCCTGCCCCCGCGTACTCACAGCCGCGCCTCGATGCTGAAGGTCTGGTTGCTCAGGCCACCCTGCACCCGGCTGTCGTCCCAGCGCACGCTGATAACGCAGCTTGCGGCCGCCCCTGCGCTGCAGGTCACGCCACCACAGGCGGACGGTCCCATGCTGGTCTGCAGATCGGCCAGCCAGGCGGCGAGCTGGACTTCCGGAAAAGTGGAGCCGCCCGGCGACGCGCAGTCGTCGTCGAGGGCGAGGTTGTAGCTGCCGGCGCGCGCCGCGGTGACGTCGGCGCGCAGGCGGTCGATCATCGTATAGGCGGCCATGACGGCCGCACTGCGCTCGTAGGAGCTCTGATTGGAACGCAGCGAGGCCATCTGCAGCGCGGCCATGCCCAGCATGCCGATGGCCAGTACGAAAATGGCGACCAGCACCTCGATCAGCGAAATGCCCGACTGCCCGGAAGGCGCGCGCATCAGACATCCTCCGGCGCCGCGCAGGCGGCCGAGGTCGCGCGCGCCACGCTGACGCGGCTGCCGCCGCCCAGTCTGACGTCGCGCGCGTTCTGCTGGATTGTCGCCGACGCCTCGCACAGCCGCAGCGTGGCAGTCTGCAGCAGGGTCTGGCCAGGCGCGCGCGCCAGACCGTCCGGCCGGAAAACGATGCGGTTACCGGCGCCGGACAGCGCATTGCCTGCGACGGTCTGAAGAAGGTTGCCGTGAAAGGCGTGCGTGCGGATGAGCACCTCGTCCGGGTTGCTCGCCGCGTTCGGGTTGTAGGTGCCACTGGCGTCGGCGTCGACGAATACCATCCAGCCGGCCCAGCGCCCGGCGCCGGCCACGCAGCCGGTGGCCGCGGCGACCGTGCCGCCGTCGGTCGCTGCGCGGCAGAGGATGACGCGCCGGTTCACGCGGATCGCTTCGGTCCGTGTCTGACCGAGTGCGGCGACCAGTTCGTTCGCCTCGCTGGCCAGACGGTTGAGCATGATCAGCGACTGGAAGGACGGCACCGCGAACGCAGTGATCACGGCCAGGATGGCGACCGTGATCATCAGTTCCAGCAGCGTGAAACCCGACTGTGGATGGGGGCCGGACATGTGAGACGAGGTGAGCGACGATCAGTCGTATACGGCCTGCTCACCTTGCAGCTTGAGCGCCCCCTGGCCGGCGGCACGCCGTTCCGTGTCAATTTCGGTGTCTGCCACTCACTTCCAGCAGGCCGACACACCCGCCGCGGTCGAACAGCGCGCAGCCGAACCGGACGCGCCCTTGGTGCCGGTCTGGTTCAGCGTCAGCACGCACCCGCACTTGCTGTCGTTGTTCAATTGGGCGTTGAGCGGCGTCGCAGTGATACCGAATGCGCGCGGTGTGTCGTCGTCGATGTCGGATGCGAAGGTGTAGAAGCCGGCCAGGTCGGTGACGCACTGCCGCGTGTTCAGGTTGGTGCCGCCGCCGACGTAGGTCAGATTGGTGGTGAAAAAGCGTTCGAGCGACTGCGCCTGTTCGGACAGGCAGGCGGCGGCCGTCGCGCGCCGGCTGTCGATCACGTACTGCGTGTAGTTCGGATAGGCGATCGCGGCGAGGATGCCGATGATGGCGACCACGATCATCAGTTCGATCAGCGTGAAGCCACGCTGCGGGCGAGTGTTGTTGGCGGTGTTCATCTGTATGTATTCCGTGTCAGTCGGCAATCAGTTCGCGCCAGGAAATCCGGCCGAAGCGGTCGGGCAGGTTCAGGCGCTCGCGAAGGATACCGAGATCGGACGTATTGACCAGTGCGTCCGAGCGCCCGACCGTTGTACCGCCGGTCGAGCCACCGCTCTGGTTGCCCGAACCCCCCTCGTTGCGCACAAGGATGGGGCTGGACGGCATTGATCCGGTACTGACGGCGCTGACGTAGTAATTGGTGCTCGAGTCGCCGGTGGTGACGGTCACCTGGGTACGGTTGGCGAACAGGTCGGCGTCGAGGCGGCCACCGGTGTAGGGATCGATGGCCATCAGCCAGCCGGAGCCGCCCGGTGTGCAGGGATCGTCAGCCGGAATCGCACTGGTCGCGAACAATGCACCGCCAAAGGCCTGCACGCCGTAGATCATGCGTTCGCCCGCCGCCGTGCCGGTGGGCGGAACAAGATCCAGATACCAGCCCTTGCGGATATACGTACCGTCGGCGTCGATCACCCTGTCGCCACCGACGGTGTCGCCCTGTGCCGAAATCACCCTGACCTTGACGGTTTCGCTGGTTGTTTCGGTCTCGCCTTCGGCGTTCTCGGTCTCCGTGGTGGTCGTCTGTTCGGTTTCGACCAGCACCACGCGCTGCGCCAGATCCGAGCGACCGCTCACTGGAGAGGTGGCCGCATTCGCGTAGTTGTCGTAAAGACCGTACCAGGTCTGCAGTGCGGTACTGGAGCGATCGGTGTCGCCGAGGAACTGGCCGGTACCGAAGGACACCCAGCGCGTGCCGGTAGAGGGGTCGAGCAGCACCTCGACCTTGGAGGTGATCGGCTGCGGCGTACCCGACGCATTGCGCGCACGGAACAGCGGCAGCGGCGACGTATCGGTGCCGAACGACACCTTCCACTGAGACGGCGTGTCCGAGGTGACGTCGAAACGCCACAGATTGCCGCGCAGATCACCGGCATAGACGTAGTCGATGTCGCCGTCGTTGTCCTCGTCCCAGGTCGTCACTTCGCCCAGACCGTTGCTGACGCAGGGATCATCGGTTTCCGGGCAGGCGCCGGTGTCGATCTTCTGGATGAGCGCACCGGTCGTTGCATTGACGACGAACAGGAAGCCCTTGTACTCGTTGCTGTTGTAGCCATTGCCCACCAGCACCGCCCAGTCGCCGTTGTTCATCCGGCCGACGACCGGCCTGCCGGTGAACTTGCCAAAGTCGGCGTCCGAGAATTCCCACATGACACGCCGACCGGCCGGGTTGTCGGCCGGGATGGTCGGGTCGCTGACATCGAGCGCATAGAGCTGACGCCCGCCGCGGCCGGTCGAACCCACCAGCAGTGTGCGCCACGCGTTCGCGGTACCGGCGTCATAGACATCGGCCACGGTCAGCGCGCCGTCGTTGATGAACTGGTGGGTGTAGCTGGGCCGCGTCAGCTGATACATCTGCGCCAGCGACGACGACGGCACGTAGGCGAAGCGCTCCGCACCCGTACTCGCGACGAAACCGTGCAGCATGCCGTCGTTGGCTGCGACATAGAGCATCGGCGTGCGGTCCGCACGCAGCGTCCGGTGTGTCTGATAGGTCGAAGCGCCGGGCCAGGAAAAACGCTCGTAAGCGAAGTCGTCCGGTTCCGCCACATAGACCGGCGACGAATGCACGATGTCGCCGATCAGCGACGAGCGGTTGCGGAAGGTACCGCCTTCGCTCGACTCGCCGCTGCGCACGCCGCGCAGGTAGTCGAGCACGGCGCTGTTGTTGCCCAGCGTCGCCTTCTGCGCGTCACTGAGCTGGTCCCACACGAAAGGGACCGCTGTGCTGCCATTGCGCGTGTAGATGTTCCGGCTGGCCGGGGCCGGTACCCGTTCCGACGCACGCCACTCGGGGTCGGTGGGAATTTCCCCGTCGCTGCCGATCAGGAAGGACCAGATGTCGCCGGTCCACACCTCGCTGGTGAAGCGGGCCTGGAACACCCGGCTGCCCTGCCGCAGCTGGGCCGAGGACACGCCGAGGTTGGACGACGACGCGGTGCGCGCGACGATGGAATCCAGCGCGCCCTTCAGGCCATCGGCAAATTCCTGCGGATCGGCGGCATTGACGAACTGGCCGCGGCCATTGATTGTCGCGTGCCACAGATCGTCGAGCTTTCCGGCGTCGGTAGAGATGCTCGGCCAGGAAATCTCGCCCGAGGTCAGGCGTGCCAGGTCGGTTGCCGTGTTTAGCGAGCCGGTCAGACCGAACGAGACGCCGAAGGTGTTCATGTGCTGCCTGTTGTTGCCATCCTCCGGAGTGGTCGGCACGTTGTCGTCGATGTCGGGCTGCAGATCGGTGTCGTAGTAGTACATCGCGATGTCTGCGAGCGTGACCGACTGCGTATCCGCGTAGGGCCGACCCTTGGTGCCGTCGGCATTGCCCGCGGTGGCGTAGACCGTGCTGTTGTCGTTGTAATAGCCATCGGTGGTCAGAATGGAAAAACTTTGACGGCAGCTCAACGGCGCGCCGCCCACGTTCGGCCCCCAGGGCGCCGCGGTCGAGAAGTAGGCGCCTGCGTTCCACAACGATACGCGCAGCGGTGTGTTGCCGTCGGCCACGGCGTCGAACAGGCGGGTGAAGAAATTGCTGCGATTGGTATCCGAGAAGGTGCCGTCGGTCGGGATATCCAGCCATCCGGTCGTGCCGTTGATGGTGCGAAAGCCCACCCGGTAGTTCTGCCCCAGCGTGGAAAAGGCGTAGCTCACGCCGCCCTTCGCGGCATTGATACGGCTGCGGTTGTAGGTGTACCAGTTGGCGAAGTTCTGCTTTTCCTGATCCAGCGTGCGCGTGATGCCTCCCGCCCAGCTGAAGCTGGTCACCGCGGTTTCGGTGCCATCCGCCAAGTCCTTGCGAGTGGCGGCAGCGCCAACAATCCGATAACGGTAATAGTTCGCCCGCTCGTAGATCGATCCTGTGCCCTTGTGGACGAAGAAGGTCATCGGCGCGTAGGTCTGGGCGCAGGTGTCGTCCGGTTGCGTGTTGCCGTCGGGTCCGTCGGGGCAGGAGAAGGTGCGTGGCACCGCCGTCGAACTGGCGGAAAAGGTCGTGGCCGTGGTGTTTGTCCGCCAGCGGAAGGTGTGGGTCTTCTCCGTCGTCAGATCTATCGTCGTCGTGGAGCCCGGACGGATCGGCGCGGCCGTCGGCGACGACTGGGCATAACTGGTGCCATCGGCCTGCGTCCAGGTGCGGTAGGTGACGTTGGGGTTGTAGTAGATGCGGTTCAGCGACGACGACCGGAGCGCCAGATTGAAAATGTTCAGGTCGTCGTAATCCGGCATGTAAATGCTGGTGCTGCCGGTGTGGCGCATCGCCAGTTCGAAATCCCAGATGTCCCGGAAGTAGTCCGGCAGCGACTCGTAAAGCATCGACCCCGAGTTGTCGAGAATCATCATTACATTCGGCGCAGCGGTGACATTCAGCACCAGCGGCAGATTTGACATCTCGGTCTGCGCCTTCACCGGCGCCGACGCAAACGCAGCCAGCAATGCGGCACTCAGTGCGCTTTTGCGCCAGCCGAAGCGGGAGGGGATTGCGCTCATGATGCGTACTCCGAGTGAATTCACGGCCGGTAGTTGGTCTGAAGAACAACGTTGGGCAGGCCGTCGATAGGCGGCATGCGTGCGGTCACGCGATAGCGCGGCCCGCGGCAGCTGGTGTCGCCGCGCTGGCCGCAGCCGGTGCCGTCTTCCGACATGCCCATGTATTCGATGATGTATTGCGGCTGCCGGTTGGTTCCGCCCAGCCGCGCTTTCATGTCGTCGTCGACGCTGCCCCACCAGGTGGTGGCGCTGGCCCAGGTCGTGGCCGGGTCTTTCCAGCGCTCGATATAGGTCGTCGTGGACTCCGAGGGTGTTTCGCTCTCCGTGGCCGATTCCGTAGCCGACGGCCCGGGGGCTGCACAACTTGGCGGCACGCCATTGGGTGGGCAATAGAACCCCGCGCTGTTGGTGGCCGCTGTGTTGATCGAGATACGCGCCTCGGCCTCGCGCAGCGCTGACTCCACCGCCTGGAAGGCGAGGCTGCGATCGTACAGATTGGCGCCCATGCGCTCCTGCATGCTGGTGCTGCGTATGCTGGCCAGCCCGAGCAGCGTCATCACGACCAGCATGACCAGCGCGATCAGCAGGGTCGCACCACGCTGACGGGCCCTGGAAAGAAAATGGACTGTCATGGCACACGATTCCTCAGATTGACCACATGCGTGAGCGTGCGCGTCAGCCGCGGCTGCGTCGTGCTGGTGGTCGTGCCGGATTCCGGTGACTCGATGGTGAGCTGGATCTCGACGCCGGTGACGAGGCGCCAGTCAGCCACCGTGTCTGCATCGCGGTATGCATCTTCGCGGTCGTACATGTAGCGCAGCTGCATCCCGCGCACACCTTCGACCACTTCCTCGATCACTGGCGCCGCATTGCCCGCACCATCGTTGACGACGCGGATGCGGTACAGCGAGGTCGGACTGCTTTCGCTGCCGGTGCGGCCGTTGTTCCCGACGAACCAGGCAACGGGCTCGAAGCGCATCACCTGTGACCCTGGCTGGAAAGCGCGCGTGACAGTGGACGTGCACAACGGACGGAAACCCATCGTGTTGGCACAATTGCCGGGAATCACGGCGACGTCAGTTCGCGACGCATGCGCAACCGAGTTCGCACCGCCGTTCACGCCAGTCACCTGAAAGAGGGTCGTGTCCTCATAATCACAGACCACGAGCAGATCGCCCGCAACGAAGCTGTGGCCCTGGCCGCCCGGCTTCTCCAGCGCGATGGACCGGGCCGGAACGGTCAGACCGGCGAGCGTCGCATCGGCCGCGGAGGCGTTGTGAACCTTGACCGGGAACGCATTGGTCGAGGCGTGCATCAGTTCGATCATGTCGGTATTGGCGACCCGGTTCTGCGCAGCCGAGCCGAATGCGACCGCGGTCGATACGTCGCTGTCGTTGAATCCACGCAGGCCGCCATTCCAGTCCGTCCACCAGCGAGCGGTCGCCGGATCGGCAAGCAGGTTCATCACCCGTACGCCACCACTGCAGGCGTTGATGCCGGCGGCGCGCAGGTCGCGCGACATCAGATCGAAGGTGATGCGCGTCGCCTCCTGCACCCGCGCCAGCGCCTCGGTCGTGCGGTAGGACTGGCGGTTGCCGAGCATCAACGACAGTGCGCCGACCGACACGATCAGCCCCAGTGCCAGCGCCACCATGACCTCGACCAGCGAAATGCCGCTCTGGCTGTTTGTCTGCCGGCTCATATGCGCACGTCCACTTCGAAAATCTGCGCCGCTGCGCCACCCTGCACCCGACTGTCGTCCCAGCGCACCGAAATGCGGCAGAAAACGGGACTGCCAGCGCAGTTGATGCCACCGCAGGCGTTATCCCCGAGATTTGTCGTCAACTCGCCCAGCCAGCGCTGAATATCTACCGATACGCGATCGGTGCCTTCCGGCGCCGTGCAGGCCCCCGTGGGCAGGGCGCGGTTATAGCTGCCGTCACGCTCCCAGCGCTGGTTGCTGCGTATGCGTTCGACGATGGAATTGGCGGAGATCACCGCAGCATTCCGTTCGAACGCGCTCTGGTTGGCCTTCATCGCCATCGTCTGCATGCCGGCGATGCCGAGCATGCCGAAGGCGAGCACGAACAGCGCAACCAGCACTTCGATCAGCGACACACCGGCCTGCCGGTGCGCTTCGACGGGCTTCTTCATGCACCTTCCTCCGCTTCTTCCACCGTCTCTTCCACGGATGCCGTGACACTACAACTCGCGTTGCCCCCGCGCGTGACCGCCACGCGGCTACCCGATAGCAGCGTCACGTTGCGCGCATTGGCGGTGACCGCAAGCGAGCCACTGCTGTCGCATACACTGATCACCGCTCCCTGCAGCGCAAGCGAACCCGGCGCCCTTGCCAGACCGTCAGGCCTATAAGCGATCCGGTTGCCGGCTGTGCGCAGCGCCTCATCCGACACCAGGTTCAAGGCGTTGCCGGTAATCACCTGTTCGCGAAGCACTGCCTCGCTCGCATCGAACACACCGTCGGCATCGGTATCGATGAAGACGACCCAGCTCTGCCAAGGCTGCGTGTCGGCCGTCGTGACGCAACCGGAGGCCCTGTCCACTTTCCCGGCTGCTGTCGTGGCACGACAGAGCACGACGCGGCGCTGCGTACGCACCGCCTCGGAGCGCGCGAGATTCAGCCCGGCGAGCAGTTCGTTCGCCTCCGACGTCAGTCGGTTCGACGCGATGAAGCTCTGGAACGCAGGCAGCGCGAACGCTGAAATGATTGCCAGCAGCAACACCACAATCATCAATTCGATCAAGGTGAAGCCGTACTGGGCTGACCTGGCAGGAATCATGAGCTGCACGTCCATGCGGAGAATTTGTGACTTGAGGTTAAATCAGCGCAGCGTCAATCTCGACCCGCCGATGACGAACGGCAGAAGTCATCGCCCGAACGGCGCCGCGCCGACCGCTCGCGTGAAATGCGTCACGCGCCCGCGCCGCCCTGCTCTGCTGCACAATGCGCACCGGACATCACACGCCCTCTCTTCATGACGACGCCCGACCACGCCACCGCCGGCAAGCTGACCGAACATCCGCTGCGCTACAAGCTGAACAACGAACTGCACGCGCGCCCGCCGGTGCCGGTCGCGCATCCGCAACTGGTGTCCTATGTGGCGCTGATGCATGACGGCGTGCGCGAGGACGACGAAATTCGTCACCTGCAGGCATTGGCTGACGCCTACGCGCGCCCGCTGCCGCTGGCCGAAGGCGGCCACCTGCAGCTCGATCTCGGCGACTTCAAGCTGAAGTGGGAGCGCCACAACGAGTTCTCGAGCTACGCCTTCTTCCGCACGCCATCGGACGGTGAGGACTGCGCCCGTGGCGCGCTGGCCTCGGTGCCGGCGCACTGGTTCGACGGCCTGCCGGGTTCGCTGATGGTGGCCACCCATATCGAATTGCGCTCCACGGCCGAACTGCCGCCGCGCAGCGTGATGGACAGGCTGATCGCCAGCGGGCGGCAGGCGGTCGGCGCCCAGGTGTCGGACGGTGCCGCCTGGGTGTTCACCGACTTCATGCTGACCGACGGCTGGTCGCGCTACACGGTGCTCGACGAGCGGCTGACGCCGCGGCAGGCCGGGCGCACCGTACAGCGGCTGCTGGAGATCGAGACCTACCGCATCATCGCCCTGCTCGCCTTTCCGGTGGCCAAGGACGTCGGTCGCCTGCTCGGTCGCGCCGAGGGCGAACTGGCCAATCTGATGGACGGCATGGGCAGCGCATCCAGCGCCGAGGACGAACGCAGCGTGCTGTCGCACTTGACGCGCCTCGCGGCAGAAGTCGAGCACTCGGTCGCGCGCACCACCTTCCGCTTCGGCGCTGCCCAGGCCTACTACCGGCTGGTACGGAGCCGCATCGCCGAACTGCGCGAACAGCGCATCGAAGGCTTCCCGACCATAGGCGAGTTCATGGACCGCCGGCTTGCGCCGGCGATCTCCACCTGTGAGGCGATCGCCCGACGCCAGGACGATCTGTCCGGCCGGGTCGCGCGCAATTCACAACTGCTGCGTACCCGGGTCGACATCGAACTGCAGCGGCAGAACCAGGAACTGCTGGCGCAGATGAACCGGCGCGCGCGTCTGCAGTTGCGCCTGCAGGAAACAGTCGAAGGGCTGTCCATCGTCGCCATCACCTATTACGCCTCGCAACTGGTGCAGTACCTCGCGAAGGGCGTGAAGCATCTGCTGCCGCTGAGCCCGGAGGCGATCACCGCGATCTCGATTCCGCTCATCGCCGGTCTTGTCGCGCTCGGCCTGCGGCGCATGCGCCGCAAGCTCGCGGCGGAAGAAGGCGCGCACTGAGCGACCGCCCCTGAATCGATGAGCTGTGACCGAGCCGGTCACGGCACCCACTGCCGGCGATGCGCTCGGCATCGGTGCGCGCGCACCGACGGTGTGCGTCGTGCAGCGGTCGACGTGACCTTTTCCGCGCAGGAATGCAGAAGGTGACGGGTGGCCTGCCTCTTGCATGAGCGCGCACATGAATACGCTCACGCTTCCAGACCCGACCGCGCAGGCACCCGTCCGCCTGCGTCTCCCGCTCTCGACTTCGCTGCACAGCGCGCTTGCCATCGTGCTCGCCTTTGCCGCCGGCTGGCTCGCCAGCCTGTCGGGCTGGGCGACAACCGCTGCGCTGCCGGCGCTCGCTGCAAGCGTGTTCTGCCTGGCGCTGCAACGCCGACGCGAGGCACGCGCGCAACAGGCGCTCACCCGCTTCGCCATGGCGCTCGAAAGCGGTGACCTGACCGCCCGTCTGCAGCCCGGCAGCATCGACGCCCCGGCGCTGCTGGAAAGCATGAACAGCATGGCGCGCTCGTTCGTCCGGCTGATGACTCGACTGTCGCGCGCGGTACGCGAGCTGGAGCACTCGGCGCGCGAGAGCAGCGCCAACGCCCAGGCCGGCGACAACGGTGTGCGCTCGCAGCGCGAAGTCACCGTCGGGTCGGCCGCGACGCTTGAACAGCTGTCGACCAGTCTCGCCCTCAGTTCCGAACAGGCGGGCGACGCCGCCGCAATGGCGCGTGCCGCACATGAGGCGGCCGGCGACGGGATGCGCACCGGCAGACAGCTGGGCCATCGCATGGATGACATCGCCGCCGACATGCAGACGGCCGGTGAGCGCATGACCGGGCTCGACGCCTGCTCGATCGACATCGGTGGCATCGTCGGCACCATCGCCTCGATCGCCGAAAAGACCAATCTGCTGGCACTCAATGCAGCGATCGAGGCAGCGCGCGCGGGTGAGGCCGGACGCGGCTTCGCCGTGGTGGCCGACGAAGTAGGCAAGCTGGCCGGCCTGACCCGCCAGGCCACCGACGAGGTTCAGGCGCTGATCGAGCGCCTGCAGGGAGAAGTGTCGGCGGTCAGCCAGGCATTGCGCACCGCCGGTGACGAAGTCGCGCAGGGCGCGGCCGACACGGCCACGGTGCTCGCCGGCCTGCAGCACATCGCCGCCCAGATCGACACCACGCTGCACGCGGCGACCGAGATCGCCCAGGCCAGCATCGAACAGAGCCGCGCCGCCGAGGCCTTGGCGCGCGACGTCGAACAGGTCGCCGACCTCGCCGAACGGAACGAGCACCTGGTGCATGACAACCAGGAACTGTCGGGCTATCTCGAACAGATGGCCGGACAGCTCGGCGACACGCTCAAAACCTACCGCTTCGAGCCGACATGCTGAACGCGCTCCTGATTTCCTCTGTGCTGGTCGTCGCCCTGGCGCTGCTGTCCTGGCACCGTCGCCGAACGGCCTCGCTGACTGCGCATACGGCATTGCGCGCGCTCGACGACTGTGCGCTGCTGCTGCAGCTGGTGCGCACGCTGCAACAGCACCGCGGCATGAGCGTCGCGTGGCTGGCCGGCGATGCCAGCTTCGCCCCGCAGCTGCGGCAACGACAGCAGGAGATCGATCGCTGCATCGCGGCGCTCGACGGCACCGTGCGCGCCGAGGAGGCGATGCCGCGTGCCTGTCTCACCCACAACGAACTGATGGTGTTCCGCTTCCAGTGGCGCGAACTGATCGAGCTGCTCGGCAGTGGCGAACTGTTGCCCGAACAGAGCCTGAGCCGCCACGGCCAACTGGTGTCGCGTGCGCTGGAGTGGCTGGACGCGCTGGGCGAAAGTCGGGTCGAACTGGGCGCGGCCGGTCGCGTCGATTCGGGCCGCGTACGCAACCACGTCGCGAGTCTGCCGGCGCTGGCCGAATACCTCGGTCAGGCCCGCGCCATCGGCACCGGCGTCGCGTCGCGCGGTCAGTGCGCGCCGGTGGCGCGCGTACGCCTGATGTTCCTCGCCGCACGCATCGAGGCGCTGGTCCGGCAGGCACTGGCTGCGGCCGACGGCAGCCGCGCCGCGATCGAGGCCGGACGCACTGTGGGCAGCATGATGACAACATTGCGCCGCAATCTGCTGGGCGAGACAGGCGGTATCACCGCCCAGGTCTGGTTCGCCGAAGCGACCCGCGCCATCGATAGCGTGTATGCGTGGGTCGATGAATGCGGTGTTGAACTGAGGCGGGAACTGCAGGCGCCGACTCCGCTGCTGCGGGCCACCATGGCGGCGCACTGAGGTTCGTGCGCCAGGACAGGCCGCGGATGTGCGCCACGCGCCCGTCGGCACCTTGATCAGGCGCGCTTTTCTGCGGGAGCGGCCTTTGGCCGCGACGAGGCAGATACAGATCGCCGGGTTTGGTTCAGGCATCTGTCGCGTTACGAGACTGCTTCCGCAGAACTCGCTAATCCAGCTCTCTCAGGCGCGCGAATGCCTCTTCCAGCCGCTCCACGGGTATGACGGTCAGCCCTTCGATCGCCTGTTTCGGTGCGTTGGCGCGCGGAATGAGGGCGTGCGTGAAGCCGAGCTTGGCGGCTTCGCGCAGGCGTTCCTGACCGCGCGGCGCGGGCCGGATTTCGCCGGCAAGGCCCACTTCGCCGAAGGCGATCAGTTTGGCTGGCAGCGGCCGGTTCTTCAGCGACGACACGATGGCCAGCAGCACGGCCAGATCGCCCGCCGGTTCGCCGATCTTGACGCCACCCACCGCATTGACGAACACGTCCTGGTCGGCGCAGGTGACACCTGCGTGCCGGTGCAGCACCGCCAGCAGCATGGCCAGGCGTGCGCTGTCGAGACCGACGGTGAGCCGGCGCGGATTGCCGTGCGCACTATCGACCAGCGCCTGTATCTCGACCAGCAGTGGTCGTGTGCCTTCCTGCGTCACCAGTACGCAGGAACCCGGCACCGGCTGCGCGTGCTGCGACAGGAACAGCGCCGACGGATTCGACACGCCGCGCAGCCCGCGCTCGGTCATCGCGAACACGCCCAGTTCATTGACCGCGCCGTAGCGGTTCTTGAAGGCGCGGACCAGGCGGAAGCTCGATCCGGTCTCGCCTTCGAAATAGAGCACCGTATCGACGATGTGCTCGAGCACGCGCGGCCCCGCCAGCGTGCCTTCCTTGGTCACGTGACCGACCAGGATGAGGCTGTGCCCGGCCTGTTTGGCCGCACGCGTGAGCTGGGCCGCGCATTCGCGCACCTGGGCGACCGAACCGGGCGCCGACGTGAGCTGTTCGGAATAGACGGTCTGGATCGAGTCGATCACCACCACGCGCGGTCGCGTATCGTTCAGCGCGGCGCCGATCTTTTCCAGATTGATTTCGGCCAGCAGCTGCATGCCGGCCGGGTCGAGCGCCAGCCGCTGCGCGCGCAGCGCCACCTGTTCGCCCGATTCCTCGCCGGTCACGTAGAGCGCCGGCACGCGCGGCGCGAGCTGGGCCAGCGCCTGCAGCAGCAGCGTCGATTTGCCGATGCCGGGGTCGCCACCGATCAGCACCACGCCGCCCGGTACCAGGCCGCCGCCCAGCACACGGTCGAACTCGTCCAGCCCCGTGGGCAGCCGCGGCTCTTCGCGCGGCCGGATGTCGGCCAGCGCCTGTACCTTCGCGGTACCGGCCAGCGAGGCAAAGCGATGCGCGCCGGTGCCCTGCTCCGGCACCGTTTCGACCAGTGAATTCCAGGCCTTGCAGTCGGCGCACTGGCCGGCCCACTTCGGGCTGACCGCACCGCATTCATTGCAGACGTAACTCGTTTTCGGCTTTGCCATCGAGGTCAGCGGGCCAGCGCGACGGTCGGCTGCGGCTCGTTCAGTTCGGCCGTACCGATCTCAACCGCCGGCACGCGCAGGGCCAGCGCGCACACCAGTTCATAATTGACGGTACCCGCGCGCAGGGCGACTTCGTCCAGCGATACATGCTCGCCCCACAGTTCGACCACGCTGCCGAGGCCGGCTTGCGGGATGTCGGTCAGGTCGACGGCGATCATGTCCATCGACACCCGGCCGACCAGCCGGCTGCGCACACCATCGACCGCCACTGGCGTGCCGCTCGGCGCGTGACGCGGGTAGCCGTCGGCGTAGCCGCAGGCCACGGTGCCGACGCGCATCGAACGCTCGGCGGTGAACATGCCGCCGTAGCCGACGCGGTCACCCGGTTGCAGGTGCTGCACCGCGATGACTCGCGCCTCGAAGCGCATGACCGGCTTCAGGCCGATGTCGGCTGCCGTGGCGTGGGCCGTGGCCGGGCTGGCGCCGTACAGCAGGATGCCGGGGCGCACCCAGTCGGCGTGCGTCTGCGGGAAGCGCAGCAAGGCCGCCGAATTCGCCATCGACACCGGACCGTCGAACTGGGCGGCCAGCGGTGCGAAACGCGCGAACTGGGCATCGACACCGCGCTCGCCGTCGGCGTCGGCAAAATGGGTCATCAGGCCGATCTGCCCCGCGTGCGGCCAGGCGCGCAGGCGCGCTAGTGCGGCCGGCACCTGGGCCGGCGTAATGCCGAGCCGGTTCATGCCGGTGTTCACCTTGAGGAAGAGCGGAATGCGCGCGCCGGTCGGTAGTTGCGCCGATTCGAGCCAGTCGAGTTGTTCCAGCGTGTGCACCACGGTGGACAACTTGCGCGCCGCGATTTCCGGCAGGTCCTTGGCGCCGAAGAAACCTTCGAGCAGCAGGATGGGCTGCGCGATGCCCGCCTCGCGCAGGCGGACGGCGTCCTCGAGGTCGAGCAGCGCGAAGCCGTCGGCCAGCGTCGCCAGGCCGCGCGCGATGCGCATGATGCCGTGACCGTAGGCGTTGGCCTTGATCACGGCCCACATCTTGGCGCCGCCGGCAAGCTCGCGCGTGCGCAGGTAGTTGTGGCGCAGCGCATCGAAATCGATGCAGGCGTGGATGGGACGGAAAAGCGGAAAGGGTTCGGTGTAGTGCGGGCGCGACATGAGGGGCGTTCGGAGGGAACTGCGAGCTGCGAAGCCCCGGATTGTACTATCGGCGCTGCGACAGCCGGGTTGCCGCGAACTCGCCGAACTGTTTCGCCATATAAGTACGGAAGCGTTCGGACGGGTACAGCAGCGTCATGTGCCGTACCAGCCGCGGGCGCAGCGGCACCGCCACCAGCAGTCCGAGACTGGTTTCGTGGCGGATGGCGGCCTGCGACAGGATGGCGTAGGCCAGCCCGCGCTCGAGCACGCCCTTGACCGAGGACAGGCGGTCGAGCTCGAACGCCAGTGGCAGCTTGGCCGGATCGACGCCGCCGCGCGACAGGTAGTTCTCGAGCAGCGCACGTACGCTGCCCGCGTCGCGCCCGGCACAGGGATGCAGCAGCAGGTGTTCGGGTGTCACTTCCTTCAGCTTGGCGAGCGGGAAGTCGGGCGAACAGACGACCACCAGCTCGTCCTCGGCACAGGGTTCGACCATCACCTGCGAGCCGCCGCGCCCGAGGCCTTCGACGATGCCGATGTCGAGCACGCGCTGGTCCACCATGTCCTCGATCACATCAGGGTTGTCGACGGTCAGGCGCGGCACCACGTTCGGATGGGCGATGCGGAATTCCGCCAGCACCGGCGGCAGATGGTATTCGGCGACGGTGGGCGTGGCGCCGATCAGCAGGTGGCCGCGCAGGTCGGTGGCCATCGCCTGCAGTTCGTTCTCGAGATTGGCGAACAGGTCGAGGATGCGGTCGGCGTAGTCCTTCACCTTGACGCCTTCGGGCGTCAGCGACACGCGGCCGTGGGCGCGCTCGAATAGCCGGGTGCCGAAATGCTCCTCCAGCTGCTTGATCTGGAAAGTGACCGCAGGCTGGGTCATCTGCAGCAGTTCCGCCGCGCGCGTGAACGACATCTGGCTCGCTGCTGCGTGAAAGACTTCCAGCCTTCTATCGGGCATTTTTCCCTCTATATAAGTGACGCCTGCCCTCGTGGTTATAGACCAAGTCGGGGTTGGCGGGTAAACCAAAATGCGTCAGTGGACGCGATGCGACAGCAGCGCTACGGATGCCGAAATCGTGTTGCGGCGCGACAGGATACGCTTTGTGACACGAAGCGCGGGGGCGGCAAGGGCGTCAAGGGGTTCATGGTATAAAGGCGCACTTTTTTCGCCCGGCCGGCGGCCTGATTCGGCTGCAGACGTTCGATGCCTTTCGGCTTCTACATCATCATGGCGGCGCAGTTCTTTTCCGCGCTCGCCGACAATGCCCTGCTGGTCGTTGCCATCTATCTGCTGAAGGACATGCAGGCGCCGGGCTGGCAGATTCCGCTGCTCAAGCTGTTCTTCACCATTTCCTACGTGGCGCTGGCCGCTTTCGTCGGCGCCTTCGCCGACTCGATGCCGAAGCGGCGGGTCATGTTCATCAGCAACATGATCAAGGTGGGCGGCTGCGCGCTGATGTTTGGCTGGGTGCACCCGCTGTTTGCCTACGCCGTCGTCGGTCTTGGCGCGGCCGCCTATTCGCCGGCCAAGTACGGCATCCTGACCGAGTACCTGCCGCACCGTCTGCTGGTCGTCGCCAACGGCTGGATCGAAGGCCTGACGGTCGGCGCCATCATCCTCGGCGTGCTGATGGGCGGATTGCTGATCGATCCGTCGCTGAGCGCGCGCCTGCTTGCCATCGACCTGCCGCTGATCGACACCGGCCTGGACACCACGGTCGAGGTCAGTCTGATCATCGTCGGCGGACTGTACGCACTTGCAGCATTCTTCAACCTCTACATTCCGGACACCGGTGTACCGATGAAGCCGCTGCACGCCAGCCCGGTCGCACTGCTCGGCGACTTCAGCCGCTGTTTCACCGGTCTGTGGCGGGACAAGCTGGGGCAGATTTCGCTGGCGGTGACCACGCTGTTCTGGGGAGCGGGCGCCACGCTGCAGTTCATCGTGATCGACTGGGCCGACCGCGCACTCGGCATGGGTCTGTCCCAAGCATCCAAGCTGCAGGGCGTGGTGGCGGTGGGCATTGCCATCGGCGCGGTGATGGCAGCGCGCCGCATTTCCCTGCGCGCCTCGGTACGGGTGATTCCGCTCGGCATCGCGATGGGCGTACTGGTGCCGCTGATGGTGCTGGTGAGCAATCTGTGGCTGGCGGTACCGCTGCTGGTGCTGATCGGCGCCTGTGCAGGTTTCTTCGTGGTGCCGATGAATGCGCTGCTGCAGCACCGCGGTCACATGCTGATGGGTGCCGGCAATTCGATCGCCGTGCAGAACTTCAACGAAAACCTGTCCATCCTGATCATGACCGGGCTCTACGCCGCGCTGCTGGCGGCCGGCCTGTCGGTCTACATCGTCATGATCCTGTTCGGCGCTTTCGTCGCGGCGACCATGTACGCGGTGCGCAAATGGCACCACGCAAATCAACGCCGGCACGACGACGTCGCGCAGCTGGACGACGGCGCAATCCACTGACCGGCGCCGTCGGATCGCAGTCTAGGGTCTGTTGCCATTGAATCGCCGGGCGCGCGATTCAATGTCAGCTGACCCTAGCCGCGCGGCACCCAGGCACCGTCGTCACGACGACAGGCCGTCCCTTTCGACGTATCGCTGCGACCGTTCGCCTCGCCGCGCAGCGTGTAGCTGCGACAGCCCTCCCCGCTTGCCTTGCCCGGCGTCAGCGTGTAACTCACGCCTTCCGACAGCCAGCGCACCGGCTTGCCATTGTCGGCCAGTTCGAGTGCGTGACCGATGCAGGCGCGGTCCGCCTCGTCGAGGTCACGGCCGATGCGGGCACCGATCAGCGCGCCTATCGTGGTGCCGAGCACGATGGCAACAAGGCGGCTGTCGCGGTCCGATACCGCCGAGCCGACCAGACCACCCACCGTCCCGCCAAGTGCCGCGCCGACCGCTTCGCGGTTGCAACGGCCGGAGCGGACTCCGTAGTCGTCGTTCCACTTGTAGCCGGTATAGCCGACGTAGTGCGGATCGTTCTTCTTGCGCCAGCCGTGCGCCGGCGCATGGGCCGGCGGCTGGGCAAGAATCGGCGCTGCAAACGCGGTCAGACTGAGGGCGATCGCGAAGTTTCTGAGGGTGGACACGTGGGGACTCCGGATGAAAGTGGCGCGATGCTAGCGCCGGCCTGATACCGACGCTGTCAGACGACGCTGGCACGCGCGAAGCACAGATCTTCCCAGGCCCGCGCCTTGTCCTGCGGGTTACGCAGCAGATAGGCGGGATGGTAGGTCACCACCACCGGAACGCCCTTGCGCTGGAACAGACGGCCACGCGCAGCGGCAATCTTGATCTCGCCGCCGAGCAGCGTCTGTGCGGCAGGCCGGCCGAGCGCGACGATGATGCGCGGCCGGATCAGTTCGATCTGGCGATCCAGATAGGGGTGACAGGTCGCGATCTCGTCCGCCTCGGGTGTGCGATTGCCTGGCGGCCGGCATTTCACCGCGTTGGCGATGTAGACCTTGTGGCCGCGCGCCAGCCCGAGTGAGGCCAGCATCGCATCGAGCAGCTTGCCGGCCTGGCCGACGAAGGGCTCGCCGCGCGCGTCCTCTTCCGCGCCCGGCCCCTCGCCGACGAACAGCCAGTCGGCTTCGCGGTCGCCCACGCCGGGCACCGCCTGCGTGCGACGCTCGCTCAGGCGGCAGGCCTGGCAGGCGCGAATGCGCTGTTCCAGTTCGTCCCAACCCAGGCCCTCGGCCGACACGGTAGTGGATGGCGCAGCGACCGGCGTCACCACGGGCGCGACAGGTCGCGCAGGGGCAGCGTCGACGCGCACCGGAGCGGCCGGCGGCTGTGCCTCGACCGGTGCCTGTGCGTTCGGCAGTGCCTCCACCGTGGTCAGCTGCGGCGACGGCGAAGCGCGATCGCGCCACAGCGGTGCGATGCCCATTTCGCGCAGTATCGAATCGCGGCGGCTCATCGCGGTGACCTCATTGCATCCATGTGTCGTCCAGTTCTGCGCTCATCACGATGGCGTCCTCGCGACCGTCCAGCGCCGGGTAATAGCGTGGGCGCCGCCCTATCGGCTGAAAGCCGGTGCGCTCGTACAACGCGCGCGCGGCCACGTTGGACGGCCTGACTTCGAGAAACATGCGTGCCGCACCATGGCTCATCGCCTCGCGGCCAAGGTGAGCGAGCAGTCGCCGACCGAGCCCGTGGCACTGATATTCGCGTGCCACGCTGAGATTCAGCAGATGGGCCTCGTCGAGCACGCACATCATGACCGCGTAGCCCGCCATCGAGCGCCCCTGCCACATGACGCGGCAGCAGTAACCGGCACTCAGGGAGTCGGCGAAATTGACGCGCGTCCACGGGAAATCGAACAGCGTGCGCTCGATGCGTGCCACCTCGTCGAGGTCTTCGTCGCGCATCGGCGCGAACGAAGTAACCGTGCCGAAGCTGACGCCCGCCGCCGCCATCAAGCGCGGCCTCCCGCGGCCAGTCGTTCGGCCGTGGTCTGGGCCACCTTGTCGCGCACATACAGCGGCGCCGCCAGCGCTGCATCGACGGACAGCCCCGCGGCCAACCGGATCGCCCCGAGCCGGGCGATATCGCGCGCATGCACCGCGGCGGTGGCATCGATCGAGGCGAGATCCGCCGTCCACGCCAGTTGAGCAAGCGGTGCCAGTGCGAAACCGCTGCCGCAACCGTTCCAGTGCGCCGGGCCGTCCGGCGGTGGCGGCAGGCTGTCGGGCGGTCCGACCCGGATGTCGGTGCGCGCCTCGACCTGCCCGCCCCGCACCTCGCAGGCCACGCTATAGACCTCGCTCATGCGCGCATCGACGCAACACAGATGCAGCCCGTCGCCACGTCCCAGCGCGAGCGCATCGAGCGTCGGCACCGGCACCAGCGGCAGCCCGGCGCCGAGCGCCAGTCCTTGCGCCACCGACACGGCCAGCCGCAGGCCGGTGAAGCTGCCCGGGCCGGCGCTGAATGCGATCGCATCGAGCTGGTTCAGCGTCAGGCCCGCCTCGTCCAGCAGTTCGCCCACCCAGCCGAGGATGAACTGCGCATGGGTGCCCGGTGTTCCCCCTTCCCTCGACAACATGCGGTCATCGAGGCGCAGCGCGACGGAGGCGATTTCAGCGGACGTTTCGAGAGCAAGCAGTTTCATGCAGTGCAGCAACCGGGGGCAAAGGCGAATTGTAGGGGCTTCTGTTGCCTGCGGCGCGGGCGGATACTTCAAGTTCGACGCGGGTACCGCCGTTACACCTGACTGTGCCCCAGAGTCCGGAGTCCGTCACACCTCATGTTCCTGCCGACCGAAGTCCTCGACAAGATGCGCGTGGTCATCGCCGACGCGAATCAGGTCGTGCGTACCTGGGTGCGCACGCAGCTGTCGCAGGCGGGCGTCAAGCACGTGGGCATGGCCGGCAGCTCGGCCGACCTGCTGCGGCAATGCTCGGCAGCTACGCCCGACGTCGTGCTGTGTGACTACAACTTCGGTGAGAAGCAGGACGGATTGCGGGTGCTCGAAGAACTGCGCCTGAACGACATCCTGCCGCTGTCCTCGGTCTTCATGATCGTGACCGGAGAGCGCGTCCGCAAGCGCGTCGTTGCGGCCGCAGAATTCGCGCCCGACGACTACCTGCTCAAGCCCTTCACGTCCGGTCAGCTCGGCGAACGTCTGGTCAAGGCGGTCGAAAAGAAGCACGCGCTGAAGTCGATCTACGAACAGATGGCGGCGCGCAATCTGGAAGCGCTGATAGAAGAGTGCGACAAGGTGCTCGCCAGCCAGCCGCGTTACTCGATGGACGCGCTGCGCATCCGGGCCGAGGCCTTGATCGCCCTGGGTCGCCTCGACGAAGCCACCGAGATCTACAAGGCGGTGATGGCCCGCAACACCGTGCCCTGGGCGCGCATCGGTTATGCCATGGTGCTGCGCGAACGTGGCGACGTGGCGGAGGCCGCACGCCACGCTGCCGAGATCAACGAGGAATTTCCCGAGTTCATGGGCGTGTACGACTTCCTCGGCGAACTGCACGAACGCAATGGCGAACTCGAACAGGCGCGCACCTATTACGAGCGCGCTGACTCGATCGCGCCGGACAATCTCCGCCGGCTTCGCAGCATCGGCGAGATCTGTCTCGAGTCCGGTGAAGTCGAGCGCGCGGCAAGCGTGATGCGCCGCGTGGTCGACCGTACCGAGGGAACGTCACTGGCCAGCGCCGAGGACCATCTGACGCTGATCAAAAGCCTGATCGAACTGCCCGACGCGGCTGAGGAACTGAATGCCCGCTTCGAAACGATGCGCGGTCTGCTCGGCGGCAGCGAAACGGCGGCAGTGCTGTCGGACGTGGTCGAGGCGCGCATGCTGTCGCAGCGCGGCGACGAGGGCGGCGCGCGCGAAGCGATCAACCGTGCGCTGCAGACGCACGCGCGCCTCAGCAAACCGGACATGCTGGCGACCAGCGAACTGGCCGAAGCCTGTTTCGCCACCAACAACGAGGAAGCCGCAGCCGGTCTGGTCGACAAGATCGAAGCGGCCGGCGGTACGGTATCGAACCGCCTGAAACGCCAGAACGCGCGCTCGGCCCGCGAGCGCGCGCAGGCGGCCGCTGCACATCTGGCCGAGGAAAGCGCGGCCGGCCCCGACCTCGACCACGTCGACGCCGAACTGGCTCGACTGGCCGAACTGATCAGGCAGCTCGACCCGCACTGGGACGACGCTTTGGCCGAGGACGCGCGCAACATCCTGATCGATGTGTTTACACTCGCCCCGCGCGAGCGCCGCGTGATCGACGCGCACATCCAGTACAACCGCGTTGCGCAGAAGCACGGCTACGACCGGCACAAGCCGACCGCCCGCGCCGTCTGATCGCGCCTCAGGCGTGCAGCAATCCGTGCAGCGCCGGCGTCGCCGTCAAGGCGGCAACCGGACTGACGCCGAGCCAGTCGCGCGCGATCGATGCATAGACCGACCTGAAGTCGACCGCCGGCACGAAGGCGCCGCGTGCATCGAGCGCATCGAAGCTCAATTCGCGGCCATGCAGTCCGCCGACGACGCGACCGCCGGTGAGCAGCTGGATGCCGGCATTGCCGTGGTCGGTGCCGGCGCTCAGATTTTCGTGCGCCAGTCGCCCGAACTCGCTGCGCGTGAGGACCAGCGTATCGCGCCAGCGCCCCATCGCGCTCAGCGCGCTGCGCAGCGCCGTCATCGACGCGGCGAGCGAAGCCAGCAAAGGGGCGTGGGCCGAAGGCTGGTTCTCGTGCGTATCGAAGCCATCGAGGGCCACCCGCACCACCGCGGCATCCGAGCCGGACAGCAGTTCGGCGCAGGCCTGCGCCAGTGCGCATCCGAGCACGTCCTGCGGAAAGCCGAAGCGCCCGGCGACATTCTCCGGATATTCGTCGGCCAGTCGGCGGCAGCGCGGCAAGCCGTGTACAGGTCCCGGCAGGTCGGACGACACCGTCAAGGCCTGCGTCGCCGCGTGGCGGACGCCGTCGTGCAACGACAGGCAGCGCGCCAGCCAGCCGGTCTGCAGCGGCGCGTCTTCGAGCAGGGCGCTGTCGAGAATTTCGGTCGCACGATGGTGCGACACGCTGCCGCCGGTACAGCCCACGCCCTGCACCAGCGCAAGCTCACCGGCATCCCACAACGGCATCAGCGGACGCAGTGACGGATGCAGGGCCTGACCCGGTGCGATCGGCAGCACCGTGCGCCGGTCGAGTGCAATGGTCGGACGGGCGCGGTAGTAGGCGGGGTCGGTGTGCGGTGCCAGCGTATTCAGCGCGTCGTTGCCGCCGACCAGGTCGATCAGGAACAGAAGTCGTGGAGCGGGCGCAGGTTCGCTTGCGCGAAGTTCGCTGGCCAGTGCCAGCGAGGCGCTTCCGGCGGTCAGCAGAAAATGCCTACGGTCCATTCAGGCTCCCGAAAACAAAAGACCTGCCCCTGGGGGCAGGTCGCAATGCCGCTGCGCGGCAACCCACGAAGAGGAGGTGTGGGCCGAAAACTGCTGTAGCGGACAACGGGCGAAACTGGGAAAAGCGAAGCGGGAGGCCGAAGCCGGTCACGGCCGAGGTGCGTCGCGGTAGAGCTCGCGGGCCGCATCGCGGATGTCGCGTCGCAACTGACGACGTTCTTCAGGCGTCATCCGGTTTCCGCGCTGGTCACCGAAGTCGAGGCGCCGGACCGGGCTGGCTTCCTCGTCGAAACGGCGCATCGGCTGCAGCGTCGCCCCGGCCGGAATCACGCGCTCGAAGCGCTGCGGCTCGACGAAATCCCGACGCGCGCCCGCTTCACCGGGGCCTGCCAATGCCGGTGCCGATGCGAACAACACCGCACCCACACAGGACCCGGCAAGGATGCCGTACAGTCGCGAGCCGGCAAGGTCAGCACACTTCATCCGATTACGCTCCTCAAATCGCTAGTGTTCAACAGTCTCCAGAAGGCCGGCCGCGCCAGCCAACTGTGCGCCGTCGCCCGGATTGTAGAGGTAGCGACTGGAGCGGTGTAGCGCGTACTGCAGCAGCAGGTGCGAATCCGCAACACTGTCGCCCGCCGTCTCCGGTCTGTCGATCGCGGGGGCGGCTGCCTGAACGGCCGGCCCCACCCCTTCCGACGGCGTCTGTACAGCTGGCACAACCGCTGCCATGACGACGGCCGGTACAGCGCAAAGCACTGCCATGCCCATCAGTCTGCGTTTGCTCACCCCGTTGTCCCCCTGAAGCCCTGCGTCGATTACCTTGGACTCCATGCTGTGCAGCGGCTGTAAGCCTTATGTGTGGCGGCGGCAGCGCTTTGTAAGCGCGGGTAACGACCTTCTCGATGCGTTACATCCGCTCACGGCGCAATTGAATTGCGCCGATGCGCTCGGGTAGCATCGGTCCATGGAAGAAAAAAAACGCAAGATACTTGTCGTCGATGACGACGCCCGCCTGCGCGCGCTGCTCGAACGCTACCTCGGCGAACAGGGCTTCACGGTCAAGGCGGTAGCCGACAGCACGCAGATGGACCGCGCGCTGGCCCGTGAACTGTACGACCTGATGGTGCTCGACCTGATGCTGCCGGGCGAGGACGGACTGGCCATCTGCCGACGGCTGCGCGCTCAGGACAACACGATTCCGGTGGTCATGCTGACCGCCAAGGGTGACGAGGTCGACCGCATCGTCGGTCTCGAAATGGGCGCAGACGACTACCTGCCCAAGCCCTTCAACCCGCGGGAACTGGTCGCCCGCATCAACGCGGTGCTGCGCCGTCAGGCGCCGAAACCGCCGCCGGGCGCGCCGACTCTGGACGAACGCGTGGTGCGCTTCGGCCAGGTCGAGGTCAATCTGGCCGCACGTACGCTCACCCGCAACGGACAGGAGCAGGTGCTGACCACCGGCGAGTTCTCGCTGCTGCGCGTACTGCTCGAATCGCCGCGCGTGCCGCTGTCGCGCGACAAGCTGATGGAACTGGCGCGCGGCCGCGAGTACGACGCCTTCGACCGCTCGATCGACGTGCAGATGTCGCGTCTGCGCAAGCTGGTCGAGGACGATCCGGCCAAGCCGCGCTATCTGCAGACGGTATGGGGCTTCGGTTACGTGTTCGTGCCTGACGGCACCCGTCATGGCTGACGCCCTCCCCGGGCACGCGCCGAAGTGGTAAAGCGGGCACGTCGGCGCGGCAGCCTGACGCGCTGGACCGGACAGAATCTGAGTCGTCCGTTGCGTCGCTTCACGCTGCTGCCGCGTTCGCTGCTTGCGCGCACCTTTCTGCTGCTGGCCGGACTGCTCACCGCGTCGGTGCTGGCCTGGTCCGGCATCTACAGCTGGCTTGAACAGGGGCCGCGCGCCCAGCAGGCGGCACAGATCGTCATCAGCGTGATCAACCTGACCCGCGCCTCGCTGGTCAGCGCCGATCCGCAGCGCAGGCTCGAACTGCTCACCGAACTGTCGATGCGCGAGGGCCTGCGCATCTATCCCGACGGCGACATTCCAGGCTTCCAGCCGGTCAAGGGCGACAGCACGCTGCTCGCCATCGAACAGGAACTGCGCAAGCGGCTCGATCCGCGCACGCGCATCGTCGTCACCAAGGGTCTGCAGAGCGGACTGTTCGTCAGCTTCAGCATTGCCGACGAAGAAGGCGTTGACGACTACTGGCTCATGCTGCCGCGCAACCGCATCGAACGCCCGCTGGCGCTGGAGGTGATCGGCTGGGGCACGGCTGCCCTGCTGCTCGCGCTGGGCGGCGCCTATCTGATCGTGCAGCGGGTGACGCGGCCGCTGGCCGCGATGAAGCGCGCCGCACGGGCCATCGGGCGCGGCGAGCGCCCTGCCCCGCTGGCCGAATGCGGCGCCGAGGAATTGGCCGAAGTGGCGCACGCCTTCAACCAGATGGCGGACGACATCGCCCGTAACGAGGACGAGCGCGCACTGATCCTGGCCGGCATCTCACACGATCTGCGCACGCCGCTGACCCGTCTGCGGCTCGACATGGAACTGGCCGGGCTGGACCCCGAAACCGTGCGCGACATGAGCGCCGACATCGACGACATGGACAAGATCATCGGCCAGTTCCTCGATTTCGCGCGCATCACCACCGGCGAGGAGCCGATCGACGGCGATCTGGCCAGTCTGGTGCTGGAAGCGGCGCAAGCCTACGCGCGCCACGACAAGCCGGTCAGTACCGGTCACATCGATCCGCTGCCGGCAATGCGCTTTCGCCCGCTGGCGATCCGCCGCTGCCTGAACAACCTGATCGACAATGCGCTGCGCCACGCCGGCGAAAACCAGCCGATAGAGCTGAACTGCAGTCTGGATGGCAACGAGGTCAGGATAGACGTGAGCGACCGCGGACCGGGTATTCCGCCTGAGCAGGTCGAGCGGCTGAAGCGCCCGTTCACCCGGCTCGACAACGCTCGCACCGGCCAGAGCGGCGCCGGGCTGGGGCTGGCCATCGTCGAGCGCACGATGCGCGCGCACGGCGGGCGCTTCGACCTGCTGCCGCGCGAGGGCGGCGGGCTGATCGCCCGCCTGACCCTGCCGGTGACGGCAAACGCGGCAAGCGCGAAAAGCTAGTGCTTCGTCGCTTCTGCCGCCTCGGCGGTCGCCGGCGCGTCGGCCGCGCCGCGCGCTGCGGTGCGGTCGAGCAGGATGCGCAGGTGGCCGAGCGACAGCAGTTGCGCATAGACCAGCCCCATCCAGCCGCGACGGAACAGATCGACGGCCGCTGCCGCCGAAAGTGCCTGCAGCTTGGCTTCGTCGATCACCCACAGGCCGTCGAGGCGGAACTTGCGACCGTCGTTGAGCTCGGCCATCGCGCTCATCTCGTTGAGCAGACCGAGCTGCTCGACCTCGCGGCAGAACTCGGCGGTACGCTGCGCCTCGTTCTGATAGCCCTGCACGAAGGCGAGCGCATTCTTCAGGAAGTCGGTTTCGGCGCCGTTCTCGTCAAACAGGCGTTCGCCCTCTTCCGTGTTGAATCCGGGGAACTTGTCGTCCATGCACACCAGCAGCTTGTCCGGCGCGTTGTTGTCCTGCACCGCGACGAAGGGGTAGCGGCGCACGAAGGCCGGTACGTAGCGTGCGTCCCATTTGCCTTCCGGCGTGACATAGAGGTTTTCGGCGTCGCGCAGGCCGAGCAGCGCGACCGGCACCAGGCCGCCGGGCAGGCGGGCGAACACGATGGGGTATTCGCGGGCGACGTCGCCGAACTCGACCAGGGCCAGCGGTACGCAATTGGTTTCCGCCGCGAACTTCAGGTTGTCCTGAGGCTTCAGGCGCAGGTCGCGGTGGGTGTCGCGGTTCAGCACGACCACGTTGTCGTAGAAAAGCAGGGTCTTCATGGCAGTCCTCGGTTCGGCTCGGGTCATGTAAGCGACGCGCAGCGCGGCGATTCTATGCCGGCAGCGATGACGTCCCTGCGAAAAACGACCGCCGTCCACGCGATGTAGCCGTCCCGCAACGCGATAAAATCACGCCTCGACGCAGAATCACCACGCCATGACCCAGACTGCCACCACCTTCTACGAACACATCGGCGGCGAGCCGACCATACGCCGCCTGGTTGACCGCTTCTACGAGCTGATGGATACGCTGCCGGAGGCCTACGGCATCCGCAAGCTGCATCCGGCCGACCTGTCCGGCTCCAACCAGAAACTGTTCATGTATCTGTCGGGCTGGCTCGGCGGCCCGCAGCTGTTCGTGCAAGCCTACGGTCACCCGCGCCTGCGCGCCCGTCACCTGCCCTTCACCATCGGCGAGGCCGAGCGCGACCAGTGGCTCATGTGCATGCGCATGGCGATGGACGAAGTGCTGCCGCCGGACGAAGCCAACGCCCAGTTGCTGAGTGCCATCGAGGATCTCGCCGACCACATGCGCAATCGCGAGGGCTGATATCGTCAGCCCAGGTCGCGCGTGACCGACTGCAGGCGCAATCGGCGTGCGTGTGCGTGCCGTGCGTGAAGTCGCGGGTCGGCGGCGACGATGCTGACCGTTTCGCCGATTACCATCACGACGCCCAGCACCGGCAGCACCAGCAGCAGACCGGCGACGCCAGCGACCGCGCCACCGACGAAAATCATCAGCACCGTCACCAGCGGATGCATCTTCAGGCTGCGGCCTATGGTCAGCGGCATGAACACGAAATCGTCGAGCAGACGGACACAGACGAACAGCCCGACCGCCGCGTAGGCGACCGACGGCGAACCGGGGAAGTCGGTCGCCGCCACCATCACCACCACCGCACACCCCAGTATCGAACCGACGTAAGGCACCCAGGCGAGTACTGCGGTGATCAGCCCCAGCATCAACGGCGACGACAGCCCGATCAGCCACAGGCCGGCGGCCAGACAGGCGGCGTCGAGCACGGTGAGCTTGATCAGCCCCTGGAAGTAGGCACGCGTGGTGCGGTCGACCTCATACAGCAGGTGCAGCGTGCGCTCAAAGAAGGCGTTCGGCACCGCACGTGCAAGGAAACGCTGGAAGCGCCGGCCGTCGCGCAGGAAGAAGTATGCGAGGAAAGGCGCCAGCAGGAAGGACGGTAGCCAGGCGGCGACGCCCAGCATCAGCGCCGGCAGGCGTTCCTGGGCGAAGCCCTCCCCCGCCGCGGCGATGTGCGACGACACCGCATTCGCCACGTGCGCGTCGCGCATGAAGCGCGAACGGACTTCGAGCGCGCGCAGCGTGTCGTCGAGCAAGGCCAGCCCACCCTGCAGATAGCGCTGCCCGGTGTCCTGCACGCTGACCGCGTGCGCCGCGAACCAGGGCAGCACCAGCACGAAACAGACGACCAGCAGCAGTGCGAACACGCCGACCGTGATGTTGGCCGCCGCCGCCTGCGAAAAGCCGGCGAACATCAGCCGCTGCATCGGCGGGTAAAGAAAGTAGTAGGCGATCAGCCCGAACAGGAAGGGCAGCACCAGCCACAGCACGTGCTGGAAAAGATAGAGCGCCAGCGTGGTGGCCAGCAGGATGCCGCACCACGCCACGGGTCCGGCGCCCGAGGGCTGCAGCCGCCTCACAGATGTCCTTCCTGGCGGGCGCCGGCATTGGCCTGACGCAGCCGGCCGCCCAGATGGCGTGCCAGCGCCAAGGCGATCTTGGAGGCAATCTTGGGATGGGTTTCCAGCAGGCTCATGAAGTCGGCGCGGAAGAACACCACCAGCCGGCAGTCGCTGTGCGCCCTCGCCTGCGCCGCCCGCGGCGCCTGATCGAGCAGCGCCAGTTCGCCGAACACCTCGCCGCTGCCGAGCAGCGCCAGCCGCTGCTGGCGGTTGCCGTCGGCGCGCAGGATTTCGACCTCGCCCTCGACCACGGCATAGATCGCCTGCCCCTCGTCGCCCTCGTCGAACACGATCTCGCCGGCCAGATACTGACGTTCGTGCCGCAGCGCCTGCACCACCTTCAGCTCGCGCGCAGTCAGCGACGAAAAGAGCTTGATCTGGCGCAGCGGCTGCAGCGCTGCGCGGTCGTCGTCGCGGCCGAAAAGACGCACTTCTGGGCTCCGTAGGGTAGGTGGGCGGTCAGCTCGCAAGCATACCGGCTTTCCGCCGGCGCTTTCGCCACGGCACACGGAATTCCCCCTATCCTTGCCGGTCACAGGCGCGATCGCCACAACAAGAACAGACCATGACATCCCGACTGCTGCGCTGGATCGATCTGAACATCCTGTCCCTCGGGCGCGAGATGCGCCTTTCCTACCTGCCGCCACTGATGGTCTACATGGCGGCCGGCATCCAGGGCCTGACCGGCATCGTCGGCACCTTCTTCGTCAAGGACTACCTCGGACTGTCGGCCGAATTCCTGGCCATGCTGGGTTTCTGGGTCGGCATTCCGTGGGCGCTGAAGATGCCGATGGGCCATCTGGTCGATCTGCTGTGGCGCTTCAAGAGCCTGCTCATCTACCTCGGCGCCGGCCTGATCGCCGCCAGCCTGCTCATCATGGCCGGCCTGATCGCCGAGCGCGAGGCGATGGCGGCGGTACTGCCGGTCAATACCTGGTTCGTCATCAGTGCGCTGCTGAGCCCGATCGGCTACGTGCTGCAGGACGCGGTGGCCGATGCGATGACGGTGGAAGCCGTACCGCACGTCGACGAAAACGGCGCGCCGGTGCCGCCCGCCCGACTGAAGCTGATGCACACCACGATGCAGACGCTGGGCCGTGTGGCCATCATCGGCGGCAGCGTGCTGGTGGCGCTGATCAATCTTTACGTGTTCGCCGGCACCGAGAAGCTGCCGGAAGCGCAGAAGGTACTGATCTACCGCGACGTCTACCTGATGGCACTGACCATTCCCGCCATTTCCGTCGCCGGCGTCGCTTTCGCCGCCTGGCTCAAGCGCGGCGCCATCGCGGCCCACATGGCGCGCGGGCTGTCGCGCGCCGAGGCCGCCGCGCTGCTGCGCGACCCCGACAGCCACACCGATCCGAACTGGTGGATCCTCGGCGGCAGTCTGGTGTTCGTCGTGTTCACGCTGGGCATGGGTCTGTCCGACCTGAAGTGGAACCAGGAAATCATCTTTCTAGGCTCCTTCACCATCATCGCCTTCCTGATGACCCGGCTCACCCGCGAGCTGGACGCCAGTGCGCGCAATACGCTGATCGGCACCGCGCTGGTCATCTTCATGTTCCGCGCCACGCCCGGCACCGGCCCCGGCGTGTCGTGGTGGACCATAGACGTGCTCGGCTTCGATCAGGCCTTCTTTTCGGTGCTGTCGCTGATCGGCTCGACGCTGACGCTGATCGGCATGTTCATGTTCCGCCGCTTCATGGCCGAGCGCTCGATCACCTATGTGGTCGGCTGGCTTACCGCGGCAGGTTTCATCCTGTCGATGCCGACGCTGGGCATGAGCCTGGGCCTGCACGAATGGACCGCTCGCATGACCGGCGGCGTGGTCGACGCGCGCTTCATCGCGGTGATCGATACCGCGCTGGAATCGCCGCTGGGGCAGATTTCGATGATTCCGATGCTGGCCTGGATCGCCAATTCGGCGCCAGCCCATCTGAAGGCGACCTTCTTCGCGGTGATGGCCTCCTTCACCAATCTGGCGCTGTCGGCCAGCCAGCTCGGCACCAAATACCTGAACCAGATCTACGTGCTGTCGCGCGAAGTGAAGGATCCGGCCACCGGTGCCGTGATGACCGCCGCCAACTACGGCGACCTGACGCCGTTGCTGCTGACCGTGGTCGGCATTGCCGTGCTGATGCCGGTCAGCGCCATCCTGGTTGCGCGCTGGCTTGGTTTGCGCAGTGCCTGATCTGCGGGCGGAGCCGATGTTTCGCTCGCTCGCGAATCTGGCCAGAATCGAAGCCGGCGGCCAACCGATCGCCCAGTCGCGGTCAGAAGAGCGCTCACCCGGCCCTCCCCGGCATCAGCCTTCCAGCCAGCGCTCGACCAGCCGCGTCCAGTAGGCCACGCCCAGCGGAATGATGCGGTCGTTGAAGTCGTAGCGCGGGTTGTGCAGCATGCAGCCGCCGCCCTCGGCGTGCGCCGGGTCGGACGCCGCGTCCGGTCCGCCGCCGTTACCCAGCCAGACGTAGCAGCCGGGCTTCTCCTGCAGCATGTAGGCGAAGTCCTCGGCGCCCATGCTGGGCGGGTAGTTCGTATGCACACTGCCGTCGCCGAACACTTCCCGCGCGACCGTCGCGCAGAAGGCGGCCTCGCTCTCGCTGTTGAGGGTCGGCGGGTAACCCCGACGGTAGGTCGTCGAGGCGGTGACGTCGTGTGCCGCCGCCACGCCCTGCACCACGCGCGCGATGCCGGCTTCGAGCTGGTCGCGCACCTCCGGCGTGAAGGCGCGCGCCGTGCCGCGCAGCGTCGCCGACTGCGGGATCACGTTGTAGGCCTCGCCGGCATTGAACTGGGTGATGCTGACCACGCCGCATTCGACCGGTGGCACATTGCGCGACACGATGGACTGCAGCGACTGCACGATGGCCGCGCCGGCCAGCACCGGGTCGGCGCCCAGATGCGGCATCGCCGCGTGCGCGCCGCGTCCGTCTATCGTGATGTCGATCGAATCGCTGCAGGCCATCGCCGGCCCGGTATGCACGGCCATCTGGCCGACCGGCAGGCCGGGCCAGTTGTGCAGACCGAACACCGCCTGCATCGGAAAGCGCTCGAACAGCCCGTCGGCAATCATCGCCGGCGCGCCGCCCATGCCCTCCTCCGCCGGCTGGAAGATGAAGTACACGGTGCCGTCGAAGCCCCGCGTCTCGGCCAGATACTCCGCCGCCGCCAGCAGCATCGCGGTATGCCCGTCGTGGCCACAGCCGTGCATGCGCCCCGGATGCGTCGAGCGATGAGCGAAGGTGTTCTGCTCGGTCATCGGCAGCGCGTCCATGTCGGCGCGCAGGCCGATCGCGCCGCGGCCCGAGCCGTTGCGCAGCACGCCGACCACCCCGGTACGACCGATGCCTTCATGCACTTCGACGCCGGCCGCGCGCAAGGAGCGGGCCACCACGTCGGCGGTGCGATTCTCTTCGAAGGCCAGTTCCGGATGGGCGTGCAGGTCGCGCCGCGTCTGTGTCCAGCGGGCGACACGCGCGTCCAGCGCCTCGATCAGCGGGTGCGTGCTGCTCATTGCAATTCCTCGATATCGGAAAACATCGCCGCCTGACCGCGCAGCACGCCGTCGGCGTCGATCACGTTCCACACCGTCGCACGACTGATGCGGAACAGCGTGCCATCGCTGCGCACGCGGATGCCGCAGTAGTCGGCGATATAGCCCTGTCGTGTCACGAGATCGAGCAGGCGCGCACGTTCGTCGCGCTCAGGCGCGCGCGCCGACAGACGCGAAGGCAGCGTGACGAAGGTGGCCCAGTCGTAGCCGAACAGTTGCTGCGCGTACGCATTGGCGTAGTTGAACACCGGGTCGGCCTCCGTGCCGTGCGACACCAGCGCGAACGGCGCGTGATACAGCGTGTGCGGATCCGACGGCAGCAACTGGCCGGTCACGCGGTGAAAGCTGTCGGCCAGCAATGCGCTGTGCTCGCGCAGGAAGGTGTCGTCAGGCGGTGCGCTCATGGCCCAAAGATACCATCGCTCGCCGACGAGCCGGGCTGGTTCCGCCACGCGGCCGGTGCCTCCCGGAGGACGACACCCCGTTCGGCAGCCTTCGGTGTGCGTAGTCCGGACGGACTATCGTTCGTCATGCGCGCGCAACGCGCGCCACGCATGGTTGCGGCTGACACCACCTTCACGGAGCCGCAACATGAAATTCACATTGGGCGCAGCCGCACTGGCCCTCGCCTTCGCCGCCCCGGTGCAGGCACAGATCGCCAGCCTCGATCTCGCGAATTACAGCCTGGTCGCCACCTACGACCTGCCCGCGGCACGCGCCTCCGAAGCATCGGCCGTCACGTGGAACTGGGACAGCGACACGCTGTTCGTCGTCGGCGACGAAGGCGACTATGTGGTCGAGGTGAACAAGCAGGGCCAGCTCATCGGTTCGATGAATCTGTTCGGCTTCGACGATACCGAAGGCCTCACCTATGTCGGCAACGGCCAGTTCGCCGTCGTCGAAGAACGCCTGCAGGACGTCTACCTGTTCAGCTACCAGGCCGGCGGCGCGGTCGGCCGCAACAACCTGCCTTCCGTGTCGGTCGGTCCCACCGTCGGCAATATCGGTCTGGAAGACATTTCCTACGATCCGCTGAGCGGCCGCTTCGTGCTGGTGAAGGAGAAAGTGCCGCAGGCTGTTTATGACGCGGCCCTCGACTTCGCGAACGGTTCCGCATCGGTCACCGAACTGGTGCCGCCGGCCAACCCGTTCGCCCAGATCTTCGGGACGCTGGACCTGTCGGGCGTGCAGGTGCTGAGCACGGTGCAGTCGCTGCGGGGCACGACCGACCAGGACAACCTGCTGGTGTTCAGCCAGGAAACGCCGCGCCTGATGGAAGTGAGCCGCAGCGGTCAGATCCTGAGCAGCTTCGACTTCTCGGCCATCGCCGGCGATGCCGAAGGCGTCACCATCGACGGCAATGGCGTCATCTACATCGTCGGCGAAACGCCGCGTCTGTACGTGCTGGCGCCCACCCCGCCGGTACCGGAACCCGAAGTCGCTGCGCTGATGCTGGCCGGCCTGGGTCTGGTCGGCGCATTCGCACGCCGCCGCATGCCCGTCTGATCCCCCTCGATACACCCCGCCACGGAGAACACAACATGAACAAGCTCATCGCACTGCTGATCGCTGCAGGTCTTGCACCGCAACTGGCCCATGCCGACGTCCGCATCACCGAGTGGATGTACTCGGGTGGCAGTGGCGAGTTCATCGAATTCACCAACCGGGGCAGCAGCGCCATCGACTTCACCGGCTGGAGCTATGACGACGACAGCCGTCTGCCGGGCGTGTTCGACCTGAGCGGCTTCGGTCTGGTCGGCGCCGGCGAATCGGTGGTCATCACCGAAATCGATGCCGACACCTTCCGCCTCGACTGGAACCTCGGCGCTGGCGTCAAGGTGCTGGGCGGCTACACCAACAACATCGGCCGCGCCGACGAGCTGAACCTGTTCGACGCCTCGGGTTCGCTGGTCGACCGCCTGACCTACGGTGACAACAGCGCCGCCGGTGGCCCGCGCACCCAGGGCGTCAGCGGCCGCGCCTCGTCCGAAGCCGCGCTCGGCGCGAACGACGCAACGCAGTGGGTGCTGTCGTCGGTCGGCGACGCCGAAGGTTCCTACGTGTCGCTCAGCGGTGCCGTGGCCAGCCCGGGCGTCACCGCCTTCGCCGCCGCCGTGCCGGAACCCGAAAGCTACGCCCTGCTGCTGGCTGGCCTGGGCCTGATCGGCTTCGCCGCCCGCCGTCGCGCCTGATCGGCAGCCTTCGATGCCACGCAGACCCGTCGGGCTGCGTGGCTCACCGGCCACATGGGAAACGGCGAGCCGGTCGGAAACGCCACCCGATATGCATGGTCGTCCCTTCGGACGATGGCAGAAGACAGGACATGTGCGTAAAGATGACGGCACACACACACCGTCGCCTGCCGACAGACGTTCCGAGGAGCTCATCCGATGCGCACGCCGTTTGCCTCTGCCTTGCTGACGGGCGTAATTCTGCTCAGTCCGGTCGCACACGCCACGTCCATCGCGGGAAACGTGTCCTGCAGCGGCGAGCTGAGCAGCTTGTCCGATACCTATGGTCACCTTTCGTGCGCCGGCAACTTCTCCCTCAGCGACGCGGTGGTCACTGACCCGATCAAACTCGTGCTCGAAGCATCCGGCAGCCTGACGCTGTTGCGCTCTACCCTGGAAGCCCCGGAAATCGTGCTCGTCGCGCCGCAGATCGGCATCGACTCCGATTCGACACTGCTGCTGGCGGGCCGCGCCCTCGACATCGTCGCCGCGACGCCGCAACCCGTGTCACCTATCCACCCATTGTCATTGACCGGAAACGGTCCGCTGCCCACCCTGCCTGTCAATGGAACCGGTGGCGCAACGCTGACGCTGTCCGGCGGCGGTGGCCTGCCCGGCCCTCGGCCATTTCCCCAGGGCGGTTCCGTCCAGCTGGGGCGAAACGGCGATGCTTCGGTCGCTATCGGTCAGAGCTCGAGCGGCGCTGGCGCGCCACCTCTGTCGATCGCGAGCACCGTGCCCGAACCGGCGCCCGCCTTGCTGATGGCAGCCGGCCTGGGGGTCATGATACTGCGGCGCAACATGAGGTCTGACCGCCGATAGCCGGAATCTCGCCCTTCGGGCGTATGCTGCGCCCATGAGTACGCTGTACGGCATCGATTTCACGTCGTCGCCCTCGGCCCGCAAGCCGATCACCGTCGCCCGCGGCACGGTGGTGGCGGATCGCGGGCTGGTCCTCGAGGGCATCGAGCGTTTTCCGTCCTGGGACGGATTCGACGCGTTCCTGAATCGCCCGGGCCCATGGCTCGGGGCTTTCGACTTTCCTTTCGGGCTGCCGCGGGAATCGGTGCTCGAGCACGGCTGGCCGACCGACTGGGCCGGCATGGTGCGGGCCGTCGCGGCGCTTTCACGCAGCGAATTCAAGAACCTGGCTGACGCCGAACGTGCGCAGCGCCCGACAGGCCAGAAGTATCCGCACCGCGTGACCGACCGTCCAGCCGGATCGCACAGCCCGCTCAAGTTCGTCAATCCACCGGTCGGATGGATGTTCCAGGAGGGCGCGCGCCGGCTGCTCGACGCCGGTGTCCACATTCCCGGCATGCACGGTGGCGACGCCCGTCGCATCGCACTGGAAGCCTATCCGGGCTGGCTGGCGCGCAGCATCGTCGCCGGCTCATATAAAAGCGAAAACGCCGCCGGCCAGACACGCGAGCGTCTGGCCAACCGGATGCTCCTGACCGAAGCGCTGCTACGTGGTCAGCATCCGCTGGGCGTGCCGCTCTGCTGTGACGATGCACAGCTGCTCGAAGCGATGACCACCGACGGTACCGGCGACACGCTGGATTGCGTGCTCTGTCTGGTGCAGGCTGCGTGGGCGTGGATGCGGCGCGATGCTGGCTACGGCCTGCCGCTGCACATCGATCCGGTCGAGGGCTGGATCGTCGGCGTCACCGCGCCCGAACGGGTCGCCGTCACGACGCACTGACACGGCGCGTCGAGCCGTCAATGGCCGGCGAGCAGCTTCTGCACCAGCGGGTGCTGTACGCGTCGTTCGGCGGAGATCGCGTAGAAGTGTTCGACCACTTCGGTACAGCGGCCAAGCAGCTGCAACTGGCGGTGGTGCGTGAATTCCTCGTGTGACCACTCGGTCGCCGGAAAGGCCCCGAGGCCGCTTTCGCCGAAGGTCGCGAGCAGCGCGCTGTCCTCGAATTCGCCGACGATGCGCGGATGCAGCCCCTTGCGCTCGAACCAGTCGTCGATGCGCGCGCGTACCGCCGAGTCGCGCGTCGGCAGCAGCAGCGGCAGGCGGTCCAGACAGGCCGGGAAACCCTCGCCAGCCTGAGCGGCGAGCGCGGCCGGCGCGTACCAGGCGAGCGCCGCGTCGCCGACCGCGTGACTGTAGACCCGCAAATTCGGATTGACCGACGCCGGTCGGTCGGCCAGAACCACGTCGAGCTTGTGCAGGGCCAGATCGGCGAGCAATTCGTCGAAATTGCCCTCCACGCAGATCAGGTGCAGACCCGGCGTATCGGTGGCCGGCGCCAGCAGATGGCGCGCAGCCGGTTTCGGCAGGCCGTCGGAAATGCCCACCGACAACCGTACGCCCTGCGCCTGCGCCGCTTCGCGCACAGCCAGCGGCAGCTGCTCGCCGAGCTGGAAGATCTGTTCCGCCAGACGCAGCGCCGCGCTGCCGGCCGGGGTCAGCTCGACCGTGCGGCCGGACGGCTTGAACAGCGCGTGACCGAGCGCGCGCTCCAGTTCACGGATCTGTGTGCTCACCGTCTGCACCGCCATGTCCAGCCGCTCGGCTGCGCGGGCGATGCCGCCCTCCTTGGTGGCGACCCAGAAGTAATAGAGGTGGCGGTAGTTCAGCATGGATGCCTTTGACTTCGTAATTTACGAAGTAAAGCTACTACAAACATCCATTTTTAGGAAACGCATACGCGCGTAAGGTGGCGCTTCCATCCCACACAGGAGGTCCGCCATGGAAGTCATCGTCGAATCACGGAATCCGGAAGTCAGTGCCCTGCGCAGCGTGGCCGAGAACCGGCTGCGCTTCGTGCTGCGGCGACTCGCCTGGCGCGTGCCGAGAGCGAAGGTGAGGCTTGACGACACCAATGGTCCGCGTGGTGGCGTCGACAAGGAGGTGCGCGTCGAACTGCAGATGATCGGCAGCGAACCGGTGGTGGTCAGCGCACGGTCGCGCGACTGGCGCGGTGCGCTCGACGCCGCCCTCGCCCGCGCCGCGCAGCGCCTGCTGCGCACGGTGCGCCGCGCGCGGCAGCACTCATCCGCCCGGACACTGAATTTCCAGACCGAATGAGCCCGTACGATCGGCCGCATCCGTCTCAACGCTTTCAACGAATGGAGTAATACAGACATGGAACATCGATATCCCCGTACCACCCCGCTCGGCCTGCGCGCCGAGGTCGCCGACGCAGTCGTCATCGACGGCGCCGGTCGCAAGGTGCTGCGCAACACCTACATGCTGCTCGGCATGAACCTGGCGTTCAGCGCACTCGTCGCCTACGTTGCCATGGCTGCGCGCTGGCCGGCACCGGGCATTCTGCTGACGCTGGCCGGCTATTTTGGCCTGCTGTTCGCAGTCAACAAGTTCCGCGACAGCGGCGCAGGGGTTCTGCTCACCTTCGCGCTGACCGGCTTCATGGGCTACACCATCGGCCCGCTGCTGAACGCGGTGATGAGCCTGCCCGGCGGCAGCCAGACCATCACGCTGGCGCTCGGCGCCACCGCTGGCGTCTTCCTCGCGATGTCCGGCTGGGCGACGGTGACGAAGCGCGACCTGTCGGGCATGGGCAGCTTCCTGTTCATCGGCATGGTGGTGGCGATCCTGGCGGGTCTGGGCGCCATGTTCTTCCAGATCCCTGCCCTGTCGCTGACCGTGTCCGCCGCCGTGGTGCTGCTGATGGCCGGCATGATCGCCTTCGAAACGCAGCGCATCGTGCGTGGAGGTGAGACGAACTACGTGATGGCCACCACCGGCCTGTTCGTGTCCATCTTCAACCTCTTTACTTCGCTGCTGCAGTTGTTCGGCTTCATGGGCAGCAGCAACGACTGACACTCCTCCGGTGCGATCCCGGTTGTCCGCGCGCGGCGCCCGCCGCCCGCGGACTTTTTTTCGTCCCGCAACGCGGCCATGCCGGCTCAAGAAACAGGGAAATGCACCCGTTACCCTGCAGGACGGGTAGCCGCGGCGCCCGGGCAACACACAACACATACGCCCGCCGGAGGAGCCATGTTGAAGAATCTGAGTGTGCGCAAGGCCTTTGCACTGTTCGGTGCCTCGTCGGCGCTGGTCTGCTGCGTCGTGCTGAACGTCGCCTCCGGCTGGGAGAACTGGCCGCTGCAGATCGGTGCTTCGCTGGTGCTGCTGGTCGGCGGCGCGGTGACCGGTGCGCTGATAGGCCGCTTCTACGGCCTGCGCGCCGAAGTGATCGTCGGCGGCCTCAATGCGCTGGCCAAGGGCCACCTGGACTGCAAGCTGAGCCTCGACGGCAAGGACGATTTCGCCTGGCTGTGCTACGAGTACAACGCGGCCCGCAAGGCGGTGAAGCAGCTGGTCGAGCGCGTGCAAGGGCTGTCGGGCACGCTGACCAGTGCCGCGGTGGACCTGTCGACCTTCTCCGGCGCCGCGCGCGAGAACGGTACCCGCCAGCTCGATTCGATCCGCGCCGTCGGCAGCGCGATCGAACAGATGAGCGGCAACATCCGCGAGGTCGAGTCGCTGTCGCACGAGGCCAGCGAACTGGCGCGCAGCGCCGGCGAAGCATCGCAGGCGGGCAAGACGACGCTGCAGGCGTCGCTGACCAGCGTCCATGCCGCCTCCGACAAGATGGCCAGCTCGCTCACCGTGATCGAGCAATTGGTCGAGGACTCGCGTGCGATCAACCGCATCAACGAACTGATCAAGGAACTGTCCGACCAGACCAATCTGCTGGCACTGAACGCCGCTATCGAGGCCGCCCGCGCCGGCGAACAGGGTCGCGGTTTTGCGGTCGTGGCCGACGAGGTGCGCAAGCTTGCGCAGCGCAGCCAGGCGTCGGCAAACGACATCAGCCAGCTGGTGGTGCGCATCCGCGACGACGCCGAACAGACGATCGCGCTGGTCCGCAGTTCGAGCGAGGAAGTGAATGGCGCCACGCAGAACACGGCCGCCGCGGTCAGCGAGTTCGACGACATCCTGCAGCGTCTGCTCGAACTGTCGGGCAAGTCGACCACGATCAGCAGCAGCCTCAGCGTGCAGAACGCGGCGGTGAGCGAAATCGTGCGCAACAACGACGTGCTGTTCGCACTGTCGGAAGAAAGCGCACACGGCGCGCAGGAAACCGCCCGGCAGGGCAACGAAGTGGCCAGCGCGGCACAGACGCTGCAAGCCGCGGTACAGGCCTTCAAGACCTGATCACACCCGGCACCCTGCGGACGGCGTAGCCTGCACCCGTCGGCAAACCCCACTCCAAGTAAGTAGCAAGGCAGGCATCAGAGAACAATGGCAAGCGGCATCCGCACACTTTTCAGTCCCGCCATCCGGTTGATGAACAGGCTGGACTACCCCCGCAAGTTCGCGGTGCTGGGGTCCATGGTGCTGTTCGCCTTCGTGGTCGTCGTCTACAACCTCTACACCAGTCTGAGCGCCGACATCCGCGCGGCCCGGCATGAACTGGAGGGCATCGCGCGCATCCGCACGCTGACTCACGCTGTGCAGGTGCTGCAGAAGCATCGCGGCCTGGCCGCCGGCGAACTGGGAGGCGTCGTCGCGATGCAGCCGGAGCGCGAGGCACGCGAGGCGCAGGTCACCGCCGCCTTCGACACGCTGGTGCAGGAACTGCCGCGCGATCTGATCACCAGCCGCGATTTCTTCGAAATCCGCACCGAGTGGGAACGTCTGCGCATCCAGGGACGGGGCTGGTCACCAGAGATCAATTTCGAGGTGCACACCCGCCTGATCGAGCACCTGCTGAACTTCGAGGCCGACGTCGCCGACCGGTATCTGCTGACGCTGGACCCGGAAGCGGCCTCCTACTATCTGATCGACAGCAGCGTGAACAAGCTGCCGGCGACCATAGAGCGACTGGGACGGGTACGCGCCTTCGGCACCGTCATCCTCGCTGCCGGGTCGGCCACGACGCAACAGGTGATCGAAATGTCGGCGCTGGTCGCCGAACTCGATGCCGCGCGCAAGAGCGCCAGTTACAACATCGAGAAGACCGGCCGCTACAACCCGTCGCTGCAAGAGACGGTATCGAGGTCGGCGGTGGATATCGCCGACTCGCTGGGCAGCATCGTGCGTCAGGTCGAGACGCAGTTGCTGGCGTCCTCCGGACAGATTGCGCTGTCACCGCAGGGGTTCTACGACGGCACGACGGCGGCCATCGACCGCATCTATCGGCAGATCGAGCAGTCGCTGCTGCCAACCGCCGAAGATCTGATCCGCCAGCGTATCGACCGGCTCGACCGCGCGCTCTACACGATACTCGGCGTAGCCTTCGCGCTGCTGGCCGCAGCCGCCTACTGCACCATCGGCGGCTATTTCGCGATCACCCGCACCGTGGCCGGCCTTGCGGCGTCAGCACACGCGCTGGCTGGTGGCGACCTGAAGGTGCGCATCCGCCCGGACAGCCAGGACGAACTGGCGCAGGTCGCCGCCAGTTTCAACGAAATGGCCGACGGCCTTACCGGATTGATGGCGGCGCGCGAGGAGGACGAGGCGCGCATGCGCGCCATCATCGAGTCGGCCCTTGATGCCGTGGTGCAGATGAACGCCGACGGCCTGATCACCGGCTGGAATCCGCAGGCCGAGCGAATATTCGGCTGGTCGCGGACCGAGGTGCTGGGCCGGCCTATGCACGACGTGATCATTCCTCCGGAGTTCCGCGACGCCCATGTGCGGGGCCTGAAGCACTTCCTGGCGGTTGGCCAGGGACCGGTGCTGAACAAGCGCATCCAGATCAGCGGCCGCCACCGTGTCGGCCACGATATTCCGATCGAACTGACGATCTCCGCGAATATGCATCGCGGCACCTACGAATTCAGCGCCTTCATCCGCGACATCACGGAGCAGAAGCGCACCGAGGAACTGATCTGGACACAGGCCAACTACGACGTGCTGACCCAGTTGCCGAACCGCCGCATGTTCCGCGACCGGCTGGAGCAGGAACTGCGCAAGTCGCACCGCAGCGGTCGTCCGATGGTTCTGATGTTCATCGACCTCGATCGCTTCAAGGACGTGAATGACGCCTTCGGCCACCAGACCGGGGACCTCGTGCTGATCGAGGCCGCGCGCCGCATCACAGCTTGCGTGCGCGAGTCCGACACGGTAGCGCGGCTGGGCGGCGACGAGTTCACCGTCATCCTGTCGGAGCAGGACGACCCCGCCGGAACCGAACGCATCGCTGGCGAGGTGCTGCGGGCGCTGCAGGCGCCGTACGAACTCGGCCACGCCCACGCCCATCTGTCGGCCAGCATCGGCATTACCGTCTACCCGCAGGACGGCACCGACGCCGACAGCCTGATCCGCAACGCCGATCAGGCGATGTACGGCGCCAAGGATGCCGGGCGCGACCGCTTCAACTACTTCGTCAGTTCGATGCAGGAGGCGGCGCTCAGGCGCCAGCAACTGGTGCAGGACCTGCGCACCGCGGTCGACAACGACCAGTTCGTGCTGCACTACCAGCCCATCATCAGCCTGAGCAGCGGGCGCATCCACAAGGCCGAGGCGCTGTTGCGCTGGATGCATCCGGAGCGCGGCCTGGTCAGCCCGGCCGATTTCATCCCGCTGGCCGAGGAAACCGGCCTCATCGTGCCGATCGGCGACCGCGTGTTCCGCGACGCGACCCGCCAGCTGCTGCACTGGCGTGCGCACTACGCGCCGGAACTGCAGATGGGCGTGAACATGTCACCGGCCCAGTTCGCGCGCAGCGAGGGCCACGCCAACTGGGTGGCCCACATCGAAGCGCTCGGCCTGCCGGGCGACAGCGTGGTGATCGAAATCACCGAAAGCCTGCTGCTCGACGCCAGCAGCAGCGTGTCGCGACAGCTGCAGAAATTCCGCGAGGCGGGCATGCAGATTTCGATCGACGACTTCGGCACCGGCTATTCGGCGCTGTCATACCTGAGCAAGTTCGACATGGACTACCTGAAGCTCGACCAGTCCTTCGTCCGCAACATGACTGTGGATCCGTCCGGCACGGCTCTGCCGGAGGCCATCGTGCTGCTGGCGCACAAGCTGGGCATCGAGGTGGTGGCGGAAGGCGTCGAAACGGTGGCGCAACGCGACATCCTCGACGGGCTGGGCTGCGACTACGCGCAGGGTTATCTGTTCGCGAAACCGCTGCCGGCTGCGGAATTCGAGGCCTTGCTGAAAATGCAGCAGGCGTCACCGCACGGCTTTGCGCACATGATGGGGGTGGGCTAGAACATGCTCACCACAGCGGGAATTGCATAGCGCACTACCTGACCCGCGACGGCCATTACGTCGCCGTGCGGTCTGGCAGCAGTCTGTCGTATTCCTTCTTCACCACGGCGTAACACTCGCAGGTACGCGCCTCCAGCCCTGCCCGGTCGAGCACGTGGATGTGGCCGCGCGCGTAGCGGATCAGGCCGATCTTCTGCAGTTTCAGCGCCGCCTCGGTGACCCCTTCGCGGCGCACGCCCAGCATGTTGGCGATCAGTTCCTGCGTCATCGTCAGCTCGCTGCCCTGCAGGCGGTCCAGGCTCAGCAGCAGCCAGCGGCACAGCTGCTGGTCCAGCGTGTGGTGGCGGTTGCACACCGCCGTCTGCGCCATCTGCGTGATCAGCGCCTGCGTGTAGCGCAGCAACAGATGCATGACAGGGCCGGCGCGGTTGAATTCTTCCTTGATCGTCTGCGCGCGCATGCGCACGCCCTTGCCGGCACTCTGCACGACCGCTCGGCTGGGCGTCGACTCGCCGCCCATGAACAGCGAAATGCCGACCACGCCTTCGTTGCCGACCACGGCGATCTCCGCCGAGGCGCCGTTCTCCATTACGTAGAGCAGCGACACGATGGCGCTGGTCGGAAAGTAGACATGGCTGAGGGTGCGGCCGGATTCGTACAGCACCTCGCCCAGCGGCAGATCGACCCATTCCAGGAGGGGCTGCCAGCGCAGCCAGTCGGCCTCGGGCAGTGCGGCAAGCAGACGGTTGCTTTTCGGGTCTGCGGCGTTCACGTTCAGCGCCCTCCAGCGACTTTGGGTAATCGAAAAAAAGCGTGCTGCATGCACGCTGGAAAACATCTGAAATCACTATAGCAAGCGATCACCCGGAAGATATGTGCGTTACCGTACATAGCTTCCGGGCAGCGGAGAACTGCCCGGACACCGCTGTTGCGTCAGCGGCGACCGTCGCCCGCGGTGTTGATGATGATGTCGACGCGGCGGTTCTGCTGCCGCCCGCTGGCGGACTCGTTGCTGGCGATCGGTGCATGTTCGCCCATGCCGGAGGCGACGATGCGCGACGACGAAACGCCGCGGGCCACCAGATAGGCCTTCACCGAATCGGCCCGTCGCTGTGACAGGCCGAGATTGGCATCGCCGCGGCCCACGTTGTCGGTGTGCCCCTCGACTGTCGCGGTGCGCTCCGGATAGGCCTCCATGAACGCCGCAAGCTTGTCGAGGTCCGGTGCGACGCCTGCGATCAACCCCGCTTCGCCGCTGCGAAACAGCACGTCACCCAGCGTAATGACCAGACCGCGATCGGTCGGACGGGCTTCGAGCTCATCCATCCGTGCCTGAGCGTCCGCGTTCGCCTGTTCCGCCCTGGCCGCATCCGCCCGCGCAGTCTCGGCCTGACGGCGCGACAGCTCGGCGTCGCCGCGGGCGTCCTCGGCGTCACTGCGCGCCGATGTGGCATCGTCCCGAGCGACGTCGGCCTCACGCGTCCGGGCATCCAGTCGCGCGCCTTCGCGCTGCGCGGCGAGTTGGCTGCGCTGGTCTTCCGCCAGCCGCGCTTCGGCCAGTGCCCGCGCGATATCAATCCTGCGTTCAGCCATCACGACGCGATGTGCCCCCTGCTCGCTGTCGCGCGGCGGCAGCTCCGCCTCGCGCACCGCCGCTTCGGCATCGCGGAGCGCCTCCGGAGCGCGGCGCGCCAGCTGCGGGTCGGCCTGCAGTTGCGCCAGCCTGTTGCGTGCCGCGTCGGCACCGGGTGAAGAGTCAGGCAGTGTCGAACAGGCGGCCAGTGCGAACGTGCTCAGAACGGCTGCCCCCAGTCGGGTTGCGGCGTATCGGGTGGTGTCCATCAGCGGTCTCCGGTGTTGCGCTGCATTTCCTGCTTCAGCGTGTCGGTGCTGCGACTCATGTCCGCATTCACCGCGCGGGCCCGTGCCAGAGCGGCACGGGCGGAGGCCAATTCGGCGGCGGCGCGGGACTGCTCGGCCAGTCGATAGGCGCGCACCATGTCCTCCTGCCGCACGGCGTCACGGGCGGCATTGAGCTTGTCGCGAGCCTCGCCCAGTTCGTTGGCGGCAAAGTCGGTCACGCGTGCCTGTTCGGCGCTCGCGATGGCCCGCTCGGCCGCCTGCAGTGATGCGGTGGGCGGTGGTGTCGACGCACAGCCGACGAGCGCAATCAGCACCGCCACTGCGGCAACACCCTGCCGGCCTGCCCGGTACGGGCTGGAATGCTTGTTCATATCGTGTTCCCTGTTGAGGCCGCCGGCGACACCGGTCGCCGTACGGTCACGGCGCGATGCGCGCCCCAGGGGTGCGCTGCCGCCGCATCGTTCGGACATCAGTGTCGCGCCGCGGCATCCGCAGGTCGGTACGCTGGCGTACCCAGCGCCCTCAGCGCAGCGGCATACCGTGCGCAAGAAGGCCGGCGAACGCGTCGGCGTCCACCGGTCGGCCGAGCAGATGTCCCTGCACCGACTCGCATTGGCGGATACGCAACAGGGCAAGCTGCTGCTCGGTCTCCACCCCCTCCGCGATCACCTTCTGCCGCAGATGGGTGGCCATGCCGATGATGGCGCCGACGATGCCGTCGTCGCCCTCGTCGCTGTCGAGGTCGTGCACGAAGGACTGATCGATCTTCAGGGTGTCGAAGGGAAAGCGCCGCAGATAGCTCAGGCTGGAATAGCCGGTTCCGAAATCGTCGATCACCAGCTGCACGCCGATGCGCTTGAGCGACTTCAGTACGCTCATCGACGATTCGGCGTCCTCCATCAGCCGGCTCTCGGTCAGCTCCAGCTCCAGCAGGTGCGGCGGCACGCCGGCTTCACCGAGGATGCCTGCAACGCTGTCAGCGAAGCCCGGTCGCCACAACTCGACCGCCGAAATGTTGACGGCGACCGGCACCACGCGCAGCCCTGCGTCCAGCCAGGCGCGTATCTGCCGGCACGCCTCGCGCATCACCCACTGTCCGATCGGTGCGATGAGCCCGCACTCTTCGGCGATCTGTATGAACTGCGCTGGCGGGATCAGCCCGTGGACCGGATCGCACCAGCGCAGCAGCGCCTCGGCGCCGGTCATGCCGCCCGACGCAAGATTCATCTGCGGCTGATAGTGCAGCCGGAACTCGGTGTTCCCCAGCGCCCGGCGCAGACCGCTCTCGATGAGCAGGCGATGCACCGCGCGCGCGTTCATTTCGGGGGTGAAGAACTGGCAGTTGTTCCGGCCCTGCGCCTTGGCGTGATACATCGCGGTATCGGCGTTCCGCATCATGGCGTCGGCCGTGTTGCCGTCGTCCGGATAGACGCTGATGCCGATGCTCAGCGTGATCTGCAGCGCGTGCCCGGCGACCTGCTGCGGTTCGATGAACGCCTGGTGCAATTTGTCGGCAACGCCGGCGGCATCCTGCGGCTGTTCGATCTCGGCCAGCAGGATGACGAATTCGTCGCCGCCCTGGCGACACACCGAGTCTGTCGTGCGCACGCAGCCCACCAGCCGCTCGGCCACGCACTGCAGCAACTGGTCGCCCACGGCATGGCCGAGCGAATCGTTGATGCGCTTGAAGAAATCGAGGTCGATGAAAAGCAGCGCGACCTGCTTGTGATGGCGCGCCGCCTGGCCGATCGCCTGCGCCAGCCGCTCGGTCAGCAGGGCCCGGTTGGGCAGCCCGGTCAGGAAGTCGTGCTGCGCCATGTGCGCCATGCGCAAGGTCATTGCGCGCGACTGGCTGACGTCGTGAAACACGATCACGGCGCCGGTCACCCGGCCATGGCGGTCGTGTATCGGAGCGGCGGAATCCTCGATCGGCAGCTCGACGCCGTCGCGCCGGATGAGCAGGCAATCCATCGCCAGACCCACCGTCCTGTCCTCGGCAACGGCACGCTGCGCCGGGTTGGCGGCCACGGCGCGGGTGGTGCCGTCGATGATGGCGAATACCTCGGTCAGTGGCTGCCCCAGCGCCTCGCGCGCCGTCCAGCCGGTCATCGACTCGGCCACCCGGTTCATGTAGCTCACGCGGCCCCCGATATCGGTGGCCAGAACCGCGTCGCCGATCGAGTTGAGCGTGACCTGCGCCCGCTCCTTCTCGTCGAACAGCGCCTCCTCGGCCCGCTGCAGCACGGCCTCGGCAGCCTTGCGGCCGGTGATGTCCTCGATCGTCTGGACGCATCCTCGGGGCAGGCCGTCATCCGCCATGAATGCCGCATGCAGTCGCGCCCACACGACGCCGCCATCGCTGCGCAGAAGACGCATCTCCGCGCTGAAGGCGACAGCACCCTGCAGCGCTGCTGCCCATTCCCGCTGCACGCGACTGCGGTCGTCGGGGTGGACGAAGCTGCTCCAGTGCATGCCCTCGGCCTGTCCGAAATCGAGCCCGCAGATCGTGCGGTAGGCGGCATTGGTGTAGGTGCAGTGACCCTGTGCGTCGGTCACCAGGATGCCCAGCGGCGACGCATCGCTGATCGCGCGAAAGCGCGCCTCGCTGAAGCGCAGCGCCCGCGCGGCTGTGCGTCTTTCCATGGCGTGGTCCACCGTGCGCGCCAGCCAGTGCGCGTCGGTGTACCCCCGGAGCAGGAAGTCGTGAGCGCCGCGCAGCAGCGCGGCACGGGCGCGTGCCTCGCCGCCGGCCTCGGCCAGCACCAGCACGAGTGCGTCGGGGGCCAGCGCGCACAGCTGTTCGCAGGCATCGAGCGCGTCGAGGGCGGGCGGCCCCAGATCCAGCAGCACGACAGCAATGCCGCCAGCGGCCAGCCGTTCGCGCGCATCGGCAAACGCGCTTACGCACTCGACCAGATACGGGCGTCCGGTCATCGCGTGCGCCTCTCCACCCTCCAGCGCACTGCGCAGCCGCTCCGCATCCTGCGGATCGGCGTCGACGATCAGTACCCGGGTTCGAGCGGCATCCATGTCATGTGCGTCCATCGAGCGCTCCCGGATCAGGCTGGGCAGAGGTTTCAGGGCAGGCGCTTGAGGCGCACATTGCCTTCCCAGATGCAGCTCATCGAGCCGCAGCGGTAGCGGTGGACGGACACGAACATGTTGATGAACAGATCCATGAAATTGCGTTGTACGCGGTAGGCGGCGCGCCCACAGCGAGGGCACGGGATGCCTTTCGCGTAATGGCCGGAATCGTCGCTGCGTCCGGCCCGGCCGATAGCGGGTGTGTTCATCGGAATCTCCGTCTCGTCTCGAGTGCCGACGGTGGCCCGGTTGGCCGAACCGACCGCCGGCTGCGAAATCGCCGATTCGCCGTCCTCACGGCGCTTCTTCTCCATCACGCCAGTCGGCGCGGCGAAGCTCGGCCCCGGAGGACGATTTTCCCGGCGCTTACTTGTGCAGGATTTCGAAGCGTTCGATCTGCCGTTCCGCCTGCTCCTTGGTAAGGCCGTAGGCCTCCTGGATGCGGCCCGACAGTTCCATGCGCTTGCCGGCAATCACGTCGAGCTCATCGTCGGTGAGCTTGCCCCAGCGCGCCTTGACGGTGCCCTTGAATTGCTTCCAGTTGCCTTCAATAGTGTCCCAGTTCATATCGGATACCCTCTCTCTGATTGACACACCTGCGAAATCGCCGGTGCATGACACGAAGATTAGGACTTCGTGTGCGAAGGGTCGGTACGCTGTCGTACATAGATGCGACATGCCGACGGACGGGTCAGCCCGGCAGGCTCACCTCGACGCGGTGGGGCTGCCGGTCGTCGACCAGCACCACCGCGCCGTCGCGACAGTAGGCGCCATCCAGCGTGACCAGGCTGTCCGGCCGCTCGCCATCTGCCACCGAGCGCTCCACCACGATGTGGTACGCGGTTTCGCCGAAGCGGTAATCGATGACGAAGTCGCGCCACTCCGGCGGCATGCAGGGCTGGATGCGCAGCGTGTCGCCCGTGCGTGTGAAACCGAGCAGCGATTCGAGCAGCAGCCGGTACATCCAGCCGGCGGAGCCGGTGTACCAGCTCCAGCCACCGCGGCCGGTGTGCGGGTCCGCCGCGTAGACGTCGGCGGCCATCACATAGGGCTCGACGCGATAGATCGCCACCGCGTCCGCCGACAGCGCGTGATTGACCGGATTGATCATGTCGGCGACGGCCCAGGCGCGTTCGCCGTCGCCGAGCGCGGCGAAGGCCATCGCCGCCCAGATGGCCCCGTGCGTGTACTGGCCACCGTTCTCGCGCACGCCCGGCACGTAGCCACGGATATAGCCCGGATCGAGACCGGCGGTGTCGAACGGCGGGTCGAGCAGCTGCACCAGCGCGTCGGCGCGCCGGACCAGCCGGGCGTCGACCGACTGCATGGCAAGCCGCGCGCGGCTGCGGTCCGCCTCGCCGCCGCCGGACAGTACCGACCAGCTCTGCGAGATCGAATCGATGCTGCATTCGGCGTTGAGCGCCGAACCCAGCGGCGTGCCGTCGTCGAACCAGGCGCGGCGGTACCAGGCGCCGTCCCAGGCATGCTTCTCGATATTGCGGCGCAGACGCACGCTCTCGCTCAGGCACAAATCGGCGACGGCGGCGTCCTCGCGTGCCCGTGCCAGCGCAGCGAACTGCTGCAGCACCTCGCACAGGAAGAAGGCCAGCCAGACGCTTTCACCGCGCCCCTTGATGCCGACGCGGTTCATGCCGTCGTTCCAGTCGCCGGAGCCCATCAGCGGCAATCCGTGCCCGCCGAAGCGCAGACCGTGGCGGATGGCCCGCACGCAGTGCGCGTACAGGCTGTCGGCATCGGCCGAACGCGCCGGCAGATCGTAATAGGCGTCGTCTTCGGCATGTACCGGGCGACCTTCGATGAAGGCGACCTCCTCGTCCAGCACCGCGGCGTCGCCGGTGCTCTGCACGTAGCGGCATACGGCCAGCGGCAACCACAGGTAGTCGTCGGAACAGCGGGTACGCACGCCGCGACCGGACGGCGGATGCCACCAGTGCTGCACGTCGCCCTCGGCGAACTGGCGGCTGGCGCACAGCAGCAGGTGCGCGCGCGCGCGCTGCGGTTCGGCATGCACCAGTGCCATCATGTCCTGCAACTGGTCGCGGAAGCCGAAAGCGCCGCCCGACTGGTAGTAGCCGCTGCGCGCCCAGACGCGGCAGGCCAGGGTCTGATAGACCAGCCATCCATTGACCAGCAGGTCGAGCGCACGGTCGGGCGTGCGCACCTGTACCGTACCGAGCGTGTGCTGCCAGTGCGCGCGCACGGCGTCCAGCGCCGCCTGCGCCGCCGACGCGCCACGAAAGCGCTGCACCAGGCGGCCGGCATCCTCGAGGTCGCGTCCGCTGCCGAGGCGGAACACGAGCTCGCGTGTCTGCCCCTCTTCAAGATCGACACTCACCTGGATGGCCGCGCACGGGTCCAGACCGGCGCCCACCCGACCCGACAGGCGCTGTCGCCGCATCGCGGCTGGCGCGCGCAGGCTGCCGTTGCGACCGATGAACTCGGTGCGGTCCGCGGTCACGGTGCGCGCCGTATCGTCGACGTCGAAGAAGGCGACCCGCTCGGCGAATTCCATGCTGTAGGGGTTGCGCGCGTAAAGCGCACCGCTGCGTGGCACCGTTTCGGTGACCACGTGCATGGCGGACTTCTCCCGCAGATCGCCCAGCACCCAGTCGACATAGCCGGTGGCCGACAGGCTTCGTGCGCGACCGGACACATTGCGCAGGCGGAGCAGCGAGAACTTGACCGGGGCGTCGATGGCGACGAACACCCAAAGCTCCGACTGAATGCCGTCGCAGACGGTTTCGAACACGCTGTAGCCGAAGCCGTGCCGTATGGTGAAGGCGCTCGTTGCCCGCACCGGCAGCGGTGTCGGCGACCAGAAGCGGCCGCTTTCCTCGTCGCGCAGATAGATCGCCTCGCCGCCGGTGTCGCTGACCGGATCGTTGTGCCAGGGCGACAGGCGGAACTCGTGGGCGTTGTCGCACCAGGTGTAGGCACTGCCGCATTCCGACACCACGGTGCCGAACTGAGGGTTGGCCAGCACGTTCGCCCACGGCGCCGGCGTGACCTGGCCTGGCGCCAGCGAAATCACGTACTCGCGACCGTCCGCGGCAAATCCGCCGATGCCGTTGAAATGAGAACGCCCCGCCGCGTCGACGGTGACGCTGTCCGGCACTGCGGGCGCCGGCACATCGACGGGCCGGGCTGCCAGCCAGGGCACCCTTACCGGCGCGATGCCGCGCTGTTCGATCTGTTCGGCCAGCGAGCCGCTGCTGTCGGAAATGACGACGCGCGCGACCGACAGCAGCAGCACCCGGTCCTCGCCCGAAATCTGTTCCGCCTGGCGGACGAAGATGCCGCCCGGCCGGTCGATCACGCTGGCTTCGATGCCGGAGGCGATCAGGCCGGTGATCTGGTCCTGCAGCATCTGCCGGTAGCCGGCGTGGTCCTCGTTCCAGATCACCAGATCGACCGCCAGTCCCTTCAGCCGCCAGTAGGCATGCGCCTGCACCATCTGGCGCACGAGGTCGATGTTGGCGGCGTCGGCGATCTGCAGCAGCACGATGGGCAGGTCGCCGGAAATGGCGTAGCCCCAAAGCCCCGACTGCCCGCGCCGGTTGCGCATCAGCACCGCCGGGTCGGCGCGCAGTGACGGGTTGGCGAACAGCACCGACGCCGCGAGGCGCGCATGCAGCTGGGCGTCGGCCTCGGTCGCGTTGAGCTGACGCAGCACCACCTGACCGTGCGTCCAGGTCAGATCGATCACGCGATCGGACAGGTGGCGGTCGAGATACTTGTCGACCAGCGCCAGCGCGATGTCGCGGCTGTCAGCCACGCCGGTCACGATGTCCAGCGTAACCGACTGACCGGCGTCGAGCGTGAGCACGCTGCGGATGGCGACCACCGGATCGAGCACCGCGCCGTCGGTGCCCGACAGCGTGGCCGTCTCCATCGCCAGTGCATCGGCGCAGGTACGGGTACGACCGATGAAGCGGATGCGGTCGGTTTCGCACGATACCTGCTCGACGTCGACGCCATGCACCGCCATCAGGTGCAGCATCCACGGCGCCTGTTCGCCGTCCGAGCGCGGCCGCCGGGTGCACAGGATGGCCGGCCGGTCGCGCAGGATTTCGGTCTGCACGAACAGATTGCTGAACGCCGGGTGCAGTGCGTCGGAGGCCGCCGGGGCGATCACCACCTCGGCATAGCTGGTGACGTCGATGCGCCGGCGTGTCGAGGTCCGGTTGGTGATGCGCACTCGGCGCAGTTCGATGTCGTCCTCGGGCGACACGACGATTTCCGTATGCGTCTCGAACTCGCCTTCGCCGTCGGCGCTGGCATCGCGTCGGCGGAACTCCGCCCGGCCTTCGGAGAAGATCGCCTCGTAGGACAGTGCGCGACCCTGCACCGGCTGGTGCGCGGCCGACCACATGTTCGACGCGCCGTCGGCGACATCCAGCTCGCGCAGATAGCAGAAGCTGCCGCGGTCGTCGCAGGTGCCGTCCTCGCGCCAGCGCGTGACCGCCAGATCCTTCCAGCGGCTGTAGCCGCCGCCGGCCTGGGTCACCATGACGTGATAGCGGCCGTTGGACAGCAGTTGCACCTCGGGTATCGGCGTGTCCGGCGTGTCGAACACGCGGATCGGCGTCTGCGATGTCAGTGGCGTCGAGCGCAGCGCGTGCAGCTGGGCCGTGTGCTCGAACAGCGCGGTGGCCTTGGGGATGCGTTCGTGCAGCAGCAGCATGACCGACTGGAACAGCCGGTCGGACGCGAAACGCCGTTGCATCGGACGGTCGAGCAGCAGCGACGCCAGCGCAAGCAGGCTCATGCCCTGGTGGTGCGCCATGAAGGCCCGCACGACGACGCGCGTCTGGCCGCGTCGCTGGCGTGCCGGCGTGTAGTCGATGGCTTCGAAGAAGCCGTAACGCCCGATGAAGCCCTCCCCGGCCATCCGCTGCAGGTTGGCGCAGGCCTCTTCCGGCGCCACCAGCAAGGCGAGCACCGATGCATAGGGCGCGACCACCAGATCGTCGGCCAGACCGCGCTTGAGACCCAGGCCCGGCACGCCGAAGGCGCGGTACTGGTAGTTCAGGTGCACATCGACCGTGTTGTAGCCGGACTCCGAAATGCCCCAGGGCACGCCGCGCTGCCGTCCGTACTCGATCTGCCGCGCCACCGCTGCGCGGCAGGTCTGGTCGAGCAGCGTGCCGTCGAAGGACGGCATCACCAGCATCGGCATCAGATACTCGAACATCGATCCGCTCCAGGACAGCAGCACCGGCTCGCCGCCGGCAGCCGTGAGCAGGCGTCCGAGCGCGAACCAGCCCTCCTGCGGCAACTGTCCCTGGGCGATGGCGACGAAGCTGCACAGGCGCGCCTCGGAGGCCAGCAGATCGTAGTAGCTGCTGTCGGCGCGGCGCTCCGGTACGTTGTAGCCGATGGTCAGCAGATGACGCGAGGTGTCGTACAGGAAGTCGTAATCCATGCGCGCCAGACCGGCTGCCTGGGCGGCCAGCGCGTCGAGCCGCGCCAGTCGTTCGCGCGCCCGGCGGCAGCCTTCGTCCAGACGGTGCTGCAGCGTGTTCAGCCAAGTCCGTTGCTCCGCCGAGCACTCGTCTTCGCCCAACTGGGTGCGAGCGGCAAGCCGGCGCCCGATGTCGGCACCGAGCGTGCGGTCCAGGCGGGCCAGCGTCGACAGCGTCGACATCGCCCCCAGCGACGGCAACAGATCGGTCAGGCCGCCCGTCTGGTGCGCCATCGACAGCCAGGGCACCAGCAACGCAAGTTCGTCGAGGGCGTCGCTACACTGACGGCGCATCGCTGCTGCCCACGTTGCGGCCTCGGACGCAGCGGCGTCGCCGCCCGGCGCAAGCGGCAGGTCCAGCTCGCCGATCAGCACCTGCAGGCGTCGCAGCGCGGCGGCGACCGCGATCAGGGTATCCGGCGGCGCAATGCACAACGCCCGCAGTTCGCCGCGCAGCACGGTCACACGCCGTGCGGCGTCGACGTCGAGCGCTTCGGCGAGCAGCGCTGCGGTGTCGTCAAGACCGGCGAACAGGCGGACCGGCAACAGCGGCTGATCGGCCATCGCGGCAAGGCCGGCGCGCAGCGTCAGCAGATGGCCGGCCAGATTGCCGCTGTCGACCGACGACACGTAGAGCGGCGGCATCGGCAGCAGCGTCTGTGTGTCGTACCAGTTGTAGAAGTGGCCGCGGTAGCGTTCCAGCCCCGACATCGTGCGCAGCGTCGATGCGGTGCGTTCCAGCATCGGTCCGGCGCACAGATAGCCGAAGTCCCAGGCCGACAGGTTGGCCAGCAGCGCCAGCCCCATATTGGTCGGCGAGGTGCGGTGGGCGATGGCGGCGACGCGGTACTCCTGATAGTTGTCCGGCGGCAGCCCGTGGTCGTCGCTGCCGACCAGGTTGTCAAAGTAGGCCCAGGTGCGGCGCGCCAGGCCGCGCAGGAAATCGGTCTGTGCCGCCGACAGTCGCACGGCGCGGCGTCTGAGCGGCAGGCTCACCCACCAGGCGATCGCCGGCGAGGCGGCCCAGAGCAGGAGCACCGGTGCAGCCGCCAGCAGCAGCTGCGGTGCGGCGAAGCCCAGGTGCAGCGCGGTGGTTGCCGCCAGCGCCGGCCCGATCCACATCGCCTGCAGGTGGCGGGCGGGCGTGCTGCGTCGGGCCGCCTGGCGATCCGCTTCGCCGGACGGATTCCATTCCAGCAGACGCCGGTGCGACACCTGCATGCGCCACAGCGTGCGCGCGATCGCGTCCAGGCTGTAGAGCGCCTGATGCGGCAGGCAGGCCAGTTCGAAGGCGGCCAGCCGGAGGTGGCGCAGCGCACCTCGCCCGACCATGGACAGGTGCTGGCGCAGCAGCACTTCGGACGGTTTGCGCAGCAGATCGGTCAGGCTCGCGCACAGCGCCGGCAGCAGCACGACGGCGAGCGCGGCGGCGGTCCACATCCAGGCGGAGGACAGCTGCGTCCACCCGAGCAGCAGCATCAGCACGAGCGACAGCGGTACCAGGCTGCGGCGCAGATTGTCGAACAGCTTCCATTGCGCCAGCAGTGACAGCGGGTTGGGCTGCAGGCGTGTTCCTTCCGCGGCGTCGCACAGGCACATGCAGGGCACGCGGCGCTTCAGCCAGCCGGCAAGCTGCCAGTCGCCGCGTATCCAGCGGTGCCGGCGAGCGACGTCGGCGCCGTAGTGCGCCGGATGGTCCTCGAATAGCTGTACGTCGCTGAGCAGCCCGGCGCGGGCGTAACAGCCTTCCAGCAGGTCGTGACTGAGGATGCGGTTCGGCACGAAGCGCCCGCCGAGCGACTGTTCGAAGGCATCGACGTCGTAGATGCCCTTGCCGATGAAGGAGCCCTCGCCGAACACGTCCTGATAGACGTCGGACACCGCCCGCGTGTACGGATCGATGCCCGGCTCTCCGCCGTGCATGCGCGCGAAGCGCGATCGACCGGCAGCCGGGAGGCTGGTCGCCACCCGCGGCTGCAGGATGCCGTAGCCCTCGACCACGCGTCGCTTCACCGGGTCGTAGCGCGGCCGGTTCAGCGGATGGGCCATGGCGCCGACCAGCTGGCGGGCGGCGTCGCGCGGCAGCTGGGTGTCGGTATCCAGCGTGATCACATAGGTCACGTCGCGCAGCGGCGCGGTATTGCCGACGACCAGCGAGAAGACGTCGACGTCCTGTTCGGGCAGGCGGCCGCGCAGCAGCGCATTCAGCTCCGCCAGCTTGCCGCGCTTGCGTTCGTAGCCCATCCAGACGCCCTGCTGCGGATTCCAGCGCCGTGCGCGGTGGAACAGGAAGAAGCGGTCGCCACTCAGCGCTGCGCAGGCGTCGCCATACTTCGCGTTCAGTTCCTCGATCCGCAGTCGGGCCAGCGCCAGCAGGGCGGCATCGCCCGGCTGCGTGGCCACCGGCGCGTCGGCGAAGTCGGTGAGCAGCCCGAAGTGCAGGCGCGGGTCGCGGTTGGCGAGAAAGCGCACCTCCAGCGCTTCCACCAGCGATTCGACGGCCGCTTCGCCAGTGATCATCGTCGGCACCACGACCAGCGTGCGGGCACCCTCTTCCACGCCCGCCGAATAATCCATGCGCGGCAGCGGGCGCGCCGCCACAAGCAGCGTCACCAGCCAGTTCACCAGCGAAAGTGCGAGCTGGCTCACGCCCGGCAGCAACAGCAGTCCGAGCGCGTAGAGCGCCAGTCCGCCCGCCCAGCCGGGCACGCGATCGAGCGGCACACCGGCCAGCAGCCAGGCTTCGGCCAGTGCGGTCAGCAGCGCGATGCTGCCAAGATAGGGCAGCAACGGCACGCGCCCGATGGCCCTGCCCAGTGCGCGGAAGGCCGACAGGCGGATACCGAGCGCGCGCTCCAGTTCGGGCAGCCCGCGGTCGGCCAGGTAGAAGCCGACGTGGCCGATGCGCCCGGGCTGGACCGCGGCGCCGGCGCTCGCCAGTTCGAGCGCCTTCAGTGCGACCTCGCTCTCGCTCACGCCGCCACGTCGCGCGATGGCCTCGGCGGCATGGCGGTAGTGATCGCGGCTGCCGAAATCCATCCGGCCGTAGATGCCGTCCGGGTCCCGGCGCAGGATCTGCTCGACCACGCTGAGGCTTTCGACGAAATCGCGCCAGTCTGCGGCCCCGAGCACGCGCAGGCTGCCGATGCTGTTGCTGATCGACAGCTGGTCGGCCGCCTGCTGCTGGTTCTCCTGCTGCACGAGCTGTTCGATCGTCAGCGAGGACTCGGACAGATACTGTTCGATCCACGTCAGCGGCAGCGCCAGCGCCGGCCCGCGTCCCTGCAGCCTGCGCGCCAGTTCGGCAACGAAGGCGCCGACCATGGGCGGCTTCGAATGCGCCATGTCGGCGATGACGAGGATCAGTCCGGCGGGGTTGCGCTCGACCGCCTCCGTCATGCGGTCGGCCCAGACGCCGGCCAGCGTGCGCTGATTCCAGCAGGCGGCCACGTGCGCGCCCACCCGGCGCAGATTCTCGATCAGCGCCAGACGCAGCATGATGGGCACCGCCCACAGTTCGCCGATCGTCAGCGGCGACACCGTCTGGTAGGCAGCCACGAAGCGGCCCAGACTTTCGGTGTCGACGCGGCCGTCGCCGTGCGCCACGGCGGCCAGCGCGATGTCGTACACGCGCGGATGCCCGGCCGACGGGCCACGCGCCAGGCGCGGCAGTTCGCGGCTGTAGCCCTTGGGCAGATGCCGTTCGGCGGCGCGGATGTGCTCTTCGATCAGGTAGAAATTGTCGAGCAGCCAGTCGGCAGCCGGCGTGATGCGCCGGCTTTCGGTTGCCGCCTCGGCCAGCAGGGCGCTGACGCCCGCAAGCACGACTTCGTTCTCGGCCAGACGCGCCAGCAGCCGGTCCGGCATGCGGCCGGCAGTCAGCGTATGCGATGCGGCCAGCGCCTTGCCGTGCTGCGCCATCTGTTCGGCGCTGAACAAGCCACCGCGCAGCGGCGTTTCGTCGTCGGGCGCGCGCTCAACGCGCCGCGCATCGTGGCGACGTCGTCTCCATGCTCGCCATCGCGCGCCGGCGGACAGTCGGGCACTCACGGCAGTGACCTTCCGCCGGCCGCAGCGGCGCCCGCAGGGGCGGGCTGAAGTGTGTGTCCGGCCACCGGCCGGACCCTGTTCGCGCCGACGGGCTGCAGTCGGCGACCACTCACTTGATGCGCATGTCGTTCTTGACCGACTTCACGCCACCGACTGCGCGCGTCACCGCGACAGCCTTGTCCATCATGGCCTGCGTGCTGACGAAACCGCTCAGCTGCACGACGCCCTTGAAGGTTTCGACGTTGATCTCGGCCACCTTCAGCGTAGGCTCATTGAGGATGGCGGTCTTGACCTTGGTGGTGATGACGCTGTCGTCGATGTACTCGCCGGTGCCTTCCTGCTTCGAGGTGGATGCGCAGCCGACGGCCGTCACCAGTGCCACGGCAAGGAAGACTGCTGAGAGGTATTTGCCCAGTTGTTTCATGATGGAAATCTCCTGATGAGGAATGGGGACGGTGGCCTGACGGCACACCGGACAAACGTCTCGGCGCGTGCTGCAGCGCTTGCGCAACGCAACGTGCCGGCGAACTGCGGGCCCGTACCGGCGGCCCGGTCAAACCGGCCCGTCCGATGCGAAAGTCATCGGTGAATTCATCGATGAAGCCCAGCTGCGGCGCCGGATCCGGAGGAATCCGGCACAGCACGACCAGCATACCGATCGACTGCGCCCGGGTATGTACGGCAGCGCACACAACATGTTTTCAGGCAGGGGCGAGCACTGCGCCCGGAACGGCGGACGCTCAGGCGAGCGGCGGCGTCGGCCACTGCCAGTTGCGGATCTCCGGCATGTCTTCGCCATGCTCGAGGATGTACTGGCGGTGGGCGTTCAGACGGTCGCGCATGCGCTGCTTGATGTGTGCGGCCTGCGGCTGCAGCATCGGCACACGGCTGGCGACGTCCATGACGAGGTGGAAGCGGTCGAGCATGTTCAGCACCACCATGTCGAAGGGCGTGGTCGTGGTGCCCTCCTCCTTGTAGCCGCGCACATGCAGGTTGCCGTGGTTGCTGCGCCGGTAGGTCAGGCGGTGGATGAGCCAGGGGTAGCCGTGATAGGCGAACAGGATGGGTACGTCGGGCCGGAACAGCGACACGAACTCGTCGTCCGACAGGCCGTGCGGATGCTCTTCGCGCGGCTGCAGCGTCATCAGGTCGACCACGTTGATGAAGCGCACCTTGAGCGTCGGCGCCAGTTCGCGCAGCAGGTCGATGGCGGCCAGCATTTCCAGCGTCGGCACGTCTCCCGCGGCGGCGAGCACCACGTCGGGCTCGCCCGCGCTGTCGCTGCAGGCCCACTCCCACATGCCGATGCCCGCCTCGGCGTGATCGACTGCGGCGTCGATCGACAGCCACTGCCGTTCCGGATGCTTGCCGGCGACGATCACGTTCACCCGGTCGCGACTGCGCAGGCAGACGTCGGTCACATAGAGCAGCGTGTTGGCGTCCGGCGGCAGATAGACACGGATGATGTCGGCCTTCTTGTTCACCACGTGATCGATGAAGCCGGGATCCTGGTGCGAAAAGCCGTTGTGGTCCTGCCGCCAGACATGCGAGGTGAGCAGGATGTTGAGCGAGGCGACCGGGCGGCGCCACGGTATGCCGCGGCACACCTTGAGCCACTTGGCGTGCTGGTTGAACATCGAGTCGACAATGTGGATGAAGGCTTCGTAGCAGCTGAACAGGCCGTGCCGCCCGCTCAGCAGATAGCCCTCCAGCCAGCCCTGGCAGGCGTGCTCGGACAGCATTTCCATCACCCGGCCATCGGGCGCCAGATGGTCGTCGGCATCGAAGCGCTGCGCCATCCAGGTGCGGCCGGTCACTTCGAACACGGCGCCCAGCCGGTTGGACGCGGTCTCGTCCGGACCGAACAGGCGGAAGCTGTGCGGGTTGTCGCGCATCACGTCGCGCAGGAAGCCGCCCATCACCCGCGTCGACTCGGCCAGTGTCGCGCCGGGCGCCGGCACGTCGATCGCGTGGCTGCGGAAGTCCGGCAGGCGCAGGTCGCGCAGCAACGTGCCGCCGTTGGCGTGCGGATTGGCGCCCATGCGGCGCGTGCCATGAGGCGCCAGGGCGAGCAGTTCCGGTCGGGGCGCGCCATTGGCGTCGAACAGTTCGTCCGGCCGGTAGGATTGCATCCACTCTTCCAGCAGGCGCAGATGCTCCGGATTGTCCATGTCGCCGAAAGGCACCTGGTGCGAACGCCAGCTGCCTTCGGTCTTCAGGCCATCGACCTCCTTCGGACCGGTCCAGCCCTTGGGCGAGCGCAGCACGATCATCGGCCACTGCGGCCGGCTCATGTAGGTCCCCTGGCGCGCGCGGTGCTGGATGTCGCGGATGGCGCTGATCGCCTTGCCGACCGCCTTCGCCATCAGATCGTGCATCAGCACCGGATCGTCACCCTCTACGAAGATGGGTGCGTGGCCGTAACCGATCAGCAGGCTTTCCAGTTCGGCGTGACTGATGCGGGCCAGCAGGGTCGGGCTGGCGATCTTGTAGCCGTTCAGGTGCAGCACCGGTAGCACGGCGCCGTCGGTGCGCGGGTTCAGGAACTTGTTCGAATGCCACGACGTGGCCAGCGGCCCGGTTTCGGCCTCGCCGTCACCGACCACGCAGCAGGCGATCAGGTCCGGGTTGTCGAATACCGCGCCGTAGGCGTGCAGCAGCGCATAGCCGAGTTCGCCGCCTTCGTGAATGGAACCGGGCGTCTCCGGTGCGGCGTGGCTCGGGATGCCGCCAGGGAAGGAGAACTGGCGGAACAGCCGGCGCATGCCTTCGGCGTCCTGCGTCACGTCCGGGTAGAACGCGCTGTAACTGCCTTCCAGCCAGGTATTCGCGACCACCGCGGGACCGCCGTGACCCGGGCCGGCGACGAAGATCATGTCGAGGTCGTGGTGGCGGATCGCCCTGTTCATGTGGGCGTAGATGAAGTTCAGCCCCGGGGTCGTCCCCCAGTGTCCGAGCAGGCGCGGCTTGATGTGAGCGCGCTGCAGCGGCTGTCTGAGCAGCGGGTTGTCGAGCAGGTAGATCTGTCCGACCGACAGGTAGTTGGCGGCACGCCACCACGCGTCCAGCCGCCGCAGGTCGTCCGCGTCGGGCAGCGCCGAAGGCTGGGTCATGTCCTCTCTCCTGGTCATCGCCTGCGCGAAGTCACCGCGAGCGCCCGGGTTCGCCGGCGCCTCGCGGTAGGCCGCTGACCGGACCCGTCCGAATGGATTGAAGATGGCTCAGTGACGCCGGATGAGCAAGGCGGCAACCAGCCCGGCGGTGGCCGCGAGCGCAATGGCCTTCCACGGATGTTCGGTCACGTAGCCCTGCGTGGCGTCGGCAGCGCGGCGCGTCGTGTCGGCGAGCGCCACGCGTGCCTCGTGCAGGCGGGACTTCGCGTCGATCAGATGTGCCTCGACCCGGGCCTGCACGGCGGCGCGGTCTCCCTCGCCGAGGTCGGCATCAGGCGTTCGCCAGTCCTTCACGGTGCTGTCCTTCTTGCCGTCCAGCGGGGAATGCAGCGGATTCGTTTCGATGTTCATCGGGATTCCTTTCACAAGCACGTCCGGACAACCGCGCCCGTGACGGGCGCGGCAACGAAGTTCAGCGTCGCATCAGTCCCATGATCAGGGTGACGCCGAATACGACCAGAAAGACGAAGAAAAGTATCTTCGCGATATCGGTGGCGCCTGCCGCAATGCCGCCAAAACCGAACACGGCTGCGACGATGGCGATGACGAAGAATATGACGGCCCATCTCAACATGGTGATCTCCTTCCCGGGGGCGGCGATCTGCAACTTTCCCCGAATCAGACTGCAAATCGGGTCCGGCGACGCCGGCCCCGCGACGGCGCGGAACGGCGGCCGCCTTGCGGGCCGTCCATCGGTAAGCGCGTAAGTCCATCGTGTGCCGCGACCGCTGACCCGTCTGTACGCCACCGTACCAATGTGCCGCACGAGGCGTGCCGGCCGGCGCACGACCGAATGCGCGGTCGCGCCTGCTCGACACCAGAGGCGATCGAACGGGCGTCGCACCGCATCGGATGCCTGTGCGTGGTCCATCGGCTGCGCGCCCACTACTTTCCGGCCGCGTCCTGGATCTTCTCGCCAGCCCTCTCGATGCTCTCGCCGGCTTTCCGTGTCGCGTCGTCGACATTGTCGCCAGCGCGATCGGCGGCGCGATCCACATCCCGTGATACCTTGTCGCCAGCTTCATCAATGTTCCTGCCGGCGCTTTCCATCGGGCCTTCCTGCTTCTGGCAACCCGACAGTACCGCAAGGCAGGCCGCCAGTATCCATACGCGGCCGATGCCCTCATGTGCGTTCTTCATCTGTATCTCCTCTCCGGATTCGTGCATGCAGACAGAATGCGCGACCTTCACCGGCCGCGCATCGCTCACTTCTTGTCCTTGCCGACTTCGTGCCCGATGATGCCGCCCACGGCCGCGCCGCCTACTGCGCCGGCCGCACTGCCGCCGGTCAGTACCGCACCGCCCACCGCGCCGGCACCGGCGCCGATGGCCGTATTCCTGTCCTGCGCCGACATGCCGGAGCAGGCCCCGAGCAGAAGCAGCATCGCTGCCGCCACGCTCACCCGGGTACATCCCCGGGTACATCGATTCATCATTTCCATGGTGTCACCTCGTCTGTTCGATCGTGCCTGCCGATCTGCTGCGGGGTCCGGAACGGCTCGGGACCTGCGGCGTCGCGCAGCTTTCGACCGATTCGAAGCGGTCATCCCCGGCGCCACCTGCATGGGTGTCGCGCCCCGGAAACACAATGAACCTGCAGTCCATGCCCGTCTGTCTGCTGGCGTACCGAAGCCTCGCGGCATCGCGCATCGCACAGGCATCCCCTCCGACCGCACTGTGTGCGCTACCGCCCCGACCGCTCGTCGATCGCCGCGTATGCTTGCACTGGCCGGAATTACCCGACGCCAGGAAGGTTGCCGTGCCCACTCACTCCACTGCATCAGCCGGCAACAGCTTCATCGCCGCGCTGCCGCGCCGGGAACGCCAGCATTTGCTGGCCAGCTGCGAAACCGTTGAACTTGTCCTGTCCGACGTACTGGCCGAACCGGGTCAGCGCATACGCCAGGTCCACTTTCCGATCGACAGCTTCATTTCACTGATCACGCCGGTCGACGCCACCGCCAGCATCGAGGTCGGGCTGGTGGGCAACGAGGGGATGCTGGGTGCGACCCTGCTGTTCGGGGTCGATGTATCGCCGCTGCACGCACTGGTGCAGGGCGCAGGGCCGGCGCTGTGCATGGACGCCAGGCGTTTCCGCAACGAACTCGAGTCGGTGCCTGCGTTGCAGCGCGCGCTCGGGCGCTACCTCTACGTGACCATGGCGCAGCTTGCACAGACCGCTGCCTGCCCGCGCTTTCACCTGGTCGAAGCCCGTCTTGCACGCTGGCTGCTGATGACACAGGACCGCGCGCACTCTCCGCACTTCCACCTGACGCACGAGTTTCTCGCCTACATGCTGGGCGTCAGGCGCGTCGGCGTGACACACGCGGCCACCGCGCTGCAGACGCGCAAGCTGATCAGTTACCGCCGCGGCAACATCACCATACTTGACCGCAAGGGTCTGGAAGCGGCGTCGTGCAGCTGCTACGCCGCCAACAATGCGGTCTGGGACAGCGTGATGGGGCGACGCGCGCAGCAGCGCGCCGGTTAGGCCCGCCGACAGCCGTAGACGCAAGAACGGCGCAGTGCGATACCTGCGCCGTTCGTCATGACCTGCACCGAAGCCGCCGCACCGGTCATCCGGTCGCGGCGCCCTCGCCGGGTCAGCTGCGTTCGCCGGCCATCGCCAGCATGAGCTGGTTCATCCTGCGCACGAAGCTGGCCGGATCTTCGAGCGCGCCACCTTCGGCCAGCAGGGCCTGATCGAACAGCACGCCCGCCCAGTCATCGAAGTGCGCTTCTTCACCGCGCAGCCGCTGCACCACCGGGTGCTGCGGATTGATTTCCAGGATGGGCTTGGACAGCGGCGCTTCCTGCCCAGCCGACTTCAGGATGCGGGCGAGGTTGCCGCCGATGTCGAACTCGTCCGACACCAGGCAGGCCGGCGACTCGGTCAGGCGGTGCGTGATGCGCACTTCCTTCACCCGCTCGACCAGACTGGCCTGAAGCTTGTCGACCAGCGGCTTGAACTCGCCCTCGTCGCGCTCCAGCGCCTTCTTCTCTTCCTCGTCGGCGAGCGCGCCGAGGTCGAGGCCGCCCTTGGCGACCGACACCAGCTGCTTGCCGTCGAAGTCGTTCATGTTGCCGACCACCCACTCGTCGATGCGGTCGGACAGCAGCAGCACCTCGATGCCCTTCTTGCGGAACACTTCGAGGTGCGGGCTGTTCTTCGCCGCCTTGAAGGTTTCGGCGGTGACGTAGTAGATCTTGTCCTGACCTTCCTTCATGCGGCCGATGTAGTCGGCGAAGGACACCGACTGCTCCTCGGTATCGAGATGGGTCGAGGCGAAGCGCAGCAGGCCCGCCACCTTTTCGCGGTTGGCCTGGTCCTCGCCCACGCCTTCCTTCAGCACACGGCCGAATTCCTTCCAGAAGGTGGCGTACTTTTCTTTCTGGTTCTCGGCCAGGTCTTCCAGCACCGACAGGATCTTCTTTGCGCAGCCGGAGCGTATGGTGTCGATGTCACGGCTTTCCTGCAGGATTTCGCGCGACACATTGAGCGGCAGGTCGGCCGAATCGACCACGCCGCGCACGAAGCGCAGATAGGCCGGCAACAGCTTCTCGGCGTCGTCCATGATGAACACGCGGCGCACGTAGAGCTTGAGGCCGTGGCTGGCGTTGCGGTCCCACATATCGAAGGGCGCGCGCGACGGGATGTAGAGCAGTTGCGTGTATTCATGGCGGCCCTCGACGCGGGTGTGGGTCCACGCCAGCGGGTCGCTGAAGTCATGGGCGACGTGCTTGTAGAACTCGACATACTGCTCGTCGCTGATGTCCGACTTCGAACGGGTCCACAGCGCGCTGGCCTGGTTGACCGTTTCATCCTCGTCGGTCACGACTTGTTTGTGTTCGCCATCAACGTCCTTCCACTCCTCCTTCCTCATCACCACCGGCTGCAGGATGTGGTCGGAATACTCACGGATGATGGAGCGCAGCTTGAAGCCGGACAGCAGCTCGTCCTGGTCCTCGCGCAGGTGGAGCACGATTTCGGTGCCGCGGTCGGCCTTGGTGATGGATTCCACCGAATACTCGCCGGCGGTATCGCTGGTCATCGAGCAGGACCAGCGCACGCCCTGCTCGGCCGGCAGACCGGCGCGGCGGGTATTCACGGTGACCGTGTCGGCGACGATGAAGGCGGAGTAGAAACCGACGCCGAACTGGCCGATCAGGTTGGCGTCCTTCTTCTGGTCGCCGGTCAGGCTGGAGAAGAACTCCTTGGTGCCGCTGCGGGCGATGGTGCCCAGATGGGCGATCGCGTCGTCACGCGACATGCCGATGCCGTTGTCGGTAATGGTGATCGTGCGCGCCGCCTTGTCGTAGGCGACACGGATCTTCAGGTCGGCATCGGATTCGAACAATGCCGGGTTGGCGATGGCTTCGAAGCGCAGCTTGTCGCAGGCGTCTGACGCATTGCTTACCAGTTCGCGCAGGAAGATGTCGCGATTGCTGTACAGCGAGTGGATCATCAGGTGCAGCAGCTGCTTCACCTCGGCCTGGAAATTCATGGTCTGGGCGGTTGCGGTGTCCGACATGACAACTCCGAATCAGTAGACGTGGGGTGGGATGACAACGGCGGGATATGGAGACTTCCCCCCGGCATTTCAAGACCCCGCTATGCTGTCGGGTCCACAGAATGTTTTCACGCCGATGACCACCCGCACCAAACTGGGTTTGCCGCGCAAATCCGACGACGACACGCCGACCGACCGCAATCCGGCCCGCAAGCCGGTACGCAACAGCACGGCCAAGTCACGCACGCTGAGCCGCAACACGACGCAGGTCGCACCGGCCGCCAAGTCCTACGCCAAACCCGCCCCCAAGGACGCTCCCGCGCGCAAGCCGCGTGCCGCGCGTCCGGACGGCGACCGCCCGCCGCGCAAGGAATTCGGCGACCGCCCGCCGCGCCCGGCCGGCGAGAAGCGCGAGTGGACACCGCGCCCGGACCGCGAAGCCCGCCCGCCGCGCGCCGATTCCGGCGAGCGCAAGCCGTGGGAAAACCGCGAACGACCGGCGCGCAGCGAATCAGGCGGCAGTTCCGGCGACCGCCCGCCGCGCAAGGAATTCGGAGACCGTCCGCCGCGCCCGACCGGCGAGAAGCGTGAGTGGACACCGCGCCCGGACCGCGACGCCCGTCCGCCGCGCACCGATTCGGGCGAGCGCAAGCCGTGGGAGAACCGCGAGCGCCCGGCCCGCAGCGAATCGGGGGGGAATGTCGGCGACCGCCCGCCGCGCAAGGAATTCGGAGACCGTCCGCCGCGCCCCGCCGGCGAAAAGCGGGAATGGACGCCGCGCCCGGACCGCGACGCCCGCCCGCCGCGTACCGATTCCGGTGAGCGCAAGCCTTGGGAGAACCGCGAGCGCCCGGCCCGCAGCGAATCAGGCGGAAATTCCGGCGATCGTCCGCCGCGTCGCACTGAGGGCGACAGCCGCCCTGCCCGCGCCGGCGGCGATTTCAAGCCGCGTCCGCCCAAGGCGGCGCCGGTTCGTCCGGCCAAGGCCTGGGACGAACGTGAAACAGACAAGCTGGGCCGCGTGCAGGCCGACAAGGGCGAGGATGGCGACGACGCGAAGGACGGCATCCGCGTGTCTCGCTGGCTGGCCGACCGCGGTGCCGCGTCGCGTCGCGAGGCGGACGACTGGATCGCCCGCGGCTGGGTCACCGTCGATGGCGAAGTGGCGCTGCTCGGCCAGCGCGTGCTGCCGCACCAGAAGGTCGAGGTGCACAAGCAGGCACGCGCCGACCAGGCGCTGCGCGTGACCGTGCTGATGCACAAGCCGGTCGGCTACGTCAGCGGCCAGGCGGAGGACGGGCATGAGCCGGCCAGCGTGCTCTTCCTGCCGGAGAACCAGTGGGCCGGTGACCGATCGGGCCTCAAGTTCAACCGCAACCACCTGCGCGGTCTGGCGCCCGCCGGTCGTCTCGACATCGATTCGCACGGCCTGCTGGTGCTGACCCAGGACGGTCGCGTCGCCCGCCAGCTGATCGGCGAGGACTCGACCATCGAGAAGGAATACCTGGTGCGCGTACGCGCGACCAAGCCCTTTGGTCGCGGTGCGCTGTCCGAGGATTTCCCCGAGGAGTCGCTGAAGCTGCTGAACCACGGGCTGGAGCTGGACGGCGAGCCGCTGAAGCCGGCCAAGGTGAGCTGGCAGAACGAGGAGCAGATGCGCTTCGTGCTGCGCGAGGGCAAGAAGCGCCAGATCCGCCGCATGTGCGAACTGGTCGGCCTCGAAGTCGTCGCACTGAAGCGCGTGCGCATCGGCCGCGTTCCACTGGCCGACCTGCCGGTCGGCAAGTGGCGTTACCTGCGCAAGGACGAGCTGTTCTGAGCGCCTGACGGTTTCACGCCACGTCGAGCGCCGGCACCTCCGGCGCCGCGTCGTTGGCGCTGCAACCGGCGGTCTGCACGTGCAGGCCGCCGCCGCTGGCCTTGGCCTGCCGTTTGGCGCTGGCTGCGGCCGAAGCGACCTCCTCGGCAGTACGGAAGCCGCCGCCCTGCCCCAGCACCACGCCGGCACACAGCGTGGTGAGCGGAAAGCGCGTGCGGTTGCCCTTGCGATCCTCACCCTCCATGTGACCGCTGGCCAGCTCTTCCGCATTGAACAGGCCACGCGCCTCGGTGTTGAAGCGGGCGATGATGCGCTCGCAGCGCGCCTGCCAGTCCTCGCTCTGGAACAGCACGATGAAGTCGTCGCCGCCGACGTGGCCGACGAAGTCGCGCAGCGGGTCCGCCTCGTGCTGGATGCTGCGCGCCGCCAGCTTGATCATTTCGTCGCCGCGGTAATAGCCGTAGAGGTCGTTGAAGGGTTTGAAGTTGTTCAGGTCGAAGTAGGATGCCGCGTAACTGGCCCGCCCCGCCATCAGCCGCTGAAGGTGCTCGGTGATCGGAATATTGCCCGGCAGGAAGGTGAGCGGATTGGCGTGCCGCGCCGCTTCGATGCGCATTTCGGTCACCGCGCGCACCAGGCTTTCGCCGGTCGCCACGCCGACGTAGCGGCCGTGTTCGGTGACGACGAAGCCGTCGTACAGATAGCGCTGGTCCTCGCCCGCCAGCACGGTGCTCATCGACTCCAGCGGCGTGCTGCGTTCGACGCGCAGCGGGTTCGGATTCATGAACAGCGCGCACGGCCGCTTGCCGTACACCTCCTTGTGATACGGCTGGGTGTACAGGTCCATGAAACTGCGCCGGTTGATCAGCCCGACCGGGATGCCCTGCTCCAGCACCGGCAGCGCCAGCAGTTCCGGGTGATCGGCGAACACCTGCACCACCGTCAGATTCGGCGTATCCGGCTCGACCGCCGGCGCGGAAATCGCCAGCCGGCTCACCGTACCGGTACTCATGTCGCGATGCGGTGTGTCGGGCAGCACCGCGATCTGCCGCGACTGCATCAGCGCGATCACTGCCGACTGCATGTGACTGACCGTCTGGCCCTGCGGCCGCCCGAGCAGATAGCCCTGGCCGAAATGCACACCCAGATCGCGCAGCACCGCCAGTTCGGCTTCGTGCTCGATGCCCTCGGCCACCAGTTCGGCGCCGAAGGAGCGCGCCAGCTGCACCGCGGCACGCACCGCCTCGACGCGCCGGCTGTCGGTGTGGATGCCGTGCGTGAAATAGCGGTCCAGCTTCACCCGCGGCGGCGCCAGTTCGGCCCACAGACGCAGGCTGGAACGACCGTCGCCGAAGTCGTCGAGCGCGACCACGATGCCCAGCGCCGAAAGTCGGGCCTGACTGATGCGCAGCGAATCGACGTCGGTCACCCGTTCGTGCTCGGTCAGTTCCAGCACCAGGCGCGACGGCGACAGCGCGTGCTCGGCCAGCAGTGACAGCAGGCCGACGCAGCCCTCCGAGCCAAGATGACGGATGGTGCCGGCGCTGCAATTGACGTAGAGCTGGCCCGGCGTCGCCGGATCGAACTGGCGCACCGCCGCCTCGACGCAGGCGATTTCGAGTTCGGCTTCGAGGCCGATGGCGCGTGCGGTGGCGAACAGCACCGCCGGCAGGTGCAGCGCGCCGCCCTCGGGGCCGCGCACCAGCGCTTCGTGGGCCACCACGGCAGCGTCATCGAGCCGGACGATGGGCTGGAACACCATGCCCAGCGCGCGGCCATCGATCAATGCGCGCAGCGCGGTCTGGTTCAGCTTGTCGGAAGAGGTGTGCATGTCTGTCTGTTGTATTCATGGACCCGAGTGCCTATCGGCAGCGACGCCGCCAGCTTTCGTGAAGCTTCGGTGAAGCTTTCGCTACGTGCAGTGCATCCGGATCGCGATGCGGATCTGTCACCAATTCTTAGACGAACTGCATTCCGGCCGTAACCCTGTCTTCCTAGTCTTGCCACACTCACAGGAGGACTCACATGCATTCCTTTTTCGAAGAACTGCGCACCCAGCGCTGGGACGATCACCGCTACTACCACCACAGCCGCATCAATCAGGCACTTCATCTGCTCAGCGCGCTGAGCTTTCTGTGCGCCTACGTCATGCTTTTCGTCGACCCGGTGATCGCGGCACTGCTGAGCTGGGGCGTGGCCATGGTGTCGCGCCAGGCCGGACACTTCTTCTTCGAGCCCAAGGGCTACGATCACGTCAATCAGGCGACGCACGAGCACAAGGAAGACATCAAGGTCGGCTACAACCTCCGCCGCAAGGTGGTGCTGATGGCGATCTGGGCGGCGTCGCCGCTGGCCCTCTACATCGATCCGACGCTGTTCGGCCTGTTCGAGGCGCACACCGACGCGCGCGGCTTCCTTTACAACATGTCGGTTACCTGGATCGCCATCGGCATCGGCGGCCTCATCTTCCGCACGCTGCACCTGTTCCACCTGCAGGGCGTGCAGACCGGTCTGGTGTGGGCGACCAAGATCGCCACCGATCCCTTCCACGACGTGAAGCTCTACCACCGCGCGCCGCTGGCGTTGCTGCGTGGCGAACTGATCGATCCGATGCACGCGCAGCACGCAGCAAAGGCCTGAGTTGCACGCAGACTTTCGGTTCGACGACATTCGGGGAAGGGCATCGCCCTTCCCCGTTTTCATCTGCGTGGTCCGGATCACGTGCGCTCGGGATGGGCGCACCGGACCGGCGGCACGCCAGTCCGGGAAGGGCTCAGCGCTTCCGCGTCAGCATTTCACGCAGGATGCGCCGGCGTATGCCCTTGTTGCTGGCGCCGGGCGGCGTCCACCACCAGCCATCGGCTTCCATCGTCTTCGCTGCGGCCACGAAGCGTTCGCAGACCGCGTCGAAGTCGGCTTCGCCGTAGTTCAGGCTGAAGATGAAGCGGCCGGTGCCGACCCAGCTCAATGCCAGGCCTTCCGCGCGCAGGTAGTACTGCAGCATCCAGTTGTAGCGCGACGGCACGGTGTAGGTCACCGTCCAGATCGACTGCATGTGTGCCACGCGCACCGGCAGACCATCGGTACGCAGGCGCTCGTTCAGTCGATCTGCGCGCGCGGTCCAGACTGCGTCGGCGTTGCGGTAAATCTCTTCGATTTCCGGCGTGTCGAGCAGCTTCAGGAATTCGTTCATCGCTGCCATCACGTGCGGATGCGAGTTGAATGTGCCGCGGGCGAAGCAGATATCGGCCGGCCGGTCGTCGCGATAGCGCTTCATCAACCGATGCGGGCCGCAGACGACGCCGACGGGGTAGCCGCCGCCCAGCGTCTTGCCGTAGGTGACCAGATCGGCGCGTACGCCGAAGTAGTCCTGCGCACCGCCCTTGGCCAGCCTGAAGCCGAGGAACACCTCGTCGAAGATGAGCACGATGCCGCGCGCCGTGCACACCTTGCGCAACTGCTGCAGCCAGGCGGTATAGGCAGCCCGGTCGTAGCCGGCACGGCGGCCGCCATCCACCAGAGACGAGTCGCCCGGTGCGCCGGCGTTCGGGTGCAGCGCCTGCAGCGGATTGACCAGCACGCAGGCGATGTCACGCCGGCTGCGCAGCACGCGCAAGGTGTCCTCGTGCATGTCCTTCAGCGTGTAGGTGTGCTCGGCTGCGGTCGGATTGCCGACACCCGGCTGCACGTCGCCCCACCAGCCGTGGTAGGCGCCGCAGAAGCGCACCAGATGACTGCGGCCGGTGTGATAGCGCGCCAGCCGCACCGCCTGCATCACGGCCTCGGTACCGGACATGTGAAAGGACACCTCTTCCATGCCCGAGATCGCGCAGAGCCGCTTCACGTTGTCGGCCAGCAGCGGATGGTAGGCGCCGAGTACCGGACCGAGGGCCTCGACCGCCGCCGCGCCGCGCGCCATGCAGCCCTTGTAGAGGTCGTAGCCGAACACGTTCACGCCGTAGGAGCCGGCGAGGTCGTAGAACACGTTGCCGTCGAGGTCGGTCAGCGTGACGCCGGCCGACGACTGGACGAAGGAACCGGCCTTCAGATGGCTGCGCACATGGCGGCTGAACTGGAAGGGCACGCGGTAGCTGCCGGTGAACTGCATGTCCGACACCATGGACTGCGTGTCGTCGGTCAGCGCGCGGGTAAGCGCGAAACGCTGCGCGTACAGCGCGGCCAGTGCCTCGAAGCCGTGGCGACGGCGGGCGGCCACGTCCTCCGGCGCACCGTCGGCGATGTAGAAGCCCGTTTCGTCGAATTCATAGAAGGGCAGCAGCTTCGCGACCCGCCGCGACATTTTCGAATGGCCGGCGAGGGAGCGGTGCTTGGCCCGCGAAAGCTGGAGCCGGCGGTGCAGCCGCGGCAACAGCGCTGCCAGCGCCGCAGCGCTGGCCACATAGAGAGGAAGGGATTCGTTCATATGTTGCACATGTATCAGCGCGAGGTTACGCAACCGTGACTGCACGCACCCTGCTCCAGCGCCTGCTGGCCAACGACGCGCTGAACTTCGCGCTGACCAACCGCATCCCGCGCGCGGCACTCACCCGCTTCTTCGGCTGGTTCAGCAAGATCGAGCATCCGTGGGTGCGCGACGCGTCGATTGCGCTGTGGAGGGCCCTCGGTGAGGTCGATCTGTCGGAGGCGAAGAAGACGCGCTTCGCCAGCCTGCATGACGCCTTCATCCGCGAACTGCGCGACGGCGCCCGACCGATCGACCCGCGGCCGGACACACTGGTGAGCCCGTGTGACGCCATCGCCGGCGCGCTCGGCCGTATCGACGGCGACACGCTGCTGCAGGCCAAAGGCATGCGCTACACGCTGGGCGAACTGCTGGGCGACGAGGCGCTGGCGGCGCAGCTGCGCGACGGGTGCTACGTGACGCTGCGAATCACGGCGTCGATGTACCACCGATTCCACGCGCCGACGGACTGCCGCGTCGAGCAGGTGCACTATTTTCCGGGCGATACCTGGAACGTGAATCCGCCGGCGCTCGATCGCGTCGAGCGGCTCTACTGCCGCAACGAGCGTGCCGTACTGACGACACGGATGCGCGACGGCACGCCGCTGGTCATGGTGCCGGTGGCCGCCATTCTGGTTGCCAGCCTGCGCCTGCACTGCATCGACCTGACGCTGCACGCGCGCTACGCCGGACCGCACCGACTGCGCTGCGATTCGACCGTCAGCCGAGGGGAGGAAATGGGCTGGTTCGAACACGGCTCGACCATCATCGTACTGCTGCCGGCGCAGGCAGCGCTGGCGCCGCAGGTCCGCACCGGCGAGCGCATCCGGATGGGTCAGGCGCTGTTCGCGCCGCCACCGGGGGACAGCGTGTAGGACAGTCCCGACACGCTGCAGCGCGGCGCACCGACGGAACTTTCGACGCCGGATGAAGAAGATGCCATCGCGGCGCACGTGCGCCGACCACCACAACAGGGAGCCCGACATGAACATCCATCGCACCGTAGCTGCCACCCTCGTCGCCGTCTTTGCCGTTGCGCTGGCCGCCTGCGAGCAGGAAGGACCGGCCGAACGCGCCGGCAAGGCACTCGACAACGCGGTCGAGCAGGCCGGCGACAAGATCGAGAACGCCGGCGACAAGGCCAAGGACACACTGGACGAAGCGCGCAAGTAGGACGACCCGCCCCATGCACGCCGCGCCGATCACCCTCGCCGTGCTGTCCGGGCTGCTGCTCGGGGCGTGCGCGCGCCAGCCCGACACCGCTGCGATCGCCGACAGCCGTACCGCCGAGGCGGCGATGATCGCGGCGGCCACGCCATGGTCCTACGGCGTCGAAAGCCCGTATGGTGAAATCGTCCGTATCGACATGCTGTGGCCCCTGGTCGAGCAGCCGCTGGAGCCACACACGCCCGATGCACCGAAGCAGGATGGCATCGCGCCGCCCGGGCGCTACAGCATCAGCATCATGCTGGAGAGCGGTGAACTGCGCACGGTCGTGCGCCCGAGTCTGGGCAATCTGCGCGTGGGCGATCGGGTGCGGTTGTTCGGCGAGGTGATGCTGCGCAGCTAGCGAGACTCAGTTCGGGCATCTGTGCCGCGACTTAACGCATGGACACAAATCAGACATCGGCAGAGAGGATTCCGCCACGGTAAGCGCGCGCGGGATCACTAGAATCCGTCATCCGACCTTCTGACGGACGACGTTCGTGTCCTGCTTCCGCCACGCTCTGCCGCTCCTGCTGTGCTCGCTGCTCGCCGGCTTCTCCGCAAATGCCCCGGCCGCCGATCGCCGGGGCTACGCGGACGCGCTGCGGCGCGCGGACATCGAGCGCTCGCGTACCGACCACGAGTGCGAGCGCGTCGCAGCCGAACTCAGGGACGACTGTCTTGCGCGCAGCAGGATGCGGTACGAAGCGACCCTCGATCAGGCACGCAAGCTTTTCCCGGGCGAGGCGATGACGCCACTGCAGCCCGAAGAGGTGGCAGCCTACGAGGCGGAACTGGCGGCCTGCAGCACGCTCGGCAACAAGGACAGATCCGGCTGCGTGCTCGACGTGAAGCGGCGCTTCAGGCGCTGAACGCGCTCAAGGGATGTCCGGCGCTCGTTCGGACCAGCGCTGCTTGATTTCCAGCACCTGCGGCAGGCAATCGAGAAAGAGGTCGACCAGCCGCGGCTCGAAGTGGCGTCCCTTCTGTTCGATCAGCAACGCACAGGCGTCCTCGACCGACCATGCCTTCTTGTAGGGCCGTTCCGAGGTCAGCGCATCAAACACGTCGGCGATGGCGACGATGCGTGCCTCGATCGGGATCGCCGTTTCGCGCAAGCCGTGCGGATAGCCCGAACCGTCCCACTTCTCGTGGTGCCCGCTGACGATGCGCCGGGCGACGGCGAGCAGGCCGCTGTCGTGTTCGCCGATGATGCGCACGCCAATGTCGACGTGGCTCTTCATGATTTCCCACTCGGCGTCGTCGAACTTGCCGGGCTTGCGCAGGATGTGGTCGGGAATGCCGATCTTGCCGATATCGTGCATCGGTGCCGCATGCAGCAGTTCCTGCGCACGCGGCTCGCTCCAGCCGGCGGCACGCGCGAGGATGCATGCGTAGTGACTCATCCTGATAACGTGCAGACCGGTCTCGTTGTCCTTGTATTCGGCGGCCAGACCGAGCCGCTGTATCACCTGCAGGCGCGTCTCGATCAGTTCGCTCACGCTGACCAGCGACAGATGGGTGCGTACGCGCGCACGCACGATGGCTGGACTGACCGGCTTGCAGATGTAATCGACGGCGCCGAGCTCCAGACCGCGCGCCTCGTCCTCGACATCGCTCAGCGCGGTGACGAAGATGACCGGCACGCGTGCCAGGCGCTCGTCCGCCTTCAGCGTGCGGCACACCGCGTGACCGTCCATGTCTGGCATCATCACGTCGAGCAGGATGAGGTCGGGCCGCTCGACCTGCGCCAGTTCGAGCGCCCGCCGGCCGTCGCGCGCGAACAGCAGACGGTAGTCACCCTGCAGTATCTGCTTGAGCACCTGCAGATTGGACGGCTCGTCGTCGACGCAGAGCACGGTCTTGCGTGCGTCGCCCGCTTCGCTGGCGGCGTCGGTCATCCGTTGTTCGAGCCTGTCCATTCAGGCCTCCGCCTCGTGCAGCCGTGTGGCGTCCATCGCCTGCATGCGGGCGATCAGGGTGCGCAGATGTGTCACGGCGAGCGCTCCATCGAAGTTCTCTATTGCCTCGGCAAGCGGACCGAGCAGCGTGCTTGCGGAATGGCTGCCCACCGCGGCCAGCAGGCGCGCCAGCGTGAGGTCGTCGAACTCTCCCCGCTCCAGCGCCTTCAGCAGCGTGTCGGCGTAACGCAGGACGACCTGTGCATCGCAGGGTGCTTCCGCCTCTTTCGCCACCGGCTGCGCGACCGCACCGTGCCAACTGGCAACTTCGCTGCGCAAAGCCGAAAGCGCGCCCCCGACTTCGGCGATGCGCGTCGTCAGTGACAACGGCAGTTCCGTTGCCGCGGCGTCTTCCAGGCCGGCCAGCGTGGCGGCCAGCTGCACGGCCCCTAGATTCGCCGCCACGCCCCGCACGCGGTGAGCCAGCGCGCGCAGACCGTCACGCGACGACAGCGCAGCGAGACGATCCAGTTCCTGCGTCAGTCCGGTGTTCTCGTCGAGCAGCCGCTGCATGCCCCGCTCGACGCGCTCACGGGTTCGCCACAGCGCGAGCGCGCGCTTCATGTCGATCACCGGATCGTCGGCGCGGTCATCGACGCCGGCCTTCGTGCTTGCGGCCTGCATGCCCAGCACGCGCGCGATCTCGACGCGCAGCGCTTCGAGATCGATCGGCTTGGTCGCGAATCCGTTCATGCCTGCCGCGCGCGCAGCTTCGCGATCCTCATCGAGCACGCTGGCGGTCAGTGCGATCACCGGCACCGGCGGCCGTCCGGTACGCAGCTCGACGGCGCGGATGGCTCGTGTGGCGTCCAGGCCGCTCATGCCGGGCATGTGCAGATCCATCAGGATGAGATCGAAACGTTCGGCGCCGGCCCGAACCACCGATTCGGTCGCCTCGGTGCAGGGCGTCACCTCATGTCCATCGCGCGTCAGAAGGGAAGCCAGCAGTTCGACGTTCTGGTCGACATCATCGACCACCAGCACCCGCATCGGCGGCAGCGCCATCGACGACGGCAACACGACGACCGGCGCGTTGCCGGCCCGCAACGGCAGCGTGAAGTGGAAGGTGCTGCCCTCGCCCGGCGTGCTGCGGGCGCCGATCCGGCCGCCCATCAGTTCGACCAGCTGCCTGCAGATGGACGTCCCCAGACCCGTTCCGCCGAAGCGGCGACTCATCGATGCGTCGGCCTGGGTGAAGGGTTCGAAGATGGCATCGAGTCGCTCCGGCGCGATACCGATGCCGGTATCGCTGACCGCGAAATGCACCCCGTCCGCGTGCGCCTGCACGGTCACCACGACTTCGCCGCGCTCGGTGAACTTGACCGCGTTGCCGATCAGATTGGTCAGTACCTGGCGGATGCGCAGCGAGTCGCCGCGATAGTAGCGGCCGACCGCGCGGTCGATATCGACGCGCAGCGCCAGCCCCTTGTCGGCCGCCTGCACGTTCAGCGTCATCACCAGCTGGTTCAGCAGTTCGGGCAGGTCGAAATCGAGCACTTCGAGTTCGACCGCGCCACGTTCGAGCCGGGCGGTGTCGAGGATGTCGTTCAGCAGGCGCAGCAGCGAACGCGCGGAGTTGCCGACGATTTCCAGCGGGCGCCGGTGCTCGGCCGGCAGTTCCCTGCCGAGCAGCACGTCGGTGAAGCCGATGATGGCGTTCATCGGCGTGCGTATTTCGTGGCTCATGTTGGCGAGGAAGGCCGACTTCGAGGCGGCGGCCTGCTCGGCGCGCTCCTTCGCGGCGCGCAGCTCCTGCTCGATCTCGCGCCGCTCGGTGATGTCGAGAATGACGCCATCTATCCACTTGATGTCGCCGTCCTCGTTGCGCACCGCCGAGCCGTGCTCCCACATCCAGCGGACGGAACCGTCAGCGTGGGCGATGCGGTACTCGACGATGAAAGGCCGGTGGTCGCGGATCGACGCCTCGACCACCTTCCAGGTGTGTGCGACATCGTCCGGATGCGTGATGTCGTTGAAGTTGCGGATGGCGTTCTCGCCGACGAAATCGGTGCTCGGATAGCCGGTCAGGGTTTGCGTAGCGTCGCTCATGAAGAGCATGGTCCATTGCGCATCCATCAGGCAGCGATAGGCCACGCCCGGAATGTTGCCGATCAGCGAGCGCAGCTGTGCCTCGCTTTCGCGCACCGCACGCGCCATTTCCTTGAAGCTGGAAATGTCGGCGATGTAGCAGACGAATACGTCACCCTCGCGCAGGCTGGCGTGGCCGATCGATACATGCATGGGCAGTTCGCTGCCGTCGCGACGACGGCCGGTGATTTCGCGCCTGCGGCCGGACAGCGCAGGCACGCGCGTGCGCCTGAACTCGGCCAGATAGGCCGCGTAGGTTTCACTCTCGTCGGGCGCCAGCAGCAGACCGAAGTCGCGCCCGCGCATTTCCGACTCGCGCCAGCCGAACATCTGTTCCGCGGTCGGGTTCATCGTCTGCACGATGCCTTCCGCATCGAGCATGACGACGCCGTCGACCGGTGTGGCGAGCAGCGCGCGCATGCGCGCCTCGCTCGCGCTGAGCTGATCGACCAGCTGGCGATAGCGCAGCAGCGCATTGGTGCCCATCGCGAAACCGGTCAGGCCGATGGTGCCGATCACGACGAGAATGCTGAGCACCAGGGTGTCGACATGCGGTGCACTTTCGGCGACACCGGTGAAGCGGGCGGCCGCCATACCCGCGTAGTGCATGCCGGCGATCGCCAGTCCCATCACCGTTCCACTGACCGCCAGGCGAAGCCGGCGATCGGAAATGGGCACGAAGAACTTCACCCACAGCGCAAGCGTCGCCAGTACCACCGCCACCGCGATCGACACGCCGAACATGAGGGGGTCGTAGCGCAGCTGCGCCTCCATGTGCATGGCCTGCATTCCGGTGTAGTGCATCAGGCCGATGCCACCGCCCATCAGCACGCCGCCCGCCAGCAGTTCGCGCGGCGTCAGCGAGGGGCGCGTCATCAGCTGTATGGTTGCCAGCGCGGCGAGCAGGCTGGGCAGCATGGAGGCGAGCGTGATCCACGGGTCGTAGCGCACGGTCACGCACAGGTCCAGCGCCAGCATCCCGATGAAATGCATGGCCCACACGCCGCCGCCCAGCGCGAGACTGCAGCCGAGCTTGATCAGCCACGCCATGCGCTGATGCGGCGTCTGTTCCGACTGGCCTACCGTGTACAGCGCGACCAGCGAGGTGAGGACGGCCACCAGCAGCGACAGCGCAACCAGCGCCGGATCGTGCGTCATCGGCAGGATCAGCGCAGCGTCGTCGGTACCGGAGGTGAAGAAGTTCTGCATCGTGCCGAAGTGACGTATGGTGGGCAGTGCCGCTCAGCACGGCATCTCTGTCACTTACGGCGGTTTCGCCTGGCGCCTTGATGTTCCGACCCGCTTTTTTTCCATACACCGAGGAAGATCGTCACCGTGTGCCCGGATGGCGCGGCGAGCCGGGTCGGGTCGCCAGGCGCATCTGCACCGCCGTCCAGCGCGTGTTCAGGCGACTGAAGCCGTTGAAGCGCTCTCTGCTGCTGCTCGCAGCGCTGACGCCTGGTGCGCAGGCCGACCACCGGTTGTCCTTCGCCGTCTGGGGAGACATGCCCTACAGCCGGGTCGAGCGCGAGCTGGCGGTCGACCTGCTGGCCGCGCAATCGCGCCAGCCGCTCGCCTTCTCGCTGCACATCGGTGATCTGAAAAGCGGCAACCAGCCCTGCGACGACGCGCTCTACGCCGACCGGCAGGCTCTGCTGGCGGGTTCGCGCCATCCTTTGGTGCTGCTGCCTGGCGACAACGACTGGCTGGACTGCGCTCGGCCGTCGGCCGGCGGCCATGATCCGTTTGAGCGGCTGGAGGCGCTGCGACGGCGCTTCTTCTCGGCGCCTGCCTCGCTTCCGCTTCAGCGACAGGAGGGAGCGCCGGAGAACGTCCGCTGGATACGGAATGGTGTGCTGTTCATCGCGGTGAACCTGCCGGGCAGTCCGCTGCCGGACAACGCAGCTGGGCGCGCACTGCGCCGCAATGTGCTCGACTGGCTGGACGAGGCCGCGGCGCTGGCCGACCCGCAGACCGTTCGTGCGACGGTGATCGCCTTCCACGCCCATCCGGGCTTCGCGGCGCATGGGCGCGGCGGGGTGTCAGTGCGCCATGCGTGGTTCCTCGACCGGCTGGTGGCCTGGGCGAAACATGACCGCCGACCGCTGCTGCTGATACACGGCGACACGCATACCTACCGGGTCGATAAACCCCTGGTCGATCCGGCCACCGGCGAGCGCTTCGAGCACGTGACACGGCTTGAATCGCACGGCTCGCCGTGGCTGGGCTGGACACGGGTGGATGTGGACAGCGCTGCGCCCGCCCCCTTCCGCTTCCAGCCCTACCGCCTGTCCCGCGACTGACGCGACGCCGCCCGGGCGCCGCAATGAAAAAGGGCGCATCCGGATGGATGCGCCCACAGCGGCGACCTGCGTCGACGCGGGATCAGAACGGACGATCGAGCTGCAGCGATTCCTTCGGGCCGCGATAGATCAGCGGTTTCACCTGCTGCGGGTTGCCCGGAATCTGCGCCTGCTCCACCGCCGCGACGATCTTGTGGTGGAAGGGCGACTTGTCGCACACCGGGTCGGCGGCGGCCGGGTCGTTGGCGATCATGTAGGCCTGGCAGCGGCAGCCGCCGTAATCCTTCTCCTTTTCCGGGCAGCTCGAACAGGGCTCCTTCATCCAGCCGGTGCCGCGATAGCGGTTGAAGCCTTCCGACTCGTACCACACCTCGCGGATGCCCATCTCGCGCACGCTCGGGAATTCCAGCCCCGGCAGCATGCGCGCAGTGTGACAGGGCAGCGCACGCCCGTCCGGCGTGATGGTCAGGAAGATGTTGCCCCAGCCGTTCATGCACTTCTTCGGCCGCTTCTCGTAGTAGTCGGGCACGACGAAGAACAGTTTCATCTTGTTGCCGTGCTTCTCGCGCCATTCGTTGGTGATGCGCTCGGCGCGCTCCAGCTGTTCGCGCGACGGCAGCAGCTGATCGCGGTTCACCTGCGCCCAGCCGTAATACTGCGTGTTGGCCAGTTCGACGTACTCGGCGTCGATGTCGTCCGCCAGCTGCAGGATGGCTTCGATGTGGTCGATGTTGTGGCGGTGGATGGTGCAGTTCATCACCATCGGGTAGCCGCGCGACTTGATCAGGTCGGCCGCCCGACGCTTCAGGTCGAAGGTACGGGTGGACGACAGGAAGTCGTTCATTTCGCGGGTCGAATCCTGGAAGGACAGCTGTATGTGGTCCAGCCCGGCTTCCTTCAACGCGTCGATGCGCTTCTCGTTCAGGCCGACGCCCGAGGTGAGCAGGTTGGTGTAGTAGCCCAGCCGGTGCGCCTCGGCGACCAGCAGTTCGAGGTCGTCACGCAGCATGGGCTCGCCGCCCGAAAAGCCGCACTGCACCGAACCGAGCGCGCGCGCCTCGCGCAGCACCTTGAACCACTCCTCGGTCGTCAGTTCGTCTTCGTGTTTGGCGAAGTCGACCGGGTTGTAGCAGTAGACGCAGTGCAACGGACAGCGATAGGTCACTTCGGCCAGCAGCCACAGCGGCGGGCCTATCGTGCTCGCTTCCTGAGCGGCTTGCGCTTCGGAAAGATCTGTCATGTCGTTTCCACCCACTTCTGTTGCAGCGCCAGTTCGACGAAATTGATCACGTCCTGCTGCAGGCCCTGCGCATTGAAGGTCTGTTCCAGATCGGCGGTGATGTCGGCCACGCTGGCCTCGCCGGAACAGCGCTTCAGGATTTCGCCGGCGCTCTGGTTCAGCTTCACCATGCCTTCCGGATACAGCAGTACATAGGCCTTCTGCGCCTCCTCCCATTGGATGCGGAAGTGGCGGCCGATCTTCGGCACCGAGGCGGTCGTGACGTTCATCGCGGCACTCACTTGTTCACGCCGTAGGCATTGGCCATCGCGTCGTTCATCGCCCACAGCACGTCGAGCTTGAACTGCAGGATGTTCAACGCGCGCTCCTGCATTTCGCGCGTGTTGAAGTAGTTCAGCGTGACCGCCAGGCCCTGCTCCACGTCGCGGCGCGCCTGCGACACGCGGTTGCGGAAGTACTGCAGGCCGGTCGATTCGATCCACGGATAGTGCTCCGGCCAGTTGGCGAGGCGCTCCTTGTGGATCTTCGGCGCGAACAGTTCGGTCAGCGACGAACACACCGCTTCCTGCCACGGGCGCTGGCGCGCGAAATTGATGTAGGCATCGACCGCAAAGCGCACGCCGGGCACCACGTGGCGCAGATCAACGATTTCCTCGCGCGTCAGGCCGGTGGCGATGCCCAGCTTGATCCACGCCTCGATGCCGCCCTCATCGCGCACCACCGAGCCGTCCGGCCCGGTGATTTCGTAACCGTCGTGATCGAGGATGCGCTGTATCCACTGGCGACGGATTTCGCGATCCGGCGTGTTCGACATGATGGCCGCGTCCTTCACCGGGATCGCGATCTGGTAGTAGAAGCGGTTGGCCACCCAGCCGCGGATCTGTTCCGGCGTCGCCTTGCCGGAATTGAGCATCACGTTGAACGGATGGAAGATGTGATAGGCGGCGCCCTTGTCGCGCAGCTTGGCTTCGAATTCTTCGTGGTTCCAGGGCTGTTGCGTGCTCATAGCGTGATGTCCATTCCGTCGTACGAAACCTCGATGCCGTGCGCGTCCAGCTCGCGGCGCTGCGGGCTGTCCTCGTTCAGGATCGGGTTGGTGTTGTTGATGTGGATGAGGATCTTGCGCGTCGTCGTCGGCAGCTTGTCCAGCCACTCGATCATGCCGCCCGGGCCGCTCTGCGCCAGATGGCCCATGTCGCGCGAACGCTTCTTCGACGCGCCGAGCGCGATCATTTCGTCGTCGCTCCAGCAGGTGCCATCGACCAGCACCACGTCGGCCGCCTGCATCGCGGCCCACACCTGCGGTTCGATCTCGACCAGACCCGGGGCGTAGTAGATCTTCTTCCCGCTCTTTGCGTCCTCGATGGTGACGCCGACGTTGTCTCCGGGCACCGGCTTGTCACGGCGCGGCGAGTACGGCGGCGCGTTGCTGCGCAGCGCGTGCGCGCGAAACTTCAGTCCGGGCGCACCGGCAATGGTGAATTCGGTGTCGTCTATGCCCAGCTCGTTCCACTCGATACCGCAGTAGTGGCCGAGCAGCTTGAACAGCGGATTGCCTTCGGTCAGGTCCTGACGCACCGGTGCGGTGGACCAGATCTGGTGCGGCTGGCGGTGCTCGCGCAGCATGTAGAGGCCGGTGGTGTGGTCGATCTGGCCGTCGATCAGCACGATGGCCTTCACTGCCGTATCGCGCAGCGCGCGCGCCGGCTGCAACTCGGGGAAATGCTGGAACTGCGTCAGGATGTCGGGCGAAGCGTTGAACAGCACCCAGTTCTCGTTATCGCCACTGACCGTGATCGACGACTGGGTGCGTGCGCGCGCCTTGATGGTGCCGCGGCGCAGGCCGTCGCAGTTGGGGCAGTTGCAGTTCCATTGCGGGAAACCGCCGCCCGCGCCGGAACCGAGTACGTGCAGTCGCATGCTTCTCCTCCATCGTTGGCCTTCGAGGGCCTGATTTCTTGTGCCGACGGCCGTTCCGGGCGTCGGTTTATTCAGGGCCCGCGCCGCAGCGGGGCCGGAAAGACGGGATGCCCGGCAGGGCGAACCTGCCGGGCGATCGCAACCTTAGCGGTTGGCGACGTACATCGTGATTTCAAAGCCAAAACGCAGGTCGGTTGCCTTCGGGGTTTCCCAGCTCATGGTTTTCTCCTGACAGTCGGTTTAAGAATGTGCGTCGTCATCCAACGCACCTTCAGTATCACCACCCGGCCCCGCGCCCGCGTCGCCGGCGGATTGAAGCGCGGCTAGGGAAATTCATGAAGGTCATTGCACGACGTCGACCTTCACCCACACCCGTCGCTGCGATTGCGCATCGCGCGTGCCATAGCGGGTGACGCCGCGCTCGCTCACCTGTTCGTCGTGGCCGGAACTGCCCAGTTCCATCCACTCGCCGAGTCGGCCGCGCAGCGTGCTGACCAGCCGCGCCGAGCGCACCTCGCCGTACTGGGTGTCGGACAGCGATTCCTTCTGCGGCGAGATATCGAGCGTTACCTGATCGCCATTGACGCGCGGCACAGCGTAGAAGCCACTCGAAATGTCGCGGTACTGCGTGCCCTGGCTGACGACTGCGCCGCGCGGCCCGACCACCATCTGGGTGAAGGGAATAGGCGTCGAGCTGCCCGCCTGGATGAACGCCGCACCGCCCTCGACCACCTGCACGCGCTGCGACAGCCGATCGGCCGCATCACCGCGGGTAGACCACACCCGCGTCTGCACCCGGCTGTCGCCACTGCGGCCCTCGATCACGGCGCCCTCGCGGCCGCCGTCGGGCGCCCGGACACCGGCGTTGCCAGCGCGAATATCGCCGGATACGGCAACGCCGTTGCGGCCGATCGAATCATCGTTGTCCTGCCGCACCGAGATCATCAGGCTGCGCAGAGGCGTGTCGAGCGCGTCGATGGCCTGCTTCACGGCGGCACGCGTTGCTGCATCGGCGCGGATGAAGATGCGGTTGTTGGCGCCCGACAGTGCAGCCTCGTCACCGACCAGCGGGCGCAGCGCCGGCAGCACCTGGTCAGGCGTGCGATGCTTCAGCGGAATGATGTCGAGCTTGATCTGGGCTGCGGCCGCGAGTGGCCACAGCAGACAAAGCAGAAGCAGTCGTCGGCACAGCGGGCGAAACAAGGCGGTAATGGACATCGGGCACCTGCGGCAAGGAATCTGTATGCAAGTGTAGACGTCCGCCGGCCGGGAAAGGTCCGGTCATGAGGACAAGGCGGGGACCGCGGCAGCTTGGCGAGAGACGGTGTTCGGTCGCAGGCCCTGTCGCGGTCAGAAGACCGCGCTTACAGGGGGTGACGCGGTCCGTCGGCCTTGCGACCAGGACCGCGACGGCGAATCAGGCTGCGACGGTGGACATGCTGCCGGCGAAATCGACGCGGTGCGCCGACGCCAGGTACTCGCGCGTGCGCATTTCGATCAGGCGGCTCACCGTGCGGGTGAATTCGTTTGCGTGCGGGCCGTCGGTGTAGAGATCCTGCGCCTCGACTTCGGCCGACAGGATGAGCTTGACGCGGAAGTCGTACAGCACGTCGACCAGCCAAGTGAAGCGACGCGCTTCGTTGGCCTGGTCGCGCCCCATCTTCGGCACGTTGGATATCAATATGGAGTGATAGCGGCGCGCCAGTTCGAGGTAGTCGTTCTGCGAACGCGGACCGCCGCAGATTTCATCGAAGTCGAACCAGGCGGCGCCGAGCGAGCGGTCGCGCGTCTTCAGCGTGCGGCCGAGGATTTCCAGCGGGCCCGGCGGGCACGGCTCGCCGCAGATCTGGCGGAAGTCGTCGGCCAGCTTGGCGTCGGCGCCCCGGCCGCCGGGCACCATGAAAATGTCCATCCGTTCGAGCGAGCGCAGGCGGTAGTCGATACCGGCATCGAGTTCGAACACTTCGAGCCGCTTCTTCAGCAGTTCGATGGTGGGCAGGAAGTTCTGCCGCTGCAGGCCGTTCGGGTACAGCCCGTCCGGCGGATAGTTGGAGGTGGCGACGAACACGACGCCGCGCTCGAACAGCGCGTCGACCAGACGGCCGAGGATCATCGCGTCGGCGATGTCGGACACGTGGAATTCATCGAAGCACAGCAGGCGGGTCGCCCGCGCGATCTCGTCGGCCACCTGCGCCAGCGGATCGGCTTCGTTCTTGTGCTTTTTCAGCGCCTCGTGGATCTGCTGCATGAAGGCGTGGAAATGCACGCGCTTCTTGCGACGATAAGGCACGGCATCGTAGAAGCAGTCCATCAGGAAGCTCTTGCCGCGCCCTACGCCGCCCCAGAACCAGACACCGCGCGGCGGCTGCGCGCGCGACAGCAGCTTACGCAGCTGGGTGCGGCGGGCTGCCTTGAAATCGAGCAGCTCGCCGTACAGCTTCTGCAGCCGCTCGGCGGCGGCGCGCTGCGACGCGTCGGCGGTGTAACCGCGCACCTTGAGCTGGGCCTCGAAGGTGTCCAGCATGCCCCGCTCGGGAACGTTCAGTATCTTGTGCGGAGGCATGGTGCGCGGGTCCCGGTCAGAAGTGCAGCGGACGCTTGTCGCAGGCCAGCGCGGCTTCGTGCATCACTTCCGACAGCGTCGGGTGCGCGTGGCAGATGCGCGCGATGTCTTCCGAGCAGGCGCCGAATTCCATCGCCACCACCGCCTCGGCGATCAGCTCCGATGCGTTGTTGCCGATCACGTGCACGCCGAGGATACGGTCGGTCTTGGCGCAGGCATACATGCGCACGAAGCCGGTGGTGTCACCCTGGCCGAGCGCGCGACCGTTCGCCGCGAACGGGATCTGGCCGGCCTTGTACTCGATGCCTTCGGCCTTGAGCTGGGCTTCGGTCTTGCCAACCCAGGCGATTTCCGGGTGGGTGTAGATGACCCAGGGCACGGTGTCGTGATTGACGTGTCCGTGCTGACCGGCGATGCACTCGGCCACCATGACGCCCTCTTCCATGCCCTTGTGCGCCAGCATCGGGCCCGGCACGACGTCGCCGACCGCCCACACATTGGCCAGATTGGTGCGGCCCTGCGCATCGACTTCGATGAAACCGCGTTCGCTGATCTTCAGGCCGACCGATTCGCCGCCCAGACCGTCGGTGTTGGGCACCCGACCGACCGACACGATGAGGCGCTCGCATTCGAGCACGTGCTGCTCGTCCTTGTGCTCGTACTCGACGCGCACGCCGGCATCGGTGCGTTCGACCTTGCCGATCTTGGCCCCGAGCTTGATGCCCAGCTTCTGTTTGGCGGTGAAGGTCTTCCAGGCTTCCTTGGTGATCGCCGCATCGGCGGCCGACAGGAACTCCGGCGCCGCTTCGAGGATGGTCACTTCGGCACCGAGGCGCTTCCACACGCTGCCCAATTCCAGGCCGATCACGCCGGCGCCGATCACGCCCAGCTTCTTCGGTGCGCCGTCGAAGGCGAGCGCGCCCTCGTTGTCGCAGATCACCTTGTTGTCGACCTCGATGCCCGGCAGATGACGGGCACGCGAACCGGTGGCGATGATGACATGCTTGGCCAGCACGTGTTCGGTGGCGCCATTGCGGGTCACCGCAACCTTCCACTTCTCGTTCTCGCGGCCGGCGAAGCTGCCCAGACCGGACAGCAGCGTCACGTTGTTCTTCTTGAACAGGCCGCGGATGCCGGTGGTGAGCTGACCGACGATATTGTCCTTGCGCTTCATCATCACCGACACGTCCATCTTCGGCGACTCGACCGAAATGCCGTGCATGACGAAGCTGTGGTTGGCCTGCTCGAACAGTTCGGACGACTGCAGCAGCGCCTTCGACGGGATGCAGCCCACGTTCAGGCAGGTGCCGCCGAGGCGCACTTCGCCCTTCGGGTCGGCGTAGCTGTTGTACTCGATGCAGGCCGCGCTCAGACCCAGCTGGGCGGCGCGGATGGCGGCGACATAGCCGCCGGGGCCGGCACCGATCACAACGACATCAAATTCCTTGGACATCTTAATTGCTCCGGAAAAAGAAGCAGTCTTGGTCCGGCGCGCCACCCGGCCCTCTCTCCGGGCGGCGCGCAGACGTCAACATGCAATGAGAGGGTTTATACGTCGAACAGCAGGCGGGCCGGATCTTCCAGCGCCTCCTTCATGGTCACCAGGCCGAGCACCGCTTCGCGGCCGTCGATGATGCGGTGGTCGTAGGACATCGCCAGATAGTTGATCGGGCGGATCACGATCTGGCCGTTCTCGACGACCGGACGCTCCTTGGTCGCGTGGATGCCGAGGATGGCCGACTGCGGCGGGTTGATGATGGGCGTCGACAGCATCGAGCCGAACACGCCGCCGTTGGAGATCGAGAACGTACCGCCGGTCAGTTCCTCGATCGACAGCTTGCCGTCCTTGGCCTTCTGGCCGAACTCGGCGATCTTCTGCTCGATGTCGGCAAAGCTCATCTGGTCGGCGTCACGCAGGATGGGCACCACCAGACCGCGCGGGCTGCCGACGGCGATGCCGATGTCGAAGAAGCCGTGATAGACGATGTCGTTGCCATCGACCGAGGCGTTCAGCACCGGGAACTTGCGCAGCGCCTGCAGGGCCGCCTTGACGAAAAAGGACATGAAGCCCAGCTTGACGCCGTGCGTCTTCTCGAACTTCTCGGCGTACTTCTTGCGCAGTTCCATCAGCGGGCCCATGTTCACTTCGTTGAACGTGGTCAGGATGGCGTTCTGTGCCTGCGACTGCAGCAGGCGCTCGGCGACGCGGGCACGCAGGCGCGACATCGGTACGCGCTGCTGCGGGCGATCGGCCAGCAGCTCTTCGAGACGGACCGGCACCGGCGGCTGCGGCAGCGCAGGCGCTGCGGCGGCAGACTGGGCGGCGGTCGGTGCCGGACGCGCGACGGCGGCAGACGGCACTGCCGGGGCTGGCGCTGCCGGTTGCGGTGCGCCCGCGGCATCCGGCTTGGTGATGCGGCCACCGCGGCCGGTACCTTGCACGTCGCCGGCCGACAGACCGCGTTCGTCCATGATCTTGCGCGCAGCCGGGCTGGCCGGGCCGGAGGCCGCCGCCGACGTGGTCGCGGCGGCAACGGCGGCCGGCGCTGCAGCCGGAGCGGCAGCAGGCGCAGCGGCCGGGACGGCCGCCGAAGCCTTGGCGTCGGTATCGATCTGGGCGATCAGCTCGCCGCTGGTGACCGACGCACCGTCCTGCTTGATGATCGCCACCAGTACGCCGGCATCCGGCGCCGGCGTTTCGAGTACGACCTTGTCGGTCTCGATGTCGATCAGGTTTTCATCTCGCGACACCGCCTCGCCGACCTTCTTGTGCCAGCGCACGAGCGTGGCTTCGGCCACCGATTCGGACAGCTGGGGAACCTTCACTTCGATAAGCATTTGATTCTTTCTCCCTGTCGGAGGCGCCTCAGCGCCCCACTCCTTCGAACGCTGCTTCGATGACCGCCTTCTGTTGCGCCAGATGCTTGGCGGCGTAGCCGACCGCCGGCGACGCCGAGGCCGGACGCGACACCAGTTCCAGTTTCAGATCGCCCAGTGCCTTGCCGAGGAAGGCACGCGAGATCAGCCAGTACCACATGCCCTGGTTGCGCGGCTCTTCCTGTACCCAGGTCACGCCCTTGGCATTCGGATAGCGCACCAGCTGCGCCGACAGCTCCGCCCCGGGGAAGGGATAGGCCTGCTCGAGCCGGAGGATGGCTACGTTCTTGATGTCCTGGGCACGGCGATGAGCCAACAGCTCGTAATAGATCTTGCCGCTGCACAGGATGACGCGCTCGACGTCCTTCTCCTGCAGCGCGTCGATCTCGGGGATCACCGGCTGGAAGCGACCGTCGGCCAGTTCATCCAGGGAGGAGACGGCGTCCTTGTGACGCAGCAGCGACTTCGGCGTGATGATGACCAGCGGCTTGCGCACCTTGCGCAGCATCTGACGGCGCAGCAGGTGGAACACCTGCGCCGGCGTGGTCGGAATGGTGACCTGCCAGTTGTTCTCGGCCGACAGCTGCATGTAGCGCTCGATGCGCGCCGACGAGTGCTCCGGGCCCTGCCCTTCGTAACCGTGCGGCAGCATCATGGTGAGGCCGCACAGGCGACCCCATTTGGCTTCACCGGAGGCGATGAACTGGTCGAACACGACCTGGGCGCCATTGGCGAAATCGCCGAACTGCGCTTCCCACACCACCAGCTCGTTCGGTTCGGTAGTCGCGTAACCGTATTCGAAGGCCAGCACGGCTTCTTCCGACAGCACCGAGTCGATCACGACGCACGGTGCCTGGTTGTCCTGCAGGTGCTGCAAGGGCATGTAATTGCCGCTGTCCCACTTCTCGCGCTTCTGGTCGTGCAGCACGGCGTGACGGTGGAAGAAGGTGCCGCGGCCGCAGTCCTCGCCGGACACGCGCACGCCATAACCTTCGACCAGCAGCGTCGCGTAGGCCAGGTTCTCGCCCATGCCCCAGTCGACCGGCTGCGTGCCGGCCGCCATGCCACGCCGGTCGTCGATGATCTTCTGCACGCGCGAGTGCAGCGAGAAACCGTCCGGAAGCGTCGTGAGGCGCTCGCCCAGACGCGCCAGTTCCTCGCGCGGCACGCGGGTGTCGCACTCGTCGGTATAGGGCTGCTTCAGGAAGGGCGTCCAGTCCACCGCGAAGCGCCGCTGGTGGTTGGTGAGCACCGGGTTGCTGGCCAGACGACCTTCGTCCAGCGCGGCGCGGTAGTCGGCGATCATCCGCTCGGGGGCGGCTTCGTCGATGATGCCGGCCGAGATCAGCCGGTCGGCATACAGCTTGCGCGTGCCCGGGTGGGCGGCGATCTTCTTGTACATCAGCGGCTGCGTCACCATCGGCTCGTCCTGCTCGTTGTGGCCGAGCTTGCGGTAGCAGATGATGTCGATCACCACGTCCTTCTTGAACTCTGCGCGGAATTCCATCGCCATCCTGGTGACGAAAGCCACGGCTTCCGGGTCGTCGCCATTCACGTGGAAGATCGGCGCCTCGACCATCTTGAAGATGTCGGTGCAGTACAGCGAGGAACGATAGTCGCGCGGATCGGAGGTGGTGAAACCGATCTGGTTGTTCACGATGATGTGAACGGTGCCGCCGACGCCGTAACCGCGCGTCTGCGAGAAGTTCAGCATTTCCTGGTTCACGCCCTGACCGGCGACGGCCGCGTCGCCATGCAGGATGACCGGCACGACCTGGGTACCGGTCTTGTCGCCGCGGCGGCGCTGGCGCGCATACACCGAGCCGACCACCACCGGGTTCACGATTTCCAGGTGCGACGGGTTGAAGGCCAGGGTCAGATGCACCGGACCGGCCGGGGTGTTCACGTCGGACGAGAAGCCCATGTGGTACTTCACGTCGCCGGCCGACAGGTCAGATGCAGCCTTGCCTTCGAACTCGGAGAACAGCATCGAGGGCGCCTTGCCCAGCGTGTTCACCAGCACGTTCAGGCGACCGCGGTGAGCCATGCCGATGACGATTTCCTGCGCGCCCTGGCCAGCGGCCACGCGCACCAGCTCGTCCATCGCGACGATGGTCGATTCGCCGCCTTCGAGCGAGAAGCGCTTCTGGCCGACGTACTTGGTATGCAGGTAGCGCTCCAGCGTTTCGGCGGCCGTGGTGCGCTCGAGGAAGCGCTTGCGGTCGTCGGCGCTGTAGCCGTAGTTGCCGCGCATCGGTTCCAGGCGCGACTGGATCCAGCGCTTCTGGGCAATGTCGGCCATGTACATGTATTCGGCGCCGATGCTGCCGCAATACACCTGCCGGACCGCTTCGAGGATTTCGCGCAGGCTGGCGCGGTCTTCGGGCGGGAAGCGGAAGGAGCCGGTGCTGAAGCTGTCGTTCAGGTCGGCTTCGGTGAATCCGTAGTGCGACGGCTCGAGTTCGGAAATGTCGGGGCGCTCTGCGCGCTTGAGCGGATCGAGCTGTGCCCAGCGGTTACCGAGGAAGCGGTAGGCATTGATCATCTGCAGCACGCCGACCTGACGCTTGTCGTCGCCACTGGCGGCCGCGATGCGGACCGGGCCGCGCTTGGCCAGTTCGGCGAACGAGGCGACGACCGGGGCGTGCGCCACGTCACTGGCGGCGCCGGGCAGATGCTGGAGGGATTCGAAATAGGTACGCCAGGCGTCCGGCACTGAACCGGGGTTGGCGAGGTAGGACTCGTACAGTTCCTCGACGAAGGGCGCATTGCCCCCGAAGAGGTAGGAATGGCTCAACATGTGCATCATGACTCGCTCCTCCGCCCGGGGATGCCCGGGTTTGTTGTCGCGTCTTTCCGCGCGGTTGGGGAACGTGGCGCCAGTCGTGCCGCGCCCCCTTCCGTCTCGCGGAAATTCGAGAAGGCCTGCTGCATGCGGTATTGATTATTTACCCCGCGGCGTCCGCCAGGCCGCGGGGCTTTCTGCTGCGATGAATCAGCGCTGTTCGACGGGCTTCACGTCACGGCGGTTCGGGCCAATGTAGAGCTGGCGCGGACGGCCGATCTTGTACTCGGAATCGGTGATCATTTCGTTCCACTGCGTGATCCAGCCGATGGTACGCGCCAGCGCGAAAATGCAGGTGAACATCGAGGTCGGGATGCCGAGCGCCTTCTGCACGATGCCGGAATAGAAGTCGACGTTGGGGTAGAGCTTCTTCTCGATGAAGTACTCGTCTTCCAGCGCAATGCGTTCCAGTTCCATCGCCAGCTTGAACAGGCGGTCGTTCTCCAGGCCGAGTTCGGTCAGCACTTCGTAGCAGGTCTGACGCATCAGCTTGGCGCGCGGATCGAAGTTCTTGTAGACGCGGTGACCGAAGCCCATCAGCTTGAAGCTGTCGTTCTTGTCCTTGGCGCGCTTGATGTACTCGGGCACGCGCGACACGTCACCGATCTCTTCCAGCATCTGCAGGCAGGCCTCGTTCGCGCCACCGTGCGCCGGGCCCCACAGGCAGGCGATACCGGCGGCGATGACGGCGTACGGGTTGGCGCCCGACGAACCGGCCAGACGCACGGTCGAGGTCGAGGCGTTCTGCTCGTGGTCGGCGTGCAGCGTCAGGATGCGGTCGAGCGCCTTTTCCAGCACCGGATTCGGCTTGTATTCCTCGCACGGCGTGCCGAACATCATGTACATGAAGTTGCCGGCATAGCTCAGATCGTTGCGCGGGTACATGAAGGGCTGGCCGACCGAGTACTTGTAGGCCATGGCCGTGATGGTCGGCATCTTGGCGATCAGGCGATTGATCGAGATGTCGCGATGAGCCTGGTCCGAGATGTCCATGCCGTCGTGATAGAAGGCGGACAGCGCGCCAACCACGCCGGCCATGATGGCCATCGGGTGAGCGTCGCGACGGAAACCTGCGTAGAAGCGGGCCAGCTGCTCGTGCACCAGCGTGTGGCGCTTGATCTGGCTGACGTACTCGGTCTTTTCGGCTGCGGTCGGCAGTTCGCTGTTCTTCAGCAGGTAGCACACATCGAGGAAGTCGCAGTGCTCGGCGAGTTGCTCGATCGGGTAACCGCGATACCACAGCTCGCCCTTGTCGCCATCGATGTAGGTGATCGACGACTTGCAGCTGGCGGTGGAGAGGTAACCGGTGTCATACGTGAACATGCCGGTCTTGCCATACATGGAACGGATATCAACCACTTCGGGGCCGACCGTGCCACCCATGATCGGGAACTCGGTGGTCTGCCCATCAATGGTCAGCGTTGCGGTGCGTTGATTTGACATGTCTAACCTCTTCACTTCCTCAAAAATGCCCGGGCCGAAACCAGTGCGCGTCAGACTGCGCGCAGCAGATCGACCATCCCCTTCAGGCGCGGCTCCTCACATTCTTCGCGCCCGCTGACAATCGCCAACAAGGTGATGTCGTCGTAATGGAGCAGTTCGAACAGCTCTGCCCTCTGTTGTTCACTCAACTCCTCCAGCAACCCTCCCTCGACGACGCGCTGCAGGACCAGGTCGAGCTCGAGCAGCCCGCGCCGGCAATGCCAGCGCAGACGCCCCATATTGACCTGCGGGTCGTTGGCCGCGTCGTCCATGATCAGACTGCCCTGCGGACCATCATGTCCTTGATCTTGCCGATGGCGCGCGTCGGGTTCAGACCCTTCGGGCACACATCGACGCAGTTCATGATGGTGTGGCAGCGGAACAGGCGATACGGATCTTCCAGGTTGTCCAGACGTTCGCTGGTGGCCTGGTCGCGCGTATCGGCGATGAAACGGTAGGCGGCCAGCAGACCGGCCGGGCCGACGAACTTGTCCGGGTTCCACCAGAACGACGGGCAGGAGGTCGAGCAGCAGGCACAGAGAATGCACTCGTACAGGCCGTTCAGTTCCTCGCGGTCTTCCGGCGACTGCAGACGCTCGCGCTCGGGCGGATGTTCGTCGTTGATCAGGTAAGGCTTGATCGAGTGGTACTGCTTGAAGAACTGCGTCATGTCGACGATGAGGTCGCGCACGACCGGCAGGCCGGGCAGCGGACGCAGCACCACCGGCGACTGCAGGTCCTTCATGTCGGTCAGACAGGCCAGACCGTTCTTACCATTAATGTTCATCGCGTCCGAACCGCACACGCCTTCACGGCAGGAGCGGCGGAAGGACAGCGAGTCGTCCTTGTCCTTCAGCTTGACCAGCGCGTCGAGCAGCTTGCGTTCGGTGCCGTCGAGATCGATGGAAATCGACTGCATGTAGGGCTTCTCGTCGCGGTCCGGGTCGAAGCGGTAGATACTGAATTCGACAGTACGGGCAGTCATGCTGTGATCCTCAGTAGGCGCGCTTCTTCAGCGCGATGGTGTCAACCGTGAGCGGCTTCATGTTCACCGGCTTGTACTCGAGCTTGTTGCCCTCGCGGTGCCACAGCGTGTGCTTGAGCCAGTTCACATCGTCACGGCCGTCCGGACGTTCGGGGGTGTCGGTCGCGTCGTCGCGCACGTGGGCGCCACGCGACTCGGTGCGCGCATTGGCCGACACGATGGTCGCCTTGGCCACCTCGATCAGGTTGTCCAGTTCCAGCGCCTCCAGGCGGGCGGTGTTGAACACCTTGGACTTGTCCTTGATCTCGGTCGCGGCAACCATCTTCTCGATGTCGAGAATCTTGCTCACGCCCTCGGCCAGCATGTCCTTGAAGCGGAACACGCCGCAGTGCGCCTGCATCGTGCGCTGCATGGCCAGACGGGTGGCGCCGACGGCGGTGCCATCGGTCTGCGTGTCGAGACGGTTGATGCGCGACAGCGAGTAGTCGGCCGCGTTGGCCGGCAGCGGCTTGTGCGCGGCCGGCTGCGCCTTGATGTACTCGACCATCGACTCGCCGGCCGACTTGCCGAACACCAGCAGGTCGAGCAGCGAGTTGGTGCCCAGGCGGTTGGCACCATGCACCGACGCACAGGCACATTCGCCGGCGGCGTAGAAACCGGGCACCGGCGTGCTCGGGTTGCCGTCCTTCGGCACCACGACTTCACCGTTGTAATTGGTCGGGATGCCGCCCATCTGGTAATGGCAGGTCGGCACCACCGGCAGCGGTTCCTTGATCGCGTCGACACCGGCGAACTGGATGCCGATCTCGCGGATGCCCGGCAGGCGCTTCATGATGGTCGCCGGGTCGAGGTGGGTGATGTCCAGCATCACGTGGTCCTTGTTCGGACCGCAGCCGCGACCTTCGTTGATTTCGGTCACCATGGCGCGCGACACCACGTCACGCGACGCCAGATCCTTGGCGTTCGGCGCGTAGCGTTCCATGAAACGCTCGCCCGAGGCATTGCGCAGAATGCCGCCTTCGCCGCGCACGCCTTCGGTGATCAGCACGCCGGCACCGGCGACGCCGGTCGGGTGGAACTGCCAGAACTCCATGTCTTCCAGCGGGATGCCGGCACGCGCCGCCATGCCCACACCGTCACCGGTATTGATGAAGGCGTTGGTCGAGCTGTAATAGATGCGGCCGGCACCGCCGGTCGCGAACAGCACGGCCTTGGCGTGGAACACGAACACCTCGCCCGTTTCCATTTCCATCGCGGTCACACCGACCACGTCGCCTTCTTCGTCGCGGATCAGGTCCAGCGCCATCCATTCGATGAAGAACTGGGTATTGGCCTTGACGTTGCGCTGGTACATCGCGTGCAGCATCGCATGACCGGTGCGGTCGGCGGCGGCACAGGAGCGGCGGACCGGCTTCTCGCCGAAGTTCGACATGTGGCCGCCGAACGGACGCTGGTAGATCTTGCCGCTGTCGAGACGGTCGAACGGCATGCCGTAGTGTTCGAGCTCGATCACCACCTCATTGGCCTTGCGGCACATGAATTCGATCGCGTCCTGGTCACCGAGCCAGTCAGAACCCTTGACCGTGTCGTACATGTGCCAGTGCCAGTGGTCCTCCTCGGAGTTGCCGAGCGAGGCGGCCACGCCGCCCTGCGCCGCAACGGTGTGCGAACGGGTCGGGAACACCTTGGAAATCACTGCGGTGCGCAGGCCGGCTTCTGACAGCTGGATGGCGGCACGCAGACCGGCACCACCGGCGCCGACGATGACTGCATCAAACTTGCGGACAGGTACGCTCACTTACAGTCTCCAGAGAACTTGGGCTGCCCAGCCCAGATAACCGATCAGGGCAAGCAAGGTCACCGCGTGCAGCACGACGCGCACGCCGGTGGGCTTGATGTAGTCCATGTAGATGTCGCGCACGCCAACCCAGGCGTGGTACATCAGCGACGCGAAGAACAGGAAGGTCGCGAAGCGCATGAACCCACCTGCGAACAGACCGTGCCAGTTCTCGTAGTTCAATTCGCCCATCGAGAGCACGCCGACCGCGAAGATGAGCGTGTACACAGCCATCACAACCGCCGTGATGCGCTGGCCCAGCCAGTCCTTCAGCCCGTAGTGGGCACCGACAACGACACGATTCACCACAGTTTCACCCCCAGAATCACGGTAAGCGTCAGGCTGACCACCAGCACGGCGACCGAACTCTTGCGCGCGGTGGCGAGTTCGAGGCCCTTGTGCATGTCCAGCAGCAGGAAGCGGACGCCGGCACAGAAGTGATGCAGGTAGGCCCACATCAGGCCGAGCAGCAGAAGCTTGGCCAGCGGGTGACCGACCACCGCGCTGAACGATTCGAAGGTATCCGGCGAACCCAGGCTGGCGTCGAACAGCCACAGCAGCAGCGGCAGACAGAGGAAAAGGCCGGCACCGCTGATGCGGTGAAGGATGGACACGATGCCTGGCAACGGCAGGCGTATCGCCGTCAGCTGGAGGTGCTTCGGTCTGGTCTTGCTGGCTGTATTGGCCATCTGGCTCGCTCTCCTGGAAAAAGTCGTGTCACATGCCGGTCGTCGCCGGCTCCGTCAATTCAGGTTGTTCAGGTAATAGTGGTCTGCCGTCGAGCACAGTCCGCGGCGCCACTCGACCGGTTTGTCGTCATAGGTATAGGCAACACGCTCGACCGACAGCAAAGGGCTGCCTTCCTGCACCTCGAGGTAATCCGCGCTCTGGCGGTCCGCCGCGACCGCGCGCAGACGCTCTTCGGCACGCACCATGCGTACGCCGAAGCGGGTTTCGAAGAAGGAGTAGAGCGAGCCCTGCTGCTCCTTGAGCACGTCGAGGTTGAGCCCCGGGAACAGGTCGCCGCGCAGATAGATTTCGTCGATCACCACCGGCTTGCCGGCGAACTTGAGCAGGCGGCGCACGATGATGATCTGCGAGCCGACTTCGACGTCCAGCGTGCGCGCCACTTCCTGGCCGGCACGTGCGCGCCAGCATTCGAGCGGCACGCTCTGCGAGGTTTCTATCGTGCCGTTGATCGGCGCGAGACGGAGAAAACGGAAGAATGCGCGGGGATCGTGATGCGTCGCAACAAAGGTGCCCTTGCCCTGTTTGCGTACCAGCAGGTTGTCCGCCGCCATCTCGTCGATGGCCTTGCGCACCGTCCCCTGACTCACGTTGAAGCGTTGGGCGAGTTCGGTTTCGCTCGGGATCGCCTCACCCGGACGCCATTCGCCACTCTGCAATGCCTGCGTGAGCAAGCCGCGTATCTGTCGATACAGCGGGCTGAAGGTGGGGGATTCCTGTGCCATGCAACAATTTCAGCACAGAAATCCTGTCACGTCTACATCGTGTCTGATGTCTTATATATGATATAAATTGATGCCGTGCAAAAACGCACTTTCCGGCCGGCCAGCCCCGGTTGCGAACGCCGATTTTTGTGCTGTGTGTCAAAACCGCCGCGGGTCGACCATAATTCGGCCCGCGCACAACGCACTGATAACGCCCCGTCCCATCCTCAGACAGGAGACCACCATGTCAAAGACGCCTCTTCGCGTCGCGGTGACCGGCGCTGCCGGTCAAATCGGCTACGCCCTGCTGTTCCGTATCGCCAGCGGCGAAATGCTCGGCAAGGACCAGCCGGTCATTCTTCAACTGCTCGACCTGCCGCAGGCCCAGAAGGCGCTGACCGGTGTGATGATGGAACTGGACGACTGCGCCTTCCCGCTGCTCGCCGGCATGATCGCCACCGATGACCCGAACGTCGCGTTCAAGGACGCCGACTTCGCGCTGCTGGTCGGTGCCCGCCCGCGCGGCCCCGGCATGGAGCGCAAGGACCTGCTGACCGAAAACGCCAAGATCTTCACCGTGCAGGGCGCGGCCATCGGCCAGAACGCAGGCCCGAACTGCAAGATCCTGGTGGTCGGCAACCCCTGCAACACCAACGCCTACATCGCGATGAAGACCGCCGCCAAGGCCGGTGGCCGCGTCCCGGCGAAGAACTTCACCGCCATGCTGCGTCTGGACCACAACCGCGCGCTGTCGCAGCTGTCGGCCAAGATCAGCCGTCCGGTGTCGTCGTTCAAGACGATGACCGTGTGGGGCAACCACAGCCCGACGATGTACGCCGACTATCGCTTCGCCACCTCGAACGGCGACAGCGTCGCCCAGCTGGTGAACGATCAGGAGTGGAACGCCAAGACCTTCCTGCCGACCGTCGGCAAGCGCGGCGCCGCCATCATCGAGGCCCGTGGCCTGTCGTCGGCTGCTTCGGCCGCCAACGCCGCGATCGACCACATGCGCGACTGGCACCTCGGCTCCAACGGTGACTGGGTCACCATGGGCGTGCCGTCCGACGGTTCCTACGGCATCCCGGAAGGCCTGGTGTTCGGCTTCCCGTGCATCTGCGCCAACGGCGAATACACCATCGTCAAGGGCCTGGAGATCGACGAGTTCTCGAAGCCCTACGTCGCCAAGACGCTGGCCGAACTGGAAGAGGAGCGCGCCGGCGTCGCCGACCTGCTCTGATCTGCCGGTCATGTGCGCCCGTTCCGGATCACCCCGCTCTGCCGGGTCGGTCCGGGGGCGTACAGGCTTGAATCGAAAGAAGCGGCCCGGTAACGTGGCCGCTTTTTTTATGCCGGAGTTTTCCGCATGAACGCTGCCGTCCATCCGCGCGAGGTGCTGTACAAGGGTGACAAGCCCTTCCCCATCCTGCCCGCAGTCGACCACTACGCCGGCTCGGAAAAGCTGATGCGCAAGGCGCTCGCGCTGCAGGCCGAACTGGGACCCATCTTCGACGTCACCTGCGATTGCGAGGACGGCGCAGCCGCCGGCAACGAGGTCGAACACCGCAAGCTGTGCGCGTCCGTGATCGCCGGTGAGGACAACCGCTACAACCGCGTCGGCGTGCGCATCCACGACGTGACGCATGCGCACTGGAAGGCCGACATGGACGTCATCGTCGGCGAAGCCGGCGACAAGCTTGCCTTCATCACGCTACCCAAGGCGCGCTCGGCCGACGACGTGCGCCTGCAGCTCGACTGGCTGCGCACCTGTGAAACGATGGCCGGCCTGAAGCGCAGCATTCCGGTGCACGTGCTGATCGAAAGCCACGGCGCGCTGCGCGAGGTGTGGAACATCGCCGCGATGGAACGCGTGGAATCGATCGACCTCGGCCTGATGGACTTCGTCAGCGCCCACCACGGCGCGCTGCCGGGCGACGCGATGAAGAGCCCGACCCAGTTCGAACACCCGATCATCGTGCGCACCAAGTGCGAAATCGCCGCCGCGGCGCACGGCTGCGGTGTGGTGCCGACGCACAACGTCACCACCGAAATCCGCGACGTCGACTTCATCCGCAACGACGCTCGCCGCGCACGCCGCCAGTTCGGTTTCATGCGCATGTGGAGCATCCACCCGAACCAGATCCTGCCCATCGTCGAGGAAATGCGGCCCGACTTCAGCGAAGTCGAGGACGCCATCGCCATCCTTTGCGGTGCGCAGGACGCGAGCTGGGGCCCGACGCGGCACCACGACACGCTGCACGATCGCGCCTCCTATCGCTACTATTGGGAACTGCTCGCCCGCGCACACGCCACCGGCGTCGTCCTGCCCGACGACGTGCGCAGCCGCTTCTTCGCCTAAGGAATCATGGCCCGCGTACCGCCCGTATCGAAGGAATGCGCCGTGCTGTTCGCCGACCTGGTGGGCAGCACCCAGCTCTATGAGCGCATGGGTGACACCGCCGCCTTCGCGCTGATCGACCGCTGCCTGCGCACCATGCGCGACTCGGTCATCGGCAGTTCAGGCCGCGTGATCAAGATGACGGGCGACGGGCTGCTCGCCACCTTCCGCGCCTGCGACCACGCCGCCGACACCGCGCTGGCCATTCACCGCGACATCAGCGGCCTGCCGCTGGCTACGCATTTTTCGCTCGGCGTACGCACCGGTTTCCACTTCGGTCCGGTCATCGAAACCGGCGACGATATCTACGGCGAATCGGTGAACATCGCCGCCCGTCTGTCGGAACTGGGCAGCCACGGCCGCGCCATCGTGTCGACCGAAGCCGCGGTGCGCCTCAGCGAGCACTTCCAGCACATGGTGCGGCCGATGCCGCCGCGCGTCGTCAAGGGTGTCGCGCGCTCGGTCGAAATGTGCGAACTGCGCTGCGAGCACTCGGAGCACGTCACCCACGTCGGCGGACTGAACTTCAGCAGCGGCAAGCTGGAAATGCGCGTCTACCACGGCGGCCGCGTCTGGCTGCTCGGCGCCGAACATCCGCGCCTGCGCATGGGTCGTGACGCCGGCGTCGACATCCTGGTCAAGGACGCCCGCGCATCGCGCCAGCACTGCGACCTCGAATTCCGCCGCGACCGCTTCGTGCTGACCGACCGCTCCAGCAACGGCACCTTCGTCACCATCGAGGGTCGCCACGAATTCGCACTGACGCGCGAGGAAGTCGTCATCGACGGCCACGGCTGGCTCGCCTTCGGCTCGCCGCGCAGCGCAGCGAGCGACGTGGTCGAGTTCTTCTGCCTGGGCTGAACATCCCTGCTTCGAGCTCGCCGACCGACCTTGGCGGCGCATACATTCGCGCTCGCGAATCGTAAAATTTTGTCATTCACGGATGACAGGGCCATTCACCCTCTATAGTCCGCGCGCCCCGCAAAATTCGATTCTTTTTGCATATAACTAAAGTCGTACTCTACAACTGGCGGGGCATTTCACCATGAGGCCCCTCTCTTGAAGACCACCGTTCCTTTGCTGATTCTGAGCGCGTCGCTGTTCGGCGGCTGCTCGACCATTACCTCCAGCGAAATGCAGACCGTCACGCTCAGTGCGCGCACCCAGGGCGGCGATGCGGTCGACCAGACCAAGTGCACGCTGAAGAACGACAAGGGCAGCTGGACAGCGACCGCCCCCGGTAACGTCATGATCCGTCGCTCGGCGGAAGACCTGAATGTCGAATGCAAGAAGGACGGCATGAGCGACGGCTTCCTGCGCGCCATCTCGCGCTCGGCCGGAAGCATGTGGGGCAACATCATCTTCGGCGGTGGCATCGGCGCCATCATCGACCACAACAAGGGCACCGGTTACGACTACCCGAACGACCTCCGCGTCCTGATGGGAGAATCGGTCACCATCGACCGTCGCGACGAGAAGACGGCACCGGTGGAGCAGACCGCAGCCAAGTCGCCGGCCGCCTACTGACATGTCCGAGCGCAGGTTCGCGACGAACAGCGTGCGTGAGCTTGCAGCGCTCGTCTACATGCCGGGAGGCCGGATCGGCCAGCCGCCCTGATCCGGAGACACCGCCAACATGGGCGGCGTATCCTTCGGTCCTCAGTCCGCAAGGAAGGCCGCCCATGTCCAGCACCAAGCACACACGCCTCGCCACTCGCGCAATTCACGGTCACACGACCGGTGACGCCTATGGCAGCCCCTACCCGCCGGTCTACAACACCACCACTTTCGGTTTCGATTCGACCGCCGATCTGCTTGAGGTGATCGACGGCCGCAGGCGTGGTGGGTTGTACACGCGCTACGGTCTGAATCCGACGATTCAGGCGGTCGAGGAAACGCTGGCCGGTCTGGAGTCGGCCGAGGCGGCCTGGGTGTTCTCGTCCGGCATGGCAGCCCTCAGTGCGCTTTTCCTGACGCACGGCCGCAAGGGCATCGTCTGCTTCGGAGATGCCTATGGCGGCACGCTGGAACTGCTCGAACAGCAGCTGCCGGGCCTCGGCCTGCGCACGCACTGCATTCTAGGCAGCGAGTCCGACAGGCTCGACGCGCTGCTGGCCGATGGCGTCGGGATGGTGTTCTTCGAAACGCCGACCAATCCGACGCTGGACATCGTCGACATCCGCGCGCTTGCCGACAGGGCGCATGCACACGGCGCGCTGGTGGCCATCGACAACACCTTCGCGTCGCCGGTGAACCAGCGGCCGCTCGAACTGGGCGCCGACATCGTCATGCACAGCGCGACCAAGTATCTGGGCGGTCACAGCGATCTGACCGCCGGTGCACTGATGGCCAGCAAAGCCTTGCTGGAGCCGGTTCAGGCCTGGCGCAAGAATCTCGGCACCGTGCCGTCGCCGGAAACCGCCGCGCTGCTGTCGCGCAGCCTGCGCACGCTGGTCGTCCGCGTGCGTCAGCACAATGCCAATGCGCAGGCGGTGGCCGAGGCGATGGCGCGCCACCCCAAGATCGCGCGCGTTCACTATCCGGGCTTGCCGGACGCGCCGGGCCACGCGCTGGCAAAGGCGCAGATGGACGGCTTCGGCGGCATGCTGAGCATCGTCGTGCGCGGCGACGGCGCCGACGCCACCCGCGTCGCCGACCGGCTGCGCCTGATCAAGCTGGCGCCCAGCCTGGGCGGCGTCGAAAGTCTGGTCACCCAGCCCTGCACCACGACCCACCACGGCATCGCGCCGGAAGAACGCGCGCGGCGCGGCATTCCGGATTCGATGCTGCGCCTGTCGATCGGCATCGAGGACGCCGATGACCTGATCGCGGATCTGGTGCAGGCACTCGGGGACTAGAGGGGTCAGAGGTCAGGGGGGCGGTCAGAAGCCGAAGCCCATCTGGCCGCCGTCGTCAGCTTTCGTCTTCACCTTGCGCCCTGGGCGCCGCCGCCCTTCCCTGTCCGGATTCCGACTGCCGTGCTGCACCAGCACGCGTCGCGCCTCGGCGGCCGCTTCCGGCTTCTTCCTGACGGCCCAGACGGCGTCGCGCGCATGGCGCGCGGCGACGATGTGGTCGACAACCGGTGCCGGGTAGTCGCGTCCGATCAGGCATCCCGCTTCGCGCTGCTGCGCGACGCTCATCAGCCAGGGTTCCGCCAGCAACGACAGCGGCACGCGCGCCAGTTCGGGCAGCCAGCGGCGCACGAAAATGCCCTTCGGGTCCTGGTCCAGCTGCTGCTTCACCGGGTTGTATATGCGCAGCGTGTTGATGCCGGTGACGCCCGACTGCATCTGCACCTGCGGCCAGTGGATGCCCGGTTCGAAGTCGGTGAACATCCTCGCCAGATGCAGACCGGGTTCGCGCCAGTGGTTCCACAGCTGGTAGGACGAGAAGGCGACCAGCATGGCGCGCATGCGGAAGTTGATCCAGCCGGTCGCATTCAGCGCCCGCATGCAGGCGTCGATGAAGGGATAGCCTGTTTCGCCGCGGCACCATGCACGCTGCCGCTCGATCGAGAAATCGGCTTCGCGCAGACCGTCGTACAGTCGGTTCACCGCGCGCAGTTCGATCTGCGGTTCCGACTCCAGCTTCTGGATGAAATGACAGTGCCAGTGCAGCCGGCTCTCGAACGATTTGAGGCCGGCGAGCACGGCCTGAGCGTGCGCGCCTGGTGGCTGCGCGAGCCAGCGGGCCCGTTCGCGCCACACCGCATGCACGACCTCGCGCAGCGACAGCGTGCCAAAGGCGAGATGCGGCGACAGGCGCGAACAGTCGTGCGCACCGCTGAGCGGACTGGACATGCCGCGCCGGTAGCGCGTCACGCGATGCGCGAGGAAATCGTCCAGGATCTGCCGCGCCTGCGCCCTGCCCGCCGGCTGGCGCGCTTCGATGTCGGTCGAGTGCAGGCCCAGCTCGGCCGCAGTCGGCGCGCGCTGCAGGCCAGCGAGCGGCACGCGTGCCGCCGTGATGCGTGGCGGTGGCGGCAGCGGCGCCGGAGTCATGCGGCGCATCCAGCGATCCGACCAGGTGTCGCGGTCACTCAGCCGACGCACCACGCCGCCCGTCGGCAGTTCGCGCCAGGCCACGCCGTGCTGCCGGCACCAGGCGGCAACCGCGCGGTCGCGCTCGAAGCTGGCCAGGTTGCCGGTCTCCTCATGGCTCCACAGCCCATCGATCCGCGTGGACGCATGCAGCCGTTCGAGCAGTGCCGGCATGTCGCCGTGCAGGCGCAGCAGCGGCAGGCCGAGCGCGTGCAGCCGGCGCTCGAAATCGTCCAGCGCCTCGTTCAGGAAGCCGATATGGCGCGCATCGACGTCCGGCTCGGCAAGCAGTCGCGGCTCGTAGACGTAAAGCGCCAGCACCGGCCCCGCCGCTGCCGCGGCACACAGCGGCGCGTGGTCGGCGACGCGTAGGTCGCGCTTGAACCAGACCACCTGCATGGTCAGGCCATCGCCAGCGCAGACAGCAGCAGGCAGACCGTCACGATGGCACTGAGCAGCGTGCGCAGCTGCATGAACCACGGCTCCAGCGACAGCGCACGCGACAGCCGCCCATCCATCCACCAGCAGGCGGGCACCGTCGCCGCCAGCACCCACAGCCCGGTCGGCAGCGGCAGCAGCAATGCGCACCAGGCAAGCAGCGAGGGCATCACCCCCCAACCGAGGGCACGCCACTGCGCCGTCGCATCAAGTGCGGCGTCGCGCATCGCCAGCCCCCAGTGCAGCGCGCCGATGAAACTGACGATGGTGGCGCCGTAGGCGAGCTGGGCGTGCGCAAGCGACGCGCGCTGCGCATCCAGGGCGTGGATGGCGACGGTCAGTCCGACGAATGGAATCAGGCCGGCCAGCCCGAGCAAGCGGGCGGGATGGCGAGCGGCGACGTTCAGTGTCATGGAATCCTCAGTGGTGCCACGGCCGCGGGGTCGCGGCCTTTGGCGCGACGGTCTGCCAGAAGCGGGTGAAGGACGGCATGGGCTGCGGTGGGTCGTTGAACTGCCGTGCCACCGGCTCGCACAGCACGCCGGCGGCGCGCATCGCCTCGGCATAGCCCGGATTCAGCGTCTGCATCGACGCCAGCCGGATCTCGCCCAGGCGTTCGCGCAGCGCACGCGCGTCGCCGACCACGATGCCGTCGCAGGCGGCACGCATGCGGGTGAGCACGAAGCTCCAGCGCTTTTCGCTCCACGGAAAGCGCGCGTGGAAGGACGGCTCCAGCCAGCCAATCACCCTGCCCTGCGGCGGCGCGCCGAGCGCCCACGGATGCATGATCCAGCACTCGCGACGGTCGTCGCGCAGGCCCCAGATATCCGGGTCGGGCACCACACCCGGCGCCGGTTCGACCACGCCCGGTGCGTGCCCGGGTTCCGGACCACAGTCCGGCGATTGCCGTGCGATGCGGTCAAGCGCCTCGTAACCGGCGTCGATCACGGTACCCGGGCTGGCCAGATCGGGCGCATAGCGGGCGACGTTCTCCGCATTGAACAGATAGGGCTTGCCGGTCAGCGTGCCGGCCACCCACTGCCAGGACAGCGTGTTCGACGCCAGATCACCGTCGAGCAGGTGGCGGTACATCCAGTCGGCGCCGGCGCGCCAGTGCGTCTTGCGTACGTGTACGACGTAGCTGGCCAGCCACATGCGTGCGTGATTGTGCAGATAGCCGGTGTCGTACAAGGTGCGCACCGCGCCGTCGATCACCGGTACGCCGGTACGCGCCGCGCGCACGTCGTCCGGCACCGTTGCGGCGTAGCCCGAGGCCGGCGGCGGCCGGCGCGGCTCGAAGATGCCTTCGCCCCAGTGGCGCCACAGATGGTGGAAGTACTCGCGCCAGGCCAGTTCGAACACGATCTTGTCGTCCGCCGACAGTGCGACGCGCTGCGACAGCCGCTCGATCACCTGCGGTACATCGATGAAGCCGTGCGTCAGATACGGCGACAGCCGCGTCACCGCGCCGTCGAGGTGGTTCCGCGTGCGCGCATAGACGCCCGGGCGGATGGCGTCGATGCGCGCCAGCGCGCCCCGCGGTGACGGTTCGAAATCATGATCGGCCGCGTCGCGCGCGAGCGGGGTGAAGAGATCGTTCATCGGCAGTGTCCTTTCGTGCCACAGACCACTGCCACGCCGGAAAAATCCCGTACAGGTTCGCGCTTTCGCTTCCCACTCCGCTGCAAATGCTTTGCACGAATCCGCTGCAAAGCAGCGCAGTTTTAATTGGTTCGCTTCGTGCGGCGCGCTGCCTAGAGTGCGCTCCATCGCATGTTTCCCAACACGGAGCCCAACACAATGAAAACTACCCTTCGCACCCTCGCCGCCAGCCTGCTGCTCGGCACCACGCTGATCGCCAACACCTTCGCCGCCGACATCACGCTGCTGAACGTGTCCTACGACCCGACGCGCGAGCTCTATCAGGACTTCAACAGCGCCTTTGCCAAACACTGGAAGGCGAAGACCGGCGATAACGTCACCATCAAGCAGTCGCACGGAGGCTCCGGCAAGCAAGCGCGTTCGGTCATCGACGGCCTCGAAGCCGACGTGGTGACGCTGGCGCTGGCCTACGACGTCGATGCGCTGCACCAGAACGCCAAGCTCATTCCAGCCGACTGGCAGAAGCGCCTGCAGCACAACGCCTCGCCCTACACCTCGACCATCGTGTTCCTGGTGCGCAAGGGCAACCCGAAAGGTCTGAAGGACTGGAGCGACCTGGTGAAGCCGGGCGTCGAGGTGATCACGCCGAACCCGAAGACCTCGGGCGGCGCCCGCTGGAACTACCTGGCCGCCTGGGCCTACGCGCTGAAGCAGCCGGGCGGATCGGACGCCACCGCCAAGGAGTTCGTCAGGAAGCTGTTCGCCAACGTGAAGGTGCTCGACTCCGGCGCACGCGGCTCGACCACCACCTTCGTCGAACGCGGCATCGGTGACGTGCTGATCGCCTGGGAGAACGAAGCCTATCTGGCGGTGAAGGAACTCGGTCCGGACAAGTTCGAGATCGTCACGCCCTCGCTGTCCATCCTGGCCGAACCGCCGGTCAGCGTGGTCGACAAGGTGGTAGACAAGCGCGGCACCCGCGCCGTAGCGACCGCCTATCTTGAATACCTGTACAGCCCGGAAGGTCAGGAAATCGCGGCGAAGAACTACTACCGCCCGATCGACCCGAAGGTCGCCGCCAAGTACGCCAAGACCTTTGCGCCGGTGAAGCTGTTCACCATCGACGACGAGTTCGGCGGCTGGACCAAGGCGCAGAAGACCCACTTCGCCGACGGCGGTGTGTTCGACCAGATCAGCGTGCGCTGAGCGCCGCCGGGAACGTCAATGTCCATCCTGTTCATACAGGGCAGCCCGGTCGAGCCTTCGCGCTCGGCCGCGTTGTCAGGGTTCGTCGCGGCGGAGATCCAGCGCCGCGGCATCGACAACAGCCGTCTGAAGCTGACCGAACTGCCCGCCCACGCACTGTTGAACGCGAAGTTCGGCGACCCGCAGATCCGGATCGCCAGCGATCGCGTCGCCGGCGCCACCGCCATCGTCATTGCAACGCCGGTCTACAAGGCGGCCTACAGCGGACTGCTCAAGAGCTTCCTCGACCTGCTGCCGCAGAACGGACTCGAAGGCAAGGTGGTGCTGCCGCTGGCAACCGCCGGTAGTCCGCACCACGCGCTGGCGCTCGATTACGCGCTGCGCCCGGTACTGCAGTCGATGTCGCCTTCGCTGGTGCTGCCCGGTGTGCATGCCACCGACGCCACGGTGGGCAAGTCGGACACCGGGGACTATTTGCTGTCGCCCGAAATCATCGACCGGCTCGCCCAGGCGACCGACCGGCTGATCTACGAGTATCGCGCGCTGCTGGCTCGCCGCCCGGAACCCGCGGCCGATCCGGTGCCCTTCGATCAGGTCCGCTGCAGCGTCTGAGCCGGCGCACCGCCCGCCTCGTCCCTGCCTGAGCCACGCAAAGGAATCCATCGATGCCCTCCTTCTCATCCCTGTCGTTCATTTCGCGCCGCAAGGCGCTCGCCTGGCTGACCGGCGGCGTGCTCGCCGCATCGGCCGCCCTCGTCGCCCCCCACGCCGCGGCAGCGCAGCCACTGCGCATCGGCTACCAGAAATCGGCCAGCCTGCTCACGCTGCTCAAGGCCCAGGGCTCGCTCGAGAAGCGTCTGGCGCCGCTCGGCGTCGAGGTGAAATGGGTCGAGTTTCCAGCCGGCCCGCAGCTGCTCGAAGGCCTCAACATCGGCGCCGTCGACGTCGGCGCGGTCGGCGAAGCACCGCCGATCTTCGCCCAGGCGGCCGGCGCCAACTTCATCTACGCTGGCTACGACCCGGCTTCGCCGGAGGCCGAAGCCATCGTCGTGCCGAAGGATTCGACGATCCGTTCAGTGGCCGAACTGAAGGGCAAGCGCGTCGCGCTGAACAAGGGCTCGAACGTGCATTACCTGCTGGTGAAGCTGCTGGAAAAGCACGGCCTGAAATACACCGACATCCAGGTGGTGTTCCTGCCGCCGGCCGATGCCCGCGCCGCATTCGAGCGTGGCGCAGTCGATGCGTGGGCGATCTGGGACCCCTTCCTCGCCGCCACCGAGAAGCAGATCGGCGCCCGCGTACTGGCCGACGGCAGCGGCGTCGTGAACAACTTCTTCTACTACCTCGCCGCCCGCGACTATGCGAAAGCCAATGGCAAGGTGCTCGACGCGCTGTTCGACGAGATCAACAGCAATGCGGTCTGGCTGAAGGCCAACATCAAGGAGGCCGCCGCCCGCATCGCGCCGGAACAGGGGCTGGCGCCCGAGGTGGTCGAACTGGCACTGCGCCGCTACCAGTTCAACGCGAAGCCGGTGACCGACGCCATCCTCGCCGAACAGCAGAAGCTCGCCGACACCTTCTTCGAACTGAAGCTGATTCCGAAACGCATCGAGGTCCGCCAGGCCTCGGTACTTGCCAACCGCTGAAGGTCCGCATCATGAATGTGTTCTGGTTCATCCCCACCCACGGCGACAGCCGCTATCTGGGCACCGCCGAGGGCGGACGCCAGGTCAGCCTCGACTACATGAAGCAGGTGGCGATCGCTGCCGACACGCTGGGTTACGACGGCGTGCTGCTGCCCACCGGCCGCTCCTGCGAGGACGCGTGGGTCACCGCATCGGCGCTGATCGGCTTCACCCAGCGCCTGAAGTTCCTGGTGGCGCTGCGTCCGGGTCTGACCGCGCCGTCGGCCGCCGCGCGCATGGCCGCCACCTTCGACCGCCTGTCCGGCGGCCGCCTGCTGATCAATGTGGTGACCGGCGGCGACCCGACCGAGCTGGACGGCGACGGCATCTTCAATACGCACGACGAGCGCTACGAGATCACCGACGAGTTCCTGCGCATCTGGCGCGGCATCCTGGCGAACGCACACACCGGTGAGGCCATCGACTTCGACGGCAAGCACCTGTCGGTCAAGGGCGGCAAGCAGCTCTACCCCACCGTTCAGCGGCCGCATCCGCCGCTATGGTTCGGTGGCTCCTCACCCGCCGCGCACGAACTGGCGGCCGAACAGGTCGATGTCTACCTGACCTGGGGGGAACCGCCGGCCGCGGTGGCCGAGAAGATCGCCGACATGCGCCGCCGCGCCGCCGCCCACGGCCGCACGCTGCGCTTCGGCATCCGCCTGCACGTGATCGCCCGTGAAACGACAGAGCGGGCGTGGCAGGCGGCGGAAGACCTGATCCGTCATCTCGATGACGCCACCATCGCCACTGCGCAGAAGAAGTTCGCGCAGATGGATTCCGAAGGTCAGCGCCGCATGGCCGCGCTGCACGGTGGTCGTCGCGACAAGCTGGAAGTCAGCCCCAATCTGTGGGCGGGGGTCGGCCTGGTGCGCGGTGGCGCCGGCACGGCGCTGGTCGGCGACGGCCCGACCATTGCCGCACGGATGAAGGAATACGCCGAGCTCGGCATCGAAACCTTCATCCTGTCCGGTTACCCGCATCTCGAAGAGGCTTACAATTTCGCCGAGCAGGTGTTTCCCCACCTGCCGCGCGCACAGAAGGAGGGGCTGCCGGGCTTCAGCCTGTCCGGGCCCTTCGGCGAAATCGTCGCCAACCATTACGTACCTGCTGCATCCGCGAGCTGACACCCTGCGTCGCAGCACCCTGAAGGCCATCGCCCCCTACCGGGCGATGGCCTTTTTCTTTGCTCTGGCGCCGATCCGCTTATCACTCGAACGGCAAAGCTCCGCAGCGCGCCTGCGCAAATGCAGCGCAGATTTAATTGGTTTGAGTGCGCATCCCCCACCCCTAGGATGACCTTCAGACGCGCGACACAGCGCGACCATCCTCCGGACCGCACAAAAGGAAAACCATGAGCACCACGCATTTCCGCAACCGTCGCCTGCTGGTCACCAGTCTGCTCGCCGCCACGCTGCCGTTGACCGGCTTCGCCGCCGGCGACGCGCCGAAGGAAATCCGCCTCGACTACGCCTACTACTCGCCGACCAGCCTGGTATTGAAGCGCTTCGGCTGGCTGGAAGAGGCCGTAAAGCCGGCCGGCATCGAGGTGAAATGGACGCTGAGCCAGGGCAGCAATCGCGCACTGGAATTCCTCAACAGCGGCGCCATCGACTTCGGCAGCACCGCCGGCCTGGCCGCCGTGCTGAGCCGCGCCAACGGCAATCCGATCCGTTCGGTCTATGTGTATTCGCGACCGGAGTGGACCGCACTCGCAGTACCGAAGGATTCGACCATCAGATCGGTGGCCGAGCTGAAGGGCAAGCGCGTCGCCGCCACGAAGGGCACCGACCCCTATCTGTTCCTGCTGCGCTCGCTGCAGGAGGCAGGTCTGTCGCGCAACGACGTCGAGATCGTCCACCTGCAGCATCCGGACGGCCGCGTCGCACTTGAACAGAAGCGCGTCGACGCCTGGGCCGGCCTCGATCCGCACCTCGCTGCGAGCGAACTGGAGGCTGGTTCGAAGCTCATCTACCGCAATGTGAACTTCAACACCTACGGCTTCCTGAACGTGTCGGAGAAATTCCTGAAGGCACACCCGCAACAGGTGAAGACGGTGATCGCTGCCTACGAGCGCGCCCGCCGCTGGGTCATCGCCAATCCGGACGACGCCGCGAAGCTGCTGGCCGAGGAAGCAAAGCTGAACCTGGCCGTGGCCCAGGCGCAACTGAAGCGCACCGATTTTTCGAACCCGCGCATCGGCCGCGAACACCACGACGCGCTGCGCGCCGCAGCACCCATCCTGGTCGAGGAGGAACTGGTGCGCAAAGGCACCGACGTCGCAAAGGTGGTGACCGAACTGATCGACCCGACCCATGCCGCCGCCGTGGTCGCGGCCAAGGACTGATGCCATGAACACCGCTGCCCGCACCTCCTCCCTTCAGGCGACGGTGTCGTCCGCGCGGCCGGCCGTCCCCGCCGGTCGCGCCGGGCGTCCCCACCCGGTCCTGGGCTGGGTCCTGCCCGCACTCGCGCTGCTCGCCTTCGAGGTGCTGGTGCGCAGCGGCGTGCTGGCCGCCCACCTGTTCCCTGCGCCGAGCGAGATCGTCCGCACGCTGTTCGACCTGGGCAGCGGCCTGGCATCGCATATCGGCGTCAGCATTGCCCGCGTCGCCGGTGGTTTCGCGATCGGCGCCTCGCTGGCGGTGGTTGCCGCCGTCGTGGTCGGGTTGGACCGTCGCGCCGAAGCGCTGCTTGATCCGACCTTCCAGGCACTGCGCGCCGTGCCCAGTCTGGCCTGGGTGCCGCTGCTGCTGCTGTGGCTGGGCATAGACGAAACGCCCAAGATCACGCTGATCGCGATCGGCGCCTTCTTTCCGGTCTATCTGAATCTGCTGTCGGGCCTGCGCAATGTCGACCGCAAGCTGGTGGAACTGGGCGAGGTGTATGGCCTGAGCCGCTCCGCGCTGGTGCGTCGCATCCTGCTGCCGGCTTCGCTGCCCAGCCTCTACACCGGCCTGCGCGTCGGCCTGAGCCTGGCCTGGATGTTCCTGGTCGCCGCCGAACTGATCGCCGCCACCCGCGGCCTGGGTTACCTGCTGACGGACGGCCGTGAAACCTCACGACCGGACATCGTGCTCGCCGCCATCCTGCTGCTGGCCGTACTCGGCAAGCTGTCGGACAGCGTCCTCAAATCACTCGAGAGGCGCGCGCTGGCCTGGCGCGACGCGCTTGAGAGCCGGCTGGCCTGAGGAGCGCACGATGACTGCATTGCTCGATGTGCATGTGCGTGCCAAACGCTTCGGCGACCGGCTCGTGCTGGACAACTTCTCGCTCGAACTGGAGGCCGGCGAAATCGTCAGCCTGGTCGGCGCCAGCGGCTGCGGCAAGAGCACGCTGCTGCGCATCGTCGCCGGCCTGGACCGCGAACACGATGGACAGGTGCGGCTCGACGGTCAGGCGCAGCACGGCATCCACCGCGACATCGGTTTCATCTTCCAGGAGCCGCGACTGCTGCCCTGGCTCACCGTCGCGCAGAACGTCGGTTTCGACGCCGACGCCGGGCGCGCCAGTGACCCGCACGTGTTCACGCTGCTGGAGGAAGTAGGCCTTGCACAGGTGGCCGACGCGCTGCCGAAGGCGCTGTCCGGCGGCATGGCGCAGCGGGTGGCGATCGCCCGCGGTCTGTTCAACCGGCCGCGCCTGCTGTTGCTCGACGAGCCCTTCAGCGCGGTCGATGCCTTCACGCGGATGAAGCTGCAGGAGCTGCTGCTGGCCATCGCCCGCGAACACGGAACCACGCTGCTGCTGGTGACGCACGACGTCGACGAGGCAGCCTGGCTGTCCGACCGCGTCGTGGTGATGGGCAACGGCCGCGCGCTGGACGAAGTGACGATCACGGAACAACGACCGCGCCACCGCCGCTCACCGGCGCTGGCCGATGCCCGCAACACGATTCTCGAAATTCTCGAAGGCGCTCACGTCGTCTGACGTGCGCCACACCCCACACACAGAAAGAGGACTTCGCCATGAGCACACGTTTCACTCTTCGCCGTAACGCCTTGAAGGCATTCATCGCCCTGCTGCCGGCGCTTGCACTCGGCAGCGCCGCCGCACAGGACAAGCCGACTACCGTACGCATCGGCTACCAGAAGTCATCGACACTGATCACCGTGCTGAAGACCCGCAGCACGCTGGAACAGAAGCTCGCGCCGCTGGGCGTCAAGGTGAGCTGGCACGAGTTCGCCAGCGGTCTTCCGCTGCTCGAGGCGCTGAACGTCGGCAGCGTCGACGTGTCGGCCGACGTCGCAGACACCGTGCCGGTGTTCGCACTGGCCGCCGGTGCCAACCTGACCTATGTCGCGCAGGAGGCGCCCTCGCCCACCGCGCAGGCCATCGTGGTCAAGGCCGATTCGCCGATCAAGAGCGTGGCCGACCTGAAGGGCAAGCGCGTCGCCTTCGCCAAGGCCGCCGGCGTGCACTACCTGCTGATCGCCGCGCTGGAGAAGAACGGACTGAGCTTCAAGGACATCCAGCCCGCTTATCTCGCGCCGGCCGACGGCCGCGCCGCCTTCGAACGCGACAGCGTCGACGCCTGGGTGGTGTGGGACCCCTTCCTGTCCGCGGTGCAGCGCCAGGCCAAGGTGCGCGTGCTGGCCGACGGCACGAATCTGGCGCAGTACCAGCGCTACTACCTCGCCTCCACGCCCTTCGCGCAGGCGCGGCCGGACGTGATCAAGGTGATTCACGACGCGCTCACCGAAACCGGCAAATGGGTCAAGCAGAGCCCAAAGGACGCTGCCGCCCTGCTGGCGCCGGTGTGGGGTCTGGATGAAGCCACGGTCGAACAGGCCAACGTCCGTCGCAGCTACGACGTGCGTCTGGTGCAGCCGGAGCGGCTGCAGGAGCAGCAGGCCATCGCCGACACCTTCACCCGCGAGGGCCTGCTGCCGCGCAAGGTGAATGCCACTGCGGTGCCGGTCTGGAAACCGTCTCTGTAAGGCGACCGCAATGAATGCTCCGGACACCACACGCCAGCTCGAACGCCGCGAGGCCGCGCACCTGTTCGACCGCGACTTCGGCCACCATACCGACGCGGTCGAGCGCACCGCACGCGGGCTCGAAGCCACCGCCGCCGAGCGTGACCGCGCCGGCGGCACCGCCTGGACCGAACGCCAGCTGCTGCGCGACAGCGGCCTGCTCACGCTCGCGGTACCAGCGAAATTCGGCGGCGCCGAACTGCCCTGGCCGCAGATCTACGCCATCATCCGCCGCTTCGCCGAAGCCGACAGTTCGCTCGCTCACCTGTTCGGCTTCCAGCACCTGCAGGTGGCCAGCGTGCGGCTGTTCGCCAACCCGGCGCAGCAGGCCCGCCTGCTCGGCGATACGGTGGCGAGAGGCTGGTTCTGGGGCAATGCCACCAACGGTCTGGACACCCGCATCCGGCTCACGCCGGAAGGTGACCACTTCGTGCTCAACGGCGTGAAGTCCTTCTGCTCCGGTGCCACCGGCGCCGACATGCTGAACGTGACCGCACCGCGCGGCGACGATCCGGCGGACCGGGTGTTCATCAGTCTGCCGTCCGACCGCGCCGGCATCACGGTGCACGACGACTGGGACAACCTCGGCCAGCGCCAAACCGACAGCGGCACCGTCACCTTCGAGAACGTGCGCGTCGAGACGGACGAGATACTCGGGCCGCCGGGCACCCGCGGCACGCCGCGGGCGACGCTGCGCACGCTGGTGTCGCAGCTCATCCTGACCGAGATCTATCTCGGCAACACGCAGGGTGCGCTGCGCGCCGCGTGGAACTACGTGCAGCACGAAGCGCGCCCCTGGTTCTCCAGCGGCGTGGCCCGCGCCGCCGACGACCCCTACGGCCAAGTGCGCTTCGCTGAACTGTGGATCGCCTATCGCGGCGCGCTGGCGCTGGCCGTCCAGGCGGAGCAGGCGCTGCAGCAGGCATGGGAACGTGGCGACGCACTGACCGCGCGCGAACGCGGCGAGGTCGCGCTGCTGATCTGGCAGGCCAAGATCGCCGCCGGCCGCGCCGCACTCGACGTGACGTCGCGCGTGTTCGAACTGATGGGCGCACGCGCCACCGCCGCCCGCTACGGCCACGACCGCTACTGGCGCAACGTGCGCGTGCACACGCTGCACGACAACCTCGACTACAAGCTGCAGGACATCGGCCGCTGGGTGCTGGACGACCGCGTGCCCGAGCCCTCCATCTATTCCTGAAGACATGACATGAGTATCCGGAAAAATACCTCGCTGTCGCATCTGCGGCAGAAACTGCTGCCGTGGAGCCTGCCGCTCGCGCTGGTCGTACTGTGGCAGATCGCTGCGCAGACTGGCTGGCTGTCCAGCCGCGTGCTGCCGGCGCCGCTCGACGTGCTGAAGGCCTTCTGGACGCTGGCGGTCAGCGGCGAACTGTGGCGCCACGTGCTGGTGAGCGCGCAGCGCGCGCTGAGCGGCTTCGCCATCGGCGGCGGCCTGGGCCTGCTGCTTGGCCTCGCCACCGGCTCGTGGAAACGGGTCGAAACCCTGCTCGACACCACGGTGCAGATGATCCGCAACATCCCGCCGCTGGCGCTGATCCCGCTGGTCATTCTGTGGTTCGGCATCGACGAGACGGCCAAACTTTTCCTGGTGTCGCTGGGCGTGTTCTTCCCGGTCTATATCAACACCTTCCACGGCATCCGCTCGGTGGACGCCGGTCTGATCGAGATGGGCCGCTCCTACGGTCTGCGCGGCTGGGCGCTTTACCGCGACATCATCCTGCCGGGCGCGCTGCCGTCCATCCTGGTTGGTGTGCGGTTCTCTCTCGGTTTCATGTGGGTCATCCTGATCGTGGCGGAAACCATTTCGGCGCAGGAAGGCATCGGCTACATGACGATGAATGCGCGCGAGTTCCTGATGACCGACGTGGTGCTGGTCGGCATCCTGCTGTACGCCCTGCTCGGCAAGCTGGCCGACCTGCTGGCCCGCTCGCTGGAACGCGTATGGCTGTCCTGGCACCCGAACTACCAGACGCGCTGAGGAAGCCGACCATGTACTTCTCACCGGAAGAGAACAGCGAAGTGAGCGCCGCCGAACGCGTGATCAACGGCGCGGCCGTCACGCTGCGCGGCATCGGCAAGGCCTTCGGCGACCGCCAGGTGCTGCACGGCATAGACCTCGATATCCGTCCGGGCGAATTCGTCGCCATCGTCGGCCGCAGCGGCTGCGGCAAGAGCACGCTGCTGCGCCTGCTGGCCGGCCTCGACCAGGCCAGCGAAGGCGAACTGTCGATAGACGGCAGCGCCGACGACGTGCGCATCATGTTCCAGGAAGCGCGTCTGCTGCCGTGGAAGCGCGTGCTCGACAACGTGTCACTGGGCCTCACACCAGCCTTCCGCCGCCGTGCCCGCGAAGTGCTGGCGCGTGTCGGCCTGGCCGACCGCGAACGCGACTGGCCGTCCCAGCTGTCCGGCGGCCAGCGCCAGCGTATCGCGCTGTCCCGCGCACTGGTGCATTCGCCGCGCCTGCTGCTGCTCGATGAACCGCTGGGCGCGCTCGACGCGCTCACTCGCATCGAAATGCAGCAACTGATCGAGTCGCTGTGGCTGGAACAAGGCTTCACCGCCATCCTGGTCACGCACGACGTGCAGGAGGCGGTGGCGCTGGCCGACCGCGTGCTGCTGATCGAGGACGGCGCCATCGCGCTCGACCTTGACGTCCGTCTCGCCCGCCCGCGCGAGCGCGCCAGCAACGGCTTCTCTGCCTACGAGGCGCGCATCCTGTCGCGCGTGCTCAGTGCGCCGCCCATCGAATCCTCCGCGGCGTCGACCGACGCCTGGACACCGGGCATTGCCCATATTTCGTTCGCAATCTGAAAGGAAGCACCATGGCCATCACCGCAATCAATGTACGCAATCAGTTCAAGGGCAAAGTGAAGGAGATCGTCCGCGGCGACGTGGTCAGCGAAGTCGATGTCGACACGCCGGCCGGCGTCGTCACCTCGGTCATCACGACGCGCTCGGTCGACGAGCTGGGCCTGAAGCCAGGCGTTGAAGTGGTCGCGCTGGTGAAATCCACCGAAGTGTCGATCGCCCGCATCGGCAGCTGATCGCGAGCAGCGCATCGCCATGACGTCCACCGTCCTCATTATTCCCGGGCTTCAGGGCATGCCACCGGGACACTGGCTGTCATGGCTCGAAGGCGAACTTCCGGAGGCGCGCCGCGTGCCGCACGACGAGTGGAGTTCACCGGTGCTGGCACACAGAACGGGTCGCGTGAAGCAGGCAATCGCCCGCTCGGCCGGCCCGGTCTGGCTCATCGCGCATGGCTTCGGTTGCCTTGCCGCCATCATGGCCGCCTCCGACCGGACCGATCGCGTCGCCGGCGCGCTGCTGGTGACGCCCGTCGACCCCGAACGCTACGGTGCCGACGGTCCGCTGATCGAGGGTGAAGAGACGATACCCCGCAAGCCGTCGATCTCGGGACTGCTGCCGCAGACGACATTGGGCTTCACCTCGTTGGTGATCGCCAGCGCCGACGATCCGGACATGCGTCTGGTCACCGCCAGCCAGTGGGCCGACAGGTGGGGCAGCCGACTGCTGCTGACCAGTGCGCTGGGCAATATCGACCCGACCGTTCATCGGGGCGCCTGGCCGCAATGCCTGCGCCTGTTCCGACTGATGCATCATGCACAACGTGACCTTCCGCTGGGCAGCTTCGCGGAAGGAAACGAACCGGCCCCGCGCCGGCACGGCTGGTTGGCAAAGCTTCGACGCCAGTCGCGGGCGACGCTCTGATGCCGCTGCACGCCGAAGTATCCGGACTCGCATTGATGCTCGCTGTCCCCCGACGACGGCAACCGACACCCGACGCCAGCAGACCCTGCACTTCTTGAATGAAAGGACCACATCATGACTCTCAGACTGGGCGACATCGCCCCCGACTTCGAACAGGATTCCAGCGCCGGCCGCATCCGTTTCCATGAATGGCTCGGCAACAGCTGGGGTGTGCTGTTCTCGCATCCGGCGGACTTCACGCCCGTATGCACCACCGAACTGGGCCTCACCGCCAAGCTCAAGGGTGAATTCGACAAGCGCGGCGTCAAGGCCATCGCACTGTCGGTCGATCCGGTCGAGTCGCACACGCGCTGGATCGCCGACATCAACGACACGCAGAACACCACCGTGAATTTCCCCATCATCGCAGACGGCGACCGCAAGGTGAGCGAGCTGTACGACATGATCCACCCGAACGCGAATGCCACGCTGACCGTGCGCTCGCTGTTCATCATCGATCCGAACAAGAAGGTGCGCCTCATCATCACCTACCCGGCGAGCACCGGCCGCAACTTCGACGAGGTGCTGCGTGTGATCGATTCGCTGCAGCTCACCGACAAGCACTCGGTGGCCACGCCCGGCAACTGGAAGCACGGCGACGACGTGGTCATCGTGCCCTCGCTGCAGGACCCGGACGAGATCGCGCGCCGCTTCCCCGCCGGGTACAAGGCCGTACGGCCCTATCTGCGCCTGACGCCGCAGCCGAAGTAAACAGACGGCCACTCCGGCATCGAAACGCCCGGCCCCGGCCGGGCTTTTTTTCGTCCACCGTCGGGCTGCACATAGGCTTCATCCGGCAAAGCTGTGCTGAAGAAGCTGCGCAGAACAATTCAGTTCCCCTGGCTGCGGGCAGTCCGTAAGGTCGAGCCATCGCAATCAGGAGTACCTCAGATGGCCATCCTTGTCGTCGGCGGTGACCACCCCAACCAGTTCGCTGACTCGGCACGCGAGGCCGGCATAGACCGCCTGCATCACTGGAGCGGCCGACGCGCCGCCGACCACCATCAACCGCTGCCGCGCGACCTGCGCGGCATCGTGCTGCTGATCGATCACGTCAATCACGGCATGGCCGCGCGCGTGCGCAGGCTTGCCAGCCAGCACGGACTGCCGGTCGTCTACAGCGCGCGCAGCCGCTCGCAGATACGCAACGCACTGTCGCAGCTGGCGGCCTGAGCCCGGTCGGGAACTGCATCACGGCCGCGGCCTGCGCCGCGGTTCCGAGTCACGGAAACGCAAGGCGGCGGGCGCTATAGTCGCCGCGTACGCCGGAGCATCCATCTGCTTCGGCCCTCCTGGTGAAAGGTTTCCGCGTGCGCACGCTCGTCATCATCGGTGCCGGCTTCAGCGGCACGGCCTGCGCCTGTCAGTTCCTCGCCCGCTGCGGCGATGGCTGGCAGGTCAGCCTGATCAACGCCTCCGGTCCGGTCGCCCGCGGTCTGGCCTACGGCACCCGTTCGCCGCTGCACCTGCTCAACGTGCCGGCCGGCCGCCTCGGCATGGACCCGGCGCAGGAAGGCGATTTCGTCCGCTACCTCGACGAGACGGGGCATCGCTACCGCGCCAGCGCCTTCGTGCCGCGCATGCTGTACGGCGAGTATCTGGAACAGCGCCTGCGCCAGGCCGCCGACGCCCATCCGGGCCGCCTCGACATCCGAACGGCGCGGGTCGATGCCATCGAGCGGCGCCTTGCCGGCGGCTTCCGTCTTCACCTGTCAGGCGACGCGACGCTGGATACCGATGCCGTCATCCTCGCGATGGGACACCTGAGTCCGGTCGCGCCACTGCCGGGTCTGGATGCGCTGGGCGCCGCCTACATCAACGATCCGTGGTCGGGCGCCGTCGAGCACATTGGCCCCGACGAGCGCGTGCTGATACTGGGCAGCGGCCTGACCATGCTCGATGTGGTTGTCGATCTCGCACGGCGCGGTCACCGCGGCCCAATCACCGCGCTGTCGCGCCGCGGCCTGCTGCCGCGCTCGCACCGCGCGCAGGACGCACCTCCGGCCACCATCCCGCTCGACCGCGAAGCGCTGCTGCAGGCCCGCAGTGCGCGTGCGCTCACCCGCCTCGTGCGCGCTGCGGTCGCCCAGGCCGAGCGTGCCTGCGTCGACTGGCGCGACGTGATCGGCTCGCTGCGTGCCCTGACGCCGGCGCTGTGGCAGAGCCTGGACGAGCGCGAAAAGCGGCGCTTCGTGCGCCATGTACGGCCGCACTGGGAGGTGCTGCGACACCGCACCGCTCCCGAGCCCTTCAACGCGATGAACGCGCTGCTGCAGGACGGTCGCCTCACCGTCGCCGCCGGACGGCTGCGCGCTGCGGCAGCTGATGAGGGCGGCGTGACCGTGCGCTGGGATGAGGCCCGCCGCGGTCCGCAGGCGCAGCAGTTCGACCGCATCGTCAACTGCACCGGCCCGGGTCACCGCATCGACGCCCAGCGCGCACCGTTGCTGCACCGTCTGCTGGAAAGCGGTCTGATGACGCAGGATCCGCTCAAGCTCGGCCTGATGGTCGACGCCCGCTGCCGGGCCATCGACGCGCGCGGACGCAGCGTGGACGGGCTGTACTACGTGGGCCCGCTACTGCGTGCCCAGTTCTGGGAAGCCACCGCGATACCCGAGCTGCGCAAGCACGCCGCGGCGGCAGTGGACAGCCTGCTCGCCGCTGGCGGTTGAGCGTCAGCCGCGATCAGTCAGTCGACTTCGCAGCGACGCACACGGCCGAGGACAGCCACGATTCCCAGTCCTGCCGCCATCAGCGCCCAGACATCAGGTTCCGGCACCGGGCCGACGACTGACCGTCCACCGCTGCCATAGAGCGTGGCACCGGCCTCCGGTGTCCAGGTGGAATGGAAGGAATTGAATGAATCGAAGAACTGACCGTCGGGCGTGCCGTAGACGTAGGCGGACATGAACAGATCCTCCCTAAGGTCCACGCCCTGGGTGGCGGCCGTGAAACTGAGGTCATAGGCGAAGTTGTACACGCCGTCCTGATCGTCGTCCTCCCACACCAGGTTGAACAAGGGATTGAACACCGGCTGGCCGGACGGCCCGGCAATCATCAGCGGTTCCAGCGTCGACTGCCCGGTCACCAGATTCTCGGTTGAGAACGCGCCATAGGGCGCCAGCGGCCCCTCACCCTGTTGCACCGCGAAGTGGAAACTGTGGAAGGCGCCTGCCGACCACAGTGCGTAGGACACGCTGAAATTGGCGCTGCCCGCGGTGAATTGCCCGTCCTGGTGCAGATTCACGGTGAAGGACGCCGCCGAGGGCACGGCCGTTCCGCACGCATCGGCATCGCAGACGAAACCCTGATCGCGATAGAACAGTTCGGAGTAGACGTGGCCATTGACCGGCGACCGGGCGCTGACCTCGATCTTCGCCGCGAGCTTGCCATTCTCGAAACCGATCTGCGAACGCGCGTGGCTGTCGGCATCGAGCCAGGCCGAGCTGGCGCCGCTCCACAAGGCGGTATCGCCGTTCCATGGCTGGCCGTCGGACAGCAGGCCGCCACCGGGCAGGCTCACATAGCTCCAGCTGCGGAAGGTGTCGTTCGGGACCGCCTGAGCAGCGCCGCTCAGGCAGGCGGTACCCAGCAGCGCAGCGAGGCTGGCACGGATGCGGAACGGGACAAGGTGTTTGGACGTCATGGCAGGCTCCATCGACAGTGGACCAGATCACGGCCTTGCGTGCGGCCGCGACGGGCGGTGCATCAGCGCACCCCCTGTTGTCTTTCTATGCCTGCCGTGCCCGGTGCGATCTGACCTCGATCAAGGAAGCCCGCAGGCGCGCCGCTCCCCGGTCTGCAGCCGCCACAGCGAGGCGTAGATGCCGTCGAGCGCACGCAACTGGTCATGGGTGCCGGATTCGGCGATGCGCCCGCCGTCGATCACGTGGATGGTGTCGGCGTGGCGCACCGTGGACAGCCGGTGCGCCACGATGAGCGTCGTGCGGCCGACCACCAGACGCTCCAGCGAGCGCTGGATGGCTGCCTCGGTTTCGTTGTCCACCGCCGAAGTCGCCTCGTCCAGAACCAGTATCGGCGGGTCCTTCAGGATCGCGCGCGCCAGCGCCAGCCGCTGCCGCTGGCCGCCCGACAGACGCAGGCCGCGCTCGCCGACCGGCGTGTCGTAACCCTGCGGAAGTGCAACGATGAAGTCGTGCGCCTCGGCCGACTTCGCCGCCTCGATCACCGCCTCGCGCGTGGCGTCCGCCATGCCGTAGGCGATGTTCTGTGCGACCGAGGCGTCGGCGAGGAAGGTGTCCTGTGCGACATAGCCAATGGCGCGGCGCAGGTCCTGCAGGTTCAGTTCACCGATCGGCACGCCATCGAGCAGCACCCTGCCCTGCTGCGGCTCATAGAAGCGCAGCAGCAGCTTGATCAGCGTGCTCTTGCCTCCACCGGTGCTGCCGACGAAGGCGGCACTGCGGCCGGCATCGATGCGCAGGTCGACGCGATCCAGCGCGGGCCGGGTCGTTCCGTCGTAGGCAAAGGACACCTCGTCAAAAACCAGTTCGCCGCGCACCTCGGCGCGCGGCAGCGCCCGCCCTTCGTAGGCGATGTTCACCGGCGTCTGCAGCAGATTCATCACCCGCTCGATCGACGACATCGAGCGCTGATACAGATCGGTCAGGTCGGCCAGCCGCGTCAGCGGCCAGAGCAGGCGCTGGGTCAGGTACACCAGCACCGAATAGCTGCCGACGCCGATGTCGCCGTTCAGCGCCATGAAGCCACCATACAGCAGGGTCACCGTGAAGCCAGCCAGGATGGCCATGCGGATGACCGGCGTGATCGCGGCCGACAGCCGGATCGCCTCGCCGTTGCGTGCGCGGTAGTCATCCGACCCCTGTTCGATGTGGCCGGCCTCGTACTCCTCGGCGGCGTAGGCCTTCACCGTGGCGATGCCCTGGATGTTGTTGTTCAGCCGAGCCGCCAGCGCGCCGGCCGCTTCGCGCACCGCGCCGTAGCGCGGTGCGAGCCGGCGCTGGAACCAGAAGGCGCCGTAAAGGATGAGCGGCACCGGCACCAGCGCGAGGAAGGCCAGCTCGTGCGTCAGTACGAAGAACACGCCGCCCACCATCAGCGAACCGACGAACACCTGGATCAGGTCGTTGGCGCCGCCATTCAGGAAGCGCTCCATCTGGTTGATGTCCTCGTTCAGCACCGCCAGCAGATTGCCGCTGCGGTTGCGCTCGAAATAGGCCATGTCCAGCTTCTGCACGTGGCGGTAGGCCTCCATGCGCAGGTCGTGCTGCAGGTTCTGCGCAAGGTCGCGCCAGCGCACGTCGTACAGGTACTGGAACAGCGATTCGCCGACCCACACGACGACCGTGATCAGCGCCAGCAGCACCAGTTGGTCCTTCGGATCGACGATGCCGACGCGCGCGAGGAAGCTGGCTTTCTGGTTCACGACCACATCGACCGCGACGCCGATCAGCACCTCCGGCAGCACATCGAAGAACTTGTTGAGGACGGAATACAGCGAGGCGATGCGCACGTCGCGGCGGTAGTTGCGCGCGTGCGAGAACAGGCGGGAAAGCGGATGCATGGCGGGCTCGGGGAAGATTTCGGGCGGGCCGCTCATCGATGCCGGCGGCGTGCCGCCATCATGACAGACGGCCGCCCCTCCGGGCGGCCGCAGGTGTACGGCACAGCACCGCGTGTGCTCAGCGGTGCAGCCAGCGGGCGTGCGCGCTGCGCGCCAGGTGATCGAGCGCGTAACCGAGCGCACCGACCAGCACGATGACGGCCATCAGCTCCGAGTAGGCGAGGCGGTCGCGTGTGTCGAGGATGAAATAGCCGAGCCCGGCCGACACGCCCAGCATTTCGGCCGGCACCAGCACGATCCAGATGATGCCGATCGCCAGTCGCACGCCGGTCAGGATGTGCGCGGTGATGCCGGGCAGCACCACGCGCAGCACCGTCTCGCGCCGGGTGGCCGACAGGCTGCGTGCCAGCAGCAGCCAGTTCGGATCGAGCTGCGCGACGCCGGACGCGGTATTGAGCAGGATGGGCCACACCGCGGCGAAGGCGAGCAGGAAGTACACCGGCGCGTCGCCCACGCCCAGCACCATCACCGCGAGCGGCATCCAGGACAGCGGCGACACCATGCGCAGGAACTGGAACAGCGGTGTCGTGCCCTGGGCGAAACGGCGCGACAGCCCGGTCAGCACACCCAGCGGCACACCGATGGCAATGGCCAGCAGCAGGCCTACCGCGACCCGCTTCAGGCTCACCAGCACGTGCGGCCACAGCTCGCCGCTGCCGAGCAGCTGCCACAGCGCGTCGGCCGACGGCGCCGGCGCGAAATCGGCCGCGATCGGCATGCCATGCGCCAGCCAGGCCGAGCCGGCCAGCCACAGCAGCAGCGCGCCCAGCAGGCCGGCCAGCGGGAGGACGAAACGCGCGCTCATCACACCCGCACGACTTCCTTGCGCCGCAGGTCGGCAGGCAGGCCGAACACCGAGGGCCCACCGACCAGGTCGATGGCCCGGCGCACGAAGCGGTCATCGACCAGGTCGCGCGCGACGAAGGCCGGATCGAGCGCATCGAGGAACTTCGTGTCGCCCTCGACCCGGGTCTGCTTCACCGCGCGCACCAGCTCTTCGGTGTAGGACGGGAAGGGATAGGGCTGGAAGTCGATGCGGCGCTGGTACCAGCCCTTGTTCTTCACCACGCCCGACGCTTCGTAGCTCGCGTAGTCGGTCGCCGCCAGCACCTTGGAAAGAACCGGCAGCGCGTGCGGTGTGTACTTGCCCTCGCCTGCCGCCGACAGCAGCTTGGCGGTATCCAGCTGGTTGCTGCGCGTCCACAGCTGGGCACGCACGATGGCGTTGGTAACGCGCTGCGCCCACTCCGGCCGCTCGCTGGTGTCGCGTTCGGACAGGAAGGTGACGCAGCACGCGTGGTTCTGCCACACGTCACCCGAGAAGCGCAGCACCTTGCCCACGCCCTTGGTTTCGGCCAACGCGTTGAAGGGGTCGGCCACGATGTAGCCGGCGATGGACTTGCCGGCCAGTGCCGACACCATTTCGGCAGGCGGCAGCACGATGAGGTTCACTTCGTTCGCGGCCAGCTGCGCCTCCTTGGCCTTGGTCACCGCCGTCAGACCGTTCGCGCGCAGCACCTGCTGCAGCAGGATGTTGTGGATCGAGTACCAGAAGGGCACGGCCACCGTGCGGCCGCCCAGATCGGCGACGGTCGAGATCGACGGATCGACGGTCAGCGCCGAGCCGTTCACATGGTTCCAGGCGACGATCTTCGCCGGGAATTTCGAGCCGTAGCGCACCCACAGCGCGGCCGGCGTCAGCAGGTGGATCACGTTCACCTGCCCGGCAACGAAGGCCTCGACGATCTGCGCCCAGCTGCGGAACAGCCGTGGCGACTCGGTCCTCAGGCCTTCCGCCTCGAACAGCTTGCGCGCGTGCGCCACCAGCAGCGGTGTCGCATCGGTGATCGGCAGGTAACCGATCTTCACCGGCTGGTCGTCGCCCTTGAAGGCCTGCGCACGCGCGTCACCCGCACGCAGCAGCGGCGCCGCCACGCCGGCCAACGTCAGTGCACCCAGCTTCAGCATGTCGCGGCGCGTCAGCCCGCAACCGCAATCGGACGAAGCGCAGATATGCAGCTTCCCATCCTTGTTCATGTCATGTCCTCTTCTGATGGTCTTGGTTTCAATGCGCGCGCAGCACCTGCAGCGCGTTCAGGATGTCCAGCCGCAAGGCGGTCACGGCCGCAGGCTGCGCCTCACGCGGGCGCTCGATATCCACTGTCCATTCGCGGACGATGCGGCCAGGCGTGCCGCCCATCAGCAGGATGCGGTCGGCCACCAGGATGGCTTCGTCGATGTCGTGCGTAACCAGCAGCGCCGCGGTGTGCCAGCGATGCACCAGCTCCACCAGCAGCGCCTGCATTTCGGCACGCGTGATGGCGTCGAGTGCGGAGAACGGTTCGTCGGCAAACAGCAGCTGCGGCTCGCGCGCCAGCGCGCGGGCAAGGGCCACGCGCTGCGCCATGCCGCCGGACAGCTGTGCCGGATAGCGATGTCCGTGTCCCGCCAGCCCCACCGCGGACAGCGCATGCTCGACGCGCGCGGCGCGCTCGCTGCGCGCCAGTCGAGGTTGATGCTCGAAGTCGAGACCGAAACCGACATTGCCCGCTGCATCAAGCCAGGGCAGCAGCCCCGGCTGCTGGAAAACGAGTGCGGCGCGCGGATGCGGCGCCCGCAGCGGCTCGCCGAGGAAGTGGATGTCACCCAAGGCGGGCGCCTCCAGCCGTGCCAGCACGCGCAGCAAAGAAGACTTGCCGCACCCGCTGCCACCCAGCAGGCAGACGATCTCGCGCGGCCGGACCTCGAGCGACACGCCGCTGAACACCGGCCCGCCACCGTCATAGGCGTAGGCCAGATCACGTGTCAGCAGCGTGGACACCGGCGCGGCGAGCGCCGCCGGTTCCGGGCGCAGCAGCGCCCTGGGCACCGCTGCGTTCACGCCGCCCTCGCCTGCGCCTGTGCGCGCTTCAGCAATTCGCCCTGCAGTTGGGTGACGCTGGGCGTGATGACCGGCACGAAGGCCGATTCCTGGAGGCGGCGCGCGAAACCGAACTGCGGATCGACCAGGTAGGCGCGACCGCCGCTCGCCTGCAGTTCGAGCTGCACCGCGCGCTGCACCGTATCGGCCAGCGCGATGCGCAGCCGGAATAGCGCCGCCGCGTCGCTGACGAAGCGCTGTGCGGCCAGTCCATCGAGCAGCGCCACCACCTGCTTGGCCAGCGCGTCGCCAACCGCGTCGAGTTCGTCCTGCAGCGTTGCGCGGGCGCTGTTGCAGCGCGCCTGCGCGGCGGCCAGTGCGGCGCGCGCCAGGCCGATGGACAGGCCGCACTGCAGGCCGAGAAAGCCAGGGCGCACGCGCGGCAACCAGTCACGCGCGTCCGGCGCGATCACGTCGGACGCGTCGATCAGCGCACCGTCTATGGTCAGCGCCGCGGTATTGCTGCCGCGCATCGCGATCAGGTCGAGATCGGCCGTACGCGATACGCCGGCGTGGCGACCGTCGAGCGCAACGATGAAGGGCGGCTCGCCTTCGCGCGACGACACCGCCGCCGCAAACACGAAGCCCGACTTGCGCAGATTGGTAACCCAGGGCAGCTTGCCGTCCAGACGCCAGCCCTCGCCGGTGCGGCTGGACTCGATCTGCAGCGATTCAATGCCGCACAGGAATTTCATCGCGTTAGACAGGCCAGTCGCGCCGGCGTGCTTGCCGGCCAGCAAGGCCGGCAGCCGGCGTTCGCGCAGCGCCGCGTTCGGGCTGGCGAGCAGATATTCGATGAAGGCGCGATGACCCCAGAACACGAAGGCAGCCGTCAGCGAATGCTTGGCCACCGCGGCGATGGCCTCGACCGCATCGCCGGTGCTGCCACCGGTTCCGCCCATCGACTGCGGCACACCGATGGCGAACAGTCCGGCGGCGGCCAGCGCGGGCAGCAGCGCCTCGTCGTCGGAGGTGCCGTCGTTCAGTGCCGGCGCGTGTTGCTGCAGCCAGTCGCGCAGGCCGTCCGGCAGCCGTTCGTGAGTGTTCGTGTTCATGCCGTCAGCACACCGGCACGGAAGGGTTCGAGCTGCGGATTGACCGGGCTCTGCGCCAGATTGTTGGCGAAGTTGCACAGCGTCGCCAGGCTGATGCCGAGGATGACTTCGAGCGCCTGCGCGGGCAGGAAACCGGCACCGGTGAACTCCGCCAGCACGCTGTCACTGACGGCGCCGCGAGTGGCGATGACCTCTCGCGCAAACGCGGCCAGCGCATCGAGCCGTCCATCGCCGACCGGACGCCCGTGCTGCAACGCGACCACCGCCGCCTTGTCGAAGCCGGCCTTCTTCAGCGCAATGGCGCTGTGGCCGGCCACGCAGAAGTCGCAGCCGTGAATGCTGGCGGCCGTGATCTGCACCACCTCGCGTTCGGCCAGCGAAAGGCTGGCACGCCCGTTGATCTCGCCGACCGTCAGATAGGTTTCGAGCGCGACCGGCGCGTTCGACAGCGCGGCGATCAGGTTGGGCAGGAAGCCGTTGTTGGCGATCACGCGCTCGACGAGGGCACGGCTTGCTTCGGGTGCGGTATCGGCAGTGTGCAGGGTGAGGCGGGTCATGTTGATTCTGCGGAACGCAGGCTGTTGCGATCCGCAGAATCTAAGTGTCACACCGCCCAACACCAACCAACTTAATCTGCAAAGCTTTGCATCATCGGGAACAGCAATCGACGGGCAAGAAGACTTCTCGATGCATGCCGAGCATCGAGAACGGAAGGTCAGCCGTCCGTAAGCGCCGAGACAAGAGCAGGCGCCCGTGACACAAGTACGTCGCCCGGGTCGGCACGAAGAACGCCCTCGTCTGCGGTCCGACACAGGCGCATCGCGACGTCGAGGAAGGGCGCGATCGGCCCGGCAAAGCGGACCTCACTGTCTTCGTCAACGATGATCAGGGTTGGCAGGCTCTCGATCTCGATATCCAGACGGGCAAGCAACTCGTCATGCACCTCGATATCCACCCACCGGCAGTTGTCGGCGGCACGCCTCGCGCTTACTTCGTCAAAGGACGCTTGAAAGTCGCGGCAGGTGCCGCACCACTCGGCGCACAAACAGAGAACGGTGAGGCTCATCGCTACATCCGGTCGTCAGGACGGAAACGCGCACGATACGACGCTCGAGCCGGGATCCGGAAGCACCTGCATGCATGGGACGATAACCCGTCTGACTGGGGTGGGTGCGTGAACTCACGCACCCACCGTCCGGTGCGTTCGATTCGCCGGGGTTCACCGCCTGCGTTGCCCCGCCAGCCGCCGGACAACGGTGGCGAAGCGGTCGACTTCCTCGCAGGTGTTGTAGAAGGCCAGCGAGGGACGCACCGTGGTTTCCAGGCCGAAGCGACGCAGGATGGGCTGCGCGCAATGGTGACCGGTTCGCACGGCGATGCCTTCCTCGTTCAGCGCCTGGCCGACTTCGTCGGTGGTGTAGCCCTTCAGCACGAAGGACAGCACGCTCGCCTTGTCGGCCGCGGTGCCGATCAGCCGCACGCCCGGTATGTCGCGGATCGCGTGCGTGGCATAGACCAGCAGGTCATGCTCGTAGCGCGCGATGTTCTCGATGCCGACGCGATCGACATAATCCAGCGCCGCACCCAGCCCCACCGCGTCGGCGATGTTGCCGGTACCGGCCTCGAAACGCGCCGGCGGCGGATGGAATACGGTGCGCTCGAAAGTGACGTCCTGGATCATGTTGCCGCCGCCCTGCCAGGGCGGCATGTCTTCCAGCACGTCGCGCTTGCCGTACACCACGCCGATGCCGGTGGGGCCGAAGATCTTGTGGCCGGAGAACACGAAGAAGTCGGTGTCCAGCGCACGCACGTTCACCCGCATGTGCGACACCGACTGCGCGCCATCCACCAGCGTCTTCGCACCGGCACGATGCGCCAGCTCGACGATCTCCTGCACCGGCACGACGGTGCCCAGCGCATTCGACACCTGGGTCACCGCGACCAGCTTGGTACGCTCGTTCAACAGGCGCTTGTATTCCTCGAGCAGTACCTGACCACTGTCGTCGACCGGGATCACGCGGATCTTCGCGCCCTTCTCAGCCGCCAGCTGCTGCCAGGGCACGATGTTGGCGTGGTGTTCCAGGTGCGACACGATGATTTCGTCGCCGGCGCCGATGTTCTTCGCACCCCAGCTCTTGGCCACCAGATTGATCGCCTCGGTCGCGCCGCGCACGAAGATGATTTCCTCGACCGAACCTGCGCCGATGAAGCGCGCCACCTTCTGCCGCGCCGCCTCGTAGGCATCCGTCGCCCGGGCGGCCAGTTCGTGCGCCGCGCGGTGGATGTTCGAGTTCTCGTGCGCGTAGAAGTACGACAGCCGGTCGATCACCGCCTGTGGCTTCTGCGTTGTCGCGGCGTTGTCGAACCACACCAGCGGCCTGCCATTCACCCGCTCGGCGAGTATCGGAAAGTCCCGCCGTACCGCATTGACATCGAAAGGCGGATGACGGCCGGCGTCGGCATTCGGCACCCGCCCGGCGTGACCGACCGTGGGCGCCACCTGGCTGTAGACGAAGTAGTAGGCCGGCGCCGACGGCGCGGCCGGCTGCACCTCGCGTGACGGCTCGGCCAGCAGCCCGCGCAGCGCGTCGTCGCCGGGCAGGCCGAAGGAACGGGCACTGACGCGGTCATCGACCTGTGCAGGCGCCGACTGCAGCGCACTCGATTCGCCGAGGAAATAGTACGGCGACGAGGGTGCCGAAGCACCGCCCGGCTGCGGGAAGGCGGACGCGCCACCGAGCGGCGGGAGCGCTGCCGCGTAGGCCTCGGGCACGCCCTGTGCAACGCCCGCGCGCGGCGAGCCGACCGGGTAGGCGTCGGCTGCCACGTCGGGCACATGATTCTGCGCGGTCGCGTGCGGTACCAGCTTGGGCGACGAGGCGCCCAGCGACAGACCATGCTGCGGTGCGACCGGCGCGGCCGCCGCAGCCGTGCTCGACGGCGCGCTGGCCGGGACCGGCGGCACCGGCGATTGCGGTGTCGGCGCCGGCGCAACCGCCAGCGGTGCATCGAACGAAGGCGGCGTCTGCCCGGGCAGCGCAGCGAACAGCTCGCTGGCCAGGCGCGACAGCACCGACTCGTCGGGCGCGCCGGGCGGCAGCGGAGAGCTCAGACCGCTCACGTTACTGCTTGTAGGTGTCGGGATACTCATGGTACTTGCCGATCTCCACGTCATCGAGCACAGCCAGCGCGTCTTCGGTCAGCACGGCAAGAGAGCAATACAGCGAGATCAGGTAGGACGCGATCGCGTTGCGGTTGATGCCCATGAAACGGACCGACAGGCCCGGGCTCTGTTCACCGGCCAGACCCGGCTGGAACAGGCCGACCACGCCCTGACGCTTCTCGCCGGTGCGCAGCAGGATGATCTTGGTCTTGCCGTCCTCGACCGGCACCTTGTCCGACGGAATCAGCGGCAGGCCGCGCCAGGTCAGGAACTGCGAACCGAACAGGCTCACGGTGGGCGGCGGCACACCGCGGCGGGTGCATTCGCGGCCGAAAGCGGCGATCGCCAGCGGATGGGTCAGGAAGAAGCCGGGCTCCTTCCACACCTTGCCGATCAGGTCGTCCAGATCGTCCGGGGTCGGCGCGCCGGTCAGCGTCGAAATGCGCTGGTCGTCGTGTACGTTCGCCAGCAGGCCGTATTCGGGGTTGTTGATCAGTTCGCTTTCCTGCCGCTCCTTGATCGTTTCGATGGTCAGACGCAGCTGCTCCTTGATCTGGTCGTGCGGGCTGCTGTAGAGGTCGGACACGCGGGTGTGCACGTCGAGCACGGTGGTGACCGCATTCAGGAAGTACTCGCGCGGCTGTTCGTCGTAGTCGACGAAGATCTGCGGCAGTTCCGCTTCGTCGCGCTGCGAGCACGCGACACGCACGTCCTGCGGGTTCTTCACACGGTTCACGCGGTAGATGCCCGCCTCGACCGGCAGCCACTGCAGCAGATGAACCAGCCAACGCGGCGTGATGGTCGATAGCTGCGGGACGGTCTTGGTGGCGTTGGCAAGCTGGCGGGCGGCGTTGTCGCCAAGCGCCAGCTGTTCGGGTGTGTCGGCCATGAAAGGCTCCTAGCAAGGGGAGGTTGTTTATGCGAAAAACTGCTAAGCAAATATCTATTTCTTCTATGCGGCATTCAACCGGCTATAGCCACCAATCGGTTCGTCGTCCGTCCGTTCAGGCGATCGTGTGCTGCACGGCAGCTGGCAGCTCGTCCATGCGTTCGCAGCCGTCGAGCAAATCGCCGGCCGGCAATTCGAGCGCCAGCGCGAGCTTGACCACCGTGGCGAGCGAGGGCATCGCGCTGCCGCGCTCGACCTCGCCGAGGTAGGAGCGATTGAGTTCGGCGCGCTCAGCCAGTACCTCCTGCGACCAGCCGCGCAATTCGCGCGTCCGCCGCACCGCACGGCCGAAGCGGCGCGTCAGCGCCTCGGCCAGCGGTGGCGTCGGCCTTCCGTGCCAGGCTGTCATGGCTCGACCAGTTCCGCCGCGACCGGCACGTTCTGCAAATTGGCCTGCGTGACCTGACTGCCGGGCGGCACGCTGCGCGTGAGCCACACATTGCCGCCTATGGTGGAACCGCGTCCTATCGTGACGCGGCCAAGGATGGTCGCACCGGCGTAGATGACCACGTCGTCCTCGACCACCGGATGACGCGGCAGCCCTTTCTGCAACGTGCCAGCCTCGTCTGCCGGGAAGCGCTTGGCGCCCAGCGTGACCGCCTGGTAGAGCCGCACGCGCTCGCCGATTACCGCGGTTTCGCCGATCACGACACCGGTGCCGTGATCGATGAAGAAGCCGGCGCCAATCTGCGCTCCCGGGTGGATGTCGATGCCAGTGCTCGAGTGCGCCGCCTCGGAAATGATGCGTGCGACCAGCGGCACGCCCAGCGCGTACAGCTTGTGCGCAATGCGGTGATGAATGACGGCGAGTACGCCCGGGTAGCACAGCAGCACCTCGTCCACGCTGCGCGCAGCCGGGTCGCCCTGGTAGGCCGCCAGCACGTCGGTGTCGAGCAGCGCACGCAGGCCGGGCAGCGACAGTGCGAATTCGGCGACGATGGCTCGCGCCAGCAGGTCGACGTCAGCCTGCGGCGATGCCGCGCGGCGCGCGTCGTAGCGCAGTTCCAGCCGCACCTGGTGCAGCAGGGCGTTGAGCGCGGCGTCCAGCGTGTAGCCGATGTAGAAGTCCTCGCTCTCCTGATGCAGATCGGACGGGCCGAGCCGCATCGGGAACAGCGCGCCGCACAGCGCCTCGGCGATGTCGCGCAAGGCCTCGCGCGACGGGAATTCGCGCGCGCCGCACTCCGTCGTGCGCTGCTGCGCGCCACGCCAGCGGGTGCGGATGTCGTGCAGCTCGGACACGATGCGATCGAGCTGCCACGACCCTTCGGAATCGGTCGCCCTCGTGAGGCCGCCCTTCTTGAGTGTCATTCGGGATCTCCGATACGGGTTCTGAAAGCGCAGCCGCGACAGCGACCGCAATGCGTCAGTCCTGTTGCCAGGGCAGGCCGCTGACCACCCAGCCGCCACTGTTGCGACGCTGGCTCTCGGCGTTCAACTCGCCTTCGAAGCCTTCGAGCACGTTGAACACGTGACGGAAGCCGGCTTTCGCCGCAGCCTCCGCAGCGGCGGCCGAACGCTTGCCACTGCGACACAGCAGCAGGATGACGGCGTCCTTGCCAACCTTGGCTTCCAGTTCCTTGACGAAGCGCGGATTGCGCGTCATCGACGTGCCCGTCGCCCAGGCGACATGGATGCTGCCGGGCACGTGACCAACGAACTTGCGCTCCTCTGCGGTCCGCACGTCCACCAGTACGGCGTCGCCCGCCGAAACCAGTGCCCAGGCCTGGTCCGGCGTGATGCCACCGGCGTACAGCAGCGCGTCGTGCTCGGCTCGCTCGCGGGCAATCGAAAGCGGTGGTGCTTGAAGCACCGCCGCACGGGGTGAGGACGCAAGGGCGTCCGCAGTTGCAGCAGTCATGACTTCCTCCTCGGCGTGGCGACACCGGCGATACGCCGCCTCGCGGGCGGCTCCTGCATCGGCCGGAGCGGGGCGGACGCAATGGCATCGCTCCCGGTGACGCCAATCTATCGGTCGCACAGGCGCACTCAAACCAATTGAATTTCAGAACGAATGCACGAAATGCTTTGCGCAAAATCAGCTAGCGCATCGACCACGCCATGTGGTGGCGGTCGGTCCGTGCTCAGTCAGACCGCCCACGTGCATAAGCTCAGCAGGATTAATTGGTTTGACCGCTGGCTTCGGCCGCATAGATTTGTGGCCATGAACTTCCTTGGACGCCGCCGGCTGCGCCGGCCCGAAAAACGCCCCGACGCCCCCGAACCACTCCCGCTCGGCGACAAACTCCTGGCGGCCGTGATCCTCGCCTTGGGCATTGCCCTGCTCTACCGCACCTGGCTGCTGGTCGAATGACGCTCGCGCACCGCTTGCCCTTTCCGGAGACACCATGAACACCGTCGACACCACCTGGTCGGCGCTCGAGCGCTACCTTTGCGCGCTGCCGCGCATCGCCGACGGCGATCACCCACTGTGGGCGACGCCCGATGGTCGCGTGGCCGGCCGCTTCATGCGCGGCAGCCTGTCCTCCGTGTTCCAGCCGCTGCGTCGGCTGGACGATGGCGCGCTGGCCGGTCACGAGGCCTTCGTCCGCTCCTTCGACGCCACCGGCGGCGATCTGTCGCCGTGGAACCTGTTCGCCAACGCGGCGGAGGACGACGCACTGATAGAGCTCGACCGCCTGTGCCGGACGCTTCATGTGCTGAACTACTTCGGTCGCCCTGGCGACACCGGGAGCCTCTTTCTGAACGTCCACGGCCGCCTGATGCTGGCGGTCGGCGAAGACCACGGCAGCGCCTTCGGACGTGTGCTGTCGGCGCTGAAGATCGAGCGCCGCAAGGTGGTCATCGAATCACCTGACGCCATGACCAGCGACTTCGCCATGCTGGCCTACGTGATGCTGAACTACCGCTACAACGGCTATCGCATCGGCGTGAATCTGTTGAACGCAGGGCAGCTGGACGAACTGCTGCGCCACGTCCGGCCAGATTTCGTCAAGCTCGACGCCGGCCGCGACGACACGCTGCGCGATCTTCCGAAGCACGCGAAGACCTGCGCCCGTCACGGCATCGAGCTCATCGTCCGCCGCATCGGCAGCGAGGCCGCGCTCGCCCGGGTGCGCGCGGCCGGGGTTCACCTCGGCCAGGGTTATGCGCTCGGTCATCCCGCGCCGGCCGCGGCATTCCCGAATCACTGATAAGCACATCGTTTCTTGTTGGTTCACGCGCCCTGCCCGACTGCCTAGGCTGCGTGTCTTCGATTCCACCGGAGCCATCATGCACAACCGCCGCACAACCCTGATTTCCGCCGCCCTGCTCGCACTGGTCACCGCTGCACTGCCGGTGCGGGCGCAGACCACGCTGCTCAACGTGAGCTACGACGTGTCGCGCGAGCTGTACAAGGACATCAACCCGGCCTTCGCCGCGCACTGGAAGACCCAGTCGGGCGAGACGCTGACGCTGAATCAGTCGCACGGCGGATCGAGCAAGCAGGCCGGCGCCGTGATCGGCGGGCTGGAAGCCGACGTGGTGACGATGAACCAGTCGCCGGACATCGACATCCTGGTGAAGAACAGCCTGGTGTCGGCCGACTGGCGCAAGCGCCTGCCGAACGACGCCACGCCCTACACGACCACCACCGTTTTCCTGGTGCGCAAGGGCAATCCGAAGGCGATCAAGGACTGGTCTGACCTCACCCGCGCCGGTCTGCAGGTGATCGTGCCCAACCCGAAAACCTCGGGCAACGGCCGCTACACCTACCTCGCCGCCTGGGGCTATGCACTGAACAAGGCGAACGACGAGGCGGCGGCGAAGGACTTCGTCAGCAAGCTGTTCGCCAACGTGCCGGTGCTCGACGGCGGTGGCCGCGGCGCCACCACCACCTTCACCCAGCGCGGCATCGGCGACGTTCTGGTCACCTTCGAGAACGAGGCGGTGCTGCTGGACAAGGAACTCGGCGGCGACCAGTTCGACATCGTCTATCCGTCGCTGTCAATCGAGGCGGCCGCCCCGGTGGCCGTGGTCGACAAGGTGGTCGACAAACGTGCCACCCGCAGGCAGGCGGAGGCCTATCTGCAGTACCTGTACTCGGCCGAAGGCCAGGACATCATTGCCCGTCACCACTTCCGCCCGCGCAGCGAGGCGGCGCTGAAGAAGTACGCCAAGCAGTTCCCGCCGGTGAACACATTCACGGTCGAGGCGAAGCTGGGCGGCTGGGATGCGGTGCAGAAGACGCACTTCGCCGACGGCGGCATCTACGACCAGATCGTCACCCGCCGCTGAATCCGACCACGCCCCGCCCGATGAGCCAGAACGCCGCACTGCAGAACGGAAAGCGCCTCACCTTCGCTCGACCGGAAGAGATGGCGCTGTCCATACGTGCCACCGCGCTGGTGTTCGAGGACCCGGCGTCGACCGCGCTGCTGTCCGACATCGAGCTGATCGCGGCACGCGAAGTGACGGCGATGATCATCGGCGAGACCGGCACCGGCAAGGAACTGGTGGCACGACACATTCACGCGGTCAGCGGTCGCGCCGGTCCCTTCGTCGCCGTCAACTGCGGCGCGCTGAGCGAAGCACTGATCGACGCCGAGCTGTTCGGCCACGAAGCAGGTGCCTATACCGGTGCCTCGCACGCGCGCGCCGGATGGTTCGAGGCGGCCAACGGCGGCACCCTGTTCCTCGACGAGATCGGTGACATGCCGGCGGCGCTGCAGGTGAAGCTGCTGCGCGTACTGCAGGAGCGACAGGTGGTGCGCCTGGGTTCGCGCAGCGCGATACCGGTGGATGTGCGGCTGATCGCTGCCACCAACGTGGACCTGTGGCGGGCGGTAAACGCCGGCCGCTTCCGCGCCGATCTCTACTACCGCCTCAATGTGGCGCCGATCAAGCTGCCGCCGCTGCGCGAACGGCGCGGTGACATCCCGCCGCTGATCGACTATTTCGCCGCGCAATACGCGCGCCGGCTCGACATTGCCGACGTCAGTTTCACACCGCGCGCCCGCGAGGCGCTGGTCGCGCATGACTGGCCGGGCAACATCCGTGAGCTGGAAAACGTCGTCCACTACGCGCTCATCGTCAGCCGCGACGGCCGTGTCGACATCGACGACCTGCGCCTCGCCAACGCCTCGCTCGCGCCCACCGCGCAGCCATCTCCGACATCGTCGGCCGAAACACCGGCGCAGCTTCTCGAACGCATCGCGGGTGACCTGCGGCGCCTGGTCGAGCTGCACGTACCCGAGCTGCATGACACCCTCGAAAAGCTGCTGGTAAGCACTGCATTCGAAGCCTGCCGGCACAACCAGGTCCATACGGCGGAGGCACTGTCGGTGTCGCGCTACGTGCTGCGCACCCAGCTCAAGCGGCACGGCCTGCTCGACGTCGCGCGTACCCGTACAGCAGTCCGCGGCGTCGCCTGAGGCCCACCTCGTCCCGCAGCAGTGCCCGCACCGGCCCGTCCGGTGTGGGCATCTGCACGTCAACTCCGCATGAGTCCCGTTCAGTACGGAATGACTTCCGCATTGGCATTGCGCCCAGTCGACCGCAGCCGGCGGCACCCCGACTGTGGCAATCGCCGCAGCGCCACCCGCACCACTGGGCGCAATTGCACAGCCCGGGCGGTACTTCATCACGCCCATCAGCGCAAATACGCAAATCCGTCACGAAAACGTCATCGCGATGGTGTGGCACGGCTCCTGCTATTCAACAGTCAGGGCCGCATCTTCGGCCACTGCACGAGACAGGACATCGACATGAGCACCACCGACAAGGAAATCCTCTGCACCCTCGGCCCGGCATCGCTGAACGACCGCGTGCTCGCACGACTGGAAGAACTGGGCGTCAATCTGTTCCGCATCAACCTGTCGCACACCAAGCTGCAGGACCTGCCGCGCGTGATCGACTACATCCGCAGCCGCACCTCGGTGCCGATCTGCCTCGACACCGAGGGCGCGCAGATCCGCACCGGCGACATGCTGAACGGCGAGATCGCTGTACGCGAGAACAGCGTCGTGCATGCGCACAAGCTGCGCGTACCCGGCGACGCATTCAACTTCAACCTCTACCCGGAAGACGTGATCGACAAGCTGGAAGTCGGCGACTTCATCAGCATCGACTTCAATTCGGTGCTGGTGCAGGTGATTTCGCGCGACGACGCCAAGGTGACGATGCGCGTGCTGCACGGCGGCGTGATCGGCCAGAACAAGGCGGTCACCGTCGAGCGTGACATCCCGCTCGACACGCTGACGGCCAAGGACATCGCGGCGCTCGAATACGGCCGCTCGGTCGGCATCCGCCACGTGGCGCTGTCGTTCGCCAATCGCGGTTCGGACGTCGACCAGGTGCGGGCGCTGGTCGGCAACGACACCTTCCTCATTTCCAAGATCGAATGCCGCAACGGCCTGATCAATCTGGACGAGATCGCCGAGAAGTCGAACGCGCTGCTGATCGACCGCGGCGACCTGTCGCGCCAGGAGCCGATCGAGCGCATTCCGCGGCTGCAGAAGCTCATCATCGCGCGCGGTCAGGCGCGCAAGCGCAAGGTGTATGTCGCCACCAATCTGCTCGAATCGATGATCACCGCCCCCAAGCCCACGCGGGCCGAGGTGAACGACGTGGTCAATACCTTGCTCGACGGCGCCGACGGACTGGTACTGGCGGCGGAGACCGCAATCGGCAAGGACCCTGTCGGCTGCGTGGCGATGATCGTCAAGCTCATCCGCGAATTCCGCGTGCTGAACGAGCGCCTGCCGGCGGCGCACAAGGACACGCTGGTCTACACGCCCACCGATCCGACCTCGCTGCTGATCGAGCCGCACGGCGGCGTGCTGGTCAATCGCGTCAGTGCGGCGGCGGCCATCGACGATCTTGCCGCGCTGCCGCGGCTGGCGGTGCGCGACACCGAACTGCTCGACTGCCAGCAGATCGGCGTCGGCACCTTCTCACCGCTGACTGGCTTCATGGACCGCGATACGCTGCACAGCGTGCTGCATCGCAACCGACTGCCCGACGGAACGGCGTGGACGGTGCCGCTCATCCTGCAGGTCGACGAAGCGCAGGCACGTCGGCTGTCGCCGGGCCAGCGCGTGATGCTCACCGACGACCGGGGCGACGCCCACGCGGTGCTCGACGTGACGCAGATCTACCGCTACGACCTCGCCGAACTGTCGCAGCACGCCTTCGGCACCACCTCGTCCGCCCACCCGGGAGTGGCGCGCGTGCTGCGCAACGGCGACTGGTTCGTCGGCGGCAACATCACGCTGATCGAGGAGCGTCCGTCGCCCTGGCGAGAATTCGAACTGACGCCGCGGCAAAGCCGCTTCATCTTTGCGCACAAGGGCTGGAGCAAGGTAGTGGCCTTCCACGGCCGCAACATCAGCCACCGCGTGCACGAACACCTGCAGCTGGAAGCGCTGGAGCGCACCAATGCCGACGGCCTGTTCATCAACCCGGTGGTCGGGCCGAAGAAGCCGGGCGACTTCCTGCCGCGCCCGCTGATCCGCAGCTACCAGATGCTGATCGACTTCGGCATCTACCCCAACGGCAAGGTGCTGCTCGGCGCACTCGCCACCTACCCGCGCTATGCCGGCCCGCGCGAGGCGGTATTCAATGCCCTGTGCCGCAAGAACATCGGCTGCAGCCACTTCATCGTCGGCCGCAACCACGCTGGCGTCGGCGACTTCTACGACGACCGCAGCTATCGCGCACTGTTCGACGAACTGGGCGACACCGGTGTCACGCCGGTGTTCTTCGACGCCATCGGCTACAACCCGGCCACCGGCGCCTACGAAAGCGGCGTGACCGACGACGCCCACTCGATCAGCGGAACCCGCGTGCGCGATTCGCTGCTGCGCGGCGAACCGCTGCCGGACTGGTATGTACGCGGCATCGTGCAGGACATGATCAGCGCTGAACTCAAAGCGGGCCAGCCGCTGTTTCACGCATGAGCAGGCGGGCAACTGACGCGATGGGACAGTTCTGGCTCAAGGTAGACAAGACGGTCCGCCATCACGCGAAGAAGACGCTGACCGACCTGCGCGGCGCCTGGTGGGACCGCACCCGGCTGCGCGCCGAGCGGCCGGTGTTCGTCGTCAGCGGCAGCCGCTCCGGCACGCAGATGCTTTACAAGACGCTGACCGAATCGTCGGCCATCGGCTCGCTGAACCGGGAAATCTATGCTGTATGGGACTCACTTCACCACCCGTCTGACAGGAACTGGGAAAGCCACGTGCTGGAGGCGGCCGATGCGACGGACGCCGACCGCGACCTGATCACCCGCTACTTCTATGCGCATACCGGGCGCACCCGCTTCGTCGACAAGAACAACCAGCATGGTCTGGCCGTGCCCTATCTGCACGCGCTGTTCCCGGACGCCACTTTCGTCTACATCAAGCGCAATCCGGGTGACACGCTGAACTCGATGATCGAGGGCTGGGGCATGCCGGAACGCTTCGGCAGCTGGGCACGCGATCTGCCGGCCAAGGTCGCGGTCGACGACGGCCGCTACACGCGCTGGTGCCACTACCTGCCGCGCGGCTGGAGCAATTACCTGAAGGCGCCGGTCGAGGAGGTATGCGCCTTCCAGTACGAAGCCATCCATCGCGCCATTCTCGACGCAAAGAGGCAGATCCCGGCTGACCAGTGGATAGAGGTGTTCTACGAGGACATCGTGCGTGAGCCAACCGAGGGCATCTTCGAAATCTTCGACCGGCTCGAACTGCCCTTCGATGCACGCATCGAGCGACACGCGAAAGCGCTGCTCGACAAGCCCTACGACCCGCTGTTCGAGATCCGTCTCGAAAAATGGCGGCAGCACGCGCACTGCGAACGCATCGAACGCGTGCTGCCCTCGCTGCGGAGCATTGCCCGCGACATGGGCTATCCGGAAACCTTTACTGCGGACAAGGCAGCATGAATACGATCGAACCACTGCTGTTCATCCCCATCGTTGCCGTCGCGCTGGTGCAGTCGGTGTTCGGCGTGGGCGTGCTGCTGTTCGGCACGCCCATCCTGATCGTGATGGGCTATGACTACCCGACGGTGCTGGCCACGCTGTTGCCGATCTCGATCGGCATCAGCCTGTCGCAGATCGTGCGCGATGCGCGCAGCGTCGACCTGCACTTCATCCGCGGCATTCTGTTATGGACCGTACCGTGCATCGTGCTCTTCCTCATCGTCGCGCTGCGCGCCGGCCAGAGCTTCGGCCTGCTGATCGCCGGTCTGCTTCTTCTGTTCGCGCTGAAGAACCAGTGGCCTGCCCTGCGCGTCGCGATCGACCGCACCGCACGCTTCGAGCGCACCTGGCTGGTGTGCATAGGCGTGATGCATGGCCTCACCAATCTGGGCGGCTCGCTGCTCAGCATGCGCGTGCAGCAGATGAATCATGGCAAGGAGGTGGCGCGCGCAACCATCGCGGCCGCATACGTGCTGTTCGCCGCCTTCCAGCTGGCGACGCTCACCATCACGCGCCCCGAATCCCGCGCACAGCTGGGCAACAGCCTGATCTACGCCGCCGCCGGTGTCGCGGTGTATCTGTTCGCCAACGAATTCATCTTCAAGCGGATCAGCAATCAAGGCTACGCGAAAGCCTTCAACGGCTTTCTGCTGTGCTCGGGCCTGCTGGTCGCGTTCAAATCGATCTGAGGGCACGCATCCATGGACTTTCCGCCCCCGCTTCCCCGACTGTTCGCCGCGCTGAACTTCGCCGCGCTCAAGCACAGCGGTCAGCTGCGCAAGAGTGCCGACATGTCGCCCTACATCAACCATCCGATCTCGGTGGCCGACATCCTCGCCCGCGAAGGCGGCGTCGCTGACCCGGATACGCTGGTCGCCGCGCTGCTGCACGACACGCTGGAGGACACCGACACCGTTGTCAGCGAGCTGGAGGGCCTGTTCGGCGCACAGGTTGCCGCCGTCGTGGCCGAACTGACGGACGACATGACGCTGCCCAAGCCCGAACGCAAGGCTCTGCAGATCCTGCTTGCACGCGACTACAGCGAGCGCGCACGGCTCGTACGCCTGGCCGACAAGATCGCCAACGTGCGAGATGTCACCCACAACCCGCCGGCTCACTGGTCGCTCGAACGGCGTCTGCGTTACCTGCTGTGGGCGGGCGAAGTGGTCGGCTCTCTGCGCGGCGTGCACGCCGTGCTGGAAAGCCTTTTCGACGAAGCGCTCGAACAGGGCTTCGCCCGGCTGACCGCACTGGCTGAGATCGAAGCCTCCACTCCGTCGGCATCGGCTGCCAACGCACTGACCGGATCCTGACCATGCCTTCATTCCGCGACGCTTCCAGCGCCTACACCACCCCCGTCCGTGACGACGCACGTACGCTGGTTTCGGGTCTCGCGCGCCGTCTGTCGCGCATCACGCCCGAGCGCCTGCTGCGCCACGGCAACATCCAGCTGGAACGGGCCGGCAAACGCATTGCCCGCACGCTCACGCTGCATCCGGTGCGCACGAAGCGGCCGGTGTTCATCAGTGGCTCGAACCGCTCGGGCACGCAGATGGTGTGCCGCGCGATCGGCAACTCGCCGCACGGCTGGGACTACCCGGAAGCCGATTTCTCGATCGCCTTCGAACGCTATTCGCTGCGCTCGCACGCGGTAATCGAACGGTTGATCGACTTCGCGCCGGCGCCCTACGTGAGCTTCGGCAGCATTCTCGATTCGCAGTTCACCGACGCCCTGCTCGACCGCTTCGACAATTCGCGCGCGATCTGGGTGTACCGCCGCTACGAGGACGCGGTGAATTCGTCGATCCGCAGCTGGGGCAGCCACCAGAAGAACATGATGCGACTGGTGTCGCAGGGCAAGCTGTCCCACCTCGGGCCGCGCGGCCTGCGCATTGCCGACGACACGGTCGCACTGATCCGCAGGCTGTACAGCGAATCGCTGAGCGACGAGGAGTGTGGCTGCCTGTACTGGTACATGCGCAACCGCGTGTTCTTCGACCTCGGCCTGGACCGCGACCCGCGGGTGATCGCGCTGCAGTACGAGGACGCGGTACTGCACCCGGAGCGCAGCTTCCGCTCGGTGTTCCGCTTTCTCGGCGGGCCGTACCACGCCTCGGTGGTGTCCGACGTGTTCGCCACCTCGGTCGGCAAGCAGGGCTGGCGCGGTGCATCAACCGAGATCCGTGCCTTGTGCGACGCGCTGAAGGCGCGTCTGGACGCCGAACACGCGCGCACCCTCGGCGGCTGGGGCTGAACGGGGGGCGTCGCTGCGCTACGAAGGCACAGCGACACCGATAAGCATTTCACCGGCAGAGAAATAAGCTCAGCAGATTTTCCTGGTTCGCGTCGCGCCGGTGCGCGTCTAGAGTGGAGCCGTCCATGCACGCAGACGGAGGCCTCACGATGAAAGCCCGCTTCAATCCGCGGCCACAGCGGCCGCGACACGCAGCAACGGGCCGCCCGGCCCGTGTGGGCGCACACGCCCCGCGCTGAGGCGCCGGCGCCCCGCGCACGCCAGACGAGGATGAAAAAACGCCCTGACCCGGACACTTTCACACCGGTCGCCGAACAAATGGCCGCTGTTCGAGGTCGATGGCACATACTTCCTTCCTTGTTCGCGCACGCGCCGGAGCACGTCTGATGAAACTGAAATCCCTCTGCCTGTTGATCGGCATCGTCGTCTCGACCAGTTCGACGTTGCACGCAGCAACACCTGCAGCCCCCGCGCCGCTGCTGCGCCCGGTCGAAGCGCACGCGCTGGCGGCCCAGGCCAGCGCCGAACTGCTGTCGCGCTTCCATTACCAGAACGTGCCGCTGGACGACGCCATGTCGTCGAGAATCCTCGACCGCTACCTGAAGACGCTGGACCCTGACCGCGTGTATTTCATGCAGTCGGACATCGACACCTTCAACTCGGTGCGCCTGCTGCTCGACGACGCCATCCGCCAGCAGAACCTGGCCGCGCCGTTCGCCATCTACGCCCGCTATTCGCAGCGCCTGCGCGACCGCCTGACCGAAGCGCGTGCGCTGCTCGACAAGGGCTTCGACTTCGAAAAGAACGAAAGCTATCGCTACGTGCGTACCGACGTGCCGTGGGCGAAGTCGGAGGACGAACTTCGCGACATCTGGCGCAAGCGGGTCAAGAACGACTGGCTGCGGCTGAAGCTGGCCGGCAAGGACGACGCCGCCATCCGCGAAACGCTGGGCAAGCGCTACGACCTGGCGCTGACCAATCTGAACCGGGCGAAGAGCGATGACGTGTTCCAGCTCTTCATGAACGCCTATGCTGAGTCGATCGAGCCGCATACCAGCTACCTCGGACCGCGCGCCGCCGAGGATTTCGCCATCAACATGAAGCTGTCGCTGGTCGGTATCGGTGCCGTGCTGCAGGAACGCGACGAGTACGTGACCATCCGCGAACTGGTGGCCGGCGGCCCCGCCGCGCGTTCGGAACAGATCAAGATCGGCGACCGCATCGTCGGCGTTGCCAAGGACGAAGCGACGCCGATGGCCGACGTGCTCGGCTGGCGCGTCGATGACGTGGTCACGCTGATCCGCGGTACCAAGGACACCACGGTCGTGCTCGACATCCTGCCGGCCGACGCCGGTCCGGACGTGAAGCCGAAGCGGATCAAGCTGGTGCGCGACACCATCAAGCTGGAAAAGCAGGCGGCGGCAAAGTCGGTGATCGACGCCGGCGGTCAGAAGGTGGGCGTCATCACGCTGCCGACCTTCTACCAGGACGTCGAAGCCAAATCGCGCGCCGACGCCGACTACCGCAGCGCCAGCCGCGACGTGGCGAAGCTGCTGGCCGAACTGAAGGCGGAAAAGGTGGGCGCGGTGCTGATCGATCTGCGCAACAACGGGGGCGGTTCGCTCGACGAGGCGATCCGGCTGACCGGCCTGTTCATCGACAGCGGCCCGGTGGTGCAGCAGCGCAATCCGAAGGGGCAGATCCGGGTCGAGAAGGACAACGACGCCGGTGTGGCCTGGGAGGGCCCGGTCGGCGTGCTGATCAACCGCGCTTCGGCCTCGGCCTCGGAAATCTTCGCCGCCGCGATCCAGGATTACGGCCGCGGCGTCGTGATCGGCGAAACCAGCTTCGGCAAGGGCACGGTGCAGACCCTGCTCGACATGGACGAGATGGCCAAGAGCGAAAAACCGACCTACGGCGAACTGAAAATGACGGTCGCCCAGTTCTTCCGCGTCAATGGCGGCACCACGCAGTTGCGTGGCGTCACGCCGGACATCCCGCTGGCGCAGACGATGGACCACGAGCGCATCGGCGAGTCGAGCTACGACAACCCGCTGCCGTGGACGCAGATCGCACCGGCCGACTTCCGCCCGGCCGGCAAGCCGCAGGAACTGCTGCCGCTGCTGTCCGCCCGCCATCAGGCGCGCGTGTCCCAGGACAAGGGCTATCGCGAACTGCTGGAAGACCTCGCAGAGAACGAGGCGCTGCGCAAGCGCACCGAAATTTCGCTGAACGCGGCTGAGCGGAAGAAGGAGCGCGAAGCGCAGGAAGCGCGCCTGAAGGCACGCACGCAGTCGCGCGAAGGCGCCGACGCTGAACCGATCCGCGACGACGGCCTGCAGGCCGGCGAGCGCGCGCTCGGCGCCGAACTGGCCGCCGAACAGTCGCGCAAGGCGGCGCGCGACGTGCTGCTCGACGAAGCGGCCCGCATCATGGGCGATGTGGTCGACATCCTGCGCACCGACACCGCGCTGGCGCGCCGCACCGCGGGCGTGGCGGTCACGCCTTGATCATCGATACAGAGCGTTACTGGATCACCGAATGGACAGCGTACTGGTGGTGCCCGGCCTGAACGGCAGCGGCCCCGAACACTGGCAGAGCTGGATCGAGCCGCTGCTCGGCGCCACCCGCGTCGAGCAGGCGGACTGGTCGCAGCCGGATATCGATCTGTGGTCGGCGCGCGTCGCCGACGCGGTGCGGCAGGCGCCGGGCCGCGTCTGGCTGGTCGCCCACAGCTTCGGCTGCCTCGCCTCGGCGGTCGCTGCGCAGTCCGTCGGCGAGCGCATCGCCGGCGTGCTCTTCGTCGCACCGGCCAGCCCGGACAAGTTCGGCATCACCGAACGGATTCCGGCCTCTGCCCTGCCCTTCCCTGCGATTGTGGCCGCCAGTCGCAACGATCCGTGGATGAAGTTTCTGGCGGCCGCCAGCTGGGCCGAGCGCTGGGGCGCGCAGCTGGTCGATCTGGGCAATGCCGGTCACGTCAATACCGAATCCGGCCATGGCGCCTGGCCGGAAGGGCTCGAACTGTTCCGCCGGCTGCAGCGGAGCACCAGCCTGATCGCGGGCACCGTGCAGGCCTGACGCCGCCCGGCCTCAGCTCTCGGCGCCGCTCAGCGCACGCTGGGTTTCCGCCATCTTGACGATTTCGCTGGTCGCGTTCGACGTCTGCAGCGCCAGCTTGGCCACCTCTTCCGCCACCACGGCGAAGCCGCGCCCCACCTCGCCGGCGCGCGCCGCCTCGATGCTGGCGTTCAGTGCCAGCAGATTGGTGCGCTTCGATATCTCGTTGATGACGCCGGAGATGGACAGGATCTGCTGCATGCTGTCCTCCATCTTGGCGCGCTGGTCGCGCTGCAGTTCCTGCGCCTGCTTCTCGTCCGATATGTCGCGCAGCGCGCCGGCCGACTGCAGCGCGCGGCCGTTGGCGTCGCGTACCGTGGCGGCGCGCTCGCGGAACCAGATGTAGCCGCGCGTGCGGTGGCGCAGGCGGTATTCGCATACATAGGGCGTGCGGCCGCTGCTGTCGGTCAGGTGGGCGTTGAAGGCGTCGATCACGCGGTTCTTGTCGTCCGGGTGCAGCACGGCGAGCCAGCTGTCCCAGGTGTCGGGAAATTCGTTGCGGCTGGCACCGAGCAGGCCACGCAGCTGATCGGACCAGCGCACGCGATTGTCGGCGTGGTCGGGGTCGCCATCGACGATGTCGTAGGTCCAGGTGCCCTCTGTCAGCGCCGATTGCGCGAGATCGCGCTGGGCCATGTCGGCTTTCAGCGCATCCGCCTGGGCACGCGCCTGAGCCGCCTCGTCGCGCGCCGCGTCCGCATCGCGTCCGGCCCGTTCGGCTTCCGCACGGACCTGCGCTGTCTCCGCCTCCTGCGCGGCAAGTGCATCGCGCGTCTGCGCGAGCTGCTCGGGCAAGGCGCGCAACGCATCCAGCTCCGTCTGCAGACGCGCTTCGCGCTCGGCAATCGCGCGCAGCGCCACAGCCAATGGCTCGGACAGTCCGGCTGGCGGCGTCGCCAGCGCCCGGCTGCTGTCGCGACATCCGGCCAGCAGGCCGGACAAGGTTTCGAAGGCTTTGCGGGAGCGGGACAGACCGAACATGGGCAGCTTCCTTCTTGAAGGGGAATGAACACCTTCTCGGCCTGCGTCACGCCGCCTTTAGACTTTGTATGAAAAAAAGTTGCATGCAGCGTCGATGCACTTTACCCGTGCGCTGCGCTGCACTACGGGGGTGCTGTGACGCAAGCGTTAATTCAGATCGACGCTAAGCAAATCACTTCTTATTATTTCCAGTAATTAAATCCACTCCCTAAGCTCTCGCCTCGACAACATTCTTCCGGGGCGATCCATGTCACCACCTTCACGTCAGTCACCGCAGGAGCGCTTCCAATGAGCCGGCGTTCCTTCCAGGTGCTGCCCGGTTTCAACCTGACGCTGGGTTACACGCTGTTCTACCTGTCCATCATCGTGCTGATCCCGCTGTCGGCGGTCTTCATCAAGACTGCCAGTCTCGGTCTGGCACAGTTCTGGGACGTGGTGACGACGCCGCGCGTGCTCGCCTCGTACCGGCTGTCCTTCGGCGCCTCGCTGCTGGCCGCCGCCATCAATGCGGTGTTCGGACTGGCGCTGGCCTGGGCGCTGGTGCGCTATTCCTTCCCCGGCAAGAAGCTGGTCGATGCGCTGATCGACCTGCCCTTCGCGCTGCCGACCGCCGTAGCCGGCATCGCGCTGACCGCGCTGTACGCGCCGAACGGCTGGCTCGGGTCGGCGCTGGAGCCGCTCGGCATCAAGGTCGCCTTCACCCCGCTGGGCGTGCTGGTGGCACTGGTGTTCATCGGTCTGCCCTTCGTCGTGCGCACCGTGCAGCCCATCCTGGAAGACCTCGACACCGAGCTGGAAGAAGCGGCCGCCAGCCTCGGTGCACGTCGCTGGCAAACCTTCCGCTACGTGACGCTGCCGATACTGCTGCCGGCGCTGCTGACCGGCTTCGCGCTGGCCTTCGCGCGGGCGGTCGGCGAATACGGCTCGGTCATCTTCATCGCCGGCAATATTCCGATGGTGTCGGAAATCACCCCGCTGATGATCATCACCAAGCTGGAGCAGTACGACTACGCCGGTGCCACCGCGATCGCGGTGGTGATGCTGCTGTTCTCCTTCGTGCTGCTGCTGGCCATCAACGGCCTGCAGGCATGGACCGAAAAAGCCACCGGGAGGAACCGCTGATGGCCGCCGCCACCACACTGCACGCCGCCGCCGACGTCGCGGCGCGCTTCGAAGGCCGGGCTGCCACGCGCGAGCCGGCCTGGGTCAAATGGACGATCATCGCCGTCTCGCTCACTTTCTTCGTCCTGTTCCTGCTGATGCCGCTGATCGCGGTGTTCGTCGAGGCGCTGCGCAAGGGCTGGGACACCTATCTGGCCGCGCTGGTCGAGCCGGACGCGCTGTCGGCGATCAAGCTCACGCTGATCGCCGCGGTGATCGCGGTGCCGTTGAATCTGACCTTCGGCGTGTCGGCCGCGTGGGCGATCACCAAGTTCAACTTTCGCGGCAAGCATTTCCTGATCACGTTGATCGACCTGCCCTTCTCGGTGTCACCGGTGGTCGCCGGCCTGATCTACGTGCTGGTGTTCGGCGCGCAGGGCTGGTTCGGACCCTGGCTGCAGGAACATGACCTGAAGATCATCTTCGCCGTGCCGGGCATCGTGCTGGCCACCGTCTTCGTCACCTTTCCCTTCATCGCGCGCGAGCTGATTCCGCTGATGCAGGCGCAGGGCAAGGAAGAAGAGGAAGCCGCGGTGGTGCTCGGCGCCAACGGCTGGCAGACCTTCTGGCACGTCACCCTGCCCAATATCAAGTGGGGCCTGCTGTACGGCGTCATCCTGACCAATGCGCGGGCGATGGGCGAGTTCGGCGCCGTCTCGGTGGTGTCCGGCCACATCCGCGGCCTGACCAACACGATGCCGCTGCATGTCGAAATTCTCTACAACGAATACCAGTTCGCAGCCGCTTTCGCCGTCGCGTCGCTGCTCGCCCTGCTGGCGCTGGTGACTCTGGGCGTGAAGACCTGGATCGAACACCAGGCATCCAAAGTGAAGGACAACGAAGAATGAGCATCCAGGTCCAGAACATCCACAAGGCCTTCGGCGATTTCGTCGCGCTGGGCGACGTGTCACTCGACTTCCCGACCGGCGAGCTGGTCGCGCTGCTGGGCCCGTCCGGCTGCGGCAAGACCACGCTGCTGCGCATCATCGCCGGGCTCGAATCGGCGGACAGCGGCCGCGTGCTGCTCGACGGCGATGACGCCTCCGACACCCATGTGCGCGAACGCCACGTCGGTTTCGTGTTCCAGCACTACGCGCTGTTCCGCCACATGAGCGTGTTCGACAACGTGGCTTTCGGCCTGCGCATGAAGCCGCGCAGCCAGCGGCCGTCGGAAAAGGTCATCCGCACCAAGGTGCACGACCTGCTCAAGCTGGTGCAGCTGGACTGGCTGGCCGACCGCTTCCCGGCCCAGCTGTCCGGCGGTCAGCGCCAGCGCATTGCGCTGGCCCGCGCGCTGGCGGTCGAGCCGCGCGTGCTGCTGCTCGACGAACCCTTCGGCGCGCTCGACGCCAAGGTGCGCAAGGAACTGCGCCGCTGGCTGCGCCGGCTGCACGACGAACTGCACATCACCTCCATCTTCGTCACCCACGACCAGGAGGAGGCGCTCGAAGTGGCCGACCGCGTGGTGCTGATGGACCACGGCAAGGTCGAGCAGATCGGCACGCCGGAAGAGGTATACCGTCACCCGGCCACGCCCTTCGTCTATGGCTTCCTCGGCGCGGTGAACCCCTTCCACGCTCACGTGGACGGTGACGCGCTGCGCGTCGGCGACGACCGCCTGCCGCACGTCGCCGACGGCTTCGCGCACGGCGACAAGGTGATCGCCTTCGCCCGGCCGCACGAGCTGGACATCCTGACCGACGCCGCCGCGACCGACGGCGTGCCGGCGCGGATCAGTCGCGTGCTGTCCTTCGGCGTCACCGCCCGGGTCGAGCTGGACGGACTGAATGGCGCCACCGGTCAGCACTTCGAAGTGGAACTGACACGCGAGCGCGTCGCCGCACTGGCGCTGGCTGAAGGCCAGACCGTACGCCTGCAGCCGTCGCGGCTGCGCGTGTTCGCACGCTGAACGCGCCCGACCGCAGGCCGTGAAACCGAAAGAATAGACATGAATTTCCAGCAGCTCCGCATCATTCGCGAAACCGTCAGGCGCCAGTTCAACCTGACCGAAGTCGCCAACGCGCTGTTCACGTCGCAGTCCGGCGTGAGCAAGCACATCAAGGACCTGGAGGACGAACTGGGCGTCGAGCTCTTCGTCCGCAAGGGCAAGCGCTTGCTCGGCCTGACCGAGCCGGGCAGCGAACTGGTCGAGATCGTCGAGCGCATGCTGCTCGACGCCGGCAACATCAAGCGGCTGGCCGAGCAGTTCGCCCGCCGCGACGAGGGCCAGCTGCGCATCGCCACCACGCACACGCAGGCGCGCTACGCGCTGCCGCGCGTGGTGACCGAATTCAAGCGCCTCTTCCCCAAGGTGCATCTGGTGCTGCTGCAGGCCAGCCCGACCGAAATCGTCGATCTGCTGAACGACGGCGAAGCGGACATCGGCATTGCGACCGAAACTCTGTCGGGCGCGCCGGAGCTGGTCACCTTCCCCTTCTATTCATGGCACCACGCCGCCATCGTGCCGGCGGGAAATCCGCTCGAAGCGGTGAAACCGCTGACGCTGGAAGCGCTGGCCGAACACCCGGTGGTGACCTATCACGAAGGCTTCACCGGCCGCGCGCGCATCGACGCCACCTTCGCCCGCGCCGGTCTGCTGCCGGACATCGTCATGTCCGCACTCGACGCCGACGTGATCAAGACCTACGTCGAACTGGGCCTGGGCGCGGGCATCATCGCCTCGGTCGCCTTCGACCCGGTCCGCGACAGCGGCCTGCGCCTGCTCGACAGCGAACACCTGTTCGACTCGAACACCACGCTGATCGCGCTGCGCCGCAAGCACTATCTGCGCAGCTACGCCTACCGCTTCATCGAACTGTGCGAACCGTCGCTGAACGAGGTGACGGTGAAGGCCGCGCTGAAGCCGAGCGCTGAAGACTAAGGTCGGCACTGCGGTCCGCGGGCTTCGATGCAGCGTGCCGTCGGGGTCAAGACCCCTCCCACAGAACCCCGCCCGGGCTTCGGCCGCGGGTCTCGCGCATGCCCCCGTGGGAGCGGCCTTGGCCGCGACGCGGCCGTTGCAGACCGCCGCCTTCGATTCAGGCTGCAATCGCGAGCAAGCTCGCTCCCACCAAACCAGGCTCCGGCGGCGAACGGAGCGCGATCCATGTGGGAGCGCCCTCCGGTCGCGATGCGGCGGCTGCGGTCCGCGGGGCTGGAACGGGCGCTTTCTGAGTCAGAAGCCCGCGCCTGCGTGCGCTCCACCTCGCCAGCCGAAGGAAGGCTTCAGACAGTCGCAGCAACCAGCGCCAGCATCAGCGGCGTGGTCAGCGCGGCGAGCGCGGTGGACATCAGCAGACTGCTGGCCACCGGCCCCTGCATGACGTGGAACTGGCGCGACATCAGATAGACGTTGGCGCCCACCGACAGCGATGCGAGCAGCACCACCGCCTGCGTCTCCACCGGCGGCAGACCGAGCAGCACCGCCAGCGCCCACACCGCCAGCGGGTGGACGACCAGCTTCAGCACGCTGATGCTGACGCTCTGCTGCCAGCCTTCGCGCACGCCGAATTCCGCCAGCCCCATGCCGAGCGCGATCAGCGACATCGGCAGCGCGGCGTCACCGAGCATCTTCAGCGGCTGGTCGATCAGTGACGGCAGCTGGAAACCGGTCAGACTGAACACGGTGCCTGCCAGGATCGACGCGACCAGTGGATTGGTCAGCACACCGCGCGCGGTCTTGCCGAAACCAGCCAGCGTCAGCGCACCGGTCTTCGCCCACTCGACCGACACAGTCACCAGCGTCCATAGCGTCAGCGCGTTGAACACCACCACCAGCGCCGCCGCCGGCATGGCGTCGTCGCCGAGCAGGATGCGGGTCAGCGGCAGGCCGAGCAGCACATTGTTCGAGAACACGCCGCCCAGCGCGAACACCGACTGCGACACGCCGTCGAGCCGGAACAGTTTCGCCGACACCAGACGACCGAGCAGGAAAACGACGAGGCAGCCGCCGAAGAAGGCGGCCAGCAGCCGCACGTCCACCGGCGGCAGGCTGGCGAAGCCGCTCATCAGTCGGAACAGCATGGCCGGCAACGCGATGGTGAACACGAACTTGGCGAGCGCATCCGCCGCCGCCTTCGGCCAGCCACCCCAATGGACGATGCCGTAGCCGACGAACACCAGCACGAACAGCGGCGCGGCGAGCAGGATCTGCTGGAGGGCCGCGTCCATCAGTCCGCCTCCGGCGCGTCGAGCGTCTTCAGTGCGTCGGCCTCGGCGCGCTCGATGCGCACGAACTGGACGCTGATCTTGCGGCTGGAAATGGCGACTTCCTGCACGTCGTCGTGGGCCTGGCGGATGTGGGTGGCGAGCTTTTCCATGCGTTTGTCGAACAGCGTGAAGTCCTTGGCCAGCCGGCCCAGCGCGTCGCGGATCAGGTGGATCTGCTTGCGCGTCTCGACGTCCTTGAGCACGGCGCGTGCGGTGTTCAGCACTGCCATCAGCGTGGTCGGCGATACGATCCACACCCGCTTGGCCTGCGCGTAGGCGATCACCTCGGCGTGGTGGGCGTGCAGTTCGGCGAACACCGCCTCGGCCGGCAGGAACATGACCGCGCCGTCCGAGGTCTCGTCGGCGATGATGTACTTCGCCGCGATGTCGTCGACGTGCTTGCGCACGTCGGCACGGAAGGCCGCCTGCGCCTGTCGGCGGTCGGCTTCGGCCGCGTCGGCGGCGAACATGCGGTGATAGTTTTCCAGCGGGAACTTGGAATCGACCGCCACCCGGCCGGTCGGCTCCGGCAGCCGCAGCAGGCAGTCGACCCGGGCGCCATTCGACAGCGTGGCCTGGAACTCGAAGGCGTCCGGCGGCAGCGCGTTGCGCACCAGCGCCTCCAGCTGCACCTCGCCGAAGGCGCCGCGCGCCTTCTTGTCACCCAGCAGTTCCTTCAGGCTTACCACGCTGGTCGACAGCCCCTCGATCTTCTTCTGCGCCTCGTCGATAGTGGCCAGCCGCGCCATCACGCTGGCGAAGGTTTCGTTGGTCTTGCGGAAGCCCTCGTCCAGCCGTTCGTGCACGCGGCCGCTGAGCAGTTCCAGCCGCTCATTCACCGTGCGGGTGAGCGATTCGATCGACGCGGTGAGCTGCACCGAAGCGTTCTGCAGGCCGTTCTGCAGCGCCTCCTGCTGCACCCGGGTCTGTTCGGCCAGCGTGGCCGCGGTCTGCGTCACCAGTTCGGTGCGCAGGGTTTCCTGGCGGCTGTTCAGCGCCGCCGACAGCTCGGCCAGCCCGACCTGCTGGGCCCGCTGCAGTGCGCCGACCGCGTCGCGCGCCACGCCCAGTTCGAGCGAAATGGCGCGGCGCAGCCGCTCGTTGGCATCGGCCTGCATGCCCACGGTGCGCTCGGTCTGCCGCTGCAGACCTTCGTGCAGCGCGGCCAGCGTCTGCCGCTGGCCCTCCTGCGTGGCGACGTCCAGCCCGCCGCCGAGCGCACGCACGCGCAATACAAGCCAGGCGACTGCACCGAACAGCAGCACCTGGAGCAGACAGATCAGGACGAGCAGCAGCGGGAATTCAGACACGCGAGGTGGGTTGGCCAAAGGTTGAGGGGCGTCGCGCCGCGGGAAGTCCGGGCGGCTGCGAAGTATAGCCGGCGGCCCGCGGCCGGCCGTCACAAGGGAAGAAATCCCGCGAGCGCATCTTGGGTTCAAGAGTCGATGGTGCACTGCCGATAAAGAGCTCAATCATCCATTTCCGAGCGCCCTCATGGCCCACGCATCGTTATCCGTCGTCGCGGAAGCCGAGCAAGCACCCGGCGCCGACATCGTCCACAGCGCGAATGGCGTGCTGGCCCGCTACAAGGGCCTGACGCTGACCAGCCACTTCCAGCCCATCTTCAGCGTTTCGCACTGCCGCGCCATCGGCCACGAAGGACTGCTGCGCGCCGCCGATGCGGAAGCGAACCCGGTCGCGCCGGCCCGCGTCATCGCCGGCGCCACGCGCTATGAAGACCTGCGCTACCTCGACCAGCTGTGCCGCTACCTGCACGTGAACAACCACGCGGCGCAGGACACGCACGACGGCTGGCTCTTCCTGAACATCCACCCGGAAGTGTTCCGCAGCGGTCCGGACAGCGACCTCAGCGACTTCCTGCCCGAACTGTCGGAACACCCGGACATCGATCCGCGCCGCATCGTCATCGAAGTGATGGAACAGGCGGTGTCCGAACACGCCGGTTTTGCCCGCACCGTCGAATACCTGCGCGGCCTTGGCTGCATGATCGCGCTCGACGACTTCGGCGCCGGCCATTCGAATTTCGACCGCATCTGGACCATGCAGCCGGAAATCGTCAAGCTCGACCGCTCCTTCGCCGTCAAGTCGGTCGAGGATCCGTCGGCGCGCCGCCTGCTGCCGCAGATCGTCAGTCTGATCCACGAAGCCGGCTCGCTGGTGCTGCTAGAGGGCGTCGAAACCGAGGCGCAGGCTCTGGCCGCGCTCGACGCCGACATCGATTTCGTTCAGGGCTTCTACTTCGCGATGCCGGCGGCCCGCCCGGTCGACACGCGCGAAGTGAGTCCGGTGCTGAACGACCTGTGGGAACGCTTCAACACGACGCGCGGCAGCGGTGCCGCGCGCTACCGCGAGCTGATCGCGCCCTACATCCACGCCATGGGCGGCTGCGCCGTGCTGCTGGAGGAAGGCATCCCGATGGAGGAAGCCTGCCGTGGCTTCCTGCAGCTGGAGCGCGCCGACTGCTGCTTCCTGCTCGATGCCGACGGCCGCCAGGTCGGCCGCAATGTGCGGACCTCACAGCCCTTCGGCACCGCCGACAGCCAGTACCGCTCGCTGTCGATCAACCGCCATGCGCGCTGGTCGCGCCGCCCCTACTTCCGCCGCGCCATCGAGCACGTCGGCAAGGTGCAGGTGACGCGCCCCTATCTGTCCATCTCGTCCGGCCTGCTGTGCGTCACGGTGTCCATCGCCTATCGCGGCTGGGACGACCAGTTGCGCGTGCTGTGCGGCGACCTGCACTGGCCGCAGGTGGTCTGAACTCGACGGCTGCGTCCTTGTCTGCGTGACAGATCACTGTCACGATTGCATGATGCACGTCGCCCGTCACCGCCCGTTGCGCCGCCTGATCGCACTGCTGATGCTGTGCGCGCTGCCGCTGCACGCCTACGCGCTTCACTGCAGCACGCACTGCGTGCTGGCCGGGGCAATGATGGAGATCGACATGCCGGGCCACGACTGCGGCAGCTGCGATGACCAGGGCGCGCAAGCGGCGCTGTGTGCGGTCGCGCAGGCGATCGCCATCACGCAGTCCCCGCCGCCAGCCTCACCTGCCGGCTCGGCGGTCCTTGCGCTGCATCACGACGCCGTCGAGCGTTCGCACATCCCCACGCCGCTGGAGAAACCACCCAGACCGTCCTGAACGTCGCGCTGTTCCACCCTCGCATCGTTCAGGAGTCACTCATGTTCCGTTTCAAGCTGCCGCCCATACGCGGCAGGCGCTGCGCCGTGCCACGCGGCTGGCTCGCGGCACTGCCGCTGGCCGCGCTGTCGACCCAGGCCGTCGCCGGCTTCTTCATTCCGCGCGACATCACCATGTTCATGTTCACCGCCTCGCCCGACAGCCAGATGGCTGAAGTGGCGCACGGCCTGCGCGCCAACCTGTCGGTTGCCGCCGGGCAGTCGCGCTACGTGTCGGACGACGGACTGACCGAACGCCGCTATACCACCTTGCAGGCGAACTGGCTGGTACATCGCGCCTACGGCAGCGACGGCATCACCAACGCATATATATATGGTGGACCGCTCGCCGCCCGCGGCAGCGAATTCGCCGGCACCCACAGCGGCGTGCATGGCGGCTTCTGGGCCGACCACGAAACGCGGCGCATCTACGCCCGGCTGTCCACGCATGCCTATCACGCGGCCGGACACACCCAGGTGGTCACGACAGCGCAGGGGCTGTGGGCGCCCTACGCCGCCGACTACGAGGACATCGCCACCTGGATCGGCCTGCAGGCCGAGCGTCGCAGCGGGCTGACCGACGCCACCCAGATCACGCCGCTGCTGCGCCTGTTCCAGCGCCGCTGGTGGGTCGATGTCGGCGTCAGCGTCAATCGCGAGCACCGCGGCGACGCCTTCGTAAACCTCATGCTCCTCTTTTGAATTGAAAGGTAATGCAATGAATAAGATGAAGTTTTACATCATGACCATCGCTCTTTCGCTGACCGCGGTGCCGGTGCTGGCCGCCAGCACGATCAAGATGCAGGTCGAAGGTCTGGTATGCGCCTTCTGCGGTTCGGCGATCGAGAAGAAGCTGCGCAGCAACGCCGCCACCGCCGACGTGCTGGTCAGTCTCGAACACAAGATCGTCGCGCTGAGCCTGAAGGATGGGCAGGACATCGCCGACGACACGCTGCGCACGCAGATCACCGACGCCGGCTATCAGGTGAAGAAGATCGAACGCGTGCCCGACACGCTGGACAGCCTGCGTGCCGCGCTCAAGGGACGCTGACATGGACGCACCCGAACGCGGCCTGCGCGCGTCGCTCGGCGCCAGCGGCCTGTCGCTGCTGGCCAGCGGTTCGACGCTGGTGTGCTGTGCGCTGCCGGCGCTGCTGGTCGCACTCGGCGCCGGCGCCACGCTGGTCACGCTGACCAGCAGGTTGCCGCAGCTGATCTGGTTGTCCGAACACAAGGAGGCGGTGTTCGGCATCGCTGCCGCCCTGCTGGCGCTGGCGGGTGCGGCGCAATGGCGCGCCCGCTCGCTGCCCTGCCCGGCCGACCCGGCCGCGGCACGGGCCTGCGCCCGTGCCCGGCGGACATCGGTGGCGGTGTATGCCGTGTCGGTCCTGCTTTTCCTGATCGGCGGCTTCTTCGCCTTCGTCGCGCCGCTGCTGCTCTGACCTGGCCGCGGCGCCGGCTCAGCGCGGCGTGGGCGACGAGTCGTCCGCGTCCGCCGACAGCGGCACGCTGGCGCTCAGCGGCGGCGGCATGTCGGGGTCGCCGCTGTTGCGCCGGCGGAACAGCTCCGTGCGCGACAGCAGAATGGTGGTCACCGGCACCGTCAGCGACAGAAAGATGATGATGAGCCAGGCGTGCAGCGACAGCGCGCCATCCTGCGCCGAGAAGTACAGGATGCTGGCCAGTGTCACGCACCAGGCGGAAAAGCTGAAGGCCAGCGCCGGCGGATGCATGCGCTGGAAGAAGCTGCGGAAGCGCACCACACCGATCGCCGCCACCAGCGTGAACACGCCGCTCAGCGCCAGCAGCAGCGCCACCGGAATTTCGACCCACAAGGGCAGCGGCGGAATCATCGCGCTGCCTCCGGCATGACGCGGGCGCTCATTCGATCACCTCGCCGCGCAACAGGAACTTCGCCATGGCGGCCGAACTGACGAAGCCGAAGATCGAAACGAGCAGCGCAGCCTCGAAGTACATCGCGCTGCGATAGCGTATCGCCAGCACCATCAGGATCAGCATCGCGATGGTGCAGATCAGGTCCATCGCCAGCACGCGGTCCTGCGCGGACGGGCCGCGGACCAGGCGCAGCAGCGCCAGCGCCATCGCCGTGATGTAGCAGCCCATCGTGAACACGATGGCGGAAAACAGCAGCGGGCTCATTCGAATATCTCCATCAGCGGGCGTTCGTAGCGGCGCTTGATCAGTGCGATCTCGGCCTCGACATCGTCCATGTCGAACATGTGGACGAGCAGCGCGCTGCGGTCCAGCGCCAGCTCCGACCAGATGGTGCCGGGGATCACGCACATGATGGCCGCCAGCACCGCCAGCCCGTTCGGATCGCGCATGTCCAGTGGCACCACGACGAAACCGCCGCGCGGCATGCGCTTGCCCGCAGCCAGCGTGCCGCGCAGCACGCGCCAGTTCCAGACGATCACGTCGTAACCGACCTGCATGAACAGCCGCAGTGCCACCCACGGACGGCGGAAGCGCACCGGCGTCGGCCGCAGCGACTGCGTCAGCAGCGGCACCAGCACACCAAGGAAGGTGCCGAGCAGCCACTGACCGAGGCCCAGCGACGCATTGTTGAGCAGCAGCCACAGCGCGAGCAGCGCCAGCGACAGCAGCGGAGCGGGAAACATGCGGCGCATCATGGCGCGGACTCCGGCCCGTGCAGGCCCAGGCGTTCGGCATTGGTCGGTGTCGGTCGCGGCCGCGCCGACAGCACCGCGTCGATATAGCCGGCCGGGCTGTATAGCGCGTCGGCGGTCGCCGCCGCGTAGCGCATGACCGGCTCGGCGCGCACCGAAATGAACACGCACACACCGACCAGCACCGCGATCGGCACGAATTCGACCACCCGCAGCAGCGGTGCCTCGCGATCGACCGGTGTCCAGAAGAAGCGGATGCCGACGCGCGACAGTGCCACCAGCGCGCACAGCCCGGACAGCACGATGAGTACCGGCAGCACCCAGGTCAGCAGCGCGTCGATGCGGGCAGTGTCCGCGCTCAGCTCCGGCACCAGCGCCGACAGCAGCACGAACTTGCCGATGAAGCCGGACAGCGGCGGCAGTCCGGCCACCAGCAGCGTGCAGCAGATGAAGGCCAGGCCGAGCAGCGCGGTGGCAGCCGGAATGGCGTGACCGATCAGCATTTCCTCGTCCTCGTCCAGATTGACGTCCTTGTCCAGCTCAAGTTCGGCCAGCGGGAACGGCAGGTGATCCTCCTCGTCCTCCGGCGCGCGCGCGCCGGCGACGTCGGCACTGCGCGAGCGCTCCATCAGCTCGGCCAGCAGGAAGAAGGCGGCCACGCCGAGCGTCGAACTGGGCAGGTAGTACAGCGCGCCGGCGGTCAGTTCCGGACGGGCCAGACCGAGCACGGCCAGCAGCGTGCCCGAGGACACGATGACGGCGAAGCCTGCCAGCCGGCCCGGCCGCTGCGTCGAGAACATGCCGAAGGCCCCGGCCGCCAGCGTCGCCGTGCCGCCCCACAGCAGCCAGTCGCTGCCGAAGCCGGCGGAAGCGCCCGCCTGGTCCGAGAACATCAGCGTACTGAAGCGCAGCAGCACGTAGACGCCCACCTTGGTCAGCAGCGCGAACACCGCGGCCGCCGGCGCGCTGGCGGCGGCATAGGCCGGCACCAGCCAGAAGTTCAGCGGCCACATCGCCGCCTTGGCGAGGAAGGCGACACCGAGCACGGCGAAGCCCGCGTGCAGCAGCGCGCGATCGCCGGCCGCCACCTGCGGGATGCGTGCCGCGATGTCGGCCATGTTCAGCGTGCCGGTGACGCCGTAGATCAGCGCCGCGCCGATCAGGAAGAGCGAGGACGCCAGCAGGTTGATCGCCACGTAGTGCAGCCCGGTGCGCACACGCGACGGACCCGATCCATGCAGCAGCAGGCCGTAGGACGCCGCCAGCATCACCTCGAAGAACACGAACAGGTTGAACAGGTCGCCGGTCAGGAAGGCGCCGTTCAGACCCATGATCTGGATCTGGAACAGCGGATGAAAGTGCGCACCCGCCTTGTGCCAGCGCGCCACCGCGAACAGCAGCGCCATCAGCGCGACGACGGCCGCGGTGACCAGCAGCAGCACCGAAAGGCGGTCGGCGACCAGCACGATGCCGAAGGGCACATCCCAGTTCGACGGCAGGTAAACGCCATAGGCGGCGGGCTGGTCGCTGCCGACCCAGAACAGTAGCAGCACCGCCACCGCCAGATTGGCCAGCGCGGCCGCCAGACCGATCATGCCGCGGATGCGGTGGCGCCGGCCGTCCAGCAACAGCAGCAGGCAGGCGGTCAGCAGCGGCAGCAGGATGGGAACGATAGTCAGATGCGGCATCAGCGCCTGTGCGAGGGCCCTCATTCGGCGTCCTCCCGCCCATCGACATGGTCATTGCCGAAGAAGCCCCGCTGCGCCAGCAGCACGACCAGGAAGAGCGCGGTCATCGCGAAGCCGATCACGATGGCGGTCAGCACCAGTGCCTGCGGCATCGGGTCGGTGTAGTGCGCAAGGTCGGTCGGCACGCCGGGCGCCAGCACCGGCTCGCTGTCCAGCGCCAGCCGGCCCATGCTGAAGATGAACAGGTTCACGCCGTAGCCGAGCAGCGACAGCCCCATGATCACCTGATAGGTACGCGGTCGCAGCAGCAGCCACACGCCGCAGGCGGTGAGCACGCCGATCGCGCAGGCGAGGACGATTTCCATCAGTGCGCTCCCTCTCTTTGTTCGTCGCCGTCACCATCGCTGTCGCGGACACGGCGTCCGCGCACCGACTGGTGGCCCAGCGCGGTCAGTATCAGCAGCGTCGCCCCGACCACCAGCAGGAACACGCCGATGTCGTAGAACAGCGCGCTGGCGACGTGGATGTCGCCGATCAGCGGCAGGCTGACGTGGGCGGTGTGAGTGGTCAGGAAGGGATAGCCCAGTGTGAAGGAACCGAGGCCGGTAGCCGTCGCCGTCAGCAGGCCGAAGGCGATCCAGCGCTGCGGCCGCAGGTCCATGTGCGCTTCGACCCACTGCGTGCCCGACACGATGTACTGCACGATGAAGGCGGTCGACAACACCAGCCCGGCGACGAAGCCGCCGCCCGGTTCGTTGTGGCCGCGCATGAACAGGTAGACCGCGATCACCGCCGCCAGCGGCAGCACCAGCCGCACCAGCACCGCCGGTACCATCAGGTAGCCACGCGCGGTGTCCTCGGCTGTCTGCGCATCGACCAGATCGGTCGCCAGGTCGGCCGGCAGCGCCCGCTGCTGCGCCGGCAGTTCTGCACTTTCCGGCGCCGGACGGAAGCGGCGCAGCAGCGCATACACGGTCAGCGCCACCACGCCCAGCACGGTGATTTCGCCCAGCGTGTCGAAACCGCGGAAATCGACCAGCATCACGTTCACCACATTGCTGCCGCCGCCTTCGGGCAGCGCCCGTTCGAGAAAGAAGGGCGAAATGCTCTGCGGAAAACTGCGCGTCATCATGGCCCACGAAAGCAGCGCGAGGCCGGCGCCGGCCGCGAGTGCGACCGTCAGGTCGCGCGCACGCCGCACGCGTGCCCGCGCGCGGACGCGCAGCGACTGGTCGCGCCCGACGTCCTCCAGCCGCTTCGGCAGCCAGCGCAGCCCGAGCATGACGAGCACGGTGGTGACCGCCTCGACCGACAGCTGGGTCAGCGCGAGATCGGGCGCCGAGAACCAGGCGAAGGTGATGACGGTGACCAGCCCGGACACGCTCATCAGCGCCAGCGCGGTCAGCCGGTGGTATTTCGCCTGCCATACGGCGCCGATCGCGGCCCCCGCCCCGACCAGCCACATCAGCGCGAACATCGGCGAGAACTCGAGCATGGCGCGGTCACCGCCGGCCAGCAGCGCCTCGCTGCCGAGCTTGCGCAGTGGCACGGCGGCGGCCAGCAGCGTCACCAGCACCAGCAGCATCAGCTGCATCTGCAGGCGCCGCGTACCGAACAGCCGCCGGGTGTGGCGGCCGGCCAGCGTCAGCCGGGCCAGCAGCGAGCGGAACACGCGCTTGCCGTTGATCCGGCCGAGCAGCGGCGTCGTCGCCAGATGGCCGCGGCGCATCGGGCTGCGCAGCGCGAAAAAGAGCGCGATGCCGCCGACCAGCGACAGCAGGCTCATCCACAGCGGCAGGTTGAAGCCGTGCCACACCGCCAGGTCGAAAGCCGGCAGCGTGCCGACTACCGGCTGCGCCGCAGTTTCGAGGATGCGCTGGATGGACCACTGCGGCAGCGTGCCGACCACCAGACAGGCAAGCACCAGCACCGAGATCGGCGCCCGCATCCAGCGCGGCGGCTCGTGCGGCTGTCGCGGCAGCGCGCCGCATTTGTCGCGGCCCAGGAACACCTCGACCGTGAAGCGCAGCGAATAGGCGACGCTGAACATGCCGGCGACCACTGCCACCACCGGCAGCGCGCGATCGATGCCGGGTGAGGCGGCGAGGAACACTGCTTCGCTGAAGAACATTTCCTTCGAGATAAAGCCGTTGAGCAGCGGCACGCCGGCCATCGCCGCCGCCGCCACGGTCGCCAGCGTTGCGGTGATCGGCATGTAGCGCGCCAGACCGCTCAGGCGGCGGATGTCGCGCGTGCCGGTTTCATGGTCGATCACGCCCACCGCCATGAACAGCGAGGCCTTGAAGGTGGCGTGGTTGATGATGTGGAACACCGCCGCCACCGCCGCCAGCGGGCTGTTCAGACCGAGCAGCGTGGTGATCAGGCCGAGATGCGAAATGGTCGAATAGGCGAGCAGGCCCTTCAGGTCGTTCTGGAAGATGGCGGCGAAACCGCCGACCAGCAGCGTCGCCAGACCGGCGCCCGTGACCAGCCAGAACCACTCGTCGGTGCCGGCCAGCACCGGCCACAGCCGCGCCAGCAGGAACACGCCGGCCTTCACCATGGTGGCCGAATGCAGGTAGGCCGACACCGGTGTCGGTGCCGCCATCGCATTGGGCAGCCAGAACTGGAACGGGAACTGCGCGCTCTTGGTGAAGGCGCCGAGCAGCACCAGCACCAGCATCGGCCGGTACAGCGGATGCGCGCGCACCGTGTCGCCGGCCGCCAGCACCACGTCGAGGTCGTAGCTGCCGGCGATGTGGCCGAGCAGTACCACACCGGCCAGCAGGCAGAGGCCGCCCGCGCCGGTCACGGTCAGCGCCATGCGCGCGCCGCGGCGCGCGTCCTTGCGGTGGTGCCAGTAACCGATCAGCAGGAAGGAGAACAGGCTGGTCAGTTCCCAGAACAGCACCATCTGGAACAGGTTGCCGGACAGCACGACGCCGCTCATCGCACCCATGAAGGCGAGCAGGAAGGCGAAGAAGCGCGGCACCGGGTCGGCCGGCGACATGTAGTAGCGCGCGTACAGCACGACCAGTGCGCCGATGCCCAGCACCAGCATCGAGAACATCCAGGCGAAGCCGTCCATGCGCAGCACGAAGTTCAGGCCGAGCGACGGCAGCCAGGAAATTTCCTGACGGATCACCTGCCCGGCCGCGATCTCCGGAAACAGCAGCGCCGCCTGCACCGTGCAGAGCAGCGCGATAAGGCCGGCCAGCGTCGATTCGGCATTGCGCGCATTGGTCGGCAGCAGTGCTGCAATCAGGCTGCCGGCGAAAGGCAGTGCGACGAGGGTGATCAGCGGCAGTTGCATCGGATGACCATCTTCTTGTTCTCGTTTGGAACGGACAGACGAACAGGACGAGTGCGCGGCGGCAGCGCCGCGTCACATCGGCCGTACGAAAAAATCAGAGCGCGCGCAGGCTGGTCAGCGCGGGTGCCTTCAGCGCTCCGCGCAGACCCAGCATGCCGGCGGCAAGCACGGCCAGCACGCTGAATGCGACGCCGGCCAGCGGCAGGCCGGCGGAGGGCAGATACGGGAGCTGAAAGGCCTGGCGGGCCAGCAGCATGGTCAGCACGAGAGCGCCGAATGCGGCGAGCACGCCAGCGAGAGCCCCGAGTATCGCAAATTCCGCGGCCAACGAGGCACGCAATTGCCGGTCGCGTGCGCCGAGGGTGCGCAGCACCGCCAGCTCGAAACGCCGCTCGTCGTGCGTGGACTCGATGGCTGCCAGCAGCACGACCACGCCAGCCAGCAGCGCGAAACCGAACACCACGCTGACTGCCGCCGACAGCTGGTCCATCAGCGCGCGGAACTGGCGCACCACGGCATCGACATCGACCGCGGTCAGATTGGGAAAGCGCGCCACCAGTTCGTTGGTGAAGCCGGCTGCCGTTGCCGGCAGATGGAAGGAGGTGATGTAGCTGGCCGGGAAATCCTCCAGCACGCCGGGGGTCGCGACGACGAAGAAATTGACGTTCATCGAATCCCACTCCAGCTCGCGCAGGCTGCCGACCACCGCCTCGACCTGGCGGCCGGCGACATCGAAGCGCAAACGGTCACCAGGCGCGATGCCCAATGTGCGCGCCAGTCCGGCCTCGACCGAGAAGGCGGGCTGCGCGGCGTCCCAGTTGCCGGCGACGATGCGGTTGCCAACCTGTACGTGGTCGTCCCAGGACAGGTTGAATTCGCGCTCGACCAGCCGCTTGGCGCGTGCGTCGTCATAGTCGTCCGGCGACACCGCACGGTCGTTCAGCGCGACCAGGCGAGCGCGCGACATCGGCAGCAGCTGCGGCGGCGCCAGTCCGGCATCGGCGAACTGCGCGCGCACCGCGTCGAGCTGGTCGGGCTGGATGTTCAGCACGAAGCGGTTCGGTGCGTCGACCGGCAGCCGGTTGCGCCAGGCATCGAGCAGATCGCCGCGCACGATGACCAGCAGCAGCACCGCGGTGAGGCCGAGACCGAGCGCGGCGATCTGCACCGTCGAGGCGACGCGCCGGCGGGTCAGGCTGGCCAGACCGTAGCGCCAGCCGCCGGCAGTGCCGCCGCGCAGCCGCGCCACCAGCGCCAGCGCGCCCCAGGCGACCGCCGCGTAAATGCCGCAGGCGGCCGCGAAGCCACCGACCACGACGGCGCCCAGCGTCAGGTCGCCGGCCATCAGCACGATCAGCGCCGACAGACAGGCCAGGCCGAAACCGTAGGCGCCCCAGGACACGACGTCTGCGTCGTCCCATTCGCGCCGCAGCACGCGCAGCGTCGACACGCGGCGCAGGCGCAGCAGCTGCGGCCACACGAAACCCAGCATCAAGGTCATGCCAACGGCAAAACCGTACAACACCGGCGTCAGCCCGGGCTGCGGCAAGGTGGTCGCGAACAGACCGGCGAGCAGCGCCTCGACACCAAACTGCGTGACGTAGCCGACGACGCAGCCGAGCGCGCAGGCGAGCAGGCCGACCAGCACGAACTCGATCAGGAACAGCCGCGTCAGCCGCGCCTGCGTGGCGCCGAGGCAGCGCATCACGGCGCAGCCGTCGAGATGGCGCTGCATGTAGCGGCGCGCCGCAAGGCCGACGGCCACGGCGGCGAACACGACGGCCAGCATGGCCGCCAGACGCAGGAATTTCTGCGCCCGGTCGAGCGCGCCGCGCACCTCGGGCTGCGCCTCCTCGACATTCTCGACGCGCTGGCCGCGCGCCAGCTGAGGCTTCAGCCAGGCGGCGTAGGCACGCACCGCAGCGTCGTCGCCCGCCACGTGCAGCCGGTAGCTGATGCGGCTGCCTTCCTGTATCAGCCCGCTGGCCGGCAGATCGGCCGCGTTCAGCATCAGCCGCGGCACGATGGCGAAGAAGCTCGCGCCGCGATCCGATTCGAAGGTGAGCACCGCGGCCACGCGCAGCTTGAGCTGGCCGACGCTGATCGTGTCGCCGCTGCGCACGCGCAGCGCACTGGTCGCGCGTTCGTCCAGCCACACCGTGCCGGGCTCGGGTATCGCCCGCGTGTCGGCGTCCGGCGCATTCAGTTCTGGCGCGATGCGCAGCTTGCCGCGCAGCGGGTAGCCGTCGGACACCGCCTTGACGCCGACCAGCTGGGCGCCGTCGGCGGCCGACGCCATGCTGGTGAAGCTCCAGCTACGGATCGCACGCAGTCCGCGCGACTGCGCTTCATCGACGTAGGTGTCGGGCAGCGGGTTGTCGCCGGCCACGCGCAGATCGCCGCCGAGCAGCTGGTTCGCCTCGCTGACCACCGAACGCGACACGCGGTCGGTGAAGAAGGACACCGAGGTGAGTGCGGCCACCGCCAGCAGCAGCGCCAGGCCGAGCACGCGCAGCTCGCCGGCACGGAAGTCGCGCAGCGCCATGCGCGCAGCCAGAATCAGATCGGAGGTCATCGCTTCATTCTCTTTCTTGTCTTGTCCGGCGTCTGTCGATCGCTCCCGATACGACAGCCAGGTCGGGCACAATGCGCGCCTTGCGTTTCAGCCCGTATGGACACCCGATGTCGAAAAACGATCTCGACAGTTTTGTTTCCGCCGTCGCGGCCGGTGCATTGATTCCCGAGCCCGCCACGATGTTCAACCCCTGGGGCGATCACGACCCGCTGCACGACACCGGTCCGGACGCACCGCGCATCCGCGCCGACCACCTGCAGCGCTATCTGGCCGCCCGGCTCGGGCGCGCTCGCGTGCTGCTGATCGCCGAAGCGCCGAGCTACAGCGGTGCCAAGTTCTCCGGCATGGCGATGACCAGCGAGCGCGACGTGCTGGCCGCCCATGCCGCCGGCCGCGGCAGCGACTATTTCGACGGCGGCTTCCAGCGCACCAGCCGCGTGCTGCCGCAGCTGAAGAACACCGACGGCATGCTGGAGCGGACCGCCAGCATCGTCTGGGCCGCGATGTCCGGCAATGGCTGGGCACCGACCGATTTCGTGCTGTGGAACGCGGTCGCCTACCACCCGCACGACGCCGGCCGGCCGCTGACCAACCGTGCGCCGAGCGTGAGCGAACGGCGCGCGCTGCGCCCGCTGCTGGAACAGTTCCTCGCCCTCTTCCCCGGCGTGCCGCGGCTGGCCATCGGGCGCATCTGCCAGCACAGCCTGGCCGACATGGGCATCGACGCGCTGCCGGCGCGGCATCCGAGCTACGGCGGCGCGCCGGAGTTCCGCGCCGCGGTAGCCGACCTGCGTGCCCGGCTTACTGCCTGATCAGCTTGACGAAACTGTCGGGCGGCGACTCGAAATTGCTGCGCCAGGGGTTGATGTCGAGCCCGCCGCGACGGGTGTAACAGGCGCACACGGTCAGCAGTTCGGGCTGGCAGCGCGCCATCACGTCCATGTAGATGCGTTCGACGCAGTGCTCGTGGAAATCGGCGTGATTGCGGAAGGACACGATGTAGCGCAACAGCCCGGCGCGGTCGATCTTCGGTCCGCGGTAGCGCAGTTGCAGCGAGGCCCAGTCCGGCTGCAGCGTGACCGGGCAGTTGGACTTCAGCAGGTCGGAGCGCAGCGTTTCCTCGACCGTGTCGCCACTGGCGGACAGCAGCGCTGCGTCCGGCTGGTAGCGGTCGCAGACGATGTCCAGGCCGTCGATCGACTCGCCCACCATCTGCGTCTGCACCGGCGGCACGCCGTCCGGCGCATACATCTGCACCGTCACGCCGGACTGGCAGGCAGCCGACAGATCGGTCTCGATCAGCGCGCGCACCGCTTCCAGCGAACTCATGCGTTCGTTGTTGTAGCCGTTCAGGTAGAGCTTGAGCGACTTCGACTCGACGATGTGGCTGCTGTCGGCCGGAATGTCGAAGCGGCCGATCGCGACTTCAGGCTTGCCCTGCGGGTTGAGCCAGGAAATCTCCCAGGCGTGCCAGCGATCGACGCCGCCGAAGGGCAGCGTCTGCGCAGCGATGCCCAGCGCCGCGCGCGACGCCTCACGCGGCATCGGGAACAGCAGGCCGGCGTCGTAACTGTCCGGATAGTCCGTCGCGTGGCCGAGGCCGGATCCGCTCGCAGGGTGCGTCATCACTGCCCCATCGCCGCGCGGATCAGCGCGGCCGCGTCGGTGTTACCGGCCTTCATCGCCCAGTCGAGTGCGGTCTCGCCGTCGCGGCCGCGGATGCGCGCGTCGGCGCGTGCGGCCAGCAGCACCCTCACCGATTCGATATTGGCCTTCGCCGCCAGCATCAGCGCGGTGGCGCCGTTGGGCGCCGGCGCGTCGACCGGCGCACCGCGCGCGATCAGCGCCTTCAGCACCGCCGTGTGTCCCTGCATCGCCGCGTAGTGCAGCGCCGACCAGCCCTGGGTATTGACCGGATTGGCGCCAGCCGCGAGCAGCTGGTCGACCACGGCCACGTGGCCGTTGAAGGCGGCCACCGCCAGCGCCGTCTCGCCGACCGCATTGACCGCCTCGACCTTGGCGCGGCGCGCCAGCAGCGCCTTCACGAGCTCGGTATAACCGTTGCGTGCGGCGATGATCAGCAGCGTTTCACCGCGCGGATCGACCGAATTCACGTCCAGCCCACGGTCGATGAAACTGGCCACCTTGCCGGTGTCGCCGAGGTTAGCGGCGTTGATCAGGTCGTCGTACGCGGCCGCCGACACGCCACTGGCGCCGGCCAGACCAAGAATGAAACCGAGCAGTGCGATGCGCAGTGCCTTCATGCGGCCACCTCCTCGCGGCCAGCCAGTCGGGCGGCGTCGTGGAACAGGCGGAAGAAATTGTCGGAGGTGACGCGGCCGACCTCCTCCACCGTCATGCCACGCACCTTCGCCAGTTCGGCGGCGACGTGCGGCACGTAGGCGGGCTCGTTCATCTTGCCGCGGTAGGGCACCGGCGCCAGATAGGGCGAATCGGTCTCGATCAGCATCGACGCCAGCGGGATGGCCTTCGCCACGTCGCGCAACTGCTGCGCGTTCTTGAAGGTGACGATGCCGGAGAAGGAAATGCAGAAGCCCATATCGATCGCAGCTTCGGCCACTTCGAGCGTTTCGGTGAAGCAGTGCATGACGCCGCCCACCTCGTGCGCACGCTCCTCGCGCATGATGGTCAGCGTGTCCTCGGCCGACGAACGGGTGTGGATGATGAGCGGCTTGCCGCACTCCCGCGCGGCGCGGATGTGGGTGCGGAAGCGCTTGCGCTGCCATTCGAGGTCGCCGGTCAGGCGGAAGTAGTCGAGCCCGGTTTCGCCGATGGCGACCACGCGCGGATGCGTCGACATCTCGACCAGCTGCGCCACGTCCGGCTCGGTCACGTCCTCGTAATCGGGGTGCACGCCGAGCGAGGCGAACACGTTGGCGTGCCGCTCGGCCATGCCGGTGACGCGCGGCCAATGTTCGATATTGACCGACACGCACAGCGCGTGGCTGACCTGCTGTGCCTGCATATTGGCGAGCACTTCGTCCTCGCGTGCGGCGAGATCGGGGAAATCGATATGGCAGTGTGAGTCGATGAACATGAAAAACCGTTGTGGATCAATACTGAATCAAAGCGTGTGGGTCTGCCGCGACGAACCGAGGTAGCCGCCAACCACCTGTTCGATCCTGGCGCGCGCCGACTTGCTGCTGTCGTCCTCGCCAAAACGCAGGCCGATGCCCTGCTGCTTGCCGCCCTGCGCGTCAGCCGGCGTCACCCAGGCCACCGTGCCCTGGATGGGCAGCTTGGCCGGATCTTCCATCAGCTGCAGCAGCAGGAACACTTCGTCGCCCAGACGGTAGGCGCGGTTGGTCGGCAGGAAAATGCCGCCGCCCTTCAGGAAAGGCATGTAGGCCGCATAGAGCACCGATTTCGACGTCACCGCCAGCGACAGCACGCTGCGCCGGTTGCCCGGCTGGATATGCGGATCGCTCATGACAGCCTCCCTTTTCGTGTGCTCAGCGTTGCGACCGGAACAGACGGGCGTAACGAATGAGCATGTCTTCGAGGAACAGGCGCGCATTCAGCGGGTGATGCGCCAGCGCCCGCACCTTCAGCAATTCATTGTACCCACGCAGGACAGTGCCCACGTCGCTGCGTTCCGCCAGCTGCCCGAGCTGGGCGCGCCGGCCGACAAATACCCGCGGCTCGCCGGCCTGTGCCAGCAGCACGAGGTCGGCCAGCCAGCGCTGCAGCCAGGTGACCAGTGTCGGCAGATCGGTCAGGCCCGGTTCGCCCTTCTTGCGTCCCTTGAGCCAGCCGTCCCAGCGCGCGGCGACCTCCAGCGGCGCGCTCAGCGCGTGCTTCGATACATCATCGACAAACTGGGCCTGGATTTGAGCGTCCTTCGAACTGGCGAGGTCGCGCGCATGCAGCGGCGAACCTGCACACAGCGCCAGCGCATCGCCGGCGTCACGCACGCCCTGGGCCGCGAGCCAGGCCAGCGACTGTTCGATGGGCGGTTGCTGGAAGGACAGCACGCGGGTGCGGCTGCGTATCGTCGGCAGCAGCTTGCGAGGATGGTCAGTTATCAGCAAAAACAATGTCTTGGGCGGCGGTTCTTCAAGTGATTTCAGAAGCGCGTTCGCGGCGTCGACATTCATTGCTTCGGCCGGATACAGCAGCACCACGCGGTAGCCGCCCTGGTGCGAGCCGACGCCCAGACGGTCGGTCACCGCCCGCACCTGGGCGATGCGGATCAGCTTCGACTTCGCCTTGCCATCACCGTCGTCGGACGCCGTCTCGTCGCCCTCTTCCGCCTCGTCGTCGAGCGCCTCCGGCCGCACGACCAGCCAGTCCGGGTGGTTGTCGGTGGCGATCAGCCTGCACGAAGCGCATTCGCCGCAGGCTACCTGTTCCCCGCTCGCCCGCTCGCACAGCATGCGTGCCGCCAGCGCCTCGGCGAACTCGCGCTTGCCCAGGCCGGCCGGCCCGGCCAGCAGCAGCGCGTGCGGCATCCGTTCGGCCAGCGCCATCAACTGCGACCATTGCGGCTTGCACCAGTCGTAAATCATTCAGGAACAGTACCTTGAAAGAATTTCTTCAAGTTGAATGGAAACTTCTTCCGGGGTCCTTGCCGCGTCGAGCACCTGCATGCGTCGCGCGTCGGCCTTGGCGCGCGCGAGATAGGCGGCACGCACCCGGTTGAAGAAATCCGACTGTTCGCGCTCGAAGCGGTCGGGGTCGCCGCCGCTGGCCGCCAGTCTTTGCGCCGCCACCTCGCAGGGCAGATCGAACAGCAGTGTGAGCCCGGGCTGCAATCCGCGCTGCACCCAGGCTTCGAGCGCTTCGAGCCGCGCTTTGTCCAGGCCGCGACCGCCGCCCTGGTAGGCAAAGCTCGCGTCGGTGAAACGATCGCACAGCACCCATTCGCCCCGCGCCAGCGCCGGCTCGATCACCTGCGCCAGGTGTTCCCGCCGGGCGGCGAACATCAGCAGGGCTTCGGTATCCGGGTGCATGGTCTGGTGCAGCAGCAGCGCGCGCAGCGACTCGCCCAGCGGTGTACCGCCCGGCTCGCGGGTCAGCAGCACCGCATGACCGCGCGCGCGCAGCCAGTCGGCGGTGCGGGCGATCTGCGTGCTCTTGCCGGCGCCGTCCATGCCTTCGAAGGTGATGAAGCGGGTGTTGTGCATCGGGTTCGGATGAATTGGATGATGGATGACGGCCGGCGTCAGTTGCGTGCGGCGCGCGCCGGCCGCCGCTGGTAACGGTCGACCGCGCTGTTGTGCTCGGCCAGCGTCTTCGAGAACACGCTGCTGCCGTCGCCGCGCGCGACGAAGTAATAGTAACGGGTGGGCGCCGGATTCAACGCCGCCTCGATCGATGCGCGGCCGGGCGCGGCAATCGCTGTCGGCGGCAGGCCGCGCCGCAGATAGGTGTTGTACGGGCCGTCGGTCTGCAGGTGGGCGCGGGTCAGATTGCCGTCGAAGCGCTCACCCAGCCCGTAGATCACGGTGGGGTCGGTCTGCAGCGGCATGCCGGCACGCAGCCGGTTCACGAAGACCGAGGCCACCTTGTCGCGATCGGCCGCGGCGCCGGTTTCCTTCTCGACGATGGACGCCATGATCAGCGCGTCCTGCAGCGAGGCGTAGGGCAGATCGGGCGCGCGCGCCGCCCAGGCCTGTTCCAGTTGCGCGCGCATCGCGTGATGGGCGCGCTTCAGTATCGACAGGTCGCTGTCGCCGGCGGCAAACAGATAGGTGTCCGGAAAGAACCAGCCCTCGACGAAAGTCGCGTCGCTGCCGAGCCGGGCCAGCAGTTCGGCGTCGGACAGCGCCGCGGCGTCCTGCTTCAGGTCGGGACTGGCGGCCAGCGCAGTGCGGATCTGCTTCAGGGTCCAGCCCTCGATGAAGCGTACCTCGCGCATGCTCACATCGCCGCGCGTCATCATGCCCAGCAGTTCGAGTGGCGTGACGCCGCTGTTGAAGGCGTAGCTGCCGGCCTGCAGCCGGGTGCCATCGACCGCGACGCGGCCGATCAGGCCGAGCAGGCGGCCATCGACCGGAACACCCGCCGCCTCGATCTGGCGCGCTGCCTGGCGCAGCGCGGTGCCCGGGCGCAGTGTGTATTCGACGGCATCGCCGCTCCACTGCAGCGGGCGCTGCGCGTACCAGACCAGCGCGGCACCGATCAGCGCGGCGAGTACAGCCAGAAGAAGGAACAGACGGACGAGCAGACGGGTCATGCGAAAGAGGCGGGAACGCGCAGGCAGCACGCGCGGCCCCGTATGTTAACCTTTTCGGCAACCTCTCCTGCCTACGGATTTCGCAACATCATGATGCTCGACGATCTCATCCCCTCCGGCACTGCAGCCGACGACAGCCAGTTCCCCGCCATGCAGGACGCCGTCGCCGAAATGCGCGCCGCCCGCGAAGGCACCGTGCTGGTACCGCTGACCCATCTCGCCCGGCTGCGCGCCGACGGCGAGGACGCTGCCAGCTTCCTGCACAACCTGATGACGAACGACGTCAAGGGCCTGCCGGCCGACGGCTTGCGCAGCGCCGGTTTCTGCACGGCCAAAGGGCGCCTGCTCGCCACCTTCACGATGTGGCGCGACGGCGACGCCACCGTGCTGCAGTTGCCCCGTGCGCTGGCCGAGGCGATGCGCAAGAAGCTGTCGATGTACATCCTGCGCGCCAAGGCCACGCTGACCGATGCCACCGCCGCGATGCCGGCGCTCGGACTGGCCGGCCGCGATGCCGAAGCCGCGCTGCAGGCGGCCGGGCTGCCGGTGCCGGCGGCACCGATGACGCAGGCGGTGGCCGATGGCGTGCGCGTGCTGCGCCTGGCGAACGACCGCTTCGAGATCGTGCTGCCCGCCGACCGCCTCGAAGCGGTCTGGAGTGTGCTGTCCAGCCGCGCCACACCTGCCGGCACACCGACCTGGCGCTGGTTCGACATCCGCGACGGTCTGGTCAGCGTGTGGCCGGGTACGCAGGAAGAATTCGTGCCGCAGATGGTCAATTTCGAACTGACCGGCGGCGTCAGTTTCAAGAAGGGCTGCTACCCCGGGCAGGAGATCGTCGCCCGCACGCAGTACCTCGGCAAGCTGAAGCGCCGCATGTACCGCGCAAGCGCCGACTGCCCGCCGCCGGCGGCGGGCACGCCGGTACACGGTGTGGACACGAACGGACAGGCCTGCGGCCTGGTGGTCGATGCGGTCGCGCTGCCGGACGGTGGCTGCGATCTGCTCGCCGTGGTGCAGATGTCGAGCACCGAAGCGGGCGAGGTGCGCATCGGCGGGCTGGAGGGGCCGGTGCTGCGCTTCACTGCCCTGCCCTACGCGCTTGGCGAATGACGGTGCGCATCGACTACTACATCTACTACCGTATCGACACCACCCGCGAGGCGGCGCTGCTGGCCGCATTGAGCGCCATGCAGACCTCGCTGCAGGCGGCCACCGGCGTCGCCGGCCGCGTGCGCAGGCGGCTGGACGACCCGCAGACCTGGATGGAAGTGTATGAGGGCGTGAACAATCAGCGGCTGTTCGAGCTGGAACTGGGCTGCCACGTGCAAAGTCACGGGTTATACGAATTCCTGGCGCCTGACAGCGTGCGCCATCTCGAACGCTTCCGCACCGCCTGACGGACGCCGCAGCCCATGTGTCTCATCGTGCTCGGCTGGAAGCAGCAGCCGGACTGCCCGCTCATCGTCGCCGCCAATCGCGATGAGTTCCACCGTCGCCCGACGGCCGCACTCGACTTCTGGCCGGATGCGCCGCAAGTACTGGCCGGGCGCGACCTGCAGTCGGGCGGCAGCTGGATGGGCGTGAGCCGCTGCGGCCGTTTCGCCGCCCTGACCAACTACCGCGACCCGTCGGCGCAGCGCGACCACACCCGCTCGCGCGGCGAACTGGTCGCCGGCTTCCTGACCGGCCGGCAGACCGCCGGCGACTACGCGCGGCAGGCCTGCGGCGAGGCAGGCGCCTACAACGGTTTCAATCTGCTGCTCTGCGACGGCGACACGCTGGCGTGGGTCGGCCATCGCCACGGTGCAGAGGCGCAGTGGCGCGTGCTCGACGACGGCGTCCATGCGCTGTCCAACCACCTTCCGGGTACGCCCTGGCCCAAGCTGCTGCGCGCCCGCGACGGCTTTGCACGGGCGCTCGCCCTGACCGACGCCGCAGCGCGCCAGGACGCGCTGTTCGACACGCTGCGCGACGACACGCCGGCGGCCGACGCCGACCTGCCGGACACCGGCGTCGGTCTCGAATGGGAACGCCGTCTGTCGCCGGTCTTCATTGCCGGCGAGGACTACGGCACCCGGTCGAGCACGGTGCTGACCATGTGTCACAGCCGCATCGACGTCGAAGAGCGCTGCTACGGCCCGGGCGGGCGTGCCGACGGCAGGCGCCGCATCGCGATCGATCGCTGAACGGTCGCGGACACCGGCGGTCAGTCAAGTTTGAAGGCAGAATGCCGACAACAGGCCGACACTGCCCGCCGTCGCCTCCACCCCCGCCCTGCGGCAGCCGTGGGTGGAAGGATGAGCGGCAGCACTCCGCTACGGACACGTGCAGCATGACTTCCACGATCGCAGCCCCACTGCCGCCCGACGAACACGAACGCCTGCAGGCGCTGCAGGCCTGCCGGCTGCTCGATACGCCGCCCGAACCAGCGTTCGACGATCTGGCGCGCATTGCTTCGCAACTCTGCGGCACCCCGATCGCGCTGGTCAGCCTGGTCGACCAGGACCGGCAATGGTTCAAGTCGCGCATCGGTCTGGACGCCACCGAAACACCGCGCGAGCAGGCCTTCTGCGCACACGCCATCCTGCAGCACGAGGTGCTGGTGGTGCCGGACGCGACGATGGACGCGCGCTTTCGCGACAACCCGCTGGTCACTGGCGGGCCGGGCATCCGCTTCTACGCCGGGGCGCCGCTCGAAGTCGCCGATGGCCGGCGCATCGGCACGCTGTGCGTCATCGACACCGTGGCACACGAGCTCGGCGCCGCCCAGCGCGAAGCGCTGGCCGCGCTGGCGCGGCAGGTGGTCGCGCAGATCGAACTGCGCCTGCACGTGAGCGAGCTGCAGGCCGCACACGCGCGGCAGAACCTGTTCGAACAGCAGTTGCAGCGTTTCAACGCCGAAATGAAGGCGCTGGTCGATCATCGCACCGCCGAGCTGAAGGCGGAACGGGACCGCGCCGAGCTTTACTTCGACATTGCCGGCAACATGATGGTGGTCGCGGACAACGACGGGCGCATCGTGCGCGCCAACCGGATGGCGGCCGATGTGCTGGGCCACCCGGGCAACAGCCTGCCTGGACGCGACTGGTTCGAGCTGTGCTTTCCGGAAGACGAGCGTGCCGATGCGCGCGCCTTCTTCGCTCAGCTGGTCAGCGGCGAACGCGACGCGGCGCGCCGCTTCCGCGGCCACGTACTGACGGCCGACGGTCAGTTGCGCGTCGTGTCCTGGCACACCACGCGACTGCACGACGAACAGGGCGCGACCGCCGGCCTGCTCGGTGTCGGCGAGGACATCACGGCGCGGCTGCAGGCGGAGGAACATCTGCAGCGCACGCTCTCCGAACTCGAACGCAGCAACATCGCGTTGCAGCAGTTCGTGCACGTCGCCTCGCACGACCTGCGCGAGCCGATCAACTCCATCCTGAATTTCGCCAAGCTGCTCCGGCGTGACGCCCACGAGGCGGATGCGACGCGACGCGAGCGCTACGTGGACTTCATCGTGCGTGGCGGCGAGCGGCTGCGCGCGCTGGTGGACGATCTGCTTGCCTTCGTCCGGCTCGACGCGACCGAGGCACGGATGGACGCCGTAAATCTGGCTGAACTGGTGGAAGAAACGCGCCAGTCGCTGGCCGCCGCCATCGGTCGCAGCAGCGCGACCATCCGTGTCACGCCGCTGCCAGTCATTCGCGGCGACCGCAGCCTGCTCGGTCTGCTGCTGCAGAACGTGATCGACAACGCGCTGAAGTTTCACGCGCCGGGCACGCCGCCGGAAGTCGATATCGCTTATGCCGTGGTCGGCGACGAACTGCACATATCGGTGCGCGACAACGGCATAGGCATCGCACCGGAATTCCAGGAGCGCATCTTCGAGGCTTTCCAGCGGCTGCATGCACAGGCCGAGTACGAGGGCACAGGCCTCGGACTCGCGCTGAGTCGTCGGATCGCCGACATGCACCATGGCCGCATCTTCGTCGAGTCGCAGCCCGGCGCCGGCAGCCGTTTCGTGCTGGCATTACCCGCGAGATGCCGTATCGGCATCGCGTCGCATACGATGCAGCGGACGGAGATAGCGTGATGCCCGCATGCCTGACAGGACGCTCGCCATGCCGATGACAGCCCATGCTGTCGGAACTGTCGCCGTCAGGATGCAGGCGCCTCGATCCCGCGTGCGCCGCACCGATCAACCGGAGTTTGCACAATGACGACCGCAGCGCTGCGCACCGTGATGCTGATCGACGACAACGACGCCGACAACTTCTTTCACGGCATGATGATCGAGCGCTCCGGCCTGGCGACGGAGCTGCTGGTATTCGAGTGGGCGGAAAAGGCGCTGGAGTGGTTCCACGCGCACCCGGGCCACGCGGTCGACCTCATCCTGCTCGACATCAACATGCCGCGCATGAATGGCTTCGAGTTTCTCGAACAGTTCCACCAGCTGCCTGCGTCGCATCAGGCGGATGCCCGCGTCTGCATGCTCAGTTCGTCACCGCTGGACAGCGACCGCGTCCGCGCCTTCACCTTCCCGCGCGTGACCGACTTCATCGTCAAGCCGCTGGGGGACGGCTTCCTGTCTCAGCTGACCAAGGCCTGCGACATACGCCGGTGAAGGATGCCGGCCTCGTCGAATACCGGTCCGTCGGCAACGAAACCCTGCGCCTCGTAGAAGCCCAGCGCATGCATCTGCGCGTGCAGCACCACCTCACGCATTCCGCGCCGCCGCGCCTCGGCGAGCAAAGCCTGCAGCAGCGCCCGGCCCACACCCGTCGAGCGGAACGGCGCGCGCACGGCCATGCGACCGATGTGGCCGTCGGGCAACAGGCGCCCGCAACCGACCGGGTGACCGTCGAGCAGCGCCAGCGCATGCACGCTGGTAACGTCGTCGGCGTCCCACTCCATCCCTTCCGGAACCTGCTGTTCGACGATGAATACTTCGCGGCGTATCGCTTCGAGCGCCGGCGTCATCGACACCCAGTCACCCAGCTCGACGCGCAGCACGCTCAGTCCGTGATGCGGACCGGGGTGCCCGCCGGCACCAGGTCGAACAGTTCGATGATGTCGCGATTGCGCATGCGCACGCATCCGATCGAGCCGGGCACGCCCATCTCCGCCGTATCCGGGCTTCCGTGCAGATAGATGTAGCGACGCATCGTATCGACCTCACCCAGCCGGTTCACGCCCGGCTCGCAGCCTGACAGCCAGAGAATGCGCGTCAGTATCCAGTCGCGGCCCGGATGTGCGGCCGCCAGCTCGGACGACCACAGTTCGCCGGTCGGGCGCCGGCGCACGAACACCGTGTTCGCCGGCGCACCGGCGCCGATGCGGGCGCGGATGACGTGCCGCCCGCGCGGCGTGCGGAAGCTGCCGCGCTGCTCGCCGGCGCCGTTCTTCGCTGTCGACACCCGATAGCGACGGATCAGCACACCGGCCTCGTCGTACAGGCGCAGCCACTGCGAGCGGATGTCGATGTCGATATGCATCAGGCGGTTTCGATGCGCCGGCGGCGGGCGGCGAAGAAGTCGCTCAGCAGGCGACCGCATTCCTCGGCCAGCACGCCGGACTCGACTTCAGCATGATGGTTGAGCCTGGGCTCGGCGAACAGGTCGGTCACGCTGCCACAGCACCCGGTCTTCGGGTCGCGCGCGCCGAACACGACACGCGCGATGCGCGCGTGCTGGATCGCACCGCTGCACATCGCGCACGGCTCGAGCGTCACGTAGAGCGTGCAGCCGGGCATGCGGTAGTTCGCCAACGCCTGCCCCGCCGCGCGCAAGGCCATCACCTCGGCATGGGCGGTCGGATCGTTGGCCATGATGGGACGATTGAAGCCGCGGCCGACGATCTCGCCGTTGCTGACCACGACGGCGCCGACCGGCACCTCGCCGAGCGATCCCGCCTCACGGGCGAGCGCAAGCGCCTCGTTCATGAAGAGCAGATCGGCGTCGCTGCTCATGACCGGCCCTCAGGCCGCTGCATCGGCCTTGCGCACGCCGAAGCGCAGCATCGAATCGACACCGATGATGAGAATGAGCGCACTGATGAACAGCACCATGCCGGCGAAGCCATGCAGGAAGCCCTGACCCGCCTCGTCGCCGAAATGGTAGGTGATCAGCGTCAGCACGATGACGCGAATCACGTTGGCGCAGAATGAGATCGGCACGATCAGGATAGCCAGCGTCACATTGCGGGCAAACGAGTCGTGACGGACCAGATTCAGGTAGAGCAGACCCAGCGCCTCGAGCGTGAACAGCGAGTGCAGGCCAGCGCAGGCATCGGCCACCAGCAACTGGTACTGGCCGATGACCAGGATGACGCCGGTACGTGCGATCGGGTAGCCCAGCGCGTACAGAAGATGCTCGGCCGCCCACGACACCCCCATCTTCATCGGCTGCGTCACCGCGTCGACCAAAATGCCGGGCAGCGGAATCATGAACAGCATGAAGAACAGCGGGAACCACAGACGCAGAAGCGTCGCACGACCGAAGAACACCAGTATCAGACCGGCCAGCATGGGGATCAGCGAGCCGATCTCGAAGATCAGGATGTCCTGCGAGCGGCCAAGGATGTAGAACAGCAGCGATGCAACCACCAGTGGCCAGCCCAGCAAGGGCGCAGGCGCCGGCTGGATCTCGTCGGCTATGCCGTTCCATTTCGTGTAAAGCAGCCACAATGCAACGGCGAGCACGATGGGACCATGCGCGTTTTCGTCGGTGCTCCAGATGCCGTTGAACAGGTCATGAAAGCTGGGGCCGTACATCGCGGCCATACCGGCCAGCACGATCCAGAACGGCGCCCAGCCGAATGACAGCGCGTGGGCGCCGAGGCGCATGGAGTGCGGAGAAGACATGCTCGAGGCGCTCACCGAATGATCGATTCCATTCTGACCGGCCTGATCAGGGCTCGTTCATCACCGAGCCGACGACGGTCGCGCTGGCGGTGATCAGTTCGTCGGCCAGGCGACGCAGGCGCGAGGCGCGGCTCACGTTCTTGCGCGCAACCATCAGCGCACCGCTCGCGCGTACGGCAATGGTCTGCGCGTCGGCGTACTCGGCGCCTGCAGGCGTGTCGATCAGGATGACGTCGAAGTCCTTCGACAACTGCCCCAGCAACTGGCTGAACACCGGTCGCGACAGCAGTTCCTGCGGATTCGGCGGCACTGCACCGGCCGGCATCACGCACAGGTCGAGCAGCGCCGGCACGCGCTGCACCGCATCCGGACCACCGCGCCCGGCCAGCGTTTCCGACAGACCGACCCGGTTGCTGACCGAGAACAGCGTGTGCTGACGCGGGTTGCGCATGTCGGCGTCGATCAGCAGCGTGCGCTCGCCCAGCTGGGAGAACACGACGGCCAGATTGGCGGCGATGAAGCTGCGCCCCTCGCCACGCTCCGGACTGACGATGGCCAGCGTCTTGCGCTCGGCTTCGGCGTCGAACCAGCGCAGCATGAGCTGACTGCGCAGCGCGCGCAGTTCTTCGACCTGGTGGGTGAAGGGACGATAGGCCGCGATCACCTCGTCACTGACTGCGCTTTCGCCAGCCTGCAGGAATGGGTAGTCGAACTGGCGCGACAGCGCGAACTGGATGTCGGATTCCTTCAGCAGGCCGAGCGAGATCGCCGCGTCGCCGAAGCGCAGGCCGCGCTCGCGCTGCGCACGCAGGATGCGCTCGGCGCCGTCCGGGCTCAAGCGGCCGGCGTCGATCAGGATGGCGCCGATGGCCCGCCCGGACCCGGTGTCGATGGAAGTGGGTGCGTTCATGGTGATGTCCTTCAGGCGGTGGCCGCGCGGGCGCGTTTTGCACCCTTGTTGAACTTGACGGTCGAGATCAGGCCGAGCACCGGCACACCGAGCAGTTGCTGCAGATCGTCGTCACCGCGCACACGCTGATCCAGCAGTTCGAGCAGCAGCACGGTGCCGACTGCCAGCAGCACGCCGAGGAAGATGGCGACCAGCGTGTTCAGCAGCAGGTTGGGACTGGAGTGCTCGACCGGTGCGATCGCCGGCGTCAGCACGACGATATTGGTCTGCGTCGTCTGGCTTTCGAGGCTGGTCTGGGTGAAGCGCTGGGCCACGGCGTCGTAGGCGCGCTGCGCGCTCTCGACCTCGCGCTGCAGGACGGCCAGATCGTCACGCTGCTTCTTCAGTTCGAGCACGCGGTTCTTCTGCGCCGCCAGTGCTGCACGCACTTCGGCCTCGCGCTGCACGTTCACGCGATTGCTCGTGCTGAGCGTGCTGGCCACCTTCTTCATTTCGGCGTCGAGCTTGCTGCGCAGGGTATCGACCTCGCCCTGGGCGCGCTGGTACTCCGGGTGGTTGCGACCGAAGCGCTGGCTCATTTCGTTCAGCCTCGACTCACCGCGCGCCAGTTCCGACTTCAGGCCGATGATGAGCGAGTTCTGCTGCACTTCGGGCAGCGTTTCGATCTGCGACTGGCTGACCTGCGCCTGGCGCGACGAGCTGTCGCTGCGCTGCGCCTGGATCGCGGTGTACTGGCTGGAGAGCTCGGCCAGGCGAGCGCTCTCGATGTCGAGACGCTCGTCCGTGTTGACGATGCCGGTTTCCTGCTGGAAGGCCGACAGCTTGCTCTGCGCCTGTTCGAGGTTTTCGCGCAGCGCCTTGGACTGGCCAGCGAACCAGTTCGCGTACTGCTTGGCCGGTTCGATCTTCAGTTCAAGGTTGGTGTCGATATAAGCCTGCGCGAAGGCGTTCGCGACGGCCGCGGAGAACGCCGGATCCTGGCCGCTGAATGCGATAGACAGCACGTTCGAGTCGCGCGACGGCTTGACGTCGAGCTTCTTCTTCAGCAGATCGGCAAAATAGGCGTCCATCGAGCCCTGACCGTCGGTCGCTTCGCGCCACTGTTCGACCGCCTGGGCGCTCTTTTCGAAACCAAGCATCCGCACCACGCGCTGGGCGACGCGATCCGAGGTAACGATGTCCACCTGGGTGGCCATGTAGCCTGGCGTCACCAGCGCCGGCAACGTGACGCCAAGGATGGGATCGGGCGACTTCACGTCGATCAGCACCGAGGTGGCCGAAGTGTATTGCTTGGGCAGCACCAGACTGACTACCACCGTGGTGGCGACGACGACCAGAAGCACGGCCAGACCGACCAGCCAGCGCGCACGCAGAATGAGCAGGAATTGCTGAAACGTCATGGAATCATCCGATCAGAAAAGGCTTTCGCGCACGTAAACGACATCGTCGCTCTGCAGCGTCATCGACATGTCGGGCTCGATCGCCTCCACCGCACCGGCCGCATTGCGGCGATGCAGCTTGAGGCGCTTGTCGGTGCCGCGCAGCGTGATGCCGCCCCCCTGGGCGAGCGCCTGCATCACGGTCATGCCGCGCTCGAGGCGGTAGGACCCCGGACGATTCACTTCCCCGTAGATGTAGAACACCGGCGCGCGGTGGATGTAGAGGATGTCGCCCCCCATGACGGGGATGTCCGCATTGATCCCTTCCGGCTGGAACAGGGCCGGAATGTCGATCTCGGCGCGGAAGGGCTTGTCGTTGCGGGTACCCACCAGCGTCACGATGTCGGCACCGCTGACCGAGGCACCGCCGGCAGTAGCCAGCATGTCGGTGACCCGGGTATTGGCGATCTCGATCGGATAGCGGCCCGGGCGATTCACCATGCCCAGCACCGAAACCTGGTTGCCGCGGATCTGCAGCAGCAGCACGTTCACCTGCGGCTTCAGCACGAAACCGCCGTCGCGCAGCTTGTCGGCGATCAGCTTCTCGGTCGCCGGCAGCGTCAGACCGCCGACCGCCACGCCGCCAATCAGCGGATAGGTGATGCTGCCGTTTTCGGTCACCCGCGTCTCGACCGTCAGGTCCGGGTTCTGAAACACGGTGACACGGATGATGTCGCCCGAACCGAGCACGTACTCACGTGCATCGGCGGCACCCGCGGCCGGCAGCAGCAGCATCCCGAAACAAAGACCTAGCAGCAGACGTACGAACTTCGTCATATCGAGGGGTTTCCAGTTGATCAGTCCGAAAGGAGGTGCCGTGCGTCGGCGCGGCGCCGTTCCGAGAGAGGCTTACTTGAGCCCCGAAAGTCCCTTGTCCACCGCCGATTCGGTAGCGGCGGCAGGCGCAGCAGCCGGTGCGGCAGATGCAGCGGCCGGTGCTGCAGCAGCCGGCGCTGGCGCAGTGAATTCGCCCATGTACTCGATCTTGCCGCTCTCACGCAGCTTCTTCACTTCCGACTGTGCCAGCTCACCCTTGCGCTGGTTCAGCAGGAACTGTTCGATCACCGGCCGTGCGGCGTTCTCGTCGACCGGCACGCTGCGCGAGGCAGCCACCTCGATCACCAGAATGCCGTTCGAGGTGCCGAGCACGCCGATCTGGCCGTCCTTGATCTGGTGCACTCGCTTCACCATTTCGAGCGGCAGCTGCTCGGCGGGTTTGGTCACCGCATTGGCGGTGAAGCGCACGTTCTCGCTGCGCAGCCATTCTGCGATCTGCTGCAGATTGCGCGGTTGCGACATGAACTGTTCGAGCTTGGGCGTGAAGTCGGGGCCGGCCGCGATCGCCAGCTCGCGCAGATTGAAGATGCGGCGCTCGGAGAACAGCTCCGGATGCTGGCTGTAGTATTCCTTGATTTCGCTGTCGGTCGGCTTGACCGCAGCGCTGGACACCTGCTCGAGGTAGGCGCGGGCAAGCACCTCGCGACGCGCAGCCTCGATCGCCTGCAGCGTCTTCGGATCGCGGTCCAGCTTCTTCTCGACCGCCTGCTGCACCAGCAGCTCCTGGTCGATCAGGCGCTCGAGAACCTGACGGCTGGCCGCCTTGGCCTGCTCGGGGTTCGCCACATTGGTACGCTGCATGACCTGATTGATCTGATGCACCGAAACTTCACCGCCGTTAACCTTTGCGGCAACCTGAGTCGCCGTCTTCTTTTCGCCGCCCTCGCCGCCGCAGGCAGTCAGGATGGCTGCAGCGATGACGGTCAAGGCGATGGAACGGCGTGCGTGATGTGGCATGTTTTCCCCGAATGATTATTGCTGATTTGTGACATGTGGCCGTCGGGCAAGATAGCCCAACTGACCAAGGCTGAACAGTATCGGGCGCGTGTTACAACGCCGTTGCGTGAAATGTTTCCGTAATGCAGCATGCCCGCCACGCGACGATGGCGGCATGCCATGCCTTGCTCCGCGGCCGGCGGCAGACAAAGCGGGCCGCGCCGACCACCCCCGACCAACCCTCGTGCACACGATAGAATCGGGCACGCTTCCCGGTTCATATCGTCTTACATATGTCTTTCTCTCCCGACGCCTTTGCCGAGGCCTTGTCCGTGTTCGCGACCCACGAACGGATGGATCCGCTGATGCTGCTGTGCAAGCTGACCGAGGAATCCGGCGAACTGGCGGAGGCCGTGCTGGTCCAGCGCGGCTACAAACCGCACAAGACGCTGCCCGCGGACGCGTCACTCGACGAAGCCGCCGACGTGTTGCTGTGTCTGCTGCTGGTGCTGTCCCGCCTGTATCCGGAGCGCAGCCCCGCACAGCTGGCGGCCCAGCTGGCCGAGCGCATCGACGGCAAGCTGGCGCGATACGTCGCACGCCAGCCGATGGCGCAACCGGAGCACTGACATGCCGACCTTCGAACTCGTGTCGCTGCTGCTGATCGGCGGCCTGATCTGGTTCTGGCTCGACAGCCTGAATGCGCGCGAAGCGGGCATGGAAGCCAGTCGTGCCGCCTGCAATGCGGAAGGCACCCAACTGCTCGATGATACCGTAGCCATCCGCTCGACCTCGCTCGCCCGCGACGAAGGAGGTCAGATGCGCATCAAGCGGACCTACGCCTTCGAATACAGCGACACCGGGAACAACCGACGCCAGGGCTCTGTCACGCTGCTCGGCCGACGCGTGATCGCGCTCTACATCGCACCGCACGTCGTCTGAACACTGCTCACGCCTGCACCGGCCCGCGGCCGGTAACACCATGAAATTCATACTCGACTTCTCGACCCCGGACAGACTGCCACGCCGCCTCGTGTTCGGCGAACCGCTGGAAGTGGTTCGCGCCGACAGCGTGGACGCCGTCCGCCCTGCCCTGCGTCGCGTGGCCGAAGCCACGCGGGGCGGTCTGCACGCGGTCGGCTACGTCGCCTACGAGGCGGCGCCGGCCTTCGATCGCGCCGCGCGCGTGCGCAGCGGATGCAGCGTGCCGCTGGTGTGGTTCGGCCTGCACCACGCGCCGGTCGACTGCGGCCCCGACGCACCGGCCCCGTTCGAGGTGCCGGCGTGGGAACTGGATACCGCGCGGGACGAATACGGACAGGCGATCGACGCAATCCACGCCGCCATCCGTCGCGGCGACGCATACCAGATGAACTACACGGTGCGCGCCCACGCACGCTTCTCCGGCGACGCTCAGTCCTACTACGAGCAATTGCGACAGGCGCAGCAGGCCGAGTTCTGCGCCTATGCGGACATCGGCACCCACCGCATCCTGTCGGCGTCGCCGGAGCTGTTCTTCGCGTGGCAGGACGGCGTATTGACGACGCGACCGATGAAAGGCACCGCACGTCGCGGCCAGCTGCCGGAAGAGGACGCCGAACTGGCGCGCTGGCTGCGTGATTCGGAAAAGAACCGTGCCGAGAACCTGATGATCGTCGACCTGCTGCGCAATGACCTGTCGCGGCTGTCCATGCCGGGTGGCGTGCAGGTGCCGCACCTGTTCTCGATCGAGAACTACCCGACCGTGCTGCAGATGACCTCGACCATCACCGCGCGCACCCGCCCCGAAGTGACGCTGGACGACGTGTTTGCCGCGCTGTTCCCGTGCGGCTCGATCACCGGCGCCCCCAAGCTGAAGTCGATGGACATCATCGCCGACCTCGAGAAATCGCCGCGCGCGGTCTACTGTGGCGCGATCGGCCATGTGGCACCGGGCGGTGCGGCGCGCTTCAACGTCGCCATCCGCACGGTCACGCTCGACGCAGCGAGCGGACGGATGGAGTGCGGCCTGGGTGGCGGCATCACCTGGGATTCGGTCGCCGCCGACGAGTACGCCGAAGTGCAGACCAAGAGCCGCTTCCTGACGCGCGCCGGCAACGGCTTCGAACTGTTCGAGACGCTGTTGCTGGTCGATGGCCGCTACGAACTGCTCGACCGCCACCTCGCCAGGCTGACCGCTTCGGCGCGTCATTTCGGCTTCGCCACCCCGCAGGACGCGGCGGCGGTGCTGGCGGCGCATGCGGCGGCACACCCACAGGGTCGTCTGCGCGTGCGCCTGCTGTGCGCCGCCGACGGCCACCTGCGCGTCGAGAGCGGCGCCGCTGGCGAGCCCGACAACAGCCCGCGCAAGGTCAGGCTGGCGTCCGCACCGGTGTCCCGCGCCGAACCGCTGCTCTACCACAAGACCACACGCCGGGGCATTTACGACGCCCACCTGTCGCAGGTCGCCGGCAGCGCCTTCGACGTGCTGCTGTGGAATGACGCCGGCGAGCTGACCGAATTCACCCGTGGCAATCTGGTGCTCGACATCGACGGCTGCCGCTACACGCCGCCGGTGTCGAGCGGCCTGCTCGACGGCACCTTGCGGCGCGAGCTGGTAGAACGCGGCGAGCTGGTGGAACGCGTGCTCACCTGCGAGGACCTCGGCCGCGCCCAAGCCGTCTGGTTCATCAACAGTGTACGCGGCTGGATACCGGTCACCATCGACAACGCGCCGCTGGACACGGCCCCCGCCGTCGTTCCCGCCTACGCCGACCCCTATGCCGGACACCGCGACGCGGGCTGAGCGGCGCCGGCACCGCGGCCTCGTCGTCGGTCTGGCGCTGCTGCTCGGCGGCTGCAACGGCAGCTTCTCGCCACGCTACTACTGGCAGGCGGCACACGGCCAGTTCGAGCTCTGGCGGCTGGCGCGTCCGCTGGCCGCAGTCGATGCCGACCCGTCGAGCACGCAGACGCTGCGCCACAAGCTCGCACTGGCGGCCGAGATTCGCGACTGGGCCAGCCGCGAGATGGCGCTGCCGGACAATGGCAGCTATCGCCGCTACGCCGACCTCGGGCGCCCTTTCGTCGTCTGGAATGTGTTCGCGACCGAGCCGCTGTCTATCAAGCCGCGCCAATCCTGCTTCCCGATCGCTGGCTGCGTGAGCTATCGCGGCTTCTTCGCCGAAGTCGAGGCTCGCCGGCACGCCGACGCACTGGCGGGCGAAGGGCTGGACGTGCATGTGAGCGGCGTGCCGGCCTATTCGACACTGGGCTGGTTCGACGACCCGCTGCTGAACACCTTCATCCACTACCCGGAAACCGAGCTGGTGCGTCTCATCGTGCATGAACTGGCGCACCAGATCGTCTATGTGCGCGACGACACCGAATTCAATGAGTCCTTCGCCAGCGCGGTGGAAGAGGAAGGCGTGCGCCGCTGGCTGTCGCGCCCCGGCAAGGAAAGACTGCGCGACGGGTTCGAGCGGGCGCAGCGGCTGCGCAGCGATTTCGCCGCGCTGGTGATCCGCTATCGCGACGCACTGGAGGCGCTCTACCGCAGCGATCTGGCGGATTCCGAAAAACACGCCGGCAAGGCGCGCCTGCTCGAAGAACTGGGCACGGATTATCGCGCTCTGCGCGACACGCGCTGGGCCGGCTTCCGCGGCTACGATCGCTGGTTCGCGCAGGACATCAACAACGCGACGCTGGCGTCGATCGGCCTCTACACTGCAGCCAGACCGGCCTTCACGCGACTGATAGCCGCCTCGCCCGACATGCCCGCCGTATGGGCGACCATGCGCGAGCTGGCTGCACTGCCGCGCGACGAACGACGCGCCCGGCTCGGCCTGCCCGCCTTCCAGGAAATGCCATGACACATCCGTCCGACCTTGCCCCGCTGCGCGCGCTGATCCGCACCATTCCCGATTTTCCCGAGCCGGGCATACAGTTCCGTGACATCACGCCGCTGCTGGCCGACGCACGCGGCCTGACGCAGGCACTGGACGCACTCGAACGCAGCATCGAGCCCGCCAGCGTCGACATCGTCGCCGCCATCGAGGCACGCGGCTTCCTGTTCGCAGGTGCGCTGGCGCAGCGACTGGGCGCCGGTCTGGTGCCGGTTCGCAAGCCCGGCAAGCTGCCGGGCCCGACGCTGGGCGTCGACTACGCGCTCGAGTACGGCAGCGACCGGCTGGAAATGCACGTCGGCGCTTTCGCCAGTGGAGCGCGGGTGCTGGTACTGGACGACCTGATCGCCACCGGCGGCACCGCCGTGGCCTGCGGTGAACTGGTCGAACGCGCCGGTGGGCAACTCATCGGCTTTCGCTTCCTGATCGACCTGCCGGCACTCGGCGGCTCGGCCCTGCTCGCCGCACGCGGCTGGAGCAGCCACGCGCTGCTGCAGTACTGACTTAGAACAGGTACTGCAGCGACATCGATACGCTGCGGACGCGGTACTGGTAGAACTGAACGTTCGAATCGCGCGAGTCGTGGCGCAGTTCGGCGTTCGCGGTCAGATTGCGTTGGATGGCCCAGGTGGCGCCGAGACTGTAGGTCGTGATGTCTTCCTGACGCGCCGTGCCATCAATGCCGAAGAACACCCGATAGAACGCCTGCTCGGCCGGAGAGAGCGTCGAGAAGAAGCTGTCACCAGATGCATCTCGGGAAAGCCACTGGACACGCCCGTCGAACCGCAACTTGCCCGTTGCCTGCCACATCGGCGCGATCGAGTATGTCGTCGTGCGGAAGTAACTCGACACGATGTCGTCAAGCGCGCTGATCTGGCGTTCCGCGAGAAAACTGACGCCGAATTTGCCGGTCGGCGTCCACTCCCACCCCACTCTGCCGTACACATCCTCATAGTCGCGCTCGGGCAGATTGTCGTGCTTGCGATTCGCCTGCCCGACTGATGCCGACAGGCGCGAATGCCCTACCGGCTGCCAACGTATCCTCGCTTCAAGATTCTTCTGCGAGTAGGAGTTGGTAACGTTGGAGGTCGGCAGGCGGTTCGGATAGTCGCCCTGCGTGTCGATACCCACCAACTCGAAAGAGGTGCCGCCGCGCGTCGTGTAGCGTGCCCCGACTTCGTAGCGATCAATGTCGTAATCACTACCCAGTCTCGACGGCACACCATTACGCAAGCTGTCCCTTGAGACTCCGCCGATCAAGGCCCAGAACGCATCCAGCTTGTATGTCGCGTCGAAGCGCAAGTTCTCTAGATCGACAAGATTCTTGACGGGTGTCAGGGAACGAAAATCGTTGAAGCCCTGCATGTAACGCCGGTTCGAGTACCGCAACTGTCCGGACAGATCGTTGCCCAGTTCCCACTTCCAGGAGGCAAGGACGTTGTGGCCGTCGTTGTCCAACGTTTTGAGATCGTTGTACCGCGTCATGATCTGCGATGCACTCGCGGAGAGCTGCTGCCGACCAATACGTTTGTTGAAGTTCAGCCCGACCGAAGCGACGTAACTCTGATCGCCCCGCGGCGCATTTAACCCGAAGACGGCGGGAGGACGCTGCCCATCCGGCAGATAGAGCACGTTGTCCTGATACTGCCACGAAGCCGAGGTCACGAGAGAGAAGGCGTCGTCCTCGTCGGCCCAGGCGCTGTCTGCGCGCGGCAGTGTCAGTAACAACAGCACAACGGGCAAACATTTTGAAATGTTATTGTTCATCGAAGAGAGTATGAATGCGGGCCGTGACGCTTTTCTTTCCAGCGCGCAAATCGTGAAAATGCGCAAAATCGCTTCCGGTATTCTAGCTGGCACGTCGTCTGCAGGTATCCAAGTCCATTGAATTCACCGGTTTCATTCCCGATGCTCGCCAAGTTTGAGCGTAACACTTCCGTATTGCGGGCACCGTTGAGCCTATCCGGCATGGTCGAAATGTTCCTCGACCCGCTGTCGCTCATCCTGTCCCTGATCGCCTGCGCGCTCTATTTCGGCGATACCGTCGACGCGCGCTATGTCGTGCTGTCGCTCGTCGTTTTCTCGCTGTCCTTCCCCGGCTCGTCGCTGCTCAGCATGCGGCCGCGTCGGGTGATCCGGCAGACCGTAATCAGTTGGCTGCTGATCGCCTTCATCCTGCTGTTCTTCGGTTACGCCAGCCAGTACATCGAGAACTTTCCCTACGAGGTCGTGGTGTCCTGGCTGGTCGCGGCACCGCTGACACAGCTGGTCGCCCACTTCGTTGCCCGCGGCTATCTGCAGCGGGCCGCGGCGCAGGAAGCGAACCAGACCCGCGTCATCATCGTCGGCTGCAACGATATCGGTGTGTCGCTCGCCGAACAGTTCGAAACCAATCCTTACCTGGGTGTGCGCTGCGTCGGCTACTTCGACGACCGCGCCCCGGAGCGCATCACCCAGCTCAACGGCCTGCCGCTGCTCGGTCGCCTGCGCGATCTCGCCGCCTACGTGAAGGCGAACCGCATCGACCAGATCTACCTGGCACTGCCGATGGCCAGCCAGCCACGCATCCTGTCGCTGCTGGACGATCTCAAAGATACGACGGTGAGCATCTTCTTCGCACCGGACATTTTCCTGACTGACCTGATCCAGGGGCGCATGGACTACGTTGCGGGCGTACCGGTGGTGGCCGTCTGCGACACGCCATTCACCGGCATCAACGGTCTGGTCAAGCGCGCGAGCGACATCGTGCTGTCCATCATCATCCTGCTGCTGATCTCGCCGCTGCTGCTGGCGATCGCGATAGGCGTGAAGATGAGTTCGCCCGGCCCCGCGCTGTTCCGCCAGCGCCGCTACGGCCTCGACGGCAAGGAAATCGTCGTCTACAAGTTCCGCTCGATGACGGTGCAGGAGGACGGCGGTGTCGTGAAGCAGGCCACCCGCAACGATCAGCGCATCACCCGCTTCGGCGGCTTCCTGCGTCGCACCTCTCTCGACGAACTGCCGCAGTTCATCAACGTGCTGCAGGGGCGCATGAGCATCGTCGGCCCGCGGCCGCACGCGGTGTCGCACAACGAGACCTACCGCAAGCTGATCAAGGGCTACATGGTGCGCCACAAGGTCAAGCCGGGTATCACCGGCTGGGCGCAGGTAAACGGCTATCGCGGTGAGACCGAAACGGTGGACAAGATGCAGAAGCGCATCGAGTACGACCTTGAATACCTGCGCACGTGGTCGCTCGGTCTGGACCTCTGGATCATCGTCAAGACAGTTGCCGTCGTCTTCAGCGACCGAAATGCCTACTGAGGTCATGCGTCTGCAACCTTATCTGCAGTGGGCAGCCGGGCTGTTCGCGCTGACGATGATCGCCAGCCTGATCCGCCTCGGCGAAACCTCGCTGGCGGTCGGCCTGATTCCGTCGCCCTGGGACAAGCTCGCCCACGCCGGCACCTTCGGCGCGATCGCGCTGTCGCTGTGGCTGGCGGCCGGCCGGCGCTGGCTGTACGCGTGCGCAGGACTGGCGCTGGCGCTGGCTTGTTACGATGAGTGGCGGCAGCTCATGTTGCCGGGGCGCGAAGCCGATCTTTACGATCTGCTCGCCAACACCGTCGGCATCGCGCTGGCGGTCTGGTTCGCCACCCAACTGACTTCGAAGGAAGGCTGATGCGTACGCCCGTCATGCTGCTCGCGACACTGCTGATGCCCGTTGCCCACGCCGGCGACACGGCGGACTATCAGCTGCGGCTGCCAGGCGGCGCCGACTATCGTCTCCATCAACCCGAATCGCCGCGCATTTCAGAGGCCGAACGCAAGCAGGCACGCCGCGAAGCGCTGGGCAAGCTGCCGTTCTCCGCACAGATCGAGGCGGCGGCCGAGGCCGGCGGCATCGAACCCGAACTGCTGCACGCCGTCGTTCACGCCGAGTCGGCCTACAACCCACGCGCCGTGTCGCCCAAGGGGGCGCTCGGCCTGGCCCAGCTGATGCCGTCCACCGCCCGCATGTACGGCGTGTCCGACGCGCTGAAGCCCGCTGACAATCTGCGCGCCAGCGCGCGCCACCTGCGCGACCTGCTGGACGATTTCGGCGACATCGAACTGGTGCTGTCCGCCTACAACGCCGGCGCCGGCGCGGTCAGAAAGTACGGCGGTGTACCGCCCTACGCGGAAACACGCGCCTACGTGCCCAAGGTTGCCGGCCGCTACGAGGCGCTGAAGAAGCGCGCAGAAGTACCCGAACAGCCGCTTCCACCGAGCCCCTACCGCCTGCGCAGCGACGACAGCGCGCTGCGGCTGGTGCAGACGCCGGACTGATGCCCCTGCCTCACAGCGCCGTTCAGGTCGCCATCGTCGGCGGCGGACCGGCCGGGCTGATGGCGGCCGAAGTGCTGTCGGCGCGCGGCTTCGCGGTCGATCTGTACGACGCCAAGGCCTCGGTCGGCCGCAAGTTCCTGCTCGCTGGCAAGGGCGGCCTCAATCTGACGCACGCCGAAGCCGCCGATCAGTTCGTTACGCGTTACCGCGAACGCCGCGCCGAAGTCGGTCACTGGCTGGCCGAATTTGATGCGGCCGCGCTGCGTGACTGGTGCGCGGGTCTCGCCATCGACACCTTCGTCGGCAGTTCCGGGCGGGTATTTCCGACCGACATGAAGGCGGCGCCACTGCTGCGCGCATGGCTGGCGCGGCTGCGCGCGGCCGGCGTGCGCTTTCACATGCGCCAGCGCTGGACCGGATGGAACGACGCCGGGGCACTCACCTTCGACACGCCGGACGGCGAGCGGCAGGTCGGTGCGCGCGCGGCGCTGCTCGCCCTCGGCGGCGCCAGCTGGCCGCAGCTCGGCTCCGACGGGGCCTGGATGCCGCTGCTCGACGCGCGCGGCGTCGCGCTCGCGCCACTGCGTGCCGCCAACTGTGGCTTCGACATCGACTGGAGCACGCACTTCGCCGAGCGCCACGCCGGCGCACCGCTGAAGAACGTCGCCATCGGCTTCGACGGAATGGACGGGACGCCGATCGAACGACGCGGCGAGTGCCTGGTAAGCGCGCACGGCCTCGAAGGCAGCCTGATCTATGCGCTGTCCGCCGCGCTGCGCGAACGGCTCGAACGCGACGGCCACTGCGACATCGCGCTCGACCTGCTGCCGGCGCACGACGCGACACGCGTGCTCGACGAAATCCGCCGCCCGCGCGGCTCGCGTTCGCTCAGCTCGCATCTCGCCAGCCGGCTCGGCTTGGGCGGCGTCAAGCTGGGGCTGGTGCACGAGGTGCTGGACAAGGCTGCGATGGCCGACCCGTCACGCCTGGCGGCGACGCTAAAGGCGCTCCCGCTGCGCCTGCAGCGCACCCGGCCGGTGGCCGAGGCCATCAGCACGGCGGGTGGCGTGCGGCTGGAGGCGCTGGACGACGGACTGATGCTGAAGGCGCTGCCCGGCGTTTTCTGCGCGGGTGAGATGCTGGACTGGGAGGCGCCGACCGGTGGCTACCTGCTCACCGCCAGCATGGCCAGTGGCCGCGTCGCGGCCGCTGGCATCGCGCGCTTCCTTCAGACGGCGTGATAGCCGGTCACGCGCTCGACCTCATTCTTCGACCCGAGGATGACCGGCACACGCTGGTGCAGCTTTTCAGGCTGGACGTCCAGGATGCGCTGATAGCCCGTGGTCGCCGCGCCGCCCGCCTGCTCGATCAGCATCGCCATCGGATTGGCCTCGTACATCAGGCGCAGCTTGCCCGGCTTGGTCGGGTCCTTGGTGTCCTTCGGATACATGAAGATGCCGCCGCGGGTCAGGATGCGGTGCACATCCGCCACCATTGAACCGACCCAGCGCATGTTGAAATCCTTGCCGCGCGGACCGCTCTTGCCGGCGATCAGCTCGTCGATGTAGCGCTTGACCGGCGCTTCCCACCAGCGCGCGTTCGACGCGTTGATCGCATATTCCTTGGTGTCTTCCGGCACGCGCATGTTTTCGGTGGTCATGACGAAACTGCCCGTCTCGCGGTCCAGCGTGAACGCGTGCACGCCGTTGCCCACGGTCAGCACCAGCTGGGTGGCCGCGCCGTACACCGCGTAGCCGGCTACCAGTTGCTGGGTGCCGGGCTGCAGGAAGGCCTTCTCGTCGACCGGCTCGACGCTGCCATTCAGTTCAGGGCAGCGCAGCACCGAAAAGATGGTGCCGACCGAAATGTTCACGTCGATGTTGGACGAGCCGTCCAGCGGATCGAACAGCAGCAGGAATTCGCCCTTCGGGTAACGGTTCGGGATCTGGTGCGGCAGGTCCATCTCCTCAGACGCCATCGCCGCCAGATGACCGCCCCACTCGTTCGCTTCGAGCAGGATTTCGTTGGCGATCACGTCCAGCTTCTTCTGCACCTCGCCCTGCACGTTCTCGCCGCCGGCTTCGCCGAGCGAATTGGTCAGACCGCCCTTGCCGACTGCGTTGCCGATCGCCTTGACCGCGCGGGCGACGACTTCGACCAGGAAGCGCAGCTCGGCGCAGATGCGCTCGCCGTCGCGCTGTTGCTGGATCAGGAACTGGCTCAGGGTGATGCGGGACATGTGTCGCGACTCCGAAATGGCAGGAAATGCATTATCGTGCACAGCACCATGATCCGGGTCGCACGATTTCACGTCCGACCGATTTGAAAGCCGGCAGCGCGCCCAGCGCACGGAACCGGCAGCGGTCGCACCCGGTCATCCACAGCGTCGTCCATAACTAGAACCGCATGCACATCCTCGTTCTGGGTGCCGGCGTCGTCGGCATCACCACCGCCTGGTACCTGCGCCAGGCCGGTCACACCGTGTCGGTCATCGACCGGCAGGCTGATCCCGCAATGGAAACCAGTTTCGCCAACGGCGGCCAGATTTCGGTCAGCCACGCCGCGCCCTGGGCCTCACCGCAGGCACCGATGATCGGGCTGCGCGGAATGCTCGATTCGAATGCCCCGGTGCGCTTTTCGCCGACCGCCAACCACCGTCAGTGGCGCTGGATGGGCGCCTTCCTGTACGAGTGCCTGCCCGGCCGCATGCGTCGCAACACCGATGCACTGGCGCGACTGGCCGTCAGCAGTCAGGCCGAGCTGCAGTCGCTGCGTCACGCGCTGAAGCTGGAGTATGAGCAGTCGGAAAGCGGCATCCTGCACGTGTTTTCCGAGCGTCGCGAATTCGAGCGCGCCCGTGCGCGCGCGGAATGGCTGGCGCCGCACGGCATACGCATCGACAGCTGCGACGCCGCGCGCTGCATCGACATCGAACCGGCGCTGGCGAGCAGTCAGCGCACGCTGGTAGGCGGCCTGCACGCACCGAACGACGAGACCGGCGACGCGCACCGCTTCACGCGGGCGCTGGCCGCCGCCTGCGCCGACGCCGGCGTTACTTTCCACTACGAAATCACGGTCGAGGCGCTGGACATTCACGAGAACACGGTACGCGGCGTCGCCGTGCGCGACGCGCGCGGTGTGCGCGGCCTGCTGCGCGGCGAACAGGTGGTGTGCGCGCTCGGCACGCACACCCGCCAGCTGGTCGAGCAGCACGGCCCGCGACCGGCGCTGTACCCGATCAAAGGCTACTCGATCACCTTCCCGGCCGGACCGAATGCGCCGCGCACCAGCCTGACCGACGAGGAACACCGCATCGTGCTGTCGCGCCTCGGCGACCGCGTGCGCGTCGCCGGCATGGCGGAACTGGGCGGACTGACGGTGACGATAGAACCGGAGCGCGTGCAGTTGCTGACCCGGCTGGCGCGCGAACTGTGCCCGGACGCCGGCGATTTCGACGCGGCCGAGGCCTGGGCCGGCCTGCGTCCCTGTACGCCGGGCAATGTGCCGCTGATCGGCCGCAGCCGGATCGATGGCCTCTGGTACAACACCGGCCACGGCTCACTCGGCTGGACCCTGGCCTGCGGTTCGGCCAGGCTGCTTTCAAGGCTGATGGACGGTCAGAGCCCGGCCTTCGACTTCCCCTGCCTGACCGGCCGGCGACACTGATCAGGCGCTGCCCGGCCCCTCGAGCACGGTGAGCAGGGCCGAGGTATCCAGCGTACCGCCGCCCTGCGCCATCAGGGCATTGAGTTGCTGCCACACCGCAGCCGACAGCGGCATCGCCAGCCCCAGTTCGACCGCCTCGCCGAGCACGATGCCCATGTCCTTGTGATGCAGGCGCGACTGCACGCCGGCCGAAAAATCGCGCGTCGCCATCTTGCCGCCGAACAGTTCGAGTGCACGCGACGAAGCCGAGCCGTGCAGCATCGCCTCGCGCACCTTGCCGAAATCGACGCCACTGGCCGCAGCCAGTCGTGCCGCCTCGGCCGCTGCCTCGATGAAGGCGCACAGGACGAGCTGGTTGCAGGCCTTGGTGACCTGCCCCGCACCGTTCGGCCCGACATGCACCTGGGTGCGGCCGACCGCCGCCAGCAGCGGCTTCATGCGCTCGAACACCGCCGCCTCGCCGCCAACCATGATGGCCAGCGTCGCGTCGATGGCGCCGCGCTCGCCGCCCGACACCGGCGCGTCCAGCATGTCGATGCCGCGCGCCCTGAGTGCCGTGGCGATGTCGCGCGCCACCGACGGCGGAATGGTGCTGTGGTCGATGAAGACGCAGCCGGGTGCAGCGCCCTCGATGACGCCCCGCGGCCCCAGCACCACCTCGCGCACATCGGCGCCGGTGGTGACGATGCAGCACACCGCGTCCATGCCGCGCGCACAGTCCGCCGGCGATGCCGACGGTCGTGCGCCCTGGTCGAGCAAGGGCTGCATCGATTCGGCGCGACGCGCCCACACGGTCACCTCGTGTCCTGCACGCAGCAGGTTGGCGGCCATCGCGCGGCCCATCGCGCCCAGACCGATGAAGCCGATCTTCATCGCGAGCCCCTCAGCGCTCGACGCCGCCGAGACCTTCGAGCACCTTCAGCACGGCGATCGAATCCTCCTCGCCCAGCCCCTGGCCGACCATCGCGTTCAGCATCTGCGCCGCCGCCGCGGCCGACGGCAGCGCCAGGCCCATACGGTGCGCTTCGTTCATGACGATGCGCAGATCCTTCTGGTGCATCCACGACTTGAAGCCCGGCTTGAAATTGCGGTCCAGCATGCGCTGACCGTGGTTTTCCAGGATGCGGCTATAGGCGAAGCCGCCGAGCAGCGCCTCGCGCACGCGCGCCGAATCGACGCCGCTCTTCTCGGCGAAGGCGAACGCTTCGGCCAGCGCCAGCACGCCGACGCCGGTCAGTATCTGGTTGCAGGCCTTGGCCACCTGGCCGGCGCCGCTGTCGCCGACGCGGGTGACGTTCTTGCCCATCAGCTGGAACAACGGCAGCACGCGGTCGAACGCCTCCTGCGTGCCACCGGCCATGATGGTCAGTGCGGCGTTGATGGCGCCGACCTCACCGCCGGATACCGGCGCGTCTATCATCGACACGCCGCGCGCCGCCAGACGGGCGGCGATGGTGCGTGCCGAATCCGGCGCGATGGTGCTCATATCGACGAAGATCAGGTCGGTGCGACCGGCCGCGCCTTCGGCAATGCCCTGCGGGCCGAGTGCCACCTGCTCGACGTCCGGCGCGTCGGCCACCATCGAGAACACGACATCGGCTTCGCGCGCGACGTCGGCAATGGTCGAGTGAAAGGTCGCACCGCTGTCGCGGAAGGGTTCGAGCGATTCGGGGCGACGCGCCCACAGGTGAAGGCTGTGACCGCCCTTGGCCAGATGACCCGCCATCGGGCGGCCCATCAATCCGAGTCCGATGAAACCCACTTTCATGTCCGTCTCCTTATATGTATGCGTCGCTGTGCGCGGAGCGGCTCTGACCCCGCGGCAGGCGCCGGTGTTCCGGCGTCACGAATCCGAATATAACGCAGGCCAGCACAGGGTTCCGGCGCGGGCATAATCCTGTACCCATGAACTACACGAAACAGATCAAGGAAATCGGCCGCGGCGCCAAGGGCTCGCGCTCGTTGTCGCGCGACGACGCGCAGGCGCTGTTCGCCGACATGCTCGACGGGAAGGTGCCGCCGCTGCAATTGGGCGCCATCGTGCTGGCGATGCGGATCAAGAGCGAGTCGCTGGACGAACTGCTGGGCTTCAAGGCGGCGATCGATGCGCGCATCGCCCACATCGTCGCTCCGGCCGGCCCACGCACGGTGGTGCTGCCGACCTACAACGGCGCCCGTCGCCGCCCGAATCTGATGCCCTTGCTGGCGATGCTGCTGGTACGTGAGGGCATTCCGGTACTGATCCACGGCCGCTTCGATTTCGACACCCGCGCCGACCCGTTCGCGCTGCTGCGTGCGCTCGATCTGCCGATGGCGGACAGTCCGGCACACGCCGGCGAGCTGCTGGCGGCGCAGCGCATCGCCTGCATCGGCGTTGACAGGCTGCTGCCTGGCCTGGATGCCCTGCTGTCGCTGCGCCCGCAACTGGGCGTGCGCAACTCGGGCCATTCAATGACCAAGATGATCGATCCGATGCCCGGACGCAGCGTACGCGTGGTACCGGTGACGCATCCGGAATACCTGGAGAAGATGACGCAGTTCCTGCGTCTGGACGGTGGCCGCTCGATGCTGATGCGCGGCACCGAGGGCGAGGCCTATGCCAATCCCGCGCGCCGACCGCAGATCATCGGCTTCGTCGATGGCGTCGAATCGGTGCTGTGCGAAGCGGAAGAAGGCAGCGCACTGACGCAGCCCGAACCCGGCATCGAGGCGGAGGCGAACGCCCGCCTGATACGCGACATGCTGGAAGGACGCAGCGCGGTGCCCGCGCCGCTGCTCGCCCACCTCGGCGCCTGCCGGCAGCTCGCCTGTACCTGAGGGCGGTGCCGCAGCAGGTCGACCGCTTCAGCTCACCCTGAACTGGCTGCCTGCGTCGACCAGCGACTGCGCCATCGCATTCAGCTGCGCCGCCGTCGCGCGGTCCTCGGCCGCCATCGCGGCCGTGCTGTCGGCCAGCGCCGCGACCTGCTCGACGCCGGTTGCGATCTCGGTCGCCGCCTGCGACTGTTCCTTCATCGAGTCCGATATGCCGACGATGATGGTCATCATCGCCGCGATGTCCGCGGACACCGCGGCGATCGACTGACTGACTTCACCGACGCGATCGACGCCGCGCTGCGCGGTGGCGACCGTGCTGGCGACGCTGTGCAGCGCCTCGTCCTTGCTCGCCTGCATGGCTTCAACGGTGCGGGCGATGTCCTCGGTCGCGTTGCGAGTGCGTTCGGCAAGCTTGCGCACCTCGTCCGCCACGACCGCAAAGCCGCGCCCCTGCTCGCCCGCACGTGCCGCTTCGATGGCCGCGTTCAGGGCCAGCAGATTGGTCTGGTCGGCGATCTCCTTGATCAGCGCGACGATGGATTTCACGCTTTCGAACTGCGCGCCGATCCGCTGCATGCCGTTCTCGACCTCATGGATGGACGCGCCGGTATGGCGGATCTCGTCGGCCAGCGTGTGCATCACCGCCACCCCTTCGTCCGCCGACACGCCGCCGCGGCGCACGCGGAGGCTGGCCTCCTCGGCGTTCTGCGCAATCTGCTGGATGGACGCCGTCAGTTGCTGCACGGCCGAGGCCATGCGCTGGGTTGCTTCGCTCTGCTGACCGGTCGAGGCGGTCACCTGCTCGGCATTGGCCACCATCGTGTCGGCCACGCGCTGCGCGCTGGCGGACTCGGCCACCAGCAAGCTCACGGTGCGCGACAGCCGCGCCCGCATCTGCTCCATCGCGGCGAGCAGCGACATGCCCGCCTGCTGCGGAATCGCCGACGCGAGATCGCCGGCACCGATGCGCTCGGCCGCTTCGCCGACGCGCGCCGCCTGCAGCGCCTCGCGCGACAGGCCCAGCGCCATGTAGCACAGCAGCCCGGCCTCGGCCACAACGAATGCTGCGTGCACCAGCACCATGTTGAAGTTGGCGCCGCCATTGAAGATGAACACGCCAAGGCCGGCTGCCTGCATGAAGTTGAACGCCAGGTGGTGCACAGCGATCAAGCCGGCGGCCACCAGCACCGGCCGCCAGTCACGGTAATAGAGCAGGAAGGCGAGCAGCACGAAGATGCTGAAGTGCGCCTCGATCAGGCCACCGGTCAGCTGGATCAGCAGCGCGGCCAGCACCATGAAGGCACTGGCGAAGCCGGTGCGCGACACCAGCGAGCCCGGTGCCATCCGGAACAGCGCGTAAGGCACCAGACAGGCCGGCACGCCGACCAGCAGGGCGGTGGTCAGACCGCCTGAAATGGCTGCAAGGACGATGCACACCGCGGACAGAACGGTCGCGGTGCCGAGCATGACCCGGTCTGCGCTGACGTAATAGGCGTGAAGCGCGTGGTCGTTCATCGTGAAGGTCTCCAGAGGATGTTCTTGTCCGGTCAGTCGCGGGTCACGCAGACACCGACCGGATTGTTTTTCATGTGCGCAAGCAGCACGCCACCGCTGGCGACGAGCCAGCTTGCGAGCAGGCACCAGGCGAGCGCGGTGCGGCCTGTTCCGGTGCGGCGCTTGGAGTGGTCAGGGCCTCGATCGTTCATGACGTGTTTAACGGCCCCGCCAGGACTTACTGGAGCGCACCGGCGTGAAGAGCGGCTGCACCACATCCGTGCGAAGACGGCCCGACCGGCGACGGCCAAACGCCCCGAACAGACCTCGAAATCCAGGCAACAACTCATATGAATCAGCAGGTTGATCCCTTCTGAGCGATGGCTCCGAACGGGTGAAACGGACCTGGCAAAACTTTTGCTTTGTCGACACCCGTGAGAGGGTTGGCCGCGCGTAAGGGCATCTCTGCACCAGGCTTGGTTCACATCGGCACCATCGAAGTTCGCCTCACGGCACAGCCGGCACGGCGGACTTGGATAGAAAGGCCCGGGCACACACGACGCAACGATGCGTCGTGCCCCGGCTGGTCGCCCGGTCACTGAAGCAGGTCGACGACACAAAGCGGGCGCAAGCCTGCGACACACCGGCACCGCGTCCAGGATGGATCGGCTGCCGTCAACGCTGCGGGACGCATCGACTGCGCCGCGCAGCCCGGTTTTATCGGCTTCGTCTCCCAATGGCGGGACACGACCGACCAAGCGCGTCATTTGCCGACCGGCACGATCCGGTCACGAAAGGTTTTGCCCTACAGGCGCCAGCGATGCTGCAGGCGCAGGTCCGTGCTCGTCCCTGCGAACCGTCACCGGTCCGCGACGGCAAAGCCGGGTAAGGGATGTCGGCCGCACCGGGTGCGGCCTGTTATTGCAGCAATCGGTAGAGGGAACGGGTCATGGAAAAGAAGCGTCTGGTCATGGTCGGCAACGGGATGGCGGGCTGTCGCACGCTGGAAGAGCTGCTCAAGATCGCACCGGAGATGTACGACATCACCGTGTTCGGTGCGGAGCCGCATCCGAATTACAACCGCATCCTGCTGTCGCCGGTGCTGGCCGGCGAAATGACGGTGCAGGACATCATCCTGAACGACTGGGACTGGTACCGCGACAACAACATCACGCTGCACACCGGCAAGAAGATCGTCAAGATCGACCGCAAGGCGCGCAAGGTATTCGCCGATGACGGCACCGAAGCGGAATACGACCGCCTGCTGCTCGCCACCGGTTCCAACCCCTTCATCCTGCCGGTGCCGGGCAAGGACCTGCCGGGCGTGATCGCCTACCGCGACATCGCCGACACCGACGCGATGATCGAAGCCGCCGCCACGCGCAAGCACGCGGTGGTCATCGGCGCCGGTCTGCTCGGACTGGAAGCGGCCAACGGCCTGGCGCTGCGCGGCATGCAGGTGACCGTGGTGCATCTGGCGCCGTGGATCATGGAACGCCAGCTCGACAAGCCCTCGGCCGACATGCTGCAGGCCTCGCTGGAAAAGAAGGGCCTCGCCTTCCTGCTGGAGAAGCAGACCGAATCGCTGATCGCCGGCGCCGATGGCCGGGTGTCCGCAGTGCGTTTCAAGAGCGGCGAAACCATTCCGGCCGACCTCGTCGTGATGGCCGCCGGCATCCGCCCCAACACCACGCTGGCCGAATCGGCGGGCATCCACTGCAACCGCGGCATCGTCGTCAATGACACGCTGCAGACCTACGATCCGAAGATCTACGCGGTCGGCGAATGCGTGAACCACCGCGGCATCGCCTACGGTCTGGTCGCGCCGCTGTTCGAACAGGCCAAGGTGTGCGCCAACCACCTTGCCCAGTACGGCATCGGCACCTACAAGGGCTCCGTCACCTCGACCAAGCTGAAAGTGACCGGCATCGACGTGTTCTCCGCCGGCAACTTCATGGGCGGACCGGGTTGCGACGACATCGTGCTGCACGACCCGGCGGGCGGCGTCTATAAGCGTCTGGTGCTGGAAGGCGAGCGCCTGGTCGGCGCCTGTCTGTATGGCGACACCGCCGACGGCAGCTGGTACTTCCAGCTGATCAAGGACGGCCAGGACATCCACGCCGTGCGCGACCACCTGATGTTCGGCCAGAACCACCTCGGCGACGTCGGCCACAAGGGCCAGACCCAGGCGGCATCGATGCCCGATACCGCCGAAGTCTGCGGCTGCAACGGCGTGTGCAAGGGCACCATCGTCAAGGCGATCAAGGAGAAGGGGCTGTTCTCGCTGGACGACGTGCGCAAGCACACCAAGGCCTCCAGCTCCTGCGGCTCCTGCACCGGCCTGGTCGAACAGATCCTCGCCTCCTGCGTCGGCGGCGCCTACACGCCGGCCGATTCGAGCTCGAAGCCGATGTGCGGCTGCACCGACATGAACCACGGCGACGTGCGTGCGGCGATCCGCGACCGCCACATGATCGACATCCCGACCGTGATGCGCGAGCTGAAGTGGAAGACGCCCAACGGCTGCGCCTCCTGCCGCCCCGCGCTGAACTACTACCTGATCTCGACCTGGCCGCACGAGGCGAAGGACGACGCGCAGAGCCGCTTCATCAACGAGCGCGCGCACGCCAACATCCAGAAGGACGGCACCTATTCGGTGGTGCCGCGCATGTGGGGCGGCCTGACCACACCGGGCGAACTGCGCGCCATCGCCGACGCCGCCGAGAAGTACAAGGTGCCCACCGTCAAGGTGACCGGCGGCCAGCGCATCGACCTGCTGGGCGTGAAGAAAGACGATCTGCCGGCGATGTGGGCCGACTTCGCCAAGGCCGGCATGGTGTCCGGCCACGCCTACGGCAAGAGCCTGCGCACGGTGAAGACATGCGTCGGCGCCGAGCACTGCCGCTTCGGCACCCAGCTGTCCATGGGGCTGGGCGTGAAGCTGGAAAAGATGCTGTTCGGCATGTACAGCCCGCACAAGGTGAAGCTCGCCGTGTCCGGCTGCCCGCGCAACTGCGCCGAAGCCGGCATCAAGGACGTGGGCGTGATCGGCGTCGAATCCGGCTACGAAATCTATGTCGCCGGAAACGGCGGCATCAAGACCGAGGTGGCGCAGTTCTTCTGCAAGGTGGCCAGCGACGACGAGGTGATGGAGTACTCCGGCGCCTTCCTGCAGCTCTACCGCGAAGAGGGCTGGTACCTCGAACGTACGGTGCACTACATCGAGCGCGTCGGTCTCGACTACGTGAAGGGCAAGGTGGTCGATGACGCCGAGAACCGCAAGGCGCTGTACGAACGCCTGCTGTTCGCGCTGCAGGACTACAAGGACCCGTGGCTGGAGCGCGCCGAAGCCGACGCGAAATCCGAGCTCGGCCGCGAGTTCCGCACCATCGCCATCAAGCAGGCGATGAAGGCTTGATCAAGGGATGAGGGGCTAGGGGTCAGGGGCTAGCGACAAGCCCACCTCGCGCGGCAAAGCCGCGCCTGTTCCCTAGCCCCTAGCCCCTAGCCCCTAGCCCCTAGCCCCTAGCTCCTAGCTCCTAGCCCCTGGCCCCCAGCCCCTCCAGACACACATACAGGAATCCTCATGAGCACCGAAACCTCCACCTGGGCGCACGTCTGCGCACTCGAAGACATCCCCCTGCTCGGCTCGCGCGTGGTGAGCGCCGATGCCGTCGACATTGCCATCTTCCGCACCGACGGCGACCGCGTGTTCGCTGTGCATGACAAGTGCCCGCACAAGGGCGGCCCGCTGTCGCAGGGCATCGTGCATGGCGACACGGTCACCTGTCCGCTGCACAGCTGGAAGATCAAGCTGGAGTCGGGCGAGGCGGTCGCACCCGATGTCGGCTGCACGCGCGGCTTCGACGTGAGGGTCGAAAACGGCCAGGTACTGCTGAAGGCCTGAGGTCCGCAGAGGTCCGCTGAAGCCCGCAATGCCTGCGACGGCGAACGCCGTCGTAGCAATCCGAATCACCACTATCCCGAGTACGGCTGCCCGCAAGGATGCGCGCAGACCGGATTGATGACGGGGAGGTCATCCGCCGATGGACAGGAAAGCATTTCTCAAGGCCGGCCACACGCCCACGCTGTTCGCCGCCTTTCTCTATTTCGATCTCGCCTTCATGGTGTGGGTGCTGCTCGGCCCGCTCGGCGTGCAGATCGCCCAGGACCTGCAGCTCACGCATGCACAGAAAGGCTTCATGGTGGCGGTGCCGGTGCTGGCCGGCGCGCTGCTGCGCATGCTGATGGGCGTGCTGGTCGACCATCTGCAGCCGAAGAAGGCCGGCGCCATCGGCCAGGTCATCGTCATCGCGGCGATGTTCGTCGCCTGGCAGTTCGGCATCCACAGCTATGAACAGGCGCTGCTGCTGGGCTGCTTCCTCGGCTTCGCCGGTGCCGCCTTCGCCGTCGCGCTGCCGCTGGCGTCGCGCTGGTATCCGCCGGAACACCAGGGCACGGCGCTGGGCATCGCCGGCGCCGGCAACTCGGGCACCGCACTCGCCGCGCTGTTCGCACCAGGGCTGGCGGCGGCCTTCGGCTGGATCAACGTGTTCGGCCTCGCGCTGATTCCGCTGGTGGCCGTATTCATCTTCTACCTGCTGGTGGCGAAGGACGCGCCCGAATGCCCGCCGCCGAAGACGCTGGCCGAATACCTGAAGGTGCTGAAGGACCGCGACGCATGGTGGTTCATGTTCTTCTACAGCGTCACCTTCGGCGGCTTCGTCGGTCTCGCCTCCTCGCTCACCATTTACTTCAACACCCAGTACGGGCTGGACGCGAAGATGGCCGGCTACTTCACCGCCGCCTGCGTGTTCGCCGGTTCGCTGGTGCGGCCGATCGGCGGCAACCTGGCCGACCGCATCGGCGGCATCCGCACGCTGAGCATGATGTACGTGATCGCCGCCGCCTTCCTGTTCGGCGTGAGCTTCGGCCTGCCGCAGGCGTGGATGGCGGTGGTCGTGTTCGTCGGCGCCATGCTGGCGCTGGGCATGGGCAACGGCGCGGTGTTCCAGCTGGTGCCGCAGCGCTTCCGTCGCGAGATCGGCGTGATGACCGGTCTGGTCGGCATGGCCGGCGGCATCGGCGGCTTCTACCTCGCGTCCTCTCTCGGTTACTCGCGCGAAGTCACCGGCAGCTACCAGACCGGTTTCGTCGTGTTCGCCGTGCTGGCGGTCGCCGCGCTGGTCGGCCTGACCCGCGTGAAGACGCGCTGGCGTACCACCTGGGGTGCGGCGCACCTGACGTCCGCCCGCATCTGAGCCGGCCGGCGTCATGACACTCGCAGTGTCCATCGGCCAGTGCTCGATCACCGGGCCGCGACCGCGCAACGAGGACTTCGTCGGCGCGGTCACGCCGACCGGCGAAACGCTGGACGCCAAGGGCGTGCTGCTGGCGGTCGCCGACGGTGTCGGCGGCCATGCCAAAGGACGCGAAGCGGCCGAGTTCACCGTGCGCGGCCTGCTCAACGACTACTACGCGACGCCGGACACCTGGCGTATCGCGCAGGCGATCGATCAGGTGCTGGGCGCGCTGAACCGCTGGCTGGTCGCACATGCCGCGCGCACCCGCGAATCCGCCGGCATGGCCACCACGCTGTCGGCGCTGGTGCTGCGCGGCACCCGCTGGCATTTGGCCCACGTCGGTGATTCGCGCATCTACCTCTATCGCGACGGCAGCCTGACCCAGCTCACCGAGGATCACACCTGGGCCCACCCTGAACTGTCCAACGTGCTGCACCGTGCGGTCGGCCTCGATGCGCGCCTGGCGGTCGACCACGCCGACGGCGAGCTGGAGATCGGCGACACCTTCGTGCTGATGAGCGACGGTGTGTGGAACACGCTGCGCGACGACGGCATCGCCGTCGTGTTGGCGCGTGGCGGCGATGCCGAGTCGCTGGCGTCGACGCTGGTGCTGCAGGCCGACGCGCGCGGCGCCAACGACAACTGCACCGCGCTGGTCGCGCGCGTCGACGCGCTGCCGCAGGCCGCACTGCGTGACCGGCTGGCCGAGGCGGCCGGTCTGTCGCTGCCACCCCGGCTGGCAATCGGCGAAGAACTGGACGGTCTGCGCGTCGAGGCGGTGCTGCACGAGTCGCGCGTCACCCTGCTCTACCGCGTCACCGATCTGGCCAGTGGCGAGGCGCGCGTACTGAAAACGCTGCGCGAGGACGCCGATCCGGACGCCGTCGCCGCACTGGTGCACGAGGAATGGCTGGCACGTCGCGTGGTGTCGCCGCAGTTCCCGCAGGTGATCGGCCATCCGCGCAGCCGTCTCTATTACCTGATGAGCTGGCACGAAGGCGCCAGCCTGCGCGCGCGCCTCGATGCCGGCCACCACTTCGGCAGCGAACAGGTGGTCAAGCTGGGCTGCAGCGTGCTGCGTGCGCTCGGCACACTGCACCGTCTGGGCATCGTCCATCGCGACATCAAGCCGGACAACCTGCACCTCGACAGCCAGGGCACGCTGCGCGTGCTCGATCTGGGCGTCGCGGCGTCCGACGGCGAGGACTTCAAGGAGATCAACAACCCGGGCACGCCCAGCTATATGGCACCGGAGCTGTTCTCCGGACAGAGCGCCAGCGAATCGAGCGATCTGTTCGCGCTCGGCGTCACCCTCTACCAATTGCTGACCCGCCACTACCCGTGGGGCGAGATCGAGCCCTTCCAGCGCCCGCGTTTCGGCGAGCCGGTGCCGCCCACGCGCTATCGCCCGGACCTGCCGGAGTGGCTTGAGGCGGTGCTGCTGAAGGCCATCGCCCGGACGCCGGAAGCGCGCTTCGAAACCGCCGAGGAATTCCTGCTCGCACTCGAACGCGGAGCCCACCGCCCGCTCGCGCTGCCGCGCCGCGCGCCGCTGGTCGAGCGCATGTCGGTGCGCCTGCTGCGCGTGCTGCTGGTGGTGTCGCTGCTGATCAACATCCTGCTGCTGTGCCTGCTGTTGCGTTAGCCCTTCCCGGAAAGCATGGCGCACCAGTCGCATGCATTCACAGGTCATTGCGCCCCGGCGCGGAGCGCTGAAAGCCCGAACCGCACCGGTTCGCACGCGAATCGCCCCTCAGTAACGTGGCATACCCCTTGCTAAAAGTCTCGCGGAGACACACAACATGACCCAGAGCCAACACGAAACCCGCTCGACCTGCTGCTACTGCGGTGTCGGGTGCGGCGTGATCATCGAACACGACGGCAGCCGCATCACCGGCGTGAAGGGCGACCCGGACCACCCGGCCAACTTCGGCCGTCTGTGCACCAAGGGAGCGACCCTGCACCTGAGCGCCCGCCCGGACACGCGCGCGCTCCACCCCGAGCTGCGCACCGCGCGCGACCTGCCACGCAGCCGCACGAGCTGGGACGCCGCACTGGCGCACGCCGCCGACCGCTTCGCCGCCATCATCGACGAGCACGGTCCGGACGCGGTCGCCTTCTACATTTCCGGCCAGCTGCTGACCGAGGACTACTACGTCTTCAACAAGCTTGCCAAAGGACTGATCGGCACCAATAACGTCGACACCAATTCGCGGCTCTGCATGAGTTCGGCGGTGTCGGCCTACAAGCAGACGCTGGGGGCCGACGCCCCGCCCTGCAGCTACGAGGACATCGACCACACCGACTGCCTGCTGATCGCCGGCGGCAACCCGGCCTACGCTCACCCCATCGTCTATCGCCGCATCGAGGACGCGCGCCGTGCGAATCCGGCAATGAAGATGATCGTGGTCGACCCGCGCCGCACCGATACCGCCTCCGACGCCGACCTGCACCTGCCGCTGCTGCCGGGCACCGACATCTGGCTGTACAACGCGATGCTGCACGTGCTGCTGTGGGAAGGTCACGTCGACGACACGTTCATCGCCGCGCACACCGAAGGCTTCGCCGAGTTGCGCAAGCACGTGCGCGACATCACGCCGGCGGTCGCCGCCGAGGTGTGCGGCCTGCGCGCCGAGGACATCGTCACCGCCGCCAAGTGGTTCGGCGAATCGAAGGCTGCGATGTCGATGTGGTGCCAGGGGCTCAACCAGTCGCATCACGGCACGCACAACGGCACGGCGCTGATCGCGCTGCACCTGGCCACCGGCCAGATCGGTCGCCCAGGCGCCGGCCCGTTCTCGCTGACCGGCCAGCCCAATGCGATGGGCGGTCGCGAAGTGGGCGGCATGGCCAACCTGCTGTCGGCCCACCGCGACATGGCCAACGCCGAACACCGCGCCGAAGTGGCCGCGCTGTGGGGCCTGCCGGACGTGCCGTCGCAGCCCGGGCTGACCGCGGTCGAGCTGTTCGATGCGGTGCGCGACGGCAAGGTGAAGGCGGTGTGGATCGCCTGTACCAACCCGGCGCACTCGATGCCCGATCAGACGCGCATCGTCGAAGCGCTGAAGGCGGCCGAATTCGTCGTCGTGCAGGACGCCTACCGCGGCACCGAAAGCGCCGCCTTCGCCGACCTGCTGCTGCCGGCCACCACCTGGGGCGAGAAGGAAGGCACGGTCACCAATTCCGAGCGGCGCATCACGCACGTCAATGCCGCGCTGCCTGCCGCCGGCGAAGCGCGCGCCGACTGGGTCATCGCGCGCGACTTCGCACGCGCGCTCGGCGCGCGGCTGGGGCGCGACGCGGAGGCACTCTTCCCCTACGAAACAGCCGAGCAGGTGTTTGCCGAACATGTCGAGAGCACGCGCGGCCGCGACCTCGACATCACGGGCCTGTCCTACGCGGTGCTCGACCGACTGGGTCCGCAGCAATGGCCCTTCCCGGCCGGCGCCGAAGGCGGTACCGCCACCCTTTACACCGATCGCCGCTTCGCCACGGCAAACGGTCGCGCCCGCTTCGTCGTGCCGTCGGCCGCAACCACCGCGGAGAAGATCGACGCTCGCTACCCGCTGCACCTGAATACCGGCCGTCTGCGCGACCAGTGGCACTGCATGAGCCGCACCGGCCAGGTGGCGCGCCTGTACAGCCACGTCGACGAACCGCGAGTCGAGGTGCATGCCGACGACCTGGCCCGGCGCGGACTGAAGGACGGCGATCTGGTGCGCATCAAGAGCCGTCGAGGCGAAATCGTGCTGCGTGCGTACGCGAGCAACGCCCAGCGCCCGGGCAGCACCTTCGTCGCCATGCACTGGGGCCGCAACGCGCTGTCGAACAGTGGCGCCAATGCGCTCACCGCCGGCCGCGTCGACCCCTACTCGAAACAGCCCGAACTGAAGCATGCAGCGGTACAGATGAGCCGCGCCGACCTGCCCTTCCAGGCGTTGCTGCTGCGCACGGAAACGAGCGACGAGTCGGCACAGCGCAACACGCTGACGCGGATGGAAGCGCTCGCCCCCTTGCTCGCCCGCTTCGCCTACGCCTCGCTGTCGATGGCCGGACGCGACCGCCCGGCGCTGGTGCTGCGCATCGCGCACGACCAGCCGATTCCCGAAGACTGGCTGGCCGAACTCGACCGCCTGTGCGGCCTCGACAACCCGGCCTGTCTGGCCTACCGAGACGCACGACGCGACATCACCAAACGCGCGCTGATCGAGGACGGGCTGCTGACCGGCATCCGCCTGACCGGCGAAACCGCCGCCGCCGCCTGGCTGCGCGAGGTGATGGTCGAGCGCCAGCCGACTGCGGAACTGCGGCGCTGGCTGTTCGCACCGCTGGCGACGCCACCGGTCGCCGCGAAGAGCCGCGGCCGCATCGTCTGCAACTGCCTCGATGTTGCGGAACCCGACATCGTCGAAGCGATCGCAGGCGGAGCGGACCTCGACACCCTGCAGGCGACGCTGCGTTGCGGCACCTCCTGCGGTTCCTGCGTACCCGAACTGAAACGCATGCTCGACGCCCGACGGCAGGCGGCATGACAAGAAACTGAACTGGATGGAGCGCCGTACGCGATGCTGAGCCCACAGAGCCTGACTGAAATGCTGTCCGCGATCGGACGCGGCGACGACGCGCGTGACCTCGCCGAGACCGAGGCGCACGGCCTGTTCGCCGACATGCTGGACGGCCGCATACCGGCGCTCGAACTGGGTGCGGTGCTGGCCAGTCTGCGCTGGAAGCACGAGTCGGCGGACGAGCTCGCCGGCTTTGCACGCGCACTGAACGAGCGCGTGCCGACGCTGGAACTGCCGCCGCATCTGCCGCGCATGGTGGTCATTCCGAGCTACGCCCGGGCCGGCCGCGCGCCCAATCTGATGCCGCTGCTGGCGCTGATGCTGGCGCGGCTGGACGTGCCGGTGCTGGTGCATGGCCTGAGCGGCGGCAACGCGCGGCCCGGCAGTCTCGACGTGCTGGAGCGGCTCGGCCACCTGCCGTGCAGCACCGTGACCGAGGCGCTGAACACGCTGCACGCCGGCCACTGCGCCATCCTGCCGACCGAAGTGCTGAACCCGTCGCTGGACAGCCTGATCCGGCTGCGCGAGCGCATGGGCCATCGCAATACCGCGCACGTCGTGGCAAAGCTGCTCGATCCGGCGCCGCTGCACAGCCTGCGCGTCATCTGCGTCGCCGACGCGCAACTGCTGTCACGTCTGCACGACATGTTCCTGCGTACGCCTGAAAGAGCGCTGCTGATGCGCGCGCCCGACGACGACTCGTTCGCCGATCCGCTGCGCCGGCCACGCATCGAACTGTTCGAGCGGGGCAGCGCGCGCATGCTGTTCGAGGCGGAAAGCGGCGCGCTGCCGCTGACCAATCCACTGCCGCCGGGCGAGGACATCGATGGCACCGCCGACTGCATACGGGACATGCTCGAAGGTCATCGCGCGATTCCGCAGCCGCTGCTGAACCAGCTTGCCGCCTGCCTGTTCGGCAGTGGCGCGGCGCGCGACCTCACGCACGCCAAGGCCACCGTGTCGCTCGGCCTCGCACACACCGCACACTGAGGCCTTTACGACCGGACGCACGCGCCCTGCGCGGGCGCGAACGCTTACTGGCCGTTGGCCGCCATCCAGGCGAGACAGCGCTTCCAGGCGTCGGCCGCGTCGCCGGCGCGGTAACTCGGGCGGTAGTCGGCGTGAAAAGCGTGCGGAGCGTCCGGGTAGAGCACGATGTCCGACTTGCGCGCCGCCGCCGACGTCGACTTCTTCAGCGCCGCGCGCATGGCATCGACATCGCTGTTCGGAATGCCCTGGTCCTGACCGCCGTAGAGTCCGAGCACCGGCGCGTGAATGCTGTCGACCACGTCGAGCGGATGCAGCGGTGTCAGTTCGCTCGGCACCCCGTCGAGGCGTCCGTACCAGGCGACGCCGGAACGCAGCGCGGGCTGATGCGAGGCATACAGCCAGGTCACGCGTCCGCCCCAGCAGAAGCCGGTCGCGTGCAGGCGCTTCACGTCGCCGCCCTGCTCGCGGGCCCAGTCGACGCAGGCATCCAGGTCGGCCATCACCTGAGCGTCAGCCACCTTCGACACGACGCGCTCGATGATTTCCTGCACGCTGCCGATCGCCGCCGGATCGCCGTGACGGAAGAACATTTCCGGCGCGACGGCCAGATAGCCTTCGTGCGCGAAGCGACGGCAGACGTCGCGGATGTGCTCATGCACACCGAAGATTTCCGACACCACCAGCACCACCGGCGGCTTGCCCGGCTTGTCCGGCCGCGCGCTGTAAAGCGGCAGCGCGCTGCCGTCGCTGGCGCGCGCCGACGACATGCCGGTCACCAGACCGCTGTCCGGCGTCGTGATCACCTGCTGCGCGATGACCGGTTGCACCGCGATGGCAAAGCCGGCTGCGCCGGCTCCGAGCAGGAAATCACGCCGGTGGGGATTGTCGGGCTGGGTCACGTCGGCACTCCTCTTGCGGTTCGGAAAGGGTTCAGCTTTCGAGGGTTCAGCGTTCGATGAAGCGCGGTTCGGGTGCCGGCGCCTCGTGTGCATAGGCGTCGAGCTGGCGCGCCAGTTCGACGCGTCCGGCAGCGGCCGCCTGCGGCACGTAATTGCGGAACAGCTCCGCCACGGCGGCGCGCTCTCCACCCTGGAACTTGTCGGCCATCGGCATCAGCCGCTCGATCGCCTGCAGCCCCTCCGGCCACTTGCCCTGCGCGGCCAGCGCGATCGACAGCTCGGCCAGACGGCGCGCCAGCGGCAGGTCCGGCGTACTGCCGGCGCGCTGTTCTTCCAGTGCCAGCGTCTCGCGCAGCAGTTCCTCGGCGCCTTCCCAGTTGCCGAGCATGCGCTTGAGTTGCGCGTAGTTATATATGCGCTGCGAGCGCGCCTCGGACGGCACGTTCTTGAAATCCGGATGGACCAGCGCCTTGTAGCACAGCTCGTCGGCGAGGCCGATATTGTTGTCGGCCCTGGCGGCCAGGCATTCGCGGAACAGTCGATCCGACGCGTTCTCCTGTGCCTGCGCGCCTCCTGCACAGGCCAGTGCGACGGCCAGCGCAAGCGCGCCACGGACGATGCGGAACTGCTTCATGGCTTGCTTCTCCTCGGTGTAGTTATGTGTCTCAGTCGAGACGTCTTCTGAATATCCATTCGGTGGCCGTCGACGCCGCGGCGTCGAGCGCATAGCCCTCGACCGCGAAATCGCGCAGCGCGTCGGCATCGTCGATCCGCTTCTCCGCCGCGTAGCGTGCCATCAGGCCGCGCGCGCGTTTGGCGAAGAAACTGATCACCTTGTAGTTGCCGCCCTTCCAGTCCTGGAACACGGGCTGGATCACCTGCGCCTTCAGTACCTTGCGTCGCACGGACTTGAAGTACTCATCGCTGGCGAGGTTGACCAGCACCGGGTGCGCATCGTTCTCGAACAGCGCATTGAGCGCCTGCGCGGGCAGGTCACCCCAGAATGCATACAGATCCTTGCCGCGCGCGTTCGGCAGCCGGGTGCCCATTTCGAGCCGGTAGGGCAGCATCAGGTCGAGCGGACGCAGCACGCCATACAGGCCGGACAGGATGCGCACATGCTGCTGCAGCCAGTCGAGTGCCGGCGGCGGCAGGGTCGGTGCATCGAGCCCCTCGTAGACGTCGCCGTTGAAGGCGAGCACCGCCTGACGTCCCTGCGGCGCCGAGTAGTCGCGCGTCCAGTCGGCGTAGCGAGCGACGTTGAGCGCCGCCAGCGGGTCGGAGATCGACATCAGCGACGCGATGTCCGCCGGGCTCTTGCGGCGCAGGATGTCTATCAGTTCTGCGGAATGGTCAAGGAAGTCCGGGCGGGTGGACTTTGTCGTGGCGAGCGGCGATTCGTAGTCGAGTGACTTGGCGGGCGACAGGACGATGATCATGGGGCTGACTTGGCGAGCGATGAGACGTGGTGCGCGGATGGTAACGTGAGCCGACGACGCTGCGCAGCAGCTTGCGGACGCACAAAAAGAAAACGGGAGTGTCGTCACTCGACACTCCCGCTTTCCCTGGCCGCCCCGTCGGCGCGAACCGCCGGTACGCCATCCGCAGGCCCGATGAGGATGCCTGCGGAACGAATCCGTTGCTTACTTCTTGTTGATCGACTTCTTCAGCGCTGCGCCTGCAGTGAACTTGGCAGTCTTGGCGGCCGGAATCTTGATCGTTGCGCCGGTGCGCGGGTTGCGGCCGGTACGGGCAGCGCGCTTGCCGGTTGCGAAGGTACCGAAGCCCACGAGCGTGACCTTGCCGCCCTTCTTCAGTTCGGTGGTGACGGACTCGAGGAAACCATCGAGCATGCGGCCGGCGGCGGCCTTGGAAACATCGGCTTTCTTGGCGAGTGCTTCGATCAGTTCTGCTTTGTTCATCTAAGTCTCCTACTTGGTTGTACGCAAGGGCGCGCGGGAAAACCTGACGGGATGATAGTGAGGCCGGGCGCGCTTCACAAGCGGGTATGAGGACTTTCTTCATGAATTCTCGCGCCCTCCCGCAACATTTTCATCGCCAAGCCAGTTCCATGCCGGATTTCGGTGTTACCGGATGTGTGTGTTGGACACTGTTGCGAACGACCGGGCATAATCCGCGACCATGAAATTCCTGTTCGACCTGCTGCCGGTCCTGCTCTTCTTCGCAGCCTACAAGTTCGCTGGTGCGTCGCCCGAGGCCTCGCATGCGCTGGCGACCCAGCTGCTGGGCCAGGGCATCGTCGCCAGCCAGGCCCCCATACTGATCGCCACCGGTGTGGCCATCATCGCGACCATAGGTCAGGTGCTGTGGCTGATGGCGCGCGGCCGCAAGGTCGATACCATGCTGTGGGTGAGTCTGGCCATCATCGTCGTGTTCGGCGGCGCCACGCTGTTCTTCCACGACGCGACCTTCATCAAGTGGAAGCCGACCGTGCTCTACTGGCTGTTCGCGCTGACGCTGACGGTTTCTGTTCTCTTCCTCAAGCGCAACCTGATCCGCGCACTGATGCAGGAACAGGTGGAACTGCCCGAACCCGTATGGTCGCGACTCAACGCGTCGTGGATCGCCTTCTTCACCGTGATGGGTGTGCTCAACCTCTACGTGGCCTACAGCTACAGCGAGGAGGCGTGGGTAAACTTCAAGCTGTACGGCGGCATGGGTCTGATGTTCCTGTTCGTGCTCGCGCAGGGTTTCATGCTGTCGCGTCACATCGAAGAAAAGAATTCCTGATCCAATAGAGGACTGCATGTACTACGCATTGATGGGCGAAGACGTCCCCAACAGTCTTGAAAAACGGATGGCCGCCCGACCCGGCCACCTGGCCCGTCTGCAGGCACTGCAGGACGAAGGCCGGCTGCTGATCGCCGGCCCGCTGCCCGCCGTCGACGCCGTCGATCCGGGAGCTGCGGGCTACACCGGCAGCCTCATCGTCGCCGAGTTCGAATCGCTGGAAGCAGCGCAGGCGTGGGCGGAAGAAGACCCCTACACGGTCGAGGGCGTGTTCGCCCGGATGACCGTCAAGCCCTTCCGCAAGGTGTTCCCGGCGTGAGCGACGCCGCTGCACTCGAAGCGACGATACGCGAGCGCCTCGCAACGCTCGCGCCATCGGCGCTCGAACTGATCGACGAGTCGCACCTGCACGCCGGTCACGCCGGCGCGCGTTCGGGCGGCCGGCACTATCGTCTGTCCATCGTGTCCGAGCAGTTCGACGGTCGGCGCACGATGGAACGTCACCGCATCATCTACGCTGCACTGGGCGACCTGATGCAGCGCGACATCCACGCCCTGTCCATCGTCGCACGCGCACCCGGCGAAAACGCCGCGCAGTGACGGACAGGCACAACGCAATCCGCAACCGGATTCCACCCGAAAGGTAAATCGATGAAACACACGCTTTCCGTCCTGACCCTCGCCGTGATGACCGCATTCGCCGCACCCGCCATGGCGCAGAAGGCCAAGGAGAAGGCTGCAGCGCCCGCCGCCGCGCCGGCTGAAGGCGTGCTCGCTACGGTCAATGGCAAGGCGATCCCGCAGGGCCGCGCCGACATCATGATCCGCAATCAGGTAGCCCAGGGCCAGCAGGACGGCGACCAGCTGCGCAACGCAGTGCGCGAGGAACTGATCCGCCGCGAAGTGCTGACCCAGGCCGCTGCCGCCAAGGGCATGGACAAGAACGCCGCGCTGATGCACCAGGCCGAACTGGCCAAGCAGGCAGTGCTGATCCAGGCCTATCTGCAGGATTACGTGCGCAGCCACCCGGTCACCGAAGACACGATCAAGGCCGAGTACGAGAAGATCAAGACCGGTCTGGGCAACAAGGAATACAAGGCGCGCCACATCCTGGTGAAGACCGAGGACAAGGCGAAGGAAATCATCGGCAAGCTGCAGGCCGGCGAGAAGTTCGAAGACCTGGCCAAGGATTCCGAAGATCCGGGCTCGAAGGACCGCGGCGGCGACCTCGGCTGGAGCGCGCCTGCGCAGTACGTGAAACCCTTCTCGGAAGCGCTGGTCAAGCTCGAGAAGGGCAAGTTCACGCCGCAACCGGTGCGCAGCGACTTCGGCTACCACATCATCAAGCTGGAAGACGTGCGCGACCTGAAGCTGCCGTCCTATGATGAAGCAAAGCCGCAGATCGCCCAGCGTCTGGAGCAGCAGACCATCGCCGCCCACGTGAACGAACTGCGTCAGAAGGCCGCGATCAAGTAATCACCCGGCGCCGCCCGCCTCACGGCGCGTCGCCTCAACCCCGCGTCCACCCGGCCGTAAATCCGGTCGGATGGACCGAGGAAGGAAGGACGCGACATGGGACAGCACGCACCCGAGCAGGGCCTGGAACCGGCGCACGAGCCGGAGTCGATGCTGCGCCTGTGGTGGCGCTACATCTGGCCCTTCCTCTACTTCCGCGATTGCACGCGCGGTTCCTGGATGGAGCGCGTGCAGAGCTACCGTCACAACCGCTCGATGCGGCGCCACCTGCCCGGTTTCATCGTCAAGTGGCTGCTGTTCACCGCCTTCTGGTTCGCCTTCGGCATGATGTTCGACGAGTTTGCCGGCCTGGTGATTCCAGCCGCCTGCTGCTTCGTCACCGGCACCTGGACCGGCATCGTCGCCATCGTTCTCGCCGTGGCGTGGACCTGGCTGGAGCGCTTCCCCGAACTGTACTGACCTTCGGGGAAACGCCCTGCCTTCCCAGGTCCTGCCCGCTCAGCGAGCGGCCAGTCGCGCAGCCTGCTGCGCGACGCGTGCGCCGAACAGGCGCGCCGTCTTCAGGTCGCCTTCGACCATTTCATCGACCGACGCATCCGACGGCGTAGCCGCCATCGCACCGGCGAAGGACGCCACGTAGTTGATGTCCTCGCGCGTCGCCGCCTTGCTGTTGCTCGGCATCAGGCCGGTACCGACCCACAGCATGCTGTGCTGCATCGCCAGCGTCATGAAGTAGTGCAGCGTCGAGTGCTTGTCGCCGTTCATCGAAGCCGAGTTGGTGAAGCCTGCCGCCAGCTTGTCCTTCCACTGCTGCGTGAACCACGGCTTCGAGGTCGCGTCGGCGAATTTCTTGAACTGCCACGACACGGTGCCCATATAGGTCGGGCTGCCGAACACGATGGCGTCAGCCGCCAGCAGCGTCGCCCAGGCCGACTCCGGCACATTGCCCTCGGCGTCGATTTCGATCTGCTGCACCTGCGCGCCCTCTGCTGCGCCGTCGGCAACGGCTTGCGCCATGCGGCGGGTGTGGCCGTAGCCGCTGTGATAAACGATGGCAACTTGCGTCATGCTGATCTCCCTTCAGTAGTGGAATGACTGCCCAGATCGAACAGCAGCGCATGTGCGGCACGCCCCTGTTCAAGTACAACTTCGTCCTCGTGCTCGATGCGCAGCGCATCGCCGGTTTCGAGGCGCTGCCCGTTCACCGTCAGTTCGCCGTCGATCAGGTGCACATAGGCCTTGCGGCCGGCGGCGAGATGGTGGGTGAGCGGCGCGTGACCGCTGTCGAGGCGGCTCGCGTACAGCGCAACGTCGGCGTGGATGGTGAGTGCGCCGTCGCGCCCCTCTGCATTCACCAGCGGCAGCAGACGACCTCGCCGCGCGCTGTCGGCAAAGTGCTGCTGTGCGTAGCCGGGGGCGATGCCGCGCGATTCAGGCAGCAGCCAGATCTGCAGCATGCGCACCGGTGTCGTCGCGGCGTGGTTGAACTCGCTGTGCTTGACGCCAGTGCCGGCGCTCATGCGCTGCACGTCGCCAGCGCGCAGCACGCCGGTATTGCCGAGTGAATCGCGGTGCGTCAGTTCGCCCGCCAGCACCACGGTGACGATTTCCATGTCGCGGTGCGGATGGGTGCCGAAGCCGCCTGACGGCTCTATCGTGTCTTCCATCAGCGCGCGCAGCGTGCCGAAACCCATGTGTGCCGGGTCGTAGTAGTCGGCGAAGGAGAAGCTGAAATGCGACTGGCCCCAGCCGTGGTCGTCGAAGCCGCGTTCGGAAGATTTGCGCAGACTGATCATTGCCCATCTCCTTGATGTGTTGGTTGATGGGTGAATTGTGGCGACGGGTCGATCGCCGATGTCGGCATGTCGCTGATATCATCATTCAAATTATTTGAACGACTACATCTCCACCACCGTGTCCGAACGCGACCATCCGCTGACGCCCGAAGCGATCCGTCTGATCGCCACCATCGACGAAGCCGGCAGCTTCGCCGCGGCCGCGCGCGTGCTCGGCAAGGTACCGTCGGCTCTCAGCTACAGCGTGCGCCAGCTCGAAGATGCGCTCGACGTGCTGCTGTTCGACCGCGCCAGCCGCACCGCCGTGCTGACGCCGGCCGGCCGCGAACTGCTGGTCGAAGGCCGACGCCTGCTGCTGGAGATGGACGCCGTCGCGAGCCGCGTCAAGCGCGTCGCCAGCGGCTGGGAAGGTCAGCTGGCCATCGCCGCCAACGCGCTGATGTGCCCGCACACGCTGCTCGATCTGGTCGACGCCTTTTACGCCCAGCGCGACACCGCACGCCTACCGCCGCCGACGCGCATACGCCTGCGCCAGGAGGTGCTGTCCGGCACCTGGGAAGCGCTGCTGTCGGGCGCGGCGGATCTCGCCATCGGCGTCGACGCCGACGACTCGCGGGTCAGCGGCGTGCAGGTCGAGGCGCTCGGTGACATCCCCTTCGTATTCGTCGTGGCGCCGCATCACCCGCTGGCGCGCGTCGCCGAACCGCTGGACCCGGCGATGATCCGCATGCACCGCGCGGTCGCCATCGCCGACAGCGCGATGAAGCTGTCGCCGGTGTCGCGCAATCTGCTGCCCGGTCAGGACGTCCTCACGGTGCCGACGCTGGACATGAAGATCGACGCGCAGCTGCGCGGCCTCGGCTGCGGTTTCCTGCCGGAGGCACGCGTGCGCGCCCACATCGAAACCGGACGGCTGGTGGCGAAAGCGACCGGTGAGGACAAGGTCGCCCGCTTCGCCATCGCCTGGCGCAGCGCCGGCCAGCGCGGCCGCGCACTCGACTGGTGGCTGCAGCAGCTGGCCAGCCCGCGGACACGCCGGGCCCTGCTCGAAGGTGTTCCGGCATGAGCGCGCAACGCCTGCCGGTGGTGCTGCTAACCGGCTTTCTCGGCGCCGGCAAGACCACGCTGCTGAACCGCCTGCTTGCACGTGCCGACATGGCCGACACGCTGGTCATCGTGAACGAGTTCGGCGAGGCCTCGCTCGATCACCGGCTGGTCACGCACACCGCCGACCAGACCGTGGTCGAACTGGCCAGCGGCTGCGTCTGCTGCACGCTGCGTGGCGACCTCGCGCAGACCTTGCGCGACGCACACTGGCGCTTCGCACGCGCTGGCCGGCGCCAGTTCGAACGCATCGTGATCGAAACCACCGGCCTGGCCGATCCGGCGCCGGTACTGCGCACGCTGGCCGCCGATGCGCGCGTGGTCGAACGCTACCGGCTGAGTTGCACGCTCACCGTGGTCGATGCCACGCACGCGGCGGCGACGCTGGCCATGCGCCCGGAAGCGGTACGCCAGGTCGCCGCCGCCGACCGCCTGCTGATCAGCAAGACCGATCTCGCCGACGCCGCCGCGGTCGCCACGCTGCGGCAGACGCTGGCCGCGCTGAACCCGTTCGCGCCGCAGCTCGACCTGCAGACCGCGAGCCTCGGGCCGGCGCTGTTCGACCCGCCAGCCGTCATGCGCTACCGCGCCGCGCCGCCGACCATCGCCGCGCCGCACGCCGTGCGGGCCGACAGCACCCTGATCGAGCAGCCACTGCAGCGCGCGCAGATCGACGCCTGGCTCGCCGCCTGGCCAGACATCGCTGGCCCCGGCCTGTTGCGCATGAAGGCCCTGTTCGACGTCGCCGGCGAGTCGCGCCCGCTGGTCGTACAGGGCGTACAGCATGCGCTCTACCCGCCGACACTCCTGCCCGCCTGGCCCGACGCCGCGCGCGGCTCGACCGTGGTGTGCATCACCCAGGGCATAGCCGATACCCGTCTGCAGGCCTGGCTGTCCGCGCTTCATCACGATTGAACCCGCGCGCCGTCGCTTCGCTCACAATGCAGTCTTCCGCACGTACCAGCGCATCCATGTCAGCCGCACACAAACGACTCGACGAGATCGAGTTCGACAACCTGTTCGTACGCAGCCTGCCGGCGGATCCATCGGACCTCATCCGCTCCCGCCAGGTGCGCAACGCGTCGTACACCTTCACGCCGCCGACGCCGGTGGCCGCGCCCGCACTGCTGGCCTGGTCCGACGTGCTCGGCGCCCAGCTCGGCCTCGCCCGCCCGGCGCGGGTCGACGCGGCGGTCGAGGCACTGGCCGGCAACCGGGTGCTGCCCGGCATGCAGCCCTACTCCGCGCGCTACGGCGGCCACCAGTTCGGCAACTGGGCTGGCCAGCTCGGCGACGGCCGCGCCATCACGCTGGGCGAAATGTTCGACATCCACGGTCAGCGGCAGGAACTGCAACTGAAGGGCGCCGGACCGACCCCCTACTCGCGCCGCGCCGATGGCCGCGCAGTACTGCGTTCGTCGGTGCGCGAATTCCTGTGCAGCGAAGCGATGTTCCACCTCGGCATTCCGACCACGCGCGCGCTGAGTCTGGTCGCCACCGGCGACCAGGTGGTGCGCGACATGTTCTACGACGGGCGTCCGGAGTACGAGCCCGGCGCCATCGTCTGCCGCGTCGCGCCGAGCTTCGTGCGCTTCGGCCACTTCGAAATCCTGACCTCGGAGCAGGAACTGCCGCTGCTGCGCCAGCTCGCCGACTGGGTGATGACGCATCACTACCCGGGCATCGGCTCATACGCCGAGTGGTTCTCGGAAATCTGCCGCCGCACCGCGACGCTGATGGTGGATTGGATGCGCGTCGGCTTCGTGCATGGCGTCATGAACACCGACAACATGTCCATCCTCGGCCTGACCATCGACTACGGCCCCTACGGCTGGCTCGAAGGCGTGGACATGATGTGGACGCCGAACACCACCGACGCCCAGGGCCGTCGCTACTGCTATGGCCGCCAGCCGCAGATCGGCTACTGGAACCTCACCCGTCTGGCCGCCGCGCTGGCGCCGCTGATAGACGACCGCGACGCCATCGACGCCGCGCTCGAACGCTACGAACAGACCTTCGCCGACGGCTGGACCGCGATGCTGGCCAACAAGCTCGGCCTGCCGCTGCCGGCACCCGGTGACGACGCCGAGCAGGACATGCGCAGCCGTCTGTTCCAGCTGCTGCAGCACGAGGAGTGCGACTTCACGATCTTCTTCCGTCGCCTGGCCGACGTGCCGCTCGCTGCCGCCGCGACGGGCGACGCGGCAGCGCTCGCTCCGCTGCACGAAGCCTTTTACAGTGGCGAAGGGCCGTCGCCCGAGCATGGCCGCGAGCTGCTCGGCTGGCTGCAGCAGTGGGCGCAACGCGTCACCGCGGGCGGTGAGCCGGATGCCGCACGCATCGCCCGCATGAACGCGACCAATCCGAAGTACATCGTCCGCAACTGGCTCGCCCAGCGTGCGATCGACGATGCCACCGCCGGTGACACCGGCATGATCGAGCGCCTGCTGAAGATGATGCAGCGCCCCTACGATGAACAGCCGGAATTCGACGACCTTGCCGGCCGCCGCCCGGAATGGGCGCGCAACAAGCCCGGCTGTTCCGCACTGTCCTGCAGCTCATGAACCTGACCAGCCTGCGCACCCACTGCTACCACGGCCTCGAAGCCGGCCCGAAACTGATCGTGCTCGGCGCCGTACACGGCAACGAAACCTGCGGCACCCAGGGCATCGCCCGCATCCTTGGCGAACTCGACCGCGGCGAGCTGCGCATCCTGCGTGGCTCGGTCGCCTTCGTGCCGGTCACCAACCCGCTCGCCTATCTGCGCGGTCAGCGGGCGGGCGACCGCAACCTGAACCGCAATCTCGGCCCGAAGGAGGCTCCGCAGGACTACGAGGACCGCATCGCCAACGCACTGTGTCCGCTGCTGGCGGCGCACGAGGTGCTGCTCGACCTGCATTCCTTCCACACCGGCGGCGAGCCCTTCGCCATGCTGGGCCCGCAGGACAACACCGGCCCGCTCGAACCCTTCGCCCACGCCGCAGCCGAAGAGGCGATGGCGCTGCGCCTCGGTGCGCGTCGCCTGGTCGAGGGCTGGCTCGACACCTATGCAACCGGCGTCCGTACCCGAGTCGCGCGCACCGCGCCGACCGAGCGCGCGCAACTGCTCAGCACCGACCCCGACTACGGCGTCGGCACCACCGAATACATGCGCCGCATGGGCGGCTACGCAATCACGCTCGAATGCGGCCAGCACGAAGACCCGAGCGCGCCCGATTTCGCCTGGCGTGCGATCCGCAACACGCTCGCCCACCTCGGCCTCACCGACGAAACACCACCGCCCGCGCGCTCCGACTGCGAACTGCTGAAGCTGGTCGAAGTGATCGACCGGCTGCACGCCGGTGACACCTTCGCCCGCCCCTGGGCCAGCTTCGACCCGGTGTCCGCCGGTGACCTGATCGGCATGCGAGAGGACGGCAGCGAAGTGCGCGCCCAACGCGACGGCTTCATCGTCTTCCCGAATCCCGGCGCCACACCGGGCAACGAGTGGTTCTATTTCGCCCAGCGCAGCGAGCGGATACTGCACGGCTGACGTGCTTTCCGCCGAAGTACGCTTGGTCTCGTCAGCAGCCTGAATCGAAGCCGGCGGACAACAGAGGCCGCGTCGCGGCCAAGGTCGCTCCCACAGAGGTCACTCCCACAGGAATCGCGCCCCATCGGCGGTCGGAGCCGGAGTTCTGTGGGAGGGGTCTTCTGACCCCGACAGCGGCTTGCATCGAAGCCTGCGGACAGCAAAGGCCGTATCGCGGCCAAGGCCGCTCCCACAAGGTCGCTCTCACAGGGATCGAGCCCGATCGGCAGTCGGAGCCGATGTTCTGTGGGAGGGGTCTTCTGACCCCGACAGCGGCCTGCACCGAAGCCTACGACCCGCCAAGTCCGCCCGTGGCCGGAGGTGATTACCGCCGGGTCTTTTCCCGCTCCCGCGCCCTCGCATTGTCATGGTGCACCGCAATCGCCCGCCCGGCCGTGGGCATCGCAGCCAATGCCAGCAGGGGCGCGGACGACCGCCGGAACACGCCCCTGTCAAGGCTGTCCGACCTCGTATCAGCGGCCTAGAATCGAAAGATTCACGTCAGGGAGGAGCCCACACATGCAACAGATCGATCTTGTCCCACTGACCGAAGAGGAAAAAATCGCCTGCCTGCCGGAGCAGGAAATTTCAGGCGAAGTGCTGATCGAGAAGTACGCCAAGGGCGGCGAAACCACCGTCGCCGAAGTGCGTCGCCGCGTGGCGAAGGCACTGGCCCAGGCCGAGGCGGAAGACCGCCGTGCGCACTGGGAAGCGAAATTCCTCGAAGCGCAGGACCGCGGCTTCGTACCCGCCGGCCGCATCAGCTCCGCCGCCGGCACCAATCTCACCGCAACACTGATCAACTGCTTCGTGCAGCCGGTCGGCGACTCGATCACCGAAATCGAGGACGAGCGCCCCGGCATCTACACCGCACTGGCCCAGGCCGCCGAAACGATGCGCCGCGGTGGCGGCGTCGGTTACGACTTCTCCAGCATCCGTCCGGTGGGCGCCCGCGTGCGCGGCACACAATCGCGCGCCTCCGGTCCGGTCAGCTACATGCGCGTGTTCGACCGCTCGTGCGAAACGGTGGAATCCGCCGGCAGCCGCCGCGGCGCCCAGATGGGCGTGCTGCGCTGCGATCACCCGGATATCGAACAATTCATCCACGCCAAGGACGGCGGCGACCTGACCAATTTCAACGTGTCGGTCGGCGTGACCGACGTGTTCATGAAGGCGGTCGAAGCCGACACCACGGTCGACCTGGTGCACAAGGCCGAGCCGGCACCCGACCTCAAGGCAGCCGGCGCCTACCAGCGCGAAGACGGTCTGTGGGTCTATGCGAAGCCGCGTGCGCGCGATCTGTGGGACCAGATCATGCGCTCGACCTACGATCACGCCGAGCCGGGCATTCTGTTCCTCGACCGCATCAACCGCGACAACAACCTCTACTACTGCGAGCGCATCGAGGCGACCAACCCCTGCGCCGAACAGCCGCTGCCGCCCTATGGCTGCTGCGACTTGGGTTCGATCAATCTGGTGCGCTTCGTGAAGCGGCCCTTCTCCGAAGCGGCCGAATTCGACTTCGACGGCTTCCGCGAAGTGGTGGCCATCGCCATCCGCATGCTGGACAACGTGCTCGACGTGACACACTGGCCGCTGCAACAGCAGCACGACGAAGCGATGGCCAAGCGCCGCGTCGGCCTCGGCTTCACCGGCCTGGGCGACACCCTCATCATGCTGCGCCAGCGCTACGACTCGCAGGAAGCGCGGCTGATGGCCTCGCGCATTTCCGAAGTGATGCGCGACGCCGCCTACCTTGCCTCGGTCGAGCTGGCCAAGGAGCGCGGCAGCTTCCCGCTGTTCAACGCCGACATGTATCTGTCGGGCGGCAACTTCGCGTCGCGCCTGCCGGCCGAGGTGAAGGAGCAGATCCGCAAGCACGGCCTGCGCAATTCGCACCTGCTGTCGATCGCGCCCACCGGCACCATTTCGCTCGCCTTCGCCGACAACGCCAGCAACGGCATCGAACCGCCCTTCTCGTGGACCTACACGCGCAAGAAGCGCATGGCCGACGGCACCTTCAAGGAATACGCGGTCGAGGACTACGCCTGGCGCCTGTACAAGCACCTCGGCGGCGACATGGAAAAACTGCCGCCCTGGTTCGTCACCGCGCTGGAAATTTCCGCCGCCGCCCACAAGGACATGGTGGCCGCGGTTGCGCCCTACATCGACACCTCGATTTCGAAGACGGTGAACGTGCCGGCCGACTACCCCTACGCCGACTTCGAGGATCTCTACCTCGCCGCGTGGAAGGCCGGCCTCAAGGGCCTCGCTACCTACCGCCCGAACAGCGTGCTCGGCAGCGTGCTGTCGGTCGACACGCCGAAGACGGAAGAGAAGAAGCAGCCGCACGACGTGGAACTGTCGGCGGTCGGCGCCAACCAGCGCCTGTCCATCGGCGCACTGCCGGCGCCGGTGCTGTCCAGCCTGCGCTGGCCCGGCCGGCCGGACATGAGCGATGGCAACCCGAGCTGGACCTATATGCTGAAGACGCCGGGCGGCGAATTCGCGCTCTTCGTCGGCCATACCGAGAACGAAGGCCCGGACGGCCGCATCCAGCCGCTGCCTTTCGAAGTGTGGGTCAATGGCGCCAACCAGCCGCGCGGCTTGGGCGCCGTCGCCAAGACGCTGTCGATGGACATGCGCGCCAACGATCCAGGCTGGCTCAAGCTCAAGCTCGACGTGCTCGCCAAGACTGTCGGCGACGCCAGCTTCGACCTGCCCTTCCCGCCGACCGGCGAACATCGCCGCATGCCGGGCGTGGTCGCCGCCTTCGCCAACGTCATCCGCTACCGCTGCGACAAGCTCGGCGCACTTGACCGCGAAGCGCCGACGCCGGTGCTCGACACCCTGTTCGCCGTGCAGGAGCCGAAGACCGGCACCGACGGCACACTGAGCTGGACGGTGGACATCAGCAACCCGGCCACCGGTGAAGATTTCGTGCTCGGCCTGAAGGAAATCACGCTGCCCGGCGGCGAAACCCGCCCCTACTCGGTGTGGCTGTCCGGCAACTACCCGCGCGCGCTCGACGGCCTCACCCGCATCCTCGCGCTCGACATGCGCGTGATGGACCCGGCCTGGATAGGCATGAAGCTGCGCAAGCTCATCAGCTACCCGGAACCGCTGGGCGACTTCATGGCCTTCGTGCCCGGCACCCGCCGCCAGCAGAACTGGCCCTCGACCGTCGCCTACGTCGCCCGCCTCATCATCCACCGCTACGCGATGCTGGGCATCCTCGACGAGGACGGCTACCCCACCCGCGAAATGGGCATCCTCGAAGCCCCGCGCGGCGACGACGAACCCAAGCTCATGCAGGGCGCGCTGTGCAACGAGTGCGGCAACCAGTCGGTGATACGGAAGGACGGTTGCGATTTCTGCACGGCCTGCGGGGCGGTGGGGAGTTGCGGCTGACGCCTGCGTCCGCGAGGGCGCAGCGCTGAAACGGAAAGGGCCTGTCGGAAGACAGGCCCTTTTTCTTTGCGTGTCGGGCGGCGCTCGAACCCACCTTCACGGCGCAGGATTCTCGTCATCCTATCGGCCAAAAGTCTGATGCGTGGAAGGACGACGGCATCATGAGCTAACTTCCGTGAGACTCCTGCAGGCAGCGCGTCCGGTTTCGGGTTTTTGTACGTACCGCGCCCTGCGTCCCCATAAAAATCGTAATGACTATTTTTTGACAGCCACTCGTGACAAATCCGCATCAACTGTACATACGATTTCATGGGGAAATGCAGTGACAAGACCCACGGCATTTGAGCGAGTTCGGTGGTTGTTTTTTTGGCTCGCGATTAGAGTACTGGCGACTGCCGCTTTATTTCTCTCAACGGCGGTCATCTTCTTGTCTGCTTATGGCCTATTCCGGTCAGAGCAGACAATGGTATGGATTGTTATAGGAACTCCTTCTGTATTTATGTTCGTTTCCGCCATCAAACTAATTAGGGGATGGAATTTTTCTCCTGATGAAGTCAATGCGTGGTACTCAGGAGGGAAGGAAAAATAAATTCATGCTATCGCGATTTCCGAGCTTGCGGGTCCCGGATGAATATTTTCTAAAATCAAACGACCGCTGCCGTTCGGGCGCGCGGCGCCCCTTCAGCAAAAAGGCCGACGTACGAGGATGGCATCATCATGCGCCACCTACCATGAGATTTCTGCCCGGGGAGTAAATGGAGTAGACCAGTCTATTTCATCGAGAACGAAACGCGATGGAGCGGGAAACGCGGTTCAGATGGCGGACAGTAAGGCAGGTATGAGGACGCGACACAGGCAAGCAGCCCCTCTTCGCGGACCGAGGGGGCAGTGGTTCGCGCAAAAGATAGATAGTCGTGTAACACCGCAGATAAGAGGCCTGAATAAATGGATGCCGTCCGCAAGGCCTTGATTTCACGAGTGAATCGTCTGCGGGGTCCGCTGGAATATCACGCAGGCTTCCGATATATCACGCAGTCATGATGTATACATCACGTTGGGCGTCATAGATGAAGCAAGCAGACCTCGATCGATACGCGAGCCTCATGCATGAGGCTCGCTTGCGGCTGAATGTCCTCCGGGCCTTCTCATCGGGAGAAGCAAATACTGCGTACGTCCGCACCAATACAGAGTCAATCTGCCTGCAGCTTCGGAAGGTCCTGGAGCTGATCGCGTTTTCGTCACTCGTATGCCATCGCGAGGCATATAGCAAGGTACGCCATGACATCGCAAAAGACTGGCATGGCAATCGAATCCTCAAGGCCGTTGAGAAGATCAATCCCTCGTTCTATCCGCAACCAGTGAACGGTTGGGTTTCAAGAAAGAGAGGCCCGCCACGATTCGAGAATTTGCGTGGTGGCTATCTCTCGCGTAACCAGTTCGCCAAGCTTTACGACCGATGCGGCGATCTGCTTCACTCTACGAATCCATTTGCAAGAGAGAAGAACTTCGCGAGCTTTTCGCGTATGAGTCCTGAGTGGGTGCGAAGAATCGAAAGTCTTCTGATGGAGCACACCGTATCCATCGGGCCGCGCCACGAACTTCTCTGGGTCGATGTGCCTATGGATCTTGAGAAGCCAGTCGTGGTTCAACACCTCGTCCAGGTCGGCGCATGACGCCCAACCCTTCCATCGAGAGGACGTCCCAAGGGCTGCGCCCTTGCGCCGCCTCTCATGTCAAACGTTGGGCTCGCATTGAATGCGCATAAGCAACGATCAGGCGAGACAGCAAGCCATGGCGCTTGCCGAGTCCTTTCTCAAAGGCCAAGAGCAGAAAGCGGGCTGGTCTTGGCAAGTGATAGACGCATCTCCGGACGAAATGGCTTCTGATTCAAAACACAGAAAGACATGGACCAAGTGGGCCGTCGTCATCGAGTGGAAACTCAATGGCTACGTGATCGACGGTCCAAGAGTCCTTCGCGTCGATCTTCTGAGCCAGCAGGTCGCGTCATATGCATGAGCCCGTATCGAAAAATAGGGGACCGACCACATTTTCCGCAATCTCAATCTCTGGTGGGGCGTCATAATCGTAGCCCGACCACTATTCGAACCGCATATATCCCGATTTTCGGCGTTAGCCCTCTCATGACGAACAGCGACGAAACCGCCACTCACTGGACAAAGTTCATCGCGGAATGTCCTGAGTTCGTCGCTGGCGAAGCGCTTCTCGCGCAATTCAACGCCGGGAAGATCACACGCCTTTGTGAGTGTGGTTGTAACAGTTTCGACATGGTGCGTGAGGAGGGAAGGCAAACCGCTCCAATCGTCCCGCCTTCCGGGAGAGGTCACGCTGTCTTTCTTGCTGAGTTCCCGACAAAGCAGCCGCCCGGTGCGTCCCTTGAGTTCATTGTCTATGCGGATGCAAAGGGAAATTTCGATGGGCTCGACGTGCATCTGAACGGAAACACCGAACCCATTCCAGAGAAATTGGTTGTCTCCGAGGCCCCTTACCATGCGTATGGAATTCTGGCCCGAAAGGGCTGACCCTGCAGTCGTGCGGACCTGAGCGAAAAGCAGCGCAGGCCGCCCACTTCCACGCCAGCGATCATGAAATACCTCATCGTTGTGTTCTTGTTTGTGGCCACGCTCGCCGCGGCGCCATCTGTCCATTCCGCCGACAGGAAGGGGTCCATGTCGCACGTAGAAGAGAGATCCGAATCCGGCAGTCCCATCTATCGCCACAAGCCACGCAGCCCGGAATGGACCGCTCCAAGGCACTCCGGAAAAAATCTGGAAGAGGTGGAAGCTCACGTCGAGAAGTACATCGGGAAGGTTGAGTCCGTCTACCACGAAGTTCTGTCCGATCTGGTCCATCTTGATGTGCTGATCGTTCCTGCTACGGCGGAGCGTCCTTATCACGTGCTGGTGACCAGCGGTGTAAGCGACGAATTGATGAATGTTCCTGAGGGGATGCAGAAATTCCGTCGGGTCGAGCTTCTTATCGCTCTGCCGCGTGACTGGCCTCTCGACCAGGAATCGCTCAAGAACGAAGCGAACTACTGGCCGGTAAGGTGGCTGAAGATGATCGGCCGCCTGCCCCATGAGTACAAGACGTGGATCGGGTGGGGGCATTCGATTCCCAATGGCGACCCGCCGGAGCCCATCGCAAATACGGGTTTTGTCGGCGCGATGCTCACGCCACCGTATTCACTGCCCAAAGACTTCTTCCAGTTCCGGACAAAGTCCGGGGACACGATTTCGTTCTACGTGCTGACGCCGCTGTACAAGGAGGAAATGGACCTCAAGCTCAAGAAGGGGGCCGACACGCTGGAAGAGCGGTTTGAGAAGCGGGGAATCGGGTTTGTCCTTGATACGAAGCGGGCAAACGTTGCCAAAGCAACGGGTTGGTTCGGAAAGTAATGGCAGCACCCCTCCAGCCGACGCCGTGTGGCCGGTCATTCCACATGAGAAGACGTGCCACGTTTTCATTCAAGAACTTTTCGAACACTGACTTAGAAAACCGTGATCTACCCCCGGTTTGGTTTTTCGAGAACGCCCGGCAGCGACGGGGATGGCCCTCAGGGAGCGACTATCAAACGGCGATCGCGGAACTGAAACGATGATGAACAACTTCGTACCGCCGAAGGCCGGCAGCAACCATCCGCCCTGCAACGGGGTATTTCTCGCGCATCGCTAGGCCTCACATGTCCAAAGAAGACGTAGTGCGACGCACGACATACGGTGCCGTGGCTGTGAGCGTGATGCTGTACTTGGCGAGTTTGAGTTTGCCCGCGGCAGTGATGGGGGCGTACCCTTTCGAGGTCAGACGTACGGTCGTATCCGGACTGGAATTCCTCGGGATCGGATGGCTGGGAGTGTATTTTCTGTGCGCGGCCTGGCTGGCAAATTTAGCGATCATCGTTGCGTGGATCTCACTCACGCTGGAGAAGGTAGCTTCTTCGCCGTGGTGGTCAGTTGGCTCACTCATCCTCATGCTAGATACCTTTCGCTTCAACGCTCTCTGTATTCCGGCTAACAAAGAGGGGGGCGGATGTCAGCGCATCTATGAGTACTCGTGGGGTTTCTACCTTTGGGTCGCCAGTGCTGTTGTGTTGACTGTTGCGAGCGTCTGGCGCCGCTTCGTGTCGCTTGAGGAGCGTCGCAGTGCATCGGACGACCAAAAGACTTCGAAGAGGCAGTCTGGTGAGGGTCTCTAACTGCATATATTGACTCCCCGATAATCAAGACGGAGCGATAGTCTGGTTTCTCCGGATCGTGCTCTTGCAGTCGCATATCCGGCATCGGTAGTGGGTTTTGAGTGACTCCTGCCGACGTGGCATCTGCGCGGGCGCGCCACTCGATACAGCGGCACACACCGCGTCCGTCAGAACTTCGGCGCCGCCCCCTGCCCCTTCAGTTTCCGCGCCGCCTCGGCCTTGAGCTGCTCCACCCACTCGGCCGACCTCCGGTTGCTGGCGACCATGCCGCCTTGATCGACCAGCCAGGCTTCGAAGTTCTGCACCGGTTCGCTGTTCCATTCGTAGCGCAGCACGATGCCACAGCGTGCGACGTCCGGCGTGGGGCCGAGGGCGTCGACCAGATGCGGCACGCGCTGCCGTGCGTACTGTTCCAGCACCTTGACCGCCCCCGGCTGCAGCAGCGTGCCCATGGCGTTATTCCAAGGGACACGCTGGCCCTTGCGGTCCTTGTCCACGCTGCACTGGGGTTTGCCTTCCTCGCTCCAATGCACGACGGCGCGACCGCCGGCGACTGGCGGTGTGCGCGCGGCATACGGACCGTAGCGCGCGACGAGTGAGGCCATCATCTGTTCGCTGCCCGGCGGCTGCGGCGCCGAACCGCGGCGCGTGACCGCGATGACGCGCGGCTCGGCGGGCGGGCTGGCGAACCAGATGCCGATGCCGGAACCGGCCATCGTGACGCCGATCTGGTCGAGGAATTCCGGCGACTCCAGTGAATTCACGCCGTCGAAATAGGGGAAGGTGGCGAGGTTGCGCTTCAGCTTCGCGCTGGCGTCGAAGGCCTGCACCGCCTTGACGGCTTCGGCTTCGGTCATGCCGATGCGCACGCCGGCGATGTCGAGTTTTGCGGCGGGGGTGGTGGCGTTCTGCGCCAGCGCGGGTAAGGCGCCGGCGATCAGCGCGCCAGCCAGTGCGAGGCGGGAAAGAACGGTTCTTGTCTGCATCAAAGGCTCCTGTCATTCATTGTCGGTGGGCGCGTCGCCGCCGGTGCAGTCCCGGCTGCCGCGCGTGGGGCGTGAGGTTTCCCGTCGTGTGCCGCCTGTGCGCTATGGTAGAAATCCGCACGGGGCGCTTGCGCCCCCCAAACAGGGGAGAAACCCGCTCACGGAGGCGTCACCCATGTCCTCACCGGAACTTGCCGACGCCCGCCTGTCGGCGCTGATCGCGCACTACTACGACGCTGCGCTGGACAGCAGCCTGTGGCCGGGCACGGCGACGCGTACCGCACAGGCGCTCGATTCGACCAGCACCGTCATCAAGCTGCACGGCGGCGGCGCGCGGGTGGATCTGCTCGAATGCACCGACAATCTGGTGGTCGCGGAGCGCGACCGGGCCTGGGCCGAGGACTGGCATCGCCGCGACCTGTGGGTGGAACGCTCGGTCGCCCACGGTCTGTCGCGCGTCATCACCGACGAGGATCTGGTGACGCCCGAGGAACAGGCACGCAGCGGGTTCTACCAGGAATGGCTCCGTCATCTCGACATCCACCACATGCTGGGCGCGGTGTTCCAGGCGGCCGACGGGATCATCGGCGTGCTGGGCATCCATCGCACGCGCGAAGCCGGTGCGTATTCCGAAGTCGAGCGCAGCAAGGTCGCGCTGCTGCTGCCGCACCTGCAACGCGCGCTGCGCCTGGGCCGGCGCCTGTCGGCGCTGTCGCAGGCGCACGCCGCCGCGCTGCAGGCGCTCGACCGCGTAGATACCGGCGTGATCGTGGTCGATGAGCGCTGCCGCGTCGTGCTGTCCAGCGCGATGGCGGACGCGCTGTTGCGCGGGAACACCGAACTGGCCGTGCATGGCGGATGCCTCGTGCTGCAGCAACCGGCGCTGCGCGACGCGCTGTCGGCGCAGGTGCGCGCGGCGGTAAACGTCGCGCAGGGCGAGCCGGGCGATGCCGGGGCCGCGCTGTGCGTGCCACGTGCGGGACGGCTGCCGCTCGTGCTCGAGATCGCGCCACTGCGGCCGACGACGTCAGCGTTCGGCGACCAGGGGCCGGCGGCGCTGGTGTTCATCCGCGACCCGGAAGTGCCGGCCGATCTGGACAGACTGCGCGCACTGTTCGATCTCACGCGGACCGAAGCCGCAGTCGCCGCCGCGCTCGCACAGGGGCGTTCGCTGGAAGGCATCGCGTCCGGGCTGGGCATCGGCCTGGCGACTGTCCGTTCCCACCTCAAGCGCATCCTCGCCAAGACCGGCACGCACCGCCAGGCCGAAGTCGTCGCCCTGCTCGCCCGCTGCGCCTGACCAGAGACGCTCGACCGCGGATCAGGCGCAACCCCTGTGAGAGCGGCCATGGCCGCGACTCGGCCGATGCATGCCGCTGGCGTCGGCACAGGCCGCTGTCGGGGTCAGAAGACCCCTCCCACAGAACCCCAGCCACAGGCTCCAGCCGTGGCCCGGACTCAACCCCGGTGGGAGCGGCCTTGGCCGCGACTCGGCCGACGCATGCCGCTGGCGTCGAAACAGGCCGCTGTCGGGGTCAGAAGCCCCCTCCCACAGAACCCCAGCCACAGGCTCCAGCCGTGGCCCGGACTGAACCCCTGTGGGAGCGGCCTTGGCCGCGACTCGGCCGATGCATGCCGCTGGCGTCGGCACAGGCCGCTGTCGGGGTCAGAAGACCCCTCCCACAGAACCCCAGCCACAGGCTCCAGCCGTGGCCCGGACTGAACCCCTGTGGGAGCGGCCTTGGCCGCGACTCGGCCGACGCATGCCGCTGGCGTCGAAACAGGCCGCTGTCGGGGTCAGAAGCCCCCTCCCACAGAACCCCAGCCACAGGCTCCAGCCGTGGCCCGGACTCAACCCCTGTGGGAGCGGCCTTGGCCGCGACTCGGCCGACGCATGCCGCTGGCGTCGGCACAGGCCGCTGTCGGGGTCAGAAGCCCCCTCCCACAGAACCCCAGCCACAGACTCCAGCCGTGGCCCGGACTGACCCCCTGTGGGAGCGGCCTTGGCCGCGACTGGGCCGATGCAGACCTCCATCACGGTCAGAAAACCGTTCCTGCTCGAAACGCATCCGCTCGGCTACCCACCCGGCGCCTGCTTCGTCACCGCCGCCCGTATCTCCCTCAGCTTCGCCTTCACCCGCGCCGCGTTGTCCGGCCCCATGCGCAGCATGATCTTCTGCCCTTCCGACAGCTTTTCCAGCTCCGGGTCGGCGAAGGTGTAGAGCACCTTGGGCTGCGCGAGGCGCAGCGGGCCGGCAAGTTCGGGCGCAGCCAGCAGGTGGTCGATCACCTCGACCAGGCGATTGTTGAAATAGCCGTCCGGGTAGCCCAGTTCGACGTAGCGCTGCTGGAACGCCGGGTAATTGCGCACATAGACGTCGACGACGGCCGCGGTCGGTACGGTGTCGACCAGATGAATATATGTGCGGTAACGGGCGGCATTGGATTCGTCCAGCACCAGGGTGTCGCCGCTGCCGGCGACGGCCGTGGGGCCGGGCACTGGTTTCACCGGCATCAGGCGGCGCGCCACTCTCTCGCGCGGCAGGTTGTCCACGGTGACGACGATGCGCCGCACGATGTCGGTGCTGTTGAACAGCGTGTCGACCGAGGCGCCGAACAGCGCGCGCAGCGTGGCCAACAGCTTCGCGTCCGGATCGACCTCGGCACCTGCAGCCTCGGGCACTTCCGGCGCGGCGATCGGGTAGTGCGGCGCCGGCTCCGGCGCAGGCGCCGGAACCTCGGGTGCCGCGGCGACGGGCGCCTCGACCGGGGCCGCGGCATCGGCCGGCGCCGCCTCGCGCTGCTGCCAGTAAAGGTAGCCGCCCACGCCCGCCACAGCCAGCACCACTGCCGAAACTGCCGCCGTTGATTTCTTCATGTCTGTCTCCTCCCCGGTTGCGGTTCAGCAGGATGGACAGACTGGGGGCGGCGAATATCCGGATAAAGCTTTTCGGGATGTGGCAGACCGCCGTCCAGCCACGCCTCGGCATCGGCCGCAGCCCCCTTCTCGCCATATTTTTCCCGACGGATCAATACCTTGACGATGATTCGAGAATCGACCCGTCGTGCTCGCCTGCCGCGTATTCATCGCTCTCCGGCCGTCTCACCCCGGTCCCGGACGGTGACTTTTCGTCGCATGTCTCGCCATGTACCGGCTGTTCGGGCATGCTGGCGCGCCTTGAGCACCCGACGCCCCCGAGACGCTGTGGCCCTCATCGCTCCGCCTTCCGCTACGGTTCCGTCGCGCCCCGACTGGCGCGTGTTCCTGCTGCTGCCCTTGCTGCACTTCGCCAGCGTGAAGCTGACGATGTCGCTCGCGATGTCGCCGGAGAACGAGGTCGTGGTGTGGCTGCCGAACGCCGTGCTGCTGGCCGCGCTGCTGCACTGGCAGGGCGCGCGCGGTGGCTGGATGGCGGCGCTGGTGCTGGCTTCCGACATCTACGCGAACATCCCCGCCTTCCCGCCTTTGCAGGCGACGCTGGTCAGCCTGTGCAATCTGTCCGAGGTGGCCTTCACCTATCTGCTGATGCGCCGGCTCGGTGTTTCACCGGGACTGGAGCGCATCCACGATTTCGGCCGCTTCCTGCTGGCCGGGCCGCTGCTCGGATCGCTCGGCGCCTCGCTGCTGGCCGGTGTCGTGCTGCTGACGCTGGACCGGGTCAGCGCGCCCTACTCGACGCTGACCCTGCTGTGGTGGTTCGGCGACGCGCTCGGCCTCCTGATCTACACGCCTTTGCTGCTGGCCTTCCTGCGCCCCGACCCGGAGGGCGCGCGCGGGGGCCCGGCAGGTATCGCGATGGTGGCGCTGACGCTGGCCTTCGCCGCCCTGCTGTTCACCCAGCCGGTCAATGCCGGCGCCGCTTTCCACGTCGCGCTGACGCCGCACCTGCTGCTGCTGCCGCTGCTGTGGGTGGCGGTGCGCTGCGGCACGCGCTGCACGGCGCTGACGGTGGCACTGATCGCGCTCGGCGCCGCATGGTCGGTCACCACCGGACACCAGCCCTTCGGCGCGGCGTCGCCGCACGACACCATACTGCGCGCTCAGGAGTACATCCTGACGCTGAGCATCATCGGCATGGGCCTGTCCATCCTGCTGCGCGAACAGCGCGCGCTGGCGCACGAGCTTGAGGACAAGGTGCGCGAGCGCACGGTCGAGCTCGAAGCGTCGAACCGCCGTCTGGCCGAGCTGAGCGCCACCGACAGCCTGACCGGCATCGCCAACCGCCGCCGCTTCGACGAAACGATGGACGCCGAGTGGGCACGCGCGCGCCGCAGCGGCGAGCCACTCGCGCTGTGCCTGCTCGACGTCGACCTGTTCAAGCCCTACAACGACCACTACGGCCACCTGGCCGGCGACGACTGCCTGCGCCTGGTGGCCGAGGTGATCAACGCGCACGTACGCCGCGCCAGTGATCTGGTGGCGCGCTACGGCGGCGAGGAATTCGCCTTCATCATTCCCGGTGTCGATGCCGACGGCGCGCTCGCCACCGCGCACGCCGTCTGCGCCGCGCTGCAGGCGCGCGGCCAGCCGCACGTGCGCTCGCCCTTCGGCGTGCTGACGGCCAGCATCGGCGTGGCCGTCATGGTGCCGACCGACGACGACACGCCGGACCAGCTGGTGCGGCTGGCCGATCAGGCGCTGTACGAAGCCAAGCGCGCCGGCCGCAACCGCGTGGTGCGGGTGGCCAGCGAAGACGTCGAGGTATTGCGCGCGGTGCGCCGCGGCTGACACGGCACCGCGCGCGCGGCAACGCTCAGGCAGCGGCGCACACCACGCGATTGCGCCCCTGCCGCTTGGCCCGGTACAGGCACTCGTCGGCGGCGGCGATGGCGGCGTCGAGCGAATCGTCGTCCGGCCGGCAGGCGGCGACACCAAAACTGGCGGTAATGCGCAGTTCGCCGCCGTCATCGAGCGGAATGCGCAGCGCCTCGATCGCGCTGCGCAGGCGCTCGGCGTGCTGGATGGCGCTGGCGACGTCGGTGTGCGGCATCAGCACGACGAATTCCTCACCGCCGTAGCGCGCCGCCACGTCGCCGCGCCGGCTCTGCTCGCCGCACAGCCGTGCCACCTCGACCAGCACCGCGTCGCCCACGACGTGGCCGTAGCCGTCGTTCACCTGCTTGAAGTGGTCGATGTCGAACAGCGCGACCGCCACCGGGTAGCCGTGGCGCTGCTGGTTCGGAATGTGGCGCTCGGCCAGCGTGAAGAAGCCTCGCCGGTTCGGCAGCCCGGTCAGGAAGTCGGTGTTTGACTGGTCGCGCAGCTGCTCGACCAGACGCTGGCGCTCATCTTCCAGCGCGACGCGCGCGATGCTGTTGGCGCGCAGCACGCTGATCGCCTGCAGCACGTCGGCCACTTCGTCGCGGTAGCGCGGGCTGGGCACCGTGCGCTGCAGATTGCCCTGGGCGATCGCCACGAGCAGATCGGCGGTTTCTTCGAGCGGGCGCACCACCCGGTGATGCACCACCCACAGCGTGAGCCCGAGCAGGCCCAGCGTGAGCAGTCCGCCAGCGCCGATCCAGATCAGCGCAGTGCGTGCCTCGGCGTGGCCGCTGCGCGCCTGATCGAGCGCTTCGTCCATCAGCACGTCGCGCAGCGTGACGACGGAATCCATGTCCGGCACGTAGCGCGCGGCGAAGCCGGCGGCGTCCATGCCGTACTGCGCGTCGTCCAGACCGTGTGCGGTCAGCGCCTCGACGAAGGGGATGGCGGATTCGAAGTAGCGCAGCTGCATCGTCGCGGTGGCGGTCTGTACCGGCACGCGGTCGGGTGCCGCTTCGGTGCGCTGCACCAGCAGCTTGCGCAATTGCTCGACCCGGCCGCGCAGTCGTTCGATTTCGACATGTTCGGCGTCGCGCAGCGGCTGCCGCGAGGTCAGCGCCACCGTGAACTGCGAACCGAGCTGACCGGCGTATTCGCGCAGGTCGGCGGCGATGCGGGCGCCGATCAGCGCATCGGCAGCGCGCGGGTAGGCCGCCACCGCTTCGTTGGTCAGCCGCATCAGCGCCGGCGACAGGTCGTCGATCACGGCGAACATCTTGCCGATCGCCTCGCTGATGTCGGCCGGACTGCGACGCGCTCGCGGCAGGGCGGCGGTGCGGTCTATCGCTTCGCGCGCGTGGGCGAGCTGCAGCGCGGCGCGCGCAAGCAGTGCGCGCACCTCGTTGCGCGGCGCCGCCGGCGTACCCACGGTGCGTTCCAGCACGGCGAAGGCGGCGTCGGTGCGCGCCCGCGCCTGAAGCAGACGCTCGCGCTTCGCCGGGTCACCGGGCAGGTCGTCGCCGAGCACGCCGTTGGCCGGCCCGCGCTCGCGCGACGCCATCTCGGCGGCCAGCAGCAGATGGCGCAGATGCTCCATCGCCTCCAGGCCACTGCGCGCCTGCGCCGCCCGAGACCATTCGACCACGACGATGCGCAGCGACAGGCCGAGAACGGCGCAGGCGAGCAGGAGGCTGACCAGCCAGAAAAGTCGGTGGAGGCGCATTCGGGACGGAGAACGCCGTGCAAGGACTGCACGGCGCGGATATCAGGTCGGTTCTTCTTGTGCTTGTCGGAAAAGGAGGATCGGGTTCCGGGCACTGCGGAGGGTGCCCGGAAGGGCGCCCAGTGTAGCCCGGCCGGATGCGCCTGCAACGACCTGGATCAAACACCGGGCACGCGACCGGACCCGGCCGGCGTCGCCGAAGCAACGCCGGCCAACTCGGTCAGAGGCGCTTTTCCCACTCGCGAACCTGCCGTTCGGCCTCGTCCTTGGCGATGCCGTAGCGCTCCTGGATCTTGCCGGCGAGCTGTTCGCGGCGGCCGGCGATGACGTCGAAGTCATCGTCGGTGAGCTTGCCCCACTGTTCCTGCACCTTGCCCTTGATCTGCTTCCAGTTTCCCTCGATACGATCGGTATTCATGGCGATTCCTTTCATGGATGGACGGAAGGTTCCGGTCGGCGCGGCGTGCGCGCCGGCGGATCGGTAGACCGGTCAGCGTTCGAGCAGACCGGCCAGTTCGTCGGCGTGCTCTTCCTCATCAACGAGGATGTCTTCGAGCAGACGCCGGGTGGTCGGGTCCTTGTCGGCAACGAGCGCGATCATCTGGCGGTAGGCTTCGACCGCCACCCGCTCGGCGAGAAGGTTGGCGCGCAGCATGGACTTCAGGTCGAGCGCCGCGTCATAGGCGGCATGGCTGCGGTCAAGCAGACCCTCGGGACTGAAATCGGGCTCGCCACCGAGTTGCACGATGCGCGCGGCAAGACGGTCGGCGTGCCCCGCCTCTTCGTTCGCGTGCACCATGAATTCGGCGGCCACTGCCGGCGCATTGAGTCCGGTCGCGGTGAAGTGGTGGCGCTTGTAGCGCAACACACAGACCAGTTCGGTGGCCAGCGCCCCGTTGAGCAGCCGCACGATGTCGGCCGCCCAGGGGCTCATGGCCGGCGTGACGGCGCCATCCTGCATCTGCTGGTGGACGCGCTGCAATGCCGCGTGGTCAAGCTCGAGCGGCCGCGTCATGGGCGCCTGATCGGATAGCGGAAGGCTTGCGATGTTCATGAGATTCTCCTTGGCGTTTCAACGTGCCGGGCTCAGTCGAGTGCCTTGAGGCCCAGCAGACCGAGCACGAGCAGTACGACGAAAATGGCGACGAACACGAAGAACAGAATCTTCGCGATACCGGCGGCGCCGGCAGCGATGCCGGTGAAGCCGAACAGACCGGCGACGATGGATACGATCGCGAAAATGAGTGCCCACTTCAGCATGACGATCTCCTTGCGTGAGGAAAGTCGGTACCGGAGCGGAGGCTGTGGCGCCGCCGCTGCATGACCGAATCATGGGCGTACGGCGCCTTGAAGCGTATAGGTGATCGGGCAGCGCCCTGTAGGCGCATCCCCGTGTCGTGTCGGTGTGGTCCGACGCGGGCAGTTGAGCGGTGTGAGCGGTGTGAGCGGTGTGAGCGGTGTGAGCGGTGTGGGCGGCTGCGGACGCCCTACTCCGGCACGTAGACGAGCGAGCCGTCCTCCATCCGGTAGGCGGTGCCGGCCTTGACGCCGCGGCCTGCCCCCGCCTCGCCCTCGCCGCGGAAGCGGCTGAGCTGGTCGCCCTTCTTCACGACGATTTCCATGTCCGGCTGGCCGGCGTTGCGGATCACCGTCAGGTCGCCGGCGGCGAAGGGGTTCAGCGGGTGGCGCGCCACGGCGATCAGCAGCGCGGCGATGATGACCAGGAACACGTCGATCAGATTGACCACCGACAGGATGGGGTCGTCGTCCTCGGTGTCGTCGAGCAGTCGCGTTCTCATCGTGCCGCCTCCGCCTGCAGCGTCGGCACACGGTGCTCGGCCACCGTGTCGCCGGCGCGCTCGCGCTCGATGCGCAGCAGATCGGCGGCGTACCAGCGACGACGCACCTGAGCCACGGCGTAGGTAATGGCCGAGGCGATCAGCGCCAGGATGACTGCCGAAAACGCCACACCCAACCCGCCAGACACCGCCGCCAGATCACCGTCGCCGAGCGCGGCCAGCGCCGGGCCCATTGGAATCATCGTGGCGACCAGACCGAGCAGTGGCGCTACGCGGGTGGCGATGCGCACGCATTCCAGCCGCTGCGCTGCGATCACTTCGAGTTCGCCGCTGCCGATGCGCGGGTCGGCGCGCACCACCTGGCTCAGTTCGAATCCGGCCGCCTGGCCGGCACGCCGCTGCAGCGCCTGCACGACGAAGGCGCCGAGCGCGAAGAAGGCATACAGGAACAGCGCGGCGATGGCGACCAGCACCGGGGTCAGGAAGAACTGGCTTACGCCGTACAGCGCGCTTTCAATGGAGGGCGTCATGTCTGCTCTATATATATGCGGAAGGAATTCAGGCGGCGCGGCGCAGCGGCAGCGCGCGGTGTTGCGGTTCCGGCGCCCGCGCGGGCGCCGGGCGTTGCCGCAGGCGGGCAAGCGCGCCTGCGGCGAAGGCTGCCAGCAGGGGCAGCAGCCATGCGCCGTCCGGCCCGGGCGTTGCCGGCGGCTGTGCCGTGACCTCGACCAGCCGGCGGCCGGCGGGCTGCGCGATTTCGGGGGCAGAGACCGGCGCGGGCAGCGGCGTCACGGCCGGTGCAGGCGCGGCGGTGTCGGCGCCACCCATGCGTCGCGCACGCACCGGTGGCGACGGCATCTCGTCGGTGCGGGCGACCGCCAGCTGGAAGTCGGCCGCCGCGAGGTCGGCGCTTGCCTCGGCCGTCATGGCCGGTTCCGGCGCCTCACCCACGCCCTGCCCGCTGCCGTCGCGCACAGCGGTGTGGTGGCCGGTGCGCAGGAACTCCTGCGCCGATTCGTCGCCCTCGGCCGCCGCCTCGCGGAACCAGCGCATCGCCTCTTCGACGTTGCGCTCGACGCCCCGCCCCTGATAGAGCGCGGTGGCGTAGTGCATCTTGCCCAGCGGCCCGTAATACGGGTCGCCGCTGTTCGCCGCGCGCAGCAGCATTTCGGTGGCCTTGACCGGATCCTGCGGCACACCGTGCCCGTTCTCGTACATCAGCGCCTTCCAGATCAGTGCGCCGGTGTAGCCGGCGGCGATGCACTTGTCGAACACCCTGTTCGCCGTTTCGTGGTCGCCGCATTTCGACAGCAGGTAGCCGGCCGCGCAGCTGACCGGCCCGGCCGGCTGCGACGCCACATACTGCAGCGACAGTTCGCCGACCGCGTTGTCGAGATCGTCCGGCGACGCCGGCTGCATCGCGCCACCGCAGAAACGATTGCCCTCGTCGGCACTCAGCGGTGGTGCGGCAAGCTGCGCGAAGAACGCGACGACGACGGGCAGCAGGCGGCTGCATCCGCGCTGCCTGGGTGATGCACTCATACAGAAACTCCCGGAACGGACCGGGACAGAATCTAGGCTTCGCGACGCTCGGGGTCGTGCGCAATATCAATCCGGAATGACGGGCAAAGTCCACGGCCGGCACCGCGGTCACCAACGGCAACGAAACGCGGCACACTTGCGGCTTGTCTTCCGCGGAGATCCGCCATGCTCGTCAACAAGGCCGCCACCCGCAGCTGGGCAGCCACCGATTTTCCGGGCATCGAACGCAGCCTGTTCCGCAACACCGAGCACGGCGGTCGGGCTTCATTCGTGCGGCTGGCGGCCGGCAGCCGCTTTCCGCGGCACACGCATCAGGGTGGCGAGGAGGTGGTGGTGATCGCCGGTCGCGTCGCCATCGGCGGCGTCGATCTGGAGGCCGGCGACTATCTCCACACCGAAGCCGGTGAGGAACACGACGTCGTGGCGCTGAGCGACGCCGTCATCTTCGTGTCGTCGCAGAAGCCGACGCCGCTGGTCGAGTGATGAGCGCGGCTTGCCGCCGGCGCACTTCGATGCTACGGTCCGTCCCTTCGCACGATCCCACCCCTCGCCCGCTCCCGTGAACGTATTGCGCACCTCTGTTCAGCCGAATCCGACCGCAGCCCTGCTGCGCGCCGGCACTCGTCTGTCGTGCGCAGCACTCGCGCACCGACTGCACGAGGTGAGCGCCTGCGAGACTGACCCGGCGACCGTCTGCACCTGAACCTGCACCAGACCGTCGCCGCCTGACGGGCGCGCGTGCCCGACACCGGCCACTTCCGGCCACTTTCCCGAATTTCCGCCGCGCTGCGCAATGATGCGTCACGCGGCTGCTCGTCCTTGCGACGAGCCCCGCATGAGGACCGAATACATGACCAAGAAGCCGAACATCAAGCCCAATATCACGCTGACCGAACTGGACGCCGACCGCCTCGACGCGCTGCTGTCTACCCTGCCGGCGCGCAACATGCCCGGACGCGATGCGCTGGCCGCCGAACTGCTGCGCGCCGACATCGTGCCTTCGCGCGAAGTGCCGCCGGACGTGGTGACCATGCACTCGACCGTGCGCTTCAGCATCGCACCGGCGAACGAAACACAGAGCCTGACGCTGGTGTTTCCGCGTGAAGTGGGCGACGGCAACGGCACGGTGTCGGTGCTGGCACCGGTCGGCAGCGCGCTGCTCGGGCTCAGCGAAGGCGACGAGATCGACTGGCCGGGACCGAGTGGCGGCACGCTGCGCGTGCGCATAGACAAGGTGGTGTACCAGCCCGAACGGGCCGGCGATTTCGCGCGATGAGCAGCGCAGGCGCCCGCACGGCGGGCGCCTCGCGCGTCAGGCCGCTTCGGCCGCCGGTGCGGCGACCGTGGCGAGAAAGCGAGCGCGCAGTGCTTCTGCCGGCAGATGGCGGCCAATCAGCACGACGCGGCTCATGCGCGCCTCCCCCGCCTCCCACGGCCGGCCGTAGTCGAAACCGGCAATGCGGTGCACACCCTGGAAGATGAGACGGCGGTTCTCGCCCTCGATCGACAGGATGCCCTTGTAGCGCAGCAGATCGACCGAGTGCTCGTTGATCAGCGTATCGACGAAGGCCGACACGCGCTCCAGATCGAGCGGCGCCTCGCATTCGAGCAGCAGCGAGCCGACCGCGTCGTCCCACGACTTGCGCGCCATGCCGGCGATGCCGGAAATCGCGCGCGGCGACACCGGGTGCCAGCCACGCACCGGCAGACCGCGTTCGTCCAGCGAAAAGCCCGTGATCGAGAACAGATCGCGCCAGCTCTCGTCGGCGCTGCCGGCGACGATGAGCGGTGCGCGCGCATTGACGCGCTGCAGCCGCGTACAGAGTTCGTACAGCGCCTCCGGCGTCACCAGATCGGCGTGCGAAATGAGCAGCCGGTCGGCGAAGGCGACCTGCGAGGCGGCGACCCGCTCGCGCCGGAACTGGCCGTCGAAATGCACCGCGTCGACCACGGTGACGACGCCGTCCAGCCGGTAGCGCTCGCGCAGCCGCGCGTCGTTGAAAAAGGTCTGCACCACCGGCGCCGGGTCGGCCAGACCGGTGGTTTCGACGATGAGCCGGTCGAAAGCCAGGTCGCCCGCGTCACGCCGGGCCAGCAGGCCGGCCAGCGCGTCTCCCAGTTCGCCCTGCACGGTGCAGCAGATGCAGCCATTGGACAGTTCGACCACCGACACCGCGGCACGGTCGAGCAGCGCGCCGTCGATGCCGGCGGCGCCGAACTCGTTCTCGACCACGGCGATGCGCTGGCCGTGATTGGCGGCCAGCAGACGGTTGAGCAGCGTCGTCTTGCCGGCGCCGAGGAAACCGGTCAGCAGGGTGACCGGGATGGATTCATGAGGGGTCATCGAGACTCTCTCCAAAAAAGATGCCGGGGAAGGCTTGCGCCGACCCCGGCCAATAGGAGGAGGGTGGTACATCGGTGAAAGCCGTCGTCATCGACGCCGGCCTAGCAACATTTGCCGGAGGCACCGCCGAAGCGCGCCTCCTGGCGTTCACGGAAAAATTCCTCATACGTCATGGGCGCCTGGTCCGGGTGCTTCATGCGCATGTGCTGGACATAGGTATCGTAGTCCGGCAGGCCGACCATGAGTCGGGCAGCTTGCCCGAGGTATTCGCCCATGCGTGCGAGGTCCTTGAACATGGCGGCGCCCTCAGTGCATGCCCTGCCCGCCGCGCGCCCGCAGGATGAGCAGGCGCGCGGCAGACACGACGACCCGCCCTTGTGGGGCAGACCATCGACCGGAGGACATGTTCATACGCATCACGAAGGACCTCAGGCCTTGGCGGTCTCGCCATGTACGCCGTGATGCGTCTCGCGCACCGTCGGGTGCTCGTGGCGCAGCGCCTGCAGCACCTTGCGGATGCCAAAGAAGGTGATCGACAGCACGACCAGCACGAACATCGACGCGAGCGCGGCATCGACGTAGTCGTTGAAGATGACCTGCTGCATCTGTTCGATGCTCTTGGCCGGCGCCAGCACTTCGCCGTTCTCGGCGGCGGCGCTGAATTTGGCGGCGTGAGCAAGGAAACCGATCTTCGGGTTGTCGCTGAACACCTTCTGCCAGCCGGCGGTCAGCGTGCAGGCGAGCAGCCACACGGTGGGCATCACCGTCACCCACATGTAGCGCTGCTTCTTCATCTTCACCAGCACCACGGTGGCCAGCACCAGTGCCACGGCGGCCAGCATCTGGTTGGCGACACCGAACAGCGGCCACAGCGTGTTGATGCCACCCAGCGGATCGACCACGCCCTGGTACAGGAAGTAGCCCCAGGCGGCGACGCACAGGCCGGTGGCGACCAGGTTCGGCACCAGTGCCTCGGTGCGCTTGAAGGCCGGCACGAAGGTGCCCATCAGGTCCTGCAGCATGAAGCGGCCGGCGCGCGTGCCTGCGTCGACTGCGGTCAGGATGAACAGCGCTTCGAACAGGATGGCGAAGTGGTACCAGAAGGCCATCATGCCCTGCCCGCCTATCACCTGATGCAGGATGTGCGCCATGCCGACGGCCAGCGTCGGCGCGCCGCCGGCGCGCGAAATGATGGTCGATTCGCCGACGTCGGCCGCAGTCTGCGTCAGCACCTCCGGCGTCACCACGAAGCCCCACTGCGAAATCACGGTGGCCGCTTCCTGCGCGGTCTTGCCGATCAGCGCCGCCGGGCTGTTCATCGCGAAATAGACGCCCGGATCGATGACCGAGGCAGCGACAAGCGCCATGATGGCGACGAAGGACTCCATCAGCATGCCGCCGTAACCGATCAGCGGTGCGTCGGTTTCGCGGTCCAGCAGCTTGGGCGTGGTGCCCGACGAGATCAGCGCGTGGAAGCCCGAAACGGCACCGCAGGCGATGGTGATGAAAAGGAAGGGGAACAGGTTGCCCGACCACACCGGGCCGCTGCCGTCGATGAACTTGGTGACCGCCGGCATCTGCAGTTGCGGTGCGACGATGAAGATGCCCAGCGCCAGACCGACGATGGTGCCGATCTTCAGGAAGGTCGACAGGTAGTCGCGCGGCGCCAGCAGCAGCCACACCGGCAACACCGATGCGACGAAGCCGTAGCCAATCAGCATCCAGGTCAGTTCGGTGCCGTCGAAGGTGAACATCGGACCCCATATCGGATCGGCCGCGACCCAGCCACCGACCACGATGGCCGCCATCAGCAGCAGGAAGCCGACAATCGAAATCTCGCCGATCCTGCCCGGGCGGATGTAGCGCATGTACACGCCCATCAGGATGGCGATCGGGATGGTCGCCGCCACCGTGAAAGTGCCCCACGGTGAGTGCGCCAGCGCCTTGACGACGATGAGCGCCAGCACCGCGAGAATGATGACCATGATCATGAAGGCGCCGAACAGCGCGATCACGCCCGGCACCTCGCCCAGTTCCGACTTGATCAGGTCGCCCAGCGAGCGGCCGTCGCGGCGGGTCGAGATGAACAGCACGATGAAGTCCTGCACCGCGCCGGCGAACACGACGCCGGCGAGAATCCACAGCATGCCCGGCAGATAGCCCATCTGCGCCGCGAGCACCGGCCCGACCAGCGGTCCGGCGCCAGCGATGGCGGCGAAGTGGTGGCCGAACAGGATGTTGCGGTTGGTCGGCACGTAGTCGAGGCCGTCGTTCTTGGCCCAGGCCGGGGTGATGCGCTTGCCGTCGACTTCGAGCACGCGGTAGGCGATGAAGCGGGCGTAGAAGCGGTAGGCGATGAAATAGACCGAAATCGCAGCCAGCACGATCCACAACGCGCTGATCGTTTCACCGCGCGACAGTGCGACCACGCCGAGCGACGCGGCGCCAAGCAGCGAGAGTGCCGCCCAGCCCAGTTTGGGAAGAAGGTTGTTCATGTGTCTCCTCTCGGGTGCGACCGGTGAACCCGGCCTGCCGACCGCCTCTTTGCGGCCTGCCCGGAGTATGGTTTTCATACAAGACCTGCCGCATCGGGGGCACTACGCAGGCGAGATCCGTGCAAACACGTAGGGGAAAACCCTGGGGCGGGTGCGTTGTGGGGGTGGTTCTGTTGTCGAAGCAGGGGTATCTGAGGGAGGGGTCTTGACCCCGACAGCGGCCCGTATCGAGGCATTCGGACTGCAGCGGCCGCGTCGCGGCCAAGGCCGCTACCACAGGGATCGCGCCCGACCCGCGGCCGGAGCCCGGGTTCTGTGGGAGGGGTCTTCTGACCCCGACAGTGGCTTGGATCGAAGCCCGCGGAACGCAGCAGCCGCGTCGCGGCCAAGGCCGCTCCCACAGGGATCGCGCCCGACCCGCGGCCGGAGCCCGGGTTCTGTGGGAGGGGTCTTCTGACCCCGACAGTGGCTTGGATCGAAGCCCGCGGAACGCAGCAGCCGCGTCGCGGCCAAGGCCGCTGCCACAGCGATCGCACCCGACCTGTGACCGGAGCCGGGTTCTGTGGGAGGGGTCTTCTGACCCCGACAGCGGCGGTGATCGGAGATACCGTCGCCCCCTCTCCGGCACCAACGCAATCAGCGGACCGCTCATTTCAGGCGCTGCGCAGGCCTTATCATTCCGCTTCCGCCATCCGCCCTGCCCCATGCAACTTCGCCTCAAATTCGTGCTGCTGGCCATCGTGCCGCTGCTGCTCGCCATCGCGGCGGTGGCGGCGGTGGTGAAGCTGCAGTCGCAGGCGCTGACCGATGCCGAGCACGCCATCGTCGAACCGGCGCTGATGGATTCGCGCCGGCATGAACTGCAGAACTACGTGACGCTGGCGCTGGCCAGCATCGCCCACCTGACGGCCCGCGACGAACCGGCGGCACGCGAGGAGGCGCTGCGCGTGCTGCGTCAGCTGGAGTTCGGCAACGACGGCTACTTCTTCGTCTATGACCTGTCGGGCCAGGTGCTGATGCATCCGCGCCAGCCCGATCTGGTCGGGCAGAACCTGTGGGAACTGCGCGACCCGCAGGGCCGGCCGACCATACAGAACCTGCTTTCCCGCGCGCGCGACGGCGGCGGCTTCGTGGACTTCATCTGGCGACGCCCCTCCACCGGTCGCATCGAGAACAAGTTGGGCTATGTCGCCACCGTGCCGCAGTGGGGATGGATGGTCGGCACCGGTCTCTACACCGACGACATCGTCGCCGCGCGCGAGCGCATCGACCGCCAGGCGCGCGTCGCGATCCGCAACACCATGGGTGTGATCGCCGGCATCGCCGTGGTGGCGACCTTGCTGGTCGCTCTGGCCGGGCTGGCCCTGAACGTGTCCGACCGCCGCGACGCCGAACTGAAGATGCGCGAACTGGCGCGCCAGGTCGTGCGCTCGCAGGAGAACGAGCGGGCGCGGGTCGCCGGCGAACTGCACGACGGCGTCAGCCAGAGTCTGGTGTCGGTGAAGTTCCTGCTCGAATCGGCGCAGGCGCGGCTCGAACAGCCGGCTGCCGACGCGCTCGACGCGGCCCGCCGCACCCTCGCCCGCGGCGTCGCCGGCGTCGAGGAGGTACTTGGCGACGTGCGGCGCATCTCGCACGGCCTGCGCCCGACCATGCTGGACACGCTCGGGCTGGTGCCGGCGATGAAGCAGGTGGTGGACGAATTCGCGCAGCGCAGCGGCGTCGTCGTCGACATGCAGGCCGACGCCGACATCGTCGCGCCCGGTGACGCCGGCACCGCGCTGTTCCGGCTGTTGCAGGAGGCGCTGAACAATATCGAGCGTCACGCGCGTGCCAGCCGGGTCGAACTGCGGCTCGGCCGCGAGCCGGGCGCCATTGCGCTGAGCATTCGCGACGACGGCCGCGGCTTCGACGTCGAGGCGGTATCGGCGTCGCCACAGCGCGGCCTCGGCCTGAGCAGCATGCGCGAGCGTATCGAAGCGCTCGGTGGCCGCTTCGACCTTTCTTCCGGCGGCTCCGGTACGCTGCTGTCCGCCCGCCTGCCCGTTGTCTGAACCGATCCGCACGATGACCGCACCGCTCCGCCTGCTGCTTGTAGACGACCACCCGCTGGTGCGCGACGGCCTGCGCGCGCGGCTGGAAACCGTGGACCGCTTCGCCGTCGTCGCCGAAGCCGGCAACGCGGCCGAAGCGCTCGACGCGGTGCGCATGCACGCGCCGGATTGCGTGCTGATGGACATTTCGATGCGCGACATCCACGGCATCGAACTGACGCGACGGCTGCATCAGCGCGTGCCCGATCTGAAGGTGATCATGCTCACCATGCACGACGAGCCGCAGTACGTGATCGAGGCTTTCCGCGCCGGTGCGCGCGGCTATGTGCTGAAGGACAGCCCGTCGGCCGAGATCATCGCCGCGATCGATGCGGTCTGTGCCGGCCAGCGCTGGTTCAGCGCACGCGTCGCCGACGCGCTGGTCAGCGCCAGCCTGCCGGAGCCCGAGCTGACGCCACGCGAGCGCGACGTGCTGGACCTGATCGCCGACGGCCTTGGCAACAAGGAAATCGCGACCCGGCTCGATCTGTCCGTCCGCACGATCGAAAGCCACCGTATCAACATCAAGCGAAAGTTCGAACTGGACAGCAGCGCCGCGCTGATGAAGTTCGCGATGGAACGCCGCCGCGAACGCGGCTGAACGCCGACCACTCTGCCCTCCGACTCATGCTGCGTCGCTTCGCCCACCGCATCACCCGCAACCCGCTGCTGGCGCGCCAGCTGCGCAACCATCACGCACTGAGCGGCTTCGGCTGCTCGCTCGGCGTCGCACTGGTGGCCCTGCTCGCCTGGGCGGTGGCCGACACGCGGACGGCCATTGCCATGGCCGCGGGCGCATTGGTAGTGAGCCTGACCGACATTCCGGCTCCGCGCCGCAACAAGCTGCCGCTGCTGCTCGCCAACCTGATTCAGATGCCGGTGGTCGCGCTGCTGGTGCTGGCCACCCATGACACGCTGCCCGTGTTCGCCGCTGCAATCCTGCTGATCGCCTTCACCTCGGGCATGGCCACGGCCTGGGGCAAGCCCGGCCTGCCACTGGGCTACGGCATGATGATGACGATGGCGTTCACGATGGCCCAGCCGGATCTGCCGCCGCGCGAACAGGCGGCGCATCTGGCGCTGCAGTTCGCCGGTGGCCTGAGCTATCTGCTTTACGCGCTGCTGATGGCGCGTCTGACCGACACCGCGATGCGCCGCCGCGCTGTCGTCGACGCGCTGTACGCCTTTGCCGACTATGTACGCGGCAAGGCGGCGCTGTTCAACCCGGCCAACGACCTCGATGCGGTATATGCCGAACTGGTGCGCCGGCAGGCCGCGTTCGCCGAGCGGCTGCAGACCGCGCGCGACTTCGTGTTCGTCGACCGCTGCTCACCGGAACAGCAGGCGCTGACCAACGGCCTGCTGGCGCTGATCGACGCGCACGAGGCGGTGCTGGCCAGCCAGGGCGACTACGCACCGCTGCGCGACGCCTTCGGCGATCACCGCGTCATGCGCCTGCTGGCGGCGATGACGCACGCCGCAGCCGACGACGTGCTGCGTCTCGCCCACGGTGGCCTGTCGGGCAGCCGTCCGGTGCTCGACGACACGCCCTATCGCAACACCCGCCCGGCGTTGGAGCAGGAGGTCGCCGCGCTGTCGGCCGACCCGGCACTGGACCGCAGCGCCGCCATCGCGGTACTCGAAGCCGGGCGACGCAAACTGCTCGGCGCCATCGACGGTCTGCGTCGCGTCGACCGTGCGCTGCGCGAGCCGGTGCAGGTCGACGACGAGGACATGAGCCGCTTCCTGTCGCGCTCCAGCTTCACGCCGCGTGCGCTGCGCGACGAGTTCAGGCTTGATTCGCCGGTACTGCGCTACGCGCTGCGGCTCACGCTGGCGATGGCCGCCGCATTCGCGCTGTCGCGGTGGCTGCCCTGGGCCGGCCATGGCTACTGGATACTGCTGACGGTATCGCTGGTCATGCGCGCCAGCTTCAGCCAGACGCGCCAGCGTCAGACCGACCGGATGATCGGCAATGCGCTCGGCTGCCTGTTCGTGGCCGTGATACTGCATCTGGTGTCGGCACCGGCGGTGCTGCTGGGCATCGTGTTCGTGTGCATCGGCATCGCGCACGCCTTCATCACCGTGCGCTACCGCGTCACCGTCACCGCCGCCTGCGTGATGGCGCTGCTGCAGCTGCACCTGATCGCCCCTGGCAGCTTCCACATTTCCGAACGCTTCTTCGACACCGTCGTCGGTGTCGCCATCGCCTGGCTGTTCAGCCGCGTGCTGCCAAGCTGGGAGCGCGACAGCGTCACCGCACTGGCCGCCCGCCTGCTCGGCGCGCTGCGTGAATACGTCGAACTGGCGCTGACGCCGGACACCCGCGACATGCACTACCGGCTCGCCCGCCGCCACGTGCAGGAAGCGCTCGGCACCTTGTCCGACGCGGTCGCACGCATGCGCGACGAACCGGCTTCGCAGCAGCAGCCGCTGGCTACGCTGAACGTGCTCACCACGCGTGGCTATTTGCTGCTTGCGCACATCGCCGCGGCGCGCCGACTGAGCGCGCGGCCGGATGCATCGAATGTCGAAGCGCGGCTCGTCGCCGCGCGCCAAGAGCTGGGTGCCCTGCTCGGAAGTGACGTGACGAGTGTGCCGTCGACAGCGCCAGCCGACCCCCTATCGCGCCGGCTCGACGCTGCGCGCACCGATGCACAGGCAGTGGTGACCGCCGCCCGGACGCTGGGAGCAGTCACCTGACACGACCGGCGCCGCGCCTCCGCCGCGGTCGGGGTCAAGACCCCTCCCACAGAACCCCATCGTCGCTCCGGCCGCGGATCATGCGCCGCCCTCGTGGGAGCGGCCTTGGCCGCGACTCGGCCGCTGCGGTCCACCGGCATCGATCCAGGCGATTGCGGCGTTCAGACGATCCCGGCTCCTGCAGCCGGCACCAGGGTCACTGAGCATCCCACCATTTCTGCGTTTTCTCGCGGTCGAATGCGGGCAGCACCTGCTTCCTGACTTCAGTTTCGGCCAGCGCCGGAAACTGTGTCCGGAAGCGCGCAATATCGGACTCATAGGCGTCGCGCACCTCGACCTCCCAGGTCGACGTACTCCAGCCGGTCACCGCCTGATCGAGCAGCGGAGCAACGGGGCCCGCGCGAAACTCGTTACCGACGCGCTCACGCGTGCGCGCCTCGATACGCCCGAGATAGACCACCGTATTGGGTTCGACCTCGATGTCCGCAAGAATGGGCAGCGCGAAGTAGCCGGGGAAGATCGCCATGCCACCGCCGCCGCTGAATCCATGGAACGAGTACTGCCCAGGTTCCAGATCGACGCGCACGAGGTAGTCCTCGCCATCGGGACCAACGGAGGTCGCGTCGGCATCGAACATGAAATTCAGCCGGTCTTCCTGCTTCGTCGCACCGGGCTTTTCCACGTGAGCCACCCGCGGAAAAGGCGTGATGCTCGGCTTGGCGTCGTGAGACATGCGCAAGGTCATCAGCAGCAGTGACTTCGATGACACGTCGACGGCGGGTGTGTCCTTGGCGACCGGCATTTTCATCGGTGTTGCGCAGGCGGCGAGCAGCACGGTGGCGAGCACGGCCAGAACGGTACGGCTAACGATCGGGAAGGTCATGGGTAGCGTCGTGTGTCGTGGAAGAAATGGAATCGGTCATCGCCGGCGAGACGGCGGCACTCGAAAGGCGCCGATTGAGTGATGCAGCGGCCTTCTCGAATGCGGCGAGAACGGCGGCTTCTACACTCGCCTCGCGTGCTTCCTGGTCGTAGGGCACGAACTCGAAACCGGCGAACTCGAGGTCGCCAACACGACCCTCGACGCTGGCCAGCACAAGCGCCTTCTCGCGCCCCTTCTCGATGCTGTCGATCAGCGCAGAGGCGATCAGACCGCCCACCAGTCCTGCCGCTGGCGAGGTGCCCGGCGGAACGCCGCGCATGCCGGCAACCGTTGCCTCTGGCGCGGAGCTCGGCGCCGTCATGACCCTTACCTTGACCGTGGCCCGGGTCATCACGATGTTCGAGCAGATTGCGTGCGCACCGACTGCATCGAGCAGATAGCCCTGCAGCGCCTGCGCGAGTGGCGGAGCGAATGCCGCGTCACGAAGATTGATTTCGATGGGACCGAGATCATGGGTCGCCATCGCCCCGACCGGTCCGTCCTGCACACCGGTTTCACTGCGCACCACGCTGAGCGGAATCGGAAAGGCCGGCATCGGCGGCGGTTGGCGTGTCGCGCATGCTGTGAGCAGACAGAGCAGCACACAGCTGAAGGCGGAACGGATGAACGTGTGAGTCATCGACCCTTTTCGGATCGAACGACGACGTCATCGCCGGATCCCTGATTGAATAGTCGGCGCGAATGCTAGCAGCCGTACCTGCTCAATCCGGACGGCCTCATCCATTTGCATGAAGATTTGAAAAAAAATGTGAAGCGCCCGCCCGTCGTGTTGAGCCCGCCATTCAACACGCGCAGCGCCGGGCTTCCGCCGCTGTCGGAGTCAGAAGCCCCCTCCCACAGAACCCGCCCTCGACCGCGGATCAGACGCAGCCCCCTGAAGGAGCGGCCTTGGCCGCGACGGGGCCGTTGCATGCCGCAGGCGTCGGCACAGGCCGCCGTCGATGTCAGAAGCCCCCACAGGACCGCGGCCCTGATGGCTGGTCGAATTCGCCTAATCGGCGCTGGCCGACCACTCCAGCGGCAGGCCGCGCGGCACGCGCAGTGCGCCGGTTACGGTCAGACGGAGCAGCCGCTGCGCGCCCGGATGGGCAGCCACTTCCTCGCCGTCCCACACGATCTCGGCACGGGCGCTCATGTGCAGCAGGTCGCCGCTGTCGAAATCGATGAACAGCAATCCCGCGCGCGGTTCGAGCAGCAGGTTGCCCAGCGTGTTGAAGAAGAAGTTGCCGGCGTAATCGGGCAGCGTCAGCACGTCACCCGCATCGCTGTCGACCGACACGAAACCCGGCTCACCGCCGCGGTGCGACACGTCGACACCATCGGCATGCGTGCTGGCGATGAACAGCGTGTCGGCGGACGCGATCAGTGCGCGCGCTGCGTCGTCGAGAGCGACGAGCGGCTGTGGCGCGCCGGGCGCGCCCTCGTCGAAGTAGAACGCTTCACGCGTGCGGATGTACTGCGGGCAGTTGCCGAAGCTCTGCTCCACCTCGACGTCGAAGCCGGTCTCGCTCACGCGAGCGACGCGCCCGTTCATCCGGTTGCGCCGCCGCGTGTGCGGCTGGATGCCGAGCAGTCCGAGCGCTGCGCCGTCGCGCAGATGCGCGGCCAGCGGACAGCCGGCCGGCGGCCGGGCATCGACGTGCAAGGTGCGCGGATCGGGCGACCGCACGAAGCCCGGCGGCCCGTGCAGCACCGACGCCCAGGGCTGGCCATCGGCGTCGACGCTGCCAGCGATCAGGAAGGGCAGCAGCGCGAAGAAGTCGCGGTGCTGCTCCGGCATGTGGTCGCGGATGACGCGCGCGCCAATTTCGGCCATGCGCTGCTGCATGCCTGCACGCGCCTGCAGCGCGCGCTCGCCATCGTGGAAGGGATTGCGTCCGGTTTCCATGGCGATCAGGCGCGCAGGCCGACCTTGCTCACCGGCATCGCGACGAAGCCGGGCAGCGCTTCGACACGGGCGAGCCAGGCGCGCACGTTCGGATAGTCGTCGAGCGACACATTGCCTTCCGGCGCGTGTGCCACGTAGGTGTACACCGCGACGTCCGCCAGCGTCGGCGCCGTGCCGGCCAGCCAGTCGCGGCCAGCCAGTTCGCGGTCCATCACGGCGAGCAGCCGGTGTGCGCGGGCTATCACCTCCTGCGTGTCGAACTGGGCGCGGAACAGCGTCACCAGCCGCGCGGCGGCCGGGCCGAAGGCGACCGGGCCGGCGGCGACGGTAAGCCAGCGCTGCACCTCGGCCTGGCCGGCCGGGTCCTGCGGCAGCCAGCGGCCGGGGGCGTAGCGTTGCGCCAGATAGACGAGGATGGCGTTCGAATCGGCGATGACGGTGGCGCCGTCCTCGATCACCGGCACCTGACCGAAGCAGTTCTTCGCCAGGAAGGCGGGTTTCTTGTGTTCGCCGCCGGCCAGATCGACCTGGCGGAATTCATAGGGCAGGCCGAGCAGTTCGAGGAACAGTTCGACCCGGTGACTGTGGCCGGACAGCTTGAAGCCGTGCAGCACGATGGGGGCATCCGGGTGGAGGGTGGCGGTCAGCGTCATTGCAGGCTCCTTGCGTTGGGTTGGGCGTCGGGTGGCGACGTGATGCAGTATCCGCAATCCTTATCAGGCAATAAATGGGGCAATACGGATAACACTCCTCCACTTTGCGCAGTAATATCGCGGCATGGACACGCTCAGAGCCATGCGCACCTTCGTCGACATCGCCGAGCACGGCAGCCTGACCGCGGCCGCGCGCGCGCTCGACTGTTCGCTGCCCGCCGTGGTGCGCACGCTGGCGGCGCTGGAGGCTCACCTCGGCGTGCGCCTGCTGAACCGCACGACGCGGCGCATCGCGCTGACCGACGAGGGGCGCAGCTACCTCGAAAGCTGCCGTCAGGTGCTGTCGGCGGTGCAGGACGCCGAGGACGCGCTGAAAGAAGGCGCGACCGAGCCGTCGGGGCCGATCACGCTCACCGCACCGGTGCAGTTCGGCCAGATGTATGTGGCGCCGGCGGCCACCCGTTTCGCGCTGCGGCATCCGCGCGTGAAATTGCGCGTGCTGCTGCACGACCGCGTCGTGAACATGCTGGAAGAGAGCGTGGATGTCGGCGTGCGCATCGGCGCGCTCGACGATTCGGGTCTGATCGCGCGCCCGCTCGGGGCCATCCGCCGCGTCGTCGTGGCCAGCCCCGACCTGCTCGCCTCGCGCGGCGAACCGCAGCACCCGGACGCGCTGCGCGGCGCGCCCTGCGTCCGCTTCACCGGTGCCTCGAGCCTGGCCTGGAGCTTTCACGTCCATGGCCGCGCGGTGACCGTGCCGATTGCCGGCAACCTCGAGTTCAACCACATCGCGCCCGCGGTCGATGCCTGCGCGGCCGGCGCCGGCTTCGGCCTCTTCCTGTGCTACCAGGTCAGGCCGCAGCTGGAGCGCGGCGAGCTGCGCATCGTGCTGCGCGACTTCGAACCGCCGCCGCGACCGGTGCACATCGTCTATCCGCATGCCCGGCTGCTGCCGGGTCGCACGCGGCTGCTGGTGGACTGGCTGGCGCGCGAGCTCGGCAGCGACAGCGCCGCTTTCGCCCCGGAACCGGCGTGACATACGCACGCCATGCCGGTCGCGGCACAATGTCTGAACTTACCGGCGCCGAGCCGCGTCTCACGCGCGACCACGGCCGGAAACATCTGATTACCGGGATGATCTCACCATGATCCCTGCCCACCGGCACGCCCTTCAACACCCGCACTTGCCGGAGTACAAAAAGAACATGAATAGTCATCAGGACACGCTCTTCCTGCGCACGCCGCGACTCGATGCGACCGATCCGGACGCGATGCGCAGCACGCTGCGCGACTATTTCCACGCGACCTTCAGCCGCTACGAACAGCTGTTCGAAGTGCTCGCCTGCGACGAGGCCTACTACCGCAAGCCGATCGCGCTGCGCCATCCGCTCATCTTCTATCTCGGCCACACCGCGACCTTCTTCGTGAACAAGCTGCTGCTGGCCGGGCTCATCCATGAGCGCATCAACCCGCGCTTCGAATCGATGTTCGCGGTCGGCGTCGATGAAATGAGCTGGGACGACCTGAACGAGGCGAACTACGACTGGCCGAGCGTGCAGGCGGTGCGTGACTACCGCAACGAAGTCCGGCGTCTGGTGGACCGCGTCATCAATGAGGCGCCGCTCACGCTGCCGGTGAATTGGAGCAACCCGTGGTGGAGCATCATCATGGGCATCGAACACGAGCGCATCCACCTCGAAACGTCGTCGGTGCTGATCCGCCAGAGCCGGCTCGACTTCGTGCGCACTCATCCGGCATGGGCGCCCTGTCGCGACAGCGGCGAGGCGCTGCCCAACACGACCGTGCCGGTGGCCGCCGGCGTCACGCTGCTCGGCCGGCGCCGCGACGACCCGATCTACGGCTGGGACAACGAGTACGAAACACGCGAAGTCGCGGTGGCGGCGTTCGAAGCCAGCCGTTATGTCGTCAGCAACCGCGAGTACCTCGACTTCGTCGATGACGGCGGCTACCGCAACGACGCCTGGTGGGACGACGAAGGCAAGGGCTGGCGCGATTTCCGGCTGCAGGCCGGCATCGATCACCCGGAGTTCTGGCGGCGCAAGCCGGACGGCTGGCAACTGCGGCTGATGCTCGAAGAAGTGCCGATGCCGTGGAACTGGCCGGTCGAAACCAACTGCCATGAGGCGCGCGCCTTCTGCAAGTGGAAGGCGGCGAAGACCGGTCGCCCGGTACGGCTGCCGACCGAGGACGAGTGGTACCGCCTGTACGACGTTGCTGGCGTTACCGAAGTGCCGGTGGACACGAAGACGCCTGCCAACCTGCACCTCGATCACTGGGCCTCTTCCTGCCCGGTCGATCGTTTCGCCCACGGCGACTTCTTCGACGTCGTCGGCAATGTGTGGCAATGGACGGAGACGCCGATCTATCCGTTCGCCGGCTTCGACGTGCACCCGATCTACGACGATTTCTCGACGCCCACCTTCGACGCGCGCCACACCCTGATGAAGGGCGGCGCGTGGGTTTCCTGTGGCAACGAGGCGACCCGCGAATCGCGCTACGCCTTCCGCCGCCATTTCTTCCAGCACGCGGGGTTCCGATACGTGATCAGCGATGCACCGGCCAGCGCGCCGAATGTCTATTACGAAAGCGACCGGCAGTTGTCCGAGTACGCAGAGTTCCACTACGGCAACGAGTACTTCGGCGTGCCCAACTTCCCGAAGGCGCTGGCGAACATCGCCATCGAAGCGATGGGCGACCGGCCGGCGCGGCGCGCGCTGGATCTCGGCTGCGCCACCGGGCGCTCGACCTTCGAACTGGCCCGCCATTTCGAGCACGTGACCGGCGTCGATTTCTCGGCCCGCTTCATCAACGCCGGCGTGCATCTGGCCGAACAGGGCGAACTGCGCTACACGCTGGTCGATGAGGGCGAACTGGTGTCGTACAAGACGCGCCGCCTGGCCGACCTGGGGCTGGAGGCGGTACGCAGCCGGGTCGATTTCGTGCAGGGCGACGCCTGCAACCTGAAGAGCGTGCTGACCGGCTACGACCTGATACTGGCCGCCAACCTGATCGACCGGTTGTACGACCCGAAGGCCTTCCTGTCGGCGGTGCATGAGCGGCTGAACGTCGGCGGTCTGCTGATGATCACCTCGCCCTACACCTGGCTGGAGGAACACACGAAACGCGAGGACTGGCTGGGCGGCTTCAAGAAGGATGGCGAGAGCTGGACCACGCTGGACGGCCTCAAGGCCGTGCTGGGCGAGCGCTTCCGCATGGTCGGCGCGCCACGCGACGTACCCTTCGTCATCCGCGAAACCCGTCGCAAGCACCAGCACACGCTGGCCGAAGTGACGCTGTGGGAGCGCGTACGCTGAGCACCTCTTTCGATTTCGATCAGCCGATCTCGCGCGACGGCACGGCCAGCGTCAAGCACGACGGCCGCGCCGCGGTGTTCGGCACCGAGCAGGTCACACCCTTGTGGGTGGCCGACATGGACTTCGCTGCGCCGCCGGCCGTGGTTGCCGCACTGGCCGAACGTGCGCGCCACCCGGTCTATGGCTACACGCTGTTCCCGGACGGCGCCTTCGAAGCGCTCGAGCGCTGGCTCGCTGCACGACACGGCTGGACCGTCGCGCGCGAACACATCCACTTCTGCCCGGGTGTCGTGCCGACGCTGTATGCCGCAGTGCAGGCCTTCACCAAACCGGGCGACAACGTGATCGTGCAGCCGCCGGTCTACCCGCCCTTCTTGTCCGCGATACGCGACACCGGCCGGCGCGTCGTCGAGAACCCACTGATCGAGCGCGACGGCCGCTGGACCATGGATTTCGACCAGCTCGAAGGCTGCGCCGCGCGCGCCGGATCGAAGCTGCTGCTGCTCTGCTCGCCGCACAACCCGGTCGGCCGCGTGTGGTCGCACGAAGAGCTGGACACCCTGCTGGCGATTGCCCGCCGCCACGAACTGGTCGTGCTGTCCGACGAAATCCACGCCGACCTCACCTACCCCGGTGTGCGCCACCTGCCGCTCGCCACGCTGGCGCGCCCGGGTGACCGCGTGCTGACCACGGTGGCGCCGAGCAAGACATTCAACGTGCCCGGTCTGGGCCTGTCGGCGCTGATCGCCGACGACGCCGAGCGACGCGCGGTCGAACGCGCATTCGGCACGCTGCATGTGAGTGCCTCCAATCCGTTCAGCATCGCCGCCTTCGAAGCCGCCTACCGCGATGGCGGGCCGTGGCTGGATGCGCTGATGGACTATCTCGAAACGACGCGCGACGAGGTGATCGAAACCGTCACCCATCGGCTGCGCGGCATCCATCCGGTGTCGCCCGAGGGCACCTATCTGCTGTGGCTGGACTGCCGCGGCCTCGGCCTGGACGACGACGCGCTGCGCGACTTCTTCATCGGCGCCGGCCTCGGCCTGAACCCCGGTGCGAGCTTCGGCACCGGCGGCAGCGGCCACATGCGCCTCAACCTCGCCTCGCCGCGGTCGGTCATCCGCGACGCGCTGGCGCGTCTCGAACAGGCGCTTGCACGGCGCTGACGGCGGCACGGAGATCAAGCCGGGTTCTGAAGGGATACTCTGACCCCGACTGCGGCCTGCATCGAAGCCTGCGGACAACAGAGGCCCTGTCGCGGCCAAGGCCGCTCCCACAGGGATCGCGCTCAATCAGTGGACGGAGCCGGGATTTTGTAGGAGGGGTCCTCTGACCCCGACAGCGCCCTGCATCGAAGCCTGCGGACAGCGGAGGCCCTGTCGCGGCCAAGGCCGCTCCTACAGGAGATGCGCCCAACCATGGCCGGAGCGCGCTTGCTCGCGATTGCGGCGCTCGAACCTCAGCCCTGCGCCGCGATGCTGCGCCGGAACATCAGCAATGACGCGGTGAAGAAGGCGGCGGCGATGGCGGCCATGGCGAGCAGGCTGGGCCAGACGACGTCGAGGCCGGCGCCGCGGTAGAGCACCGCCTGAGCGAGACTGACGAAGTGCGTGGTGGGTGCGAACTCCATGATGAACTGCACCGCCTGCGGCATGCTTTCGCGCGGCGTCATGCCGCCGGACAGCAGCTCCAGCGGCAGGATGACGAGGATCATCATCAGCCCGAGCTGCGGCATGTTGCGCGACAGCGTGCCGATGAAAATGCCGAGCGAGGTGGTCGCCAGCAGCTGGATCAGCGTGCCCGCCATGAACAGCGGAATCGAGCCGGCGATCGGCACCGCCAGCGCGCGCTCGACCACGAAGTACAGCGACAGCAGCACCGCCACCCACACCACCAGCGCCATGGCCCACACCTTGGCCAGCATGATTTCGAAAGCCCCCAGCGGCATCACCAGCAGGTGTTCGAGCGTGCCGTGCTCGCGCTCGCGGATCAGCGCGGCGCCGGTCAGGATGACCGACAGCATGGTCACGTTGTTGATGATTTCCATCACGCTGCCGAACCAGGCGCTGGTCAGGTTGGGATTGAACAGAATGGTGGGCGCCAGCGTGATCGGCGCCACCGTCTCGCTGCGCCGGTGCTGCACGAACTCGACGGCCTCGCCGAGCACGATGTTCTGGATGTAGTTGGCGCCGATGAAGGCCTGGCTCACCCGCATCGCGTCGATGTTCACCTGTATCGACGGTTGCGCGCCCGCCAGCACGTCGCGCTCGAAATCGGGCGGGATGATCATGACAAAGGTGTACAGCCCGGCGTCGAGCCCGGCGTCGCCCTGCCCCTCGGTGATCATTTCAGGCGACCGGAAGTACGGGCCGTAGAAGGCGCCGGCGATGCGCTCGCTCAATACCGAGCGGTCCTCGTCGACGATGGCGATCGGCGCGTTGTGCAGTTCCTGAGAGGTCGCGGTGGCGGCGCTGTAGATGCCGCCGGAGAACGCCCACACGATCATGATGAGCAGCACCTTGTCGTTCCACAGGCTCATCAGTTCCTTGAGCCCGAGCCGCCAGGCGTTGAGCAGGCGTGTTCGCATCATCCTGAGAACCTCGGTTGATCGGCGATCGGTGGAACGTGACGGGCGCGGTTGGCGGGGTGTACGGCAAGGCGCGAGGACGCGGCAGGATGGCACCCTGCAAGGACGAGCAACGCCGCCGGACGCCCCGCCAACCGTGCACGCGACGTCGAAGCGGTCTCCTCCGGAAGATGAGCGACGCGACCCGCCGGCATCCTTGATGGGCAGGGCTTGAAGCACATTGGCAAGCGGTCAACCGAGGTTCTCAGGATCATCGCTCCTGCTTCTTCAGCAGCCACACGCTGAGCAGCGTGAGCACCGGCACGAAGGCGGCCAGCGCCAGGAAGTCGGCGTACAGGTCGCGCATTTCGAGCGCCTTGGTGAACAGGCCGCGGCTGATGTTCAGGAAATAGGTCGCCGGGAAGAAGGTGCCTATCGTGCGCCCCACGCCTTCGAGCGAGGACACCGGATGCGTGAGCCCGGAGAAGGTGACCGTCGCCAGCATGGTCACCACCGCGGTCGCCGCGAGTGCGGCGATCTGCGTGCGGGCGAAGGACGACATGAGCAGACCGAGGCCGGTGGTGGCGGTGACGAAGATGAGCGCGCCGAGGCTCAGCGACAGCAGGCTGCCTTTCAGCGGCACCTCGAACACGAACACCGCGAGCAGCACCAGCCCGTAGAAGCTCACCATGCTGACGGCGATGTAAGGCAGCTGCTTGCCGATCAGGAATTCCAGACGGGTGACCGGCGTCGCGTACAGATTGGTGATCGAACCCAGTTCCTTCTCGCGCACCACGCCGACCGCCATCAGGATGGCCGGTATGAAGGTGAGCAGCAGCGGAATGACCGCCGGCACCATCGCGAACACGCTGCGGAAGTCCTGGTTGTAGCGGTAGCGCATGTCCAGCTTCGCCGGATACGCGGTAGCCGGCAGCCCTTCGCGCACCGCCGCCTGCTGCAGGAAGTCGGCGTGCAGGCCCTGCACGTAGCCGAGCGTGGTTTCGGCGCGGAAGGGCATGGCGCCATCGACCCAGACGCCGATCTCGACCGCGTGGCCGCTGCGCAGCCGGCGTCCGAATTCCGGCGGTATTTCCAGCGCCACGCTCAGTTCGCCGGCGCGCATGCGGCGGTCCAGCTCGTCGACGCCAGCCAGCGGCGGCTGTTCGATGAAGTAGCGCGAGCCCGCCATGTTCTCGATGTAGGCGCGGCTTTCCGGCGTGTCGTCGCGGTCGAGCACGGCGAATTTCAGGTCCTCGACATCCATCGAAATGCCATAGCCGAGAATGAGCACCATGATGACGGAGCCAAGCAGCGCGAAGGTGAGCCGCACCGGGTCGCGCAGCACTTCCAGCCATTCGCGCCGCGCGTAGGCCAGCAGCCGGCGCTTGCTGAAGGGCGCCGGACGCGCGGCGGGCGACGGCGGTGCAACGGCCGCGGGCGCCTCGGTGACGGCTGGCTGGGCGCCGTCGCCGGTCGCTTCTTCCAGATAGGCGACGAAAGCCTCTTCCAGCGACGCGGCACCGCGCCGCTCGATCAGCGCCGCCGGCGTGTCGCTGGCCAGCACGCGGCCGGCGTGCATCAGCGAAATGCGATCGCAGCGCTCGCCCTCGTTCATGAAGTGGGTGGACACGAAGATGGTCACGCCGTCCTTGCGCGACAGTTCGACCAGCAGTCGCCAGAAGCCGTCGCGCGCCACCGGGTCCACGCCCGAAGTCGGCTCGTCGAGGATGAGCATGTCAGGCTTGTGGATCACCGCCACCGCCAGCGACAGCCGCTGCCGTATGCCCAGCGGCAGACCGGCGGCCTGCGTGTCGAGGTATTCGGCCAGCCCGAAACGCTCGACCATCTCGGCGACGCGCGCCGCGATGCCAGCCGCCGGCAGGTGAAAGAGCTGTGCATGCAGCACCAGGTTCTGCCGCACGCTCAGTTCGCCGTACAGCGAAAACGCCTGGGTCATGAAGCCCACGCGCCGCCGCGTATCCATGTCCTTCGTGTCGACCTCGTTTCCGAACAGCAGCGCCCTGCCCTCGCTCGGCGGCAGCAGGCCGGTCAGCATCTTCATCGTCGTCGTCTTGCCGCAGCCGTTCGAGCCGAGGAAGCCGAAGATTTCGCCGCGGCCGATCTCGAAATCGACGTGATCGACCGCGGTGAAATCGCCGAAGCGCATCGTGAGCCCTTCGGCGACGATGGCCGGGCCGTCCGCCTGCGCAATGCGCGGCGGCACCACCAGTGCTTCGTGCCCCTGGCGTTTGGCCGGCGGCAGCAATTCGATGAAGGCGGCGTCGAGATCGGCCGCGCCGGTGCGCGTCAGCAGTTCGGCCGGCGAACCGGTGGCCAGCACGCGGCCATCGTCCATCGCCGCCAGCCAGTCGAAGCCGGCTGCCTCGCCCATGTAGGCGCTGGACACCAGCACGCTCATGCCGGGCCGCCGCGCGCGGATGCGGTCGATCAGCTGCCAGAACTGGCGACGCGACAGCGGATCGACGCCGGTGGTCGGCTCGTCCAGGATGAGCAGGTCGGGGTCGTGGATGAGCGCGCAGCACAGGCCGAGCTTCTGTTTCATGCCGCCCGACAGCTTGCCGGCCGGGCGGTCGCGGAAGGCGGCGAGACCGGTGCTGTCCAGCAGCTCGGCGATGCGCGCCTCGCGCTCGCGCGTCGCCTGGCCGAACAGTCGACCGAAGAAGTCGACGTTCTCGAACACCGACAGCGTCATGTACAGATTCCGCCCCAGCCCCTGTGGCATGTAGGCGATGCGTGGGCACACCGCGGCGCGGTGGTGGCGGTCGCGCATGTCGCCGCCCAGCACAGCCACGTCGCCCTGCTGGATCAGGCGCACGCCAGCCACCAGCGCCAGCAGGCTGGACTTGCCGACGCCATCCGGCCCGATCAGCCCGGCCATGCAGCCGGCCGGGATGTCGAGCGTGATGTCGTCGAGCGCCACCGTGTCGCCGTAGCGCAGGCCGACACCGGCGAGCCGGGCGACCGTGTCCGTCATGGCGTCGTCGGCGGTTTCGGCGTACCGACCAGCGGCGGCAGCGTCGCCGGCCACGGTGCTTCGGGATCGAGCCGCACCCAGGCCACACCGGGCAGGCCGGTCTTCACCTGTTTGGCGTGCGCCTTCAGCAGCTCGGGCGGAATCTTCACCCGCACGCGGAACATCAGCTTTTCGCGCTCGGTGCGCGTCTCGACCGACTTCGGCGTGAACTGCGCCTGCGGCGACACGAAGCTCACGCTGGCGGGGATCGAAATGTCCGGCCGCACGTCGAGCACGATGCGCGCCTCGGTGCCGATGGCCACGCGGCCGGCCTGCGAGGTCGGCAGGAAGATGGTCATGTAGACGTCGGTGATGTCGAGCAGCGTGAGCACCTTGCCACCCGCCGCCAGCACCTCGCCCGGTTCGGCCAGCCGGTAAAGCACGCGGCCGTCAGCCGGGGCGACCAGCTGCGCGTCCTGCAGATCGACGCGGATGCGCGCGCTGCGCGCCTCGGCGGCCTCGATCGCCGCTTCCGCCTGCTTCACCGCGGCGCGCGCGGCATCGATCGAGGAATAGGCGCCGCGCAACTGCGACGACGCAGCCTTCTGAGCGTCCAGCGCGGATTGCTTGTTGGTCTGGTCGACGTCGAGCTTCTGCGTCGAGATGAACCCCTTGTCGACCAGACGCTGCGTGCGCTCGATGTCCTTCTCGGCCAGCGCCAGCTGGCTCTGGCGCTGCGACACCACGGCGCCGGCCGTTGCCGCCTCGCTCTGCCGCTGCGCCACCGCCGCCACCGCGGCGGCACGGCTGGCGTGTGCCTGCTCGATCTGCGCGTCGCTGATCTTCAGTTCGGCCTCCTGCGCACGCACGTCCATCCGCGCGACGACCTGGCCGGCGCTCACGTCGTCACCCTCGCGCACCGCCACGCTCTCCAGCCGGCCGCCGGTCTTGCTGGCGACATCGATCTCGGTCGCCTCGATGCGCCCGTTGCCGGACGCGAAAGCCTCGCTCACCGGCGGTGCGGCGTACTGCTTCCAGCCGTAATAGCCGGCCGCTGCGGCGGCGAGCACGAACAGCCCCAGAACGAGGCGGCGACGCGATGCAGTCATGGTTCAGTCCGTTGCAATGCGGGAGTCGCCCCGATTGTGCCCCGGTCCGTGTTTCAGCGCCTTGATGTTTCGCAATGCAGCAAAGGACTTAGCCGGTAATCGCGAGTGCCGCCTGCAGCAGCAGAAGCAGCGCGTGCGGAAAGGCCACCGTCGGCTTCAGCGCACTCGTCGCGTACTCCAACAACAACCCGACCGCGCCCGGCCGCGTCGCCTGCCACTCGGTATGCAACTGACAGGCCGCGTACTCCGACGCCCCGTCGGCGATCAGCGTCTCCACCTTCAGCAAGCGCTGACCCAAGCGCCCCTGCACCGTACGCAGCATCGCCTCAATCACCCACACGATCACGGTCAGCGGTGCCGCCAGCTCGAACGGAAAACCGAACAGCGCGGCGCCGGCAGTCAGCGCCACCGCGGCAATCTTGATCCCGACCGCGCAACGTTCGTGGCGCTCGTGGTCCTGCTGCAGCGTGGCCCATTCGGTCTGGAGGGGTGAGGGGTAGGAGGTGTTCATGAGCGCGATGGCGATGCGGGGAAGGTTCGGGAAGGAGAGGAATCTACCCGGTAGCGCGGTTGAATGCCGGGGCTTGCGTCGGGCTTGCGTGACGGAACCGGCTACGCGCTATAGTTGCGCACGCGGATGGCATTCTTCCGGTGATCTGGATGCCATGTGCCATCGGGGTATTTTGGTAATGCGCTAGATCAGTGGAGGAAGAAATGGCAAGAGGAAAACCAGTAGTCCTCGAAACAATTAGCTTCGACACTCAAAGCAAGGCTCGTGTTTTTTTCCAAGAGATATTAAATCGCTACATTCCTGGCGAAACTGTTTCACCCGAGGACTCCACTCATCTCGCGGAACTATTTAAGAGACATCCGAACTATCCGACAAAAATTGGCCCTGGTGTCAATTATTTCGAAGTCATGCCGGAGAAGTTCGGCTCTCAGTGCTTTTGTGCGGTTCTGAAGGACGGAACAAAGGAGGGTTTCTCTTACCAGAAATGCGTGACGCAAAAAGGCGACTGACCTTTTGATTAGATGACATCTATGGACTTCGAAATTCTCATAAATGACGACTACCTAGCTCTTGTTCAGGAGACAGAACTCACTCCCATCGAGAACAAAACCGTTCTGAGCTTAGCCAACGATTTTGAGGATGAGAAGTGGCGACGAAGAAAATTCAACAGTTTCGTCTGGGACAACATCGCTTTGACGGCACTGACGGACCAAGAGCGAGAAAAATTAGCAGGCAAGAGTGACTCAACGTTACGGGAGGCAGCGGTGAAATTGCGGCTGACCGACAAAGAGAACGACAAGGGGAAGGGAAGTGAGCTAGCAGAAATCGTGCTCTATGGAATCATGCAGCACCACTACAAGGCTTTACCCGTGGTCCCAAAGATTTTCACTAAGCAAAATGTGCAAGATAACGCAAAAGGGGCAGATAGCGTTCATATCGTCCTCGAAGGAGAGGACGCATTTTCGCTTTGGTTCGGAGAGGCAAAGTTTTTTAACAGTATCGAGAACGCTAGGCTAGGTGACATCGTCGAGTCTGTCGGGAAGTCACTGCAGACTGAGAAGCTGAAGAAAGAAAACAGCATCATCACCAACATGGCAGAGGTAGATCGACTCGTCAAAAACAAGGATCTGGCTACCAAGATAAAGCTCGCATTGTCACCCGACAACTCGATGGATAGTATCAAGCCAATCCTCCATGTTCCCATCCTACTCTTGCATCAGTGCTCAATAACAGCAGGAGCCAAGGAGATGAACAACGAATATAGAACGAGAATCCGAGAGTATCACATTGACCGCGCGAGCGCCTACTTCAAGAAGCAAATTGAAGCGCTCTCGGATAAGGTATCCAAGTATTCCTCTATCAAGTTTCACATCATTCTTTTTCCCGTTCCAGACAGGCAAGAACTAGTTGATCAGTTCACGAATGCCGTAGCATTTTACAAGGGATAACTGGTGACAGACATCTTCGAGGAATGCTCCGCCATTAATGACCTACTTCAAGCGAACGAGAAAATTGAAGCAAGAAATCGTCTTATTTTCCTGCTTGACGTCATTGGAAAAACGGAACAAGCCTACAACACGTTATTGAACCACCTTATCCGAGAGTCAGGGTTGTATCCCTATCTCGACCCCGAGACATCGAGTTGGCAAGACAGGTTCGTCTATGAATCTTTCAAAGTGGACATCGGGCAGAATGAGCCTGTGACGCTACACAGTGAGCAATCGTTAGTCCTAAAACACCTTCTTGATGGCGACAACCTTCCTCTCAGTGCCCCCACGAGCTTCGGAAAAAGCTTGATCATCGACGCCTACATCGCAATCAAAAGGCCTAAAAACGTCCTGATTCTAGTTCCCACAATAGCGTTGACCGATGAAACCAGACGTAGGTTGAGCAAGAAATTTTCTGCCGAGTACAAAATTGTAACCACATCGGAAGTCGCACTCGGAGAGAATAACATCCTCATTTTTCCGCAGGAAAGGGCGATTCACTACTATGACAAGTTCGAACAATTGGACTTGCTGGTCGTTGACGAGTTTTACAAGGCAAGCAGCGCGTTCGACAAGGAGCGGTCACCGGCCCTCCTGAAAGCTATGCTCAAGCTGGGCGAGAAGGCAGCACAGAAGTACTACTTAGCACCTAACATCGCCGACTTGAACGACAACCCATTCACGAAGGGTATGACGTTCCTGCGTATGGATTTCAATACGGTGTTCCTTGAGAAGCATGAGGAGTACAAGGACATCAATAAAGACGTGCAGAAGAAAAACGATGCGCTTATCAGAATCTTGGGCAAGCACAAAACAAAGTCTCTGATTTACGCAGGCTCATACGCCGGCGTTGATAGCGTAACGACATTGCTGATAGACAACACGAACAAGGAGGATAGCCAGCTGCTATCCGATTTTTCCGCCTGGCTTGCGACGAACTATCACCCAAATTGGAAACTGACTAATTTGGTCAAGCGTGGGGTCGGCATCCATACGGGACAACTTCATCGATCATTGAGTCAGATACAGGTTCGACTCTTCGAAGAGGAGAAGGACGGGCTACAAACGCTGGTATCAACCTCATCAATCATAGAAGGGGTAAATACGTCGGCCGAGAACGTCATCGTTTGGAGCAACAAAAAGGCCCATCTGAAACTTGACGATTTCACATATCGCAACATTATCGGGAGAGGTGGAAGAATGTTCAGGCACTTCGTCGGTAAGATTTATATCTTAGAAGAGCCTCCCTCTCCTTCAGACACGCAGCTTGAATTGACATTCCCAGACGAGTTGTTGGCAGACGTCGATGATGAAAAATACAAGCAACAACTCAGTGACAAGCAGTTGGCAAAGCTACTGCAATACAAGAAGGAAATGACGCAGATAATAGGCCAGGAGTCGTTTGAACGATTGCGGAACGAAGGCGCATTAATTTCAAGCGACACGGAGTTTATTAGAACGATAGCTCTTGCGATTAAGAATTACCAAAAATTTGTAAGGGCACTTGCAAACCTTCATGCGCCATCAAGCGAATATTGCGCCTGGACGCTTTCTCAAAAAATCCTGAAATTGGCCCCGGGCGGATGGGATGTAGGTTACGCAAAATTTGCTGAATTCGTAAGAGTATTATCGAGCAATTGGAGCCTTTCCGTTCCTGAACTGCTAGATCAGCTATCAGCACATGACATTACAATAGATGAATTCTTCAAATTAGAGCGCAATGCAACCTTCAAACAGACCGCATTGCTGAACGACATCAATGTCATCCAGAAAGAAATTGCACCTGACCAGAAGATGGACATCTCGTCTTACATTGCGAAGCTATCAAGAGCTTTCTTGCCATCTTGTACAATGGCGCTCGAAGAGTACGGATTGCCACGCATGCTGGCAAAGAAAATCCACGCATCGGGGCTTATAAATTTTGAAGACGAAGATCTGGACCTCCACACGGCTATCGACCGGCTGCACACTCTAAGGCTCGAAATACTTGAAAAAGTGGAAGGCCTTATTGCTTTTGACAGATATGTCCTAGACTACTTCTACGATGGCATCACCCTGCAACAGTCGAGGGCGGTTGGGAAACAATAGGGGACGCACCACGAATAACATCTTAGTTTTCAAAATCGCGGTCTTTCCTCTATTTTTTCACACCGGGTTAAAATATTTATACTGGCTGTGACTCCATGATTTCAAAGTACAAGAAATACTGCATTCTTTCGGCAGCCACTGGCTTTGCCGCGATCATCTCTCTTGGCATTTATACGATCCCAGATCCATCCAGAAAGGAAGATGCCGTCTGGATGTGCCTGTTTACGCTTCAATTTACATCTTTCTTGGCAGCAAGCATATTCTTATTGAAAGCCAAGAACAGGTCTCTTTGGTGGGTCCTGCTATTGCCTGCGCTAAACATATTTGGCCTTCTCGTCTTTCTTTCCCTCAAAGACGAAGCATCAGCCCAACACAACAAGCAAAATTCTGTTGTGGGGGATTAAGATAAACAATGTAATAAATAGGGTCAGACCTGATTTATTTTCCGGCGCCGCAACCGGCAGCCCGAGCGCGCTTCAGCCTTTCGGGACGAACCCTGGCGACGTAACCCCAGCCCCGGCATCGTTCGCGACAGCCGAGCCCCCTCAATGCCAGCCCGGCGGCATGTTCGCTGGCAGCGCCGACGGAGCGTCCTTGCCGGACCGAACCCTCCTCTCTGTGTCGTCAAGACGCCCACAAGAAGCGTAGTTCTTTCGCACTCCGCCGGTCGACTATAATCATCCCGATAGAAACATTAATAAAATATAAGCAACCCTATCGGGACACTTAATATGGGATCCCCAGTGCCTCTGCCAGTCGAGCGGGCGATCCGGAAGCTTGGCAGCGACATCTCCCTTGCCCGTCGTCGGCGGCACATTTCGCAGGCCTCGCTCGCCGAGCGCATGGGTGCGTCGCTATCGACCGTGCGACGCATGGAGAAAGGAGACCTGCGGGTTCCCATTCACTTCTTCGCCCGCGCGCTTCACGTCTTTGGTGAGATTCAGGCGCTGGAAGACCTGCTGGACACGGCCAAGGACGACATCGGTCTGACGCTGATGGACGAGAACCTGCCCAAGCGCGTGCGCAGCAAGGCCGGTACGTCGGGAGCGCTCTGATGACGGCGACCACGCCGACCCGTCGGCAGATTGAGGTATGCGTCGGCAAAGCCGGTCTGCCTGTCGGCTCGCTCGTCTATGTGCGGCAAGGCCGGCGCGAGCACGGAACAAACGGCGTCTAGATCTCATTTATTCCCATATGGGATGAAGGTCGCCGGATCTGAAACGAGGATGAACGACTTCGATCTGACGAAGACGGGACACATACGCTTGCCCCGGAACGGGATATTTCTACTGCGTATCAGGAGCGCCTAGATGCTTGCGTCCGCACTGAATGAGTTCCCGCGCGGCGCGGAGGTCCAGAGCGTTACGTACGACTTGAAGACACTCGTTGTAAGGACGGGTGTCGGTCCAACGCTGAGGTTTAAAGCGGTCATCGGCTTCAGATTTCTCGACGAAGGAGACCTGCTCGAGTTCTGGCCTTCGTGTTCGGCCAAGTGCGGCGGGCTATTCGAGATACATGATGGCGGCTGGCTTCAGCAAGAAGGACAGCGGAGCGGGTTTATCTCAACTGCGAACAGAGAGGGTGTACGGGAGTTTCTGGTTACCGGGCCAGATGGCTGTCTCAGTGTGCTCTCGTTTCATCCGCCGGAGATTGATGTGGAATCGCCGCGGGTCTTGTAGACGCCAACTCACCTAAGAGTGAGGCGACCAACGCAGCGACCCGCACCGGCAACCCACTGCAAACAGACGAAAAAAACGGCGGGCACAAGGCCCGCCGTTTTCCTTGCCACCGCAGAACTTAGCGGTTGGCGACGTACATGGTGATTTCGAAGCCGAAACGCAGGTCGGTGGCCTTCGGGGTTTCCCAGCGCATGTCTATCTCCTCAGTTTTGATGGATGGCTCTTCCGCAGGCCCTGCATCCCGGTGATCGTGTTGCCTGACCTGCACTGCCAGTATCGTCAGCGGCGCACCTGGGCGCCTCGCAGCTGATCTGAACCGAGTCTAAAGAATTTCATTAAGGGCTGTTTCATCGACAGAATTTGAGAGGCCAGCTTCCCGGCACCTCGCGACGGAACGGCCCGGTGCAGCGCGTCGCACACTGTGCCGTCGCCATCGCTGCGGCATGCGCAGTCACGGCCGATGCGAAAAAGTTTGATCTAATACGAAGCACACTAAGAAAGCGATGGCCACACTGCCGGTGGCCGAACAGACGCCCGGGACGCAGGTCTTCAGCTTTACGCAACCCGCGCCGCCGGGGGACGATCGTGCGCGCGCACAATGCGTGGTGCATGCATACGCCCCAACGATAACCAGAACGCGCCATGCCACACGACATCACCCTCATCGCCACCATCGCGGCCGGTTTCGGCCTCGCCATGATCTTCGGCCTGATCGCGGTACGCCTGCGCATGCCGCCGCTGGTCGGCTACCTGATGGCGGGCATCGTGATCAGTCCGACCACGCCGGGCTTCGTCGCCGACATCGGACTGGCCAGCCAGCTGGCCGAGATCGGCGTGATGCTGCTGATGTTCGGCGTCGGCCTGCATTTCTCGCTCGACGACCTGATGGCGGTCAAGCGCATCGCGGTGCCGGGCGCCGTGGTGCAGATCGCGGTCGCCACGCTGCTCGGCATGGCGGTCTCCACGATGTGGGGCTGGGACATCGGTGCGGCCATCGTGTTCGGCCTTTGCCTGTCGGTGGCCAGCACCGTGGTGCTGCTGCGCGCGCTCGAAGCCAAGGGACTGCTGAAATCGATCAACGGCCAGATCGCGGTCGGCTGGCTGGTGGTCGAGGACCTGGTCATGGTGCTGGTGCTGGTGCTGCTGCCGGCGCTGGCCGGCGTGCTGTCGGGCAATGACGCCGCCGCATCGGGCCGCGACCTTGGCCTGGCAATGGCGATCACGCTGGCCAAGGTGATCGCCTTCATCGTGCTCATGCTGGTGGTCGGCCGCCGCGTGCTGCCGCGCCTGCTGTGGTGGGTGGCGCGCAGCGGATCGCAGGAACTGTTCACGCTGTCTGTGGTGGCCATCGCCGTCGGCGTGGCCTTCGGAGCGGCGGCGCTGTTCGACGTGTCCTTCGCGCTGGGCGCCTTCTTCGCCGGCATGATGATGCGCGAGTCGGAGTTCAGCCACCGCGCCGCCGACGAGTCGCTGCCACTGCGCGACGCCTTCGCCGTGCTGTTCTTCGTGTCGGTCGGCATGCTGTTCGACCCGGCCGTGATCTGGACGCAGCCGCTTAAGCTGCTGCTGGTGGTGGCCATCATCATGGTGGGCAAGACCATCGCCGCGGTGCTGCTGGTGCTCGCCTTCCGCTACCCGCTGAATACCGCGCTGACGGTGGGCGCCAGCCTGGCGCAGATCGGTGAGTTCTCGTTCATCCTCGCCGGGCTGGGCGTGAACCTCGGGCTGATGCCGGCCGAGGGGCAGAGTCTGGTGCTGGCCGGCGCGCTGATCTCGATCGCCGCCAACGCGGCACTGTTCTCCGCCATCGAACCCTTCCGCGCCTGGGCCATCGCGCGCTCGTCGCTGGCCCGCCGGCTGGAACAGCGCGACGACCCGCTGGCGGCGCTGCCGATGACCACCGACGCGCGCCTGCTGAACGAACAGGTGGTGCTGGTCGGCTACGGCCGCGTCGGCCGGCGCATCGCCGACGCGCTGCGCGAACAGCACATTCCCTGCGTGGTCGCCGAACAGAACCGCGAGCGTGTCGACCAGCTTCGGCGGGAGGGCGTACCGGCGGTGTTCGGCGACGCGCAGACGCCCGAGGTGCTGATCCAGGCGCACATCGCCCGCGCGGCAATGCTGGTGATCGCGATTCCGGAAACGGTGAACGTGCGCAAGATGGTCGAGATCGCACGCACGCTGAACCCGGAGATCGCGGTCGTACTGCGCACCCACAACGAGGAAGAGGCCGAGCTGCTGGAGCGCGAGAGCCTGGGCACGGTATTCCTCGGCGAGAACGAACTTGCGCGCGGCATGGCGGAGCACGTCGTGCGGCATTTCGGGCGCGGCGCGCCCGGCGGCGCCAGCTGGCCGCATCACTGACGTCCCTGATGAACACTCCACACACCGACCCCACCGCCAGCGCCAAGGCCTGGCACGCATTGCCCGCAGACGACCTGCCGGCGCTGTTCGATGTGCAGGCGCAGTCGGGCCTGAGCCGCGCCGAAGCGGCCGCGCGCCTCGTGAAGCACGGCCCGAACCGACTGCCCGAGGCGCCGAAGCGCCCACCCTGGCTGCGCTTCCTGCAGCAGTTCCACAACCCGCTGATCTATGTGCTGCTGGTGGCCGGCGCGGTGACGCTGGCGCTGGGCGGCCACGTCGATTCGGCCGTCATCTTCGGCGTGGTGCTGATCAACGCGCTGATCGGCCACATCCAGGAAGGCAAGGCCGAGCGCGCGCTCGACGCTGTGCGCGGCATGCTCGCCGCGCGCGCCACCGTGCTGCGCGACGGCGAACGCCATCAGGTCGACGCTGCCGACCTGGTGCCGGGCGACATCGTGCTGCTTGAATCCGGCGACAAGGTGCCGGCCGACCTGCGCCTGCTGCGCACGAAGAACCTGCGTGTGACCGAAGCCGCGCTGACCGGCGAATCGGCGCCGGTCGACAAGGACAGCGCCGCCGTGGCGGAAGCGGCGGCCATCGGCGACCGCCGTTCGATGTGCTACTGCGGCACGCTGGTCGCGCTCGGCCAGGCGCGCGGCATCGTGGTGGCGACCGGCGTCGGCACCGAAATCGGCCGCATCGGCACGCTGGTCGGCGAAGTGGCGACGCTGGCCACGCCGCTGACCCGCCGGCTCGACCAGTTCGCCCGCCAGATCACCGGCTTCATCCTGGTCGTCGCCACGCTGACCGTGCTCTACGGTCACTTCGTCATACAGATGCCGGCGTTCGACCTCTTTCTCGCCGTGGTCGGCCTCGCCGTCGCGGCCATCCCCGAGGGCATGCCGGCGGTGGTCACCATCGTGCTGGCCATCGGCACCCGCACGATGGCGCGCAAGAAGGCCATCGTGCGGCGGCTGCCGGCGGTCGAGACGCTGGGCTCGGTCACCGTCATCTGCACCGACAAGACCGGCACGCTGACCCGCAATGAAATGACGGTGGTGCGACTGCTGCTCGCCGACCGCGAGATCGGCGTCAGCGGCAGCGGCTACGCGCCGGAAGGCGGCTTTAACGACGATGGTCAGCCGCTCGCCCCCAGCGACGTGCCCGGACTGGCTGCCGCAGCCCGCTGCGCGCTGCTGTGCAACGACGCGCAGATCCGCCACGACGGCGACACCGGCTGGACGCTGATCGGCGACCCCACCGAGGGCGCGCTGGTCGCCTTCGCCCGCAAGGCGGGCCTGGATCCGCTGGACGAGGCGCAGCACTTCCCGCGCGTCGATGCCATCCCGTTCGAGTCGGAACGCCAGTTCATGTGCACACTGCACCGCGACCATACGGGCCACGCCTTCCTGCTGCTCAAGGGCGCGCCGGAGCGGGTGCTGGCACTGTGCGGCACCCAGTACGGCGACGCGCCGCTCGACCACGGCTACTGGACGGCGGCGATCGCGCGCGCCGGCGGTGCGGGCGAGCGCGTGCTGGCGCTGGCGCGGGCGCCCTTCCCCGGCGATCGCGCATCGGTCGAACTGCAGGACATCGACGCCCGCTTCGAACTGATCGGTCTGGTCGGCATCATCGACCCGCCGCGCGAAGAAGCGATCGCCGCGGTGGCGCAGTGCCGCGAAGCGGGCATACGGGTCAAGATGATCACCGGCGACCATGCGGTCACCGCCGCCGCCATCGGCCGCCAGCTGGGGCTGGAGGCCGATCGCACGCTGACCGGCGACGTCATCGGCACGCTGGACGCCGCCGCGCTGCGTGAGCGCGCGCTGGACACCGACGTGATCGCGCGCGCCAGCCCGGAGCACAAGCTGCGGCTGATCGAGGCGCTGCAGGCAGAGGGCCATCTGGTGGCAATGACCGGCGACGGCGTGAACGACGCGCCGGCGCTGAAGTCGGCCGACATCGGCGTCGCCATGGGCGGCAAGGGCACGGACGCGGCGCGCGAAGCCTCGGATCTGGTGCTCACCGACGACAACTTCGCCACCATCGCACGCGCGGTGCGCGAAGGCCGCGTCGTGTTCGACAACATCAAGAAGTCGCTGATGCACATGCTGCCGACCAATGGCGGCGAAGCCGGCGTCATCCTGCTGGCCATCTTCGCCGGCCTGCCACTGCCGGTGACCGCCGGCCAGATCCTGTGGGTGAATACGGTCACCTCGGTCACGCTGGCGCTGTCGCTCGCCTTCGAGCCGGCGGAGCAGAACGTGATGTCGCACGCGCCGCGCCCGCCACAGGAGCCCCTCGTCACCCGCGCGCTCGGCCTGCGCATCCTGTTCGTCATCGCGCTGATGGTGGCGACCACCTTCACCGTCTTCAACTGGGAGCTGGCGCGCGGCAGCAGCATCGAACTGGCGCGCACTTCCGCAGTGAACATGATCGTCGTGTGCGAACTGTTCTATCTGTTCAACGTGCGCCACTTCACCCGTCACGCCTTCCGCCTGGAAACACTGACCGGCAACCGCGTGGCGCTGCTGGTCAGCGCCATCCTGATCGTGCTGCAACTGCTGTTCACCTATGCCGCACCGATGCAGCAGGTGTTCAGGAGTGCCGCGCTCGACCTGTCTTCATGGACGGTGATTCTCGGCCTCGGCGCCGCCGTGTTTCTGGCGGTCGAAATCGAGAAGGCGGTCCTTCGCCACATCCGCGTCGCCCGGCTGTGAGCCGGCACGCATCTTTCGGGGAGACCACGCATGCCTCAGCTTCAACGCATCATCGCCGCAACCGATCTGTCGCCCTCGTCGCTCGACGCCGTCGATCGCGGCTTCGAACTGGCCAGCCACAGCGGCGCGCACTACACGCTGGTGCATGCACTGGGCCTCGACGCGCTCGGCCCGCTGCGCAACCTGCTCGGCGACCAGGCTGAAATCGTCGCCGAGAAGGCAGTGCAGCACCAGTACGACGCACTCGCCGCGATCGCCGGCGACGCGCTGCACAACCGCGGCGTCGTCGCGGAACTGAAGGTCGAAGCCGGGCTGGCGACCCAGTTCCTGCCGGCCTACGCGGCATCGGTGCAGGCCGATCTGGTCATTGTCGGCGCGCGGGGCGAGAGCGTGCTGAGCCGGCTGTTCGTGGGCTCGACCGCGTCGCGCCTGCTGCGCAAGAGCAGCAGTCCGGTGCTGGTGGTGAAGAAGCCATGCGCGGCGCCGTACCGGCGCGTGCTGGTGCCGGTCGATTTTTCGCCGGGTTCGCTGGCCGCCATCCGCATGGCGCGTCACGTCGCGCCCGATGCCGATCTGCTGCTGTTGCACAGCTTCGACGTGCCGTTCGAGGGCATGCTTCAGTACGCAGGCATTTCCCAGGACGTGATCAACGGCTACCGGATGGAGGCACGCGAGCGCTCGCTGCGCCTGCTGCACGAGCTGGCCGAGCGCGCCGGGCTGGAGCGCAGCCTGTACACGGTGATGGTCGAACACGGCAACGCGTCGCGCCACATCCTCGATTGCCAGGCGCAGCGCAACTGCGACCTGATCGCGATGGGCAAGCACGGTACGCACGTGACCGAAGAACTGCTGCTGGGCAGTGTGACCAAGCATGTGCTGTCGGAGGCCGATTGCGACGTGCTGGTGGTGATCGACCGCCGCGGGCCGACCGTGATTCCGGCAATGCCGGACGAGGACTTCGTCTGACCGCCGGGCTGACGCTGCAGCCGGCGCTGGTGTTCATGGCCGGGCTGGTGATCGTGCTGGCCGGTGCCGAAATGGTGCTGCGCGGCGCGTCGCGCGTGGCGGCACGGCTGCACGTGCCGCCGATACTGATCGGGCTCACGGTGGTGTCGGTCGGCACCAGCGTGCCCGAACTGGCGGTCGGCATCACTGCAATCGCCGAGGACAAGGGGCCGCTGGCGGTGGGCAACATCGCCGGCACCAACATCCTGAACATCCTGTTCATCCTCGGCCTCAGCGCGCTGATGCGACCGCTGCCGACGCGCATGCTCAGCGTGCGGCTCGACGTACCGGTGATGATCGCCGCCGCGCTGGCGCTGATCGCGATGGCCTGGGACGGGCGGCTCGATCGCAGCGAGGGCGTGGTGCTGCTGATCGGCGCGGTGCTCTACACGGCAGCGCTGGTACGCCTCAGCCGCGAGGAGAGCGCGGCGATGCAGCGCGAGTTCGCGCGCGAGGTGGCCGACGTGATGCCCGCGACGCTGCGTTCGGCGCGGCTGTTCATGGCGTGGAATTCGGCACTGCTGCTGGCCGGCATGGCGCTCACGCTGTTCGGAGCCGACCTGCTGGTGAATGGCGCGTCGAGCATCGCACGCGCATACGGCGTGTCGGACGCCTTCATCGGGCTCACCATCGTCGCCATCGGCACCTCGGCGCCGGAACTGGCCACCACCGTGCTGTCGACGCTGAAGAACGAGCGCGACGTGGCGATCGGCAACCTGATCGGCAGCAGCATCTACAACATCCTGGTCATCCTCGGCCTGACCATGACCCTCGCGCCGCAGGGCATCGAGGTCGGCCGCGACGTGCTGCGCATCGACCTGCCGCTGGCCGCACTGGTGGCCATCGTGTGTCTGCCGGTGTTCCGCAGCGAGCGGCAGGTATCGCGCGTCGAGGGCGGATTCTTCGTCGCCGCCTACCTTGTCTATCTGTCGCTGCTGCTGTTCGTCCGTCACTGAAGAACACAACCCGGCCCGCTGCGCGGGACCGGGTTGCGTGCTGCCTTACTTGCGCAGGAAATCCAGCAGATCCTGATTGAGTCTGTCCTTGTGCGTATCGGTGATGCCGTGCGGCGCACCCGGATAGACGATTAGTTCGGCGTTGCGGACCAGCGCAGCCGAGGCCTTGCCCGACAGGTCGAGCGGCACGATCTGGTCGTCGTCGCCGTGGATCACCAGCGTCGGCACGTCGAACTTCTTCAGGTCGGCGCGGAAGTCGGTGGCCGAGAACGCCGCGATCGAGTCGTAGGTGTTCTTGTGCCCCGCCTGCATGCCCTGCGCCCAGAAGGACTGGATCAGCCCCTGCGACGGCTTGGCACCGGGCCGGTTGTAGCCGTAGAACGGGCCCGAAGCGATATCCAGATACAGCTGCGAACGGTTGTCGATCGACGCCTTGCGAATGCCGTCGAACACCTCGATCGGCAGGCCGCCCGGATTGTCGGCGGTCTGCAGCATCAGCGGTGGCACCGCACTGACCAGTACCGCCTTCTTCACCCGGCTGGTGCCGTGACGGCCGATGTAGCGGGCCACCTCGCCGCCGCCGGTGGAGAAGCCGACCAGCGTGGCGCCCTTCAGGTCCAGCGCCTGGATCACCGCGGCCAGATCGTCTGCGTAGTGGTCCATGTCGTTGCCGTCCCACGGCTGCGACGAGCGACCGTGACCGCGCCGGTCATGCGCCACCACACGGTAGCCCTGCGACGCGAGGAAGAGCATCTGCGCTTCCCAGCTGTCGGAGCTGAGCGGCCAGCCGTGGCTGAACACAACAACCTGACCGTTCTTCGGGCCCCAGTCCTTGTAGTAGATCTGCACGCCGTCACGCGTGGTGACGTAGTTTTCGGTCTTCTTGACCGCGACCGATGTGCGCGCGGCGGGCTTGGCGGCTTCGGCGGCGAAGGTCGGTGCGGCAAGCGCGGCGGCGAGCACGGACAGGGCGAGGGTGCGGCGGACTGCATTCATGATGGATTCCTTTCAAGTAACGGGTTGGGGACGGTGGCTATCCGTCAGGCCGATGACTCAGTCGGCGATGACCAGGGTGACGTCGATGTTTCCGCGGGTGGCGTTCGAGTACGGGCACACGATGTGCGCCTTCTCGACCAGCGACTCGACCTGTTCGCGCGGCAGGCCCGGCACGGCGATGGTCAGTTCGACCTCGATGCCGAAGCCGGTCGGGATGGCGCCGATGCCTACGCGGCCGGTGATCTGCGTGTCGGCGGGCAGCGCGACCTTGTTCTGGCCGGCGACGAACTTCAGCGCGCCGAGGAAGCAGGCCGAGTAGCCGGCGGCGAACAGCTGTTCGGGATTGGTGCCGGGGCCGCCGGCGCCGCCCAGTTCCTTCGGCGTCGACAGCTGAATATCGAGCACGCCGTCGGACGACGCGGCGCGGCCTTCGCGGCCACCGGTTGCAGTGGCCTGGGCGGTGTAGAGAACCTTTTCGATCGACATGATGAACTCCTGTGCAGTGAGAGGGGTTTGCGGCAGTGCCTGTTGGCAGGACGAACTTTGCGCCGATCCGAGAGACCATACGCAACGTATAATCCGAAAAACTTACCTTTTAGTATCCAGAACATGGTCGACCGCCTCGAAGCCCTGCTGGAGCATTTCTCGGTCAGCGCCCGCGTGTTCAACACTGGCGCGCTGTGCGGCATCACCGAACTGGACGCGGGCGACAGCGGCCGCATGCACCTGGTGCGCGCCGGTGAGGTGGACATCCACCATCCCGCCGGCATCGAGCACGTGACCCGGCCCAGCCTGCTGCTGTTTCCGCGACCGACGCCCTACCGCTTCGTCACCGACCCGGAGCGTGGCGCCGACTTCGCCTGCGCGCGGCTGCACTTCTCCGGCGGTGCGGCCAATCCGATCGCGTCGGCGCTGCCCGACTTCAGCTGTCTGGCGCTGGACGACATCCTTGGCGCGAAGCCGGTGCTCGACCTGCTGTTCGACGAGGCGTCGCACGCTTACTGCGGCCGGCAGGCGGTGCTGGATCGATTGTTCGAGGTGGTGCTGGTGCAGGTGCTGCGGCACCTGATGGAAGGCGGCCAGACCGGCGCCGGCATGCTGGCGGGGCTGTCGCACCCGCGGCTGCGTCTGGCGCTGGTGGCCATGCACGAGAAACCGGCGCAGGAATGGACGCTGGATACGCTGGCCGAGCGCGCCGGCATGTCGCGCAGCGTGTTCGCCAACGTGTTCCGCGACACCGTGGGCTGCACGCCCGGCGCCTATCTGCAGCGCTGGCGCATCGGCATCGCCCAGCGTGCGCTGCGTCAGGGCCGCGCGCTGAAGCTGATCGCCGACGAGGTGGGCTACGGCGGCGAGGCGGCGCTGTCGCGTGCCTTCAAGGCGCAGACGGGGCTGTCGCCACGGCAGTGGCGCAGCGCGCAGGGCGTCTGACGGCTAAGGCGAGCGACCGGTCAGCTGCATCGCCGTAGTTTCAGCAGAGGAAACTTTGTTTCCTCTGCTAGCATTCCGCCGCATCGTCCCGTCTTCGCCTCCATGTCCGTCCGTCCCGTCTCTACCGCGGCCACGCTCTGCGGTCTTGCCGCCATCCTGCTCTGGAGCACGATGATTGGCATGGTGCGCAGCATCAGCACGGCGCTCGGACCGGTGGTCGGTGCGGCAGCGATCTACACGGCAGGCGCGATCTTCCTCTGGCTGCTGTTCCGCCCCGCTTCGCCGCGTGGCGCGCGCCCGGTCTATCTGCTGCTCGGCGGCGCCCTGTTCGTCGCCTATGAACTGTGCCTGTCGCTGTCGCTCGGCCTGGCGCTCGACGACGCACAGGCGATGGAGTTGGGCATCGTCAATTACCTGTGGCCCTGCTTCACCATCCTGCTCGCGGTCGCGATGAACGGGCAGCGCCTGCGCCCGTGGATCGCGCCGGGACTGGTGCTGTGTCTGAGCGGAATCATCCGGGTGGTGGGCGGGGGGAACGAGTGGTCGCTGTCCTCGCTGTCGGCTGGCGTGGCGTCGAATCCGGTGGTGTATGCGCTGGCCTTCGCTGGCGCGCTGCTGTGGGCGCTCTACTGCAATGTGACCCGTCGGCTGGCGGACGGCTACAACGGCGTCACCGTGTTCTTCACGGCAGCGGCGGCTGCGTTGTGGGGGCTGGTGGTGCTGGGCGGAGAGCCACTGTCGGTGCCGTCTGCGCAGATCTGGTTTGAGGTGGCCGCTGCCGGAGCGGCCCTGGGTGTGGGCTACGCGCTGTGGAATGTCGGCATGCTCGGCGGCGACATGCCGCTGCTCACCACCGCGTCCTACAGCGGACCGCTGCTGTCGACTGCATTCGCCGCCGCGTGGCTGGGGGCGCCGCTCACGCCGCCGTTCTGGCAGGGTGCGGCGCTGGTGACGGCCGGATCGCTGCTGTGCTGGCGGGCGACGCGCCCTGCCGGATGAGTGCGTTTTCCGGCGCCACAAAGCAGAAAAGCGGGCAATGCCCGCTTTTCTGTTTGCTCAAACGCTGAGGATCAGCGGTTGGCGACGTACATGGTGATTTCGAAGCCGAAACGCAGGTCGGTGGCCTTCGGGGTTTCCCAGTTCATGGCAGTCTCCTGATGATGGTTCGTTGGCTCACTGCGAAGTGCAGTGCATGGATCGAATACTGCGCCGGTCCGGCACCGCCCACCTCGTGCCACTCTGGAAAGACGACTCAGGATTTTCTTGAGCGCAGCGTTTCGAACACGTCGGGCAGCATGCAGGTCTGCAGGCTGCGCTGCGAGAACAGGAAGCGACCGTCGCAGACGAAACCCAGTTCCTGCCAGTCAACGGCGTCGTTGAGCAGCTCGGCGGCGCGTGCCAGATCCGCCACTTCGGGGCGGGCGAACAGCGCCAGCACCGAGCCGTCGTAGTGCGTGCAGTCGTGCAGGAAGAAGGGGCGCGGCTTGCGTGTCTTGCCATTCACGTAGATGCGCGGGCCGCCCGAGCGGTGATGCAGGCGCCCCCACTGCCACCAGTTGTGCTCGCCGAACTCGCGCACGCGCCGCGCCAGCAGCCGCGGCTTGTGCTGCTCCAGCCAGTCGTTGCGCACATCGAAGAAGGCGCGCCGCGTGCGGCCGGTGTCGACCGTACTGGAACAGACGAACTCCACATTGCCCTGCGGGTGCACGAAGATGTCGTCCGCCCCCGACACGGCGCCGACGCGCACGTCGAACAGCGAAGCCAGCGGCACGCCGTAATCGCCACGCAGGAACATGAGCTGCCCGCGTTCGCAGTGGAAGCGCCGGCCATCGCTCATGCGACGGTCCATGCGCCCCTTCTCGAAACGGAATACCGCGCAGTTCGGCACATAGGGGCCGAACACGCGGCTGTCGCCGGTCTCGATGAAGTCGGTGATGCTGCCCTGGGCGAACAGCCAGTCATTCAGCCGGCGCGCGGCGGTCAGCTTGATGAAGTCGCGCGGCACGATGAAAATCAGCTCGCCACCCGGTTTCAGATGACGCACGCACTTCTCGATGAAGAAGAGATAGAGGTTGCTGCGGCGGTCGAACAGATCGCTGCGCAGCTGTGCCCGCGTGTCCGCCTGGATGTCCTGGTGCCGCACATAGGGCGGATTGCCGATCACGGTGTCGAACTGCTCGTCGACCGGGTAGGCGAAGAAATCCATCACCTGCGCGCCGGCCGGCGCGACCGTCGGATCGATCTCGATGGCCACGCAGCCCGGAATGCGCGACGCGAAGGCGCCGTCGCCAGCCGACGGTTCAAGCGTGCGGCCGTGGTTGCGGCGCAGCGCCAGCATGCGTTCGACGACATCGTCGCGGGTGAAGACCTGTCCCAGGATCTCGACCCGGTGGTTCCTTTCGTTCATTCCGCCATTGTCCCATGGCTCCCATGCGCCAGCGCAGCATGTGTCTCGCCCACGCATGGGCTACCATCAGCGCCCCGCCCCCACACCCTGCCCCGCCCCATGCTGCACGCACCGATGGAACCCTTCGATCACGGCTGGCTCGACGTCGGTCAGGGCCATCGCGTCTATTACGAACAGTGCGGCAACCCGCAGGGCAAACCGGCGCTCTACCTGCACGGCGGCCCGGGCTCGGGTTGCTCGCCACGCCAGCGCCGCTTCTTCGATCCGGCGGTGTGGCGCGCCGTGCTGTTCGACCAGCGCGGCTGCGGCCGCAGCACGCCGCTGGGCGATACCGCGCACAATCACAGCGATGCGCTGATCGCCGACATCGAGACGCTGCGCCGCCATCTGGGCATCGAACGCTGGCTGGTATTCGGCGGGTCCTGGGGTGCGACGCTGGCGGCGACCTATGCAGCGCGCCACCGTGAGGCCTGCAGTGGCGTGCTGCTGCGCGGCCTCTTCCTCGGCGGGCGCGCGGACATCGACGCCTTCTTCCACGGTGCCGCCGCGCTGGCACCCGAAGCGCACGACGCCTTCATGCAGGTCGTCCCGGCGCGTTGGCGCAGCCGTGTCGTCGTCTGGCTCGACCGCGTGTTCTCATCCGGCGACAGCGCGCGCATCGACCGCGCCGTACTGGCCTGGCGCGCCTGGGAACACGCGCTCGGCGCGTGGCCGGAACGCACCGTGCCGGCCGAGCCGACCGCGGACGAATGGCCGCTGCTGCGTGCCCGCTATCGCGTGCAGTCGCACTACCTGGCGCACCGCTGCTTCATCGGCGAAGCGAAGGTGCTGGACGCGATCGCCCGCCTGCACGGCCTGCCGGTCGCCTTCGTGCACGGCACCAACGACCTGATCTGCCGGCCGCAGAACGCCTGGCGCGCCCACCGCACGCTGGCCGGCAGCCGACTGGCCTGGGCACAGGGTGCCGGTCACGACCCCTTCCATCCGGCCAGCCTCAAGCTGCTCGGGTCGGCGCTGGCCGCGCACGCGCGTGACGGACATTTCGACGCCTGGCCGGGAGAGCCGTCGTGAGCCTCAGACTGAAGCTGAATCTGCTGATCGCCGCAGTCATCCTGACCTTCACGACCACCATGCTGACGATGGAACTGATGGGCACGCGACGCGCCGTCGGCGAAGAAATCGAGGCGGCGAACCGCGTGGCCACCCAGCTGCTGTCGCGCGTGGCCCTCGTGTACGCCAACATGGGGTCGCCAGCGCTGGTCGACTTCCTGTACCGCCTCGGTCGCGTGCGTGCCACCGAAATCCATCTGTTGGACAGCAACGGCGTGCTGCTCTACACCTCGCCGCCCTCGCCCTACAAGGCCGGCCGCGACGCGCCCGAGTGGTACTCGAACGCGATACTGCCCAAGCGGCCGCGCCAGGAAATCACACTGAACGACGGCGCACGACTGGTGGTCGAGGCCGACGCTTCGCGCGCCATACTCGACGGCTGGGACGAGGCGGTGCAGCTGCTGATCGCCGGTTCGATCGCGCTGCTGCTCGGCAACGGCATCGTGTTCTGGCTGGTCGGCCGCGAAACCCGTCCGTTCAACACCATCGTGCGCGGGCTCGAACACATGCGTGCCGGCGACTACCACACGCGGCTGCCACCCCTGCCCGGCAAGGAAGCCCGATCGATGGCCCAGGCCTTCAACCGGATGGCGCAGGCGATCGAGGACAACATGAACGCCCGGCAGGAAGCGCTCGAAGCACGCAGCAATCTGGAAGAGAACCGCGAACTGACGCAGTTCATCCAGAGTCGCATCGAGGAGGAACGGCGCGACATCGCGCGCGAGCTGCACGACGAAATGGGCCAGGCGGTCACCGCGATCAAGAGCATGGGCCTGTCGATTGCGCGGCGCGACGCCCAGTCCGATCCGCGCAGTGCCGAGGCCGCCAACCTGATCGTCGAGACAGCCAATCATCTGTACGACGTCATGCACAGCATCATTCCGAAGCTGCGACCGCTGGCGCTGGACAATCTCGGGCTGGAAGATGCGCTGGAAGATCTCGTGTCCGAGTGGCGGCGTCACCATCCGGACATGCAGTTCGAACTGCAGATGCACGACCTGCCGGAGGCGCCGGGCGACTCCTTCAAGCTGGCCGCCTACCGCATCGTGCAGGAGGCGGTGACCAATGCGCTCAAGCACGCGCACGCCCGGAAAATCATGATTTCGCTGCACGGGTCGGAACGGTCGCTGGAGCTGTCGGTCGAGGACGATGGCGCCGGTATGGAACAGGGCTGGGCACAGAAGCGCGGACACCACGGCGTACGCGGCATGCGCGAGCGCGCGCAGGCACTCGGCGGCGAACTTGAACTGCAGCCGCGCGACGGTGGGGGTACCCGGGTGTTCGCGCGACTGCCGATGGATTGAGGGGGAGAACAACAATGGGACCGATCAAGGTCATGCTGGTGGACGACCACGCGGTCGTCCGCATGGGATTCAAGCTGCTGCTCGCCGCCTGCGAGGACATCGAGGTGATCGGCGAGGCCGACAGCGGCGAAGTGGCCTACCAGCGCTACACCGAACTGAAGCCGGACGTGATCGTGATGGACCTGTCGATGCCCGGCATGGGCGGCATCGAGGCCGTGCGGCGACTGACCGCACGCGACAAGGGCGTCCGCATCCTGGCGCTGTCGGCGCACGAGGACACGGCGCATCCAAAACGGGTGCTGAAGGCGGGCGCCACCGGTTACCTGTCGAAGCGCGGCGCGCCGGAGGCGCTGATCGACGCGGTGCGCACGGTGGCCGCCGGCCGCATGTATCTGGACGCCGAAATCGCGCAGAAGCTGGCGATGCAGGACGTGACCGGCACGCAGAATCCGGTCGAAGCGCTGTCGGAGCGTGAGTTCGAGGTGTTCATCCACCTCGCCCGCGGGCAGTCGGTGAACCAGATCGCCGAAACCCTGCATCTGTCGACCTCCACCGTCGGTACCCATCTTTACAACGTGAAGCAGAAACTCGGCGCGTCCAACCAGGCCGAACTGACGCTGATTGCACTTCGCAACGGCCTGATCGAGGCCTGAGCGCGATCTGCAACACCTGCATCGCACCAGTCCGGTGCGATGCAGGTGTCTGCAGTGCTTCATTTTCGGTCACGACCTTCCACATTCCGGCCATCCGGACGTCGCGTCGTCGTACGCCCGACCCGCGACGATCTCCCGCATCGGGGCCACAGTCTTTTGTTGCAACGCAGCATCGGGAAGCTTTCCCGATGCGGGTTTACGCCCCGTGCCGCCCGCGGCATGAGCGTTCCCCGGCTCGCCGGACGACGCATGAAACGCCTTTCCGCCGTGTGACTGGCACGCTTCTCGCTGGTACCGCTCGTCAGCTGACACACCTACAACCTTATAAATTCATAGCCATGTTCCGTTAGTCAGTCATCGCCACCGGGTCCCGCCAGGGCCCGTAAGCCGGCAAGGAGATCGTCATGCGTGCCCTTGGATTGCTGTTTCTGCTCACCGTCGCTCAGGCTTCACACGCCAGTGCCGAGCGATACATCCAGTTGTCGATGCACGTGGTGAAAGTTCTCGCCGCGAATGCCGACGGACGCATCAACACCGGTACCGGCGTGCAGATCGACGACACGCACGTGATCACCAACTGCCACGTGGTCGGCATCGCAACGAACGTGATCGTGGCGCGCGGCAGCAGCGGCGTGCCGGCGCAGGCCAGTTCGGTCGATCCACGCCACGACCTGTGCGTGATGACGACGCCGCACGCGATGGGCCGTCCGGTGGACATGGCCACCTCGCGCACACTGAAGGTGGGCGACACCGTGCATGCGGTCGGCTTCTCCGGCGGCAAGGCGCTGTCGATGAGTGACGGCCAGGTGACGGCGCTGCACGAAATGGATGGCGCGCTGGTGATCGAAACCGACGCCTCCTTCCAGCAGGGTGCATCCGGTGGCGCGCTGTTCGACACCGAGGGCCGTCTGGTCGGCGTGCTCACCTTCTTCATTCCGGGCATGAAGCGTCACTTCGCGGTGCCGGTGGAATGGGTGCACAGCGGCAATGCGGCAAGCGAACTGCCGCTCCGCGACGCGACCCCGCCGTTCTGGGCCGCCGCCGACGAGGACAAGCCCTACTTCCTGCGCGCCATCCAGCACGAGAACGACGGCGACTGGGGCCGCCTGCAGGCGGTGGCGAAGGAGTGGGTGGAAGCGGAACCGAACAACAGCGCGGCGATCAAGGCCGCGGTGCGCGCCAGCCAGCTGCCGCCGCTGCGCTGAACGATCTGCACTAAAAAGCCGGCCCCGCGGGGCCGGCTTTTTTTCGTCCCTGCACAGAGGCCTTATCGGGCCTGCGTCAGTTGTTGCACCTGCGCTTGCGCCTGAGACAGCTGCACCACCTGCTCCACCTGTATCGGTTGAGCGGTCGGTTGTACCGGCGCTGCGGCGTGCGTCGCGCCGGTGGCCGACGGCAGCAGCGGCACGATGAGCAGCGCCACGATGTTGATGATCTTGATCAGCGGGTTCACCGCCGGGCCGGCCGTGTCCTTGTACGGGTCGCCGACCGTGTCACCGGTCACCGCCGCCTTGTGCGCCTCCGAGCCCTTGCCGCCGAAGTGACCGTCCTCGATGTACTTCTTCGCGTTGTCCCAGGCGCCACCGCCGGTGGTCATCGAGATCGCGACGAAGAGGCCGGTCACGATGGTACCCATCAGCACACCGCCCAGCGCCTGCACGCCGGCTTCAGACCCCATCAGGAAAGCCATGCCGAAAGCCACGACGACGGGCACCAGCACCGGCAGCAAGGACGGAATCATCATTTCCTTGATCGCCGCCACGGTCAGCATGTCGACCGCGCGCGAGTAGTCCGGCTTGGCGGTGCCTTCCATGATGCCGGGGATCTCCTTGAACTGGCGACGGACCTCGACCACCACGGCGCCGGCGGAACGGCCGACCGCTTCCATCGCCATCGCGCCGAACAGGTAGGGAATCAGGCCGCCGATGAACAGGCCGATGATGACCGCCGGATTGGCCAGATCGAAGGCCACGCTGTGGCCGACCGCTTCCAGCGCGTGCGTGTAGTCGGCAAACAGCACCAGTGCCGCCAGACCCGCCGAACCGATGGCGTAACCCTTGGTCACCGCCTTGGTCGTGTTGCCGACGGCGTCCAGCGGGTCGGTCACCGCGCGCACCGAATCCGGCAGTTCCGCCATTTCGGCGATGCCGCCGGCGTTGTCGGTGATCGGGCCGTAGGCGTCGAGTGCGACGATGATGCCGGACATGCTGAGCATCGAGGTGGCCGCAATCGCGATGCCGTACAGGCCGCCCAGCGTGTAGGCCGCCCAGATCGCCGCGCACACCGCCAGCACCGGCCAGGCGCACGACTTCATCGACACGCCGAGGCCGGCGATGATGTTGGTGCCGTGACCGGTGGTCGAGGCCTCCGCGATGTGCTTGACCGGCGGGAAGTCGGTGCCGGTGTAGTACTCGGTGATCACCACCATCAGGCCGGTGAGCACGAGACCGACGACCGCCGCCCCATACAGCCGGATCTGCGCACCGTCGTAGATGCCCATCGACGCATTCAGCGCGTCGTCCGGCATCAGCATCGTAGTCAGCGGGTAGAAGGCGATCAGCGCCAGCACGCCAGCGACGATGAGGCCGCGGTAGAGGCCGTTCATGATCTTCTGGCCCGGCTTGGTCTTGACGAACATGCAGCCAATGATGGACGCGATGATGGAGAAGCCGCCAAGCGCCAGCGGGTAGATCACTGCCGCCTCGGCATTCGACTTCAGCATCAGCGCGCCGAGCAGCATGGTCGCCACCGTCGTCACCGCGTAGGTTTCGAACAGGTCGGCTGCCATGCCGGCGCAGTCGCCGACGTTGTCACCGACGTTGTCGGCGATCACCGCCGGATTGCGCGGGTCGTCTTCCGGAATGCCGGCTTCGACCTTGCCCACCAGGTCGGCGCCGACGTCGGCCCCCTTGGTGAAGATGCCGCCGCCGAGACGCGCGAAGATCGAAATGAGCGAGGAGCCGAAACCGAGACCGATCAGCGGATGGATGATCTGGTCTATGGTCGCGTCATGTGCCGCCGCCCCCTTCAGGATGGCGTAGTAGCCTGCCACCCCCAGCAGGCCCAGACCGACCACCAGCATGCCCGTGATGGCGCCACCACGGAAGGCGACGTCGAAGGCTTCGGAAATGCCCTTGCGCGCGGCTTCCGCCGTGCGCACGTTGGCGCGGACCGACACGTTCATGCCGATATAGCCGGCGGCACCGGACAGTACCGCACCGATGACGAAACCGGCGGCGGTGGACATGCCCAGGGTGACGGCGAGGAGGATGGTCAGGATGACACCGACGATGGCGATCGTGCGGTACTGACGGTTGAGATAGGCCTTTGCCCCTTCCTGCACGGCGTCGGCAATTTCCCGCATTCGGGGGTTGCCGGAAGGTTGGGCAAGGATCCACTTGCTGGATACGGCGCCATACACGATGGCCACCACTGCGCACACGAGTGCGAACCACAGACCGAACGACGACATCACCCCTCCTCTTGTTTTGACTGCGTGCAACGAAAGGGCGGCGCCGTGACCCCGCCCCGGAAGCAGCGAGCAACCTTGTGGGTTGCCGGACACGCGCCCCTGCGGCGCATGTCCTGGTATGTCATCCGCACGCCGGGGAGCGTGCGGCTACAAGCGGTGCGTCTTCGACCCGGTCAGCCGGCGAACGGCGGCAGCGTGCGCGGCACGCTCTCGTTCTTCAGGCTGACATAGGCCGGCAGTCCATTCACGTAGGGCGGATAGTCCTCACCTTCGATCAGGGGCTGCAGGTATTTCCGGCAGGCCTCGGTGATGCCGAAGCCATCGTCGGAAATGAAATGCCTGGGCATCATCTTCTCGCGGTTCGCAACGTCCTGCAGTTGCGCCACGTCAATCTTCCATGCATAGGGCGTATCGGACACGCGCACGATGGCGGGCATGACCGCGTTGCGGCCCTCGATTGCCAGTTCGACCGCGCGCCGACCGAGCGCGTAGGCCTGCTGCGCGTCGGTGCCGGAGGCGATGTGGCGACCGCTGCGCTGCAGATAGTCCGGCAGCGCCCAGTGATACTTGTGGCCGAGCTTCGCCTTGATCAGTTCGGCGACCTGCTGGCCGACCCCGCCCAGCTGGGCGTGGCCGAAGGCGTCGCGCGTGCCCGACTCGGCCAGCAGCTTGCCGTCGGCGCCACGCAGGCCCTCGGACACCGCGATGGCGCAGAAGTCGTGCTCACGCACGCAGGCGTCGACGCGCGCCAGGAAGGCCGCCTCGTCGAACGGAATTTCGGGGAACAGCAGAATGTGCGGTGCCTCGGCCGGCATGCGCGCGGCGAGGCCCGCAGCGGCCGTGATCCAGCCGGCATGGCGGCCCATCACTTCCATCACGAAAATCTTGGTGGACGTGCGCGCCATCGACGCGACGTCCAGACCGGCTTCCATCATCGACACCGCGACATACTTCGCCACCGAGCCGAAGCCCGGGCAGTTGTCGGTCTCGACCAGATCGTTGTCCACCGTCTTCGGAATGCCGACGCAGGTGAGCGGGTAGTTCAGCTTCCCGGCGATCTGCGACACCTTCCACGCGGTGTCCATCGAGTCGTTGCCGCCGTTGTAGAGGAAGTAACGGATGTCATGCGCGCGGAATACCTCGATCAGCCGCTCGTACTGCGCGCGGCTTTCATCGAGGCCCTTCAGCTTGTAGCGGCAGGAACCGAAGGCGCCGCCCGGCGTGTGGCGCAGGGCGGCGATGGCTGCGTCGCTTTCCAGCGAAGTGTCGATCAGGTCTTCGTGCAGCGCACCGAGGATGCCGTTGCGCCCGGCGAACACCTTGCCGATCACGTCGCCATGCTCACGCGCCGCCTGGATGACGCCGCAGGCGGTCGCGTTGATGACCGCCGTGACGCCACCGGACTGCGCGTAGAACAGGTTTGCAGCCATGCAGATCAGGCCAGCGCGTCGAAGGCGCGCTGTTTCACTTCGTCGACCGGACCGACGCCGGAGATGGCGCGGTACTTCGGTGCGCCCGGCTCGCCGCGCTGCGCCCAGCCGGAGTAGTACTCGACCAGCGGACGCGTCTGCGAGTGGTACACGTCGAGACGCTTGCGCACCACTTCCTCGCGGTCATCGTCACGCTGCACCAGCGGTTCGCCGGTCACGTCGTCGATGCCTTCGACCTTGGGCGGGTTGAACACCACGTGATAGGTACGGCCCGACGCGATGTGGGCACGGCGGCCGCTCATGCGGGTGATGATGTCCTGGTCCGGCACCTGGATTTCGAGCACGAAGTCGATCGGCACGCCGGCCGCCTTCATCGCGTCGGCCTGCGGAATCGTGCGCGGAAAGCCGTCGAACATGTAGCCGGCCTTGCAGTCGTCTTCCTTCAGACGGTCCTTGACCAGATTGATGATGAGGTCGTCCGACACGAGGCCGCCGGCGTCCATCACCTTCTTCGCCTCGATGCCCAGCGGCGTGCCGGCCTTGACGGCGGCGCGCAGCATGTCACCGGTGGAAATCTGCGGGATGTTGAAGCGTTCCTTGATGAAGGTCGCCTGAGTGCCCTTGCCTGCGCCCGGCGGGCCCAGAAGTATGAGACGCATGTCCTCTCCTGATGTGAGTCTGTTTTTTGGATTCTGGTGGAACAGTGCGCGCGCCGCGGCAAACGCAATGCCAGCGGGCGCGACGTTACCGCCAACGGGAAGCGCGGTCAAACGGCAATGCGTCAGACCGTGCCGGTGGAAAACAGCGCGCGTACGCGCTCCAGATCGTCCGGTGTATCGACACCGGCGTGCGGCATCGGTACGTCGGCCACCACGCGGATGCGGTAGCCGTGCCACAGCGCGCGCAGTTGTTCGAGTGCTTCGACCTGCTCCATCGGTGCCGGATCGAGGCGCGCATTGCGCTGCAGAAAGCGCACCCGGTAGGCGTAGATGCCGATGTGGCGCTGCGCACCGAGTGCGGCCGGCAGCGCGTCGCGCGAGGTGGCGAAGTCATCGCGCGCCCACGGAATCGGCGCGCGCGAGAAATACATCGCGCGGCCGTGGATGTCGCAGATCACCTTGACCACCGCCGGATTGAAGAAGTCGGCCGCCTCCGCGATGGCGCTGCTGGCGGTGGCGATCGACGACTCGGGGTCCTGGTCGAGCGCGAGCGCGACCTGGCGGATCAGATCGGGATCGATCAGCGGCTCGTCGCCCTGCACGTTCACCACCACGGAAGCCGGCGACCAGCCCAGCTTGTCCGCCACTTCGGCGATGCGGTCGGTGCCGGTGGCGTGATCGCTGCGCGTCATCACCGCCTCGTAGCCGTGGGCACGCACCGCATCGGCAATGGCTTCGTGGTCGGTGGCGATCACCAACGCCTCGGCGCCGCTCTGCGCGGCGCGCTGCGCCACACGCACCACCATCGGCAAGCCATCGATGTCGAGCAGCGGCTTGCCCGGAAGCCGCGTCGATGCGTGGCGGGCGGGAATGACGACCTTGAACATGATGAACTCCCCCGTCGCTCAGCCGTTGCGGCCAGCCGGCTCGCGCAGCGCGGCGACTTCTTCCTCGCTCATTTCGCGGGCTTCGTCCTCCAGCATGACCGGAATGCCATCGCGGATCGGATACGCGAGGCGGCTGGCCTTGCACTGCAGCTCGTTGCGTGCGCGGTCGAGCACCAGCGGTGCCTTGGTGACCGGGCAGACGAGAATTTCAAGAAGACGTGGATCCATGCTTCAACTCCGCTAGACGGGTCGCGATGTAACCCGCCAGATCAGGGTCGAGGTGTGCCTCGACCGGCAATACCCACATCGGGGTGTCCGACAATCCGTGACATTTTACCGCGTCCTTCTCCGTCAGCAGCAGTGCGTCGCAGCCGGGGAAGGCGAGGTCCTGCGACGAATACACGTGATGATCGGGAAACGGATGCGCGACGAACTCGAGTCCGAGCGCGCGCAGGTGATCGAAGAAGCGCGCCGGCTCACCGATACCGGCGACCGCATGCAGGCGCAGGCCGCGCAGATCGGCCGCCACCGCCTTCCGTTCGGGCGCATCGAGCTGATGGAAACGTTCACCGAGCAGGCGCATCCGGAAGGTTGCGCGCACGTCGCCCGGCGCCGCCGGCAGGCCGTTGAGCACCACGGCGTCGACCGTGCGCAGTCGTGCGATCGGTTCGCGCAAGGGCCCTGCCGGCAGGTGGAAACCATTCATGACACCGCGCCGGTCGAGCACCGCGACTTCGATGTCTCGCGCCAGCGCGTAGTGCTGCATACCGTCGTCACACAGTATGAGGTCGCACTCGGGATGTGCCGCCAGCCCGGCCCGTGCGGAATCGGCACGACGGCGACCGACCCACACCGGCAGGCCGCTGCGCCGCGCCAGCAGCACCGGTTCGTCGCCCGATTCGGTGACGTCGGCCCGGGCGTCAACCTCATGCACGGCATCGGCGTGACCGCCGTAGCCGCGCGTGACGATGAGCGGGCGCCAGCCGCGCGCGGCGAGCGCGCGAGCGAGGTAGAGCGTGAGTGGCGTCTTGCCGGCACCGCCGGCGATGATGTTGCCGACCACGACGACCGGCACCGGCAGACGTTCAGCTTGCAGCAGGCCCGCGCTGAAGGCGGCGCGACGCAGTGCCGACACGAGACGGAACAGCAGCGACAGCGGCCACAGCAGCCAGGCCGCGACGCCGCGGCTGCGCCACAGCGCAGGCGCGGTGCTCATCGGCCGCCGGACGCGTCGGACTGTGTGGCGAAGGAAATGCCGGCGATGCCGGCGCGCTGCGCGGCCTGCATCACGTCAATCGACGACTGCAGGCGCGCGTCCTTGTCGGACGAAATGATGACCACCGGCTCCTGCTTGCCCGACGCCGCTTTCGCCAGCGCCTCGGCCAGCGCGTCGGCGTTGCCGGCCGCGACTTGCAGGCGGTTGATCAGGATGTCGCCGCGTGCGGTGATGAGCACATTGATCTCGCGATCGGTCGCCTCCGCTTCCGGTGCTTCGGCACTGGGCAGCGTGATTTCGAGGCCGGCCGTTTTCGAGTACGTGGTCGTCACCATCAGGAAGATGAGGATAACCAGCAGCACGTCGATCAGCGGGATCAGATTGATTTCGAGCTCTTCACGCCCGCGGCCGCGTCGGAAATTCATGAGGCGTCCTTACTTCGTTGCACGCTCGCCGTGCACCACCTCGACCAGCTTGATCGCCTGCTGCTCCATATCGACGATGAAGTCGTCGACGCGGCCGCGGAAGTAACGGTGGAAAATCAGCGCCGGTATCGCCACCAGCAGACCGAAACCGGTGTTGTACAGCGCGATGGAGATGCCACTGGCGAGTTGCTGGGGATTGCTGCCGGTAGCGGTCTGAGAGCCGAAGATTTCGATCATGCCGACCACCGTGCCGAACAGGCCCATCAGTGGCGCTGCCGCGGCGATGGTGCCCAGCGTGGTCAGATAGCGTTCGAGCTCGTGGGTAACCGCGCGCCCCTCCTCCTCGATCGCCTCCTTCATCACTTCGCGCGAGCTGCGCACATTGCGCAGGCCGGCGGCCAGCACGCGGCCCAGCGGCGAGTGCGCGGCAACGCGGCGTATCATGTCGGCGTTCGGCTGACCGCCCTTCAGGTCGGTGGCGATGGATTCGAGCAGCCCGGGCGGCACGACCTTGCTTCGACGCAGACTGGCCAGACGTTCGATGATCAGCGCGACGGCGATGACGGAGGCGGCAATCAGCGGCCAGATCGGCCAGCCGGCCGCGCGGATGATCTCAAACACGTAGAGCCCCTTCGTGAACAAGCGGCGAACTGTAGCCTGCGGGACGTGGTGCGGCAACCCTGAGGCATCGCCGGCAATGTGGCCGACGAGGTTATCCACAGAAATTGTGGATAACTGTGTGGGTTTTGTCTGAGCGGCTTTGCTAACTCGCCTCGCGGTAAGCGTTTTCCTTACGCCGATCAAAAATTAAGCTTCCATGACAGCCGCGTCGGTCTCGCCGACCGTCGCGAAAACCGATTCATGAATACAGTCAATGAAGACAGCAACGGCTCTGCCGCCATCGCCGTGTCGGAGCTGGCGCGACGCGCGCGTCTGGCGCTGGAGCGCCAGTTTCCGGTGCTCTGGGTCAGTGGCGAACTGTCCGGTGTGACACGGGCCGCGTCAGGCCATCTTTACTTCTCGCTGAAGGACGAAGCGGCGCAGGTGCGTTGCGTCATGTTCCGCAGCCGCAGCCAGTTGCTCCCCTTCGAACCGAAGGCTGGCCTGCGGGTCGAGGTGCGCGCCCAGGTCTCCCTGTACGAGGCGCGCGGCGACTTCCAGCTGACCGTCGACGCGATGCGCCGCGCCGGTGTCGGCGATCTGTACGAGGCCTTCCTCCGGCTGAAGGCGCAGCTCGCGGCCGAAGGCCTGTTCGACGCGGCGCGCAAGCGGCCGCTGCCGGCCCTGCCCGCCCGGCTGGCCATCGTCACCTCACCGGGGGCGGCTGCACTGCGCGACGTGCTGGCGGCGCTGGCGCGGCGTGCTCCGCATCTCGAAATCGTGCTGCTGCCCTGTCTGGTGCAGGGCGTCGACGCCCCGCGGCAGATCGCCACCGCGATCGGTCAGGCCGGCGGCGTCGACGCAGAGGTCGTGCTGCTGGTGCGCGGCGGCGGCTCCGCCGAGGACCTCGCAGCGTTCAACGACGAGCGTGTGGCGCGCGCCATTGCCGCCTGTCCGCTACCGGTGGTCAGCGGCGTCGGCCACGAGACCGATTTCTCGATTGCCGACTTCGTCGCCGATGTGCGCGCAGCGACACCGACCGCAGCGGCCGAACTGGTCAGCGCCGGCCACGTCGAGGCTGCGGTCCGTCTGCGCACGCTGAGTGCCCGCCTTGCCCGGGCGCTGCGCGGCCGGCTCGACGCGCACGGGCAGAAGCTGGACGACCTCGCCGCCCGACTGCGGCCGCCTGCAAGGCAGATGGACATCGCACACGACAGGCTGCAGGGCCTGTGCGACAGGCTGCGTCGCGCGCACGCGACACAGCTGACACAGGCGCAGCGGCGTGCCGAAGCGCTGGCGATGCGCCTGCGTCTCGCACGCCCGACGCAGGCGATGCGGCAGGCAACCCTGTCGCGGCTGGCAGAGCAATTGCGCCATGCCATGCACGCCCGGCTCGACCACGCCCGCCAGCGCGCGCACCTCGGCGCGACGCAACTGGCTCAGCTCGATCCGACCGCAGTGCTGGCACGCGGTTTTTCCATCGTGCGCGACACCGAGGGCCGCATCGTGCGAGACGCCGCCGCGCTGATGCACAGGCAGCCACTGCGCATAGACTTCGCGCGCGGCCACGCGGACGTCGAAGTCAGCCGCTCATACCCGGATTCCGGCGCCGCCGACTGACTTGCCTTGTGCTGACCGATGGCCGGCCATACACTCATGGACTTGGCTTTGAACCGACCGACTGGGAGAAAAAACATGGAACACACCCTGCCGCCGCTGCCCTACGCGCTCGACGCACTGGCACCGCACATTTCGCGTGAAACGCTGGAATTTCACTACGGCAAGCACCATCAGGCCTACGCCACCAACCTGAACAACCTGATCAAGGGCACCGAGTTCGAGAACCTCGACCTCGAAGCCATCGTCAAGAAGGCCCCGGCCGGCGGCGTATTCAACAACTCGGCCCAGGTGTGGAACCACTCCTTCTTCTGGAACAGCATGAAGCCCGCCGGCGGCGGCGCGCCGAGCGGCGCACTGGCTTCCGCCATCGACGCCAAGTGGGGCAGCTTCGACGAATTCAAGAAGGCCTTCAAGGCCTCGGCCGTCGGCAACTTCGGCTCCGGCTGGACCTGGCTGGTGAAGAAGAGCGACGGTACGCTGGACATCGTCAACACCAGCGGCGCCGGCACCCCGCTGACCTCCGACGCCAAGCCGCTGCTGACCATCGACGTGTGGGAACACGCCTACTACATCGATTACCGCAACCGTCGCCCGGATTTCGTCGACACTTTCCTCGCCAGCCTGGCGAACTGGGACTTCGCCGCCGCGAATTTCGCGTCCTGAGCGATCGCCGGAGCTGAAAGCTCCGGCATGAATCCCGCGCGCTGCACGGCCCGGCTCGTCTGGTGCATGCAGCGCGTTTTTCATTCCGGCCGACGCAACGCATGCGAGTTGCAATGGTCGGAGTGGCGTTACGAGTGACGTTACTCAAGGAGACCGATATGTCGCAGTGGAGAAAAGCAGGCCCGAACGAAGCCTTCACGCCGGAGGAAATCGATGCCCGTCTGAAGGCCGAACTGCCGAAGTGGTACTACGAGGACGGCTGGATCCGCCGCAAGTACAAGACCAGCGGCTGGAAGGGCACGCTGATGGTGGTGAACACGGTCGGTCATCTGGCCGAGGCAGCCTTCCATCACCCGGACCTCGCCGTGTCCTACGCTTTCGTGATCGTCAAGCTGATGAATCACGAAGCCAAGGGCGTGACCGAGCGCGACTTCCAGCTGGCGAAGAAGATCGAGGACGTGATCATGTGGCAACCGGGGGCGGAAGAGGGCAGTGCGCTGGCCGGCACGCCGGACGACCCGCGCTTCAAGTACATCAAGTACGACTGATCGCAGGCATGAAGCGCGACAGCCTGCGCGTCGAGCGGCACGCGTCGATGGCGGCCATCGACGCGGCGCAGTGGGACGCGCTCACCGGCGGTCACGCCACGCTGTCGCACGCACTGCTCGACGCTTTCGAGGCGTCCGGCTGCGTGTCGCCCGATACCGGCTGGCAGCCGGATCACCTCGCGCTATACGACGGCGAACGCCTGGTCGCCGCCCTGCCCGGCTACCTGAAGTCGCACAGCTACGGCGAATACGTGTTCGACTGGGCCTGGGCCGAGGCGCTGGAGCGCAGCGGACGCGAGTACTACCCCAAGCTGCTGTGCGCGGTGCCCTTCACGCCGGTTCCCGGACCGCGGCTGCTGGCGCAGGACGACGCCGCGCGCGCCGTCCTGCTCGACGCCTGGCTCGCGCACGCGCGCTCGCTCGGCGTGTCGTCGGCTCACCTGCTGTTTCCGGATGCCGCGGCACTGGCGGCGATCGATACGTCGGCGCTGCTGCTGCGCGAATCGGTGCAGTTCCACTGGCACAACGCGAATTACCGCAATCACGAGGAGTTCCTCGCCACGCTGAGTGCCGACAAGCGCAAGAAGATCCGCCAGGAACGACGACGCGTGCGCGACGCCGGCGTCACGCTCAGGCGTATCGACGGCGCCGACATCAGCGACGCGGAACTGGCCCTGTTCGTCGCCTGCTATCGCAACACCTACCGCGTGCGCGGGCAGCGTCCCTATCTGAATGCCCGCTTTTTCGAACTGCTGCGCGAACGCACGCCGCAATCGCTGATGCTGGTGATCGCTTCGCGTGACGGGCAGGACATCGCCTGCGCGCTGAACCTGCGCGACGACAAGCGGCTGTACGGGCGCTACTGGGGAGAAATGGAATACGTACCCTGCCTGCATTTCGAAGCGTGTTACCACCAGGGCATCGAATACGCGATCGAACGCGGCCTGCAGGCTTTCGAGGGCGGTGCCCAGGGCGAGCACAAGATGGCGCGCGGCTTCACGCCAGTACGCACCTGGTCGGCGCACTGGCTGCGCGACGAGGACTTTTCCGATGCGGTGGCGCGCTACCTCGAACGGGAGCGCGCCGGCGTCGCACTGCACATCAACGAACTGGAGGAACGCACGCCCTACCGCACACGCGGCGGGGCGCTGGACAGCACTCAGTAGTTCGGCTTGTCTTCGGCCTGCTGGTACCGGTCGACGCCGGCCATGATTTCCTTCTTGGCTTCCTCGATGTCGGCCCAGCCCTGCACCTTGACGAACTTGCCCGGCTCGAGATCCTTGTAGTGCTCGAAGAAGTGCGAGATCTGGTCCAGCAGAATCTGCGGCAGGTCGCGCGGGCTCTGCACCGAGCGATACATCGGGGTGAGCTTGTCCACCGGCACGGCCAGCAGCTTCGCATCCTCGCCGGCCTCGTCAACCATCTTCAGCATGCCGATCGGACGGCAACGCACGACCACGCCCGGCGGCAGCGCGAACTGCGACATCACCAGCACATCGACCGGGTCGCCGTCGCCGGCGATGGTGTGCGGGATGTAGCCGTAGTTGCACGGGTAGTGCATGGCGGTCGACATGAAGCGATCGACGAAGACGGCGCCCGACTCCTTGTCCACTTCGTACTTGACCGGGTCCGAATGCATCGGGATTTCGATCACAACGTTGAAATCGTTGGGCAGATCCTTGCCCGACGGAACTCGTTCCAGACCCATGTCTCGCTCCTTGTGAAAAGCCCGCGATTATAGCGATTGTTGCGCCGCACCAGAAGCGTCGTCGATCACCCTGAGGTCAAGCGTCACGTGCGCCAGCGTCTTCTCGCCGGCAAGACGAGCGCGCAGCGCCTCGGGGTCGAGCAGCGGCGAGGCGGCCACGGTCAGCGCCAGCGCATGGCGCCCGGGCGCCAGCAGCCACAGGTGAACGTCGAGCGGCCGGCCGCCCCAGTCATCGACATGACCGAGCACGGCATCGAACACGCTGCCCTCGACCTGGCGGTCCAGCAGCACGGTGGCGCTGTCACGCGCCAGATGCCAGGCCCAGCGCAGGATGAGCAGTCCACCCAGCGCCGCCACCAGCGGATCGAGCCAAGCCAGGCCGGCCCACTTGCCTGCCACCAGCGCGGCGATCGCCGCGATCGAGGTGAGCGCATCGGCCACCACGTGCAGGTAGGCGGCGCGCAGATTGTGGTCGTCGTGCCCCCCCTGATGATGGGCGTGATCGTCAGCGTGGTCGTGACCGTGGGCATGGCCGTGGTGCGCATGCCCGCCCTTGTCGTGCAGCAGCCAGGCGCTGATCAGGTTCACCGCCAGACCGACCAGTGCCACCAGCAGCGCTTCGTCGTAGTGGATCGCGTGCGGCGCGCGCAGTCGCGACGCCGACTCGACAATCATGAACAGCGCCGCGCCGGCCAGCAGCAGGCTGGAAGAGTAGCCCGCGAGGTAGGACACCTTGCCCGGGCCGAAGCTGTAACGGGCGCTGCCGCGGTGAGCGCGCATATAGGTGTAGGCGAAGGCACTGATCGCCATCGCCGCCACATGGGTCCCCATATGCCAGCCGTCGGCCAGCAGCGCCATCGAGCCCGACAGGTAGCCGGTGACGATCTCTGCAACCATGGCCAGCGCACTGAGCCACAACACGCGGCCGACCGCCTGTTCGGCCAGTTCCGGGTGCGGGATGAAGTCGTGGCGATGTACCGGGCAGAACGGGTCATCGGCCGGCGCGTGATCGTGTGCGTTTCTGTCCATTCCGCGATTGTAGGTGCGGGTGTCACCGATCGTTGCACTTCGACGTGCAGAAAGCGCGCATGCCGCGCTTGACACCACCCCTCGCTTCTGTACTAATACGAACCATTCTCATTTCTATGCCCATTGGCGAATGACTCAATCCGCTCCTCCGTCGCAGGCACCGCAACCGGCACCGCAGAGCGCCGCTGCCCCGACGCCGCCTGCGCTCGATTCGAGCCAGTTGCTGGGCGGGCGCAAACAGGTCGCGATCAATCACGGCGGCGAGCTCTACTCGCTGCGGCTGACGCGCAACGGAAAACTCATCCTGACCAAATAGAGCCATGTACATCTGCTTGTGCGAACCGGTGACCGACCGGGACATCAAGGCCGCAGTGCATACCGGATGCCGCACCGTGCGCGACGTCGCCGGCCAGCTCGGCTGCTGCCGCGACTGCGGGCGCTGCGTGCGCGCTGCAAAGGAGGTGATTGACGCCGCCCGTGCCGAACTGCAGCCGATCCGTCTTCACCGGGCTCACGCAGAAGCCGCCGCAGCCTGATTCCTCGCACAAACAGGTCGCCGCACTCGCCTTGCGACGGCCTAGAATTCGGTCAGGCGTCACCGTTGTGGCACCGCCTGACCAGGAGAAGTCTCATGAAAGGCGACAAGAAGGTTCTGCAGTACCTGAACAAGCAGCTGGTCAACGAACTGACCGCGATCAACCAGTACTTCCTGCATGCGCGCATGTACCGGAACTGGGGCCTGACCAAGCTCGGCGACCACGAGTATCACGAGTCGATCGAGGAAATGAAGCATGCGGACATGCTGATCGAACGCATCCTGCTGCTGGAAGGCCTGCCCAATCTGCAGGACCTGCACAAGTTGCTGATCGGCGAGAACGTGCCGGAAATGCTCGGCGCCGATCTGAAGATCGAACAGCAGTCGCACGCGACGCTGAAGGACGCGATCTCCTGTAGCGAAAGCGCGGGCGATTACGTTTCGCGCGACCTGTTCCGCAAGATCCTCGCTGACACCGAGGAACACATCGACTGGCTGGAAACCCAGCTGGACCTGATAGACAAGATGGGGCTGCAGAACTACACGCAGTCCGCAATGGGAGAACTCGGCAGCTGACGCACGCGGCGGTTTCCCGACGGAACTGCCATACCGGCCCGTCCGCGACGGGTCGGTGCCGCCCGGGCGCAGTCCGAACAACCGCCATGAACAGCCGCCACGCCGAACCCGCAACGCCGCGCACACCGTTGCTGCGCAGCGCACTGTCGGCACTGCTCAGTGTCGCCGCGCTGTGGCTGCTGACCGCCTTCCCGGCAACCCGCCTGCTTGATCAGCTCACGATCGCTCCCGCAGCATCCGCCCGGCCCGCGCCCGCGCAGGCAGGCACACCGCATTCCTGAACTCACAGAACGCCGACGATCGATGCACGACTTCACGACCCACCTCTCCGTCGGAGCGGCCCGATGAGCAGCGCCGCATTCGTTCCATCCGAAGCCGCCTTCGTACAGTCCCCGGGTGCCGCTCTTGCGCGCCCCGCCAGCCGCGTCCTTCGTCACGAGGCGGTTTCAGGCACACCGTCGGCGGGTCTTCCGCTGCGTGGCATGTCGCTCGCGGGCGCAGTGCTGCTGCACGCCGCCGCCCTGCTGTGGATCGTGCACAACCCCGCGGCGCTGGAAGCGCCGCCGATGGTGATGCAGGCGACACTGATCGCGCCCGAACCGCTGCCGATCGCCCCCCCGGAACCGCCCAAGGAAGAGAAACGGGTCGAGCCGGAGCAACCGAAGCCGGTGGTGAAGCCGGTCAAACCGGTGCGCAAGGAACAGCCGCTGCCGCAGATCGCGGCGGCGACAGACGCACCGACCACCGCCACCGTTGCTCCGCAGCCGCCGGCGCCGCCGGAACCGGTCGCGATCGACGCGCCGCCTGTCAGCGAGCCGTCACCGGCGCCGGTCACCGCTGCGCCGGTCGTCGCGCCGCCGCCGGTCACCCCGCCGAAGTTCAACGTTGCCTATCTGCAGAACCCGCGCCCGGCCTATCCGGCGATGTCCAAGCGCCTCGGTGAAGCCGGCCGTGTGATGTTGCGCGTGACGGTCGACGCGAATGGTCTGCCGACCACTGTCGAAATCTCCAAGTCCAGTGGGTTTTCGCGGCTGGATGACGCCGCACTCGAAGCCGTGCGCAAATGGAAGTTCGTTCCGGCACGCCGCGGTGACGAGGCGATCAGCGGCGGCCAGGCATTTGTGCCCATCGACTTCGGTCTCAACTCGTGATTTGTTCCCGTCCGCGTCAGGCGTACACTGCGCGGCGGCCAACTTTTGCATCAGGCTTCCATCAGGAGAAATTTGAATGAATGAGTCCCTCGGCTTTGCGCACTTTCTGTCGAATGCAGACGGTGTCGCAACCACCATCCTCGTACTGATGGTGCTGGCCTCCATCGGCACCTGGTTCCTCATCGTGCTCAAGGGCATCGTGGCCTTCCGCCAGCGCCGCGCCAGCGGTACCTTCCTCGACCGTTTCTGGAACGCCTCCTCGCTGGAAGACGTGGCGCGCGACATGCGCTCGCACGGCGTGACCGATCCGTTCTCGCATCTGGTGCACGAAGGTTTCAGCGCGGTTGAGACCCTGCGCAGCGGCAATGCCGGCACGCGTGGCCTGATCGCCACCGGCAGCGCCGACGAATTCCTGACTCGCGCGCTGAAGCGCTCGATCGAACGCGACCGCAGCCGCATGGAATACGGCCAGACCTTCCTCGCCTCGGTTGCCTCCAGCGCCCCCTTCATCGGCCTGCTCGGCACCGTCTGGGGTATCTATCACGCACTGCTGGCCATCGGCATGTCGGGTCAGGGCACGCTGGACAAGGTGGCGGGCCCGGTCGGCGAGGCGCTGATCATGACCGCCATCGGTCTGGCGACCGCCATCCCGGCCGCGCTGGCGTTCAACTTCTTCGCCCGCTCGACGCGCAACGTGATGGCCGAACTGAACAGCTTCGCGCACGACGTGTTCGTGATGCTGTCGACCGGCGTCAAGGACAGCGGCTCGAACGATCCGAAGGCCACCGGTGACCGCGTGCTTTCGCTGGTCGAACGCGGCCGCGAAGCCGCGCGCAACGCGCACTGATCAGGAGCCCGGACATGGCTTTTGCAAGTTTCGAGCAGGACGACGACGGGCCGATGGCGGAAATCAACATGATTCCGCTGATCGACGTGATGCTGGTGCTGCTCATCATCTTCATGGTGACGGCGCCGCTGCTGACGCACGCGGTCAAGGTCGATCTGCCCAAGGAATCGACCAGCGCCAACACGCTGCCGCCGGAAAACATCCAGATCGCCATCGGCCCCGACGAGCAGCTGTACTGGGCCGGCGAAAAGATCGACACCGATACGCTGAAGGCCAAGCTGCAGGAGGCCGCAGCGAAGGACAAGAACGCCGAGATCCAGCTGCGCGCCGACCAGAACGTGCCTTACCGTTCGGTGGCGCACGTGATGAGCGAGGCAGCCCGCCTGGGCCTTACCCGCATCGGTTTCGTCACCGACCCATCCGCGGCGAAGTAGATCGACACCCTCCGCACGACGAAACGGCCACCCTGAGGGGTGGCCGTTTTTCTTTGCATCTGTCGGCGAACGATGCTTGACAGCTCTCTGCACCGATGATGTAATGCGAATCGTTCTCATCCTAAACGAGAACGCGCGCCAGCCACCGTCTGCACTGAAGGTCCCCCGCAGACACCCGCCAGCCTCCCCGACAGCACCCGCGGCACCCGCGCCAAGCAGCCCAGGCGCCGCCCAGACGGAGGATGCAACATGACCCCGGAACACCAGCACGCCGGCGAAGCCAGCCCGAGCACGCTCGCCGCCGCCACGCTGTTCGTGATGACCCGCTTCGCCGAACGGCCCTGCCCGGAAGTGGCGCAGATGGTGATCCGCCATCTTGAAGTGGTGGCCGACGACGAACGCGCCGACCCGCTGATGCGCGAGGTCTGCGGCGCCCTGATCAACCGCTGGACGCTGCACACGGTCGGCGATCTGGCCGTGCGTGCCGCGCACTGAAACCCCTGCCCCGGAGCATCCATGTCCCGCTACACCGGCCCCCGCCTGCGCGTGCTGCGCGCACTCGGCACCGACCTCCCCGGCCTGACCCGTAAGACGGCCGAAAACCGCACTGCGCCCCCGGGCCAGCACGGCAACCGCCCGAACCGCCGCAAGTCGGAGTTCGGCGCCCAGCTGATGGAGAAGCAGAAGCTGCGCTACAACTACGGCCTGACCGAAACACAGTTGCGCGCCGTGTTCAAGGAAGCCGAGCGCTCCAAACTGCCGACCGGCGAAAAGCTGGTCGAACTGCTCGAACGCCGGCTCGACAACATCGTGTTCCGCGGCGGCCTGGCGCCGACCATTCCGGCCGCTCGCCAGCTGGTTCGCCACCGTCACGTGCTGCTCAACGGCCGGCGCGTGAATATCCCGTCCATCCGCGTGCGCGTCGGCGACACCATCACGCTGACCGAAAAAGGTCGCAAGGTGCAGAGCGTGGTCGATGCGCTGCAGACGCCGGCGCTCGAACGTGCCGAATGGATCGCCTTCGACCAATCGGCGCTGAGCCTGCGTCTGGCCCACCTGCCGCCGGGTGACGCCACGCCTTTCGCGTTCGAAGCACAGAAAGTGGTCGAGTTCTACGCCCTGCGCGTCTGACGCGCGGATGTCCTGCCGGCCTCCGGGCCGGCCCACCTGCCAGCCAGCCGGCAACCGCGGCCAGCCAGTCATGCAACGCATGGAGCATTCATGACCTGCCCGCATACCGCCCGGCGCCCCTCTTCCGATGCGGCGTCCTGTACGCGAGGCCTGTTCGCAGGCCGCGCACCCCATCGTCCGTTCATCGAGAGAGGTCACCCATGATCCATCATCGCCTGCGTCCGTTCGCGACGCCGCTCCTCGCGGCCGCCTGCTTCGCACTCGCCGGTTCCGCCTACGCCAGTACCACTCACAGCGCCTTCGACGACATCGAGAATTCGGTCGCCACCGACGGCTTCAACAACCTGACCGCAGCCCGCATCACCGCCACGCAGCTGGCCGCCGGCATCGCGTCGAACAGCGAAACAGAAGGCGGCGCCATCCTCCGGCGCACCTCCGGCGGCGCCTATCCGGCCTCTTCGGGCCTCTACCAGTTCGCCGGAAACGGCTCGACCTTCGAAATGGTGGTCAGCGATGCGGTCGACGGCCTGACCAGCATCGTGTTCCAGACCTACATCAACGTGAGCACCGGCAGCAACGGCATCTACGGCGTACTGGCGGCGAACAACCTGCCACGCCTCAGCTTCAACGGCGGCGAGCAGTTCCTGCTCTCCAGCTCGCAGGCGAGCGAGAACCTGGGCTACACCGACTTCTTCACCGGTGAATTCGTCGCCTCCGATCCGAACAACCCGAACCACCTCACCTTCACCTGGAACCTGGCCAGCCTCGGCGTCACCGTGCCGGTGGACAGCTTCCGCATCACCTTCGCCACCGACAACCACGCACAGTCGCAGGCCTTCCAGCTGGACCAGCTGGTGGCCGCTCCGGTGCCGGAACCGCAGACCGCCGCCCTGCTGCTCGGCGGTATGGCGGTGATCACGCTGGTCGCCCGCCGGCGCACGCGTCAGCACTGAGTTCCGTCTCGCCGCATGCGGGCGGTGCCCTCGCGGGTACCGCCCGCATGCGTTCGCCCATCCAGACTGTCACGACATCTTGAAACGCAGAATTCCCCTGCGCCTGCAGCTGCTGCTGGCGCTGACGTGGCCGCTCGCCAGCGCCGCACAGGAGGCCACGGCGACCGACGAAGAGATCGTCACGCTGCCGGAAATCCAGGTGCGCGACACTCGCGAGGACGTCCGACCGCCCGCCGTCGAACTGACACCGGATCGACCGGTGACCAGCATCGGGCCGGAGGCGATCGAACGCCGCCAGGCGGGCACGATATTCGACCTGCTGAAGGACGTGCCGGGTGTCGCCGTCGACGGCGGTCCGCGCGCCAGCGGCATGAAATTCAACCTGCGCGGCTTCTCCGACAACGAGGACGTGCTGTTCAAGATCGACGGCGCAGTGAAAGGCTTCGAGAAGTACCGCTTCGGCAGCGGCGTATTCATCGAGCCCGAACTGCTGAAGGCCATCGAGATCGAGCGCGGGCCGTCGCTGAAGTCCGGCTCGGGTGCGCTCGGCGGCACCATCTCGGCCACCACGAAATCCGCTGCCGACTACCTGCGAGCGGGTGAGCGCGTCGGCGCCCAGATCAGGTACGGCTACAACGCGAACAGCGGCGAGCGGCTGCGCATGGTGACGGTATACGGCCGCCCGAATGGCTACCTCGACCTGGTCGCCTCGATCGCCCGGCGCGACTCCGACGACATCCGCCTGCCCGACCGCAACCGGCTGGACCTGACCGCGGTGCACTCGGAAAGCCGCTTCGCCAAAGCCACCTTCTACGCCAGCGACGACCTGACGCTGGAACTGAGCCAGACCTACTACACCGGCGGCCCCGAGCGCGCGCCCTATGACGCGACCGCCGGCAGCGCGGGCCAGTTCGGCGTGGTCGAACGCAGCATCGAGGACACCACGACCAATCTGCGCGTGAACTACACGCCGGCCGATTCGTGGATCGCACTGCGCGGCACCCTCGCCTACGAAACGACCGACCTGAACGACGTGCATCGCATCGGCCAGAGCCGCATCTGCGTATCGCCGTCGACCGCCTTTCCGGCGGCTTTCCGCATCGACCGCTGCGACGACGCCTGGCGATACTCGATCTGGACTGCCGAGGTGTTCAACGATACCCGCTATGCCATCGGCGATCTGCAGGGCGTGCTCAGCATCGGCTATCAGGGCATACGCAACAGCCGCGATATTGCACGCGTCACCTCGCGCGCGCTGACCAACCAGCAGGTCTACCCGAACGGCTTCAACGAGGCGCAACCGCCGGGCGACAAAGTGTCGGATGCACTGATCATCGAGAACGCCTTTACGCTCGGCGCCTTCACCTTCACGCCGGGCGCCCGGCTCGACCGCTACCACGTCAGCGCCGAGGGTCAGACGCGCACCAACATGATCGCCGCCGGACAGTCGCCGGACATCCGCTTCGTCAAGCTGTCGCCGGCGGCGGCGCTCACCTGGCGCATCCCGCGCAGCGACTGGTCGGCCACCGTGCGCTACCACGAAGCTTTCCGACCGCCGCTGGTTGACGAGTACTTCGCCCGCGGCAGTTTCGCCAGCCGCTGTGCGAAAAGCGCTGGCTGGGCCTTGCCCGGCAACCCCGTGCTCTACCCCGAACCGCTGTACGACCCCTCAGGCTACGGTCAGACCTACGATCCCGCACTCGACCTCGCCCCCGACAACGAAATCTGCGGTGCGCTCTACCGGCCGCAGGAATCGTCGAACCACGAACTGACGCTGGCCTGGATGCCGCAGCCGGCCTCACCTCGCGACGGCCGCTGGCAGGCACGGGTCACCTACTACGACATCCACACCCGTCACTTGCTGACGTCCTTGAGCAATATCGGTGACGAAGTCGGCCAGCCGGGCAAGGAGCGGCGCAAGGGCACCGAACTGGAAATCAGTTACGACGGACTGCACGCCTTCTCGTCGCTGTCGTGGTCACAGATCGACGGCCGCATCACCAATGCGGTGGCTGGCACCGACTACGCGCTCTATGGCGTGCCCGGCGACACGCTGAGCATCAGTGCCGGCGTACGCGGGTTCGACGGGCGGGTCGAAGCCGGCGCGCGGATACGCGACATCGCTGACCGCCGGGCGGCTGCCGGCACCGTCGCCACCGTATGTTCGCGTCCCGGCACGCTGGTCGTGCCCGGCGTCGGCACGATAGGCACGCAGTACGGCGTACGCCTGTACGACCTGTTCGCCAGCTGGCAAATGACGCGTGACACACAACTGCGCTTCAATCTCGACAACCTGACCAACGAAACCTACTGCCTGCAGGATGGCTTCGCCGGTGCGGTCGGCATACAGGCGCCGGGTCGGACGGCGAAGCTTTCGGTGACGATGAGGTTCTGAACAATATTTCATATGTCAGGAAGGGTGCAGTACTGCAAGAATGCGCTCCTGTGCTGGATTTCCGCGCCCAATCAATGACATGCAAATGCAACACGCGTTGCACGCATGAACACCGTCATGCACCGTAACTGGACACATCACTGCGTTTGAATGCGCTCGCTGCGGGAAAAAACCATTCCTAATCATGCTCCAGCGCCGTTCACCGCACATGGCTCGGCTCTTGCTGGGACGGCCTGTTTCCGCGATACCCCTGCGAGGGGCGCCGCGTCCGTCCTGTCTTTCCGCACAGGAGTCACGTCCGATGTCTGCCAGCATGGCCGTTCTACAGCTGTCGATCGCTGCGCACCGGCATCTCACGCCCGGAATGCGACGCTGTGCGCCGACGCGCAGCAGCGGACGGGCCGCCACCTCCATTGAATGACCGCACCATGCCACACCCATCCGACCCCTACTGCCTCGGCCTCATGCCCGACCCGTCCGAACTTCCCGCGCTGGCGGCCAGTGTCGATGCCGTCATGCTCATCATCCGGCTGTCGGCCCGCTACGGGCCGCTGATGTTCCTGCACGACGCGACCGGCGACGTGCTTCAGCCGCGCTGCCGTCCGGTCGGCTCGCTGCCGGTCGATGACCATGACATCAAGCTGGGCGAGGTGGCCGGGTGCGAATACTGGATCGCACCGTCGGCGCTCGATCAGCTCGGCTCAGGCGCTCTGTTGCTCGATGTGCTGGAAGAGCGCGGTGACGCCACCGGCCTGGCCGGCCGCTTCGTTCTGCGCAAGGTCGGCAACTGATCTGCGCCGGGGCGGCGTCACGCCACCCCTTTCCCACCTGCGGCCGCCTTCAGGCCCTTCCGCTCCTCTCGTCCCCCTCCCTCCCCAGCGCCGCGAAGCTGCGCAGCGCTGTCCTCACGTCTGATGCTTGACACCATACTGCGAATCATTATCATTTAAAGAAATCGACCGTCCGCGGCCAGACCGCACGCATCCATGTCCGCCACTGGCAACGAACCGACCGAAGCATTGAAGGTGCGCCTGTCCGCCCTGCTGGATGACCTGATCCGGCACGACGGCTTCGGCTCGCTGAGCGTCGAGGTCCGTTTGCTCAAGCGCGGCCAGAAGGAAGTCATCATCGACTGCGGCAAGCAGTATCGGTACGTCATCGATTTCGCGCCCGGCTGAGGCCGGCGTGACGCAGCACACTCCGGCGGCGCGGGGCCGCGGAGCAGGTTTTCAAATCACAGAAACCGCCTGATCGATCGCCTTCGCGGGGAAGGGATGGATGGCTCAGAACGAGGTCCATCATGTCTTTCCGCCTTCTGCTGTCCGCTGGCGCCCTGTGCGCACTGTCCTCCACCGCCGCCTTCGCCACCAGCGCCAGCTGGGACACCCCGCTTGCCGGTCATGACGGCAACGGAAGTTCCGCCGCCACGCCGTGGGCCAGCGGCAGCGTCTATGCCGAGTGGAACGTGTTCGACAGCTTCAGCACCGACGCCACACCCGACATCGCCGGCAGTGGCAGCGTGAGTCAGCTCAACCCGGGCGCCGGCAGCTTCCTGACCGGCAGCGGCAATCTGTACAGCGCCGCCGGCGCGGCCTCCTTCCTGGTCGATCTCGATGTCGCGCAAAGCGGCACCTGGAACGTGTGGCTGCGCATCGCGACCCAGGGCACGGCGGCCGACATCGTCGCCACGCTCAATGGCATCGCCGCGAACAAGGTGGTCAGCTACAGCGCCGCGCTCGGCGGCTTCGGTGGCAGCGAGGAAGAGGCCTACTGGACCTGGGCGGTCACCGATCCGCTGTCGCTGCAGTTCAGCTTCACCAGCTCGGAAGCGCACCTCAGCCTCGACCAGCTCGCCGTACTCGCCCAGCCGGTGCCGGAACCGGCGACCTGGATGTCGCTGGCCGCCGGCCTCGGCCTGCTCGGCGCACTGTCGCGCCGTCGCGCCTGATCCCGGGAGACCGCGATGACTCCGCATACCGATCCCGAGAGCCTGTATCACACCTTCCACGCGCTGAAGGCGGAGCGCCGCCTGCGCAATCGCGACGCCGCCGCAGCCCTCGGCATCAGCGAGGGCGAAGCGATGGCCAGCGGCGTCGGCCGCGACGCCGTGCGCCTGACCGCGCCCTTCGACGCGCTGTTCCGCCGCATGCCCGAACTGGGCGAGGTGATGGCGCTGACCCGCAACGAAGCCGCTGTCCATGAAAAGACCGGCTGCTTCGAACAGATGTCCGGCGATGCCAAGGTCGGTCTGGCGCTGGGCAGCGCCATCGACCTGCGCATCTTCTACGGTCGCTGGGCATACGGCTATGCAGTGACCGAACAGGGTCCGAAGGGCGAGTCGCGCAGCCTGCAGTTCTATGACGCGCATGGCGACGCCGTGCACAAGGTGTTCTCGCGCGCCGGCACCGATCTCGCAGCCTGGGACCGGCTGGTCGCCGAGTTCGCCGCCGCCGACCAGAGCGCCGGCGAAAAGGTCGCGCCGCGCAGCGCGCCCGCCGGCGACGAAACGCCGCTCGACGCCATCGACGCCGTCGCCTTCCGCCGCGACTGGCTGGGCATGCAGGACACGCACGACTTCTTCCCGCTGCTGCGTCGGCACAAGGTGTCGCGACGCCAGGCCATGCAGATCGCGCCCGAGGGCCACGCCAACCGGATCGGCAACGATCTGACGCGTTCGCTGCTCGAAGTGGCGGCCGCCGATGGAGTATCGGTCATGTGCTTCGTCGGCAACCCGGGCATGATCCAGATCCACACCGGGCCGGTGCATCGGGTCGAAGTAATGGGGCCCTGGCTCAACGTGCTCGACCCCGGCTTCAACCTGCACCTGCGGCAGGACCTGGTCGACCAGACCTGGATCGTGCGCAAGCCGACCGCCGACGGCGTCGTCACCTCGGTCGAACTGCTCGACGCCGCTGGCGAAACCATTGCGCTGTTCTTCGGCGAGCGCAAACCGGGCAAGCCGGAGCGCGAGGACTGGCGTGCACTGGTGGCCCAGCTCGGCACCGCCGACAGCCTCGCGGCATGAGCCGCCGACTGCTCCGCAGCACGCTGGTGGCGCTGCTGTTCGCCGCCGGCGCGGCAGTCGCCGCACCGGCGCAGCGGCTGGTCACGGTCGGCGGCGCGGTGACCGAAATCGTCCATGCGCTGGGCGCAGCCGACCGCATCGTCGCTACCGACACCACCAGCACCTGGCCGGCGTCCGCGCAGGCGCTGCCCAAGGTGGGCTATCAGCGTGCGCTGGCGGCGGAGGGCGTGCTGTCGATGCGGCCTACCCACCTGATCGCCACCGCCGATGCCGGCCCGCCAGTCACGCTGACGCAGTTGCGCGGCGCCGGCGTGCAGGTGATCCAGCTCCCGCCGGACCACAGCGCGGCGCAGGTCGGCAACGCGATCCGCATGGTCGCCGCCGCGCTGGCGATGGAAGACGCCGGCCGCACACTGGCTGAGCGCTTCGATCACGACTGGAAGACGGCACAGCGCGAGGTGGGCGCCCTGCCCGGCCGGCCGCGCGCGCTGTTCATCCTCGACCACGGCGGCAGCAGTCCGATGGTGGCTGGCGACGACACGGCAGCCAATGCGATGCTGGGCTACGCCGGCGCCGTCAACGTGATGGCCGGACGCTTCCGCGGTTACCGACCGCTGACGCTCGAAGCGGCCTTAGCCGCGGCGCCCGACGTGATCGTGACGACTGACGAGGCCATCGCCGCCGCCGGTGGCGCCAGCGCCTTCCTCGCCCGCCCCGGACTGGCGGTGCTGCCGGCCGCGCGGGCGGGCCGGCTGGTCAGCCTCGACGCACTGCGCATGCTGGGCTTCAGCCCGCGCCTGCCACAGGCGGTGAGCGAACTGGCGCGCCGGATGCGCGCGCCGTGAACACGCGCGCACTCACTCTGCCCGGGGGCGCGCCTGCGTCGCTGGCACTGCCGGCGCTCGCGCTGGCGCTGTTCTGCGTCGTCGTGCTGGCACTGGGCAGCGGCGCGGTCAGCCTGTCGCCGACGGCCGTGCTCGGCGCGCTGTTCGGTGCCGACGCCGGCAGCGAAGCCGAACTGGTGGTGCGCACGCTGCGCCTGCCGCGCGTGCTGCTCGGCGTGATCGCTGGCGCCGGTCTGGGTATCGCCGGTGCGGCGATGCAGGGCCTGATGCGCAATCCGCTGGCCGACCCCGGACTGGTCGGCGTCAGCAGCGGCGCGGCACTGGCGGCCGCCTGTGTCGTGGTGCTCGGCGAACAGGCGATGAGCGCGGGTGGCTGGCTCGCCAGTTCGGCACTGCCGCTGGCCGCCTTCGCCGGCGCCGCACTGACCACCGCAGTCGTATACGCGGCCTCGCGCCGCAATGGCCGCAGTTCGGTCACGTTGATGCTGCTGTCGGGCATCGCCATCAACGCGCTGGCGATGTCCGGCATCGGTCTGCTCATGTTCATGGGCAGCGACGCGCAGGTGCGGCAGTTCACCTTCTGGACGCTGGGCAGCCTCGCCGGCGCGACCTGGCCCGGCGTGGTGGCGGCAATGCTGGCGGTCGCGCTGGCACTGGGCGCGCTGCTGCGCCGCGCCGGACCACTCGATGCGCTCGCGCTGGGCGAGTCGCAGGCCGCCCACCTCGGCGTCGCCACCGCGCGGCTGAACCGCAGTTGCGTGCTGCTGATCGCGCTGTCGGTCGGCGCGACCACCGCGCTCACCGGCACGCTGGGCTTCATCGGGCTGATCGCACCTCACCTCGCACGCCGGCTGGTCGGTCCGGCACATGCACGCCTGCTGCCGGCCAGCGCGCTGACCGGCGCCGCACTGGTCGTGCTGGCCGACAGCGCCGCCCGTACCTGGGTGGTACCGGCCGAACTGCCGATCGGCGTGCTGACGGCACTGTTCGGCGCCCCCTTCTTCATCGCCCTGCTGCGCCGTCGCGCCGCGCACGAAAGCACCTGACATGCTCGCTGCCCGCAATCTGACCGTTCGTGCCGGCCGTCGCCTCCTTCTCGACGACGTTACGCTGACGCTGAAGCCGGGCGAACTGCTGGCGCTGGTCGGCCCGAATGGCGCCGGCAAGACCACTCTGCTGCGCGCACTGGCCGGCGATATCGACATCCCACACGGCAGCGTGCTGTGTGCCGGCGCCCCGCTGCAGGACATCGCACCGCTTGCGCTGGCGCAGATGCGCGCTGTGCATGCCCAGCACCAGCGCACCGACCTCGAATACACGGCGGCCCAGGTGGTCGAGCTCGGCCGCTTCCCTCACCACCACGGACGCCCGGGCGCCGAAGACCGGCAGATCGCACGCGCCGCGATGGCGCTGACCGGCGTCGACGGCATGGCGACACGCATCTGCGCCACGCTGTCCGGCGGCGAGCAGGCACGCGTGCATCTGGCGCGCGCGCTGGCACAGATCTGGACGGCATCCGAAGGCGCGCACGCGCTGCTGCTCGACGAGCCGGTGGCGGCACTCGACATCGCCTGGCAACACCGCACGCTGGCCTGTGCACGCGAATTCGCCCAGCGCCGGGGCTGTGCGGTGGTGGCCATCGTGCATGACCTGAATCTGGCTGCGCGCTACGCTGATCGCATGGTGCTGCTGGCCGAAGGTCGCATCCGCGCCGATGCCGCACCCGCCGCCGTGCTGGCGTCGCCCGAACTGGCACAGGCCTTCGGCCTGCGCTGCCGGCTGCTGCATGACGCGCACGACGGACAAGCTGTACTGATCGCTGAGCCGGCATGATCGGCAAAAATGCGTGAACAGGGGTTTAGAAGACGGCGCGCGCGCCGTAGACCTCGGTGCCCGTCCACCACGAGTGGCCGTGGCAGACCCGGCACCAGAGACACGGCAGAGATCCTCCGATGGCAAGCAATCCGATCGAATCCAGCACCTCGACCTTCCTCGGCATGGGCCTGAAGGTCGGCGACCGCATGCAGCTCGATCCACCAGCCAAGATCACCGGCGGCGCGCGCGTCGTCAGGCTGGTCGGCTATACCGAAGACCGTTCGCTGCTGGTCAGCATGCCCGACGAAAAGAACTGGAGCGGCTCGCTGATCGAAGGCGACTCCGTACTGGTGCGCACCTTCTCCGGACGCAAGGCCTTCAGTTTCAACAGCCGCGTGCTCAGACGCGCGGTCAGCCCCTACGAATACCTGCACCTGGAGTTTCCGTCGGCGGTATCGAGCCGTCGCATCCGCCGCGCCGAACGCGTCCGCACCGACATCGCGGTGCAGCTCAAGGGCGCTGACGCGCGCGCCGTGCGCGTCACCAATCTGAGCGCCACCGGGGCCGAACTTCGCAGCAGTGCCGCCGCGGGCGAAGTGGGGGAAACGCTGAGCTTCACGCTACCGCTCAATCTGCATTTCGTCGACATCGAGGTGCAGTGCGAAGGCACGGTGCGCAACGCCCATCCGCTGCCGGACGGCGGTGTCGCCTGCGGCATCGAATTCGCCGAGCTGGACAACCAGAGCTGGATACTGCTGCGCAGCTACGTCTATCAGCACCTGCTCGATTCGCCGTCCGGGCGCCTCTGAAGCGCGGACGGCCGGCTGCAGCCGGTGCATCCACCGCAAGCGGCGGACGGCGCACGCAGGGCGCGCCACCACTGACGCAGTGCCCGACCGGCCGCCAGCGCGGCCAGCGCCACGGCACACAGCGCAACGAAGTCGGTCAGTACGGTCATCCACTCACTCCGGATGCGATGCGGAAGGTCAGGAAGGCTGCCAGCCAGGCCAGCCCGAACAGATAGCCCGCCATCAGCAGCGGCGCCCGCCAGCCACCGGTTTCACGCCGCACGGTAGCCAGCGTCGACAGACATTGCGGCGCGAACACGAACCAGGCGAGCAGCGACAACGCAGTGGGCAGCCCCCAGCTGGCCGAAATCAGCGGTGCCAGCGCCTGCGCAGTGTCGTCGGCGGTGGCCGACAGCGCATACACGGTCCCCAGCGCGCTGACCGCCACCTCGCGCGCCGCCATGCCGGGCACAAGCGCGACCGCGATCTGCCAGTTGAAGCCCACCGGCTCGAACAGCGGCAGCAGGAAGCGGCCCAGCGTACCGGCGAAGCTGTACTCGATCGCCGGGCCGGTGGCGCCGGGCGGCGGTGCCGGGAAGGTGGCGAGGAACCACAGCAGCACGGTCAGCGCGAGAATGATGCCGCCGACCCGGCGCAGGAAGATGAGCACGCGCTGCCACAGGCCGATCGCGATATTGCGCACCGACGGCCAGTGATAGTCCGGCAGTTCCATCATCAGCGTCTGCGTCAGGTCGCGCGCACCGAAGCGCTTGAGCAGCCAGGCGATGGCGATGGCCGACACGATGCCCGCCAGGTAGAGCGCGAACAGTACCAGCCCCTGCAGTTCCAGCCCGCCGGCAACGGTGCGCGACGGAATGAAGGCGCCGATCAGCAGCGCATACACCGGCAGTCGCGCCGAACAGGTCATCAGCGGCGCGATCATGATGGTGACCCAGCGGTCGCGCGGATTCTGGATGGTGCGCGTGGCCATGATGCCGGGTATCGCGCAGGCGAAGCTCGACAACAACGGGATGAAGGAGCGGCCGGACAACCCTACGCCGCCCATCAGCCGGTCGAGCAGGAAGGCGGCACGCGGCAGATAGCCCGATTCCTCGAGCAGCAGGATGAAGAAGAACAGGATGACGATCTGCGGCAGGAATACCAGCACGCCGCCCAGCCCGGCGACGATGCCGTCGACCAGCAGACTGCGCAGCAGGCCGTCCGGCAGGATCGATCCGACCGCTTCGCCGATCGTGGCGGTCGCCGCCTCGATCCAGCCCATCGGCGCCTCGGCCCAGGCGAACACCGCCTGGAAGATCAGGAACAACAGCGCGCACAGCAGCAGCGGACCGACCAGCGGATGCAGCAGCACGCGGTCGGCGCGGTCGCTGAAGGCGTGCGCCTGCACGGTGTCGAGCCCGAGCGAAGCCAGGATGTCGCGCACACGTCTGTGGTCGTCGGCGACGTCGCCCGCTTCCGCCGCCGGCAGCGCGGCGCCCGGGCGCACGTCCTCGAGCAGTTCGAGCAGCGCGTCGGCGCCACCCGATTTCACCGCCACCGTGGTGACCACCGGCACGCCGAGCGCTTTCGACAGCGCCTCGGCATCGACGTGGATGCCACGCGCCCGTGCCAGATCGGTCATGTTCAGCGCAACCACCACCGGCAGCCCCTGGCGCATCAGACCGAGCACCAGTCTGAGCTGACGCGGCAGGTGGGTCGCATCGACCACCGCAAGGATCAGATCGGGACGGCGCTCGCCGGACAGACGCCCCGCGAGCACATCACACGTGACCTGCTCGTCCGGCGAATGCGGCGTCAGGCTGTAGGTGCCGGGCAGATCGAGCACCGCCAGCCGGCGGCCGGACGGGGTGCGCAGCACGCCCTCCTTGCGCTCGACGGTCACGCCGGCATAGTTCGCCACCTTCTGCCGGCTGCCGGTGAGCAGGTTGAACAGCGCGGTCTTGCCACAATTCGGGTTGCCCACCAGCGCCAGCAAGGCCGGACCGAGCCGGCTGCTATCGACCACCGTCTGCGTCACGCTGCCGCTCCATCGGCCGCTCGCACCAGTACGCAGTCGGCTTCGGCGCGGCGCAGCGCAAACGTCGACACGCCGACCCGTACCGCCAGCGGCTCGCCGCCCGGCTGACCGCGACGCAGCACGCGTACCGATTCACCACTGATGAACCCGAGTTCGCGCAGCCGGCTGGCCCATTCCGGCGCCCGGGCGTCGGCACGCACCTCGACCACAGTCATCGGCGCGCCGACGGTGGCGCTGCTCAGCGCGAAGCCGGAAGTCGGACCGGGCGTCTGGGATTCCACGTCGGAAGGCGTCGGCATTGCAATATCCGCTGATTCAGATGTTGAGAACAGTTTTCATTCTACCCGAGCGGACCACACAGAGACAGTCCGCGCAATCCGCCGACCCGCGCGGAATTTCCATTGCGCACGAATCGATTGTTGCGACGCCGCAACATCCAGTTTCCAATAACCGTTCTCATTTACACTGCGCCGCACTTGCCCATGTTCGTGTTCCTCGCACGCGCCGGGCAGCGGACCAGCCAGCCCCATTGCGTCGCAGCAAGCCAGTCCAGCCCCCGATATCAACCTACTGGACTTGCACTGATGAAACGCTCAATCCCGCAGCAGCCGCTGACGCTGGCCGCGGCCATGCTGATGGCCCTGTCGTCCACCGCCGGCGCCGAAGAACAGAAGCCCGCCACCGACACCAATGTCCCGGTTCTGCCGGAAGTGAAGGTGCGCGACGAATACGACCGCCCGAACTCCCCGAACCGCGGCTACCAGACCGGCATCGTCACGTCGGCCAAGACCAAGCAGCTGGCCAAGGACATTCCGCAGGCGATCACCACGGTGACCGAGCAGCTGATGCTGGACAGCAACTCGGACACGATGAAGAACGCGCTGCGCCACGTCGCCGGCCTCACCTTCAACTCCGGTGAAGGCGGTCGCATCGGCGACAACATCATGCTGCGCGGCTTCTATTCCTTCGGCGACCTGTACCTGGACGGCATCCGCGACGTCGCCCAGTACAACCGCGAAACCTTCCACGTCGAACAGATCGACGTGCTGCGCGGCTCCGCCGCCATGCTGTTCGGCCGCGGCCAGGCGGGTGGCGTGATCAACCGCGTCAGCAAGCAGCCGGGCCTGGTCGACCGCACTGAAGTGTCGGCCACCGTGGGCAGCTACGACTATGGCCGCGTTACCGCCGACGTGAACAAGGTGGTCGGAGAGAACGCGGCGCTGCGCATCAGCGCCATGAAAACCGACGCCGGCAGCTCGCGCCGCGGCGTCGAATCGGAGCGCGAGGGCATCGCGCCGACGCTGCGCTGGGGCATCGGCACGGCCGACGAATTCTCGATCGGTCATCTGTACTACACGACGAAGAACGTCCCGGACTATGGTGTGCCCTTCATCAGCCGCGCGCTCGCCACGCCGATCACGCGCACCCAGGTCACTCGCCGTCCGCTGGACGTATCCGCCAGCGCCTTCTACGGCACTTCTTCGGACTACGAACAGAACGACACCAACATCAGTACCGGCATCTGGACCCACCGCTTCTCGCAGGACACCGAACTGCGCACAGTCGCCCGCTTCGCCGACTACAAGCGCGACCTGTGGGCAGTCGCGCCACGGCTGCCTGCCAACGTGAACAGCTCCACCGTCACCGACGCCACGGTGATCACCCGCGGTCGCCAGGCTCGCGGTGGCCGTGAGCACACAGTGACACTGCAGAGTGACCTGACGACCAAGTTCGAACTGGCCGGCATGAAGCACGAGGCGCTTTTTGGCGTCGAACTGCTGCGCGAGAAGGCGGATCGCTGGAGCTACACGTCGATCGCGGTGACCGCACCGACGACCACGGTCGGCAACCCAGATCCGGACGTCGCCGTTCCCGCGGCCTACGGCAATCGTGCGCGCGTTAACCCCGCAGGCTACGAGGGCGACTCCTACAGCTTCTACGCGCAGGACCAGATCGAGTTCATTCCGAAATGGAAGCTGCTGCTCGGCCTGCGTCATGACCGCATGGACGCCGACTACGCGTCGCTCGCATCGCAGACCGGCGTCACCACGGCATTCAATCTGAAGTACAACGAGTGGAGCTATCGCAGCGGCCTGCTGTATCAGCCCACCGATCTGTCGACCTATTACCTTGCGTGGAGCGATTCATTCAACCCGACCGCCGATCTCTATCAGCTGTCGCCGGCCAACATCAAGTACGACGCCGAGCGCAGCCGCACGGTCGAACTGGGCACGAAGTGGGAGCTGTTCGACGGCGCACTGTCTCTGCGCACTGCGCTGTACCGCGCGACCAAGTTCAACGAGCGAAACACCGATCTCGAACAGGCGAACTCGGCCGTGCTGTCGAAGGAACGTCACACCGACGGCTTCGAGATCGAGGCGGCCGGCCGCATCACGCCGCAGTGGGACGTGTTCGGCGGTATCGCGCTGATGCGCGCAGAGATCGACGACCAGTTCGATGGTGAACTGCTCGGCACTTTCGGGCAGGTCGTCGCCGCGGCCGGTGGCACCTTCCAGGCGGGCCAGGCCGCCAACGCCAATCGACTCGTCTATCGCGGCAAGTACAATCCGAACAGCGTCGGCGCGACACCGCGCAACACGCCGGATTACACGTTCAACCTGTGGACGACCTACCGCTTCATGCCCAACTGGCGCGCGGGTGTCGGCATCGAAGGCAAGGGCTCACGTCTGGCCTACGGTATCGGGCAGTGCGACTCGGCCGCCGCGAACGGCAGCAACGCTTGGGCTTACACCGCGTGCGCCCCGATCGCCCAGGGCCGTGCCCCCAGCTTCGTGCGTACCGATCTGATGCTGGCCTACGAACAGCCGCGCTACGACGTCCGGCTGAACGTGCTGAACGTGTTCAACAAGCGCTATTACGAAGCGCTTTACGAGAACGGCGGCTTCGCCGTTCCCGGCACCGAGCGTGCCTTCCAGCTGACGGTAGTAGTGAAGTACTGATCTTCGCCTCAGCAACAAGAGCCGGGTCGGTGGTCCGCGGACTGCCGGCCCGGCTTTTCTCTTTCAGCGCCCGCTGAGCGCACGCCAGCCCGCCATCGTCCGCTCGACCAGCGCCCATCCCGCACCGTTCTCGCACAGCCCGTAGCGGAACGGCAGCGTGTCACGCCCGGGCGTTTCGAAACGCAGGTCGCGGAAGCTGACGCAAGCGCCCCCGCCTGCGCTGCCCACGCTGTCCAGCACCGGAAACATCGCGAACCAGCGGAAGAAGGCGAAATCCGGCGCCGACCAGACCGCGCGCACCTGCTCGCGCACACCGTCGTATCCGCCATTGCCGAAGCGTTCGCGTGCTTCCCACTGCGCCAGCGCGACCGGCCGGTAGTGGGCCGAGAAGCGGCGGATCAGGTTGTCGTCGGGCCCTGCCTCGAGCAGTCCGGTACGCCGCGTGTTGATGTGCGCGATGTGGTAACGCTGGCCGTCGTCGATCACCGCGGTCCAGTTGAAAGGCGAAGCCGGCCGCGGAATCGCGTCGATAGAGACGAAGGCGATGCCCTGCTCCACCGCATGACGCCGCGCGGCCTCGATGGCTTCCGACTTGCCGACCGCGCCCACGCCGACCCAGACGCATACCGCCGCCAGGCCAAGCGCGGCCGGCAGCCGGCTGCGCCGCCGCAGCGCGCTCGCCACGAGGCCGGCAATCAGCAGCCCGGTCAGTGGCAGGTCGATGATGAAGGTGGTGCCCCAGCCGAAGCGCTGATCCGAGAAAGGCGCCAGGATCATGGTGCCGAACTGCGTGATCAGGTCGCCCAGGATGTGGATGGCGATGCCGGCGCACGCCACTGCGTAGAAGCGCCGCCAGCCGACACCGCGCGCGCGCAGCAGACGCGGCATCAGCCAGGCCAGCAGCAGCGCCCACAGCGGCAGCAGTATCAGCGAGTGCGTGACACCTCTGTGGCCGCGCAGATAGGTGAGCTCGGACACGTAGCCGAGCACGAAGTCGAGGTCCGGAAAGGTGGCGGCCAGACCGCCGGCGAGCACCGTCTGCCAGACCTTGGGCTGGCGTTCGTCGGCCGGCGCGCGTGCCATGAAGCGGCCGAGCAGCGCGCCGGACAGTGCGTGAGTCAGGGTATCCAATCGATTTTTCCGTTCAGGTACAGCTCGGATGCGTCGCAAGGACAACACCCCGGCGCACTTCGCGCCGATTGTGGCGCAGTGCACAAGAAGCAGGCGTATAATGCCGCTCCGATTCGCTTCATGGCTTGTTGATGGAATCCGCTACCGCGCTCATCGATTTGCAAGCTTCGCGCGACCCTACCCGACTGCGCGAAATCCCGTACAACTACACCTCGCTGTCCGACCGCGAAATCGTCATCCGGTTGCTCGGCGCCCGCATGTGGGACACCTTGTCCAGCCTGCGCGACGAGCGCATGACCGGTCGCTCGGCGCGCATGCTCTACGAAGTGCTGGGCGACATCTGGGTCGTTCAGCGCAATCCCTATCTCGAAGACGACCTGCTCGACAACCCGAAGCGGCAGGACGCGCTCGTGGGTGCGATGCGCCATCGGCTGCGCGAGATCGAACAGCGTCGTCAGCCCGGCAGCGACGCCGCCTCGCAGGAACGCGACCGCAAGGTGGGCGAACTGCTGGCGGCAGCCCGCAACGCGGTCGATGCCTTCGCCGCCGGCTTCGGCGAAACCCGCAAGCTGCGCAGTCGTATCCGCAAGGTGCTCGGCCGCCACACGCGCGAAGCCAACATCGCCTTCGACGGTCTGGCCCGCGTGTCGCACGTGACCGATGCCACCGACTGGCGTGTCGAATATCCGCTGGTCGTACTCTACCCGGACACCGAGGACGAGATCGCGCCGCTGGTGCGCGGCTGCATCGAACTCGGCCTCACCATCGTGCCGCGGGGCGGCGGCACCGGCTACACCGGTTCCGCGGTGCCGCTGTCGGCGAAATCGGCCGTCATCAACACCGAAAAGCTGATCGATCTCGGCACCGTCGAGCCCATGGTGCTGCCCGGTCTGTCCGAACCGTACGCGACGATACGCACCGGCGCCGGCGTGGTCACCCGCCGCGTCATGGACGCCGCCGAGAATGCCGGCCTGGTGTTCGCCTGCGACCCGACCTCGGCCGATGCCTCCTGTGTCGGCGGCAACATCGCCACCAACGCCGGCGGCAAGAAAGCCGTGCTGTGGGGCACCGCGCTCGACAATCTGGCGAGCTGGCGCATGGTCGACGCGGACGGCTGGCCGATGGAAATCACGCGCCTGGACCACAACCTCGGCAAGATCCACGACGCGCCCGTCGTGCGCTTCTCGATCCAGCGCTTCGAAACCGACGGCCGCACGCCGCGTGGCGCCGCCGAACTGCTCGAAGTACCGGGCGCGCGCTTCCGCAAGGAAGGTCTGGGCAAGGACGTCACCGACAAGTTCCTTGCCGGTCTGCCCGGCGTGCAGAAGGAAGGCTGCGACGGACTGATCACCAGCGCGCGCTGGATCCTGCACAAGCTGCCGCCGGTCACCCGTACGGTCTGTCTCGAATTCTTCGGTCAGGTGCGCGAGGCGGTGCCGGCCATCGTCGAGATCAAGGACTACCTCGACGGCCTGCCGAAGTCGGGCAACGCGCGCGTGCTGCTCGCTGGCCTCGAACATCTCGATGAGCGCTACGTACGCGCGGTCGGTTACGCCACCAAGGCACGCCGCCACGGCCGGCCCAAGATGGTGCTGATCGGTGACATCGTCGGCGACGACGAAACGACGGTGATGGCCGCAGCGTCCGAAGTCGTTCGCCTGTGCAACCAGCGCGGCGCCGAAGGCTTCATCGCCGTATCGGCCGAGTCGCGCAAGACCTTCTGGCTGGACCGCGCCCGCACCGCCGCCATCGCCCGCCACACCAACGCATTCAAGATCAACGAGGACGTGGTCATTCCGCTGCCGCGCATGGGCGACTACTGCGACGGCATCGAACGCATCAACATCGAACTGTCGATCGCCAGCAAGCTGCGCCTGTGCGATGCGCTGGTCGACTTCCTGCGCGGCGAACTGCCGCTGCATGCCGGCGACGCCAATGTCGACGCCGACGAACTGATCGGCGACCGGCGCACCCAGGCGCTGCAGCAGGTGGCGGCCGTGCGCGGCCGCTGGCAGTGGCTGCTGGACAACCTCGACCTGCCGCTGGCGCGCGCCGAACCGCTGCTGATGTCGATCGGCGTAGAGATGGGACCGCTGCTCAACCGCGCCGAAAAGCCGACCCTGTTCCACCGGCTGCAGGACTATTCGGTGCGCGTGTCGTGGAAGCGCGAGCTGAAGCCGCTGCTCGACGAAATCTTCGACGGTGCGATGTACCGCCCGGTGCTCGACCGCGTCGAAATCATCCGCAAGGAGGTGCTGCGCGGCCGCGTATTCGTCGCGCTGCACATGCACGCCGGCGACGGCAATGTGCATACCAACATCCCGGTGAATTCGGACAACTACGGCATGCTGCAGGAAGCCAATGCCGCGGTAGCCCGCATCATGGCGCTGGCGCGTTCGCTTGGCGGCGTCATTTCCGGCGAGCACGGCATCGGCATCACCAAGCTCGAATTCCTGACGCCGGAGGAGCTTGCACCCTTCATCGACTACAAGCAGCGGGTCGATCCGGACGGCCACTTCAACGCCGGCAAGCTTCTGCCCGGCGGCGATCTGTCGCGCGCCTACACGCCCTCCTTCTCGCTGCTGGGCACCGAATCGCTGATCATGGAAATGAGCGACATCGGCCAGATCGCGACCTCGATCAAGGACTGCCTGCGCTGCGGCAAGTGCAAGCCGGTGTGCTCGACCCACGTGCCGCGTGCCAACCTGCTCTATTCGCCGCGCAACAAGATCCTCGCCACCTCGCTGCTGATCGAGGCCTTCCTGTATGAGGAGCAGACGCGACGCGGCGTGTCGCTGCGCCACTTCGACGAATTCGGCGACGTGGCCGACCACTGCACCGTATGCCATCGCTGCGAGAAGCCCTGTCCGGTGGACATCGACTTCGGCGACGTATCGATCGCCATGCGCAATGCACTGCGCAAGCAGGGCAAGCGCAAGTTCAACCCGGGCACGGCCGCGTCAATGGCCTTCCTGAACGCGACCGATCCGGCCACCATCAAGACATTGCGCGTCGCCATGATGGGCGTGGGCTACAAGGCGCAGCGGCTGGGGCATCGCTTGGGCAAGGCACTCGGCCTGGTCGACCGCCAGACCAAGGCGCCGCCGCCGACGCTGGGCAAGCCGTCCATCAAGGCGCAGGTGATCCACTTCATCAACAAGCCGATGCCGGGCAACCTGCCGAAGCGCACCTCGCGCGCGATGCTGGACATCGAGGACGCCGCCATCGTGCCGGTCATCCGCGACCCGAAGCGCGCGTCCGAAGACCAGGAAGCGGTGTTCTACTTTCCCGGCTGCGGGTCCGAGCGGCTGTTCTCGCAGGTCGGTCTGGCCACTCAGGCCATGCTCTACCACGTCGGCGCGCAGACCGTGCTGCCGCCCGGCTACCTGTGCTGCGGCTATCCGCAGACCGCCGGCGGCAACGCGGAAAAGGGACAGCAGATCAGCACCTCGAACCGCGTGCTGTTCCACCGTGTCGCCAACACGCTGAACTATCTCGACATCAAGACCGTGATCGTGTCCTGCGGCACCTGCATGGACCAGCTGCAGCAGTACGAATTCGATAAGATCTTCCCCGGCTGCCGGCTGCTCGACATCCACGAGTACCTGATGGAAAAGGGCGTCAAGCTCGAAGGCGTGCAGGGCGTGCGCTACATGTATCACGACCCCTGCCACACGCCGATGAAGACGCACGCGCCGCTGAAGGTGGTGAATCAGCTGGTGGGCACGGCCGACGGCACGAAGGTGGCGCTGAATGATCGCTGCTGCGGCGAGAGCGGCACGCTGGCGGTCAGCCGGCCGGACATTTCGACCCAGGTGCGCTTCCGCAAGGAAGAGGAAATGCGCAAGGGGGCGGACGTGCTGCGCGCCGACGGTTTTGCCGGCGAGGTGAAGATACTGACCTCCTGCCCGTCCTGTCTGCAGGGCCTGTCGCGCTACGACAACGACAGCAGCACCCAGGCCGACTACATCGTGGTCGAGATGGCGCGCCACCTGCTCGGCGAGGACTGGGCCGCCCGCTACGTCGAGCAGGCCAACGCCGGCGGCATCGAGCGCGTGCTGCTTTGAAGCGTCGCGGGGGCGCGGTCAGCGGCGCTGTGCCGCGGCCGCGCCGTCGCGCAGCTCCTGCATGAAGTTCTCCAGCACCCGCTCCTCGTTCGCCACACCGGGTGCGACTTCGAGGCGCATCGTGCCGTTGCCGGCCGAGCGCTGATCGCGCGCACAGACCACGGTCGCCAGCTGCGTGCCGAAGCGCTCGCTGCGCCCTTCCTGCTGCAGGTAGCGGTTCTGCACGCGGTAGGCGTCGCGCTCCGAGCGCAGCGTCGCATTGCAGTCGTGCTGGTACAGCGCACCTTTCTGCCGTGCCTCGAGCACGTGCACGAACTCGTACACCAGGAAGGAATTGTCGGTCGGGTCCTGCAGGTCGAGATCGGCGCGTATCAGTATCTGCTCACGGTCGTGGTCGTACAGCGCAACCAGCTTGTCGCACTCGCGCGGATCGTCCGGACAGGCTTCCTCGACCAGTGCAGCCGGCGCCATCATGCGCAGCGTCGGCAGTTCGGACAGCGGCAGTTCGGGATAGCCCGACAGCGCAGCGGCGGCGCTGAACAGATAGGACAGCAGGACGGTGTCGGCCATGGCGGCGCTCCCTTGCGCGATGCGGTGTGGTCGGGGGCTTCGACACCGCAGGCGCCAGATATTTCCGCACAGGTTTGCGCAGAACTCGGGCACGCTGCCCGTGTCCCATCGCGAGCCCGGTGCCAGAATGCGCCGGCCGCAGCGTCCCCGCAAGCCGTCCGACCGGAGCCCGACATGTCCATTGCACCGCGCCTCTGCGCCAGTCTGATCGCCACTTCACTGTTTGCCTGCAGCGGTGCATTTGCCGTACCGGCCGATTCCGCCCAGCCCGGCGTGAGTGCGGCGTCGCCGCGTCTTGCCGGCAGCTGGAGCTGGACCGACCCGCAGCAGTGCAGCGAAACCTACGAGTACGCCGCCGACGGCAGCGGCCGCGTCAGCAGCGGCGACGAGCGCGCCGAAATGGCCTACATCTTCGATCCGGTGCCACTGAAGGACGGCTTCTACCGGCTGCAGGCGACCATCACCAAGGACAACGGCGGGCGCGACTGCGCCGGTGCCGCCAGCGACGACACCAACGAGCGCTACACCGTCTATCTGAAATTCCACCCCGATGGCGACCAGCACATCGTCTGCATGGAACCGGAACTGAAGCACTGTTTCGGTCCGCTGCGCCGCAAGGCGGCAAACGGAATCTGACGCAGCGGCCTACAATCGAAACATGTCGCGCTCTGCGGAGGCCGTCATGCACATCCATCGATTCAAGCAGGCCTGTACCTCTCTGCTGCTCGGCGCGGCGCTGCTCGCGGCGTCGGCCTCGCAGGCCGCGCGCATCGAAACGGCCGGCCCGCTCGCCGCACCACAGATCGTCGGGCTGTGGAGCTGGACCGACGAGTCGCAGTGCGTCGAAAGCTACGAATATCGCAGCGACGGCACCGGCCGCGTCAGCAGCGGCAACGAGCAGACCGACGTGAGCTATGTGTTTTCCAGCGTGCCGGTCGCCGACGACTTTTTCGAACTGAACGTGACCATCCGGCACAACTCCGGCGGCAAGGACTGTCTCGGGCAGAACGCCGACGACTCGGGCGAAACCTACCGGGTGTTCGTGCATTTCCGCCAGGGCGAGGACAGTCACCTCGTGTGCTACCGCCCCGACGTGACGCAGTGCTTCGGCCCGCTCTACCGGCAGGCCCTGCCCCGCTTCTGACATGAGCACGCGCCTCGCATCGCTGCTGGGCGTTCTGCTGCTTGCGGCCTGCACCACCTACGGCGGCGGCGGACCGCCGGATGGGCGCTGGCAGATCCGCGAGGTCGGCACGACGACAGTACCGGACGACGTCGACGCTCACATCGAATTCCTGCCCGAGGGCCGGCTCGCCGGGCGCGCGGGCTGCAACCGCTACACCGGAAGCTGGGCCCGCCAGGGCCACGACCTGCGCTTCGGCCGCATCGCCGCCACCCGCATGGCCTGCGCCGGCGCGGCGATGGACATCGAGAACCGGCTGTTCGAAATGATGGACAAGGTGGTGCGTCAGGACAGACCGGACGCGCGCACGCTGATCATGGTCACCGGCGACGGCCGGCGCATCGTCGCGACGCGCTGACCGACGTCGCTCAGCGCAGCAGCGACTCGACGCGCGCCAGTTCTTCCGGCGTCGCCAGCAGGCGCACGACCTCGCGCAGATCGGCCTGATCGATAAAATGCGGCGCCCGGCTGGCGACGATCTCGCGGCGCACGACGCCGCCGAAACCGATCACCAGCGCACCGGCTTCAGCCGCTTCGAGATCGGTGATGCCATCACCGACCATCACCACGCGTTCGGCACCGGCGCCAACCCGGCGCACGATTTCCGCCTTGCCACCACTGCGCGCCAGCGGAGATTCCGGGTCGAAGCCGGCGTAGTGGCCATTCGCGTCGAACCTCAGGTCGACGGCGTGCACGCGCTCGTCCGGCACGCCGAGAAAGCGCGCGATGGCCAGCACCGCCTGGCGGATGCCGCCGCTCACCACGTGCACCTGCCAGCCCAGCGCGCCGAGTGCGGCGATCGCCTCGGCAGCGCCCTCGACACGCGTCTCGATATATTGGCGGCCGACCGCGTCGATGGTCGACGCGTCGGGCTTGATCAGGTCCAGCCGCGCCGCATAGGCCTCTTCCAGCTTAAGGCGGCCTTCCATCGCAGCATTGGTCAGCGGTACCACCTGATCGACCACGCCGGCCTGTTCGGCCAGCACGTCGATGCCTTCAATCGTCGACAGCGTGCTGTCGCAGTCGAACAGGATGGCGCGCATCACCGGCTCATCTCCTGCTTAACCGTGGCGTAGCCCCAGTCCAGCCAGGGCGTCAGCGCCGCAACGTCGGCGGTATCGACAGTCGCGCCACACCAGATGCGCAGGCCCGGCGGCGCGTCGCGGTAGGCGGAAATGTCGAAGGCCGCGTCTTCCGCCTCCAGCAGCGCGCACAGACGCTGCACGATGGCCCAGCGCGCCTCCAGCGACTGCGCCTCGAACCACGGGTCGGTGATCTTCAGGCAGACCGAGGTGTGCGAGCGCACGTCCTCGCGGTCGGCCAGGAAGTCCACCCATCCGGTCTTGGCCACCCAGCTTTCGAGCACCGCGAAACTGGCCTTGCTGCGCGCGATCAGCGCCGGCAGACCGCCAAGATCCTGCGCCCAGCGCAGCACGTCGATCTGGTCCTCGACGCACAGCATGGACGGCGTGTTGATGGTGTTGCCCTCGAACAAGTCTTCGGTGAGCTTGCCCTTGTTCATCAGGCGGAACACCTTAGGAATCGGCCAGGCCGGCGTGTGGCGGTACAGCCGCTCGACCGCGCGCGGACTCAGCACGATCATGCCGTGCGCCGCCTCACCGCCCAGCACCTTCTGCCAGGACCAGGTGGTCACATCCAGCTTGTGCCAGGGCAGTTCCATCGCGAAGGCGGCCGACGTCGCGTCGCAGATCGACAGGCCGGCGCGGTCATCGGCGATCCAGTCGCCGTCCGGCACGCGTACGCCGCCCGAAGTACCGTTCCAGGTGAACACCACGTCACGGTCCCAGCTCACCGCCGACAGATCCGGCAGGCTGCCGTAGGGCGCGACCACCAGGCGTGCATTGGCAAGCTTCAGCACCGGGCCGACGTCGGTCACCCAGTTGGCACCGAAGGCTTCCCACGCGAGGCAATCGACCTCGCGCTCACCGAGCAGCGTCCACAGTGCCATTTCGACCGCGCCGGTATCCGAACCCGGCACGATGGCGATGCGGTAATCGTCCGGAATGCCGAGCACCTCGCGGCTGCGGACGATTACCTCCTTCAGCTTGGCCAGACCGTCCTTGGCGCGGTGCGAACGGCTGATGAAGGCGTCCTTGAGCACGTCCAGCGTCCAGCCCGGACGCTTGACGCAGGGGCCGGAAGAAAAATACGGGCGGGCCGGACGGGTTTCGGGCTTGGCGACAGTCATGGCGCAATACGGGGGATGCAGGGAAAGCGGGCGAGTATAGCCGCCGCCGCATTGCGGCGCAGCAGGGCGCGCGCCCGCCCGCCTTCGGCTGTGCCGTTCAGTTCGCTGCGGCGAGCGGCAGGTTCAGCAGCAGGTTCTGTGGCTTCATCTGCACCAGACCCGCTTCGTCCATCGCCAGCGCCATCCACACCGGCCGCGCTTCGCCGTCACGGCGCAGTTCGGCGCGCATTTCCTGCGGGTCGACGAAATCGAGGCGGAACAGCGCAACGATGCGGGCCATGCGGTCGGGCGCCAGTTCGCCGCCTTCGTACAGGGTGTTCAGCAGGTCCATCGCTTCGCGATCGAGGCCGATATGCCAGGCCCAGCGATCGTCGTGGATGTCCTTCTGCGGTGCGATGCGGACGGCGCAGCCGTAGAAATGCGCGATCCAGCGCTCCATCACCCGGCACAGCGCCTCCAGCCCGGGCTGGCCGACGTTCAGCGGCAGCACGGCGCGACGCCCCACCCGCGCGTACAGATCGGCTGCGTTGGCCGGATCGAGCACGTCGAGATTCGCCGCCCGCGGCGCAGCACCGGCCTGCAGGATGAGGCGGCCGATATTGCCGAAGCCGCCTGTTTCGGCGTAGTCGCCGAGCACTTCGGCGTCGGCCATCAGCACGCGGCCGGACTGTGGCGTCGCGCGCTGATTGCGAAAGAACAGTTCCGCGGCGCGCCACATCAGCGGATCGTCGCAGCCTTCCAGCAGCGCGTGCAGGATGATTTCGGTGAGCTGCGGCACGAACAGCGGCGCGATGCCGGACAGTCCGTCGAGAAAAAGCTCCAGCCAGGCCGACTCGATGTCCGGCTGCGCCAGCAAGCGGTCGCGGAAGGCGACGTAGGCGAACCAGTTGTCGCGCGCGTCCTCGTCCTTGATGGCGGCGATCTCACCGTGTTCGACGATGCGCGCAGGCGCGGCGTCGAGCGATGCCACCAGCGCACGTTCCGCGACGCAGCTGTCGTCGACGAGCGCCAGTTCGGGGCGCGACATCCAGCTGCGCAGCAGCGCTTCGGTCACGAGCAGGCGGCCGGCCGCGTTGCGCCCGACCAGCGGATGCAGCGATTCCGGCCACCAGCGATGCGTCGTCAAGCGCGGACCAGCAGTTCGCCGCGGCCGACCACGCCCATGTCGCCCATGTAGCGGCGGACCGTGCAGGCACTGGCATCCAGGGCACCGAACGCCCCCGGCAGACCTTTCCAGCTCGCGTAGAGCAGGCTGAGGAAGCCGAGACGGTGCGGACCGCAATCGACCATGCCGGGCAGCATCTGCGTCGGCAGGCTGTTCACGATCAGCGTGCCGCGCTTCATCAGGTAGCCCGGGTAGGCGCCGACCGTGCCAGCCACCGCGATGGTGCCGGCGATCATGCGCGCGCCGCAGTAGTCGCCCGCGTTGCCGCTGACCAGGATCTGGCCGCGGCGCATGCGGTCGCCCAGGCGCTCGCCGGCGTTGCCGCCGACCAGCAGCAGACCACCGGCCATGCCCTTCATTTCACCTGGAATCGCGCCGCCGGCGAATTCCGCGACGTCACCCGCCACCTCGATGCGACCGCCCTTCATGCCGGTCGCGCAGAAGGCGCCCGCGTTGCCGCTGATGGCGATGGTGCCGCCGAGCATGCCCTGACCGACGTAGGCGCCGGCGTTGCCTTCGACCGTCACCCGGCCCGACTTCATGCCGGCACCGATGCGCTCGAACTTGCCGCAGTCACCGCGGAACACGAGGTCCGCCGTGTCGTCGCCCTCAAGCGTGAACACCTCGTCGACGCGTACCGTGCGCTTGCCGATCTGCAGCGTGAGCGCCGCGATGTCGGCGACCGACAGGCCGGCCAGCGCGGTCGGGTTCAGGGCGCCGGCGTCGACGCGCTGGGCCGGTGCGTTGCGCAGGGTGAGTACCAATGCACTCATGACAGGATCTCCCGCAGGTGGTACTGGAACTGGCCGAGCTTGCCGCCGTAGTTGCCGGCCGACAGGCGGCGGATGCCGCCGGCCGCGCCGATCTTGCAAACTTCGCGCATGCCGACTTCCATCGCCTTCTTGACCGAGGCGTCGGTCAGGCCGTCGATGACGATTTCGAGCACGGCGCCGATGCGCTCGTCCAGTTCGGACTTGGTCGCGCCACGCAGCGTCGGGCAGAAGGCGTCATTGGTCGAGGCCGACAGCGCCTTGTACTTCGAGCCGACCTTGGAACCCGAACGCACGACGCCGCCCGGGAAGGGCATCACCACTTCCGGCAGCTTGCGCATTTCTCGGATGGCCGCCTCGCAAGCTTCCAGCGCCTGCACCTGGGTGTCGGCCAGCACCAGGAAGTTGCCGCCGCCGACCGCCTTCACCATGCGCGCGGTGTCCTGCACCAGGAATTCGCCGTCCATCACCGGCACGCGCCAGTAGCGCTTGCCGCCGATCTGCTTCGAGGTCTGGAAGCCGTCGCCGAAATAGCGCAGCGTCTTGCCCAGCGGCACCGGGTCGCCTTCGTCCAGACCGGCGAAGATGGCACTGGTCGGGCTGGTCAGCACGCACTGGCCGACGCGTCGCTCGATCTGCTTGATCAGTTCCTTGCTCGACACCGCGAACACCAGCACCGACACGCCCGGACGGCCGTCCGGCGTTTCCGCCGGCGACAGCACGCGCTCGATGCCCGCCTCGGCGCCGCAGGCGATGACCGAGGTCGCGAAGCCGGTCATCGCGTTGGCCGAATTGAGCGCCCAGGTTTCGTTGTACGCGGTGATGATGAGGCGGATGCCCCGCATGCCGAATGCTTCGGCGAAAGTGTCGTCGATCGCTACACCGTTGATGATCATCTGCTCAACCCCGCTTCTTGCATGCATGGGCAATCAGCTTGCTGCCACCGCCGCACTCGCACAGTTCGTCGTCGCTGATCTTGAAATTGTTCATGCGTACCGAGTGGTAGCGCTGGAAGTAGGGTTCGATCTTCTTCTCGATGCTGCGATCGAATTCCGGCTTCACCGCGTGCGTGTTGCCGCGCACCACCTTGACGATCCTGCCGTCGCGCACCACCAGTTCGCCGTCCTTGAACACCAGTTCCGGCTTCTCGAACATGCGTTCGCGATCGGCGTCCTCCTTGTAGACGACGATGTCGGCGGCAGCACCCGGGGCCAGATGGCCGCGGTCGGCCAGACCGATCAGCTTTGCCGGCGCGGCGCGCGTCATGATGGCGATCTCGTACAGCGAGTACTCGCGGTCGAGGCCGGCCAGATTGCTCATCGCGCGTGCGTCCGGGTTGATGGTGTCCAGCATCGCGTTGCGGAAGCTGCGGTCCATCAGCAGCTTGATCAGGTGCGGATAGGTCGTGAACGGCGCGCCATTCGGGTGGTCAGTGGTCAGGAACACGCGCCACGGGTCATCGACCATCAGGAAGATTTCCAGGCCGATCGCCCACTGCAGCGCGTTGACGAAATTCTGGTCCTTGTACTTGAAGGGCACGACACCGCAACCAGCGTCGCACTCGATGTCCATGATGACGGACTTCTTCGGCGAGCCGTGGTCGGCGTTGCGGTACTGCACCATGTTGTCGCCGGAGGCGGTCACCGTCTGGCCGAACAGGATCTGGCCGACGTCGGCCGTCACGTTCTTCTTCTGGTTGATCGCCTCGGCGATGCGCGCCGCGGCACTCGAAAACTTGCGGTCGCCCTCGGTGCCGTAGCTGTGGAACTGGATGTGCGTCAGGTGGATGGGCAGGCCTTCGGCCGCGTCCATGGTGCCCAGCGTGGTGTCGACGTTGCCCGGCACACCGAGGTTGCTGGCATGCACGTGCAGCGGCTTCGACACGCCGAGATCATGTACGGCGCGCGACAGCACCTTGACGATTTCGCGCGGCGTGATGCCGTAGTAGGCGTTCTGTTCGTCGAGATCGAGCTTGCGCTGGTTGAACTTGAAGGCCGAAATGCCGCCCGGGTTCACGATCTTGATGCCGACCGTCTGCGTCGCGTTCAGCGTCCAGGCGACGTAGTCGTTGATCGCCTTCTGATCTTCCTTGGCCGCCATCATGCGCAGGAAGAAATCGTCGCTGCCCAGCATGGCGTAGCCGCCGGTATCGAGAATGGGCGTATCGCCCATTTCCATGTGCGCCTGGCGCGCGTTGATCGGCAGGATGGCCGGCTCGAAGGCGGCCGTGTAGCCCATTTCGGCGTAGCGATAACCGGCCGCAAGCGTGCCGGGCGCTGCGTGACCGCAGCTCGAACGGGTCAGTTCGGTGCGCTCCAGCGGATCGCCGCGGTGATCTTCCGGCAGCATTTCGCGCGCGATATTCACCTTGCCGCCACCGATGTGGCTGTGCATGTCGATGGCCCCCGACATGACGATGCGCCCTGCGATGTTGTACTCGGCGGTGATTTTCTCGTGCTCGTTCGGTCCGGCGACGATGCGACCATCGCGCACGTAGATGTCGCGCACCTGGTCGTTCACGCCGTTGGCCGGATCGATCACGCGGCCACCGGTCAGTTTGATCAGACTCACGCTCCCACCTCCTTCATCTTGGCCACGATGGCGGCCGTCACCTGCTCCGCCGCGGGCAGCGACGACTTCTTCAGCGCCCGCAACGGCAGCGACACCACCTTGTCGGTGCGCACGAAATGCCCGGTCAGGTGCATGCCTGGCGTGGCCACCGGAATGAACACATGCGGCTCCGCATCGAGCTTCTGCGTCGGCGGCGCGATCACCACCGTGGGCAGGCCGGTCGACGGCGGCGCAACCGTGTCGTTCAGACTGGACAGCCACACCAGCGCGTCGGTTTCGCCATTGGCGACCAGGCGCGAAAGGCCGTTGTGCAGCGGGTCGAACTTCGGCGTACCGCTGGCGTAGCTGGTGCGCATCGGGAAGCCGGTCTGCCAAAGGTGCACCGCACCCATCGTCGAATCGCCGTCGTTGCCGGCCAGCGGCAGCGCGTTGCAGCGCGTCGTCACATTGAGCTTGCGGGCGATCGCCGCGATGGCGCCGACGTTCATGTCGACCTGCGGCGTGTCGAATGCGGACGCCGTCCACACCAGCACGCTGTATTTCGCCGCCAGCAATGCGTCCGCCAGCGCCTGCCAGCGAGCAAGTGCGATGCCCAGCGGCGCCTCACCGGCCACCGGCTGCTTCGCCAGCAGCGCATTGAGCACCGACAGCGCCTCGGGCATGCGCTTCTTGTCGAATTCGAACACGTCGGGCTGGCGGCCGTCCGGCGACACGCCCGGCGCGGTATTCAGACCGGCGCCCAGATAGACGATGTGGCGGCTGGTTGTATCGAAGTCGAACATCGACTCCTTCACCCACACCGTGCGCTCGAAGAAACGCGGCTGACGCGACACCGCGTCGGTACCGAACAGCACGATGAGGTCGGCGCGGTTCTTCACCTCGGCCAGCGTCGTGTTGATGCCGCCGCCGTCCTGCACGGCGCGACTCGCGCGCCAGCCGAATTCGTTGTTGATGTGTTCGACGATGCCGCCCGCCAGATCGACCAGTTCCATCGCGCCGCGCGCACCGTTCAGGTCCAGCGCCATGCCGCCGAACACCGGCTGCTGCGCGCCCGCGAGGATGCGTGCAGCTTCCGCACAGGCCTCGTCCAGCGACGCCGGCTTGCCGTCGATGCGGGCGGAAGCGTTCGTCGGAACACCACCGAGTCGAGCAAAACCGTCGCGCGCCCTGTCGCAGCCGTTGGCCACGACGGTCAGGCCGCTGCCCGCGGTATCGACGCTCAGGTCGTCACAGGCGTGCCCGCACAGCGGACAGGCCACTTCGGTGACGACGGTCGAAGTCGCTTCATTCGTCATGAGTCATCCGTTTCATCAGGTTGATAGAACCCGCAGCCCGCAACGATACAACAAGCGCAAACCTGCGACGGGCGCGCCTTCGCGCACCGCACTGCAGCATCCGGCAGGACAGACCGCACCGCGGTCAACCTGTTTCACATGCGTGACAGCGCGATCCGTAAACGACCGTCGCCCGACTGTCTTGAACGGCTTCCGGCGCCGTCGCAAAAGCCTTTGCCAGTGAGGCCGCCGAATTTGGGATAATCCGCGCCTTCGCAACGACAGACCCATCGGATGAACGCTTCGCACGCGACCGCCGCCGCCCTGCAAGTCCGGGCTCCCGCTCGCCTGCACATGGGGTTCGTCGACCTTGATGGCAGCCTCGGGCGACGCTTCGGCAGCGTGGGCCTCACGCTGGAAGGCCTGAACACCACCTTGCAGATCCGACCGGCCGCGAAACTCGAAGTCAGCGGTCACGACGCCGAGCGCGCGCGCCGCTACGCGGCGACGATCTGCGAACGCTTCAATCTCCCCCCTGCCCGCATCGACATCACCGGCGCCATCCCCTCGCACTCCGGGCTGGGCTCCGGCACACAACTTGCTCTCGCGGTCGGCATGGCGCTGGCGCGTCTGCACGGCCTGAAGCTGAGCTCGCGCGACATCGCCGGCCTGCTCGACCGTGGTGCGCGTTCAGGCATCGGTATCGGCAGTTTCGATGGCGGTGGTTTCATCGTCGATGGCGGTCGCGGCGCGCTGGACGCCCCACCGCCCATCGTCGTGCAAATGCCCTTCCCGGCGGAGTGGCGCATGGTGCTGATCTTCGATCACGCCTGTCGCGGCCTGCACGGGGCGGCCGAGAAGGAGGCATTCCGCGTGCTGCCGCCCTACAAGGCGGGGCTGGCGGACCGCTTGAGCCGGCTGGTGCTGATGCGCGCACTGCCGGCGCTGGCCGAACGCGACATCGACATGTTCGGTGCCGCGATCAACGAATTGCAGCAATGTGTCGGCGACTATTTCGCGCCGGCACAGGGCGGCCGCTACACCAGTGCGCTGGTGAGCAGTGTCGCGGAACACCTGGCCGGGCTCGGCGCAGCCTGCATCGGCCAGAGTTCTTGGGGGCCGACCGGCTTTGCGCTGGCAGCGTCGGAGGCCGACGCGAACGCCATGGTGGCGTCTGCGCGCACGCGGTTCGCGCAGGCGGAAGGACTGGAATTGATGGTGTGCGCTGCGCGCAACGAGGGCGCGCAGTGGACGGAACTGCCGGGCTGATGCCGCAGGTGCAGACCGGGAATTAGAGGAGAGGTGCGTCACCGCACCCCATAACGACGTAAGAGAGCACCCAGCCTTCGGGCGGAAAGAGCGAGAGAGACCATGGAAAACCCGTACATCCTGCACATGTTCAGCCCCACCAACAACATCAGCCCCTTCGATGTGAACATGGCGTGCGACGCCGGCTTCCAGGTGCTGATGCCCTACTCGGGCGTCGGGCTGGACCAGATCTACGGCCTCACCCAGGATGCCATCTTCTCGCGCGGCCCCAATGGCGTGAAGCGCACCGGCATCTTCATCGGCGGCCGTGACATCGGCCTGGCGGCCGACATGCTCGACGCCTGCCGTGGCGCCATGGTGCCGCCGTTCGAAGTGTCGGTGTTCGCCGACCCGTCGGGCGCCTTCACCACCGCTGCCGCCCTCGTCGCCTGCGTCGAGCGTCAGCTGCGCAAGGCGCACAACACCGAACTCGAAGGCAAGACCGTGCTGGTGCTCGGCGGTACGGGCCCGGTCGGCACCGCCGCTGCAGTGCTGGCTTCCAGTGCTGGCGCCAAGGTGCTGGTCGGCAGTCATTCGAGCGCGATGCGCGCCCGCGTCGCCTCTGAAGTCGTGAATACCCGTTACGGTTCGTCGGTCGAGCCGGTCGAAGCGGGTTCGAACGAACAGAAGGAAAGCCTGATGCCCCAGGCCAACGTCATCCTGTGCACGGCCAAGGCCGGCATCCAGGTGCTGAGCAAGGCCCAGCTCCAGAACGCGCGCTCGCTGCTGGTCGCTGCCGACGTGAACGCCGTTCCGCCGGCGGGCATCGAAGGGCTGGGCGTCATGGACGACGGCAAGCCGCTCGGCGCCGGATCGGGCAAGGCCGTCGGCATCGGCGCACTGGCCATCGGCAACGTGAAGTACCTGTGCCAGCGCGGTCTGTTCCAGCGCATGATCAACACCGACAAGCCGGTCTATCTCGACTTCCGCGACGCCTTCGCCACCGCACGCGATCTGGTCGCCTGAAGCGGAATCGCGGACGGAGCGCGGGCCGGTGTCGCACTGGCTCATCGTCGCCGGCAGTGCGCGTGCACTTGCACGCTCCTGCGTCGACGCCGGCTGGCGCTGCGACGTGATCGATCCATTTGCCGACAGCGACACCGCACGACTGGCCTGCCGGCTGGAACGCGGCGCCCTGTCGGGCGATCACTTCGATGAGCGGCTGCCGGCGCTGGTCCGGTCGATGGCCGGCAACTGGCGCGGCATCGTCGCCGGTTCGGGTTTCGAGGCCGTCCCGTCAATGCTCGACGAACTGGATGCGATCGCACCGCTCGTCGGCAACGACGCCACCACGGTCGCCCGCTGCAAGGCGCCGATGGATCTTGCAGAGACGGCGCACCGGGCCGGTATTCGCTGCGCGGAGGTCGACATCTCGGGCCCGGTGGCCGGCGACGACTGGCTGATGAAGCCGATAGGCGGATGTGGCGGCATCGGCGTGCGTCCGGCGCGAGCGGGCGAACAGATCGCCGAGGGCTGGTTCGCACAGCGCCGTATCGACGGCGTGCCGGCGTCGGTGCTGTTTCTCGCCGACGGTCACGACGCACGCATCGTCGGCGTCACGCGCCAGTATCCAGGCAGCGTGGCCGGTCCCTACGCCTGGTGCGAGGCGGTCGGCGATCTGCCGCTGAGTCCCGCACAGCAGGCGCGGCTGGCGCACGATGTCGCTGCACTGACGCAGCAGTTCGGTCTGCGTGGCCTGAATGGCGCGGATCTGGTGTTCGACGGCGAGCACGCGGTGCTGATAGAGATCAACCCGCGGCCCACCGCAACGATGATGCTTTATGAAGAGCGCGTGGTCGGCGGTCTGTTCGCCGCCCACGTCGCGGCCTGCGAAGGCCGGCTCGACGAGGTCGAACTGCTGGCCGGCGACGAGATACGCGGACTGCGCGTGGTGTATGCGCCGGACACGTTGCGTATCGGCGACGATGCGGCATGGCCGGCATGGAGCGCCGACCGGCCGCCAGCCGGCAGCACGACGGATCGCGCCATGCCGCTGTGCACGGTGCTCGCCGCTGGCCGCGACGGCGCCACCGTCAGCCGGCAACTGCGGCAACGCGAACGACAACTTCTGGACACGCCCGGCCTTTTCGCCGGACAGATGACGACAACAGCCCTTTCGTGAGGAGAACTGAAGATGAGCAACCCTGAACACGGCCCGGTGCTGACCGGCGCACAGCCCAGCGTGGGCAAGCATGTGATGGCCCTGGTCGAGGGTCTGGTGCGCGACGCCGACGCGCTGCGCATCAAGGTCGAGCCGCTGCCCGGTGGCGGCCGCGTCATCGACGCCGGCATCAACTGCCCGGGCGGCATCGAAGCCGGCCGCCGCATCACTGAAATCTGCATGGGCGGTCTCGGCACCGCCACCTTCAACACGCGCGAAGCGCACTGGCCGCTCATCATCAACGTGCATTCGACCCACCCGGTCGTCGCCTGTCTGGCCAGCCAGTACGCCGGCTGGAGCCTGTCGCACGGCGAAGGCAAGGAGGCCTTCCACGCACTGGGTTCCGGTCCGGGCCGTGCGCTGGCGGTGAAGGAGCCGCTGTACAAGGAACTGGGCTACAAGGACGACGCGAAGCACGCCGTTCTGGTGCTCGAGGTCGACCGCCAGCCGCCGGCCGAGGTACTGGCCAAGATCCGCCGCGACTGCAACGTGCCTGACGACGGCGTGACGCTCATCCTGACGCCGACGCGCAGCCTCGCCGGCACCGTGCAGGTGGTCGGCCGCGTGCTCGAAGTGGCGCTGCACAAGGTGCATGCGCTCGGCTTCCCGCTGCAGCACATCGTCGATGGCTCGGCCAGTGCACCGATCGCCCCGCCGGCGCCCGACTTCCTGAACGCGATGGGCCGCACCAACGACGCCATCCTGTTCGGTGGCGTCGCCCAGCTCTACGTCGATTGCGAGGACGACGCAGCGGCCGATCTGGCGCAGAAGCTGCCGTCGTCGGCTTCGCGCGACTACGGCCGTCCGTTCGCCGAAGTATTCAAGGAAGTGAAGTACGACTTCTACAAGATCGACCCGATGCTGTTCGCACCGGCCCGCGTGGTGGTGAGCAATCTGCGCACCGGCAAGAGCTTCCGCGCCGGCCAGATCAACACCGAACTGCTGGCCAAGTCCTTCGGCGAGGGCAAGTAATCGGCATGAGCGTGCAGCAGGCGGACATCGCCATCGTCACCGACGAGCCGGGCTGGCATGGCGCCCGGCTGCGCGAGGCCTTCCGCGCGCGCGGCCTCCTGGCCCGCTACGTCAGCCTCGGTGAGTGCCACATCGACCTGCAGCGCGGCATTTCCGGCGTCGTGATGCCGGGCTTCGAACAGAAGCTGCCGCAGGCGGTGTTCGTGCGCGGCGTGGCCGGCGGTTCGCTGCAGCAGGTCGTGCTGCGCATGGATTTCCTGCACTACCTGGGCGAACTGGGCATACCGGTCTACAACCACGCGCGCGCGATCGAGAAGAGCGTGGACAAGGCGATGACCAGCGTGCTGCTGCACCGCGCCGGCATCCCGACGCCGCCGACCTGGGTGACCGAGCAGGAAGCCGAGGCGCGCGCCGTGCTGATGCGCGAGTTCGCCGCCGGGCACGACGTGCTGGTGAAGCCGCTGTTCGGCTCGCAGGGTGAAGGCATCGTGCGGCTGAAGGCCGGCGACGCGCTGCCGGCGGCAGAAACACTGGGCAATGTCTGGTACATGCAGCGCTACAGCGCGCGCTCGCGCGACAGCGTCGGTGAGTGGTCGGACTGGCGCGTGATGGTGATCGACGGCAAACCGGTCGCCGCCATGCTGCGCCGCGGCAAGAGCTGGCTCAACAACGTCGCCCAGGGCGGCGTCTGCGAAGCGATCCCGGTGTCGCCGGACGACGCGCTGATGCGCCTGGCCGTCGACGCCACCCGCGCCTGCAGCATGGACTACGCCGGCATCGACATCCTGCGCGACGACCACGGCGAGCTCACCGTGCTCGAGGTCAACAGCATTCCGGCCTGGAAAGGCCTGCAGGGCGTGACACCGCTGAACATCGCGCAACTGCTGGCCGACGACTTGCTGCGCCGTATTCCGGGCGCCGGCGTGATCGCATGCTGAGCACGCCGGCGGCGGTGCAGCTCGCCACACTGTTCGAGCACGCCTGCCGGCTGGACGTCGAGGCGCTCAAGCCGGGTAACGTCGGCCTGCACGGCGACGGTCACCGCATGCAGGTCGATGATTTCATCGCCAGCGCACGGGCCGCAGCCGCACCGCTGTGTCGCCTGGATGCGACAGTGGGCGAGCGCATCGAGGACGCGATGCGCGCCACCTGGCAGGCGGTCGGCTGCAACACCAATCTGGGTATCGTGCTCGGCTGTGCGCCGATCGCCCATGCCGCACTGCATCGAAACAGCGACGAAACGCTGCGCGCATCGCTGCAGCGCACACTGGCCGGGCTGACGGTCATCGACGCGTCACACGCGTATGCGGCAATCCGCCTGGCTCATCCGGCAGGCATCGGGGAACGCGCCGAGCACGACGTTGCCCAAGCCCCGGTGATCACGCTGCTCGACGCGATGCAGCTGGCGGCGCACCGGGACAGCATCGCCTCGCTTTACGCAAGCGGTCATGCTCTGGTGTTCGATCACCTGCTGCGAAAGTATGTTGCAGCGCGTCGTCGATGGTGCAGTGAAGCATGGGCAGCGACCACAGTGTTCATGTTCTGTCTCGCATTGATTCCCGACACCCATATCGCGCGCAAACATGGTGCGGAAACGGCGCGCTCGATACGCGAAAAGGGCGTCCAGATGTACGTTCGGCTTGAACAATGTCGTGATCCGGTTATGATGCAAGACGCGCTGATGGCATGGGACGCAGAGCTCAAATCAGCCGGAATCAACCCCGGTACAAGCGCCGACCTGACCGTCGTGACGGCCTTCCTGGCCGACGTGCTCGAGTGGGTCGACGGGCGGCGCGAAGAGCAGCAGAAGAAGTTTTGATCCTGTGTTTCGCACCCCGGAACATGGGTTACCACCCCGGGGGGGATCTACCCCCTATAACTGCCTTGTAAATGAGGAGATTCAATATGGCGAAGATTAACGGTCTGTGTGTTGGCGAATCCCTGGTTGGTGACGGCAACGAAGTTGCTCACATCGATCTGATCATGGGCCCGCGTGGCAGCGCCGCTGAAGCCGCGTTCGCAAACGCACTGGTCAACAACAAGGACGGCTTCACGTCCCTGCTGGCCGTTGTCGCTCCGAACCTGGTCTGCAAGCCGGCCACCGTCATGTTCAACAAGGTCACCATCAAGGGCGCCAAGCAAGCCGTCCAGATGTTTGGCCCGGCACAGCGCGGCGTTGCAATGGCCGTGGCTGACAGCGTTGCTGACGGCACGATCCCGGCTGACGAAGCCGACAACCTGTTCATCTGCGTTGGCGTGTTCATCCACTGGCTGGCCGACGACGACGCGAAGATCCAGGACTTCAACTACCGCGCTGTCAAGGAATCGATCGCCCGTGCAGTTGCCGGCACCCCGACCGCTGCTGAAGTGGTTGCCAAGAAGGGTTCCGCTGCTCACCCGTTCGCCGCCAACTAAGCTTCACCGCTCGGTTAGCACGAACGCCTCCGGCCGCAAGGCCGGGGGCGTTTTCTTTTGCAGCGTCCGCCACTGTCGATATCGCGATACCTGCCGCGTCGTCGACCGGCGCAGACGACCTTATCCACGATGACTCCAGTTCAACCCGCCTCGAAAGCCGGCCGCCGCGAATGGACAGGCCTGGCCGTGATCGCCCTTCCCTGTCTGGTCTATGCGATGGACCTGACGGTGCTCAATCTCGCGCTGCCGGCGATCAGCACCGAACTCGCACCCAGTGCGGCGCAGATGCTGTGGATCATCGACATCTACGGCTTCATGGTGGCCGGCCTGCTGATCACGATGGGCACGCTGGGCGACCGCATCGGCCGCCGGCGCCTGCTGCTGGCCGGTGCGGCCGCCTTTGCGCTGACCTCGGTGCTGGCCGCCTTCGCCAGCAGCCCCGGCACGCTGATCGCGGCACGCGCCCTGCTCGGCGTGGCCGGAGCGACGCTGGCGCCGTCCACGCTTTCGCTGATCCGCAACATGTTCCATGACGAGCACGAACGACAGTTCGCCATCGGCATCTGGATCACCGCCTTCTCGGTCGGCAGTGCGCTCGGTCCGCTGATCGGCGGCGTCGTGCTGCAGTACTTCTGGTGGGGCTCGACCTTCCTGCTCGCGGTGCCGGTGATGGCACTGCTCCTGCTGCTCGGCCCCTCTCTGCTACCGGAATATCGTGACGAACATGCCGGCCGCATCGACCTCCCCAGCGTCGCGCTGTCGCTGTCCGCAGTACTGAGCACGATCTACGGTCTGAAGCACGCGGCGACGCTCGGGCCCGATGCGCTGGCGCTCGCCGCCGTGCTGGTCGGCGTGAGCCTCGGCATACTGTTCGTGCGGCGTCAGCGGACCATCGCCTACCCGCTGCTCGACGTCGCACTGTTCCGCCGCCCTGCCTTCAGCGCCACGGTGGCCGCCTACGCGCTGTCCTGCCTGGCGATGTTCGGCGTCTACATCTTCATCGCCCAGCATCTTCAGTTGGTGCTTGGCCTGTCGCCACTGGAGGCGGGCGTCGCCATCCTGCCGTGGTCGCTCGGCTTCGTGTTCGGTTCGCTGCTGTCGCCGCGACTGGCGCGTCACGTGTCGGCGGTGTCGATACTGGTGTGGGGCATAGCGATCACCGCCGTCGGCTTCGCGCTGCTGACGCTGATCGATGGCCCGCACGGCCTCGCCGTGCTGGTCGCCGCCACTGTCGTGATGAGTCTGGGCATGGCGCCGGTATTCACGATAGGCAATGACATCATCGTCAGTTCGGCGCCGCCGGAACGCGCTGGCGCGGCCGCTGCGCTGTCGGAAACCAGCGCCGAGTTCAGCGGCGCGCTGGGCATCGCGCTGTTCGGCAGCTTGGGCACGCTGATCTATCGGCACCTGCTCACCGGAAGCATGCCAGCCGACTTGCCGGCGGCGTTGTCTACCGGTGCGCTGTCGACCATAGGCGGTGCGGTCGCTGCCGCCGCACAGTTGCCCGCGCCAGCCGGCGCCGCGCTGCTGTCGGCCGCGCACGCCGCATTCACCGACGCGCTGCAGTTCACCGCCGCCTGCGGCGCGATACTGGTGGCGGGCGCCAGCCTGCTCGTCGCACGCATTCTGCGCGTACCGGCGAAAGCTGCCGCCGGGGCCGACGCGCGCTGAAAGCTCAGCGCAGTGCGGCCAGTGCCTGCGCCAGTTCAGGCACGCTGGCGACCGCAAGGTCGACCGGAACCGCCGCCGCTGACTCGCCCCGCCCGGCGCCGAACTCGTCCGGTCGCGCCAGAAAGGCGGTACGCAGACCGGCTGCAGACGCGGCTGCCAGATCGGACGAATGCGCCGCCACCATCAGCGTCTGCGCCGGTGCCAGATCGAAAGCGTCGGCCGCCGCCAGATACACCACCGGTCGCGGCTTGTAGTCGCGTGCCACTTCGGCGCCCAGCACCGCGTCCCAGACGAAGCCGTTGCGCCGCGCCAGATTCACCATCAGCGCGATATGTCCGTTCGAACATGGCGCGATCCGGTAATCACGACGCAGCATCTGCAGACCGGCCGCCACGTCCGGCCAGGCATCGAGCCGGTGCCAGGCGAGGTTGAGCGCGACACGCGTCGCCTCGTCGCAGTCGTCCAGTCCGGCGCGGGCGAGCACGATGTCGAGGTTGCGCCGATGCAACCGGTCGAGCTTGCAGAACGGAATACGCCCGGCGCGCACCTCCTCCATCGCCGGCTGGTACTCGGCCCGCCAGGCATCGGCCAGTGCGAAAGCATCGGCGCGATCGCCGAACACGGCCTGCAGTTCGCGCGCGATCGAGGTGCGCCAGTCCACCAGCGTGCCGAACACGTCGAACACCACTGCCTTCACGTCCTTCATGCGTCCTCCCGGCTAATCACCCACGACAGATCTGCATCGATTATCCGGCGCTGCGGATCTGATATCTAGCCGGTACCGGCATGACACGACCGCACGCTCGAATTCACGTGCACCGGGGAGCTGGCGGGGCTCGAGAACTCCCTTGGCGCGACGGACACCGTCGGCGCCTCGCACGACATCTCCCATGCGGCTGCACAAACGCGCAATTGGCATACGATGTCGAGGTAGCAGGGGCATCTCGCCCCCTACACCCAGAACCACGTGACATGCGACATGAGGCTCTTCATGCTGAATCGAACCTGCGCCTTCCTTGCATCTCTATTTGCGTTCGGAGCCGGACTTTCAGGATGTGCGACGTTCACTCAGGAATCGCATCAGGTACTGGTCCGTGATCCGCGCAAAGGAAAGTACGATGAACCGGCTGATGCGGAGCCTCATGCAAGGATGCAGTGGCAGTACGCCGCAATGAGCGACTATGCATACGAGGCAGCACGGCTGCGCTCCATGGCTGACAGGCAGGTCTCAACGGATACCGCCGAAAGCGACAAGGTTGCTGCATGCGGAACGATGAACAGGCCGCCCATGCCAGCCGGTTGGACGGCCTGGGAGGATTTTCCGAGCGAGACACTGACCCGGGCCATGCGAAAGAAGGGCCTCTACCTTCTCGTTCTGGAGAAGGAAACCAGCCCGCGGGAGATCGTCGTGGTCTTCGAAGGAACGAACTTTCTGGAGATTCCTGACTGGACTGCCAATCTCCGCTGGTTTCTCCGTTTCATTCCTGGACATGAGGACCAGTACACGTTTACCGCACGCCAAGTGGCCGAGGAGTTTCATGAGCGCCTGCGTTCGAATCCTCAGACTTACCTGCTCACAGCCGATTCCGATGTGCTGCGCCACCCCAACGGAGACACGATTCGGATCGTCTCGACAGGTCACTCACTGGGCGGCGGACTCGCCCAGCATTTTGCATACACCTTCAAGCAGGATCCCTCACACGCACGAGGTCCGCGAGTGTCCGAAGTATTTGCGTTTGATCCGTCCCCGGTGACGGGCTGGTACTCGTCGCCAGATCCTCCCCGCACGCACAACGCGAATGGACTGCGAATCAACCGGATATTCGAGCACGGCGAAGTCCTGGCGTATATCCGCCTCTTCACAAGCCGCCTGGCGCCGTACACCGAGCATCCGTCTGTCTGGGAATATCGCTACAACTTTGATCCAAAGGCAAACATCATTCGCAATCACTCGATGCGAAGTCTGGCGTGCGGACTGTACAGGGCTGCGCACGACCGCAAGGACACTGCCGCCGCCCAACAGCCATGAGATCCGTCAAAAAGCGAAACGTCGATTCCACCGATACAGGTCGCTAATTAATCTGCATCCATCCCCGAAGGAGCTCGTCCAATGACTGCCTGCGCAAAGCTTCCGGAAGGTGCTATTGAAGTGGTGTTGAAAGAATATGACCATCTAAAGGAAGAGGTCAGGGAACGCTTGCGCACGGCGTTTTCACACGTCGCCTATGGCGGAGCCATTGCAGCATTCGCGGTGCCTGCGGCGGACCAACTCGATAAGTGGCGACACGGCTGGATAGTCATCGCGGCGGCTGCCATCGCGGCGATCGCCCTGTTCTGGATCGCCGCCCTGAATATGAGATGGGTTCAACACTGCGGAAAATACATGTGCGACATCGAAGCACGCATCAACGCCCACTTCGGATTACGAGTTGTGGGCTGGGAACATTATGCTTCTGGCGTTCAGGCGTCGCTCTGGTGTTTGATACCGGACTCGCCCGACTGGAAGCAGCCGATAGACGATATCGAGCGGGGCGGCCGATATCCGCAGCCAGCCGTCCAAGTCGAAGAAGGGATTGACACGGACCGACGGCACGGGTCGCCCTGATACTCTGTCCAAACGCCTGATCCCATAAGCGAGACTTGCAGCACAGGTGGCCACACACTCCTGGAATCACTGCAATCGATCCCCCAATGCTTCTCTCGCCCCCGTACAGACTGCTCGCGGACGCCGTCCTTTTGCTGCACTTCGCCGTTGTGCTGTTCGTCGTCGGCGGGCTGGTGCTGGTGATCGTCGGCAACACGCTGCGCTGGCGCTGGGTCAACGCGCTGTCCTTCCGGCTGACCCATCTGGCCGCCATCGGCATCGTCGTCGCGCAGGCGTGGCTCGGTCAGGCCTGTCCGCTGACCACGCTCGAAATGTGGCTGCGCCGGCAGACGGGCGAAGCGACCTACGGTGCGAGCTTCATCGAGCACTGGCTGCAGCGGCTGCTCTATTACGAAGCGCCGTCCTGGGTATTCACGCTCGCCTATTCGCTGTTCGCACTGCTGGTGGCGGCGGCATGGTGGTACTTCCCGCCGCGGCGAGGCAGATGAGTTTCCGGCCGCGGCAGTCGCCTGGAACAAAGCCGGCGACCGACGATGTCCATATCGCGATCAGTAGCTGCCGGCCTCGACCGCCTGCAGGCCCAGTATCGCCTGACGCATGTCGCCGTCCTTCGGCTCCGCCTTGCTGCAGGCCTGGTCGCAGCCGCCCAGTATCGGGCAGCGTCCGAACAGTTCGGCCGCCCAGTCGACGAAGGCGCGCACCTTGGGCGACAGGTGACGGTTCTGCAGATAGACCACCGAAATCGGCATCGGTGATGGCCGCCACTGCGGCAGCACTTCGCGCAAGGCACCCGACTGCAGGTGGGCCTGCACCATGAAGCGCGGCGGCTGGATCAGGCCGAAACCCTGCAGCCCGCAAGCGACGTAGGCGTCACCGTCGTTCACCGACACCTTGCCCGGCACCTTGACTTCGGTTACCTCGCCCTCGACGACGAAATCGAGGTCGTAGATGCGACCGGTGCGGCTGGAGAAGTAATGCACCGCGCGATGCTGCTGCAGGTCGGCCAACGCGACCGGCTCGCCGTGACGTTCGATGTAATCGGGCGACGCGCAGGTTACGGTCTCCATCGTGCCGATGCGTCGCGCGACCAGCGTCGAGTCCTGCAGTTCGCCGATGCGGATGACGCAATCGACGCTTTCCCGCACCAGGTCGACCGGACGGTCGCCCATGCCAATGGCCAGTTCGATGTCCGGATAGCGGCTGTGGAATTCGCACATGCGCGGAATCAGCACCAGCCGCCCGACCGGCGCCGGCACGTCAATGCGCAGACGGCCCTTGGGCCCGCGGGCCACCTCGCGGAAGGACGCTTCCGCCTCCTCGACGTCGGCCAGGATGCGCGCACAGCGCTCGTAATAGGCGGCGCCGTCGGGTGTCAGGCTGATGCGCCGCGTCGTGCGGTTGAGCAGACGCACCTGCAGCAGGTTTTCCAGGTTCTGCACCGCGGTAGTGACCGTGGCACGCGGCAGGCCGAGGCTGTCGGCGGCACGCGTGAAACTGTTGGAATCGACGACGCGGGTAAACACCTGCATGGCCTGGAAACGATCCATGGCGCAACTCCGGACAAGGGTGGGCAAGCGAGCGCGCACCGGACCCCCGTCCGATTATTCGCACTCAGCGAACAGTGTTACCAGATTAGACCAGTTTATCCACAGCGAGCCAACATACAGAATCCGGTCACACCTTGACCCCGGCATAGCCGGCAGGACTGACCGCATGAATCTGCTGCACCCCGACGCGCACGGCACCGCTGCACCGCACGTGCGCAACATCGACATCGCCGGCCCGCACGGCCGCCTGCCGCTGCGCATCTACCAGCCGCGTTCGGACACCCTGCTGCCGCTGGTGATGTATCTGCACGGCGGCGGCTTCGTCGGCGGATCGCTGGACGACGCCGACGTGCCGGCGCGCCACATCGCGGCGACGCTGCCCGCGGTCGTGGTGTCGGTCGATTACGCGCTGGCGCCGGCACACCCGTTTCCGGCTGCGCCCGAGGACGCCTACGCGGCGACGCTGTGGGCCGCCGACAACGCGGCCACGCTCGGCGCCGACGCGCAGCGCATCGCGGTCGCCGGCGACGACGCTGGCGGCAACCTCGCCGCCAGCCTGGCGCTGATCGCGCGCGACCGGCAGGACGTGCACATCGCCGTGCAGGTGCTGATCGGCCCGATGCTGGACCCGAGCATGACGCGCACCGGCGACGCCGCGCGTCTGCAGTCCGACCTGCGCGCCGAAGACTGCGCCGACTGCTACCGCCAGTACCTGCCGCAGCTGTCGCAGCGCCTGCACCCCTACGCCGCACCGCTGGAGTCGTGCCGCCAGGCCGGTCTGCCGGCAGCCTACATCGCCACCGCCGGGCGCGACCTGCTGCATTGCGAAGCCGAGAAATATGCCGCGGCGCTGATCGCCGCCGGCGTGCACACCCAGGTCGAGCGTTTCGCCGGCATCACGCACGCCACCCTGCTCGCCCATCCGCCGCTGCTCGACGGCGTCGTCCAGTTCCTGCGCTGCCGGCTCGGCCGCGCGCAGGCCGGTCACAACGACGCCCGTCACGCCGTCTGAACACCGATCCGATGCCTCTTCATTCCATCCAACCCTCCAGCAAGGAAGCCGCCATGTCCATCCCGCACACGCGCACCGCCCTCGCCCTCGTCATCACCGCACTGGTTGCCACCGGCGGCTTTGCCGTCATGCGCGCACAAGCCGACACACCGCCCGCCGCAGCGGCCACGCCGGCCGCCACCCCGGTCGAAGTGGCCGAGGTCAGCCGCCAGACCATCATCGACTGGCAGGACTATTCCGGCCGGCTGGAGGCGGTGGATCGCGTCGAAATACGGCCCCTGGTGTCTGGCACGCTGACCGCCGTGCATTTCCGCGACGGCGCCCGCGTGAAGAAGGGCGACGTGCTGTTTACCATCGATCCGCGCCCCTACGCGGCCGAAGTCGAGCGTGCGCAGGCGCAGCTCGCCGCCGCCGAAACGCGTGCCGGCTACACCGCGACCGAACTGGCGCGCGGCCAGCGCCTGGCGGCCGACAACGCGATCGCGAAGCGCGACCTCGACGAGAAGCAGAACGCCGCGCGCGAAGCCGCCGCCCAGGTCCAGGCGGCGCAGGCCGCGCTGACCGCGGCGAAACTCAACCTCGAATACACGCGCATCACCGCCCCGGTGTCTGGGCGCATTTCGCGCGCCGAAGTGACCGTGGGCAATATCGTCGCCGCCGGCGCCGGCACCACGCCGCTGACCACGCTGGTGTCGATGGACAAGATCTACGCCGCCTTCGACGTCGACGAGCAGAGCTTCCTGAAGTACGTGAATCCGGCTCGCGCCGCCGGCGGCGAACCGGTGCCGGTCTTCCTCGGCCTGGCCGACGAAGAGGGCCATTCGCGCCGCGGCACCGTGGCCTCGGTCGACAACCGCCTCGACACCTCGTCCGGCACCATCCGCGTACGCGCCGTGTTCGACAACGCCGACGGCCTGCTGCTGCCCGGCCTCTACGCGCGCATCCGCCTCGGTGGCGGTGCCCCGCGCGAGGCGGTGCTGATCGACGAACGCGCCATCGGCACCGATCAGGACAAGCGCTTCGTGCTGGTGGTCGACGAGACCAACCGCACCGCCTACCGCGAAGTGCGGCTGGGCGCGCGTCAGAGTGGCCTGCGCATCATCGAGAACGGCCTGAACGCCGGCGAACGCATCGTCGTCAGCGGTCTGCAGCGCACCCGCCCGGGCGACACCGTGGCACCGAAGAGCGTGCCGATGAACCGCGAAAGCCTGGTCGGTGCGCCCGCGCAGCCGGCCCGGCGTGCTCCGAACGTGAAGGCCTGATGCCATGAACATTTCCAGATTCTTCATCGACCGACCCATCTTCGCCGGTGTGCTGTCGGTGCTCATCCTGCTGGCCGGCGCGCTGTCGCTGTTCCAGCTGCCCATTTCCGAATACCCGGAAGTGGTGCCGCCGTCGGTCGTCGTGCGCGCCCAGTTCCCGGGCGCCAACCCCAAGGTGATCGCCGAAACCGTGGCCTCGCCGCTGGAAGAGGCGATCAACGGCGTCGAGGACATGCTGTACATGCAGTCGCAGGCCAACAGCGACGGCAACCTGACGCTGACCGTCTACTTCAACCTCGGCATGGACCCGGACAAGGCGCAGCAGCTGGTGCAGAACCGTGTGTCGCAGGCGATGCCAAGGCTGCCGGAAGACGTGCAGCGGCTGGGCGTGACCACGCTCAAGAGCTCGCCCACGCTGACCATGGTGGTGCACCTGATTTCGCCGGATAACCGCTACGACACGACCTATCTGCGCAACTACGCCGTCATCAACGTGAAGGACCGGCTGGCGCGCATCAAGGGCGTCGGTGAGGTCGGCCTGTTCGGTTCCGGCAACTACGCCATGCGCGTGTGGCTCGATCCGCAGAAGGTGGCCCAGCGCAACATGACCGCCAGCGACGTGGTGCGCGCGATCCGTGAGCAGAACGTGCAGGTGGCGGCCGGCGTCATCGGTGCCTCACCGAATTCGGCCGACGTGCCGCTGCAGCTGTCGGTCAACGCGCAAGGTCGTCTGCAGACGGTCGAGGAGTTCTCGGACATCATCCTGAAGTCCTCGCCCGACGGCAGCATCACGCGGCTGGCCGACGTCGCCCGGGTCGAACTGGCGGCCTCCGAGTACGGCCTGCGCTCACTGCTCGACAACAAGCCGGCGGTGGCGCTGCCCATCCGTCAGGCGCCCGGTGCCAACGCGCTCGACGTGTCGGCCGCGGTGCGCGAAACCATGGCCGAACTGGCCAAGGATTTCCCGCCCTCGGTCGAATACCGCATCGTCTACGACCCCACGCAGTTCGTCCGCGCGTCGATCAAGGCGGTCATCGTGACGCTGCTCGAAGCGATCGCGCTGGTGGTGCTGGTGGTCATCGTGTTCCTGCAGACCTGGCGCGCCTCCATCATCCCGCTGCTGGCGGTGCCGGTGTCCATCGTCGGCACCTTCTCGCTGATGCTGGGCTTCGGTTACTCGATCAACGCGCTGTCGCTGTTCGGCATGGTGCTGGCGATCGGCATCGTGGTCGATGACGCCATCGTGGTGGTCGAGAACGTGGAGCGCAACATCGCCGAAGGGCTGTCGGCACGCGAAGCCACCTACCGCGCAATGCAGGAGGTGAGCGGGCCCATCATCGCCATCGCGCTGACCCTGGTCGCCGTGTTCGTGCCACTGGCTTTCATGACCGGCCTGACCGGCCAGTTCTACAAGCAGTTCGCGATGACCATCGCCATCTCGACGGTGATCTCCGCCTTCAACTCGCTGACGCTGTCGCCGGCACTGGCCGCCATGCTGCTGAAGGGTCACGACGCCAAGCCGGACGCGCTGACGCGGGCGATGAACGCCGTGTTCGGCGGCTTCTTCGCGCGCTTCAACCGCTTCTTCAACCGCAGCTCGGAAAGCTACGGGCGCGGCGTCAGCGGCATGATCCAGCGCAAGGGCGCAGCCATGGGCGTGTATGCCGTGCTGCTCGGCGCAACGGTCGGCCTGTCCTATCTGGTGCCCGGCGGCTTCGTGCCGGCGCAGGACAAGCAGTACCTGATCAGCTTCACCCAGCTGCCGGCCGGCGCCTCGATCGACCGCACCGAAGACGTGATCCGCCGCATGGGCGAGATCGCGCTGGCACAGCCGGGCGTCGAGAACGCGGTCGCCTTCCCCGGTCTGTCGATCAACGGCTTCACCAACAGTTCGAGCGCCGGCATCGTATTCGCGACGCTGAAGCCCTTCGACGAGCGCAAGAGCCCGGAACTGTCGGCCGGCGCAATCGCTGCGTCGCTGAACGCCAAGTTCGCCGACATCAAGGACGCCTACATCGCCGTGTTCCCGCCGCCGCCGGTCATGGGTCTGGGCACGCTGGGCGGCTTCAAGCTGCAGCTGCAGGACCGCGGAGCGCTCGGCTACGCCGAACTGGAAGCGGCCAAGGAAGCCTTCATCGCCGCCGCAGCGAAGGCGCCGGAACTGGGCCCGACCTTCTCCAGCTACCAGATCAACGTGCCGCAGCTCGACGTCGATCTGGACCGCGTGAAGGCCAAGCAGCTCGGCGTGCCGATCACCGACGTGTTCGACACCATGCAGATCTATCTCGGTTCGCTCTACGTGAATGACTTCAACCGCTTCGGTCGCGTCTATCAGGTGCGTGCCCAGGCTGACGCGCCCTTCCGCGCCGAAGCCGCGGACATCCTGGCGCTGAAGACACGCAACGCGAATGGCGACATGGTGCCGCTGTCCTCGCTGGTCAAGGTGAAGCAGAGCTTCGGCCCGGAAATGGTGGTGCGCTACAACGGCTACACCTCGGCCGACATCAACGGCGGCCCGGCGCCCGGCTATTCGTCCGACCAGGCGCAGGCCGCGGCCGAGCGCATCGCCGACGAGGTGCTGCCGCGCGGCGTCAAGTACGAATGGACGGACCTGATCTACCAGAAGATCCTGGCCGGCAACGCCGGTGTCTGGGTGTTCCCGATCAGCGTGCTGCTGGTGTTCCTGGTGCTGGCCGCGCAGTACGAAAGCCTCACGCTGCCGCTGGCCGTCATCCTCATCGTGCCGATGAGCATCCTGGCCGCGCTGACCGGCGTCTGGCTCACCGCCGGCGACAACAACATCTTCACGCAGATCGGTCTGATGGTGCTGGTCGGGCTGTCGGCGAAGAACGCCATCCTGATCGTCGAATTCGCCCGTGAGCTGGAACTGCGCGGACGCGGCATCGTCGAGGCGGCGATCGAAGCCAGCCGGCTGCGCCTGCGCCCGATCCTGATGACGTCGATCGCTTTCATCATGGGCGTGGTGCCGCTGGTCACGTCGAGCGGTGCCGGTTCGGAAATGCGTCATGCCATGGGCGTGGCGGTGTTCTCCGGCATGCTGGGCGTCACCTTCTTCGGCCTCTTCCTGACCCCGGTGTTCTACGTGCTGCTGCGCAAGGCCTCGGGCAAGCGCCTCACTCACGCCGGCCACACGCCGCTGCCCGATGTCGCAGCCGTCGCCCACTGATCCGGAGCAAGACATGAACGCATTCGATTTCCATACCCTGCGCCGCACTGCCGCGCTGAGCGCAAGTCTGCTGGTGCTGGCGGGCTGCTCGGTGATGCAGACCTACGAACGCCCGGCGGTCGATACGCCGCAGGCATTCAAGGAGGCACCCGCCGGCAATGCCGACTGGAAGCCGGCCCAACCCTCCGAGGAACTGGCGCGCGGCGAGTGGTGGACGGTGTTCGGCGACGGTCGCCTGAACACGCTGGTCGCGCAGGCGATGGACGCCAACCAGGACCTGAAGGCTGCGGCCGCGCGCCTCGCCCAGTCGCGTGCACTGGTGCGCGACGCCCGCTCGCAGCAGTCGCCGCAGGTTGGCGCCGGCTTCGGGCCGACGCGGCAACGGCAGTCACCGGCGGCACAGGGTCTCGACGACAGCGCGGACGGTCGCGCCCTCACGCTGTGGCGGGCGCAGGCCACCGTCGCCTACGAGGTCGATCTGTTCGGCCGCGTGGCCGCCGGCGTCGATGCGGCCAGCGCCACCGCGCAGCAGCGCGAAGCGCTGTTCCGTTCGCTGCAGCTCGCGCTGCAGGCCGACGTCGCACAGACCTATTTCCTGATCCGCGAGCTGGACGCCGAACAGGCGCTCTACAGCGGCACCGTGCAGCTGCGCACCGACACGCTGCGCCTGGTGCAGCGGCGCTATGACGAAGGCGATGTGAGCGAGCTGGAGCTGGCGCGCGCGAAGACCGAACTGGCGTCGGCGCAGTCCGAGTCCTTCGGCGTGTCGCGCCGTCGCGCCAACGCCGAACACGCGCTGGCACTGCTGCTGGGCCGCGCGCCGGCCGACTTCGCGCTCGAGCCACAGCCGCTCGCACGGGTCACGCTCGACATACCGCCGGGCCTGCCTTCGGCATTGCTCGAACGGCGGCCCGACATCGCCGCCGCCGAACGCGCGATGGCCGCGGCCAACGCCCGTGTCGGCATCGCGCAGGCGGCGTGGTTTCCGCGTCTGAACCTGACCGGCGCACTGGGCTACGAATCGTCCGAACTGGGCAATCTGTTCCAGTGGAGCACGCGCAGCTTCGTGCTCGGACCGCTGGTCGGCACCGCGCTGACGCTGCCCATCTTCGATGGCGGCGCGCGCGAAGCCGGGTTGGAACGCGCCCGCGCCGTCTATGACGAAGAGGTCGCCGCCTACCGCCAGACGGTGCTCGGCGCCTTCCGCGAAGTCGAGGACAACCTGGCCGGGCTGCGCATCCTGGCGGAGCAGACGCGCACGCAGGATGAAGCCGTGCAGGCCGCCATGCGTGCGGCAGAGCTGTCACAGATCCAGTACCGCGAAGGTTCGGTCAGCCAGCTCGACGTGATCGACGCCGACCGCAGCGTGCTGCTGCAGCGGCGCATCGCGTCGCAGCTCGAAGGCGAACGTGCGCGCGCCGCCGTGGGTCTTATCCGTGCGCTGGGTGGCGGCTGGCACAGCCGCGCGCCCGCAGATATTTCCGACGCAGGGCCGGACCAGCCCCTGCACGCCCGCAATCCCTGAGGAGCTAGAGCATGAACACGCAACAGAAAGTCGCCTTCATCACCGGTGGCAACCGGGGTATCGGCCTGGAAACCGCACGCGGCCTCGGCCGCCTCGGCATCGAAGTGGTGATCGGCGTGCGCGATCCGGACAAGGGCGAAGAAGCCGTCGCCGCACTGCGCAACGAAGGCATTCACGCCTCGGCCATCGGCTTCGACGCAACCAAGCCGGCGACCTTCCAGGCGGTGTACGACCACTTCGCCAGCCAGTACGGCCGGCTCGACATCCTGGTGAACAACGCGGGCATCGCGCTCGGCGATTTCTTCGCGCCGAACGCCAGCACGGTGTCGCAGGACGTCCTGCGCCGCACCTTCGACGTGAACTTCTTCGCCGTGATCGAACTGACGCAGATCCTGCTGCCGCTGATCCGCCAGGCACCGGCCGGCCGCATCGTGAACCTGTCGTCCATCCTCGGTTCGCTCGGCACGCACTGCGCACCGGATTCGCCGATCGCGCCGGCCAAGGAAGTCGCCTACAACGCGTCGAAGACCGCACTGAACGCCTACACCGTGCACCTGGCGGCCGAACTGGCCGACACGCCGATCAAGGTGAACTCCGCCCACCCGGGCTGGGTGAAGACCGACATGGGCGGCCCGAACGCGCCGATGGACATCGCCGACGGCGGCAAGACCAGCGTGCAACTGGCCACACTGCCGGCCGACGGCCCGACCGGCGGCTTCTTCCACATGGGCGAAGCCCTGCCCTGGTAAGTCGCCTGCACGCGGCAACTGTGCTGCCGCGTGCCGCGTAACACTTGTGCGCTGCGGCTCGCCTGGCGGCGGGCCGCGCGCTAGATTCAGCGCTCCCGCACTTCACCGGAGCCCGTCTTGAGCCGCCCTGCCATTCTCGTCGCCCGCTACGTCCTGCCTGAACTGATCGAGCGCCTGTCGTCGCATTTCGACGTCGACGCCAACCAGGAAGACCGCGTGCTCACGCAGTCCGAACTGATTGCGCGGCTGCAGGGCAAGTCCGGGGTCTTCATCACCGCCAACGAAAAGATCGACGCCGCGCTGCTCGACGCCTGCCCCGGCCTGCGCGCCGTGTGCACGATGGCGGTCGGCTACAACAATATCGACGTCGCCGCCTGCACCGCGCGCGGCATCCTGGTCAGCAACACGCCGGACGTGCTGACCGAATCGACCGCCGACTTCGGCTTCGCGCTGATGATGGCGGCCGCCCGCCGCGTCACCGAGAGCGAACGCTTCCTGCGCGACGGCCGGTGGACGCACTGGACCTACACGCTGATGAATGGTGTCGACGTGTACGGCAAGACGCTGGGCATCTTCGGCATGGGCCGCATCGGCCAGGCCATCGCCCGCCGCGGCGCGTTCGGCTTCGGCATGAAGGTGATCTACCACAACCGCAGCCCGCTCCCGGCCGCCATCGAAACGCCGCTCGGCGCGCGCTGGGTGGACAAGGACACGCTGCTGCGCGAAGCCGATCATCTGATACTGGTGGTGCCCTATTCGCCGGCCGTGCACCACGCCATCGGCGCTGCAGAACTGGCACAGATGAAGCCGACCGCCACGCTGACCAATATCGCGCGCGGCGGCGTGGTCGACGATGCTGCGCTGGTCGAGGCGCTGCGCAGCGGCCGCATCGGCGCCGCCGCGCTCGACGTGTATGAAGGCGAACCGAAGCTGAATCCGGGCCTGCTCGAAGTGCCCAACGTCGTGCTGACGCCGCACATCGCCAGTGCCACCGGCGCCACCCGCAAGGCCATGGCCGACCTCGCCGCCGACAACCTGATCGCCGCGCTGACCGGCGGCACGCCGCCGACGCCGGTCAGGCTCTGAGCACGAGCGCTGCCGGGTCCGGGCCGGCCGGGCACTGCTGTCGCGCGTTAACCTCGGCCAGGAATTCCAGCACCCAGCGGTCGACGCGCGGCAGGCAGCCGGCCAGCGAGTCCTGCAGTGAGTCGAGTTCGAAGTAGTCCGGCTCGTGCAGATAGGGGTGGGTCATCGCGCCCACGTCCGCCGCGTCGTGACTCAGATCGACGACACGATGATCGATGTAGTTGTATTGGTGCTGGAAATGGCCGCGCAGCGAACCGCCGAAGACGCGGTTCATGAACAGCGAGCCGTAGCGGCAGGAACCGGACAAGTCGACCGGCACCACCACATTGCGTTCGACCGCCAGCTCGCACCACTTGCGGAACACGAAATCCTTGGCGTGCAGGAAATGCGCGCCGGTACAGGCGAGTTGCCCGGGGTGACAGGCGTTCCAGTCGGCATGCATGGTGAGCCCGGGGCGATGACGGTCGCCCACCGTAGCACGCCGCCGGGCCTGTGCAAGGACGCGCGGTTGAGCTCGGAAGACCTCAGATTCAAACCGCCAGACTGCGCCACCCCTGTACGAGCGGTCTTCTGACCGCGACAGTGCCTTTGATCGCGCAACGCTTCAGGTCCAAACGCCGCAGTCGCGGTCAGAAGACCGCTCCTTGTATTGTCTTTACCTCCCGAGGGGCACCTCGGGACGA